>NZ_AUFB01000005.1 GCF_000426285.1 Rhizobium leucaenae USDA 9039 | reverse complement strand
GGGAAGTAGCTGCCGGTGCGAAGCTTGGGAATGCGCAGCTCGACGGTGCCCGCCCGTGTCTCCCAATCCCGGTCGCGATAGCCGTTACGCTGGGCCAGCCGGAAGCCATTCTTCTCGCCATAGGCCGCGCCGGTCTTCGTGCCGACCTCCAGCGCCATCAGCTTCTCGGCAGCAAAGCCGATCATCTCCCGCAGCAAATCGGCATCAGCGCTCTTCTCAACGAGTGAGCGCAGGTTCATCATGTCGTCGGTCATCGGTGGTGTCCCTCAGGTTGGCTCTAAGCAACCCGACCCTACCGGAAATCACCGATGGCTATGAAATCAAGCTACACCACTCCATGGGACACGATCCCCTATTTCACCGATGCCGAACGCGCAGCCCTTGCGCTCGGCGAGGCGATGACCCGGCTAGCCGACCGGCCGGACGCGGTGAGCGATGAAATCTGGAATGAGGCGGCCAAATACTATGACGAAAAAGCACTATCCGCTTTGATCATCTCGGTTGCCGTGGACAATGTCTGGAATCGGCTGAACGCGACGGTCCGCCAGCCGGCCGGAGCCTCCTGGAGCTGATGATATAAGATCATGGCAGCATTCCCTTCTCTCCGCGCGGGGAGAAGGGAACTAAGCGGCCCCGAGCCGTGACGTTGCCAGCAGCTTTGCCAGCCAGTCGACGAACACGCGCACCTTGTTGCTGAGATGCCGATTCGGGGGATAGACGATGTGGAGCGGCAGGGGCGGGCGCGTCCAGCCGGGTAGGATGGGGACGAGGTCGCCCTTGGCGAGCGCGTCTCGGACCATGAACGTCGGCGTCTGGGCGATGCCAAGGCCGGTCAATGCGGCGTTGACATAGCTGCGGCTGTCGTTGACCGAGAGGATATAGCGCGGGTTGATTTCCAGCGATTCGTTGCCGCGGTGGAATTCGAACGGAATTGTCCGGCCGGTCTGCGCGCGAAAATAGCTGATCGCATAGTGGCTGCTTTCCAACTCTTCCGGCCGTTCGGGCATGCCGAATTTTTCGATATAGCGAGGAGCGGCGCAGGTGACAAGATGCACTTCTCCCACGCGCCGGGCAATCAGCGACTGATCGCTCGGCATGCCCGCGCGCAGGGCGCAATCGACATTCTCCGCCAGATAGTCCACCAGCCGGTCGCCGACGCCAAGGTCGATACGGATGTCGGGATACCGCTGGTGAAAATCGCAGATTGCCGGCATGACGATGGTGTCAGCAAAGGCGCCCGCCATCTCGACGCGCAGGCGACCGCTTGGCAGGCTTTGCGAGTTGCTGATGCTGCCGTCCAGTTCCTCGATTTCGGAGAGGATCTGAATGGCGCGTTCATAGTAGAGAGCGCCGTCTGTCGTTACCATGACGCGACGGGTCGTGCGGTTCAGGAGCTTCGTGTGCAGATGCGACTCGAGCGACTGAATGAGCGTCGTCACCGTCGCCTTTGGCATCGAGAGGGTCGTTGCGGCGCGGGTGAAATTGCCCGTCTCCACCACGCGTGCGAAGGCCCGCATTGCTGATAGCTGGTCCATTTTGAGGCGCCTTTTTGACCGCAGCGGAAAAAACGGTCGATTGTTTGTTCTCGTGAATAGTCTGATCGAATATAGGCCACTTATTCTGAGAACGGAATAACAATATGTTGTAGATGTGAATGTTGCAACGCGGCATGGGGCGCTTGGAGCCGCGCAATCCGGAACATGATCCTGAAGCGTGTGAAACGGTTTTCGGAAGAGATCATGTTCAATCGAATAGATAAGGATGTGTGCCCATGAGTGCGCCGTGGAAAGATGTGATGCTGGAAAATGTGCCCACGGGGCCGGTTGCAGCACGGGTCTACAACGGTGAAGGTCTGAAGAAGGCGGCACCCATCGTGCTTTACCTGCACGGTGGCGCCTTTATCGACACCGAACATGCAATTGATCGGCCAGTGGCTGCAAGTCTTGCGGAAGCTGGGGCGATCGTGGTTGCTGCCGACTACACCAACGGCAACCAGAATGCCTTTCCGCAGGTCCTGGAAAGCGCCTACGGGATTCTCGCCTATCTCGGTAACAAGCGGAACATGCTTGCGCTGGGCGGGGCGAAGAAATCGCTGCTCTTTGTCGCCGGTGAGGAATCGGGTGGCAACGTTGCAGCGGGCGTGGCTTTAAAGGCGCGCGATCAGATGCCCGGTTCGCTGGACGGACAGGTGCTGATTTCGCCTTTGCTTGATCCTTTCATGGGATCGAAATCTTTCCTCCAGGCGGAGGAAAGCGGCATGCGCGAGCGTTGGACGGAGGGTTGGAACCGATACCTGGGTTTCCTGGGCGGTGTCTGCCATCCTTATGCAGCGCCTCGATACTGTTCGCGGCTTTCGGGCCTCGCGCCGGCATTGGTGCTCACGGCCGAGGACGACCCGCTCCGCGACGAGGGCATGGAATACGGCAGCCGCCTGAAAGGGGCCGGCGTCCGTGTTCGCCAGCAAGTCCTTCCCGCCGGGACAGGCTGGCCCACCATCTACGGCGGACAGTCTAAGGATAAGCCGTCATGGCAGCAGGATGTCTGCTGTTGTTTCAGGAACTTTGTCGAGGATGTGCAGGCTTGATCGTCCAAGTCTGATGATGTCGAGACGCTAGGAATTTTCGATCCCGTGCCCCAAGCCGGGATCAACAGGAGAGACTAACATGAAGTCCAACGGTAAGCGCTGGGCCCTATGGGGCGCCGGCATGGGTGTTGCTGCGGCCGTTGCAGGCGCAGCCTTCTATCTCGATATGCCCCGCGGCGCTCAAGCGACTGAGACGGCGGCCCCGGCTGCGAAGCCGGCGATCCCCGTCACCGTCGCCGCCGTCGAGGCGCGCGACATCACGACTTGGCAGGAGTTTTCCGGCCGGCTCGAAGCCATCGACCGTGTGGAGGTCCGTCCGCGTGTGGCCGGCGCCATCCTGTCGGTGCATTTCCGCGAAGGCGCGTTGGTCAAGCAGGGCGACCTGCTGGTGACGATCGATCCGGCACCCTATGAGGCGGCCGTCGCCCAGGCGCAGGCGGAAGTTGTTGCGGCCAAGGCCAAGCTGGATCTCGCCAAGGTCGAAGTCGACCGCGGCCAGAAGCTCTCCGACAACAAGACGATTTCGCAGAGCGATATGGACACGCGCGCCAGCAATTACGCCGAAGCCGCCGCCAATCTGAAGGCGGCGCAAGCCGCGCTGCAGACGGCACAGTTGAACCTCGACTATACGCAGGTTCGCGCGCCGATCGCCGGCCGCGTCGGTAAGATCGAGGTTACGGTTGGCAACCTCGTTGCCGCCGGTTCGGCTTCGCCGGCACTGACGACCCTGGTTTCGGTCGATCCGATCTATGCCAGCTTCAATGCCAGCGAACAGACGGTCACCCAGGCGCTTTCACAGCTCCCGGTCACTGATGGAGCGGCTCCGCCGGTCGAGCAGATCCCCGTGCAGATTGGCACCTCCAACGACAATGGCACGCCGATCACCGGCAAGCTGCAGCTCATCGACAACGAGGTGGATGCAGCCAGCGGCACGATCGCGGTGCGCGCGGTCTTCGACAATCCCGGCGGCCGTCTGATCCCGGGTCAGTTCGTGCGTGTTCGCATGGGTCAGCCGAAAGCTGAAAACAGGATCGTCATCAACGACCGCGCAGTCGGCACCGATCAGGACAAGAAGTTCGTCTTCGTCGTTGATGGTGATAACAAGGTCAATTACCGGCAGGTCCAACTCGGGTCGCTGGTCGACGGGCAGCGAGTGATCGAGAACGGCTTGAAAGTCGGCGAAAAGATCGTCGTCAACGGACTGCAGCGCATCCGTCCCGGTGCAGTCGTCGCACCGCAGATGGCTGAGAAGGTCGCGACCGCTCAATAAGACTTCGCCTTCTGCCCGTGGGCAGAAGGCCGATATCCGAAATCGCATGATCCGCCGGCGGCTTCCAAATCGCCGGACAGGGTTTTGCATCCGTTTTCACCCCGGAGGGGGCCTTGATATGAACATCTCCAGATTCTTTGTTGACCGCCCGGTCTTTGCCGGTGTTCTTTCGGTCCTCATCGTGGTCGCCGGCCTGATCGGCCTTAGAGCGCTGCCGATCTCCGAATATCCAGAGGTCGTGCCGCCGTCAATTGTCGTGCGCGCCACCTATCCCGGCGCCAACCCGACCGTCATCGCCGAAACCGTGGCGACGCCGCTCGAAGAGCAGATCAACGGCGTCGAGGGCATGCTCTACATGTCCAGCCAGGCAACATCAGACGGCGTTCTCAACGTGACGGTCACCTTCAAGCTCGGCACCGATCCGGATAAGGCGCAGCAGCTCGTGCAAAACCGCGTTTCGCAGGCCGAGCCGCGCCTGCCCACGGAAGTCCGTGCTCTCGGCATCACGACCGTCAAGAGCTCGCCCGACTTCATCATGGTCGTCAACCTCGTCTCGGACGGGGCCGACCACGACATCACCTATCTGCGAAACTATGCGACCCTGAACGTGAAGGATCGGCTCGCCCGCATCGAAGGCGTCGGGCAGGTGCAGGTCTTCGGCGCCGGCGACTATTCCATGCGCGTGTGGATCGATCCGCAGAAGGCGGCCGAGCATAATCTTGCCGCCAGCGACATCAGCAATGCGATCAGCTCCCAGAACGTCCAGGCTGCGGCCGGCATCATCGGTGCCTCACCCAGCCGGCCGGGCGTGGATCTGCAGCTCAACGTCAATGCGCAGGGCCGCCTGCGCACACCCGAGGAGTTCGGCAACATCATCGTCAAGACGGGCGCCAACGGCGAGATCACCCGCCTTCGCGACGTTGCCCGCGTCGAGCTCGGTGCGGAAGACTATACGCTGCGTTCGCTGCTCGACGGCAAGCCGGCCGTCGCCGTCGCGGTTCTCCAGGCGCCCGGTTCGAACGCGATCGAGATCGCCAACAACGTGCGCTCGACCATGAACCAGCTGCAGCAGGCCATGCCGGCGGGTGTCAAGTACGAGATCGTCTACGACACGACGAAATTCGTCCGCGCCTCGATCGAGAAGGTGATCGACACGTTGCTCGAAGCCATCGCGCTCGTCGTCCTCGTCGTCATCCTGTTCCTGCAGACATGGCGCGCCTCGATCATCCCGCTGATCGCCGTTCCCGTGTCGATCATCGGCACCTTTGCGGTGATGTATGTCTTCGGCTTCTCGATCAACGCGCTCAGTCTGTTCGGCCTAGTGCTGGCGATCGGTATCGTCGTAGACGACGCGATCGTGGTGGTTGAGAACGTCGAACGCAATATCGAGAACGGGCTTAGTCCGCGAGACGCCACCTACAAGGCCATGAAGGAGGTCTCCGGTCCGATCGTCGCGATCGCGCTGGTCCTCGTCGCGGTCTTCGTGCCGCTCGCCTTCATCTCCGGTCTGTCCGGCCAGTTTTACCGCCAGTTCGCGCTGACGATAGCAATCTCGACCGTCATCTCTGCCTTCAACTCGCTCACTCTGTCTCCGGCACTGGCATCCCTGCTCCTGAAGGGCCATCATGCGCCGAAGGATTGGTTGACGCGGTTCATGGACGCGATCTTCGGCTGGTTCTTCCGCGGCTTCAACCGGGCGTTCGGGGCCGGTTCGAAGTACTACGGCAAGGGCGTCGGCGGCCTAGTGTCGCGCAAGAGCATCGTCATGGTGCTCTATCTCGCGCTGGTGGGGGCGACCTACAGCCTGTTCACCACAGTTCCCGGCGGTTTCGTGCCGTCGCAGGACAAGCAGTATCTGATCGGCTTTGCACAGCTACCGGATGCTGCGAGCCTTGACCGCACGGAGGACGTGATCAAGCGCATGACCGATATTGCGCTCGCCCAGCCGGGCGTCGCCAATGCGATCGCCTTCCCGGGCCTGTCGATCAACGGCTTCACTAATTCCTCAAATGCCGGCATTGTTTTCGTGACGCTGAAGGACTTCGACGAGCGCAAGACGCCGGACCTTTCGGGCGGGGCGATCGCCATGGCGCTGAACCAGAAGTTCGGCGCCATCCAGGATGCCTTCATCGCCATGTTCCCGCCGCCGCCGGTCAACGGCCTCGGCACGACAGGCGGCTTCAAGCTGCAGATCGAGGATCGCGCCGGCCTCGGTAACCAGGCGCTCGACCAGGCGGCCAAGGCAGTGATCGCCAAGGCCTACCAGACGCCGGAACTCACCGGCATCTTCTCGAGCTTCCAGATCAACGTGCCGCAGCTCTTTGCCGATCTCGACCGCGCCAAGGCCGAACAACTCGGGGTCTCCGTCACGGACGTCTTCCAGACGCTGCAGATCTACCTCGGTTCGCTCTACGTGAACGACTTCAACGCCTTCGGCCGCACCTACAGCGTCCGCGTGCAGGCCGATGCCAAGTTCCGCGCTCAGCCGGAAGATATCGGTCAGTTGAAGGTTCGTGCGGCATCGGGCCAGATGATCCCGCTTTCAGCCCTGCTGAAGGTGGACGCCACCACCGGTCCGGAACGCACGAACCGCTATAACGGCTTCCTTGCAGCCGATATCAATGGC
Organism: Rhizobium leucaenae USDA 9039; assembly: GCF_000426285.1. GTDB lineage: Bacteria > Pseudomonadota > Alphaproteobacteria > Rhizobiales > Rhizobiaceae > Rhizobium > Rhizobium leucaenae. Next base: position 378,443 of record NZ_AUFB01000005.1, on the reverse strand, counting down.
GGTCCGGCGCCTGGCTACTCGTCGGGCCAGGCACAGGCGGCGATCGAGAAGATTCTGCATGAGACGTTGCCGCCCGGCATTGATTTCGAATGGACGGACTTGACCTACCAGCAGATTCTGGCCGGCAATTCCAGCGTCGTTGTTTTCCCGCTGGCACTGCTGCTGGTCTTCCTCGTGCTGGCCGCCCAATACGAGAGCCTGACCTTGCCGCTCGCCATCATCATGATCGTGCCGATGGGCGTATTGGCGGCGCTGACCGGCGTCTGGCTCACGGGTGGAGACAACAACATCTTCACGCAGATCGGCCTGGTGGTGCTCGTCGGCCTGTCGGCGAAGAACGCGATCCTGATCGTGGAATTCGCCCGCGAGCTGGAATTCGAAGGCCGCACGCCGATGCAGGCCGCCGTCGAAGCCAGCCGCCTGCGTCTGCGCCCGATCCTGATGACCTCGATGGCCTTCATCATGGGCGTAGTGCCCTTGGTCACCTCGACCGGCGCCGGTGCCGAGATGCGCGCCGCCATGGGTGTCGCTGTGTTCTCGGGCATGATCGGCGTAACGTTCTTCGGCATCTTCATGACGCCGGTGTTCTACGTGCTGATCCGGAGGCTGACGGGCAACCGTCCGCTGAAGCAGCATCATCACAACGACAACAACACCCATTCGGCAGAGGTTCTCCCGATCGCCGCCGAATAGGAGAGCCGTGTCAGGCAGTACCCCCAGTGCTCGATATGTCGTGGGCGGGACCGCAAGGTCCCGCCCTTTTTTATCTCACCTGGCTGTCATATTTTCCATTTCGGCCAATCTGTTTTTCGAAGATTTCGCCCCTTGTTCGCCAATTTCATTTGCATGCTGACGTCATGGGTTTATCAAACAGTTAGGCACATGATTGACGTACATCGGGCCGGAGGAGCCGCCCGCTGATGGTCATTCAGGAGGGAGGATTCCATGCACATCGCCATCATCGGAGCAGCCGGCATGATTGGCCGAAAACTGACCGCACGGTTGATCGCCGATGGCGGTCTCGGGAGCCGGCAGATCACCAGGCTGACATTGGTCGACGTCATCGAACCCCCTTTGCCTCGGGGTTTTACAGGCAAGGTGAAGGCTCGTGCCCGGGATCTATCCGCGCCGGGAGCGGCGGAGAAGATCATCGCCCGCCGGCCGGATGTGATCTTCCATCTCGCGGCGATCGTCTCCGGCGAGGCGGAACTCGATTTCGACAAGGGGTATCGCATCAATCTCGACGGCACCCGGCAACTCTTCGAGGCGATCCGTGCCGTCCATGCCGAGGATGGCTATCGTCCGCGTGTCGTCTTTACCTCTTCCTGCGCTGTTTTCGGCTCGCCCTTTCCGACGCCTATCCCCGACGATTTCCATCTGACGCCGCTCACCAGCTACGGCACGCAGAAGGCGATCAGCGAACTGCTGCTGGCCGACTATACGCGGCGCGGTATTTTCGATGGCATCGGTATTCGCCTGCCAACCATCTGCATTCGTCCCGGCAAACCGAATCGGGCGGCCTCCGGTTTCTTCTCCGGCATATTGCGCGAGCCGCTGATCGGCCAGGAAGCCGTGCTGCCGGTGCCGGAGGATGTGCGGCATTGGCATGCCTCGCCGCGCTCGGCGGTCGGATTTCTCATCCACGGCGCGACGATCGATCTTACGCCGGTTGGGGCTGACCGGAGTCTCTCCATGCCGGGCGTCAGCGCGACAGTTGGCGAGCAGATCGAGGCTCTCCGTCGCATTGCCGGCGACAAAGCGGTAAAGTTGATCCGCCGCGAGCCGGACGAGTTGGTGATGAGGATCGTTGCCGGCTGGGCGCAAGGCTTTACGGCGACGCGGGCCCGGGAATTGGGTTTTGTGGCCGAGAACTCTTTCGATGAGATCATTCAGGTCCATATCGAAGACGAATTGGAAGGACGCATTGCATGAGCGATCGGAAGATTGCTTTTCTCGGAACCGGGCTGATGGGAGCCCCGATGGCGCGGCGTTTGCTCGGGTCCGGCTTTGCAGTCACCGTCTGGAACCGCGATCGGAGCAAGGCTGACGCATTGGCGGCCGATGGGGCAACCGTTGCCGCGACGGCGGCAGAGGCTGCGAAAGGTGCCGCCGTCTTGTTCACCATGCTGACCAATGCCGGTGCGGTCAGTGAGGTGCTGTTCGGAAGCGGCGTCGCTGAAGCATTGGACCCCGGCGTTGTTGTGGTCGACCATAGTTCCATTCCGCCGCCGGCCGCCCGCGAGAATGCAGCTAAATTGGCCAAGCGCGGCGTTCATCACATCGATGCCCCAGTCTCCGGCGGCGTGGTCGGCGCGGTTGCCGGGACGCTGGCGATCATGGCGGGCGGCGAGGCCGAAATCATCGATCGTATCCGCGACGTGCTGGCCCCGCTCGGCCGGGTTACCCGTGTGGGGCCAAGCGGCGCCGGCCAGCTCGCCAAGCTCGGCAACCAGCAGATCGTCGCGGTCACCATCGGCGCGATCGCGGAGGCCATGCTTCTCGTCGAAGCCGGCGGCGGCTCGCGCGAGGCGTTTCGCACCGCCATTCGCGGTGGCTTTGCCGAAAGCCGGATTTTGGAGCTGCATGGTCAGCGCATGATCGAGCGCAATTTCGTACCCGGCGGCACGTCGCGCAACCAACTGAAAGATCTCGACGCCGTTCTGGCCGCAGCGCAAAGCTTGTCGCTTCATCTGCCGTTGACCGAGGCCGTTAGGGCGGAGTTTGCCGAATTCGTGGAGCAGGGTGGCGGCGAAAGCGATCACAGTGGCTTGCTGGCGCATCTGGAAGAAAAGAATGCTCGAGGAAAGACCTGAGGAAGACATGACCGACAACGGCATATCCAAGCGCCGTCTGCGTTCGCAGGACTGGTTCGACAATCCCGATCATATCGACATGACCGCGCTCTATCTCGAACGCTTCATGAATTATGGCATCACGCCGGAAGAGCTGCGCTCCGGCAAGCCAATTATCGGCATTGCCCAGAGCGGCAGCGACCTGACGCCCTGCAACCGCCATCACCTCGATCTCGCCAAGCGCATCCGCGACGGCATTCGCGATGCCGGCGGCATTCCGATTGAATTCCCGACCCATCCCATGTTTGAGAATTGCAAGCGTCCGACGGCAGCACTCGACCGCAATCTCGCCTATCTCGGCCTTGTCGAAGTGCTTTACGGCTATCCGCTCGATGGCGTCGTGCTGACGACGGGTTGCGACAAGACCACGCCGTCGGCGTTGATGGCAGCCTCCACGGTCAATATTCCGGCGATCGTTCTCTCCGGCGGTCCTATGCTCGATGGCTGGCACGATGGCGAGCTGGCCGGTTCCGGCACGGTGATCTGGCGCTCGCGCCGCAAGCTGGCGGCCGGGGAGATCGACGAAGAGGGTTTCATGGAAGCGTCGCTCGCCTCGGCGCCTTCGATCGGCCATTGCAACACCATGGGCACGGCCTCGACAATGAACGCCATGGCCGAGGCGCTCGGCATGTCGCTCACCGGCTGCGCCGCCATTCCCGGCGCCTATCGCGAACGCGGGCAGATGGCCTACCGCACCGGGCGGCGCGCCGTCGAACTGGTGCTGGAAGATATCAAGCCATCCGATGTCCTGACCCGTCCGGCCTTCCTGAATGCCATCAAAGTCAATTCGGCCATCGGCGGCTCCACCAATGCGCAGCCGCATCTAGCGGCGATGGCCAAGCACGCCGGGGTCGAGCTCCATCCAGATGATTGGCAGGTGCATGGATTCGACATTCCGCTGCTTGCCAATGTGCAGCCGGCAGGCGCCTATCTCGGCGAGCGCTTCCACCGCGCCGGCGGCGTGCCGGCCGTCATGTGGGAGCTGCTGCAGGCCGGCAAGCTCGACGGCGACTGTCCGACGGTCACCGGCAAGACGATGGCGGAGAACCTGAAGGGCAGGGAAGCCACCGACCGCGAGGTTATCCGTCCTTTCGCCGAGCCGCTGAAGGAGCGGGCGGGCTTCCTGGTGCTGAAAGGCAATCTCTTCGATTTCGCGATCATGAAGATGAGTGTCGTTTCGGAGGATTTCCGCCGCCGCTATCTGCAGGAGCCGGGCCGCGAGGGCGTGTTCGAAGGCAGGGCGGTGGTGTTCGACGGATCGGAGGACTATCACAAGCGCATCAATGATGCCGATCTCGGTATCGATGAGAACACGATCCTCGTCATTCGCGGCGCAGGGCCGATCGGTTGGCCGGGCTCTGCCGAGGTGGTCAACATGCAGCCGCCGGACGCGTTGCTGAAGCGGGGCATCCGCAGTCTGCCCACGATCGGTGACGGCCGCCAATCGGGTACAGCCGACAGCCCGTCGATCCTGAACGCCTCGCCGGAAAGCGCCGCCGGCGGCGGCCTTGCATGGGTGCGGACCGGGGACACCATCCGCATCGATTTCAATCATGGCCGCTGCGACATGCTGGTCGACGAGACCGAAATCGAGCGGCGCAAGGGCGACGGCATCCCGGCGGTTCCGCCGGACGCGACGCCTTGGCAACGCATCTACCGCCGCTCAGTCACCCAACTTTCCGATGGCGCGGTGCTCGACGGCGCTGCCGATTTCCGCAACATCGCGGCCAACCCTCCGCGCCATAATCATTAACTACAAATTGATCGCACCAATAGTTGCAGGCAAAAGCCCGCAGCTACTGAAGGGCTATTAAATATCGCTAAAGGGAGTGGTGCAAAGATACCGCCGAAATCATGCAAACTTTTCATGTGCCCGGAGGGGGTTCGAACTCGGTGGAAGAGACGGTGTCAGGGCGATCCGAACAGGAGTTCCAAGACCTCTTGAGGAGGCTGGAATTGGCACTGGAGACGTCTCAAATCGGCGTCTGGGAACATAGTTTGAACGGAGAGGAAGTGCTCTGGGATCCGCAGATGCACAAGCTTTATCAGACCGGCCGTACAGATCGCAAAGTCTCCTCCGCGATCTGGCTGAGCGCTCTTCATCCCGACGATGTCGAGCGGGCAATCGCCGAGTTCGAGGCAGCGATTGCGGAAAAGGGTTTTTACAATTCGCAATTTCGGATCGTCCTGCCCGGAGGAAATATACGTTATCTTCGCTCGCGCGCCCATTTTTACGAGGGGCCTGACGGCCAGCCGTCTCTGATCGGTGCGGAGTGGGATGTCACGGCCGATGTGCTGCTCAACCGCGAGCTCACCAACCAGAAGGCGGTCGCGGAAGCTCGCGCAATCGCGCTGGAGCAGAGCCGTGCTCGCATCGAACATGCCGCCGATCATGACTATCTGACCGGTCTCCCCAACCGCCGGTGTTTCGATCGCCGCCTGACCGAACTGCGCGCCAATGCGGCGGTCAAGACGCTCGCCGTGCTGCACATCGATCTCGATTGTTTCAAACAGATCAACGACAAATGGGGACATGCGGCCGGTGACGTGACGCTGCAGAATGCAGCGGTGCGGATTTCCGGAGCGATTGCTGCCGATGACATCGTCGCCCGCATCGGTGGCGACGAGTTCGTCGTGGTATTGGTCAACCTCGATAGTGCCGATGAACTCAGGACCATTGCCGAGGATATTCTCTGGCGGCTGCGGCGCGACGTTCGCTTCGGCCATGACATGCTGCAGGTGGGCGCCTCGATCGGCGCCGCTTGGAGCGTCGTTGACGAGGCCGGCAACCTCCTGGCGGAATCCGATATCGCGCTCTATCAGGCCAAGAAACTCGGCCGCAACCGCGTCGAATTCTTCACGTCGAAACTGCAATCCGATCTACAGGCCGCACGGCAACTGGCTGAGGAATTGCGACTGGCGCTGACGCGAAGTGAAATTGTGCCTTTCTATCAAATCCAGGTTGACGCGCGTAGTAGGCAGATCGTTGGAGTGGAGGCGCTGGCCCGATGGTGGCATCCGGAGAAGGGCCTGCTGGCGCCGGCTGCCTTCCTCAAGGTGGCTGAGGAATACGGGCTGACGGCCGAGATCGACGCGGCCATCCTGAGCCGCGTGCTGTTCGACCGCGCTGCCTGGGCCCTGCAGGGCCTGACGCCGCCGCGAATCGCCGTCAACATCTCGGGAAGCCGTCTGGCCGATCCACATCTGATCGAACGGCTGCAGGCGCAGAATATCCCAAGCCATGCCATTGCCTTCGAATTGATCGAGACGATCTTTCTCGACGATCCCGACGACAAGTTGCTCGCCAATATCGACGCGATCAAACAGATGGGCATCGAGATCGAGATCGATGATTTCGGCTCCGGCCATGCCTCGCTGATCGGGCTGGTGAAACTGAAGCCGAAGCGGCTGAAGATCGACCGGCAGTTGGTGACGGCTATCACCGTTTCAGACGAACAGCGCCGCATGGTTGGCGCGATCGTGGAAATAGCGAGAGCCCTCAGTGTGGAGGTCATCGCCGAGGGCGTGGAAACCGAGGATCATGCGCGGCTCCTGGCGCGCGCCGGCTGTGATGGACTTCAGGGCTATGCATTCGGTTATCCCTTACCGGCGAACGAGATTGCGATGCTGTTGGCTTCGGGCAAACCCCACGACAACGCCGGACCTACTGGATTTGCAGGGCGGCTATCAGCCCATAGCTAATGACACCGAGCGTCAGCAGGGACAGCGTGGCTGCGGTGATCACCCGGCCGCCGGCATGGGCAACGGAGCGGATATTTACCGACAGGCCGAGCGCCGCCATCGCAATCACCGTCAGGATGTTGGAGGCCACCGCCATCGGCGTGACCAGCGCGTCCGGGATCAGGCCGAAAGAGCGCAGCGCCATCAGCCCGAGAAAGCCGCAGATGAACCAGGGGACCAGCGAGTGGCGGTGGCCTGTGCGGCTATCGATCCCCGCCGTTTCCGTCTTGGTGAGGATGCCTAGCAGGAAGATGACAGGCCCGAGCATCAGCACGCGCACAAGCTTGACCAGGGTGCCGGTCTGCACGGCAAGGAGGCTGACCGGCGCAGTGGCGGCAAGCACCTGCGGCACGGCATAGACTGTCAATCCTGCCAGCACGCCATATTGCGGTACGCTCATGCCGGCGTGGAAATAGAGAAGCGGCAGCAGGAAGACGGCGGCGATGCCGAGCACGGCGGTGAAGGCAAGAGCGGCGGCAATTTCCTCCGAACCGGCCTCGATGACCGGGGCTACGGCGACGATGGCCGAGTTGCCGCAGATGGAGTTGCCACAGGCAATCAAAGTCGCCAGTTTCGGCGGCAGGCCGAGCAGCCGGCCGATCATGTAGGTCGCTGCGATCGACAGCACAACGACAATGGCGATGCCGGCGATCAGCCAGACGCCGGCGCTGCTGATGGCCGAGAGGCTGATCGAGGCTCCGAGCAGGACAATGGCAATTTCCAGCAGGATCTTGGCGCTGAAATCGATGCCGGGGCGCAGCGCGGGCTTCAGGGGCTTTACGGTGCAGATGACAATGCCGAGTGCAATGGCGAGCACCAGGCTTTCGATCCATCTGCCGCCGAGAATGCCGATCTCGATGTGCTCGCCAGCATAGGCGAGGAGGGCCACGAGGCTCGTCAGGGCAAGACCCGGGAGGATAATATTGGCTCGGTGGAAAAGGGGCATGCGAACCGCCGTTCGGCTACGAGAATTTGCTATAAAGAGAAACTCTCACCTCTCGACGTCGACATCCATCGAATATTATTCTATGTTTCGTTCGATTAATTAGAATGATTTCCCATGACCTTTGAGCAGCTCGCTATTTTTGTCGCCGTCGCCGAGCGGGAACATTTGACCCATGCTGCAGAGGCTATTCATTTGACGCCGTCGGCTGTCAGTGCGGCCATCAAGAACCTCGAAGGCTACTATGGCGTCGAGCTGTTTCACCGTGTCGGCCGGCGAATCGAGCTGACGGAAACCGGCCGTACCTTTCTCGGCGAGGCGAAGGCGACGCTGGCTCGCGTACGCTCGGCGGAGCTCATGCTATCCGAACTCGGCGGCCTGCAGCGCGGCCGGCTTAGCCTACGCGCCAGTCAGACCATCGCCAGCTATTGGCTGCCACCCGTGCTGATGCGCTTTCACCGCGATTATCCTGGCATCGAGCTCGATCTGACGATCGGCAATACGCGTACGGTCACCGAGGCGGTCATCGAAGGTACCGCCGAATTGGGCTTCGTCGAAGGGGAGGTGGATGCGCCGGTTCTGTCGATGAAAGTCGTTGCGCAGGATGCGCTTGCCATCGTCGTGCCGCCAGATCATCTCTGGGCCGATGGCCGGAGCCTGACCGTTGGCGATCTTGTCACCGGGACATCGTGGGTGATGCGCGAGGAAGGTTCGGGTACGCGGTCCGAATTCGAAAATGCCATCATCAAGCTCGGCACTTCGCCGCATGAGCTTAGCGTGGCGCTGGTGCTGCCGTCGAATGAGGCCGTGCTATCGGCGGTCTGCTCCGGGCAGAGCGCGGCGGCAATTTCCAGTGCGGCGGCCACGGCTTATCTGCAGCAGGGATTGCTGGTGCGAGCGGCCTTCGACCTCCCGGTCCGCAGCTTCCGTCTGCTCCGTCACAAGGAGCGCCACGCCAGCAAGGCGGCGTTGACCCTGGAAGCCATGTGCAGAAGCTGAAGCGTTAACAGGAAGAGAGGGCGCGCTTTTTCGCAGGAATTGCGAAAAGCGAACCGCTCCGGCTAGAGCTGCTCCATCCGGCGCTGACTGGCGATGACAAGATCGATTTCATTGCGGTCGAGCATGGCTCGGATATCCGGAGGTGGTACATCGTCGGTGACCATCATGTCATACATGGCGGGATCGTCGATGATGATCGGGGCGCTGCGGCCGAATTTGGCGCTGTCGGCGACGATAATGCGGTTTTCTGCCCGCCGCGCTGCTTCGCGGGAATATTCCGCCTCCTCCAGATCGTGCAGCATGAAGCCGGAGACGGCATTGACAGCGCCGACGGACAATACCGCGTGGCGAACATTGAAGCGGCGGAGGAAGTTGGTTGCTTCCGTGCCAAAGGCACCGCCGTCGTGGCTGCGCAACTCTCCGCCGGCGAAGAAAACGCGATTGCCGTTGCGGGTCGCCAGCGCATGGGCGACCGAGACGGCGTTCGTGACGATGAACAGATTTTGATGTTTTTGCAGCGCCACGGCAATGAAAGCCGTCGTAGAGCCTATGTCGAGGAAGATCGTATCGCCATTCTGGATCATTGCCGCGACGCGGGCCGCGATCATGCGTTTGGCCTCGGCATTCTCGTTCATCCGGAAATGCAGCGGCTGCTCGATGATCGAGTCCTTGATATGAACGCCGCCATGCACCTTGGTGACGAGACCATTGGCTTCCAGGCTGCGGATATTGCGGCGGATGGTCTCCTCGGAAACCGCCAGCCGCTCGGCGAGGAACTGAATGCGGCTTGCACCGCCGGCGAGCCGAAGCTCCTCCAGGATCTCGCGTTCCCGATGGTTAGAATGAAGCGGCACCTGCGAGATGTCCGACATAGTCTCGATCCTATCTAAGACATGATCCAAAAACGTGCGAAGCAGCTTGCGGATAAGACCATGCCTGATCAAACATCTAGAGCGGGATAACGACTCAAACGCAAGTCATCTCGTTCCAATCACCTCGAGATTGAATTTTTAAGTCAAATCTCACCTACGGTGAAGCTTTCTGTTGCAAATATCCATAGCCTAATAGGGATTAGACCTTCTTGCCCGCATAATCCAACAAAAAACCAAATGAGCGTTTCATTTTGTGGGTAGTTCTTGACAGTTCTCCTTTTGTGAGGAACCTTTTACATCCAAAAGACGCGCGATTTTGACGCTGGAGGAGGGATGACCGCAACGCCCGAAGACAAGATCCAGGCTCTTGGCATTTGGCGCGGACCGACCGATATCGCTCCGCTGGTGGGCGGCATCACCAATCGTAATTACCTGGTCACCGACAGCAGCAGGCGTTTCGTCGTCAGGCTTGGAACGGACATTCCGGTTCACCACATCAGCCGTGCCAACGAACTGGCCGCAAGCAGGGCAGCGCATGCGGCGGGTTTGTCGCCCGCTGTCGTTCACTCCGAGCCAGGCGTCCTCGTGCTAGATTACATTGATGGAAAACCGCTCATAGCGGAGGATATTCGCGACCCCTTGATGCTGGCGCGCATTGTACCGCTTGTCCGTTTCTGTCACCAGAATGTCGCCAAACATTTTCGTGGTGCTGGCGCCATCTTCTGGGTTTTTCATGTGGTGCGCGACTATGCCGCTCTTCTCGAAGAGGGCGGGAGCCGTCATGAAACATTGCTGCCTTCCTTTCTCGATGTCGCCGAGCGACTGGAGCGGGCCGCCAGGCCTTTCGACATTGTTTTCGGCCACAACGATCTGCTGGCCGGCAATTTTCTCGATGACGGAACCAGGCTCTGGCTGATCGATTGGGACTATGCGGGCTTCAATACGCCGCTCTTCGATCTCGGCGGTCTTGCCTCGAACAACGAATTTTCCGAGAGCCAGGAAACGGCGATGCTGGAGGCCTATTTCGAGGCGCCGGTGAGCGACGAGCTACGTCGGCGCTATCAGGCGATGAAATGCGCTTCGCTATTGCGCGAGACGATGTGGAGCATGGTTTCCGAAATCCACTCCGATATCGATTTCGATTATTCAGCCTATACGAGCGAAAATCTGGCGCGATTCGAGCGTGCCTATCAATCATTCCGGAATTCTTGAGGTGATGCCATGAAAGAACTGCCCAAGACAGCGAAGGCGGTCGTCATCGGCGGGGGTATCGTCGGCTGTTCGACTGCCTATCACCTTGCCAAGCTCGGGCTGACCGAGACGGTGCTGCTGGAGCGAAAGAAGCTGACTTCGGGGACGACGTTCCATGCCGCGGGTCTCGTCGGGCAATTGCGGACCAGCGCCAATATCACACAGATGCTCGGCTATTCCGTCGATCTCTATAAGAGACTGGAGGCCGAGACCGGGCTTGCCACCGGTTGGAAGATGAACGGCGGCCTGCGCCTTGCCTGCAACGAGGAACGCTGGACGGAAGTCAAGCGGCAGGCGACGACGGCGCAATCCTTCGGGCTGCAGATGCATCTGCTGACGCCGAAGGAGGCCTTCGATCTCTGGCCGTTGATGGATACGGACGATCTCGTCGGCGCGGCCTATCTGCCGACCGACGGACAGGCCAACCCTTCCGATATCACCCAGGCGCTGGCGAAGGGCGCGCGCATGGCCGGCGCTTCGATTTTCGAGGATACCGAGGTCCTCGATCTGGAGATCGACAAGGGCAGGATCCGTGCCGTCGTCACCAACCAGGGCCGCATCGAATGCGAGCGCGTCGTGGTCTGCGCCGGGCAGTGGACCCGAAGTTTTGCGGCGCGCTTCGGCGTCAACGTGCCGCTCGTCTCCGTCGAGCATCAATATCTCATCACAGAATCCTTCGGCGTCCCCTCCAATCTGCCGACGCTGCGCGATCCTGACAGGTTGACCTATTACAAGGAGGAGGTCGGCGGGTTGGTGATGGGCGGCTATGAGCCGAACCCGATTCCCTGGGCGATCGACGGCATCCCCAAGGAATTTCACTACACGCTGCTCGATAGCAATTTCAATCACTTCGAGCAGATCATGGAGCAGGCGCTGATGCGCGTGCCGGCCCTGCAGACAGCGGGCATCAAGCAGCTTCTGAACGGACCCGAGAGCTTTACCCCCGATGGCAATTTCATCCTCGGCGAAGCGCCGGAGCTCCGGAACTTCTTCGTCGGCGCGGGCTTCAACGCCTTCGGCATCGCGTCAGCGGGCGGGGCCGGCATGGCCCTCGCCGAATGGGTGGCAAAGGGCGAGCCGCCCTACGATCTCTGGCCGGTCGACATCAGGCGCTTCGGCCGCCCGCATTTCGATACGGACTGGGTGCGCACCCGAACGCTGGAAGCCTATGGCAAGCACTACACCATGGCCTGGCCGTTCGAGGAGCATTCCAGCGGCCGTCCCTGCCGCAAGTCGCCGCTCTACGACCGGCTGAAGGCGCAGGGTGCTTGTTTCGGCGAAAAGCTCGGCTGGGAGCGGCCGAACTGGTTCGCCGACCTTTTCGCCGGCGAGGAGCCGAAGGATATCTACAGCTATGGCCGCCAGAACTGGTTCGCTGCGGTCGATCGGGAGCACAGGGCGGTGCGCGAGGCGGCCGTGATCTTCGATCAGACGTCTTTTGCAAAATTCGTGCTGAAGGGGCGAGACGCCGAAGCCGCGCTTTCCTGGATCGCCGCCAACGATGTCGCCAAGCCCGTCGGCGCCTTGACCTATACGCAGATGCTGAACGACAAAGGCGGCATCGAATGCGATGTCACCGTGGCGCGCGTTGCCGAGAACGAATTCTACATTACGACAGGCACCGGTTTTGCCACGCATGATTTCGACTGGATCGCCAGGAATATTCCGGCCGAGATGCATGCCGAACTGGTGGACATAACCTCCGCCTATTCCGTCCTGTCGCTGATGGGGCCGAATTCACGCAGAGTGCTGGAATCCGTCACCTCGGATGATGTTTCGAACGCTGTGTTTCCTTTCCTGCGGGTGAAGACCATCGGCATTGCCGGTTGCCCGGTTCGAGCGCTGCGGGTGACCTATGTCGGCGAGCTCGGTTACGAGCTGCATGTGCCGGTGGAATATGCGGCCACGGTCTATGATGCGCTGATGGCCGCCGGCCGTCATCACGGATTGGTCAATGCAGGTTACCGCGCGATCGAAAGCTGCCGGCTGGAAAAGGGCTATCGTGCCTGGGGTTCCGATATCGGCCCTGACCATACGCCCGTGGAAGCCGGGCTCGCCTGGGCGGTGAAGATGAAGAAGAACATCGCCTTCCGCGGTCGTGAGGCCATCGAGCGGCAGTTGGCTTCGGGGGTGAAGAAGTTGTTTGCCTGCTTCGTGCCCGATGACCCCGGAACCGTGCTGCTCGGCCGCGAGACGATCTATCGCGACGGCCAACGCGTCGGCTGGCTGTCGAGCGGCGGCTATGGCTACACGATCGGCAAGCCGATCGGTTACGGCTATGTCCGCAATGCCGATGGGGTCACCGAGGATTTCGTGCTTGGCGGTCGATACGAACTCGACGTTGCCCAACGCCGCGTGCCCTGCCAAGTGTCGTTGACGCCGCTCTATGACCCGCAGATGGCGCGGATCAAGACGTGATGATGGAAAGATTGAGTCATCTCTTGATGGCGATGGCTGGGGGCTTTATGACCGTTGCACAAGTCGCGACAGGGGCCGAAGTGCGGTGAAAAGCTTTTTCGATGCGGTCAGGCTGCTGCTCGCTGATTTGGCCTCCAGCCTATTTTTTGTCGTTCTGCTTGCCCTCACGCATAATGCGGCCCTTTCGGCTTGCGCGGCGATAGTGTTTGGCCTTGTCCAAATCGGGATACAATACCTCCGACGGAAGCCAATCGATACCATGGAATGGCTGAGCCTCTTTCTGGTCATTGCTGCAGGCACGGCAACGCTGCTGACGGACGATCCGCGTTTCGTGCTGTTCAAGCCGAGCGTTATCTACTCGCTTGTCGGCGTGGTGATGCTTAAACCGGGCTGGATGCATCGGTATCTGCCGGCTATTGCCCGCACAATCGCGCCCGATGTCGCTACTTATGTGGGCTTTGCCTGGGCTGGCCTGATGTTCCTGTCAGCTGCGCTCAATGTGCTCGTTGCCATCGCCTTTGATCTATCCACATGGGCGGTTGTCATGCCGGCCTTCGGTATCGGCAGCAAAGTGGTGCTGATGCTGGCCGGATTTACCGCAATCCGCCTCACGGTGAGGCGACGCGTACGTGCCATGCCTGAGGCCGAACGCGAAGCGTTGCTGATCTCGACGGGGGAGAGAGCACAATCGCAGTCTCTGGCGACGTCCACCACCGGAAAGCTGTGACCTGCCTACCGCAATGGAAGTCCTTTCCTTGACACGCTGGCGCTTTCATCCTCAATCGACATGCTGACGAAAGATGGAGGTGAGGGACGATGGCGGACGCGGGCATCAAGCTGGAGGAAAGCTGGAAAGAGGCGCTGTCACAGGAATTCGTCAGCCCCTATATGCAGCAGCTCAAATCCTTTCTTGTCGAGGAGAAGCAGCGCGGCAAGGTGATCTTTCCGCGCGGCAGCGAATATTTCCGGGCCTTGGACCTGACGCCGCTCGATGAAGTGCAGGTCGTGATCCTCGGGCAGGATCCCTATCATGGTATCGGCCAGGCGCATGGGCTTTGCTTCAGCGTTCGCCCCGGCGTGCGCATCCCGCCGTCGCTCGTCAATATCTACAAGGAACTGGAAACCGATCTCGGCGTCCCGCCGGCGCGTCACGGCTTTCTCGAAAGCTGGGCGAAGCAGGGCGTGCTTCTGCTCAACAGCGTGCTGACGGTCGAGGAATCACAGGCCGCCTCGCATCAGGGCAAGGGTTGGGAGCGCTTCACCGATGCCGTCATCCGCAGGGTCAACGACGAATGTGACGGCGTGGTCTTCATGCTTTGGGGCTCCTATGCACAGAAGAAAGCCGCCTTCGTCGATACCGAGCGGCATCTCGTGCTGAAAGCCGCGCACCCATCGCCGCTGTCGGCGCATAATGGCTTCCTCGGCTGCCGGCATTTCTCCAGGGCAAATGCCTATCTGGCCGAACACGGCAAGGATCCGATCGACTGGGCTTTGCCGAGCGATCCCAGCCATCAGTAAGATGCCTGATCCCAAGGATTAATTACTGACACGCCGGTATCGTCAAAATCGCCGACATTGCGTGTAACGACAATCAGATCATGGACGATTGCAGTGGCCGCGATCAGCCCGTCGGCATCGCCGCGGGGACGCAGTGCGGCAATACGACCCCATTCGACAGCGATTTGGTCGGTAATGGGCAGGATGCGGCCGCTGTGACCATGGCGAAGCTTGCGCAGCCATTCTTCCAGATGTGCGGCGGTTCGCGGATCGGTCCTTCGTTTCAGGGCGATCCCGCGCATCACTTCGCCGAGCGTGATGACGCTGAGATAGACGGTGGACGGATCGGCGGTGCGCAGCCAGGATATTGCCTCAGCGGTGCCGCGACGGGCTTCGGAAATAACATTGGTATCGATCAGATACATTAGAAGGCGATATCCCGGCTTGGCGTCTTGTCTCGCGTCGTCACCGCATCGGCCAACTCATCATCCCAGGCCGGCCCTGACAGCAGATCATCGACCAGGCTCGGTCTGCCGGCCCGCAAGGCGTCATAGTCTTCAGCGGAGAGAACAACGGCCGCGCGTTCACCGCGCAATGTCACAGTTTGCGGACCTTCGCTGCGTGCCTTCTGCACGACTTTCGAGAATTGATTTTTGGCATCTTGCAACGGCCAATCCATCGGTCGATCTCCTGGCTAGACTGTCTAGATTAGAATAATATGCGCGATGGCCTGAGGCAATACCAACACGCTGTATCTTGAGGCGAGATGGCATTATTGAACGATGGCAATTTATCGTTCAACAATCAGAGACAATCCGTTTGGCTATTAGGGGCTATCGAAAAGCCGGCCGTGGGACCATCTTCTGCTCATGAGAAACGCCTGCCGTTGCGGGCGAGATAAGGGGTAAAAGATGCTCAATCAGATCAAGGGTCTTCACCACGTTACTTCGATGGCGGAAGACGCCCGTACCAACAATAGGTTCTTCACGGATACGCTCGGCTTGCGCCGCGTCAAGAAGACGGTCAATTTCGACGCGCCCGATGTCTATCACCTCTATTACGGTGACGAGATCGGCACGCCAGGGACGATCATGACCTATTTCCCGTTCCCGAAGATGGCCCGCGGCCGTCCGGGCACCGGCGAAGTCGGCAATACCGTTTTCTCCATTCCGGAAGGCGCGATCGGCTACTGGACGGAGCGGCTTAGCAAGCAGGGTGTCGAGGCTCTGAAGGCGGATGAATCCTTCGGCCAGAAGCGTCTGCATTTCGCTGGCCCCGATGGTGACGGTTTCGCGCTTGTCGAGGTCAAGAATGACGATCGTCAGCCCTGGACCCATGGCGGCGTCGATGCCGAGCATGCCATCCGCGGCTTCCATTCCGTCGCCATGCGGCTGCGGGACGAGGGGGCTACGGCCGAACTGTTGAAATACATGGGCTATGAAGTGGTCGACACGCATGAGGGCGTGAAGCGTCTCGCCATTCCCGGCGGCAACGGTGCCGACTTCGTCGATCTCGAAACCATGCCGAACATTGGCCGTGCGCTTCCCGGTGCTGGTTCCGTCCACCACGTCGCCTTTGCCGTCGAGAATCGCGCAAAGCAGCTCGAAGTGCGCAAGGCGCTGATGGATACGGGATATCAGGTCACGCCGGTCATCGATCGTGACTATTTCTGGGCGATCTATTTCCGCACGCCGGGCGGCGTGCTGTTCGAAGTCGCCACCAACGAGCCCGGTTTCAACCGTGACGAAGATACGGCCCATCTCGGCGAGGCGCTGAAGTTACCGGAACAGCACGCCCATCTGCGGGCGCTGCTCGAGCAGCATCTCGAACCGCTGGACGCTTAATCAGGGGGCAATCATGACTGATACGACCTATGTGCACCGGGTGAAGCCTGGTGCACCCGGCAAACCTATTTTGTTCACCTTCCATGGCACGGGCGGTGACGAGAACCAGTTCTTCGATTTCGGCAGCCGCCTGCTGCCGGAAGCGACCATCGTCTCGCCGCGCGGCGACGTTTCGGAATATGGTGCGGCTCGCTTCTTCCGGCGCACGGGTGAGGGCGTCTACGACATGGCCGACCTTGCCCGCGCCACGGAGAAGATGGCCGCCTATGTCAAGAGCCTCGCCGTCGACCACGGGGCCTCGCAGGTGCTTGGCCTCGGCTTTTCCAACGGCGCGAATATTCTTGCCAATGTGCTGATCGAGCATGGCGATCTCTTCGACGCCGCCGTGCTGATGCACCCGCTGATTCCGTTCCAGCCGCGCGATAACGCCAAGCTCGACGGCGGCCGCGTGTTGATCACCGCCGGCGAACGCGACCCGATCTCGCCGGCGCCAGTGACCAAGGCATTGGCGGACTATTTCACGCGGCAGAACGCCGAGGTGACGCTCGATTGGCATCCAGGCGGCCATGATATCCGCCCGAATGAGATCGAGGCGATCCGGCGCTTCTTCGCGCCATATATAGACGTGTGAATGACATCGGGCGCGTGGCGGTTACCAGCCGCTATGCGCCCGGTCGGTTCCCGATGAGCTCGAGCATTGTCTTCGCCTGGACTTCGGCTGCGCGCAGTCCCGCTTGATCGATATAAGCGGACCCGCAGAAATCCTTGAGATTCACGGTATCGGTATTATCCAGTTCCGTGTGTCTCGAATTCACGATGACGATGCGCCAGGCGCAGCCAAGGATTTTGTCAGGCTGGACGGCGTTGTCGCAGCCGGTGCTCAGGCAAAGTGCGACATTTCGCTGGTTCTGGTAGCTTCCGGCGGTCGCAGCATCGTATTCGGTCTTCCATGTTTCGCGCGTATGGCGGCAATTGCCGGGATTGCTGCTTTGACTGCATTCCATCGCCGTGTCGATGTAGCTCGCCGCAGCCGGCCACAATGGAGCATCGACCAAGCTCACGCAGCCGCATGCAAACAGGCCTGCCAGCAATAGCTGCATTGATTCTCCCTCTGCCGTATATTCGATAACCTAAAGGCATTCGGAATATCTGCAAGGCATGAGCCGATGGTTTGGGGTCGCGACAGGCGTGGCTGTCCTGCAACCGCGACACCTCTTCTTGCGCCAGCGACATCTTGCGCTGCAGGCTTCGCTTGTCGGCTGTCACGGTGCTCGCTAATAGTCGAAGCCTAAAAGGTTCGGGAGGATTCGTCGTGACGCTGGCGGAGCAGCAGCAATATCGGCTGGGCGTGATCTATGTGGCGTTTTCGGCGCTGGCGTGGTCGATGTCCGGTCTGTTCGTGCGCTTGATCCATGCAGATTTGATGACCATCCTCTTTTGCCGCGGCATCGTCTCCGGCCTCGGTGTCTTCGCGCTGTTTTTGTATTTGGAGCGCGGCAGGGCCTGGCACATTCTTCGCTCGATGCGCTGGCCGTCGCTGGCAGCGACCGCGTTTTCCACCGCGTCCATGATCAGCGGCATCGGCTCGATCTATTACACCTCGGTCGCCGATGCGATGGTGATCTATGCGACAGTGCCCTTCGTTACCGCCGGCGTTGCCTATGTCTTCATCAAGGAGCGCCCGAGTATGGCGGCGCTCGTCGCCAGCGCCGTGGCACTCCTCGGCGTGCTCGTCATGCTCTCCGGCGAGGCGGGCGGCAGCGGTGGCTGGCTCGGCAAGGTCCTGGCCGGTGTCATGACGTTGACGGTTGCCGGTCTTGCGTTCGTGATGCGCCAGCATCGGGATGTGCCGATGCTGCCGGCGATGGCCTTGTCCGCCTGGCTCTGCTCCTTCATCACCTTCTGGTTCGCTTCGCCGACGATAGTATCGGGACATGATCTCGGCCTGATTATTGCTTTCGGTCTCATTCAGAACGCCATGGGTCTCAGCCTTTACACCTTCGGTTCGCGGCTGATCCCGGCTGCCGACGCCAGCCTGCTGACATCGCTGGAAGTGCCACTGACGCCTTTGTGGGTCTGGATATTCCTCGCCGAAGAGCCGTCGCAGGCAACGCTGATCGGCGGGCCGATCGTACTTGCTGCGCTCTTCGGCCATATTCTGCTGGAAGTGAGGCGAAACCGGGCGGTAGAGCCGGCGCAAGCGCTCTGAACGGCGGCCCGGCTGGCGGATTTGCGGCCGTGCCGCTGCCTTTTTGTGAGCACCCAATGGTCGCTATGAGACCTGCATCCGGCCTTTCGTTTGCGTATGAGGGGAAGAAGACGCAGGAAACGATGGGGAATTGTTTTTCTGTTTGTATATAGATTTTATAGAGAACTTCTTGCTCTTCAGGTGTGGGTTCTGAGAAACATCGTTGCTTGAGACGAGCGTCTCGACCCACTAGTTTTGCCAGGGTCCGGCGCAAACGGTGAGGATGATGGGAATGAACATGAAAACATCCGTGGCGATCGAGAAGGCGGTGCCTGTCGCCAATCCCGATGCGGTCAAATCCGAGTTCCGCAATGCCATGGCGCGGATGGCGGCGGCCGTCAGTATCGTGACGACCAATGGGCCGGCGGGGCTTGCTGGGTTTGCCGCGACGGCTGTCTGCAGTGTCTCAGACAGTCCGCCGACGCTGCTCGTCTGTCTCAACCGCACAGCTTCGGTTCACCCTGCCGTTGCGGAAAATGGCGTGCTCTGTGTCAACGTGCTTTCCGAGGGACATCAGGACCTGTCGCGGCTCTTCGGCGGCAAGACCCCGGTCGCCGAGCGTTTTGCCGCCGGCGAATGGTCGGAACTATCGACCGGCTCGCCAGCGTTAGAGGATGCGCTCGTCTCGTTCGACTGCCGCGTCGTGCATCGCGCCAATGGCGGCACGCACGATATCCTCATGTGCGAAGTCGATGCCATTCGTCAGCGCGACGGTGGGCAGGGGCTCATCTATTTCGACCGGGCCTATCATCCGGCGGGACTGGCCGAATAGGCCAGAAAGTCCTCAATCACCTTGATAACCTCTGCTGGACGTTCGCGATGTGGCGAATGTCCTGTCTTCGGAAGAATATGGAATGATCCGCGCCCTGTCGCGATCCGATGTGGGTGGGCAAGCGAACCATATTCATCCTGGTCGCCGTGAATGGCGATCACCGGACAAGGCAGTTGCTCAAGTGCTGCATCGAGATTCCATGCGGCGAATTCCGGAGCAAGCCAGGTCTCGATCCACGCACGCAGCACCCAATCAGCTTTGTCGCCGTGATATTTGGCAAGCCGGGCAATAGTTTCGACCGACGCAAATTCCTGTTGTGCGGTCCGGATGCCCTGCAGCGTCCTATCTTCCACGAAAGCCTGGGCGGCGATGGTAATCACGGCCTTGCACCCGGCAAACCTCGCTCCCGTTTCCACCGCCATGCCGCCGCCGACGCTGTGGCCGCAGGCGATAAATTCCCGAACCGCCAATTGATCGCAGAGAAGGGGTACGAAACGTTCGGTTTCCAAGGCAATGAAGTCGCGCTCCAAAGTTTCCGCGCGAGCATCGGAGCGGCCAAAGCCTAATCGGTCGTAGGCGATCACACGTCGCCCGAGAGAATGGGCCAGCAAAGATGGGAAATCTCTCCAGAGCGCCACGCATCCGAGAGAGTCATGAAACAGGATGATCGGCGGCTTGGAATTCGGATCGTGTGGCGCCCATGTTTTGGCGTAGAGGCGCCCGGCGGGGCTCTCTATCCAGTGCTCTGCCTCGACGATCTCTGCCATTTTTCCAGCCTGCCTAAAAGGTGGGGTTCACGCCAGAGTATGGCGAAGCCTCAATAGTTTTCCTGATACCACTCGACGAAGCGGCGCACGCCTTCTTCGACTTCGATTTGCGGTTTGAAGCCCGTCAAGGCCACCAGCAGGTCCGGAACGGCATAGGTATTGTGCACGTCGCCGGGCTGCATCGGCAGCATATGCCGGATCGCCTTCTTGCCGAGCATCGTTTCGATGGTCTCGACGAAGCTCATCAGCCCGACCGGCTGGCCGCCGCCGATATTGACGACGCGGAACGGTGCGTGTTTCGACAAGGTGTCGCCGATGGTTTCCGAGACGATGCGGTTGTCTTCCGACGGCACAACGCCGATCAGCCGGACGATGCCCTCGATGAGATCGTCGATATAGGTGAAATCGCGGCTCATCTTGCCTTCGCCATAGATCTCGATCGGCCGGTCGTTCCTGATGGCATCGACGAATTTGAACAGCGCCATGTCGGGACGGCCCCAGGGGCCGTAGACGGTAAAGAAACGGAAGGCGGTGGTCGGAATACGAAAGAGATGGGCGTAGCTGTGCGCCATTAGCTCCATGCTCTTCTTCGTCGCCGCATAGATCGTCATCTGCTCGTCGGCCTTGTCGCTCTCCGCGAAGGGGATCTTCTCGTTGGCGCCGTAGACCGATGACGTAGAGGCCAAGAGCAGGTGCTTCGGCTGCAGGCTTTTCGCCAGCTCCAGCACATTGAACGAACCGGTGACGTTAGAATCCACGTAGGAGCGCGGATTTTCCAGGCTGTAACGGACGCCCGCCTGGGCGGCGAGATGGACGATGACGTCAGGTTCCGCGAGTTCAGCGGCATGATCGAGTGCCGCCTTGTCTTCCAGCATGCCGGTGACGGCCTTGAACCCGTTGGAGCGGGCGAGGATTGCGGTGCGCTTTTCCTTGAGCCTGACGTCGTAATAAGGCGTCATGCCGTCGAAGCCGACGACGAAATGCCCGTCGTCGAGCAGACGCTTGGCGAGATGGAACCCAATGAACCCGGCGGTTCCG
This sequence comes from Rhizobium leucaenae USDA 9039, assembly GCF_000426285.1. Lineage (GTDB taxonomy): Bacteria > Pseudomonadota > Alphaproteobacteria > Rhizobiales > Rhizobiaceae > Rhizobium > Rhizobium leucaenae. The sequence goes on along the minus strand of NZ_AUFB01000005.1, from coordinate 357,201 downwards.
GTAATAAGATAACGCATTCGTCGGCCTTTGCTTACAGTTCGGCGCCGTTCATGGGTCTGCCGATACTGGTATAGGCAAACCCGTGCTTTGTGACCTCGTCATGGCGATAAATGTTTCTGAGGTCCACGAGAACGGGGGCTTTCATAACGGATTTCAGCCGGCCGAAGTCGAGCGCGCGGAACTGGTTCCATTCCGTAATGATGACCAGCGCATCGGCGCCGCGCGCCGCGCTATAGGCATCGTCGGCATAAGCGATGTTGTCGATGAGCTGGTGGGCATTGTCCATGCCTTCCGGATCGTAGCCGGTCACCGTGGCGCCGGCATCCTGCAGCGCCTGGATGATCGAGATCGCCGGGCTGTCGCGCATGTCGTCAGTGTTCGGCTTGAAGGTCAGGCCAAGCACGGCGATGCTCTTGCCCCTGATATCGCCGCCCATGGCCGCGATCACCTTGCGGCCCATGGCGCGCTTGCGGTTGTCGTTGATCGAGATCGTCGTCTCGATCAGCCGCACCGGGCTATCATAGTCCTGCGCGGTCTTGGCGAGCGCCAGCGTATCCTTCGGAAAGCAGGAGCCGCCATAGCCTGGGCCAGCATGCAGGAATTTCGAGCCGATGCGGCCATCGAGGCCAATCCCGCGCGAGACTTCCTGCACATTGGCGCCGACTTTTTCGCAGAGATCGGCCATCTCGTTGATGAAGGTGATCTTCATGGCAAGGAAGGCATTCGCTGCGTATTTGATCAGTTCCGAGGTGCGGCGAGCTGTGAAGAGCAGCGGCGCCTGGTTGAGATAAAGCGGCCGATAGACCTCGGTCATGACACCACGGGCGCGGTCATCGTTAAGGCCGATGACGATGCGGTCGGGGCGCTTGAAATCCTCAATCGCAGCGCCTTCGCGCAGGAATTCCGGATTGGAAACGACAGCGACATCGGCATCCGGATTGGTTTCGCGGATGATCCGCTCGACTTCATCGCCGGTGCCGACCGGCACGGTCGATTTGGTGACGATGACCGTGAAGCCCTTGATGTGCTGGGCGATCTCGCGGGCGGCGGCATAGACATAGGAGAGATCGGCATGACCGTCCCCACGGCGCGACGGCGTGCCGACGGCGATGAAGACGACGTCGCTTCTGGCAACGCTGGTTTCGACCTCGATCGAGAAGGAGAGGCGGCCAGCGCGGACATTGTCGGCGACCAATTGTTCAAGTCCGGGCTCGAAGATCGGGATTTCGCCCCGGCGCAACGCCTCGATCTTGCCGGCGTCCTTGTCGACGCAAATCACGTCATGACCGAAGTCGGCAAAGCAGACGCCGGACACAAGACCCACATAACCCGAACCGATCATCGTGATGTGCATGAAACTTCAATCCTTTTGCTAGCGCAGGGTTCAGCGCCGGAACGCGATCCCCGTCTTCTGCGGTTATACACAGGATCGCCGGTGCCGCCTATACGCGATGGTGCTTATCCCAGCGGTTGCAACAGAAGTGTCATACGCAGCGCCGTTCGCCAGCTTGTTTCGGCCCTGACGAGCGGCTTGTCTGCACGTCCGGGCATGCTAGACATTCCGGATAGACCTTCCAACGCAAAGGCAATTCCCCATGGTGCTCGATCTCATCGTCCGCAATGCCGGCCTTCCCGATGGCCGCGAGGGTCAGGACATCGCTATTGCCGGCGGCAAGATCGTGGCCGTTCAGCCGGGCATGGAGGGGGAGGCGGAACGCGTGATCGATGCCGATGGGCAACTGGTTTCGCCGCCGTTCATCGATTGCCATTTCCACATGGACGCGACGCTGTCGCTTGGCCTGCCGCGGCTGAACACGTCGGGCACGCTGCTGGAGGGCATCGCGCTATGGGGGGAGTTGAAGCCGCTGTTGACGCATGAGGCGGTGGCGGAGCGCGCTTTGCGCTATTGCGATCTTGCGGTGTCGCAAGGGTTGCTCGCCGTGCGGACCCATGTCGATATCTGCGACGATCGGCTGCTTGCCGTCGAAGCGTTGCTGGACGTGAAGAGAAAGGTCGCGCCCTATCTCGATCTGCAGCTTGTGGCCTTCCCGCAGGACGGCTACTTCCGCTCGCCGGCGGCGGCAGCGAATCTGGAGCGCTCTCTCGATCTCGGCGTCGATATCGTCGGCGGCATTCCGCATTTCGAGCGGACGATGGAGGACGGCGCGCGTTCCGTGCGTGCGCTCTGCGAGATCGCTGAAAAACGCGGTCTAATGGTCGACATGCATTGCGACGAGACCGACGATCCACTGTCGCGTCACATCGAGACCCTGGCTGCCGAGACGGTGAGGCTCGGGCTTCAGGGCAGGGTGGCCGGCTCGCACCTGACCTCGATGCATTCGATGGACAATTACTATGCCTCCAAACTCCTGCCACTGATTGCCGAGGCAGGCGTGCACGCGATCCCCAATCCGCTGATCAACATAGTTTTGCAGGGGCGGCATGATACCTATCCAAAGCGCCGCGGACTGACCCGGGTCAAGGAGATGCGCGAATTCGGCATCAATATCGCCTTCGGCCAGGATTGCTGCATGGATCCGTGGTATTCGCTCGGCGGCGCCGACATGCTGGATGTAGCGCATATGGGACTGCATGTGGGGCAATTGACGTCACGCGAAGCGATGCGGTTCTGTTTCGACGCGGTCACTGTCAACTCGGCCAAAGTGATGGGGCTCCATGGCTACGGGCTGGAGGTCGGCTGTAATGGCGATCTCGTCGTGCTGCAGGCTCGAAATCCGATCGAAGCCGTGCGGTTGCGTGCCGCAAGACTCTTTGTCATCAGGCGCGGCAAGGTGGTCAGTGAGACGCCGGCGCGGATCGCAAAACTATCGCTCGACGGCCGACCGCAATCGGTCGATCCGGCTGCCTACGCGCCCACCGAGAATTTAACCTATTAGCCATATCATCGCATATTGCTTGTGATTGCTATCGCATTGCAGCAAGATGAATTGGGCGCAATTGGTCCGGCGGGGACGGTGCGCAAGGGGCGTTTCAGGGCTGGTGCATGAAGTCAACTTTTGCCGTGCGTACAATGCGGGCTGGGGAATTGGAGCTCGCTCTCGAGTGGGCGCGGCAAGAGGGATGGAATCCCGGTGTCGATGACGCCCTTGCTTTTTGGGAGACGGATCCTTCCGGCTTCTTTATGGGTACGATCGGCGAAGTGCCGGTCGGCTGCATTTCCGTCGTGCGTTATGGCGAAAGCTTCGCCTTTCTCGGCCTCTACATGGTCCACCCCGAATTTCGCGGCAAGGGTTATGGCAAGGCGCTGTGGAAGAAGGGCATGGCATTCGCGGGCAATCGTACGATCGGTCTTGATGGCGTCGTGGCCGAGCAGGAAAATTACCGTCTCCGTGGCTTTGAAACGGCCTATCGCACCCTGCGCTATGGCGGCATCCCGAAAATGCCTGATGTAGCCGAGGCGAGTGCGGACGTCGGTCCGGTCACGCAGGACAAGCTCGAAGGTTTGCTGAGGTATGATGCCGCCATCTTTCCAGGGCTGCGTTATTCCTTCCTCACGGCCTGGTGCGGCGCGCCGGAAAAAAGAAAATCCGTCATGGTCGGCAGCGGAAGCAAGATTCGCGGCTATGGCACGATCCGGCGCTGTTTCGAGGGGTACAAGGTCGGTCCGCTGTTTGCAAACAGCCCCGATGTGGCGTCGGCTTTGCTGGCCAAGCTGGCGCCCGAGGCAAAGGGCCGGCCGGTATATTTGGACGTGCCCGCAGACAACACGGAAGCGATAGAGCTTGCCGAAGCTTTCGGGCTGTCGCCGGTGTTCGAAACAGCACGCATGTATCGTGGTGCAGCGCCCAAAATGCCACTCGACAGGGTTTTTGCCGTAACCACGCTTGAACTCGGCTAACTCCGTTTCCTTTCGCGTAGAGTGAGCGAGCTAATTTCCCCGCCTGGCCGAGCGCCATATTTGGCACGTGAACGCGCCCGATTGGAAAAATCCTGTTGGGCGCGCTGATTCGTCACGTAAAAAGCCGAATCTCCTGAGACAACAGGGTCGCTTTCCCAAAAACAAAGTTTTATAGATGCGCGGGTTTGAGCAAGGCGCGCCTTTGCGCGCAGGAAGCGGGAATGGAGAAATGACGAACGTAGTTGTGATCGGTTCGCAATGGGGTGACGAAGGCAAGGGCAAGATTGTCGACTGGCTTTCGGAACGTGCCGATGTGATTGTGCGCTTTCAGGGCGGGCACAATGCCGGTCATACGCTGGTTGTCGACGGTGTCAGCTATAAGCTCGCGCTGCTGCCTTCGGGGCTCGTCCGTGGCAAACTGAGCGTCATCGGCAATGGCGTCGTCGTCGATCCCCATCATTTCGTCGCGGAAGTCGAAAAGCTGCGCGCCCAGGGCATTGCAGTGACGCCCGACGTGCTGCGCATCGCCGAAAACGCTCCGCTGATTCTATCGCTGCATCGTGATCTTGATGCTCTGCGCGAAGATGCGGCCTCCAACAGCGGCACGAAGATCGGCACGACCCGCCGCGGCATCGGCCCGGCCTATGAAGACAAGGTTGGCCGCCGTGCCATTCGCGTTGTCGATCTCGCCGAGCCGGAAACGCTGCCGGTCAAGATCGACCGGTTGCTGACCCATCATAACGCGCTGCGCCGCGGCATGGGCCTCGATGAAATCTCCTTCGATGCGCTGCATAGCGAGCTTACCTCTGTTGCAGAGCATATTCTCCCCTATATCGATCAGGTCTGGCGGTTGCTCGACGAGCAGCGCAAGGCTGGCGCCCGCATCCTTTTCGAAGGTGCGCAGGGCGCATTGTTGGACAATGACCACGGCACCTATCCGTTCGTGACGTCGTCCAACACGGTCGCCGGCCAGGCAGCCGCCGGTTCCGGCCTCGGACCGACGGCGCTCGGCTATGTGCTCGGCATCACTAAGGCCTACACGACGCGCGTCGGCGAAGGACCGTTCCCGTGCGAACTGCATGACGAGATCGGCCGGCATTTGGCGACGGTTGGCCGCGAGGTCGGCGTCAACACCGGTCGTCCGCGCCGCTGCGGCTGGTTCGATGCAGTGCTGGTTCGCCAGACCGTAAAGACCTCCGGCATTACAGGCATCGCGCTGACCAAGCTTGACGTGCTCGACGGTCTCGACGAGCTGAAGATCTGCATCGGCTACAAACTGGACGGCAAGGAGATCGATTACCTGCCGGCGAGCCAAGCGGCGCAGACCCGAGTCGAGCCGATCTACATTACGCTCGAAGGCTGGAAAGAATCGACTGTCGGCGCGCGCAAATGGGCCGATTTGCCGGCGCAGGCGATCAAGTATGTCCGGCAGGTAGAAGAGCTGATCGGCGCGCCTGTGGCGCTGCTTTCGACCAGCCCGGAGCGCGAAGACACTATACTTGTGACCGATCCGTTTGAGGGCTAATGTCGCGGGTCAATGACGAATCCCGGTTCGGCCACGGGCCGGGCATCATGAGAAAGTACTGATGGCGGATTTTGTAGCAGTCATTCGCCGGGCCGTGGACGGCCTGGCCGATAACACTCCCGAGATGCGGGTCAAGGTTTACGAGCGGGCTCGTGGTGCCGTTCAGCGCCAGCTTGAGAGCATGAAGCCGCGGCCGCCGGAGGAGATGCTGCGCCGTCAGCTCGACAAGCTGGAAGCCGCGATCGTCGAGGTGGAAGCCGAACATGCGGAGGCATTGCCGCTGGCGGAAGAGCCCGTCGCGGAAGTGCCTTTGGTGCAGGAGGAGCCGCAACATGAGCCTGCCGAAGAGCATCATGTCGCGCAAGAACACCCTGTCGAGGAACCGGAGCCGGCTCCTGCGGAGGCTGACGCCTATGAAGAGCCTGCCGCTTACGAACCGCCGCACGAAGAGCAGGTCCAAGAAGAACCAATCCATCAGGAGCCCGTCCACCAGGAGCCTGCGTACGAGGAGCCTGTCTATGAGGAGCCCGTGCATGCTGAGCACCAGGCCGCAGACGAGCATCAGCCGGTAGAAGAATGGGTCGATGCGCCGCAGGAGCAAGCGCCTGCGGCTGTTTATCACCCTGAGCCCTATGAGGAGCCTGTCCAGGAACAGGCCCATAGGGAAGAACCGGAGCATTATGCGGAGGAGGTGCCGGCGGTTGCCGCCGAGCCTGTGCATGTGGCTCCGCAGACGCATGCAGCCCATCAGGCGCCTGCCGATGACGTCATGAGCCAGGTCGAGGAGATCTGGGCCGAGGTCGATGCGCCTGCAAAGCTGGCTCAACCCGAGCCGGTGGCGGCAGCCGTCATGCCCGCGGCCGCCTTTGCGCCGGCTGTCTTCGGCCATCCGGTGGAGCAGCCCGCCACGGCGAAAGCACCGGCAGGCGACAAGGCTTTTGCCTGGGATGCGGATGTTTTCGAGGAGCTGCAATCGGTGCCGGCGCCAGCCGCCAAGCCGGCGCAGCCCGCTCGGCAGATGCCGGACAACGCCTTTGACGATGTCGATCTGTTCGCCGATGTGCATTCTTCGCCCAAGGCAACGCCGAAGAACGATGTTTCCGACGATGGCTGGCGCGAACTCAAGGAGCTTGCCGGCTTCGACAAATTCGCCGAGGGTGAGCGCGGCGGCGGTTCCACTATTCCGCCGGATCCCAACCGGACCATGGCATCGAAGCTGCAGGGCAAGAGCTTCCGCATGGAGCCGAAGCGCCGCCGCTTTAGCGCGACCGGTATTGTCCTGACGCTCGTCGGTCTCGCGATCGTCGCCGGCGGCGCCTATGCCGCCTGGGTAAACCGTGAAGCGCTCAACAAAATGGTCGCCGACCTGATCAGTTCGGCGCCGAAGACGGCGACCGGCACGGCGCCTGCTCCCGCCACCGAGACGGCCAAGAACAATAATGCGGCCGCTCCAGCTACGAATGTACCTGCTGCTTCGACGCCGGGCGCGACCGCGCCTGCGGAAAACAACAATGCCACCGCACAGCCGCCGGCAGCGGGCAACACCAACGTCGCCTCGCTCGACAACGACCCAAATACGGTCAACACCAAGTTCACGCAGCGCTTGCTGGCGAACGGCACGGAAGAGGATAAGGGCCCGGCAGCGGGTGGGCAACCGGGCGTCGCCGAAGGCAAGTCCGTTGCCGAGCAGAATGTAGCCGCTGCTGCTCCGGCAAGGCCGGCAACGACGCCCGCCAATAACGCCAATGCCGCGCAGGCGCCCGCCGCGACCGCGCCGACCGCAACGCCGCCCTCAGCCGATCAGCAGGCATCCACTCCTGCCCAGCAAGCGCCTGCCACCCAGCAGCCGCCGGCCAGCCAACAGCAGACGGCGCCGGTAACGGATGGGCAGAAGGTGTTCCTCTATGAGGAGCGTCTCGGTCAGACGTCTCCGACGGCTTTCGAAGGCACGGTCACCTGGTCTTTGCAGGAAGGCAAGGGTGACGATGGCCGGCCGGAACCTTCCGTCCAGGGCGTCATCAATGTGCCTGAGCGCGGGCTGACGGCGACGATCACGGTGACGCGCAACAGCGATGCCTCATTGCCGGCAAGCCATTTGATTGAACTTGCCTTCCAGGTTCCCCCGAATTTCGAAGGTGGCGCCATCGACAGCGTGCAGCGCATTGCGCTCAAGTCGACCGAGCAGGATCGCGGCGACGCTCTGATCGCCGTGCCGGCCAAAGTAACCGACGACGTCTATATGGTCGCGCTCAACGATTTTCCGGATGCACGCAAGACCAATCTCGATCTCCTGAAAACCCGCAACTGGATGGACATTCCCGTCGTCTACCGCAACGGCCGTCGCGCCTTGCTGACCATGGAGAAGGGACCGAGCGGCACCGATGCGTTCAACAAGGCGATCGCCGAATGGCAGGCGCTTGGCGGTGTCGCTTCGAGCGGTCAGTAAAGCGGTTTCAAATCGCCGGAATCAAAAAAAGCGGGCCTTGCGGTCCGCCTTTTGTTTGGCTCTCATTCGAGAGCGGCCAATAGCCGACGCGTTAAGCCGTGGCGTCGACGACCCGCAATGCCTTGGCGCGTTCCAGGGCGTCCTTCTGCACGGCTTCCTGCACCTTCTCGAAGGCGCGGACTTCGATCTGGCGGACGCGTTCGCGGCTGATATCGAATTCGGCCGAAAGGTCTTCCAGCGTCACCGGGTCTTCTGCGAGACGGCGAGCCTCGAAGATGCGGCGTTCGCGGTCGTTCAAGACGCTCATGGCGCGTGCCAGCATGCGGCGGCGCGTATCAAGCTCGTCCTGCTCGATCAGCACGTCTTCCTGGCTGTCGTGATCGTCGACAAGCCAATCCTGCCACTGGCCGGAATCGCCCTCGGCCGCCTTGATCGGCGCGTTCAGCGAAGCGTCGCCCGAAAGGCGGCGGTTCATCGAAACGACCTCTTCCTCGGAGACCTTCAGCTTCGTAGCGATCTCAGCGACATGCTCCGGCTTCAGGTCGCCGTCATCGATGGCCTGGATGCGGCCCTTCAGCCGACGCAGATTGAAGAACAGACGTTTCTGATTGGCGGTCGTGCCCATCTTCACCAGCGACCACGAGCGCAGGATATATTCCTGGATCGAGGCCTTGATCCACCACATGGCGTAGGTTGCCAGCCGGAAGCCGCGTTCCGGGTCAAACTTCTTGACGGCCTGCATCAGGCCGACATTGCCTTCCGACACGACTTCGCCGATCGGCAAGCCGTAGCCGCGATATCCCATGGCAATCTTCGCCACGAGGCGCAGATGGCTGGTGACGAGCCTATGCGCAGCCTGACGGTCGGCATGTTCCGCATAGCGCTTGGCGAGCATGTACTCTTCCTGCGGCTCCAGCATGGGGAACTTGCGAATTTCGTCGAGATAGCGGTTGAGGCCGGCTTCACCGGCGGTAATGGACGGCAACGTATTACGGGTCATGAATGCACCCTCCTATTCGAGATCTGGCCCCTTCTGGAGACGTATTGCGCGCCTTTTACGAAGCAGACCAAGGCGTGCAGGTCGTGAAGACCCCGCACTAAACCAATACGTAGATAAGTACGGCAGAACAGTGATTCAAGAACGTAGTCACGCAAGAGTTACACGCGGCGCGACAGCAAGGTCCGCCGTAATGCTCGTCTCCAGGACTATCCGCCCGAACGCTCCGGTCCTTTGAGATTCAACCACTTCAGTCCCAAGAGGCGTTGCCTTTCGTACGACTGGGGGCGCGTACCGGAGATCGGTTTCACGACGTCATTATAAGCGGTTGTGAGGCGGGCGTCCAGCGGCAGCCGACCCCATTGTTTCCGGAGTGCGCCGCGTTTTCATCGCATAGTGGGCCGATTGCTCCGGCTGGGCTTTTTCAAAAGGCTCTGGATCGTCCCCTCAATCCCGCAACGCTTCGACCAGTTCTTCCATGTCATCCGGCAGCGGTGCTTCGAAGTGCATGACTTCGCCCGTGCGAGGGTGTTCGAACTGCAGGAGGTAGGCGTGGAGTGCCTGGCGGGGGAAGCGGTTGACCACCTGCTTCGCGGCATCCGGCAGCAGGTTCGCCTTGGTCTTGAAGCCGCCGCCATAGACGGCGTCGCCGAGCAGGGGGTGGCCGATATGGGCCATATGGACGCGGATCTGGTGGGTGCGGCCGGTTTCGAGATGGCAGTCGACGAGGGAGGCGAGCGCAGTCGCGTCCGGAGCCTCGTGAAAACGTTCCAGCACTTCATAATGCGTGATCGCCTCGTCGGCGTCCTGATTGCCCGGACGCTTGACGGCGCGTCGGGTCCGGTCGCCGGTGGCGCGGCCAAGCGGCGCGTCGATGGTCCCGATCAGTTGGCGGGGGCGGCCCCAGACAATCGCCTGATAGGCGCGTTCCAGCGACCTCGTACGGCCATGGTCGGCGAATTGCAGGGAAAGGTGACGATGGGCGACGTCGTTCTTGGCGACGACCATGACGCCGGTGGTGTCCTTGTCCAGCCGGTGGACGATGCCCGGCCTGCGCACACCGCCGATGCCGGAAAGGCTATCGCCACAATGATGGATCAGGGCGTTGACCAACGTACCCGTCCAATTGCCGGCGGCGGGGTGAACGACGAGGCCTGCGGGCTTTGCGATGACAATGACGTCGTCGTCCTCGTAAAGGACATCGAGCGGAATGTCTTCGCCCTGCGGCGTCGGGTCTTCGGGCTCTGGCAGCGTGATCTCATAGGTATCGCCGGGGCGTACCTTACGCTTGGCGTCGGTTACCGGGGCTCCGTTGAGCAGAACGGCGCTATCCTTGATCAGGGCCTGGATACGGCTGCGGGAAAATTCCTCGCCAACCTGCGCAGTCAGCCATGCGTCGAGCCGCCCTTCGGCTGTTTCATCGGCGGTTAGGACTTTTCTAATGCCCGCGGCTTCTTTAAAGGGGTCGCTCAAACGCATTTTCTCCGGCGCACAGGCGCTCTCTAGGGAATAGGACGCATCGATGACGAATCTCGAGCTAGACGATCAAGAGGAAAAGCCCCTCGATCCGGCCCTGGAAAATGTCCGACGCAAGATGGTACGCCTGCAGATCGTCTCGGCCGCCATCATGGTGGTGAGCCTTATGGCGGTGTTCGGCGCCGTTGTCTACAAGACGATGCGTCCCGCGCCGAAAGCGGCGGGCTCTGCTGCCTCGAATATTCCCTCCGATGCGCCGGTGGCAGTGACCGCAGCGCTGCCGCAGGGCTTTACCGTGCAGTCCACGGCGCTCTCCGGAAACCAGGTGCTGTTCTACGGCGCTCTCGCCAGTGGCCAGCGGCAAGCCGTCGTCTTCGACTACACTGTCGGTCGCATCGTTGCGACCATATCGCTTTCCAACTGACGGCTTTGGGATGACAGGCGACCGGCTGATCGAGATCACGCATTCCGATGATCCGCGTATCGCCGAATTCCGCAATATCCGCGACCGTGATCTCGTGGGTCGTGAGAACCGCTTCATTGCCGAAGGTACGGTGGTGCTGCGGCTTCTTGCCGAGGCACATGCGGCCGGCGGAGACTTCGTCGCCGAAAAAGTGCTGTTGCTGCGCAACCGCGCCGCGGGATTGGAAGAGATCATCGCGGCCTTTCCGCCTGACGTGCCGGTCTATGTCGCCGAGGCCTCGGTGCTGGACGGTATTGTCGGCTTTCATCTGCACCGCGGCGTGCTGGCGCTCGGCCGGCGTAAGGCAGAGCCGGACATCGGTGCCTTTCTCGACCGCTTGCCGGAGCAGGCTCTCGTTCTAGCGGGCTGCGGCATTTCCAATCATGATAATGTCGGCTCGATGTTCCGCAATGCCGCCGCGTTCGGGGCCGACGCGGTGCTGCTCGACGAAACCTGCTGCGATCCGTTGTATCGCAAGGCGCTGCGCGTCTCGGTCGGCTCAGTGCTGACTGTGCCCTATTGCCGCCAGTTGAACGATGCCGATCTGCTGACCGCGCTAGCGGAGCGCGGCTTTGCCATCTGGAGCCTGTCGCCGCGCGGCGCGGTCGATATTCGCGCCGTTCCGCCGGCCGATCGGATGGCGCTGGTGGTTGGCACTGAAGGGGCGGGGTTGCCGCAGGAGATACTATCGGCCTTCGGCAGCCTGCGGATACCGCAGGCGCCGGGCCTCGACAGCCTGAATGTGGCGACGGCGAGCGGCATCGCGCTTTTCGCGATGGCGTCATTGATCAAACGCGTCTGAAATTTCCGTCTTTGTATCGAGCGTTCATTACTGCTTGGGCAGCAGGGCGGCGGCGCGGTCGGCAAGGCTGATGCGTGCGCCTTGCTCGGCGGCGTTCGTCTCTTTTGGCAGGAGATCGAGGATCGGCGATTTGTCACCTTCTTTGAGGGCGGTCAGCGCCACCATGTTGGCAGCGATGTTGGCGATCTCTTCCCGCATGGCTTGATCATGCGAGGGCGATCGCGATTTGAGCAGGCGGTCGGAAAGGGCCGCGGCGCGGTTGCGCACCTCCTCCGTCATTTGAGCGATGTCGTCTTCCACATTGCGCTCCGATTCTGCTGCGTTGGCGTCATGATCGGCAACTTCCACGATTCTGGGTCCAACCGAGGGCTTCGAGCCGTTGGTCTGTTTCGCTGACGGAACAAGGCCGGCGGCCCGCAGCGCGCGGCTGGCTTCCTCCGCCTCGGCACTGGCCGTTTCCAGTTTTTCCTTCAGGCGCGCCACCTCATGAACGTGGCGTTCGATTGCAGTTTCCTTGTCGGCCTTGTCGGCGATCTCGCGGTCCAGGCGCTCTTCGAGCTGCTGGGCCTTGTCGCTTTCTTGGCCCAGGCGCAATTCTGCATCCTTGGCGCGGAGGCTTGCAAGGTTCAGGTCGTGGCGCAGCGTGTCCCGCTCGTCCCGCAACGTTTTGAGGCGAAGCTTCAGGCTTTCGATTTCGGTCTCACGGGTCGCCAGATCGATCTTCAGATTGTCCGCATCGGCGCCCATCTTGGTCATCCGCTTGCGCAAGCCGTCGATGTCGGCATCCTTCTCTGCGCCGACCTGTTCAGCAGTGTGAATGCCGGATTTGAGCTGGCTGATATAGCTTTCCTCTCGGCGCAGGCGGGAACGCAGTTCACCGGCTTCGACCTCGAGATCATCGATCCGGGTCCGCAATTCGGTATTTTCGGCGGCGAAGCGACCGGCCTCCTGCTGAAGTTTGCCGTTATGGATCTGCAGCGCGACGCTCTTTTCACGCTCCTGCGTCAGCGCCTGCTCCGTCTTGGCGTTTTCGGCTGCGAACAGGGCGCGCGCCATGTCCTTCTGGGCGCGCACCTCTTGCGGGCTCAGCGGCATGGTCGCTTTCAGCCGCTTTTCCGTGAACCAAACGATGCGGCGATGCACTGGGGGCGCGATAAGGAAGACCAGAAAGGTGGCGGTCAGAAAGCCCAATCCAAACAGCAGAGCGAATTCAATCACGGCGCAGCCAGCATCTAAGAGTTGTTTTCAATCTCAATAAAGTGATTAAGCAAACGATTAAGCATGCGGCGGCTATGCGGGCAAGCATTTAAATCGGATATGGTTTACCGGCGCGCCGGGCGTTCGCCACGAGAAAAGGCCCGCGATCTCCGCGGGCCAGGCGATGAATGAGGGGACTGTCGCTGGCGTCTCAGAAAGGATTCCAGGTCGGATTTGGCGTGACCTTGAGGTAGCCCAGGTTGACGCCGAGACGAGCGCCGAGGCCGGTGCGGATCGGCACCAGCACGATGTCGTTGTTCTTCAGCACGGTCATCCCGACGCCGGCAACGACGAAGGCCTGGCCGCTGACGCCGCCGAAGCGGGTATAGACGCTATTGATGCTCGGCAGATCATAGACGAGCATCATGACTCGGGTGCCCTGGCCACCATAATCGAGGCCGAGCGAGGGACCCTGCCAGTAAAGCGGGTGCTCGCCGGCATTCTTGGTATTGAGCTGGCCTTCGCCATAGGTCAGTCCGGCGATGAAAGCGCCGGAGCCTTCCTGGCCGAGGATGTAGCCATTCGGCAGTCCATATTGCTGAAAGGCCCGTTCTACGACCTTTGCGAGGCCGCCACTGGTCGAGCCGAAGAAGGAATGGCCGGCGTCGACGATTTCCTGCATCGAATATTGATTGCTGGCCGCGGCGGCTGCCGGACGAACCGGCAATGCGAAGCTTACGAACGCGACGACGGCTAAGATCAGGCCGAGGCCGACCGTTCTCGTGCCGAGGCGGGGCATTCTCTTCAGGAGTTGATAGCGCATGACATTCATCCGTTCATCATGGTCGGTGCAATCGGGAGCGGGTGCTCTGCGCATTCGCACGAACGCGGCGAGCGCACCTTGCTCCTCAATCCAGACCGTTCCGCCCGCGTCCCGCACGGCGAATCACGCGCGAAAGGGTCTGGTGGTGATGAATGCATTTTGCGGCGATCATCTTAACAATCGGTTTACCAAATATGGTGTCTTTATGGCGTGCGGTACGCCGCCTGCGGCAACCCTCGGGCAATCTTGCCGTGGCAACGTAGAATCATACTGCGTTCCGCCTTATCAGCATTCAGGAGACAATGAATGTCGAAGAATCCGAACCTCACCTTGACCGGACCGGATCTGGCCGCGCTGCTATGCAGCCGCGTTTGCCATGATGTGATCTCTCCGGTCGGTGCGATCAACAACGGTCTTGAGCTGCTCGACGAGGGCGGCGCCGATGCCGATGCGATGGAGCTGATCCGCACCAGCGCTCTCAACGCCTCTGTTCGCCTCAAATTCGCACGCCTTGCCTTCGGCGCATCCGGCTCGGTCGGTGCCTCGATCGATACGGGCGAAGCGGAACGCGCCGCCAAGGATTTCGCCGCCGCCGAGAAGAAGACAGAGGTCAGTTGGGTCGGACCGCGCGCCATTGTTGCGAAGAACCGCGTGAAGCTGCTGCTCAATCTCTTCCTGGTCGCTTACGGCTCGATTCCGCGCGGCGGCAACATCGAGGTCACGCTGGAAAATCCCGATCTCGACGCCAAGTTCACTATCACCGCCAAGGGCCGGATGATGCGCGTGCCGCCGAAATTCGCGGAGATCTGCTCGGGTGCATTGGAAGAAGCGGTCGATGCTCACTCCATCCAGCCCTACTACACTGTGCTTCTGGCGGACGAGAGCGGCATGGAACTCTCCTACAACGCCACGCCGGAGGAGCTGACTTTCAGCGCCTCCATGCGCAGCGAATAAACGCCGCTCGCACGATTTCTGTCGATAATCCCGCCGCCGGACATCCGGCGGCGGGATTATCTTTAGGTGTATCATCGTTCCTGCGCATTCCTTTGGTTGTCGAAGCAATTATGAACACAACGGTAACGATTCCTTAGCCTCGTGCGCCTATCGTCCCAATTTGATGATGGCGCCGGACAGGTGGCGACCGGGCGCGAAGGAGTTGATGATGCAACGATTCATGATTACGGACGCGTCGGATGTCGTGCGTAAGGTCGGCAAGCGGATTCTCTCCGAACTCGATTTTCTCGTCAGCGAAGCTGCCGATGCCCGTGAAGCGCTGGCGCGATGCCAGGCTGAAATGCCCGATTACCTGATCGTGGATGCCGGCATGGAAGGCGCCCTCGATCTCATCGCCAGTATCCGTGCCACGCCGGATGGCAAAGAGGTCAAGATCTACTACTGCGTGATCGAGGCGGATTTGCGCAAGCTCATGGCCGGCAAACGCGCCGGCGCTACCGATTTCCTGCTGAAGCCTTTCGACCGCAAGATTCTGACGGCGGTTTTCGGTAATCGGGCGATTGCGGCCTGATATCCAAAGCGAGATATTAACGGAATGAAGGACGGCCGCCTTTTGGGCGGCCCTTATTTTGCGCCCATGAGACGGGCAACAAAAAATCCCACCTGGTGGGCGGGATTTTCGATGTTTCGGCGGTGATCGGGGAGGGCGGCTCAGGCGCTTTCGGCGAACTCGCTGCTGTCGGGCTCGCGCAGCACATAACCACGGCCCCAGACGGTTTCGATATAGTTGGCGCCGCCGGCGGCGTTAGCGAGCTTCTTGCGCAGCTTGCAGATGAAGACGTCGATAATCTTCAGTTCCGGCTCGTCCATGCCGCCATAGAGGTGGTTGAGGAACATTTCCTTGGTGAGGGTGGTGCCCTTGCGGAGCGAAAGCAGCTCCAGCATCTGGTATTCCTTGCCGGTCAGATGCACGCGCTGGCCACCGACTTCGACAGTCTTGGCGTCGAGATTGACGATCAGTTCGCCCGTCATGATCACCGATTGGGCGTGGCCCTTGGAGCGGCGGACGATGGCGTGAATTCGCGCAACCAATTCATCCTTATGAAAGGGTTTGGTCATATAGTCGTCTGCACCGAAGCCGAGACCGCGAACCTTGTCTTCAATACCGGCCATGCCGGAGAGGATGAGGATCGGTGTCTTGACCTTCGACAGACGCAGCGTACGAAGCACTTCGTAGCCGGACATGTCGGGAAGGTTAAGATCGAGTAGAATGATATCGTAGTCGTAGAGCTTTCCGAGATCGACGCCTTCTTCACCGAGATCGGTGGTGTAAACGTTGAAACTTTCGGATTTAAGCATCAGTTCGATGCTCTGCGCTGTCGCGCTATCGTCTTCAATGAGTAGAACCCGCATAATTATCCCCTTTACCGCCGCCGAAAGGTCGTCAGCCCCCTTACGCGATACCGATCAAATCACTGCCTGATTTGGAAGCTGCCACGGAATGGTTAACAAATTCTGATTCACTCTGGCAAGACGTATCGAATTTATTAAATAATTTTTCCATTGCACTGTTTTCCAATAATAATCAGGAAATACCCTTCCTAAGGTGTTGCATTAAGAAGACACGCTAAGTGATTCATTCGACTCACCAATGCCAACATCTCGAATTCCGACTGCGGCATTTACTGACCCTTAAATGATCGTCCCTATCATTAACGATGCCCGTAAACGAAAGGTTACCAGCGGTAGGTTTTTATTAAGATCGCTGGAAATTTTTTTAACCAAGCCGTCTCAAAGCGGTGCGGTGGGTCAACATATCGAGAGCCGGGGTCTCGCATCACGGGAGTAATGCGTATGAAGTCACGTGAGAGCCTAACGCGCCTGAAGGAGTTTCAGGTGAACGAAAAACGCCGTCAACTGCAGCAACTGCAGATGATGATGGCGGAATTCGACCGCATGACAAAGGATCTGGAGAGCCAGATCGTGCTGGAAGAGAAAAAGTCGGGCATTTCCGATCCGAACCACTTTGCCTACCCGACCTTCGCCAAGGCCGCACGTCAGCGCGCGGACAACCTGCAGGTGTCTATCAGGGAGCTGCAGGTGCAGGAAGAGGCGCTGGAAACATCGCTGGAAGAAATGCAGGCGGAATATGCCAAGGCCGCAGCGCTCGAAGAGCGCGACGGTTCAGGCCCGATGAGGGCACGCGCCTGAACTAACTCTTCCGTCGCCTTTTCTTAATCTCCGCATAATTCCGTTCCGAATTGGGAATGATTTTCGGGATTATGCGAGAAGAGACGGAAGGCGGCTCGAAAGCCGTGCATGACCGGCCATGGTGGGTGGCCGGCCATGCACGGCTTTTGGTGTTTTCAAAGGAGATTCTCGATTTCCAGCGGCGGCGGTTACATATTCACCACATCGCGCCAGTCTTCATGCCGCTGGGCTTGTGCCTTGAAAAAAGGGCAGAGCGGGATGATCTTCCAGCCGCCATTGCGGGCCTCTTCGACGGCGTGAAGGGCGAGCGCCTGGCCGACGCCCTTGCCGCGAAGCGCATCCGGAACGCCGGTATGGTCGATGATAATCAGCTTGGGAGAGGCGCGCGAGAAGGTCATCTCGGCTTCGTGGCCTTCGACCGTAGCGACATAGCGTCCGCCCGATGCCTTGTCTTCGTTGCGGATGTCCATGATTGTCCTTTGCATCGTTTCCGTTCGACGTCGGTTAACGTCCTGTCTCCGGTCGATGCTAACAAACCTGTTGCCGGTGGCAAGCAGCGGTCGCGGATACCCTTCGAAAA
Organism: Rhizobium leucaenae USDA 9039; assembly: GCF_000426285.1. GTDB lineage: Bacteria > Pseudomonadota > Alphaproteobacteria > Rhizobiales > Rhizobiaceae > Rhizobium > Rhizobium leucaenae. Next base: position 339,868 of record NZ_AUFB01000005.1, on the reverse strand, counting down.
CAATTCGGTTTTCCGGGCTTCTGCGCTATGCGGGCTGTGATAAGGGTGATGCAAGCATTTGGGAGGTTTCAGGCACCAATGCGCAATCTGCAAGCCGTGCTTCTGGTCACTGTCCCGTTCCTGCTGGCTTTCGGGCTGGTATTGCCGCTGGTCCGCCTCGAAAGGCTTTATTTCTTCACCGATACGCCATCCCTGCTCGGCATCATCGCGTCTCTCTGGGGGACAGAAAATTATCTTCTCGCGGCAATTGTCGCGCTGGTTTCGGTGGCGCTGCCGATCTTGAAGACCGTGAGCTTGGCCGTTGAAGCGATGGGGACGAGGAGAAAAAGCGACGGTGGGTTCTTTTTCGACCATATCGTGCCGCAATTGGCGCGCTGGTCGATGGCGGACGTGCTGCTGGTGGCAATCGTCATTGCCGCCGCCAAGACCAGCGGGCTCGCCACCGCGTTTACGCAGCCGGGCCTATGGTTCTATGCGGGTTCCACCATGATTTCGGGCCTTCTTCATATCCTGCTAAGGAAGGAAAAAGGCCCGAACTGAAGATCAAACGAATGTCGCGTCTGTATGGCAGTCGTCAGTGACGATACTGCTGTATGCGGGTCGTCCGAAGGCCGGCAAGACCATGGGTATTGATGGACGACTGCCAGGAGAGGAATTCTTCGACAGTGAGCGTATAACGCTCGCAAGCTTCTTCCAAGCTCAGCAGACCACCGCGCACCGCGGCGACAACCTCGGCCTTGCGACGGATAACCCAGCGGCGCGTGTTCGGCGGCGGCAGGTCGGCAATCGTAAGCGGGCTGCCATCGGGGCCGATGACATACTTCACTCGGGGACGTATCATTTCGGTCATTGGACTCTCTACACATACTCAAGACCACGGGAGCCACTCTAACTTGCCACATTTAAAAATTGCCTAAGCGCATAGTAACACTTTGATAAGAATTTTAAGGAAAGCCCGGGCGGACTGATTTGCGCAGTGAGAGGAACACCGCAGATGCCGCAATCCGCTGTTATCGCAGCGGAAAAGCCGGCCGTTCTACGAGTTTTCGTCAGTGAAAACTTACGTTTCTGGAGCGAAGTCTAGGCAACCAGGCTTTTCTCGCCGCCCCAGCAGATGAAATTGGGATTGGCAAAATCGCTATCTTCGCTCTGATCGGTCTTGCCGTAAAAGAGAGGACGGCCGTCGAGTGTGAGGGTCGAGCCACCTGCGGCGCGCAAGACGGCATCGCCTGCGGCCGTGTCCCATTCCATCGTGCGCGTGAAGCGCGGATAGACGTCGGCCTTGCCTTCGGCGAGGAGGCAGAATTTCAGGGAAGAGCCGATCGAGGTGCAGGCGGAGACGGCATTTTCCGCCAGGAAACTATCCGTCTTCGAGCTGCTATGGCAGCGGCTGGCAAGCGCCAGCAAATGCTCGGGGCGGGGGCGCACCGCGATGACCGAACGGTCGGCAATGGTGAAATGGTCGGTGATGGCGAGCTTACGCGCCTTGCCATTCTCGCCGGTGAAGGCAATGCCGAGCGCCGGCGCAAAGACGATGCCCGCGACCGGGACGCCGTTCTGAATATAGGCGATATTGACGGTGAACTCATCGCGGTGCTCGATGAATTCGCGCGTGCCGTCGAGCGGGTCGACCAGGAAGAAGGCGCGGCCGCGAATGTCCGGAATCTTGCCGGCGGCTACCGATTCCTCGGCTATTGCTGGTATGTTCGGAAAATCGCGCGTCAGATGTTCGAGAATAATGTGCTCGGCGCGTTCGTCGGCGATGGTGACGGGACTCATATCCTGCTTCAAGGCGACGGCATAACCGGCACGGTAGACCTCCAATATAGCCTTACCCGCCTCGAGGGCCGCCTTTTCGAATGTCGCGAGCATTTCGCCTAATCGTCTTTCCGCAGCCCGTTAGTGTTTCGAGCTTAAAGATATAATATTTAAGAGGCCTTCCCTGTAAAGTTTAGACCCCGGGCCGATCACGTTTCAACCGCCTAGCGCCTGACGCGCGACTCCGCAACCGGCCTTCGCATCCATGCGCCGTTGTCGGCAGCATCCGCGGGCGCCGCGTGTTCTTTGAGATACAGTGCGTTGCTTTGCTGCGCATTCGGGAAAGAACATGTTCTAATTGCGAAGATTTTCCGTCCTTTCCGGACTTGTCGTTTTTGTTGCTTATGCGAATGTGTGGCCGCATAGAGACCGGGATTCATACATGCGTTATTCGGCATATCAGGTTCTGAAGCAGGCGCTTTCAGGAAACCGTCATTGGCAGCCCGTCTGGCGAACTCCGGAGCCGAAATCGCATTATGACGTTATCATTGTTGGCGGTGGCGGGCATGGATTGGCGACGGCCTACTATCTCGCCAAGGAGTTCGGCATCACCAATGTTGCGGTGCTGGAAAAGAGCTATCTCGGTTCCGGCAATGTGGGCCGCAATACCACGATCATCCGCTCCAATTACCTGCTGCCGGGCAACGAGCCGTTCTACGAGTTCTCGATGCAGCTTTGGGAAGGGCTGGAGCGGGATTTCAATTACAATGCCATGATCTCGCAGCGGGGCGTTATCAATCTTTTCCATTCCGATAGGCAACGCGATGCCTATGCTCGGCGCGGCAATGCCATGCGCATGCACGGGGTCGATGCGGAACTGCTGAGCCGCGATCAGGTCCGCAAGATAATGCCTTATCTCAATTTCGATCATGCGCGCTTTCCGATCCTTGGCGGGTTGCTGCAGGCGCGTGGCGGTACGGCGCGGCACGATGCCGTCGCCTGGGGCTATGCGCGCGGCGCCGACAGCCGCGGCGTCGATCTCATCCAGCAATGCGAGGTGATCGGCATCCGCCGTGAGGGGGGCATCGTGACCGGTGTCGAGACCACGCGCGGCTTCATCGGCTGCAACAAGCTGGCGCTGGCGGCGGCCGGTCATACTTCGATTCTTGGGCGCATGGCGGATTTGGAATTACCGATCGAAACCCATGTGCTGCAGGCTTTCGTCACGGAAGGGCTGAAACCGGTGATCGATCACGTCATCACCTATGGTGCCGGCCACTTTTACATATCGCAGTCCGACAAGGGCGGTTTGGTCTTCGGGGCCGATGTCGATTATTACAGCTCCTATGCTCAGCGCGGCAATCTCGCCACTGTGGAGCATACGATGGAGGAGGGGGTGTCGCTGATCCCGGGCCTGTCGCGCGTCCGCGTGCTGCGGAGCTGGGGCGGGGTGATGGATATGAGCATGGACGGTTCGCCGATCATCGACCGTACGCCGGTCGACAATCTCTATCTGAACTGCGGATGGAACTATGGCGGCTTCAAAGCGACACCGGCCTCCGGCTTTTGCTTCGCGCATCTGATCGCCAAGGGCGAGAGCCACCATGTCAGCCGCTTCATGCGCCTGGACCGTTTCGAGCGCGGTTTTGCGATCGACGAAGGCGGCAAGGGTCCGCAGCCGAATCTGCATTGAGGGCACGAAACCAATGGCAAGCCTGATCACCTGCCCGCATTGCGGCGCGCGCCCGAAAGAAGAGTTCACCATTCGCGGCTCTGCATCCGCCGTCCGTCCGACACCGTCTGCGCCGGATGAAGACTGGCATCGCCATGTTTATATCCGCGATAATGAACGAGGGCGCATCCTCGAACATTGGCACCATGCGGCCGGTTGCCGCCGCTGGCTGATTGTCGACCGCAGCAATGTCACCCACGAGGTCTTCTCCGTCACCGATGCCGCGGACAAGGCGCGGGAGGCGGCGCAATGACGGCTTATCGTCTTTCTTCCGGCGGGCTCGTCAATCGCAGCCGGCCGCTTTCGTTCAAGTTCGACGGCAGGGACATGAAGGGGATGGAAGGCGATACGCTCGCCGCTGCGCTTCTCGCCAACGACCAATTGCTCGTCGGCCGCAGCTTCAAATACCATCGTCCACGCGGCATTTTGACGGCGGGGTCCGCCGAGCCGAATGCGCTGGTGACGATCGGCAGGGATGGGCGGGCGGAGCCGAATACGCGCGCCACAGTCGCCGAGCTCTATCAAGGCATGACCGCCGTCAGCCAAAACCGCTGGCCGTCGCTGAAATATGACATTGCCTCGATCAACGGTCTGCTCTCGCCCTTTCTCGGCGCCGGCTTCTACTACAAGACGTTCATGTGGCCGGCGGCCTTCTGGGAGAAGGTTTATGAGCCGCTGATCCGCCGTGCGGCCGGTCTCGGCAAGGCCGCGATGCAGGCCGATCCCGATCGCTATGAGAAGGCCTGGGCGCATTGCGATCTGCTGGTGATCGGCTCCGGCCCTGCCGGGCTGATGGCGGCGCTGACGGCGGCGCGCGCCGGGCTCCGCATCATCCTTGCAGACGAAGGATTCCGTCTGGGCGGGTCGCTATTGTCGGAGCGATTGTCGATCGGCAGCGTCTCTACGGATATCTTCGTGCACGCGGCGCTCGACGAACTCCAGAGCTTCGAGAATGTCACGTTGATGCCGCGCACGACGGTGTTCGGCTGGTACGACGACAATGTCTTCGGTGCCGTCGAAAAAGTGCAGAAGCATGTACCAACGCCGTCGCCCGATCTGCCGGTCGAGCGTCTCTGGCGCATCGCCGCCAAGCGCGCCATCCTGGCGACCGGTGCGGAAGAGCGGCCCCTGGTGTTCGGCGGCAATGACAGACCGGGCGTGATGATGGCTGGCGCGATGCGCAGCTACCTCAATCGCTATGGTGTCGTGGCGGGGCAGAAGGTGGCGGTGTTCACCAATGGCGGCTCCGGCTATCGCACCGCGCTGGATCTGGCGGCTGAAGGCGTCGAAATATCTGTTATCATCGATACGCGTAGCGCCTCCTCCGATCCTGCACCGCAGGGCATTCGCATCATCCATGGTGGCACCGTACAGGCCACGAAGGGCCGGTATCGTATCAGCGGCGTGATTGCTGATCGCGGTGGCCTAGACGAACTTATCGCCTGCGATGCGCTTGCCATGTCTGGCGGCTGGTCGCCGATCATTCACCTCGCCTGTCAGCGCGGCGCAAAGCCGGTGTGGTCCGACGAGAAACAGGCCTTCCTGGCACCCACCGTCGGCGGCGAAATGGAGATTGCCGGATCGGCTGCAGGCATCGACAGTGTTTCCGGCTGTCTCGCCGATGGTGCGGCAAAGGCGCGGCGGGTAGTCGAAAGCCTCGGACGCAGGGCGCATGAGGCCGAGATGCCCGAGGTCGAAGGCGATTACGAGCAGTCCTTCGCCGCCATCTGGCATGTGCCGGGCGCCAAGGACAAGGCTTTCGTCGACTTTCAGAACGACGTCCATGCGAAAGATTTGGGCTTAGCCTTACGAGAAGGCTTTGGTCATGCGGAGCATGCCAAGCGCTATACGACGAGCGGCATGGCCACGGATCAAGGCAAACTCGGCAATGTCAACGCCGCCGGCCTAATCGCCGGCATGCGCGGCGTCAGCCCTGCGGCTGTCGGCACGACGACGTTCCGGCCTTTCTATACGCCCGTCTCCTTCGGTGCCCTGGCCGGTACGGCGCGCGACAAGCGTGCGCAGCCGGTGCGGGAATCGCCGTTGCATGGCTGGGCGAAGAAAAATGGCGCGATCTTCGTCGAAGCGGGCCTTTGGTATCGCTCCGCCTGGTTTGCGCGTCCGGGCGAGAGGGACTGGCGCGATAGCGTCGACCGAGAGGTGCTGAACGTCCGCAACAATGTCGGCCTCTGCGATGTCTCGACGCTCGGCAAGATCGAAGTGTTCGGCAAGGATGCGGCGGAGTTTCTCAACCGTCTCTATTCCAATGCCGTCCTGAAACTGCCGATCGGCAAGGCACGCTACGGGCTGATGCTGCGCGAGGACGGCATGGTGTTCGACGACGGCACGACGAGCCGGCTGTCGCCAAACCATTTCTTCCTCACCACCACGACCGCGATGGCTGGAGAGGTGATGGCGCATATGGAATTCTGTGCCCAGACCCTTTGGCCGCAACTCGACGTATGTTTCGTTTCCTCGTCGGATCAATGGGCGCAGATGGCGATTGCGGGACCGAAGGCCCGTGAGGTTCTGGAACAGATTGTCGAGGACGATATTTCCGACGCGTTCTTCCCATTCCTCGCTGCCGCAGAAGTGATGTTGAAAGGTGGTCTGAAGGCGAGACTGTTCCGCATCTCCTTCTCCGGCGAACTGGCCTATGAACTCGCGGTTCCTGCCGGCTATGGCGAAGCGGTGGCGGATGCGATCATGGCGGCGGGCAAGGCGCATGGTATCTGCGCCTACGGGGTAGAGGCGCTGAATGTGCTTCGCATCGAGAAGGGGCATGTCACCCATAACGAGTTGGATGGCCGCGCCACGCCAGACGATGTGGGCCTCGGCCGGATGATGGCGACGCAGAAGCCGGATTTCATCGGCAAACGGCTTTCGACCCGCTTCGGCCTCACCGCCGCCGATCGTGTCCAGCTCGTCGGGCTGAAGCCAGTCGATGCCACCAAGGAAATCCGGGCGGGTGCGCACCTCCTGAAGGAAGGCGCAAAGCCGTCGACGGCGAATGATCAAGGCCATGTTTCTTCCGCCTGCTTCTCCCCGGTTCTCGGGCATTTCATCGCGCTGGCTTTCCTGAAATCCGGCCGCGAGCGGATCGGTGAACATGTGATCGTCTGGGATGGGCTGCGCGGCGAAGAGATGATTGCCGAGGTTTGTAATCCGGTTTTCGTTGATCCCGCCAACAAGAAGCTTTTGGGATGAGGGATTGATGAGCGTTGCATATCAAAACCGGCACGTGCTGGAAGACCACATCTCCGGCTTCGAGGCGGAGCCCAATCCGAACCATCTTGCCGTCGTCCGCCGGCCCGCCATATTCTCCGTGCTCGCCCATGCCGGCCAAGAAGCCTGGACGCTGGCGGCATTGAAAGCGATGTCGGATATTTCAGTACGCCATGTGGGACCGGGCGATTGGCTGGCGGTATCGGAGGTGTTGGGGGCCGAGAGCGTGGCGCGTGATCTCGCTTTATTGGATGCCGCCCGCGTTTCCTTCTTCGAACAGAGCGACGGCCGCGTGGTGCTGCGACTTTCGGGTCCGAGTGTCCGACGCATCCTGGCGAAATGCGTCGCGGTCGACTTGCATCCGCAAGTCTTCGCCGAGGGACGGTCGGCTAACATGCTGTGCTGCCATGTCAGTGCCAATCTCGCCCGCACCGGCCCCGACCTTTTCGAGATCATCGTCCCTCGCTCTTATGCCGGCAGCGTGTTCGAGGAGCTGATGGAGATGGGGCGTGAGTTCGCGTTGACGGCAGGGTTTGCTGATTGAGCGGCTAAGGGCTTATGCGCCGGAAAGCAATGGCGCGATCCGAACAATTGCGATGGCGCAAACAGACATATCGGTTTCGCAGTTCGGGCTATTTGGCCTTATAGATAGCCTCTAGGCTACCCTGCAAATACGGTCGGTCAAACGGGAAAATTCCCGGCGACTTCGCGCCGAACAAGGGGATTTTTGGATGAAAAGCCATGCCAAGGTCGTCGTCATCGGCGGCGGGGTCGTCGGATGTTCGGTGCTTTATCACCTGACGAAATTCGGCTGGACGGACGTCGTGCTGTTGGAGCGCTCGGAGCTGACATCGGGTTCGACGTGGCACGCGGCGGGCGGCATGCACACGATCAACGGCGATCCTAATGTCGCCAAGCTGCAGAAATATACGGTCGAGCTCTATAAGGAGATCCAAGACTATTCCGGCCAGGATATCGGGCTGCACATGACCTCCGGTCTGATGCTGGCGGCAACCCCGCAGCGTTTCGACTGGCTGAAATCGATCCTTGCCAAAGGCCGGTATCACGGTCTTGAGGCGACATTGCTGACGCCGAAGGAAGCGCATGTGATGATGCCGCTTCTCGATCCCGACCAATTTGTCGGCGCGCTCTATGATCCCGTCGAAGGTCATCTCGATCCCTACGGCACCACACATGCCTATGCACGCTCGGCCAAGAAGAACGGCGCCGAGATTTACCTGCACACCAAGGTCGAGGAGTTGGTGCAGCGCGAGGACGGTTCCTGGCGGGTGATTACCAATCAGGGCGAGATCGTTGCCGAGCATGTCGTCAATGCCGCCGGTCTCTGGGCGCGCGAGGTCGGGCGCATGGTCGGGCTGGAACTGCCGGTGCTCGCCATGGAGCACATGTATCTGATCACCGAGGACATGCCGGAGGTCGCCGATTTCAACAAGACGACCGGCAAGGAGCTGATGCACTGCGTCGATTTCGACGGCGAGATCTATCTGCGCCAGGAGCGGCAGGGCATGCTGATGGGCACATATGAAAAGGCCTGCCGCCCCTGGTCGCCGGTGACGACGCCCTGGGATTTCGGCCATGAGCTATTGGCCGAGGATATCGAGCGCATCACACCGGAGCTCGAAGTCGGCTTTCGTCATTTCCCCGCCTTCAACAATGCCGGCATCAAGAAGATCATCAACGGCCCCTTTACCTTCTCGCCGGATGGCAATCCGCTGGTAGGGCCGGTACGCGGCCTGACGAATTACTGGTCCGCCTGCGCCGTCATGGCCGGATTCAGCCAGGGCGGCGGCGTGGGGCTGGCGCTCGCCAACTGGATGATCCACGGCGATCCCGGCTTCGACGTCTTCGCCATGGACGTCTCACGCTATGGCGATTATGCGACGCTTGCCTATACCAACGCCAAGGTGCGCGAAAACTATGCGCGGCGTTTCTCCATCCGCTATCCCAACGAGGAACTGCCGGCGGCGCGGCCGTTGCTGACGACGCCGATCTACGACAGGCTCAAGGCTGCGGGTGGCGTCTTCGGTGCCTCCTATGGGCTGGAGCAGGCGCTGTGGTTTGCGCCTGCGGGTGAAGTGGACGAGTTTTCGTGGCGGCGGTCCAATGATTTCCATGTGGTCGGCGCGGAGGCGAGGGCGGTGCGCGACAGCGTCGGCCTGATGGAAACCTCCGGCTTTGCCAAATATTCGGTCAAGGGACCGGCAGCGGAAGCCTTTCTCGATCGGCTGCTTGCCTGCCGCATTCCGGCTGCTGGCCGCATGACGCTGGCGCCGATGCTGAAGCATGACGGCAAGCTTATCGGCGATTTCACCCTCGCCAAACTGGGTGAAGGGGATTTCCTCCTTATCGGCTCCGGCGTTGCCGAGGCCTATCATATGCGCTGGTTCGAGAGCCAATTGCCAAAGGACGGATCGGTGGAGCTGAAGGCGCTCGGCCTGTCGCTACTCGGCCTTTCGATCGCGGGCCCGAATGCGCGCAAACTCCTGGAAAAGCTGACGCATCAGGATGTTTCCGCAACCGCTTTCCCCTTCATGTCCATCCGCCGCATGGATCTCGGCATGGCGCCTGCCATCGTCGGCCGCGTCTCCTATACCGGCGATCTCGGCTATGAGATCTGGATGAAACCGGAACATCAGCGCTACCTCTTCGATCTGCTGATGGAGGCGGGTGCCGAATTTGGTGTCAAGCTCTTCGGTCTGAGGGCGCTGAACGCACTCCGCCTGGACAAATCCTATGGTAGCTGGGCGCGCGAATACCGTCCGCTTCATGGACCCCTGGAGGCCGGGCTCGGCCGCTTCGTAGCACTCTCCAAGGAGGCCGATTTCATCGGAAAATCGGCGGCGGGCAGGGAGAAGGCCGTGGGCGGCGCCTTGCGGCGGCGCACATTTATTCTCGCGGCCAGGGATGCCGATGTCATCGGTGATGAACCGATCTATCACAACGGTGCTGTCTGCGGCTGGGTGACCTCGGGCGGCTATGCGCACGCCTCGGGGGTCTCGGTCGCCATTGGTTATGTGCCGAAAGAGATTGCCGATGAAGCGCAGGGATGGTCGATCGAACTGCTCGGCGACATTTTGCCTGCGACAATGCAGCCGCAACCGTTGTTCGATGTCGAAGGCGCGCGCATGCGCTCCTGAGCATTCAGGTCGGAGGGAAGGGAGCGGGCTTCTCGCGAGCCCGTTTCTGAAGAGATTTTTTGAGCGAAATACGAATCCGGATGGTCCTGGCTATTTTTGAGCCAGAGAATGCTGTTTTTCTATCTTTTCTGGCTCGATTTGCGTCATCGAAGGGGTTTTTGAAAAGATTTTGTCAATTTCCTGCCTTTTTGGCTTCACATTTCCTTCGAAAACAGTATGGAATCGCCCCCACGGGCCCTCTCGAAGGAATACCCTAACCAAAAAGAGATGCGGTCGATGAAACTCCGCATCCAGGGGAAATGACATATGGATTATTTTATCCAGCAGCTCCTTAACGGGCTGACTCTCGGGTCAATTTACGGCCTGATCGCCATTGGCTATACCATGGTTTACGGCATCATCGGCATGATCAACTTTGCTCATGGCGACGTGTTCATGCTTGGCGGATTCGCCGCTCTTATCACTTACCTGGTTCTCGTGTCGCTCGTTGCCGGATTGCCCGTGGCGATCCTGCTTCTGGTGATGCTCATCGTCGCCATGTTGATGACGAGCCTGTGGAATTGGGTGATCGAGCGTGTCGCCTATCGGCCGCTGCGCGGTTCTTTCCGCCTGGCGCCGCTGATTACCGCAATCGGCATGTCGATCGTGCTGTCGAATTTCATCCAGGTCGCACAGGGCCCGCGCAACAAGCCGATCCCGACGCTGGTGGGCGATGTCTACAATATCGGCGGCGTGTCGCTGTCGCTGAAGCAGATCATCATCTTCATCTGCACGGTCGTTCTGCTCGCCGCTTTCTGGTATCTGGTCAACAAGACCGCGCTTGGCCGCGCGCAGCGCGCCACGGAACAGGATCGCAAGATGGCGGCGCTGCTCGGCATCAATGTCGACCGCACAATTTCCGTCACCTTCATCATGGGCGCGGCGCTCGCCGCCGTCGCCGGCACGATGTACCTGATGTATTACGGTGTCGCCAATTTCACCGATGGCTTCGTTCCCGGTGTCAAGGCGTTCACCGCGGCCGTTCTCGGAGGCATCGGCTCGTTGCCGGGTGCCGTGCTCGGCGGACTGATGATCGGTTTCATCGAGTCGTTCTGGTCGGGCAATTTCGCTATCGCGTATAAGGATGTCGCGACCTACGGCATCTTGGCCTACGTGTTGATCTTCAAGCCGACGGGTATTCTCGGGCGGCCGGAAGTCGAGAAGGTATAACGCCATGGCAAGTTCAAATTTCGTTGCAGGCAAGACCGCACCCGGCCTTGTCCAGAAGGGGATTACCGACGCCCTTTGGACTGCGGTCATCGCATTCGGCATGTTCGTGCTCTATATCGGCCTGAAGACCGATCAGAACATCGACAACCAGTTGGTCATCGTTCAACGCTGGGGCTTGCTGGCGTCCATCGTCACGATAGCCGCCGTCGGGCGATTCGTCATGACGGTGTTCGTGCAGCCCAAGCTGGCGGCCATGAAAGCCGCAAAGGCGAAGGCTCCGCCCGTCGAAGCCGAACCTGGCTTCATCTCGCGGAACTTCAACGCGATCGCGCTTGTCTTCCTGCTCATCTATCCACTTTTGGCGCTGGCGCTTTTCGGTGCGCAGGGATCGCTGACCTATGTCGACAATTTCGGCATCCAGATCCTGATCTACGTGATGCTCGCCTGGGGCCTGAACATCGTCGTCGGCCTGGCCGGCCTACTCGACCTCGGTTACGTCGCCTTCTATGCGGTCGGAGCCTATTCCTACGCGCTGCTGTCGACGCATTTCGGCCTGTCCTTCTGGATCCTGCTGCCGTTGTCCGGCATCTTCGCCGGCTTGTGGGGCATGATCCTCGGCTTTCCGGTGCTGCGTCTGCGCGGCGATTATCTCGCCATCGTGACGCTGGCCTTCGGCGAAATCATCCGCATCGTCATCACCAACTGGACGGATGTTACCCGCGGCAGCTTCGGCATCTCCAACATCACCAAGGCCTCGCTGTTCGGCCTTTATACGTTCGACATGAAGGATCCGCACAATTTCGTCCGGACCTTCGGCCTGCCGATCTCGTCGGCTTGGTACAAGATCTTCCTGTTCTACGTCATTCTGGCGCTCTGCATGCTGACCGCCTATGTGACGATCCGGCTGCGCCGGATGCCGATCGGTCGCGCCTGGGAAGCGCTGCGCGAAGACGAAATCGCCTGCCGCTCGCTCGGCATCAACACGGTGACGACGAAGCTGACGGCATTCGCCACCGGCGCGATGTTCGGCGGTTTTGCCGGCTCGTTCTTTGCCGCGCGTCAGGGCTTCGTCTCGCCTGAATCCTTCGTGTTCCTCGAATCGGCAGTCATTCTCGCGATCGTCGTGCTTGGCGGCATGGGCTCGCTGAAAGGCATCGCCATCGCCGCGATCGCCATGGTCGGCGGCACGGAATTGCTGCGCGACATGGGCTTCCTCAAGGTTATTTTCGGTGCCGACTTCACTCCGGAACTCTACCGCATGCTGATCTTCGGCCTGGCCATGGTCGTCGTCATGATATTGAAGCCGCGCGGCTTCGTCGGCACCCGTGAGCCAACCGCCTTCCTCAAGGAGCGGAAAGCGGTATCCGGCAGCTTTACAAAGGAGGGCCACGGCTGATGAATGCTGTGACCGTAACCCCTGACGACGTCCTGCTGAAGGTCGACCATCTGTCGATGAAGTTTGGTGGCCTGATGGCGATCAACGACTTCTCCTTCGAGGCCAAGCGCGGCGATATTACCGCGCTGATTGGCCCGAACGGCGCCGGCAAGACCACCGTGTTCAATTGCATCACCGGTTTCTACAAGCCGACGATGGGGATGATCACGCTCAACCAGAAGAGCGGCAAGCAATTCCTCCTGGAGCGGCTGCCGGACTTCCGCATTACCCGCGAAGCCAAGGTGGCGCGTACGTTCCAGAACATCCGCCTGTTCTCGGGCCTGACCGTGCTTGAAAACCTGCTGGTTGCTCAGCACAACAAGCTGATGCGCGCGTCGGGCTTTACGGTGCTTGGTCTGCTCGGCGTCGGCAAATATCGCGCCGAAGCGAAGAACGCGATCGAACTGGCACGCTTCTGGCTGGAGAAGGCCGATCTCGTCGATCGCGCCGACGATCCGGCCGGCGATCTTCCATACGGCGCGCAACGCCGTCTCGAAATCGCCCGTGCCATGTGCACCGGCCCCGAACTCCTGTGCCTGGACGAGCCGGCCGCCGGTCTTAATCCGCGCGAGTCGCTGGTACTCAACGAATTCCTGCGCAGCATTCGCAAGGATGCCGACACGTCGATCCTTCTGATCGAACACGACATGTCGGTTGTGATGGAAATCTCCGATCATGTCGTCGTGCTGGAATACGGACAGAAGATTGCCGATGGTACGCCGGATGAGGTCAAGAACGATCCGAGAGTGATCGCGGCTTATCTGGGTGTCGAAGATGAAGAAGTGGAAGAGGTGATTGCCGAAGTCGAGCACCTCCAAGAGGGCGAACATCGATGACGGGGCAACCGCTTCTGAAAGTTGAAGGCGTCGAAACCTATTACGGCAATATCCGCGCTCTCGCCGGTGTCAATGTCGAAGTCAACAGCGGCGAAATCGTCAGCCTGATCGGCGCCAACGGTGCCGGCAAGTCGACATTGATGATGACGATCTGCGGTAGCCCGCAAGCGCGCAACGGCTCGGTGACCTTCGATGGCCGCGACATCACCCACATGCCGACGCATGAGATCGCCCGGCTGCGTATTGCGCAATCGCCGGAAGGGCGGCGCATCTTCCCGCGCATGACGGTTTACGAAAACCTGCAGATGGGCGCGAGCCTCGACAAGCTCAAATATTTCAATGAGGATGTCGAGAAGATCTTCACCCTGTTTCCGCGCCTGAAGGAGCGTCAATCGCAGCGTGGCGGCACGCTGTCGGGCGGCGAGCAGCAGATGCTGTCGATCGGCCGTGCGCTGATGGCACGCCCGAAGCTGCTTTTGCTGGACGAACCTTCGCTCGGCCTTGCGCCGCTGATCGTCAAGGGCATTTTCGAAGCCATCAAGGTTCTGAACAAGAGCCAGGGGCTCACCGTCTTCCTGGTCGAGCAGAACGCTTTTGCGGCCCTGAAGCTCTCCGACCGCGCTTATGTCATGGTCAACGGCCGGGTGACGATGAGCGGCTCCGGCAAGGAACTGCTCGCCAATCCGGAAGTGCGCTCCGCCTATCTCGAAGGCGGTCACCATTGAGTCTCGTTCTGCGGAGAATTTGATATGCAGGGACTTTTCTTCGAAAGCGATACCGGCGGGCGCCTCGTCATTCGTGTGGTTATCGTTCTTTTGGGTTTCTGGACGGCATGGCGCGCCGGCCGCGCCGTGGCGAGCAACTGGAACTCCTATCCGTTGGTGGTCATCTATACGTTCCTGATCGGCCTTGGGCTGCAGTTCCTGCACCATGCGCTGTTCAACGGCCCGGTGTTCGACCTCGGCAACTATGTTCTCGACGTGGTTCTTCTCCTGATTTTCTCGACGGCGGGGTACCGCTATCGACGCACCTACCAGATGGTGAACAACTACTACTGGCTGTATGAAAAAACTTCTGCCTTCTCGTGGAAGAAGAAGAATTGACAGTGCGCCGAAACTAGGCTCAGTCTGAATACAAGGTGGGTTTGATCCTGTCCGAAAACCGCTCGACACTTTTCGGAATCATGTCCTCCAGACTTCGAAATGCAAGTTTACCGGCGCGATGATTGGTGGGTATTGCGCAGGGCAAATCAAACGGAACCCGCTCAAAAAATTGGGAGTAACAATATGAAGAAGTATCTTCTGTCGGCCGTGGCTCTGTCGGCGATGATCGCGTTCAGCGGCGTTGCGAAGGCTGACATCATCATTGGCGTTGCAGGCCCTCTGACGGGTGCAAATGCTGCCTTCGGCGCTCAGCTCCAGAAGGGCGCCGAGCAGGCCGTGGCCGACATCAACGCTGCCGGTGGCATCAACGGTGAAAAGATCAAGCTCGAACTCGGCGACGACGTTTCCGACGCCAAGCAGGGCGTTTCGGTCGCCAACAAGTTCGTCGCTGACGGCGTCAAGTTCGTTGTCGGCCACTTCAACTCGGGCGTTTCCATCCCGGCTTCCGAAGTCTATGCCGAAAACGGCATCCTTCAGATCACCCCGGCTTCCACCAACCCGGTGTTCACCGAACGCGGTCTGTGGAACACCTTCCGTACCTGCGGCCGTGACGACCAGCAGGGCGCAGTCGCCGGCAAGTACATTTCCGACAACTTCAAGGGCGCCAAGGTTGCCATCGTTCACGACAAGACCCCCTATGGCCAGGGCCTTGCCGACGAGACCAAGAAGAACCTCAATGCCGATGGCATGAAGGAAGTTCTCTACGAAGGCATCACTCCCGGCGACAAGGACTACTCGGCCCTCATCGCCAAGATGAAGGAAGCCGGCGTAGACTTCGTCTACTACGGCGGTCTGCACACCGAAGCCGGCCTGATCATGCGCCAGATGGCCGACCAGGGCGTCAAGGCTCACTTCATGTCTGGTGACGGTATCGTCTCGAACGAGCTTGCTTCGATCGCCGGCGACGCCGTCAACGGCACGCTGATGACCTTCGCTCCGGATCCGCGCAAGAACCCGGCTTCCAAGGATCTGGTCGCCAAGTTCCGCGCTGCCGGCTATGAGCCGGAAGGCTACACGCTCTATGCGTATGCTGCCATGCAGGTCATCGCCGACGCCGCAAAGGCTGCCGGCTCCAGCGATCCGATGGCTGTTGCCGACGCGCTGAAGGCAAAGGGTCCCTACAAGACCGCCATCGGCGAACTCGGCTTCAACGAAAAGGGCGACATCACCCGTCCGGATTACGTGATGTACAAGTGGTCCAAGGGTTCGGACGGCAAGTACAACTACGCCGAAATCGAAAAGTAATCACCCGCAGCGCCGGTTTCCGGCATGCGCTCGATCTGGAAGCCCGGTCATCGACCGGGCTTCTTTGCGTTCAGCCCGCGGGAACGGCATTCCCTTTGCGGCGGTCGTGCTTTAAGTCTGAAGCCATCTTTAGGCAGGAGGAAGATGCAGCATGACCAGACCCCGTATTCTTGTTACCCGGCGCTGGCCGGCCGCAGTGGAGGCCATCCTTTCCGAGCGCTTCGACGCGACGTTCAATTCGGATGACATCGCACTTGATGCCGGGCAGTTGCGCGAGGCCCTGCGGTCTTATGATGCGGTGCTGCCGACTGTCTCCGACAAGCTTCCGGCTTCGCTTTTCGAAGGCGATGCCATCAGGACAAAAATCCTCGGCAATTTCGGCGTCGGCTTTAATCACATCGACATCGCGGCCACCAAGGAGAAGGGCATCGTCGTCACCAACACGCCCGGTGTGTTGACCGATTGCACGGCCGATATCGCCATGTTGCTCCTTCTTTCCGTCGCCCGCCGCGGCGGCGAAGGCGAGCGCGAATTAAGGGCCGGCGCTTGGACCGGCTGGCGCCCGACACATCTCGTCGGCACCAAGGTAACCGGAAAAACCGTCGGCATCATCGGCTTCGGTCGCATCGGCCGCGCGTTCGCGCAGCGCTGCCATTTTGGCTTCGGCATGGATGTCGTCTTCTACAATCGCTCCGCCATCGATCCGATGGAAGCATCGCGCTACGGCGCCGTCCAATTGCAGAGGGTGGAGGATGTGCTCGCGGCTTCCGATTTCGTTTCTCTGCATTGCCCTGGCGGCGAGGAGAACCGTCATTTGATGAATGCAGCCCGTTTCGCTGCGATGAAACCTGGTGCCTTTCTGATCAATACGGCAAGGGGTGACGTCGTCGACGAGACGGCGCTGATCTCGGCGCTGGAGCAAGGCACGATCCGCGGCGCGGGTCTTGATGTTTACGAAGCGGAGCCGAATGTGCCGGAGAGGCTGAAGACAATGGAGAACGTCGTGCTGCTACCGCATCTCGGCAGTGCGACCGAAGAGACGCGCACGGCGATGGGAATGAAGGTGGTGGACAATGTCACAGCATTTTTCGAAGGCCGAGAGCCGCCGGATCGGGTCGTCTAGACTCCTTCGCCCCGCAATGCGGCCGGGAGAAGGTGGCCGAGGGCCGTTGAGCACAGCGACATGGCGATCGGTCGATGAGGGGCTTTTCGAGAGGGAAGTTCGCAAATAGAGCGCCGACATCGCGATGCAGCAATGCCGTTTATCTTACCGGAAGGCCAGGAGAGGCATCGTTGCCGAGATTATCTGCCTGGCCCCTTACCTAAATTAGCCCTTTCCCCGCAAGCGGGCGAGGGGATGAATTGTCGTCACATCTCATGCAGCACATGCGCTGCCTTCACCGCTGCAGAAGCCCGGTTCTCAACCCCGAGCTTCACATAGATCTGCTCCAGATGTTTGTTCACCGTCCGAGCGGAAAGGCCCAGGATCTCGCCGATATCGCGGTTCGATTTGCCCTTGGCGATCCAAAGCAGCACTTCGGATTCGCGCTGGGTGAGCGCGAAATGCTGGCGCAGCACGCCGTCGTCGGCGCGCTGGCTGGTGGCGGTCAAGCGAAAGAGATATTCGTCGGGGCCGATCGCGCCGAGGAAGGCGAGCTGCAGAGCGGCCTGACTGCCGTTGTTGATGGAAAATGGGTTGTCGCCGCGCCCCAAGCTTAGCCGTTCTCGCTCGCGCATGAAGGCGGCGATGTGTTTCGCCACGAGATCGAGGCCGTCGTCGCTGCCGGTGGCGGCATTGACAAGGCGCGTCGCTTGCGGTGTCGACCAGTGGATCGCGCCATCGCCTTTGACCGCCAGAAGGTGCCGGCCGGCGGCGTCGAGCGCGACCCTGGCGCTTTGGGCAGAGCGGGCATTGCGCAGATGGACGCGGATGCGGGCGCGCAGTTCGTCGACGTTGATCGGCTTAGTGAGGTAGTCGACGCCGCCGGATTCCAGCGCATGCACGACATGCTCGGTTTCGGTCAGTCCGGTCATGAAGACCACCGGTACCTGGGCGATGCCGGCATTGGCCTTCAGCCGCCGGCAGGTCTCGAAACCGTCCATGGACGGCATCACGGCATCGAGCAAAATCAGGTCCGGCGTGATGCGTTCGACGATGTTCAGTGCCGCCTGTCCCGACGTGGCGATCAGCACGGAAAAGCCCGACTGCTCCAGGGCGTCAGTCAGGAATCCGAGCGCCTCCGGCGAATCGTCCACGAGCAAGACTATATCGCGGGGAAGGGCGGGCTCAGCCAATCGGTTCTACCTTTTCATTGTGGAATTTATGCAGGAAATCCAGGAAGCCGCCGAGGTCGAAGGCTTGGACATAGGTGCTGAGAGCGTCGGTGAAGGGTTGATTTTCAGTCAGTTTGGCAAGGTCCGCGAGCTTCGCCTCAATGCCTCTGACGTAGCCGATCTCGCCAAGCCGCATCAACTCGCGCACATGCTCTATCCCCGGGCTTTTCATCGGTGGCGCGGGTTTTGGCAAGACCGGCGCGGAACCGTCAGCATAAATCCACTTCAAGCCAAGATGAAGCGCGAGCTTGTCGCGAAGTTGGCGGATATCGATCGGCTTGGCGATAGCGTCGTTGTGGCTGTCGTCGCTGTCCTTGGCGGCGGCGCCATCGCCGATATTTGCCGACAGCATCAGGATCGGCGCCATCTGGCCGTTCTCCCTCAGCCGCGAGACCAGTTGCCAGCCGTTCATGCCCGGCATGGAGATGTCGACCAGGAAAAGATCCGGTTTGATGCCCTCGATCAGCGTCAGGCAGTCCGGTCCGCCGGTGGCCGTCAGCACGATGAAATCGAGTGGAGACAGCACTTCGCGCATTAGCTCGCGGTGATCCTCATTGTCGTCGACGACCACGATAGTGCGGCGCGGGCCTTCATAGCTGACGATCCGCTGTTCCTGCGCCGGCGGCTTCATCGGCCGGATTACCGCCGACAGCATAAGGCGCACCTTGAAAGTCGAGCCCTTGTCCTTTTCGCTGACGACAGAGATTTCGCCGCCGAGTGTATTGGTGAGCAGTCGGGTAATGGTCAGCCCGAGGCCGAGGCCCGGCATAGGGCGGACGCTGTCGGCTTCGCCGCGCTGAAAGGGCTCGTAGATGCGGGTGAGGTCCTTCTCGGCGATGCCGCGGCCGGTATCGGCGATGGTGAAGCTCGCGACTTGGCTGCGATAGCCGACCTCGAAGCGCACGCTCCCCGTATCCGTGAATTTGATGGCGTTGGAAAGCAGATTGACGAGGATCTGGCGCAGTCGCTTTTCGTCGGTGCGGACATAATCGGGCAGGGCGGGAGATCGCTCATGGATGAAAGCGAGACCCTTGGCCTGCGCCTGCGGGCGGAACATATCGACGATCTGGTCGAGAAAATCCTGGATGTTGATCTCGTTGGAATAAACCTGTAGCCGGCCGGCCTCGATCTTGGAAATATCCAATAGCCCGTCGATCAGACCAGAGAGATGTTCGGCGCTGCGGCGGATGACCTTCAATGATGATTGTCGCGGCGCCGGGATGGTCTCATCGCGCTCAAGGATCTGGGCGTAACCGAGCACCGCATTGAGTGGCGTGCGCAATTCATGGCTCAAGCCGACGACGTAGCGGCTCTTGGCGCGGTTGGCGGCTTCGGCCGCTTCCTTGGCGCTCTGCAAAGCCGCGTCCGTCTTCTTATGCGCTGCGATTTCCTTGAGCAGCAGGGTGTTCTGGCGCGAAGATTCCTCCTCGGCGACGACGCGGCTGTCATGGGCGAGCACATAGAACCAGCAGACAACGCCGGCAATGACGGCGAAGACGAAGAAGACGATCAGGATGGTGCGGTCGACCACCGCGGACGTCTCCGGCGAAGCAGAGCCGACCTGATGCGCGATCATCGCCAGGATGGCGCCCACAGCCGTCAGCGCCACCGCGACGGCAATACCATAGCGGCCGAGACGGGTTGCGAGTTTGGCGACGACGGTCTCCGGCAGCAGGGTCTTAGCGACGGTGCCGACCTGTGCGTTGAGCCGAGCCTTCGGCTTGCACATGTCATGGCAGCGGCTGTCCAGCGAGCAGCAGAGCGAGCAGATCGGCGCGGCATAGGCCGGGCACCAGGCCATGTCCTCCGGCTCGAAAGGATGTTCGCAGACCGAGCAGGTGATGGTGGACAGGCGCTTCCAGCTTTGGCGCGGCTTGCGGGCGAGATAGAATTTGCCCTTGGTTACCCAGGCGAGCGTGGGCGAGGCGATGAAGGCAATGACCAAGGTGATGTAGGGAGCGAGCGAGGCGGCAACCGCGCCGAGAACGCCGAAATGGGCGATGAGGGCAACCGTCGCCGAGAGCGCCATGGCGCCTAAGCCGACAGGATTGATGTCGTAGAGATGGGCGCGCTTGAACTCGATGCCGGGAGGGGCAAGGCCGAGCGGCTTGTTGATGAACAGATCGGCGGAGATGGTGCAGAGCCAAGCCATGGCGACGATCGAAAAGATGCCGAGGGTTTCCTCCAGCAGCTTATAGATGCCGAGTTCCATGAGCAGCAGGGCGATGGCGACATTGAAGACCAGCCAGATCACGCGTCCGGGATGGCTGTGGGTCAGCCGCGAGAAGAAATTCGACCAGGCCAGCGAGCCGGCATAGGCGTTCATCACATTGATCTTGAGTTGCGAGACCACGACGAAGGCGGCCATCAACAGCAGCGCGGCATTGTGCCAAGGGATCATATAGCCGAAGGCGGTGAGATACATCTGCGCCGGATCGGCGGCGCGATCGGCGGGAATACCGGAACTCAACGTCAGTACGACGAGGAAGGAGCCGGCCAGCAGCTTCAGTGCGCCGATGATCACCCAGCCGGGACCGGCGAGGAAGATCACCAGGTGATGCCGCCATTTGCGGCGGCCTTCCGGCGGCAGGAAGCGCAGAAAGTCGGCCTGTTCGCCGATCTGCGACATCAGTGCCAGGATCACGGCGGAAGCCGCGCCGAATTCTACGAGATCGAAGGGAGCCGCGGTTCCGGACGCGCCTGCCGTATGATGGATGCCGGCGAAAGCACGCCAGAGGTCGAACTTCCCCCAATCGGACAAGGCAATGAAGATGAAGGGCAGGATATTGAGGACGATCCAGAACGGCTGCGTCAGAAGCTGAAACCGGCTGATCAGACGGACGCCATGCGTCACCAGCGGAATGACCATGACGGCGCTGACGATATAGCCGATCCACAAGGGTATCCCAAGCGTCAGCTCCAGCGCTCCCGACATGATGGACGCCTCGATGGCAAACAGCATGAAGGTGAAGCTGGCATAGATCAGCGAGGTGATGGTCGAGCCGATATAGCCGAAGCTCGCACCGCGCGTCAGCAAGTCGATATCGACGCCGTGGCGGATGGCGTAGCGGCTGATCGGCAGGCCGATCGCGAGCATGGCGATGCTCGCGACGATGATGGCATAGAAGGCGTTGGTCGTGCCGTAGGAGAGCGTGATGGCGCCGCCGATCGCTTCCAGCGCCAGAAAGGAGATGGCGCCGATTGCCGTCTGCGAGATGCGCTGCGAGGAAAATTGCCGGGCGCTTTTGGCGGTAAAGCGCAGCGCATAGTCTTCCAGCGTCTGGTTCGCGACCCAGCGGTTATATTCGCGTCTCACCGGAATGATGCGTTGCCGCGCCGCCATGCCCACCCTTCAGCAGTCTTCAAATCTAATCGACGTCGTAACACGGAATGCAGCGGCCCTTAAGTGCATGGGCCGCTAATATGCTGCACATTTCGCCCCGTTTCCTACGTCATATTACGTATGTGGAATCCCCAGGTGCTGCCGGATAGTCGCGGCCAGGCAACGGTTAATCTTTGTTTACGGGCCGTTGCAGCAGACACAAAGAGGGGAACTACACATGAAACTGAAGACTCTCGTCTCCGGCGCGCTTCTGGGCGCCATCATGTCGACGACCGCATTCCATGGAGCTTTTGCTGCCGATGACACTATCAAGGTCGGCGTTCTCCACTCACTTTCGGGCACCATGGCGATTTCGGAAACGACGCTGAAGGATGCCATGCTGATGCTCATCGACGAGCAGAACAAGAAGGGTGGCGTTCTCGGCAAGAAGCTGGAGCCCGTCGTCGTCGATCCGGCTTCCGACTGGCCGCTCTTTGCCGAAAAGGCCCGCGAACTGATCCAGAAGGACAAGGTTTCCGCCGTGTTCGGTTGCTGGACCTCGGTATCGCGCAAGTCGGTCCTGCCGGTGTTCAAGGAATTGGACTCGATCCTGTTCTACCCCGTGCAGTTCGAGGGTGAAGAGTCCGAGCGTAACGTGTTCTATACCGGCGCTGCCCCGAACCAGCAGGCGATCCCCGCGGTCGATTACCTGATGCAGAATGAAGGCGTGCAGCGCTGGGTGCTCGAAGGCACCGACTATGTCTATCCGCGCACGACCAACAAGATCCTCGAGGCCTACCTGAAGTCCAAGGGCGTCAAGGACGAAGACATCATTATCAACTATACGCCGTTCGGCTTCTCCGACTGGCAGACGGAAGTCTCGAAGATCAAGGCCTTCGGCTCGGCCGGCAAGAAGACCGCCGTCGTCTCCACCATCAATGGCGACGCCAATGTTCCCTTCTATAAGGAGCTCGGCAACCAGGGCGTCAAGGCGGAAGACATTCCGGTCGTCGCCTTTTCCGTCGGCGAAGAAGAGCTTGCCGGTGTCGACACCAAGCCGCTGGTCGGCCATCTCGCTGCCTGGAACTACTTCCAGTCCGTCGACACGCCTGCCAATGCCGAATTCATCAAGGAATGGCACGCCTATACCAAGAACGACAAGCGGGTTACCAACGACCCGATGGAAGCTGCCTATATCGGCTTCAACATGTGGGTGAAAGCTGTCGAAAAAGCCGGTACGACCGATCCGGACAAGGTGATCGACGCGCTCGTCGGCGTTTCGGTGCCGAACCTTACCGGCGGCTACGCCACGATGATGCCGAACCACTACATCACCAAGCCGGTGCTGATCGGCGAGGTGCAGGAAAACGGCCAGTTCGACGTTGTTTCGCAAACCCCTGCAGTGGTCGGCAAGGAATGGTCGGACTACCTGCCTGATAGCAAGGATCTGATCTCGGATTGGCGCATGCCGCTTAACTGCGGCAACTTCAACGTCTCCACCGGCAAGTGCGGCGGCAAGGGTTCCTGAGTTCAGCTTTAGTGTGCGATCGCCGCGGGCAGGCTTCTCTGCCCGCGGCAGCATGAGGGGACAAGCGCGATGTTCGACAAATTCGTTTACCACATGGCTGTGGCGCTTGCCGCCGGCTTTTGCCTGATGCTAGCGCTGACGGCGACGACGCTGCGTGCCCAGGAGGACGCGCATAGTCTTATCAACGCGCTGGGGCCGGCGAACTTCCAGCAGGCCGACGAGATCGTGAAGAACCTCGCCAAGACCGGTGATCCTAAGGTGGTGCCGGCGCTGCAGGCCTTTTCGGATGGCGATCTTTATGTTCGCAAATCCGACAATCAGGTCTTCATTGCCAAATCGTCCGGTGACGTCATGGCCCTGGTCGACCCGTTGACCGGGCAGGCGGTGGGCCAGGAAGCCAAGGGCAATCTTAGCAAGATCAAGATCAACAACAATCTTCGTCGCTCGGTCCGCGCGGCGCTCGGCGGCCTGACGCTGATGAGCCCGGATCGTGGCGTTCGATTGGAGGCGGCGCAATCCGTATTGAAATCGCCAAGCGCGGATTCGCTGGAGGCATTGGAGGCGGCGTTAAAGAACGAAAAGGACGGCGAAATTCGCGGCGTGCTCGAGAGGGCGCGCGCGGTGGCCGTGCTCGGCTCCGATCGCTCGCCGGAGCAGAAGAAGGCGGCGATCGAGACGATCAAGAACGAAGGCGGACGTGACGCCATCGGCATTCTCTCCTCGGTTACCGTCGACGACAGCCTGAAGCCCGATGTCGCGGCTGCCATCGCCGGCATCCAGAGCCAATTGGCGATCTGGGATGCGGTGCAGAACGTCTGGTACGGCCTTTCGCTCGGCTCGGTGCTGCTGCTTGCCGCTATCGGGCTTGCCATCACTTTCGGCGTCATGGGCATCATCAACATGGCACATGGCGAGATGGTGATGCTCGGCGCCTATTCCACCTTCATGGTTCAGAGCGTCATCCGCAGCTCCTATCCGGAACTCTTCGACTGGTCGCTGGCGATCGCCTTGCCGGTGGCGTTTCTGGTCACCGGTGCCGTCGGCCTCGTCATCGAGCGCGGCGTCATCCGTTTCCTCTATGGCCGGCCGCTGGAGACGCTGCTCGCCACCTGGGGCATTTCGCTGATCCTGCAGCAAGCCGTGCGCTCGATCTTCGGGCCGACCAATCAGGAGGTCGGCAATCCTTCCTGGATGTCCGGTTCTTTCGATCTCGGCTATCTCTCCATCACCTGGAACCGCCTCTGGATCATCGTTTTCGCGCTCGGCGTCTTCGTCGCCCTGCTGTTGCTGCTGAAGCGTTCGGCTTTCGGGCTGCAAATGCGGGCGGTGACGCAGAATAGGCGCATGGCGTCGTCCATGGGCATCCGTACGCCCTGGGTGGACGCTTTCACCTTTGCCCTGGGGTCGGGCATTGCGGGGATGGCAGGCGTTGCGCTCTCGCAGATCGACAACGTCTCGCCAAACCTTGGCCAAAGCTACATCATCGACAGTTTCATGGTTGTCGTCTTCGGCGGCGTCGGCAATCTCTGGGGAACGCTGGTCGGTGCCTTCTCGCTCGGCATCCTCAACAAGTTCCTTGAGCCCTATGCGGGGGCGGTGCTCGGCAAAATCCTGGTTCTCGTCCTCATTATCCTCTTTATTCAGAAACGTCCGCGCGGGCTCTTCGCCCTCAAGGGAAGGGCGGTGGAAGCATGATCACGGCCTTTCTCCTCCGTTCGCTCGACCGCCGCATCGGCATCGCCATCGCGATCCTGCTTGTTGTCGCAGTGTTCGTGCCGCTCGCCAATCTGGCCCTGCCGGACACCAGCCCGCTGCATGTGCCGACCTATCTGATGTCATTGTTTGGTAAGTATCTGACCTATGCTTTGCTTGCCTTGGCACTCGATCTCGTCTGGGGCTATTGCGGCATTCTCTCGCTCGGCCATGGCGCGTTCTTTGCGCTCGGCGGCTATGCGATGGGCATGTATCTGATGCGGCAGATCGGCTCGCGCGGCACCTATGGCAATCCCATCCTGCCGGACTTCATGGTCTTCCTGAACTGGAAGGAGTTGCCGTGGTTCTGGTACGGCTTCGATCATTTCTGGTTCGCCATGATCATGGTGCTGGTGGCTCCCGGTCTACTTGCCTTCGTGTTCGGCTGGTTCGCTTTTCGCTCACGTGTCAACGGCGTCTATCTTTCGATCATCACGCAGGCGATGACCTATGCACTGCTGCTCGCCTTCTTCCGCAATGACATGGGTTTCGGCGGCAATAACGGTCTGACCGACTTCAAGGATATTCTCGGCTTCAATATCCAGGCCGACGGCACGCGCGCCGTACTCTTCGCCATCACCGCGCTGTTTCTGGCGCTGGCGCTGATGCTGTCCTCGGCCATCGTGCGCTCGAAATTCGGCAAAGTGCTGGTCGGCGTGCGCGATGCGGAGAGCCGGACGCGCTTCTTGGGTTACCGGGTCGAACACATGAAGCTCTTCGTCTTCGTCGTGTCGGCGATGATGGCCGGCATTGCCGGTGCCCTCTATGTGCCGCAGATCGGCATCATCAATCCCGGCGAATTCGCGCCCGCGAATTCCATTGAAGTGGTCATCTGGACGGCAGTCGGTGGCCGGGCGACGCTGATCGGCCCGATCATCGGCGCCATTCTCGTCAATGGCGGCAAGACAATCTTCACCGGCCTGTTCCCCGATTTCTGGCTCTTCGCGCTCGGCGGCCTCTTCGTTGCGGTGACGTTGCTCCTGCCCAAGGGCATCGTCGGCACGATAGCGCAATATATCGGTGGCGATCGCCAACCGGTCAGCGCGAAGCCTGATGCCGAGGAAGACGAAACCGAAGCCGGCAAGACGACCATCCAGGCGGCGGAGTGAAGCCATGATCCCGGACATCAAGCCCAACAGCATGCTTTATCTCAACAACGTCTCCGTCTCCTTCGATGGCTTCAAGGCGCTGAATTCGCTGTCGATCGTCATCGAACCCGGAGAACTTCGCGCCATCATCGGTCCGAATGGCGCCGGCAAGACGACGATGATGGATATCATCACCGGTAAGACGCGGCCCGACCAGGGCGAGGTGTTCTTCAATGGCCAGATCGATCTCACCAAGAAGGACGAAGCCGATATCGCCCAGCTCGGCATCGGCCGCAAATTCCAGAAACCGACGGTTTTCGAAAGCCATACGGTCTGGGACAATCTCGAATTGGCGCTCAACCGCAAGCGCGGCGTTTTCTCGACGCTCTTCTACCGCCTGACGCCGGAAGATCGCGATCGCATTCATGAGATCCTGGAAACCGTGCGCCTCTCTCACCGCCGCGACGAGCTGGCGGCCAATCTTTCGCATGGGCAGAAGCAATGGCTGGAGATCGGCATGCTGCTCGCCCAGGAGCCAAAGCTGCTTTTGGTCGATGAACCGGTAGCGGGCATGACGGATGCGGAGACGGCAGAGACGGCGGTGCTGCTGAAGGAAATCGCCAAGACGCGGTCCGTGGTGGTGGTCGAGCATGACATGGGCTTCATCCGCGATCTTGGCGTCAAGGTGACGTGCCTTGCGGAAGGCTCGGTATTGGCCGAAGGCTCGATCGACTTCGTCAGCAATGATCCGAAGGTGATCGAGAATTATTTGGGGCGGTAGGTGAGGGATTGCCGTGGGGAGAGAGCCCCTCATCGGCCTATCGGCCACCTTCCCCCCGAGGGGAGAAGGGGATCGTCCCCTCTCCCCTCAGGGAGAGGGTTAGGGTGAGGGGGTTTTGGGAAAAGGAAGAGAATTGAGATGCTGACAGTCGAAAACGCAAATCTGCACTATGGCGCCGCTCAGGCTCTGCGCGGCATCTCCATCAAGGCGGAGATGGGTAAGATCACCTGCGTGCTCGGTCGCAACGGCGTCGGCAAAAGTTCGCTGCTGCGCGCCGTCACCGGCCAGCATGCGCTGTCAGCAGGTTCGGTTACCTTCGACGGGGTGACACTGAACGGCCTGGCGCCCTTTGCACGCGCCAAGCAGGGGATCGGGTATGTGCCGCAAGGGCGCGAGATCTTTCCGCTGCTGACGGTCAAGGAGAACCTGGAGACGGGGTTCGCTCCCGTGTCGCGCCGCGACCGCACCATTCCCGAGGACATCTACGATCTGTTTCCGGTGCTGAAATCCATGCTGTCGCGCCGCGGCGGCGATCTTTCCGGCGGCCAGCAGCAGCAATTGGCGATCGGCCGGGCAATGGTGACGCGGCCGAAAATATTGGTGCTGGATGAGCCTACGGAGGGTATCCAGCCGTCGATCATCAAGGATATCGGGCGGGCGATCCGCTATCTCCGGGATTCCACCGGCATGGCAATCCTGCTGGTCGAACAATATCTCGATTTCTGCCGCGAACTTGCCGATTACGTCTATATCATGGATCGTGGGGAAATCGTCCATGAGGGTCTGGCGGAGACGCTGGATACGCCCGAGGCTCGGCGACATCTGACGGTGTGAGGCCATTGCTGTTCTTTTCATCATTTGGCGAAAAATGCGGCGGATATCAGTGCCGCCGGTCAATGTTCCGGACGACTTCACAAGGCACGGGAATTGCTTGTTTTTGTTCTTCGGTGGATTTCAACGATCCGCGATGGCCTGGTGTGATGAGCGGAGAAACGGAATGGTGATGGCAGCGGCGAGCACGAGACCGCAGAGGGCGCGCGGGCGCGGCCATCTGGCGGCCAAGGCGCTTGATGGGCGCACGCGCCTTTCCGAACTTTTCCAGGAAGGTGCGGCAAAGATCCGCCTGCCCGATACGTTCGATAATTCCATGGAAGCCGTTATCATCAACACCGCCGGCGGCCTGACCGGCGGCGACCGGATGGATTGGAGCATCGTCGCTGGGCCGGGCACGCGCATCGATGTGACCACGCAGGCCTGCGAGAAAATCTACAAGGCATCCGCAGGCACCGCCGAAGTCGTGACGTCCATCAAGGTCGGTGCTGGCGCACGCGTCGATTGGCTGCCGCAGGAAACCATTCTGTTCGACCGCGCCTCGCTGTCGCGCAGGCTCGCTGTCGATCTCGACGAGACTGCCGAATTCCTGGCCGTCGAGGCAATTCTGCTCGGCCGCAAAGCCATGGGCGAAGCGATGGCGCAGGGGTTGTTTCGCGACCGCTGGCGCATCCGCTGCGCCGAGCGGTTGATCCATGCCGAGGAACTGAGGCTCGAGGGCGATGTCGCAGCGTTGACGGCTGAGCATGCGGTTCTGAGCGGCCAGGTCGCTTTCGCGACGCTGCTCTATGCCGGGCCGCGGGCGGAGACCTATCTCGCCAAGCTGCGGCCGCTCATCGAGGGGCACATGGGCGGCGTTAGCCAGTGGCGCGACAAGCTGGTGGTGCGGCTCGCGGCACCCGACGGCTTTGCTCTCAGAAAAATCCTGATCCCGGTCATTTCCGCCTTGCGCAACGCAGCGCCAGTGCCGAAGGTCTGGAATCTGTAGTTCGAGCAAATAGCAATTACATAGGTAGGCGATGAACCTCACTCCGAGAGAAAAAGATAAGCTGTTGATTTCCATGGCGGCAATGGTGGCGCGGCGGCGGCTGGAGCGCGGCGTCAAGCTCAACCATCCGGAAGCCATCGCGCTGATCACGGATTTCGTTGTCGAAGGCGCCCGTGACGGCCGCCCGGTCGCCGAACTGATGGAAGCCGGCGCCCATGTCATCAGCCGCGACCAGGTGATGGAAGGGATTGCCGAGATGATTCACGACGTGCAGGTCGAGGCGACGTTTCCGGATGGGACGAAGCTCGTGACCGTGCACGAGCCGATCCGCTGAACGACGGCAAAGGAAAAGATCATGATTCCGGGTGAAATTCTGGCCGCGAGCGGCGACATCGAACTGAACGCCGGCGCGCCGACGATAACGCTGGAGGTCTCCAACACCGGCGACCGCCCGGTGCAGGTCGGCAGCCACTATCATTTTGCCGAGACGAATGGCGGTCTCGCCTTTGACCGCGACAGGGCCAAGGGCATGCGTCTTGATATTCCTGCAGGAACGGCAGTGCGTTTCGAGCCGGGCCAGACGCGCTCGGTGACGCTAATCCCGCTCTCCGGCAAGCGCGAGGTCTATGGCTTCCGCCAACAGATCATGGGCAAACTCTAAAGGCTTATGGGGAGAAACGGCATGTCTTTGAGATTGCTTGCGTCCGGCGCATGTGTCGCGACGGTTTTGATATGCGGTTCGGCCTTTGCGCAGAATGATCCGGACCAGCCGAAGGTCGATTGCAACAATGCGCAGACGCAGATGGACATGAACATCTGCTCCCAGCGGGACTACGACAAGGCCGATAGGGCATTGAATGAACAATATAAAAAGACGCGCGCGGCAATGGTTGCCGCCGATGCGGATCTCGATGCCGACCTAAAGGGTGCCGAAAAAGCATTGGTCAAGGCGCAGCGCGCCTGGGTCGATTATCGCGATGGCCAATGCGAGGCGGAAGGATTTGAGGCGCGGGGCGGGTCGATGGAACCTATGCTCGTTTCCGGATGCAAGGCAACGTTGACGCGGCAGCGGACCAAGGAGCTGAAGGCACTGGCCGATGGACCGGAGGGTGCGCAGTGAGCGCCAGATATCACCGGCTTCAGCCATACGGGATGGGATGGCCATCCGTTCGCGGCGGAGAAGCGGCTGGTCGATCATTACATTTCCCTTGGCCGCCTGAGACGCATTGCCCACAAGACTCTTATTCTTTCCTCCCAAGGAGCTTGATTTATGCCCCATAAGATTTCCCGCGCCGCCTATGCCAACATGTTCGGGCCGACCACCGGCGACAAGGTGCGGCTTGCGGATACGGAACTTTTCATCGAGGTGGAGAAGGATTTCACCACCTATGGCGAGGAGGTGAAGTTCGGCGGCGGCAAGGTCATTCGCGACGGCATGGGGCAGAGCCAGGTGACGCGGGCGAACGGTGCCGTCGATACCGTCATCACCAACGCGCTGATCGTCGATACGTGGGGAATCGTCAAGGCTGATATCGGCCTCAAGGATGGCAGGATCGTCGCCATCGGCAAAGCCGGTAATCCGGACATGCAGCCGGGCGTCAACATCATCGTCGGTCCGGGCACGGAGGCAATCGCGGGCGAGGGCAAGATCGTCACGGCCGGCGGCATGGATAGCCATATCCACTTCATCTGCCCGCAGCAGATCGAAGAGGCGCTGATGAGCGGGCTGACGACCATGCTCGGCGGCGGCACCGGCCCGGCGCACGGAACCCTTGCCACCACCTGCACGCCCGGCCCCTGGCATATTGCCCGCATGATCGAGGCTGCTGATGCCTTTCCGATGAACCTCGCTTTTGCCGGCAAGGGCAATGCTTCGCTGCCCGGCGCGCTCGAGGAGATGGTGCTTGCCGGCGCCACCTCGCTGAAGCTGCACGAAGATTGGGGGACGACGCCCGGTGCCATCGACTGCTGCCTGACGGTCGCCGATGCGTATGATGTGCAGGTGATGATCCACACGGATACGTTGAATGAAAGCGGCTTCGTCGAGGATACGATCGGCGCCATCAAGGGCCGCACCATCCACGCTTTCCATACCGAAGGGGCTGGCGGCGGCCATGCGCCTGACATCATCAAGATCTGCGGACAGTCGAATGTTATACCATCTTCGACCAACCCAACGCGCCCCTATACGGTTAACACGATTGCCGAACATCTCGACATGTTGATGGTCTGCCATCACCTGTCGCCATCGATCCCGGAAGACATCGCTTTCGCCGAAAGCCGCATCCGCAGGGAGACGATTGCCGCGGAAGACATACTTCACGATATCGGTGCCTTCTCGATCATTTCGTCTGACAGCCAGGCCATGGGCCGGGTCGGCGAAGTGGCGATCCGCACCTGGCAGACTGCCGACAAGATGAAGCGCCAGCGCGGCCGTCTTGCCCAGGAAACCGGAGACAACGACAATTTCCGCGTCAAACGCTATATCGCCAAATACACGATCAATCCGGCGATCGCCCATGGCCTCAGCCATGAGATCGGTTCGCTCGAAGTCGGCAAGCGCGCCGACCTGGTGATCTGGAATCCGGCCTTTTTCGGCGTGAAGCCGGACATGGTTCTGCTCGGCGGCTCGATTGCGGCCGCTCCCATGGGCGATCCGAACGCCTCGATCCCGACGCCGCAGCCGGTGCATTACCGCCCGATGTTCGCCTCTTTCGGCAAGAGCCTGACAAATTCCTCGGTCACCTTCGTGTCGCAGGCCTCGCTCGACGCCGGTCTTGCCGGCAGGCTCGGCGTCGCCAAGAACCTCGTTGCCGTCAGGAATACCCGCGGCGGTATTTCCAAGGCATCGATGGTCCACAATAGTCTGACGCCGCATATCGAAGTCGATCCGGAGACTTACGAAGTGCGTGCCGATGGCGAGCTTCTGACCTGCGAACCGGCAACCGTGCTGCCGATGGCGCAGCGTTATTTCCTGTTTTAATGGGAAGTATCGCGTTTCGTCGCGATTGATCATCAAAACCCCTGGATTCAGGGGTTTTTCATAAGCTCTTCGAACTATTGCAGCATAATCAGAGACTTGCACCGACGGTTGTTTATATCGAAATCTCACCTTAGGTGAGACGAGGTTCGGTGGCGATTTCTAACAGTTCATAAGTTGAGAAGTGTCCGGCATTTTAACGATCGCGTTAAAGGCCTGGAAGAGCCTTCGCCCCTATCCCACATCATCGAATTCGTGGGCTGAGGAAGGTGATTCGCATGAAACGGTGGATTTCGCTGCAGGCCGAACTTGGTAATTTTCAGCAGCGTCGCACGATATATATTTTCGCGCTAAAGATGAGTTTTCTGGCGGTCATCTTGTCCGTGGCCATCATTCTTGTGATGCTGCCTGTGCTCGAGTGGCTTGGTCTCTTGCCATTGCCGATCCTCGACGCGATCCGGCTCTGTGTCCTGCTCGCCTGGTTCATCGGCGGTACCGTCTCTGGCGCACTGGCGCTGCTGGCGGGTTACGCCATTCATAAGCTCGCGTCTCGCGCGCCGAATTCGAACGGCTAAGCCGCACCGACATGTTGTCGGGACTGCTGAACCGTCGCGCCTTTACCGAGGCGTTGGAAGAGGCGCAAGACGACGCGTCGCTAGTCATCTTCGATGTCGACCGCTTCAAGACGATCAATGACCGCTATGGGCACGCTTCGGGAGATGCCGTCATCGTCGCCGTGTCACAGATCTTTTCCGGCATTTTCGAGGGCAGGGATGTGATTGCCCGCCTCGGCGGCGAGGAGTTCGGCGCCATCGTCCATGGCCGTGATCTGGCCGAACGCATCGCGCGCATCGAGGGGGTGAAAACGCAGATTGCCGACCACGCCATCGCCGTCGAAGGTGCTGCAGTGAAGATCACTATTTCCGCCGGGATCGCCGATATTTGGGGGGAGCGCAGGAAAGAGGTGGTCTATGCCGCCGCGGACAAGGCGCTGTATCTCGCCAAGGCCCTTGGCCGCAATCGCGTCGTCCATGAAAGCGAATGGCTGAATCATGTCTGGCATCGTTCCCCGGCCGAGGAAGAGCAGGAAGCGATGCCCGATTGTGTGGAGCAGCATCGATACGGCCATGGAATATAGCTCTGCGAAACCGGCACTGGTCCTTGCGCGGAAAGCGGCTATTTTGCATGCTCTGACAAAGCTTTGAATTGGACATGTCATGCTACGCGTCACTTCCTATCTGCCGGCCGGCTCCCCATCCTCCAATCCGATCGATCGCGTCGTGCTGCCGCATGATCTTCGGCATCTGCGCCGCAAACTGCTGCATCTTGAAAATGGCGAGATGGTCATGCTCGATCTGAAGGAGCCGGTGCTGTTTGCCAATGGCGATCTGCTGGTGCGCGAAGACGGAGAATTGATCGAAATCGTCGCGGCGGCGGAAAAGCTGTTCGAGATCAAGCCACGCGACCGCCGGCATCTGATCGAGCTCGCCTGGCACCTCGGCAACCGGCACCTTTCGGCGCAGATCGAGGAAGACCGCATCCTCATCCTGCGCGACCACGTCATCCGCTCCATGCTCGAAGGCCTTGGCGCAACGGTGACGGAAGTCAGCGAAGCCTTTCAGCCGGCTCGTGGCGCTTATCATACGCATGGCGGCCATTCGCACAGCCACGATCATGGGCGTCATCATGACCACGATCACGGGCATGATCATCACGATCATTCGCACGACTGAGCGTGATGGGCGGGATTTCAGCGGCTGAAAATGGCGATCTGCAGGCGCTCCTGCGGCTGATGGCCTGGCTGTCGCCGGCTTTTCCCGTCGGCTCCTTCGCCTATTCAGGCGGTCTCGAACGTGCTGTCCATGATGGCCTGGTACGGGACACCGCGAGCCTAAAGGATTGGATCGCGGTGCTGATCCGTCATGGCTCGGTCTGGAACGATGCCGTCTTGCTTGCAGAAGCGCATGGCGCGGCAGAGGATGCGGCGCGACTGGCTGAGGCGGCCGAGCTTGCCGAAGCACTGGCCGGTTCAAAGGAGCGCCATCAGGAAGCCATGCTGCTCGGCGAAGCCTTCCTCTCTGCCGCCAATGCCTGGCCGCATCCGGTCTTTTCCATGCTGCCTGCGAAAGTGGCTTATCCGGTAGCGGTCGGCGCCGTGGCTGGCGCGCATGGCATCTCCCGGGAAAAGGCGCTCGCTGCCTTCCTGCATGCGGTGGCATCGCAGATGCTGTCGGCTGGAATTCGGCTCGGGGTGACCGGACAGAAGGATGGCGTCGCAATCCTGGCGGGGCTGGAACATGTCATCACCGAGGTCGCGAAGCGGGCTGCGCAATCGAGCCTCGACGATCTCGGTGCCGCGGCGGTGCAGGCCGATATTGCGAGCCTTCGTCACGAGACGCAGGGCACGAGGCTCTTTCGATCCTGAAGAGCTCAAACAAATATAGCGGTTGAGCTACGTCATTCGCCGCTGTGCGGGACACGTCTGCCTCGCTATTCTATGTTTTTATCGGAGTTTCGAGCATGAAATCGAGAAATGGACCTTTGCGCGTCGGTATCGGCGGGCCTGTCGGTTCTGGCAAGACAGCGCTGACCGAAAAGCTTTGCAAGGCAATGCGTGACGATTATTCCGTCGCGGTGGTGACCAACGATATCTACACGACCGAGGATGCTGAAGCTTTGGTGCGCATGCAGGCGCTGACGTCGGACCGCATCGTCGGTGTCGAAACCGGCGGCTGCCCACATACCGCCATTCGCGAAGATGCCACGATCAACCTGCAGGCCATTGCCGGCCTCAACGAGCGGCTTCCCGATCTCGACGTCGTCTTCATCGAATCCGGCGGCGATAATCTGGCGGCGACTTTTTCTCCGGATCTCGCCGATATTACGATCTATGTGATCTCGGTCTGCCAGGGCGAGGAAATTCCGCGCAAGGGCGGTCCGGGCATCACCAAATCCGACCTTCTCGTCATCAACAAGAAGGACCTCGCGCCCTTCGTGGAGGTCGATCTCGATGTCATGGATCGCGACGCGACCCGCATGCGCCAGGCCCGCCCCTTCGTGTTCTCCGACATGAAACGCGGCGATGGCGTTGGAACGATCGTCGACTTCCTAAAGGAACAGGGCGGCCTTTGAGCAACCTTCTCCCCGAGGGGAGAAGGGGACGTTCTATTCGGCGGCGAACGGCGGCAGCTTCAAGATATTCGTCTTGGCTGGTTTGCCGTGCTGTGGGACGTCCTTGTTTTCCACGGCGTCGAGACGTTCTTCGAGTGCCGTGAGGGACTTGCGATTTTCGTTGACGGCGGCCGCCAGCTTTTCCTTGGTCAGAACCTCATCGTCCACATCCTTCTTGCCGACGAGACGGCCGAAGAGCCAGGCAAGCAGGCGCGACAGATCGTCCATGATCAGGAAGAAGGACGGCACGACCACCAGGCTGAGGACGGTCGAGACGATGATGCCGCCGATGACCGCAATCGCCATGGGCGCGCGGAACGAGCCGCCTTCACCGACGCCGAGCGCGGATGGCAACATGCCGGCGGACATGGCGATCGACGTCATGATGATCGGCCGCGCTCGCTTGCGACCGGCCTCGACTACGGCCTCCAGCCGCGGCATGCCATGGTGCATCATTTCGATGGCGAAATCGACGAGCAGAATGGCGTTCTTGGTGACGATGCCCATTAGCATCAAGATGCCGATCATGACGGGCATGGAGAGGGCATTGCCGGTCAGGATCAGCGCCAATGCCACGCCACCGATCGCCAGCGGCAGCGATAGCAGGATGGTGAAAGGCTGGATCACATCCTTGAAGAGCAACACCAACACGGTCAGCACCAGCAGAAGGCCCAGCAGCATGGCGTTGCCGAAGCTTTGCTGCATTTCCTTCTGCACCTTGGTGTCGCCGCTTTCAGCCAGATGGACAGTGGCGGGGATCTTGGCGCTGTTGACGATGCTGAGGAAATGGCTCGACGCCGTGTCAAGCGCCACGCCCTGCGGCAGATCGGCGCCGATGGCGACGACGCGGTAGCGGTTGTTGCGCTTGATCGAAGACAGGCCTTCCGAATAGTCGATATCAGCGACGCTGGACATCGGCACCGTCGCGCCGGTGGCGGTCTTGATGCGCAATGCCCGGATCGCCGCAAGGTTGCGGCGCATGCCGATTGCAGCCTGTACGCGGATGGGAATCTGGCGGTCATCGAGCGAGATCTTGGCCAGCGACGCGTCGATATCGCCGATGGTCGCGACGCGCACCGTATCGGAAATCATCTGCGGCGTAATGCCGAGGCGAGCAGCCTCGTCCTTGCGCGGATAGATCTGCAGCTCGGGCCGGGGCAGGGCGCCGTCGGCGCTGACATTGGCAAGCGCCGGATCGGTGCGCAACTTGGCTTCGAGGGTGCCGACCGCTTCGTTCAGATCCTTCTCGTTGCGGGAGAGGAAGTTGTAGGTCAGGTCACGGTCGCCGCGATCGTTGAGCTTGGTGATGCGAACGTCGGGGATCGAGCGCAGTTTGGCGAAGACTTCTTTTTCCACGTCCCATTGCGGACGCTCGCGACCATGGACGGTAACCTTCGGCAGATAGGGACCGATCACCGGCAGCGACCCCAGCACATCGTTGACCAGTTTTTTGGAGAGCGATTGGTCGAGCTTGCCGAGCGTCAGAGTTACCGTGGCGCGGCGCAGTTCCAGATCGCCCTTGGGCGAGGCACCCCCGAGGACGAAGACATTCTCGACGCCGTCGATATCCTTGACGCGCCTGTAAATCTCGTTGGTTGCCTGCTCGGTGTCGTCAAGTCGTGCATTCGGCGGCAGTTCGGCCGACAGCACGATGCGGGACGAATCGTCCGGAGGGATGAAGCTGCCGGGCACGAACATGATCAGCGCAAACACGGAGGCGACGGAGAATGCAAAGGCCGCAAGCAACGTCGGATAGCGCGTGTACCACCGCTTCGTCGTGATCCGCACCAGCCAGCTATAGCCGCGCATGAACCGGCCGTCATTGTCGTGATGGTCCTCGACAGCATCCTCGGCGCGCATGAAATAGGCGGCCATCATCGGTGTGATCAGGCGCGCGACCAGCAGCGAGAAGAACACCGAGAAGGCGACCGTCAGGCCGAACTGGATGAAATATTGGCCCGGAATACCCGGCATGAAGGAGACGGGCACGAAGACGGCGATGATGGTGAAGGTCGTCGCGATGACGGCGAGGCCGATTTCGTCGGCGGCATCGATCGCGGCGCGATAGGGCGTCTTGCCCATTTTGATATGGCGGGCAATGTTCTCGATTTCGACGATGGCGTCGTCGACGAGAATACCGGTCGCCAGCGTCAGTGCCAGGAAGCTGACGAGGTTCAGCGAGAAGCCGATCTGGTTCATGATCCAGAAGGTCGGGATTGCCGAAAGCGGCAGGGCGACGGCCGAAATCAGCGTCGCGCGCCAATTCTTGAGGAAGAGGAAAACGACGATAACCGCCAGCAACGCGCCTTCCAGCAGCGTGTGCATCGCCGCTTCGTAGTTGCCGTAGGTGTAATAGACCGCATCGTCGATCATCTCGATCGAGACGTTCGGATTTTCGGCACGCACCTTGACCAATGTATCGGCTACGGTCTTGGCGACGGAGACTTCGCTTGCACCCTTGGCGCGGAACACACCGAAGGTCACGACGGGCGTGCTGTTGAACCGTGAGAAGGACTTCGGTTCCTGATAGGTGTCCTTGATGACGCCGAGATCGGAAAGCTTGACGAAGCGGCCGTTGGTCAGCGCGATGGTGGTGTCGGCGAGTTGGGCGACATCGCGGGCGTCGCCGAGAACGCGGATCGCCTGTTCGCTGCCGGCCACCTGGCCACGGCCGGAACCGAGATCGATATTGGTGCCGCGCAACTGCTGGCTCACCGAAAGCGCGGTGATGCCGTAGGCGTTCAGCTTGTTCGGATCGAGTTCGATGCGCACTTCGCGGTCGGCGCCGCCGTAGCGGTCGACGCGGCCGATGCCGACCTGACCCTGCAGTGCGCGTTTGACGGTGTCGTCAACGAACCAGGACAGTTCTTCGAGCGACATATTTGGCGACGACACGGCGAAGCTCTGGATCGCCTGGCCTTCGACATCCACCTTGGAGACGATCGGCTCGTCGATGGTTGACGGCAGAGTGCCGCGAATGCGGTCGATCGCGTCCTTCGTGTCCTGAACGGCCTGTTGCGTCGGCACTTCCAGGCGGAAGATCACGACGGTCTGCGACTGGCCGTCGGTGACCGTCGATTGGATCTCGTCGATGCCGTTGATGCTGGCGACGGCATCTTCGATCTCCTTCGTCACCTGCATTTCGAGTTCGGCAGGCGAGGCGCCGCTTTGGGTTACGGTCACGTTGACGACCGGCACGTCGATATTCGGGAAGCGGGTGATCGGCAGATTGAAGAAGGCGTGAGCGCCCACCACCATCAGCAGGAAAAACGCCAGAAGCGGGGCGACCGGATTTCGGATTGACCAGGCGGAGAAGTTCATCTTGCCGTTCTCGCTCAGTTGGACGCTTGCGGAGCTTCTTTGACGGGCGTGATGTGATCCCCGTCGCGGACATAGGCGCCGGCTTTGGCGACGACTTCGTCACCATCCTTCAGGCCCTTGACGATCTCGACGTAACCGCCGTCCTGAATGCCGGTCTGGACATTGACGAATTTGACGACGCCACCCTCTACCTTGCGGGCAGAAGAGCCATTTTCGTCGCTATTGACTGCCGTCAGCGGCAGCGAGATGCCTTGCGTCTCTCGGACGATGATCTCGGCGCTGCCATACATGCCCGCACGAGCCTTTTCATCATCATCGATGGAGATGTGCACCGCGCCGAGACGGGTGACCGCATCGACGATCGGCGCAACCAGGCGGACGGATCCGGTGAGTTTTTCATGGCTGCCGGAAAGAGAAATCAACGCCTTCTGACCGACGGAAATTTTCATGATGTCGCTCTCGGAGACATCGACCACCAGCTCCAGATCGCTGTCGCGGATGATGGTAAAGAGCGGGTCCCCACTGCCGTTGGCAATGGCTCCCATGCGGGCGTTACGCGAGGCGACAGTGCCGGCGACCGGTGTTTTGACGCCGGTGCGGGCGAGCTTCAGATCCGTATCGGCGATCTGGCTATCGGTGACCTTGAGATCGGCTTCGGCGACGGCAATTGCCTGTTCGGCCGATGCCACGCGGGCCTTGTTGGCGGCAGCCGCCGCATTCGCCTGCTCGACCGACGAGGTCGAGACGGTGCCCTTGGCGCCCATGGTGACGGCGCGGACGCGCTGCAATTCCGCCTCTTCCGCATTGGCGCGGGCCTCGTTGAGCTGCGCGCGAAGCTGGGCAAGGCTTGCTTCGCCCTTGGCTTTCGTCGCCTCCATCTGGCTCTTCTGGAGGACCAGCGCATCGTCATTCAGCGTGGCAAGGACACTGTTCGCCTCGACCTTGTCGCCAACGTCGGCATTGAGCGAACGGATCGACAGACCGTCGACCTGCGGTTGGATATAGACCTCGTCTACCGCCTTTACGGTGCCGGTGGCGACCACCTTGTCGGTCAGTTTGCGTGTCGTGGCCTGTGTGATGACGATCGCAGGCAGGTTCTGCTTCGGCGCGGTGACCGTGGATTCTTCGGCAAGGGCGGCCGGCGCCGTCAGGAGAACAAGCAACATTGCAGTCGTGCTCAGAAATCTATGCGGCGTGAAGGCCATGCGTTCAATTCCAGTTCGGTATTTTGTGTAACGGGATCTCGCTGTTTTCCGTCGCGAGCACGGAGGATCTATGCGTGCGGGCCGGCTCTTTCCGGCGGATCAATATCCGTCTGTCATGCCTGCAAGCCCCTCATCCTCAATTTGTCCCATTAGGTGGGAACGATTTCCAAATTTCGCAAGATCACGAGAAAATGATTTCGACGTCGCGCGCAATTCTAATGGGCGTTGCATTGCAAATCAATTACGCGTTCGTGATGTCTGCATTCACATGCTTGATCGACGCATGGCTTTTCAGGCAAACGTCACGACAAAGCCAGTCTTTTATCGTCGCTGTTACAAAATGAAAAAAACGCGCGAGGCGTGAACCCCGCGCGTTTCCTCAGATTTTCGACGTCAGCCCTATTTCAGCGCGGCGTCGGTGATCTCATGCGTATAAGCGCCGGTCGGCTTCTTGTTGATGATCTTCTGGTCGAGAAGGGCGTCCACGGTGCGATCGTAGAGTTTCTCGTCGAGCTTGCCGGTGCCGATCAGCTTGGCGACTTCGCCCATCATCCGCTTCTGATGGTTTTCGTCCTGGCCACCATTATCCATGACGATTTCGGCGGCTTCATCCGGATGTTCGACAGCGTATTTCCAGCCCTTCATCGAAGCGCGGACGAACTTGACCATGTTGGCCTTGAACTTCGCGTCCTTCAGCTTGGTCTCGTTGACATAGAGGCCGTCTTCCAGAAGGTCGTTGCCGAGTTTGCTATAGTTGAAGACGATCAGATCTTCCGGCTTGAAGCCGGCATCGACCGCCTGCCAGTATTCGTTATAGGTCATGACGGAAATGCAGTCGGCCTGCTTCTGCACGAGCGGCTGAACGTCGAAGCTCTGCTTCAGGACGGTGACGCCATCCTTGCCGCCGTCGGTCTTCAGGCCGATCTTATGCATCCAGGCAAAGAAGGGATATTCGTTGCCGAAGAACCAGACGCCGAGCGTATGGCCCTTGAAATCGGCTTCGGTTTTCACCGGACCGTCCTTCGGGCAGATCAGTTCCAGGCCGGACTTGTCATAGGGCTGGGCGATGTTGATCAGCGGCACGCCTTTTTCGCGAGCGACCAAAGCGCCACCCATCCAGTCGACGATGACATCGGCGCCGCCGCCGGCGATTACCTGTTCCGGTGCGATATCCGGACCGCCCGGCTTGATGTCGACGTCGAGGCCTTCCTCCTTGTAAAAGCCTTTGTCCTTGGCGACGAAATAACCGCCGAACTGACCTTGCGCCACCCATTTCAACTGCAGCGTCACCTTGTCGGCAGCCATTGCCGCCTGCGCTGCGGCCAACGCCATTGCGCTTGCCATCAATGCGACCATCAGTTTTTTCATATTTTTTGTCCTTTTCCCTCTGAAGTTATGCCCTGATCCCTTGGCAGGATCCTGAACTACGTCTTTCCACCACGGATAGACGGATGCCAGAACGTCGTCATCCGCTCGAGAGCGGCGACGATACCGTAGAAGACGGAGCCGGCGACCGCGGCGACCGCGATCTCAGCCCAGACCATATCGAGATTCAACCGACCGTTCTCGGTTGAAATACGAAAGCCCATGCCCGACATGGGTGTGCCAAAGAACTCTGCCACGATGGCACCGATTAGGGCCAGGGTCGAGTTGATCTTTAGTGCATTGAAGATAAAGGGAGCGGCGGCCGGCAGGCGAAGCTTGAACAAAGTTTGCCAATAGCTCGACGCATAGGTGCGCATCAGATCGCGCTCCATATTGCCCGCGGCGGCGAGGCCGGCGACCGTGTTCACCAGCATCGGGAAGAAGGTCATGATGACGACGACGGCCGATTTGGATGCCCAATCGAAGCCGAACCACATAACCATGATCGGCGCGACACCGATGATCGGCAGAGCGGAGACCAGATTGCCGATCGGCAGCAGGCCGCGGCGCAGGAAGGCGAAGCGGTCGGCGAGGATGGCGACGACGAAGCCACTGGTGCAACCGATAATGTAGCCGATTAGAACCGACCGGAAGATCGTCTGCTGAACATCCGTCCAAAGAATGGAAGCGGAGCTGGCAATGCGGGCGGCGATGGCGCTTGGTGGTGGCAGCAGGATGAAAGGGATGCCGAACCCGCGCGTTACGGCTTCCCAGATGATGATGATCCACACGCCGAAAATCGCGGGAATGAGCAACCGGAGCGTATAGCCACCTGCGGTCGAATGCGCCGGGGTGACCGACAGGATGGCAACGCAGCGCCAGGCAAGCAGCCAAGCCGCGGCAAGCAGGATAAAGAACGACGCGAGCGCATTGCCTTCGTTGCCGAATATTCCATCCAGCAAAAGCAAGGCTGCTGCATGTGCGGCAAAGAAGAGGATCGACGCACAGAGGATTGCGGACAGGTTCATGAAGGAAACAAGGGCCGCGGCACCAATGAGAACGAAGATGACGAACGTGGTTCCGCTGCTGATGGGGGTGGCGGCATCAGCAGCCAGCAGTGGCAGCGCCGGGAGCGCCGCAAGACAGAGAAGAAAGGAGAGGGTGCCTTGCCACGACACATGAGAATTCTTCATGCCGCCCGTCCTCCCATTGCACGATCGACGATACGTGCTGCGATGCTGACAACGGCAATCAGTGCTGCGGCTAGTATCGAGCCGGCGACGAGGGCCGCCCATATATCGATGGTCAAGCTTTGATAGGACCCAGCGAGCAGTTTGGCTCCGATGCCGGCGACGGCGCCCGTTGGCAGTTCGCCAACGATTGTTCCGGTGAGGCTGGCTGCGATCGCAACTTTCATCGAGGTGAAGAGGAACGGAACCGATGCGGGGACACGCAGTTTCCAGAAGGTCTGCATCGCATTGGCATTATAGGTGCGCATTAGGTCGAGATGCATGATTTCCGGCGATCGCAATCCCTTGACCATGCCAACGGCGACGGGAAAGAAGGAGAGGTAGGTTGAGACCAGCGCCTTGGGAATAAGGCCGGTGACGCCGATCGAACCCAGAACCACGATGACCATCGGCGCGATGGCCAGGATCGGTATCGTCTGCGAGGCAATGATCCACGGCATCAGGCTGCGGTCGAGTGCCAGGACATGCACGATGCCGACGGCAATGAGGATGCCCAGCAGGGTGCCGAAAGCGAAACCGACAGCCGTGGAGGAAAGTGTCACCCAGGCATTGTAGACGAGGCTGCGATTGCTCGTCAGCGGTCTCAGAAACGTGTTTTCGAAGACATTCTGCGCCACCTGATGCGGTGCCGGCAGGATCGGCTTCGGCTGCGCGAGTGTCTTGCCGATGAATTCTATCGTACCGGAGGTCACGTTGGCGCGCCGGTCGAGATCGCGCTGGAATGGGGCGTTGAGAATGACGGCAAAGGCGTACCACAACACGATAATTGCCACCAGGATGGCCGTGACCGGCAGGAATTTGTGTTGGAAGAATTGCTCCTTCTCCATGGTCACGTCCCCCTTTCCGCCGGAAACAGCATCAGTGCCATCGCGACCATGCCAAGCCCGACGCCGGCAAGCTGCGGCAGACTGAGCCGCTCGCCGAAGACGATGAAGGCAATGATATTCACGACCACGAGCTGGGCAATGGCGGAGGCGGAGATCGCCAGGCCCAGCCCTCCCTCGCGCATCAGCCGCACCATCATCAGATTGCCCACGCAATAGAGGCTGAGCGCGAAGATGAGGATCAAAATGTTGTTGTTGGCGATATAGGCCCGCGAAGCGGTCGCGCCACCGATGAACACCGCCATGGCACCGGTGAGCCAGAGGAGGAATTGCGGGTTCATAGCGTGATCCTATTCCTCATAGCTATGCCCGGCTCTCAGCCCGTCGCGGACACGATGGGCAATCTCCAGAAATTCCGGGGTTTCGCGAATACCCAGCGGGCGTTCGTGCGGAAGGGTGGATTCGATGACATCGGTGACGCGACCCGGGCGCGGCGACATGACGACGATCTTGGTGGAGAGATAAACCGCCTCCGGGATCGAGTGCGTCACGAAACAGATGGTCTTGTTCGTGCGCTTCCAAAGTTTCAGCAACGCTTCGTTGAGGTGGTCGCGGACGATCTCGTCGAGAGCGCCGAAAGGCTCGTCCATCAGCAGAAGGTCGGCATCGAAGGCGAGCGCGCGGGCGATAGAGGC
The DNA here is from genome assembly GCF_000426285.1 of Rhizobium leucaenae USDA 9039. Classification (GTDB taxonomy): domain Bacteria; phylum Pseudomonadota; class Alphaproteobacteria; order Rhizobiales; family Rhizobiaceae; genus Rhizobium; species Rhizobium leucaenae. Next base: position 296,672 of record NZ_AUFB01000005.1, on the reverse strand, counting down.
GCGCTGCTGCATGCCGCCGGAGAGCTGCCAGGGATATTTGTGCGCGAAGCCGGTGAGGTTGACCAGATCCAGCGTCTGCTCGATGCGCTTGGCTTGATCGCTCTTCGCATAGCCCATGATCTCCAGCGGCAGAGCGATGTTCTTTTCGATCGTGCGCCAGGGATAAAGAGCGGCCGCCTGAAAAACATAGCCATAGGCGCGGTTGGTGCGCGCCTCTTCCGGCGTCATGCCGTTGACGGTGATATCGCCGGAGGTCTTGCGCTCGAGATCGGCGATGACGCGCAGGAACGTGGTCTTGCCGCAGCCGGAGGGGCCGATGAAGGAGACGAAATCGCCCTTCCGCACGTCGAGATCGACATTGCTCAGTGCATGCACCGGCCCGTCATTTGTCTCGTAGGTGAGGCAGAGGTTCCGCGCGGAGACGACGGAGGGAGCGGATGACGTCATTAACACCTACCAGTCATGTTTTCGCCGCGCAGCCGAGGCGGATTGCGTGTTATCCTATACGGCATCGCGGTGGTTTTAGAACCGGAGGATGCCGCAGATCTATCGAATTTTATGGAGGAATGGCATGAGCGTTTCATCGAAGCCAACCTGCCGCATCGTGCAGCCCGGCAGCACTTATGCCGGGAAACAAGGCTTCAACTACTTCGAGGGGATTGCCGCCGAGACAGTGGGTTCGACAGGCATCTGCATGCATCTCCTGACCATTCCGCCGGGCGGACGCGCCAAGGCGCACCTGCATGCGGCGCATGAGACGGCGATCTATGCACTGTCCGGCGAGACGCATTGCTGGTTCGGCGATCAATTGGAAGAGCATGTTGTCGTTCATGCCGGCGAGATGTTCTATATTCCGACCGGCGTTCCGCATCTGCCCGCCAATCTCAGCGACCAACCGGCGACAGCCATTATCGCCCGCACCGATCCGAACGAGCAGGAAAGTGTCGTCCTGCTGCCGGATCTGGAGCGGCATGTGCCGTTGTGATGTTTTACCTTCTCCCAGCCGGGGAGAAGGTGGCGCGTAAGCGTCGGATGAGGGGGGCTCACCGCCTTGCGGCGAGCGTCTTGAGCGACGAGCGACAGACAGACTTACGGTGCAACGCCCCCTCAACCCGCGCTTCGCGCGTCCTTCTCCCCGCTGGGAAGAAGGTAGAGAGATGCCGGACCTTTCGCCGTTCCACATGATCAAGCGTCACACCCCGCTTGCGGGGATGCCGCTGCGCTGAACCTTGCGCGGCGCGGTGACCTCTTTCCAGGTCGAGAGTGCTCGGTTGGCGGCGGTGAAAGGCTCGCGCTTGACGAACTCGCCGTGGCCCTGCTGCGTCTTGACCTTACTTTCCTCGATGGCAACCACGCCGCGGGTCAGGGTATAGCGCGGCAGGCCCGTTACCTGCTTGCCTTCGAAGACGTTGTAGTCGATCGCCGACTGTTGAGTGTTGGCGGAGATGGTCTTCGAACGCTTCGGGTCCCAAACGACTATATCGGCATCGGCGCCCACGAGAATTGCGCCCTTCTTCGGATAGACGTTGAGGATTTTGGCGATGTTGGTCGACGTCACTGCCACGAACTCGTTCATGGTCAGCCGGCCGGTGTTGACGCCATTGGTCCAGAGCATGGGCATGCGGTCTTCCAGGCCGCCGGTGCCGTTCGGGATCTTGGTGAAGTCATTCAGGCCGAAACGCTTCTGCTCGGTCGTGAAGGCGCAATGGTCGGTTGCGACCACCTGCAGCGAACCCGATGCCAGGCCGGCCCAGAGGCTGTCCTGATGCTGCTTGTTGCGGAAGGGCGGCGACATAACGCGACGGGCGGCGTGGTCCCAATCGGCATTGGCATATTCGCTCTCATCGAGCGTCAGGTGCTGGATCAAGGGTTCGCCATAGACGCGCATACCCTTTTGACGGGCGCGGCGGATGGCTTCGTGCGCCTGTTCGCAGGAGGTGTGCACGATATAAACCGGGCTGCCAGCCATATCCGCGATCATAATGGCGCGGTTCGTCGCCTCGCCTTCGACCTCTGCCGGGCGGGAATAGGCATGCGCTTCCGGGCCGTTATTGCCTTCGGCAAGCAGTTTCGCCTGCATCTGCGCAACCACGTCGCCATTCTCGGCGTGAACGAGCGGCAGCGCGCCGAGTTCGGCGCAGCGCTGGAAGGAGGAGAACATCTCGTCGTCATCCACCATCAGGGCGCCCTTATAGGCCATGAAGTGCTTGAAGGTGTTGATGCCCTTTTCGCGGACGACGGCTTCCATCTCGTTGAAGACCTGCTCGCTCCACCAGGTAATTGCCATGTGGAAGGAGTAATCGCAGTTCGCCCGCGTCGATTTGTTATCCCACATGGTCAGCGCTTCGAGCAGCGACTGGCCGGGCGAGGGCAGGGCAAAATCCACCACCATCGTCGTGCCGCCCGCAAGGGCAGCGCGGGTGCCGCTCTCGAAATCGTCCGAGGAATAGGTGCCCATGAACGGCATTTCGAGATGGGTGTGAGGATCGATGCCGCCCGGCATGACATAGCAGCCCGTAGCGTCGAGTACTTCATTGCCGGACAGGTTCTGCCCGATCTCGACGATCTTGCCGCCTTCGACCTTGACATCGGCCTTATAGGTCAAGTCGGCTGTGACGATGGTTCCACCCTTGATGACTGTGCTCATGGTGTTTGTTCCCTTTTTTTGAGACTCTGGCATCTGTGGCGCCCCCTCATCCGACCCTTCGGGCCACCTTCTCCCCAAGGGGAGAAGGGAATTTTGCCGTGGCATTGATGTCAAACAAGAACCGATTGGTCACAATCAGCGTAGCTGCCTCCTTCTCCCCTCGGGGAGAAGGTGCCCGAAGGGCGGATGAGGGGGCATGGTTCGGATATGTCACTCGCTTATTTCTCCCGTCGGCTCGATCGCAGGATAAAAGCGCAGAATGTCGTCTCTTTCGAATATCCGACTCTCCAGCGCAGCGAGAATTGTCTCCAGGACTGCCCGGCGCTCCCGCGTGATCGCATGATTCCAAAATCTCAACACCGAATAGCCCCTTGCCTTGAGCCAACGCGTGCGGATGATATCGGAGGGGGATGAAGCGTGCTGGAAGCCGTCGATTTCAACGATCAGCAATTTCTCGCGACAGAGAAAATCAACGACGTAAGAGCCGAGCGGAATTTGTCTGGCGAATTTGTATCCGTTTAGGCGACGGTCGCGCAGATCGCTCCAGAGGCGATATTCCTCTTCCGTCTCAATCTGACGAAGTCTACGTGCCTGTCTGGTTTTGCCTGGGCGGCGTTTGCTGATGTCGTCGTTGTCCGGCATCCGTGGCGTCCCCCTCATCCGACCCTTCGGGCCACCTTCTCCCCGAGGGGAGAAGGGAATTCTTGTCGCGGCATCGATGTCAAACAAGATTTTATCAGCCAGGATCGCGAATATGCTGTCGAAGGCCATAGCAGCTTTCCCCCTTCTCCCCTCGGGGAGAAGGGGCCCGAAGAGCGGATGAGGGAGTTGCGACGGGCGGGGCATCGTCCTCACGCCACGATCTCCGCAGTCTCCAGAACTGCGTGGAAGAGGACATCCGCACCTGCGGTCGCCCATTCCTTGGAAATCTCCTCGGCCTCATTGTGCGACAGGCCGCCGACGCAGGGGCACATGACCATGGTGGCGGGCGCCATCTTGGCGGCCCAGCAGGCGTCGTGGCCGGCGCCGGAGATGAGGTTCATGTGGCTGTAGCCCAACTTCTCCGCGGCGTCGCGCACGGCGGTAACGAGCTTCGGATCGAAGGTCACCGGTTCGAAATGGCCGATAGCTTCGACCGAGTAGCCGACGCCAAGGGCGTCGCAGATGACAGGCGCCTCGGCCTCGATCTTGGCGCGCATGCGGTCGAGCTTCGCCTTGTCCGGCGAGCGGATGTCGACGGTGAAGACCACCTTGCCTGGCAGCACGTTGCGCGAATTCGGCGAGAAGAAGACCTGGCCGACACCGCCGACTGCGCCCGGCTGGTTTTCCATTGCCACACCCTGCACCATTTCGATGATGCGCGACATGGCAAGCCCGGCATTGACGCGCATGTTCATCGGCGTCGAGCCGGTATGCGCTTCCTTGCCCGTCAGCGTGAATTCCAGCCACCACAGGCCCTGACAGTGCGTGACGACGCCGATCGTCTTCTCCTCGGCTTCGAGGATCGGTCCCTGCTCGATGTGATATTCGAAATAGGCGTGCATTCTGCGGCTGCCGACCTCTTCTTCGCCAAGCCAGCCGATGCGCTTCAACTCCTCACCAAAGGTTTTGCCTTCGGGATCCTTGCGGCCATAGGCATAGTCCAGCGAATGCACGCCGGCGAAAACGCCGGAGGCGAGCATGGCAGGAGCAAAGCGCGCTCCTTCTTCATTGGTCCAGTTGGTGACGACGATCGGATGCTTGGTCTTGATGCCGAGATCGTTCATGGTGCGCACGACTTCGAGCGCACCCAGGACACCGAGCACGCCGTCATATTTGCCGCCGGTCGGCTGCGTGTCGAGATGCGAGCCGACGTAGACGGGCAACGCGTTCGGATCGGTGCCGGGACGGGTTGCGAACATCGTGCCCATCTTATCGACGTCCACCGTCAAGCCGGCTTCGTCGCACCATGTCTTGAAAAGGTTTCGGCCTTCGGCGTCGGAGTCGGTCAGCGTCTGGCGATTGTTGCCGCCGGCGATGCCGGGGCCGATCTTCGCCATGTCCATCAGTGCGTCCCAAAGGCGATCGCCATTGATACGCATGTTTTCTCCTGGCGCTGCCACCATGATGCAATCCTCACCTGTTTTTCCCGGGTCATGCAAGGCGCATGCCCAATTGTTCCCGATGGTCGCTTCCGGCGCGCTTATCTGTTTTTCTCGCCCCGGAAAATCGCCGGTTGCCTTTAAAAGACATCTGACGGATAATTTGACCGATTGGTAAACATTACAACTTCCGTGGCGGCGCTCAAGACGAAAAGCACGAAAATTCCCGACAAAATTACAGGCAGTTGCCCAAAATTAGAGCATGGGCAGGGGAATGAGAGCTTGGCCGAAGGGCTTGGATTTCAAGGAGAAACAAAGCAGACATGGCCATCCCCAGAGCCGCCAAGACGCAACGCCGCACCCGAATTCAAGAAGAAAAAGAGGAAGTAATACTCGAGGCCGCGCTGGACGTATTCTCCGTGCATGGCTTTCGCGGCTCGACCATCGACCAGATCGCCGAAGTCGCCGGCATGTCGAAACCCAATCTGCTCTACTATTTCCGGACAAAAGAAGCCATGCACCGCGCGCTGATCGACCGGGTGCTATTCACCTGGCTGGAGCCGCTGCGCGCCTTCGACGCCAATGGCAATCCCGAAAGCGAGATCCGCTCCTATATCCGCCGCAAGCTGGAGATGGCCCGCGATTTTCCGCGGGAAAGCCGCTTGTTTGCCAACGAGATGCTGCAGGGAGCGCCGCATGTCGAGGACGAACTCCGAGGTCCGCTGAAGAGCCTTGTCGATGAAAAGGCCGAGGTTATCCGCGCCTGGGCGAAGGCCGGCAAAATCGCCAAATGCGACCCCTATCACCTGATCTTCTCCATCTGGTCCACGACGCAGCATTATGCGGATTTCGACGTGCAGGTGCGCGCGGTGCTCGGGCAGGAACATTCAGGGGAGGGGCGTTTCGAGGATGCGGCGCGGTATCTCGAACAGCTTTTCGTCGACGGGCTCCGCATGCGCCACACTTGAGCGGTGACGAAATCCTCGAAAGAAATTGCGTCACACATTCCAGGCTGATTGAACTCAGTTCCGATCTCTAAAAATAGTAGTCCCGCTCGATCCGTCATAGCGGCCTGATTTCAGGCAGCAATTCTTGGAACCGCCTCCGAGAACCGCAGGGGCAGGGATCGTTGCGGCCGAGTTTTTCGATCAGCTCGACATCGCCATGAACGAATTGTGAGCCAGTCTTAACCCGCGATTCCGATGGGAAAGCCTTACGTCGTTTGGACGTGACCTCAAAAGCTCACGTCGTGGAGGGTGTGGGACTTGCGTGACATGGTCGCCTCCTTTGGATTGTTATTTCTGCGATTATTCGCAGCGCGTGCCCCATAGCTCGTTTTCTATGCTTCCGCGAGCCGCGAAACATGTTTTTTTGAATGGGGCTGATGCCAGCTACGAAGAGGCGGCCGCAGCAAGCTGCGACCGCCTCTTTATGTTCAAGCGAATTGTTGCCAGTGTTACTCCGCCGCCTGCCGGGCCATCGGATTGTTCGGATGGGTCGTCCAGTTGGCATAGTTCGGGTCGACGGTCTTGCCGGTGCGCTTGTCGAGGCTGCCGGCCGGCAAGGCTTCCATGGTGATGCAGTTTTCGACGGGACAGACGCTGACGCAGAGATTGCAGCCGACGCATTCCTCGTCCATCACCTCGAAATGCCTGACGCCGTCGACCATGTTGGTGATCGCCTGGTGCGAGGTGTCTTCGCAGGCGATGTAGCAGCGACCGCATTTGATGCAGGCGTCCTGATCGATCTTCGCCTTGGCGATGTAGTTGAGGTTGAGATACTGCCAGTCGGAAACATTCGGCACGGCGCGGCCGACGATGTCGTCCAGATTGCGGTGGCCCTTTTCGTCCATCCAGTCGGAGAGACCGGATATCATTTCCTGGACGATCTTGAAGCCATAGGTCATGGCGGCGGTGCAGACCTGCACGTTGCCGGCGCCAAGAGCCAGGAATTCGGCCGCATCGCGCCAGGTGGTGATGCCGCCGATGCCAGAGATCGGCAGGCCGTAGGTCTCGGGATCGCGTGCGATCTCGGCCACCATGTTGAGCGCGATCGGCTTGACGGCCGGACCGCAATAGCCGCCATGGCTGCCCTTGCCGCCGACCGTCGGGTTCGGCGCGAAATTGTCGAGATCGACGGAGACGATCGAGTTGATCGTGTTGATCAGCGACACGGCGTCGGTGCCACCGGCTTTGGCGGCACGGGCGGGCTTGCGGATGTCGGTGATGTTCGGCGTCAGCTTGGTGATGACGGGCATGCGCGTATATTGCTTGCACCAGCGCACGACCATTTCGATATATTCCGGCACCTGTCCCACCGCGGAGCCCATGCCGCGCTCGGACATGCCGTGCGGACAGCCGAAATTGAGTTCGATGCCATCAGCGCCGGTTTCTTCCACCAGCGGCAGGATGGCTTTCCAGGACTCTTCTTCGCAGGGCACCATGATCGAAGCGATCAGGGCACGGTCCGGCCAATTCATCTTTACCTGCTTCATTTCGCGCAGGTTGGTGAAGAGATCGCGGTCGGTGATCAGCTCGATGTTGTTGAGGCCGAGCAGGCGGCGGTCGGCACCCCAGATCGCGCCATAGCGTGGACCGTTGACGTTGACAACCGGCGGGCCTTCTTCGCCGAGTGTCTTCCACACGACGCCGCCCCAGCCGGCCTTGAAGGCGCGTTCGACGTTGTAGGCTTTGTCGGTCGGCGGCGCCGAGGCGAGCCAGAACGGGTTCGGGGATTTGATGCCGACGAAATTATTGCGGAGATCAGCCATAGTAATTTCCCCCTCAAGCGACGGCGGCGGTCGGCTGCATGGCGGAGCCAAGCGCACGGTTGATGGATTCGGCCGCATCGCGGCCCTGGGCGACGGCGGAGACCGTCAGGTCGTCGCCGCCGAGCACGCAGTCGCCGCCGGCCCAGACGCCGTCAAGCGAGGTCCGGCCGTCGCCGTCGATGAAGATGCGGCCGGATTCCATGCGCAGTGCGCCGAGTCCTGAGGCCTCGAAGGTCTGGCCGATTGCCTTGAAGATCTGGTCGGCGGCGATGACGCCGGTATCGCCGGTGCCGATTAACTTGCCGTCGCGCAACGCGGTATATTCGACTTCGATGCCGGCAACCTTGCCGTCCTTTTCGAGGATACGCTTCGGTGCCAGCCAATGGCGGATGATGACGCCCTTGGAGGCGGCGAGGTCCTGCTCGTATTCCGAGGCGTTCATATGCTCCTTGCCGCGGCGATAACAGATCGTTACCTCTTCGGCGCCGAGCAGCTTTGCCTGTACGGCAGCGTCGATCGCGGTCATGCCTCCGCCGAGCACGACGACGCGGCGGCCGATGGCGATGTCTGCCTTGTTCTTGGCCTGACGCAGATCGGCGATATAGCCGACGGCATCGGCGACGCCGTCGAGATCTTCGCCTTCGGCGCGCAGGGCGTTGACGCCGGCGAGGCCGAGGCCGAGGAAGACGGCATCATACTGCGACGAAAGATCGGCAAGACTGAAATCTCGGCCGAGCGCCTGGCCGTTCTTCACGTCGATCCCGCCGATCGACAGAACATAATCGACTTCCTTCTGCGCAAAATCGTCGACCGTCTTGTAGGTGGCGATGCCATATTCGTTGAGGCCGCCGGCTTTTTCGCGGGCGTCGAAGATGGTCACGTCGTGACCATTCACGGCGAGGCGGTGAGCGCAGGCGAGACCGGCCGGACCGGCGCCGACGACGGCGACCTTCTTGCCGGTCGAAGCGGCGCGGGCATAGAACTGCTTGTTCTCGGCCATTGCCGTGTCGGTGGCATAGCGCTGCAGGCGACCGATTTCGACAGGACGCTCTTCGGCAGTGTTGCGCACGCAAGCCTGCTCGCAGAGCTGTTCGGTGGGACAGACGCGGGCGCACATGCCGCCGAGGATGTTCTGATCGAAGATCGTCTTGGCCGAGCCGATGGGATTGCCGGTCGAGATCTGACGGATGAACAGTGGAATGTCGATCGAGGTCGGACAGGCCGTCATGCACGGCGCGTCATAGCAGAAATAACAGCGGTCGGCGGCGACCAAAGCCTCGTGGCGGTCAAGGCGCGGATGCAGGTCGGAAAAGTTCGCATCATATTCGGCGGGCGTCAGCCGGCCTTTATGAATCCCAGTTTCCAGTCGTCCCATTGAAGTTCCCTCATTATAGTAAACGGCTAGTGGGTTGAACGGTAACTCAGGATAAAAAATTTATCAAACGGTAAAATTTTGGAATGCCCTGACGTTGTCAGCGCAGGCATCGCCCTCCCGATTGCACAACGCCGCGCGCCCCCGAAAACTTCCCACTAAAGGTCTGTTTTAATTTGAGGAAAGCTCACAGGCCTGCTGGAGGGCAACCGATAAGCTCCTAAGTCGAGCCCGGCTTCAAAGATGCCTCGGCGTCCATCTTCGACATTTGCGATAGACGTTGGAGAAAAAAGCGAAATTTTTTTTAGAAAAATGGAACCAAGGTTCAGCACCATCGTTAAAGAGTTGTCTTGGTGATGATCGCATCAACCGATGCACGCCCCCAAAAACTCATCACCGGGCATCTACTCACGGTCCCCTCCCGATGAGTGAAAAGCAGCCAGTGCGCCGCCCTCGCACTGGCTGTTTTCATTTGTGGCCCTTGTTAGGATTGGCGCTTCGCTAGGATTGGCGCTTCAGGATTTCATATTCGGTTTCCGGTATCGTCAGGCGATAGCCGATGCTGTCGTCGTCGATCGCGAACTGGGCGCGACCGTTCATCGACGTGGGCACGACCCGCTCCAGCACGGTACGGCTAAAGCTATTGTCCTCGAATTCGTGATCGGCGGGGAAATAAAAGCGCTCCGACCAAGCCACTTCGATCGCCTTCTTGCCGTCGAGTTCCGCCTCCTTGCAGTTCAGCGTGATGCTGGTAGCGCCGGCGGAGATCGCGCCGTGCGAGGCGGAATTGACGATCAGTTCGTGCAGGGCAAGGCCGAGATGGACCGCTGCATTCGGCGTGAGATGCGCATTGATGCCGTAGATCGGCATTGGCACGCCCGCATCGGGCCAATAGGGGGCGAATTGCTTTTCGGCGAGTTCGAACAAATAGGCCCCGCGCCAGCTCGAATCGGTGATCAGGTCCTGCGAATTCGACAGGGATTGCAGGCGACCGCGGAACTTAATCAGGAAATTGTCGAGCGACAACGTGTGACGCGCCGTCTGCGTCGCGATGCCCTGGATGATCGCCAGCAGGTTCTTGGAGCGATGTGATAACTCGCGCAGCAGTGATTTCAGGACTTTTTCGCGGTGGCGAGTCTCGGTTACCTCGGTGATGACGGAGAGCAGGCCCTGCGGTTTGCGCCCACCGATGCGTTCGATCTTCAGCTCGTAGATGCGAACGCCGTCGCCGGTCACGAACTCCACTTCCGCGCTCACGGGCTTGCCGCTTTCCAGCACTCCGCGCTTCAGTTGCGACAGATGTTCGCCATCCTTCTCGCCGAAGAGATGGAGGTCCGTGCCGCCGATGACGAGGGACGGCTTCAGGTGGTCAGGCAAGTTTTCCGCATAACGGATCACAAGGCTTGAGTCTTGGAAGAGAATCGAAATGCCGGCGCTGCCCAGCGCCCGCTCCATCATAGCGGCCTTGCCTTCAAAACTTAAAGGCGCGCCGGATAATGGTTCAGTCGTATTCACCGGCTTGCCTTTCATTCCAATTTTGAGAACCCCGCCGACAGGGTATTCTCAGCCGGAAGAACTCAATCCGGTTTATACGGTCACTCGCTATAACAGTCGGTAAAGCGTCCCTAAGCAGCCGGAACGTCCGGTTGCTTTTTTTGTTCCGCGACAAAATGTCGATTCGGCTCAGGCGGCCACCTTTGTGGTTTCATTAAAGAAAAGAGCCTGGCTGATCAGAGCTTTCACCATGTCGGGATTGAATGGCTTGGTCACAAGGAAGGTCGGCTCGGGCCGTTCGCCGGTCAGCAACCGCTCGGGGAAAGCGGTGATGAAAATGACCGGGATGCTTGAGGTCTTGAGAATATCATTGACGGCGTCGATGCCGGAGCTGCCGTCGGCAAGCTGGATGTCGGCGAGCACCATGCTGGGATTGGTGGCATCATGCAAAGCGACCGCTTCGGCATGAGTCCGGGCGATGCCGGTGACCCGGTGCCCGAGGCTCTCCACCATCTGCTCGATATCCATCGCGATCAGCGGTTCATCCTCGATGATCATGATGTCGGTCGCGACTTGGCGCGAAATCTCCTGCGAGGCCTTGTCCAGCAGATTCATGGCCTCGGTCTCCGTCACGTCGAGAATGTCGGCGATCTCGCCGAGACGGAAGTTTTCGACGGAGGCGAGAAGGAAGGCCTGCCGCGCGATGGGAGACACCTTGGCAAGATTGACCGAGGCGCGCTGTTCCCATGCATAGGGGGAGGTCGGTTCGGGGATCTGGATCGCCGAGGAACCGAAGAGCTGGGTGAAGAGTTTATAGAGTGCAACGCGGTCGTTCGGCGTGTCCGGGAAGATGGAAAGATCGGCGATGATCGCTTCCAGAACTGCCGCGACATAGGCGTCACCCGATGTCTGTGTCCCCGTGAGCGCACGGGAATAGCGGCGCAAATAGGGAAGATGCGGCGCAATGCGTGTGGAAAGTGTCATCAATGGCTCCCGCCCCTTATCAATTCCTAATTGAAACACAGCCTCCAAGACTGCAATGACAAACAAACGCAAATTCGGTAAAAAAGTTCCTCGGCATCGGAACTTTTTTTGAAGAAGGACATTACCCCTGCCGACGAACAGTAGGCTTCAACCTCTCCGAATTCGGGCCAAAGCGGACGTGAGGAGGGCAGACTAGCCTCCCACACTGGGGTGCATAGAGGTACACCCCGAATCCATGAACGCAAGAAATGCGGAAGCGAGCAGGCTAAATGACCACCCAAAATCAAGAGGACGCGGATCGCAAACGACCTGACGTGCGAGCCGCCGATATCCTCGATCCCAACAATCAAATCGGCAACCGGCTGCGCTCATTCTATGCGGCGGTGCAGGACGAGGCTATCCCCGATCGCTTGCTCGACCTGCTCGAGAAGCTGGATCAGGCCGAACGTTTGGCTTCCGCAAAAGTCTCCGATTAAGGAGGAAGCGTCATGGAATCGAAACCGAGCTTCAAACGCGAACTCCTGGCCGCCCTGCCGAGCCTGCGGGCCTTTGCGATCTCGCTGACCGGCCGACACGACCGTGCCGACGATCTGGTGCAGGACACGATCATGAAGGCCTGGGCCAAGCAGGACCATTTCGAGATGGGCACGAATATGAAGGCCTGGCTCTTCACCATTCTGCGCAACGAACTCTACAGCCAGATGCGCAAGAGCGGCCGCGAAGTGCAAGACAGCGACGGCCTGTTTACGGAATCGATGGCGACCCACCCTTCGCAATACGGAGCGCTCGACCTGCAGGATTTTCGCAGGGCGCTGGATCAATTGCCGCCCGATCAACGCGAAGCCATCATCCTGGTCGGCGCGTCGGGTTTTTCCTATGAAGAGGCCGCCGAAATCTGCGGCTGCGCTGTCGGCACGATCAAGAGCCGGGTGAACCGCGCCCGCCAGCGGCTGCAGGAATTGCTGCAGATTTCCGGAGAAGCGGACTTCGGACCGGATGCCACCTCAGCGCCTTTGACGTCCAAGGCGTTTGCCTTCTAAAACCATGTGATCTGCATCACTGCTGTCCGCCCCGGGTGGCGCGGGCAGGACAGTGTTTCTGTGCTGTGGCCAACGGGCTCAGGGATTTGAATTCTTTGCGGTAGTGTCGTGGCCTGTGACGCAAGACGAGCCTGCTTCACTCTAGTCATCTCGGCTCTTTGTGCCAATCAGGTTGCCGAACACCAGGGCGGTAGCGATGGCAGCGGTTAGCAGCGGCTGCGACTTCGCAAGGCCGAGCGCTGCCACAGCCATAGATTCCAAAGCAGCACGGCGTTCGTGGGCACGGCGTTCTTCCTGCTTGTTGATGATCGCCATGATGACGAGAAGGATCAGGGCGAGCAACAGTGCGCCGGCGGCGATCAGCAGCGCCGAAACGGCTGCGCCATAGATGGTCGCCAGCCAGATAGCGGCGGCTATAAGGGCAAAGGCATAGGCCGTCAGAAAGAGGATAGCGGCGATGCCGATGAAAATACCGCTGCGTTTCGTGCGCGCAACGGTGCGACTCAATGAGCCTGAGAGAAGCAGGCCGAGGAGCGGAGCTAGCATTGCGGCTCCTTAACGGCGCGACAGAAGCAGGGCAAACGCCAATCCGAAAGCTGCAGCAGCCCCGATGGTGGCAATAGGATGCTGGCGCACGGTCCTGCGCATTTCGCGCGTGCCCCTGGCATAGCCGTGTTGCAAATCGCGCAGCAAGTCTTCGCCACGAGCTGCCAAATCCTCAAACCCGGTCTCGGCGCGCGCGCGCATCGCCTTGCTCTGGACAGCACTGTTTTCACCGACGATCTTGGCGAAAGCGGCAATTTCGTTGCGCAGATGTTCGATCTGCTCCTCGATGCTGGCTTCGAGGTCGTGCAGGCTGCCGCCATTACGCTTAGCTCGCGCCGAATGGAGGATGGATGTTGCCATGGTCTTTCTCCCTTGCGTCGTTAGCGTCTTTGGCCTGGCGCTGCAAAGCTGCGCCGGCTTTTGCAATAAGCGAATGCTGCCAGATATATTGCGCTGTTGATCGCGCAGAACATTGATCTGGATCACCGATCATCAACGCGGCGATGCAACGAAAAGTTCCAGATTTGGCGAAAGGAAGGTCAGTCCGTCAGTGCGCTGTGGGCGAGAACGAATGGGATACCATCGATCGGAACACGATTGACCCTCAGCGCGCAGCCGAAGACATCCTGCAAATGCCGGTCGGTCAGAACGTCCCCCACGGCACCTGCCGCCTGCAACCGTCCGCTCTTGAGCAGGACCATTTGGTCGGCGAAAAGAGCAGTCAGGTTGAGATCATGCATGACGGCGATGACGCCGCCGCCGCGCCGGCAGAATTGGCGGGCGAACGTCATGATGGTCAGTTGATGGCTGATATCGAGGCTGGAGACGGGCTCATCGAGAAGCAGCCAGCAGGGCCTGCCGTCGACGACCGGCTCGGAGATCTGGCATAGCACCCGGGCGAGTTGGACGCGTTGTTGCTCACCGCCGGAAAGCTCCTGATAGAAGCGGCCTTCGAAGCCAGCGAGGTCGACGGAGGAGAGCGCCTCCGCGGCGATGCGATCGGCTTGTTCGGGATGGTTGTTGCGGCCGCTGGTCAGGCCCATGCGGACGATTTCCCGAACGGTGAAGGGAAAGGAAATGGCACTCGCCTGCGGCAGCACGCCGCGCATTTCCGCCAGTTGCCAGGCTTGAAGGCTGCCGATCTCCGATGCGTTGAGGCGTACCGAACCCTGATAAGCGATTTCCCCCGAAATGGCCTTCATGATGGTCGTCTTGCCCGAGCCGTTCGGCCCGCAAATCGCCGTCAGCGCGCCGGCCTTGGCGGTGAAGCGAACATCCTGCACCACTGTCTTGCCGGAGAGCCGGACGGAAAGATTCGAGACATTGATCATCGAAAACTCACAGGCTGAGGCGCGAGCGCTGCCGAAGCAGCATCCACAGGAAGAAAGGCCCGCCAACACCGGCGGTAATGATGCCGATCGGCAGTTCGGCCGGCGAGACGATGGTGCGGGCCAGCACGTCGGCGATGATGAGCAGAGAGCCGCCGAGAAGGGCGGAAGCCGGCAGCAGGAAGCGGTGGTCCGGGCCGATGGCCATGCGCAGGATATGCGGCACGATGATGCCGACGAAGCCGATCCCGCCGCTGACCGCGACGGAGGCGCCGACTGCGGCCGCAACGCTGACGATGGCAATATTCTTCAGCCGCTGCACAGCAACGCCCATATGGAAAGCCGCTGCTTCGCCGAGTGTCAGCGCATTGAGACCGCGCGCCATGAAGGGCAGAGGCAGCATGGAGAGAATGATGATTGGTCCGGTGGCGGCGATCTTGGTCCAGGTGGCGCCGGCAAGCGATCCCATGCTCCAGAAGGTGAGATCACGCAGTTGCCGGTCATCGGCCATGTAGATCAGCAAGCCGGTCGCAGCCAGCGCCAAGGCGCCGAGCGCAATACCGGCGAGCAGCATGGTTGCTATGGATGTCAGTCCTTGTCGCGTCGCCACCCTATAGAGAAGTATGGTCGTGACGAGGCCGCCGCCGAAGGCTGAGATCGGCAGGGAGAAGATGCCGAAGATATGTGCGACCGGCGCGAGGATGCCGCCGCCGAGGACGATCATTCCCACTGCGCCGAGGCTGGAGCCTGCCGAAATGCCGATCAGGCCGGGATCGGCTAGTGGATTGCGGAACAGGCCCTGCATGACCGCGCCGGAGACCGCAAGCCCGCCGCCGATCAGGAATCCGAGAATGGCGCGGGGCAGGCGGATGTCGAAGATGATGATGCGGTCGCGGCTGCTGAGCGTGTTGTCGGCGCTGCCGCTCACCATGCTGCCGATGACGTCGACGATCGAGGCATCGGATGCGCCTGTCATGATTGAAAAGCCGAAAGCAAGAAGGGCGGCGATGACGAGGCCGGTCAACACGAAGAGCGAGAGCGCAGTGCGGTCGCCCTCGCGATGGCGACGGTCCCTTCGGTGCGACATGCGCTTCAGCCCTGGCATGACCTCGTTGAGCGCCACCTCAGCCCCCGTAGATCGCGGCATTCAGCTCGCGCACGGCGGCAGCGGTGCGTGGCCCGAAGCCGAGCAGATGCAGCCCGTCCATGCGGACGATCGCCTTGTGGCTGGCGGCGGGCGTCAGCGAAATTGCCGGCTGCTTCAAGAGATCGTCATCTTTCATCGACAGCGGACCTTCGCGGTCCATGATCAGGATCACGTCGGGCTTTGCCTCAATGATCGCTTCGTCGGTCATCGGCTTATAGCCTGAGAAACTGTCGACGGCATTGATGGCGCCGGCAAGCTTGATGATGCCCTCGGCGGCGGTATTCCTGCCGGAGGCGAGAATCTTGCCGTTTTGCTTGCTGAGGATGAAAAGCACGCGTTTGCGTTCGGCCTGCGGGCGCTTCTCGGAGTTTGCAATTGCCGCGTCGAGATCAGCGGCAATCTTGTTTTCCAGCGCCTTTGCCTTGTCGGGTACGCCGAGCAGCGAGCCGACGACGTCGATCTTCTTCAGGATGCCGTCACGGTCATAGCTCTGCGGCACGGTTTCGAAGGGTATGCTGGCATTGCGCAGCACCGCCAAGGCCTCCGGCGGACCGGAACCGTCCACCGCGATGATGGCGGTCGGATTGACGGCGAGGATGCCCTCCGGCGACAGTGCCCGCATATAACCGACATCGGGCAACTTGGCTGTCGCCTCCGGATATGTGCTGGTCGAGTCGCGGGCGATTAGCCTGCTTTCCTCGCCGAGCGCGTAGATGATTTCGGTGACATCGCCGCCGACCGAAACGAGGCGGGATGTATCGATTTGCGGCGCTTCCGCGGCATGAGCGCGCTCGACCAGACCATAGCCGCCCTTGACCGGACTCACGGGAACAAGCGGCAGTGTCATCACCAGCGCCGTCAGCGCGATTTCCCACGGCTTGATGCGCTTGAGATTCTTCAGC
Source organism: Rhizobium leucaenae USDA 9039 (assembly GCF_000426285.1). Taxonomy (GTDB): domain Bacteria; phylum Pseudomonadota; class Alphaproteobacteria; order Rhizobiales; family Rhizobiaceae; genus Rhizobium; species Rhizobium leucaenae. The sequence continues at coordinate 280,361 of NZ_AUFB01000005.1, read as the reverse complement.
ATCGTCATGTCTCGATCCTTACGCGGCAACGCTGGCGTTGGCCTTCGGGAGATTTTCGATGATGGCGCGCCAGTCCGGACGCTCGTCGAAACCTTCCTTCCGCTTGCCGAAGAACTGGATGATCAGCTCACCTTTGGCGTTATAGGCTTCGAGCGAGGTGACGTGACCGTCTTTCGTCGGCTTACGCACGGCCCAGGCCTCGGCGATATGATCTTGGCGCAGATGCAGATGGAAGGTGGGGTCCATGATGTTGATCCAAGGACCCATGGCCTTCACGTTGAAGATCGGCCCTGAATGGATCTGCACAATTCCGTCATTGGCGACGAAGCACATGATCGGCAGACCTTCGCGAACGGAGGCATGCATCATTTCGGCGACCGCGTTCGTTTCCAGTTTCCAGGCATAATCGTCACCAACCGTGCGGATCGCCGCCTGGCGGCCGATCTTCAGCTTTTTCAGCATGCCGAAGAATTCATGCGTGTCCGTCATGCGGCTCCAGTGGTCGCGCAGCTCGTCCCGGCTGACATCGCCGTCGATCTCGCCATTGTCGTAGCCGGAGCGATCCTCGACAAAATCCTGCGACTGGTCTTCGAGCCGGAGTTCGGCGACCATGGCGTGATAAGCCTCGACATTCGAGGCGGGGCGCAGATGCACCTTATGAACGGCGTCGCCGGCCCTATTGAAGAACTGCAGGCTGAGCCGCTGCTGGTCGCCATCGGTCTTGGTGACGGCGAAGGCATGGGCCCAGCGTTTCGGGAAGATGCGCAGATCGATGTTTTCGCCAAGCACGATGGCCGCCTGCGCGCCTGATTTGATGTTTTCGTAGGCCCCGATCTTTTCGTGCACGGCGCTTTCGTTGCGCGACAGCGCCAGGACTTCGCCGAGGGAGGCAATGTGGGCAAGGAACCGGTGGGCATCGGCGTCGATGCGGGTAGCGGAAATGCCGACTTCAGCGGCGACAAGGGCCGCTTCGGAAACACCCAAGCGAGCCGCGATATCGCGCTCGCGCATTTTCGAATTTTCAGCGCGAAAGGCGCGAATATCGGCTGGGGCCAATCGGGTCGTTTCTCTGGTCGTCTCAGTCATCTGCAATGCCTATTTGTTGAGAATGAGTTTGCCTTGGCGCGTGATTTTCATCCGGTAGATGATGCCCTCGTGCCTGATCATGATTTCAGTCTGGCCACGAAAAATATCCGTGCTCTCGACAATTCTAATGTGCGGTGCGGCAGTCGGCGGCACCGGCCGTATTGGTGTTTTCTCAGCAATCATCCTGCTTGGTTTTGCCTGAAAATTCATAGGAAGCCGGAGCTTGTTCCGGCCAGATTTATCTTGACTCGCATACTCAAGGTTTCCTAAAGACGCAATAGAAGACTTTAAGAGTCAAGTTTTAATTTCGGGCGATGCACGCACGGCATTGATCCGCGCTCGCCAGCAAATATTCAGGAGAGATTGCCGATGCCGACGAAGACGATTTTGGCGGTGGCCGCTGGCGGGCTGTTCACCATTGCCTCCTGCCTCCCGGCCTTCGCCCAGGATGCGACTGCGGCTTCGACGAATGCGCCGAAGCTCAATGTCGAACTGAACGCGCTCGTGCCGTCTCAGAAGGGCTGCGTGATGACCTTCGTCGCGGAAAACGATCTGGCGACGCCGATCGGCAAGATCTCCTTTGAGCTCGCCTTCTTCAACGACAAGAACGCGGTCGACCGTGTGACCGTCCTTGATTTTCGCGACCTGCCGGTCGGCAAGAAGCGCGTGCGGCAGTTCGATATGCCCGGAGTGAAGTGCGAGAGCGTCAGCCGCATCATCATCAATGATACGCCGGTGTGCGATGGCCCGGCGGCGGGCGAATGCAAAGCCGCGCTCACGACACGTTCGCAGCTTTCCGTTCCCTTCGAAGGCTGAGATCATGGCCTCCCGCTCGGCCAAGATTTCCATCGAGCGTCGCCGCCCCGGCGGTGACATGAATGATAATCATCCGAGCGTTCTTCCGGGGCACGAGCTGACCGGCCTAGATGGCCTGCCGAGGCCGCCGGCCGCCGAGGCGGTTGTTCATTACAGCCGCTTTACCCAGATTGGCTCCGTTCCCGCTCATCCGAGTGAGCCTGTGGCGGATGCGTTGGAGCCGCCCACTATGGATCTGACGGCGGAGAGGCCGAATCGCGCCCTTTCGACGGGCAAGAAAACAGTCACCTTCGCCTGCCTTGGCTCCTTCCTCTTTCACGCCGCCATTGTCGCCGCCTTGTTGGTGACGATGGCGGCAGTGCCCGAAGATGCCGTGGAAGCGGCGGGCGATACCGTCAGCGTCATCGTGCTTGGCAGCTCCGATATGGACCAGATGTCGGCAGGCGAGGAAAGCAAGGACCCGCAGCCCGAAGAGATAACGGCAGATGCCGTGCAGCCGGAGACGGTGCAGCCAGCCGATGTAAAGCCCGCAGAAACGGAAGCTGTTCAGCCGATGCCAGAGATCATGGAGGCAGCTCAGCCGTCGCAACCGCTGCAACAGGTGTCCCCGGAAACCGTTATCAGCCGGGAGCCGGAGGTGCTGGCGACAGAGGCACCGGCCGAGACGACAGTGGTTCAGCCGATGACGGCAATGGCGCAACCGACGGATGCCGAGCCTGCCGAAGTCCGGCCCGCCGAGACGGAGCCCGTTGAAGTGCCGCCGACGGAAACCGCGCGAGCCGCCCTGCCGCCTACCGAAGTCGTGACCCCGGTGGAAAAACCGGTCCAGCCAGCCAAACCGGTCGAAAAGCCAAAGGATGTCGTCAAGAAGCAGCCGCCGAAGGTGGCGAAGAAGGCCGGCTCCGGTGGTGAGAGCGAGCAGGATTCGAAGAAGGGCGCTGCCGAAGGGACGGAAACGGCACAGTCGAACGCGAATTCGCAGGCCGACGGCCAGCGCAGCGGTTCGGGCAGTGCGGCAGTTGCCAACTATCCCGGCAAAGTGCAGTCCCGCATCCGCCGCGCCGTCCGCCTGTCCTCGAAATACGAAAAGGGCATAACGGTTCGGGTACGTCTGACGATCGGTGCGGGCGGTGAACTCAATTCGCTTTCCGTTGCGCGGAGTTCCGGCATTCCTGAACTGGATGATGCCGTCACGGACGGTGTTCGCCGCGCTGCGCCGTTTCCGCCGCTGCCGCCCGGAATGGGGCAAGCCCAGTTGGTCCTTCACACAGGAGGTTCAGGTGACAGGGCGACAAATTGAATAAAATATGACCGCAATACTCAACTTTATTCTTTACTAGAAAAGTCAACTTTAATATGGTCGTCTCGCGCTCGATGGAATCGAGCGCAAAAGAGCAACCAGCAAACGGGTGATGCATGGCGCGTAAGGGGAAAAAGGATTTTGGCCGCGATAACCGCGAGGCGCAAACGCCGGCGCAGGTATCGGCAAGATCCAGTCTCGACGGACGCAGCTTCCTTTATGTCGGCGGCCGGGATTGCCAGGTGGCGCATCTTCGTCAGATCGCCAGCAACTTCGGCGCCGAGCTGATCCATCACGACGGCGGCTTGCGCGAGGCAGTGTCGCGCATCGACACCGTGCTGCCTTCCGTCGACTGCGTTTTCTGCCCGATCGACTGTATCAGCCACGATGCTTGCCTGCGGGTGAAGACCGGCTGCAAGAAATTCGGCAAGACATTCATTCCTTTGCGCAATGGCAGCAAGTCGAGCCTTGAGCGAGCGCTGCAGACCATGAACGAACGAGACAATTCCCGATGACTGACAAAGGCCCTGACGGGTTCATGATGATCGGCCTGCACAAGCTGGCCTCGCAGAATGGCGACGGCTTGGTGCCGGAACTCTACGGTTTGCTGATGCGTCGCGCGGAAGAGCAGCGACAGGCTCCAAACGTGACGGCTTTTCCCTTTTGGGAGGCGCGCCTTCCCGGTGAAGCGCCGGATATCCCGCTCGGCATTTCCGCGCGCGACGGCACGAATGTCATTGCCTTTGCGCCGCAGCCGGGCAAGACTGCCGAGCGCCGCAAGAAGGTTTGACCGCCGGGAGATCCAGCCATGTACATCGCGATGAACCGCTTCAAGGTCATCATTGGTTCGGAGAGCGCTTTCGAGACTGTCTGGAAAGGCCGCGATTCGCGGTTGGAAGAGGTTCCAGGTTTCGTAGAATTCCGGCTGCTGCGGGGCGAGACGAATGTGGAAGAGGGCTTTACGCTGTTTTCCTCGCATACGATCTGGCGCAGTGAAGAGGATTTCCTCAACTGGACGAAATCCGAGAATTTCCGCATGGCGCACCGCAATGCCGGAGAAAACAAGGCCCTCTATTGGGGGCCGCCTCGCTTCGAGGGATTCAATGTGGTTGCCGGGGTTTGACGGCAGATGCTGCCTATCCCGCCCCTTCGACAAGCTCAGGAGGGCGAGATAGGATTCCGTGTTTGCCGCTCTATCAAACTTCCATCGTACGCTTCTTAAAGAATGCTCCCAGAGCCACCACCGCCCATCCGGCTATCATGCCGAGCCCTCCCGTCGGTGCTGCCAGCGGGAAAAGCGAATTGCCGCCGAAATGGCGGCCGACGAGATCGCCGGCAAAAACTAGGGTTCCCAACCCAAGCAGCACCGCTGCCACCGGGGCCGTGCGGATGCGGTCATAGCCGGCGTAGAGGGCGAGCAGGGCAGGGGCATGCGCCAGGCACATAGTCGAAGCAGAGCCGAGAAAATGCGCATCGCCGCCATGGGACGCTGCGGCGGCGAGCGCGACACCGGCGCCGCCGAGAGTGCCGGCGACAAACAGGGTGAGTGGACGGATTGTGGCGCTGAAGCTCATGCTTTTTGTCATTCCCGGTTCTGCATGTGAAAGGCGAGACGCTCGATCGGCTCCCAGATGATGGTCCGAAGTTTTTCGTTCTCGATGGTTTCGTCCATGGCGCGGCGGAAGCAGAGTAGCCATTCGTCGCGCTCCTTTGGACCGATAGCGGCGATGAAATGGCGGCTGCGCAGGCGCGGATGGCCGCGTTTTTCGACATAGAGCTGCGGTCCGCCGAGATAACCGGTCAGATATTCGTAGAGTTTCTCGCTGGAGCCTTCGAGGCTTGGCGGATGCACGGCGCGGCAGTTCGCTGCCTCCGGTAACGTATCCATCAGCTCATAGAAACGCGCTGTCAGCGCCCGCACGGTCTGATCGCCGCCGATTGCCTGGTAAAGTGTGATGGTCTCTTCGCTCAAATGCCGGCCCCCACTCGCTGGGCTCTACATGGCAACTCACGAGGCTGGCCGCAACTGCCGACATACTGCATGCGGCGTTTCGGCGCTGCCGTCGCGTGATCTCAGCCAAAAGCTGCTCGATATTTCGAAGATCGTGCGCTATTCCGCCGCCATCAGTTGGAAACTGTCGCTTTCGCCGGGGATGAGCTCGAGCGGCCAGATCGTCTGGCGCGTATTCCTAGGGTATTCCTGGCTGTAAGCGGGCATGCTGGAGAGCAGGATTTCAGCGAGCTCGACGCCGAGATCGTGCACCGAGGTGCGAAAGCAGGTCAGCGCCGGCTGCAGGAATTTGGCGCGCGGCGCCTCGCGGAAGCTGACGACGGCAATGTTGCGTCCTGGAACGATGCCGGCTTCCATGAGGCGGCGATAGAGGCCGATCGCCATCAATTCGTAGATCAGGATCACGGCGGTCGGCCTATCTTGCAGCTTCAACAGTTCGTCGCCAACCTGGTAACCGCCCTGTTCGCTCGATTTGGCGCGAAGGACTAGTGCGGGGTCATAGGCAATACCATGTCGCTCCAGCGCGCGCCGATAGCCCTCCACGAAAATAAAGCCGAGATTGATGTCGCTGGAGGGGGCGCTGATGGCGATGCGGCGATGTCCATGCGCCACGAGCCGATCGACTGCGCTGTTGGCAACGCCGTCGAAATCGAGGTCGGCCCATGGATGCTGCGTGCCCGAAAGGCTGCGCCCAAGGGCGACGAAAGGGATTTTCGCCTTTGCGAGCAAGTCGAAACGCTTGTCGACGCGATGCGTCTCCGAAATGATGAGCGCATCGACGATGCGCCTCGCGACCATGCGCTTCAGATATTCATAGGGGTCTTCGTCATGCGGGCAGGGCAACATGATCAGATCGAGCTTGTGGCGCAACAATACGCTCTGCAGCCCGCCCGTGACGGTCAGGAAAAAATTGTCGCTGTTTTCAACGGTTTCCCTGCTGGATTGGATCATCAGCCCAATGACGTTCGTCGTACCTTGCCGCAGGCTGCGGCCTGATTGGTTCGCCACATAGCCAAGCTGTTCTGCTGCGGCGAGCACGCGCTTGCGGGTCTCTTCGTTGACATCCGGCTTGCCGTTCAGCGCCCGCGACACCGTGCCGATCGAAATATCGAGATGTTCGGCAAGCTGACGGATTCCCTTCATAGACTGCGATTTTCCTTCCTGCGGCAATTTCCGGTCTCCCTCTATTGACACAGTAAATTCTTTTCGCCTAGGATCGTAAACGTTTACGGGACGGGTGTCACGAGGAGTTTGGCGCCGTTCGCTGGAGGAAATCGTGAAATTTAACGCCATTCTGTGCGGGTGCGGAGCTATGTCCAAGGGCTGGCTCAGGGCCATCGCCTCGACGCCGGCGCTTGCCGGATCCATTCAAATCGTCGGCTTGGTCGATCTCAATCGAGCCACCGCTGAAAGCCTTGCGAAAGAGTTCTCTCTCGAAAATGCCGTCATCGGCTCGGATCTGGCCGAGGTCATTGCCGCGACAAAGGCTGATCTGGTGTTCGACGTTGTCATTCCGGCTGCCCGTTTCGGCGTCGTATCGACCGCGCTGAAGGCTGGCTGCCATGTCCTGAGCGAAAAGCCGATGGCAACCTCGCTCGCCGAGGGTGCCGCTCTTATCGACTTCGCGGCCGAAACCGGCAAGGTTCATGCCATCATCCAGAACCGCCGCTTCATCTCCGGCGTGCGCCGCATGCGCCGTTTCGTCGAGGAGGGGGCGATCGGCGAGCTCACCGGCATCCATTGCGATTTCTTCCTGGCCCCGCATTTCGGCGGTTTCCGTGAGGAGATGGACAACGTGCTTCTCCTCGACATGGCGATTCATACGTTCGATGCCGCCCGTTTCGTTGCCGGTAAGACGCCGCTTGCCGTCTATTGTGTGGAGAAAAATCCCGCGGGCTCCTGGTACAAGCACGGCGCATCGGCGCACGCATTGTTCGAATTTTCCGACGACGTCGTCTTCAGCTATCGTGGCTCCTGGTGTGCCGAAGGCAAGCGCACGAGCTGGGAGAGCCAATGGCGGCTCACCGGCAGCAAGGGCATGCTCACCTGGGACGGCGAAGAGCATTTCGAAGCTTCCGTTGCCGGCCATGAGCCCGGCCTGCTGCACGGCTTCACTCCGATCGAAGTTCCGGGTCCCGAGCATGATGAGGAGACGCATGGGCATGCCAGCGTCATCGCGTCGTTCATCGAGGCGGTGAAGACAGGCAAGCGGCCGGAAACCGAAAGCCGCGACAACATCCACAGCCTCGCCATGGTCCTCGGCGCGATCGAAAGCGCCAAATCGGGCCGACGTATCGACATTTCAGCATAAGGACAGTGAGATCATGACAAATCCGGCAAAGGCCATCCGTATCGGCACGATGATCAGGGCGACCAACGAAGATGCCGCCGCAGGCATTGCCAAGATCGCCGATCTTGGCTTCGAGAGCTTCGAGCCCTTCTTCTGGCAGACGACCAATGGCCAGAATCTGGCGGAACTCGGCAAGCGCTGCCTTGATGCCATCGGCGACCGCGATATCACGATCTCGACCCTTGGCATGTTCGGCAATCCGCTCGAAGGCACCGATCTCGACCAGCAGACGCTGCAGGGCTGGAGGGATTGTATCGACAACGCTCATCATTTCGGTGCGACCTGCGTCGCGGGCTTCACCGGCCGCATCCGTAACAAGCCGCTGACCGACAGCTTGCCTCGCTACAAACAGGTGTGGAGCGAGCTTGCCAAGCGCGCCGCCGACCGGGGTGTCAAGATCGCTTTCGAGAATTGCGCCATGGATGGCAATTGGGCGACCGGTGACTGGAACATCGCGCATAACCCCGATGCCTGGGAGCTGATGTTCAACGAGACCCCGGACGACAATCTCGGCCTGGAATGGGAGCCATGCCACCAGATGGTCTATCTGATCGAGCCGCTGCCGCAGATCCGCAAATGGGCGAAAAAGATTTTCCACGTCCATGGCAAGGATGCGACCATCCGCTGGGACGTCATCAGGGAACACGGCATTTTCGGCAAAGAGAAGTTCGTCTTCATGCGGACGCCGGGTTTTGGCGACAGCAATTGGACTGATATCATCTCCGAATTGCGTCTCGCCGGCTGGTCCGGTTCGATCGACATCGAAGGCTGGCATGACCCGGTCTATCGCAATGAGCTGGAAATGACTGGCCAGATCCATGGCCTGAACTATCTCAAGAAGAGTCGCGGCGGCGAATTCGTCGAATAGCGCGCAGTCGCCTAAATCCGGATCGATTTAGGGGAGGAGTCGTGCGCTAATTCGGGAAGCTGGAGCGGCTCTCTATAACGCTCCAGCCTAGCCCGGGCGTCGAAACGGAGGAGCGTTGCGAGGTCGAAGGACTGTTTGCCGGGCTCAGGTGGCGGACAGACATAAAGCCAAAAGGAAAACGCCGATCGGCATCGCGAGCCATGCCGTCGGGCGGGTACCGTCACGGTTCGCAAAGTGGAGGAGAATATATGAACATGTTTTCGAAGCTGGCGATCTCGGCCGGCATGTCGCTCCTGTTGGCTGCCGGTGTGGCGCAAGCCCAGAGCAAGACATTTAACGTCTGGTGGTTCGAGTTGCCGGACACGCCTCAGGCCAAGGCCTGGACCAAGGCTCTTGAAACGCTCAAGGCCAAGCATCCGGATATCACCATCAATTTCGAACAGAAGACCTTCGAGCAATTGCAGAAGGCAGGCAGTCTTATCCTCAATTCGGATCAGGCTCCGGACCTTCTCGAATACAACAAGGGCAATGCCACGGCCGGTCTCGTCGCGTCTCAAGGCCTGCTGACGCCACTTGACGACCAATTCAAGTCGCGCGGCTGGGACAAGATCCTCAACGAAACCAACACCCAGCTCAGCAAATATGATGCCAACGGCATTTACGGTTCAGGCCCGATGATCGGTGTTCCGACCTATGCCGAGTTCGTCTCGGTCTTCTATAATATCGATATGTTCCAGGCCAACGGCGTGAAAGTGCCGACCACGCTGGAGGAATTCGAAGCCGCTCTCGACACCTTCAAGAAGAAGGGCATTACGCCGCTTGCCTATGGCACGGTGGATTCCAACGCGCAGCACCTGCTTTATACGCTGGCCCTGACGCAAGCCGACGACACTTGGGTCAAGAACTATCAGGGCCTCAAGGCACCGCTCGACACCAAACCCTTCCTGTTCGCCGCACAGAAGATCGTCGACTGGGTGAGCAAGGGCTATATCTCCAAGGATTCGACCGGCCTCAAGGGCACGGGCGGTGCCGACAACCTGTTCTCCTCCGGCAAATCGCCAATGTTTGTCAGCGGTACCTGGAACAATGGCAATTTCGCGACCAATATCAAGAACTTCAAGTGGAGTCAGTTCGTCTTCCCGACACCGAAATACAGCACCGGTTCGACCGGCAACCTGTTCATGGTGCCGAAGAGCTCCAAGAACAAGGATCTCGCCTACGAATTCATCGATCTGGTGCTAGGCAAGGAGAACCAGAATCTGGACGCCAATCTCGGCGGCGTCGCCATCGCCGCTGATCCGGCCGTGATCACCGACGAGGTCGGCAAGCGCAATGTCGAGCTCTTCAGCCAGATTTCCGGCAAGGGCGGTCTTGGCCTCTATCCGGACTGGCCGGTACCGGGCTACTACGAGCTTCTCATCCAGGCGACCACCGGTCTGGTGAACGGCTCGACGACGCCCGACCAATTCGTCGCGCGCCTGAAGAAGGCCTATGACGATGTGCAGGCGGCTCAATAAAACCATCGGCAACAATTCATGGCGGCGGGACGGCTTCAATGCCGCCTCGCCGTATCGGACTGGAGGAACTCGATGGACAAGTCCCAGAACGCCGGGAGAGCAGGGTACTATCTTTATATAATCCCAGGCATGCTGGGATTTACCCTGGTGGTGCTCGTTCCGTTGATCGCCAACTTCGTGATCAGCTTTACCACCTGGAAAGGCGGAAACATTGCACCGCGCTATGTCGGACTTGAGAACTACCAAAGGCTGCTCGCCGATACGGTGTTCTGGAGTTCGATCCAGCACACGGTTCTGTTCATCATTTCGATGACGATCGTGCCCATTCTGCTTGGGCTGGTTCTGGCGGCGGTTTTGTTCGACTATATCAGCGCGCAGTTCAGCGAAACGTGGTCGAGTTTCTTTCGCGCCGGCTTCTATCTGCCACAGATTTTGCCGTTGACGGCCGCCGGCGTTCTTTGGGCCTGGATCCTCAACCCGGTCGGCATCATCAATGCGGTGCTGAAAGGGATTGGCCTCGATTTCCTGGCGAAGAACTGGCTGGGGGACGCAAGCTTTGCGCTCTGGGCCGTTTCAGCCGTTATCGTCTGGGTACAGGTCGGCTATTGCCTTGTCGTGTTCATGTCCGGATTGGCGCGCGTCGATCCTTCGCTCTATGAGGCTGCCGAACTCGACAATGCGAGCTGGTTCGGACGTTTCCGCTACATCACAATCCCCATGCTCATGCCCGAGATTTTTGTCGTCGCCCTTACGACGCTGATCGCGGCACTCAAGGTCTTCGCGCCGATCTACGTTCTGACGTCGGGTGGCCCCGACAATGCGACCACGGTGCCGTCCTATCTATCCTACTATCATTTCTTCACGACAAACCGCGTCGGTTACGCAGCGGCGATTGCGACCTTGCAGACCGTGATGACGATCGTGCTCGGCATCGTTTTCCTACGCATGCAGTCGAAGCAAGAGGGAGGGCGCTGACATGACGACCACGGTTTCGCTTTCGACCGAAGTTACATCGGACATGCATGTGCACCATGGCCAGAAGAAGGGCTTTGCCCGCTGGATCGTCCTGGCTATCCTACTCGTCCTTCTTGCCGCCACGCTCTTTCCATTCCTGCTGGCGGCTTTGAATGCCATCAAGACGCCGGCGGATTATGCGGCCAACGGTCCGCTTGCATTGCCGCATAGTTTCGACCTGACGGCGCTCAAGAACTTCTGGACGACTGTCGATTTCACCCGCAAGCTCATCAACAGCATTCTCGTCAGCGGATGCACGGCCATCTTGGCCGTGGTCCTCAGCCTGCTCAATGCCTATGCCATCGGCATTGGCCGCGTGCGGGGTGGAAAGGCATTGCTGGTGATCTTGCTGATTTCCATCATGGCCCCGCAGGAGGCTTTGGTGTACCCGCTCTACTACATGGCGAAGCAAGTCGGTCTGTTCGACTCGATGTTCGCCGTAATCCTGATCTTCGGCGTCTTGCACACCGCGTTCGGCACCTATCTTCTGTCATCGGTGCTGACGACGTTCCCCCGTGAGATCATCGAGGCGGCGCAGCTCGACAATGCGAGCCGTTGGCAAATCCTTTGGAAGGTGATCGTGCCGGTGCTGCGGCCGACGCTTGCCGTGCTCGCAACCTTCTTCTTCATCTGGACCTGGAACGAGTTTCTGATCCCTTTGGTGTTCCTGGTCTCCAACAACAATCAAACGGTCTCCGTCGCCATGGGCGTGTTGTCGGGCGCCAATACGCAGGATCCGACCGCGATTGCAGCGGCGTCGCTGCTCGGCGTCACGCCGACGGTGATCTTCTTCCTGATTTTCCAACGCACGTTGACGCGTGGCGTAGCCGTTGGTGCTGTCAAATAGACCGAGGGAAAAGGCAGGTCTGACAAGGTTCAATTCTCCTGGAGGAGGAAAAAGTGGCAGGTATCAACATCAAATCCCTCACCAAGCATTTCGGTGCAGTGCAGGTTCTGAACGACATCGACCTGACGATTGAGCGCGGAGAGTTTGTCGTGTTCCTGGGCGGCTCCGGTTGCGGCAAGTCCACCTTGCTACGGATGATCGCCGGGCTGGAATCGATCACGAGCGGCGAGATCTGGATCGGGGGCAAGCGCGTCGACCAGCTTCCGCCTGGGGAGCGCGGCGTATCGATGGTGTTTCAGTCCTATGCGCTTTATCCGCATATGACGGTCCGCGACAACATGTCGTTCGGCCTCAGGAACATCAAGACGCCGAAGGCCGAGATCGCCAAGCGCATCGATGTAGCGGCCAAGATATTGGAAATGCCGCATCTTCTCGATCGCAAGCCGTCCGAGCTTTCCGGTGGCCAGCGCCAGCGTGTCGCCATCGGCCGCGCTATCGTGCGCGAGCCCGAGGTCTTCCTGTTCGATGAGCCGCTGTCCAACCTCGATGCCGGCCTGCGTACCCGCACGCGTGTCGAACTCGCGCAATTGCATGAACGACTGGGCGCGACGATGGTCTTCGTCACCCACGACCAGGTGGAGGCAATGACGCTCGCCGACCGGATCGTATTGCTGAACAACAAGAAGATCGAACAGGTAGCCACGCCGGTGGAGATCTATACGCGTCCGGCAACGCGCTATGTTGCCCAGTTCGTCGGCTCTCCGGGCATGAACTTCGTCAATGTAGCCGATGTCGGGGAGATCGGCGGCTTTGCGACGGCGACCTTGCCGGATGGATCCGTCATCAAGACGTCCGTTCCGCTAAATGGCGTCACCCGGTCTGAACTGACGCTCGGCATCCGGCCCGAATATCTGGTGGTCACGACGGCGGGGAAGGGCGACATTGCCGGCACTGTCGAAACGGTGGAGAGATTGGGCGACCGTTCGCTCGTCCATGTCAGGCTGAAGGACGGCTCGAAAATCATCGGGACCGATCCGGGCATGACCACTATCGCCACCGGGGCGCCGATCGCCTTTGCCGTCAACAGTGCCAAGCTGACGATCTTCGACCAGAACGATGTGGCCCATCATTCCGCGATCGAGGGAGCGCACTGACAGCCAAGACAATTGCCGGCGGCGGATAGCCCTAAACTTGTCATTGACGAAACCGTCTATTTGGTATGTTATATCGGCATGTCTGACGCGCACCACAGAAAGAAGCAGCCTTTGCTCGTCCGCCAGCAGTTGCTGGAGGTGGCGGCACGGCTGGCTTCGGAGAAGGGGATGACGGCGGTGACGCTGGATGCCGTTTCTGGTGCTTCCGGGGTCAGCAAAGGCGGACTGCTACACCATTTTCCCAACAAGAATACGCTTTTGGAGGCACTCTTCGACAGCCTCCTCGAGCGCCTAGATGAGGCGATCGAGGAGGCGATGCGTGCCGATCCTGTGCCGCACGGGCGTTTCACGCGCGGCTATCTCCGTGCCTGCCTCGCGCTTCGTGATCAGCCGCAGGAGACCCGGGATTGGGCGCAGGTGACGATGGTGCTGCTCAGCGAACCGCAGCTGCGGCAACGCTGGCGCGATTGGGTGCGCGAGCGCAGCGAAGAATATGTCGGTACGGACTCTTCGGCCGATGCCGCGATCGTGCGTTTGGCGACCGACGGGATCTGGCTCGCCGACCTGCTCGGTAGCCATGACATGGATGAGCGCGCCCGAGAGAAGCTCGTCGACCGGCTGATCGAACTCACACAGCTTTAGAGCACTTCCAGGAAAAGTGCGAAGCGGTTTTCCGTACCGAATGCGTAAAAACAAAGAGATAGAACCGTTGAGTTATTCTGTGAATCGCTGAACGGTTCTAGAAATCAAGGAAGAGCGTAATGGCGAATGCATCTGTCTATGCGATGCTGCTGGTGGCGATTGTCCTAGAGGTCATCGGCACGACGGCATTGCAGATGTCGCAGCAGTTTACCCGCCTCGGTCCCTCGATCGTGCTCGTACTGTGTTATGTCGCCGCCTTCTATTTCCTGTCGCTAACGCTGCGTGTCATTCCGGTCGGCATCGCCTATGCAATCTGGAGCGCGCTGGGTATCGTGCTGATCTCGGCCGTCGGCTTGGTGTTTTTTCGCCAGAAACTCGATTTGGCGGCCGTTATCGGCCTCGGGCTGATCATCGCCGGCGTACTGGTGGTCAACCTTTTTTCGAAATCAGTGTCGCATTAGAGCGACGTCACGCCCCTGACATCACGGTTTATATTATGTGACCGAAAACGTTTTCGGTCGCGGCGATTTTGCCTTTGTCAAATCCCTGGTGAGCGGCTATGTCTTCTGCAGGAGGCCGAAAGGAGAGTTGGGCGGCTATTTTCTCAAAGCGCTTTGGATCGGCTAGCCATTCAATAATTGTGTTTCAGAGGAGCACCGAAATGACCATTCGCACTGTCGTTTGGGGGGAGAATATTCATGAGCAAACCAATAGGGTCGTCGCCGAAATCTACCCGGAGGGTATGCACACGACGATCGCCAAGGCGCTGAATGCCGATGCCGGCATAGAAGCGACAACTGCGACGCTGCAGGCGCCGGAGCATGGCCTGAGCGAGGCACGGCTGAACGACACGGATGTCCTCGTCTGGTGGGGTCATAAGGACCACGGCGCCGTGAAGGACGAAATCGTCGAGCGTGTCGCCAAGCGCGTCTGGGAAGGCATGGGCCTCCTCGTGCTGCATTCCGGCCATTTCTCGAAAATCTTCAAGCGGCTGATGGGCACGCCCTGTGCGTTGAAATGGCGCGAAGCGGGCGAACGTGAGCGCCTTTGGGTCATCAATCCCCGCCACCCGATCGCCGCCGGCCTTGGCGAGCATTTCGAGCTCGAAAACGAGGAGATGTACGGCGAGCAGTTCTCCGTTCCCGAGCCGCTGGAAACGGTTTTCATTTCCTGGTTCCAGGGCGGCGAAGTTTTCCGCTCGGGCATGACCTGGCGGCGCGGCGCGGGCAATATCTTCTATTTCCGACCCGGCCACGAGACCTATCCGACCTACCACAATGAGACCGTGCAGAAGGTGCTGATCAACGCCGTCAAGTGGGCGCACAATCCGCTGGGAACGCAGACGAGCATTCATGATGCGCCGAATGTCCCGGTCGAAAAGGCGCTGGAGCCGATCGTCGAGCGTGGCCCTAGACTCCACCAGGCCGGCGAAGCCGGTTATCGCTGAGGTACGACATGCGTCTCATAGTTGTTGGCACGGGCGGCATGGCGAAAAGCCATGTAGAGCATTTCGGCCGTATTCCAGGTGTCGAGATCGTGGGTGCCGTGGATACGGATGCAACGAGGCTCACGGCCTTCACCGATATGTTCAATATCAAGAAGCGCTTTTCGTCGCTGGATGAAGCGCTTGCGTGGGGTGAGTTCGACGCGGCGACCAACGTCACGCCGGACCGCGCCCATCATCCGACCACCTTGCCGCTGCTTGCCGCCGGCAAGCATGTTCTCTGCGAGAAACCGCTTGCAGAGAATTACGACAAGGCGCTGGAAATGACGGAGGCGGCGGAACGCGCCGGCGTCGTCAACATGGTCAACCTGACCTATCGCAACGTCGCGCCGCTGCAGAGGGCGCGCGAGATGGTGATATCGGGTGAGATCGGCACGGTGAAGCATGTGGAGGCGTCCTACCTTCAGAGCTGGCTCGTCT
This sequence comes from Rhizobium leucaenae USDA 9039, assembly GCF_000426285.1. Taxonomy (GTDB): domain Bacteria; phylum Pseudomonadota; class Alphaproteobacteria; order Rhizobiales; family Rhizobiaceae; genus Rhizobium; species Rhizobium leucaenae. Next base: position 264,832 of record NZ_AUFB01000005.1, on the reverse strand, counting down.
CCAGGGCCTGGGGCGATTGGCGCAGCGAATCCAAGTGGCTGTGGCGGCTATCGACCGGACACGGTTCGAACGGCGTGCTCGGCGACATCGGCATCCATATCCTCGATTTCGCCGCCTATGGCGCGGCGACGGATATTGACCATGTCTTTGCCCGGCTGAAGACCTTCAACAAGGCGCCGGACGAGCGCATCGGCGAATATACGCTCGACGCGAACGACAGCTTCTCGATGACGGTCGATTTCGCCAACGGCGCGCTCGGCGTCGTGCATGCAAGCCGCTGGGCAACGGGGCATCTCAACGAGCTGAAACTGCGCATCTATGGCGAGCGTGGCGGGCTGGAAATCTCTCACAGTCCGGCTGGCTCCGAATTGCGCGCCTGCCTTGGCGACGATACTGAAACGGCGACATGGAGAGTCATCGAGGTTCCGCCGGTGCCGACCAACTATCAGCGTTTTGCCGAAGCCGTCATGGCCGGCAGCCATCAGGATCCGACCTTCCGCCACGCCGCCAACCTGCAGCGCGTGCTCGATCTTGCGATGGTGACGGAAGTGGAGAGGCGCGAACTGAAGGTCTAACGAACCCTCTGCTTTGTCTCTGACGTTCATGCGGCCGCCTGCGGGCGGCCGTTTCTTTTGGAGACAGTAGAATTTCACTGCGTATTTTTGTCGATCTTCGTAAAACAATGATATTGTTGATAATTTCATGTATATTAGATAGAGTGTATATTTAACATATTCTATAAAATTTCGATAATACCAAAAATGTTGCTTGTATTATTTAGAATTCATATGGATAAACTGATTCGCATATAATACCCATGGGTTATTGTGGGTGAGGTGCTTAGATCGGCCGGGTGAGGCCGGGGTGAGGGTCCTATGCGGTTCGATCTCCACGCGCTCGACAGGGCAACGGACGGATTTTTCGGCGCCGCGCTGGATCCGGGGCTATGGCCGGTCGTGCTCGAGAAAGTCTCGGAAGCGACAGGATCCTTTGGCGTCAACATCGCGCCGATTGAAGGCCGGTTGCTGAACACCTTCATTGTTACGGAAAGTCTTATTCCCGCGATGGAGAATTATTTCGCGGAAGGGTGGTACAGGCAGGACTTTCGCCGACGGCACGTTCCGATCATGCGACGTGCGGGCGTGATGGTCGAGCAGGATTTTGCGGGTGAAGACGAGTTCAAGACGCTCGACTTCTACCATTCCCAAGAACGTTTCGGACTGCGCTGGTCGGCAATAATAGGTTTTTCTTCCGGCGATGATCTCCTGGCTTTTGCTTTGCAGCGGCGGATCAAGGACGGTCCCTACAGCCGAGAAGAAGCAAGAAATTTGTATCGCATACGTCAGAAACTTATGATCACGGCGAGAATTATGCGCGACATATCCGCAAGTGAAGTGAAGGGCATGGCGGCCGCCTTCGAGATGGCCAACGTTGCCTGCGTCTTTTTCGATCGAATGGGTCTTGTGACCACGGTCAACGAGAAGATGCGACGATTGCTCGGCCCTGATTTGCAAATCAGCCAGGGGCAAATGCGGCCAACCCGCAAGGAAGACGCAAACGCGTTCGACCGGCAGCTCAAGGCGGTATTGGGCGAAGACAACCTGTTGACAACCGGGGAGCCCGATATCCTGCTGCTCAGTCGCAAAGGAAGGCGGCCACTGATCGTACGCATGCAGCGTCTCGACGGCGATATGCAGGATATCTTCTGTCATTCCTGCGCTTTTGCGACCATCGAGGATCCCGAGGAGAAAGTCCACCAGCGCCCGGCAACGCTGACCAAGCTTTTCGGACTGACCCGCGCCGAGGCCGAAATCGCCCTGATGCTTGCGCAAGGCATGACGCTGCACGATATTGCCGCCCAGCGCACCGTCAGCTATCAGACCGCTCGCGCCCATCTGAAATCAATCTATCGCAAGACCGATACGAACCGGCAACCGGAACTCTCCCTGCTGCTGGCAGGGATCAGGATGGGGTGAGAGGCGGTCGGCGCGGCGCAGCGAAAGGGCCGACCCGGCATGCCTTACGATTTTCATCGATCCGCCTCTTACAGTGAGGTTGCAACCGCTTGACGGAGCGGGGGCAGGGGCGCAGCATTCTTCCATGATCGTGTGAATGCGAGGTCATGGAGAGGGTCATGTCCACCGAAGAAAAGGTTGCAAGCCACTATACGCATGGATCATTGGGGTCGACGATCCTTGGCGGTCTCACAGCCGGGGGCAAGGATATCGATCATCTCAGCATTGACGACCTTGCCGGTATCGATGAATTCCATCTCGGACGGCGCGAGGCAACGGTGGAATTCGCAAAAGATCTCGATCTGCTCGACGGCATGCGGCTCATCGACGTCGGATCGGGGCTTGGCGGGCCGGCGCGCTATATCGCCAGTACCTATGGCTGTATCGTCACCGGTGTCGATCTGACGGATGAATTCGTCAATGTGGCCAATGACCTAACGGCGCGCTGCGGGATGGCCATGCAAGTATCCTTCCATCAGGGAAGTGCGCTAGCGCTGCCCCTGCCAGATGAAAGCTTCGACCGTGCCACGCTGATCCATGTCGGTATGAACATCGAGGACAAGGCGGCATTGTTTGCCGAGGTACGGCGGGTGCTGAAGCGTGGTGGTCGGTTCGGTCTCTACGAGATCATGCAGGTGCGTGATGGTGCGCTGCCCTATCCGCTGCCATGGGCGATGACGGCGGAGACGAGTTTCGTGTGTAGCCCCATGACCTATCGCCAGTTGCTCAAAGAGGCCGGCTTTACGGTGGAGTTCGAACAGGACCACAGTGCTCTGGCGATCCGGATGGCGCAGGAGATGCGCGCCAGCGCCGCAAATAGCGGTCAGGCGTTGGGCCTCGGCGCACTGATGGGACCGAGGGCGGCGGAGCGGATGGGCAATGTCAGCACATCGGTCGGAGGCGGGCTGGTTGCACCGATCGAAATGATCGCCAAAGCAGATTGATGAAAGCCGAGCTATGCCCGGATTGACAGGGACGTTCGTCCATCTGTATGGAAAATCTAACGGTAATGGATTCTGCCGGGCCATGGTGGCCGAACCGCTGCTCTGAATTTCAGGGACGCTAATGACTCCTACTCAACACGCCCGACGGGCGACGGAGTAGAGTCATGTCCGCAAATCTGTTCTTACCTCCATCTCGCTCAAATGATCATTATTCCAAAAGTTTCGCCGCTGGTGTGCCGCCGGTCACATACCCCGTGACAGAATAGGCTGTGGGGCAGAGCAGTGTAATGCGGTCGGCCGCGAGAGTGCTGCAGATGTTCTAAAGCTCGTCGCGATCTTTCAGGTTCGCTTCCACGCTTTAGTTCCTTCTTTGTGCATGTCGTTTTCGCAAAACCGCCGTACACTTTTGCGCGACATGCATTAAACGCAGATATCGGTGTTTAATTTCTACTCGAGGAGTTCCATGAATTATCTGATCGTCTTCCTTGGCGCTGGATTGGGCGGCGCCTTTCGTCTCGGCGTCAATCAGGTGACCATGCGTTTGTTCGGCCTCGGATTTCCCTACGGAACTCTTACGGTCAATATCGTCGGCTCATTGATCATGGGCCTGTTGACTGAATATTTCGTTCTCCGCAGCGGTCTATCGCAGGAATTGCGGCTCTTTCTGACCACGGGCGTCCTCGGCGGCTTCACGACATTCTCGACCTTTTCATTGGATACCGTCGCTCTTTGGGAGCGCGGTCAATGGGCGACTTCGGTGATCTATGTCGTGCTTTCCGTGGTCTTGTCATTGGCCGCATTGATTGCCGGGCTCATGATTATTCGGCTGGTCGGGCAAGGTCAGACGGCTTGAACTATTCGTCTAGAGCGGTTCAGCGCTTCACGGAATCGCTTTCCCGCTCTATCCCTTCGTTTTTACGCATTCCGGACGGAAACCGCTTCGCACTTTTCCTGGAAGTGTTCTAGAGACGCTCGATAGCGGGCGGCTATCGACAAATTGAAGCTACCTGCGGCAAAAAGCATCGCTACCGGCCGTATTTTTGCCGATTCGGTGACGGAGCATTTTCGGGAAATTCGTTGGGATTTCATCGCACAACAAGGCACCGCTCTCGCGAACGGTTTCCCTTGCGAAAATCGACTAACGAACTCATATAATCGCCTATTATGATCATTGCATAACAGAGGAGTCGCGTGCGATCAGGAATGGGCCAAGCAAGCGCTGAAAATCGCCAGATCTATCGCCTCTCCAAGATTCCCCGCAATTTCTCCCACGACAAGATTTCCTCCCCAATATAGCCCCTATTAGACAGACATGACGGAGAGCACTTTGAGCGCACCAGCTCCCACAACCACCGAGCCGCGTGCTCCGGAACAAACCTTCGGTACAGCCGGCATCGCGCCGATGGATCGCCCCAGCGCAATGACGCGCTTTTTCATGGGCATCGTCGCTTGGGCCGAAAGCCTCAACCTGAAATACGCCAAGCTCGGCAATCCACCGGTCTATGACAATGCGACCTTTCCCTGGGCGGCCGAGATCGAGAAGGACTATCCTGCGATCCGCGCCGAGCTGGAAAAGGTGCTGCTGCGCCAGAGCGAGCTGCCGACTTTCCAGGACATCTCCACCGATGTGAAGACCATTTCGACGGATAGCCGCTGGAAAACCTTCTTCCTTCTCGGCTTCGGCGTGAAGTCCGAACAGAATATCAAAGCCTGCCCGAATACTTGGGCTGCCGTGCAGAAAATTCCGGGCCTGAAAACGGCGATGTTTTCGATCTTCGAGCCGGGCAAGCACCTTCCTGCTCATCGCGGCCCCTATAACGGCGTATTGCGCCTGCATGTCGGCCTCATTGTGCCGGAGCCAAATGACAAGCTCGCCATCCGCGTTGACCAACAGATATGTCACTGGCAGGAAGGCAAGGCACTGATCTTCGACGATGCCTATGATCATGAGGCTTGGAACTATACCGACAAGACCCGCGTCGTGCTCTTCGTTGATTTCGTCAAGCCGCTGAAATTCCCGGCCCGCTTCGTGAACTGGGCGCTGATGAACCTGGCGATCTTCACGCCCTTCATCCGCGAAGGCCTCGACAATCATAAGGAGTGGGAAAAGAAGTTTTATGCCGAAGCCGAAGCGCTGAGAAATCGCCCCAAGCCGTGATGCGTATCGGCGTGTAGATCCTATGAAAAACCCCGGAATCCTTTGCGGATTCCGGGGTTTCGTTTTGGCCGGTTTGAGGCCCGATACACTATTTGATCGTGCGCACGATGGCCGCGCCCGACGTCATGCCGCCGCCGAAGGCGACGAGGCCGAGGTTGAGAGGTTCGGAATGTTCGTTGGCGACGTGCATCATGGCAAGCGGGATGCTCGACGAGCTGGTGTTGCCATAGGTTTCAATGACGCTGAGCGCCGGCCGGCCGCTGCGCTTGGCAATGGTGTCGATGATGCGTTGGTTGGCCTGATGCGGCACCAGAAGATCGAGATTGGCAAGCTCCAGTCCGGCATCGACGCAAGCGTCCTCAATCGAGCGCGACATGGAATGCACGGCTTCGGTGAAGACCGAGCGGCCGTTCATCGAAATGACGCCTTCGTCCGGCAGCGGCACGTAGAGGAGGTCGCCCGGTTCCGGGCGTCCGCTGATGACCGGACGGCTCGCGGCAAACAGCGGATTGCGCGCCATGTCACGGCTGGTCACCAGACAGGCCGTGGCGGCATCGCCGAACAGGATCGCCGTCGAGAAATCGTTCATGTCGAGCAGCGGCGACAGCACTTCCGAGGTGACGATCAGCACCTTGGCGTCGTTCTGCTGGGCGATGAAATCATAGGCCTGCTGCAGGGCATAGAGATAGCCGGAGCAGGCGGCCCCCATATCATAGGCGGCAAGCGATGGCCGCACGCCGTCTTCGGCGACGGCAACCGCAACGCGGCTTGCGAGCGATGGCGTGGCGATATCGGGCGTGCCGGTGGCGGCGATGACGAGGTCCATGTCGTGGATCGTCATATTGGTCTGGCGCAGGAGATCGCGGACAGCCTTGGTTGCGAGGCTCAACGTGCCTTCGTCGGGACCGATCCAGAAGCGGCTCTTGATGCCCGTCAGGGCAAAGATTTCCTCGGCGCGCCGGTTCGGCCAATTGTGGATGATGTCTTCATTGCTGACGCGGCGGGCGCCGGTTGCAAAACCCATGCCGCTGACGGCGATTTCAGTGAAGTTGCCGGAATGGCGGCGCAGCGCCGGGATCGAATGTGACTTCAGCCGGCGCAGCACGAATTTATTATGGGTCTCCGAAGCCAGCGCAAAGTTGCGTTCGCTCAGGTCGCGGTCGGCGTCGACAGTCAGAAGTGCGCTGTCGGTGGCGATCTGATCGCCGATCTTGGCGAAAACCTCTTGAACAACGCCGCCGATATTGGCGCAGATTTCGACCGAGGCCTTGGTCGCCTCGACGACGGCGACGAGTTGGCCGACTTCGATCGTGTCGCCGGGCTTGACCAGAAGATCGGTCACCAGCACGCTTTCATCGGCGGGGCCGGAGCCGATTGCCTTTATAGCCGCGGTCGGGCCGGTCTTGTCCTCTTCATGCCAGGTGACCTCGCATTCGAGAACCTCGGCCATCAGATCGACCAGCTTGCTGTAGGAGGGTAGCGTTTCCAACTGATTGCGGAAATTGAAGGGCACATGCGCATCCGAGCGGGCGAGCCGGCGGACGATGACGGGTACGTCGGTCTTCTCAGTGACGGTCGCAACGATTTCGGCGCCCATGCCGACCGTGCGATTGTCTTCGTGCACGACGATCAGGCGACGGGTGCGCTTGGCACTTGCGAGCACTTCCTTTTCGTCCCAGGGCGAGATCGATCGGAGGTCGATGACCTCGACCGAAAATCCCTGGGCTTCGAAGGCACTCGCTGCCTTGGCACAGAGCGAAACGGTGTTGCCGTAGGTGACCAGCGTCAGATCGCGGCCGCGGGCGACATAGCGCGACAGGCCTGGACGGACGAAATGCCTGTCGAGATCGGTGGATGTGCGGCCGTCGGAATTGTTGAGCACGGCCTTCGGGTAGAGGAATACGGTCGGGCGGCGGGATTCGAAAGCCGCATTGAGCAGGCCGGCGGCATCGCCCGCGCTGGAGGGCATGACGACGTCGATACCGGGCGTATGCGCCAGCATGCTCTCGAAGCTCTGCGCGTGGAACGGTCCGAGGCCCGGCTTATAGCCGCCGCAGCTTACCATGAGAATGACAGGTGATTCCCAGGCGCCTTGGGTGCGCCAGAACATGCTGCCCATTTCCGAGACGATCTGGTTATAGGCAAGCGGCAGGAAATCGGCGAATTGGAGGAAGGCGACCGGGCGCTGGCCGGCAAGCGCGCGGCCGACCGCAGTGCCGACGATGGTGGATTCGCTGAGCGCCGCATTGCGCACCCGCTCGGGATATTTCGTGCTGAGGCCGCGGGTGACGCCGAAGACGTCGCCCTTCGGATCTTCGATGTCCTGGCCGAAAAGGACGACGTCGGGATTGTCGGCAAGCTGCGTGTCCAGCACGCCGTTCAGGGCCTCGCGCATGGTCAGCGTCGCGGCGCTCTTGCCGCCGCGATATTCGGCGGTCTTGTCGAACGAAGCCGGGTAGGGCGCCTTCGCTTCCGGCTCGACATGCGGCGCATCTTCCTTGCGGGCAAGAGCCGCTTCCGCCTGCACCTCGGCGGTCAGATCGCTCTCGATCTTTTCCAAAGCAGCGGCATCGACACCGGCCTCCTGCAGCGCAGCTCGCAGATCGACGAGCGGATCGCGGACCGAGCCGGTCTCGATCTCTTCCTGGCTGCGATAGGTTTTCTGGTCGTCGGCATTGGTATGGTCGGACAAGCGCTCGACGTTGAGAACCACAAGGCTCGGCGTGCGGTTGTTGCGGCTGTGGCGGACAGCTTTGCGAAAAGCTTCGCGCGATGCCTGCAGATCGGCGCCGTCGGCACGGATGATATCGAGGCCGTAGAAGGAAGAGGCGGGTCCGGTCGGCAGATCGAAGAAGGTCTGCTTGGTGGTGCGCGTCGAGATAGAGAAACTATTGTCTTCGACGATGAAGACGACGGGATATTGACTGCGTACGGCCTCGGCCACGGCTTCGACGAATTCGCCCTGCTGCGTGGTGCCATCGCCGATGCAACAAATGGCGATCGGCATGCCGGACTTGTGTTTCAGCGCTGCGCCGACGCCGACGGCATGCAGCGCGTTGTTGCCGACGGGACCGACGATGGAGGTGATGTTGAGAGCGCGGGAGGAAAGATGCGCGCTCATCTGCCGGCCGGCGGAATGGGAATTGGCGGTCGCGAGAAGGCTGGAGAAAAACTCACGAATGGGCATGCCGCGCGCCAGCATCAAGGCCTTGTCGCGATAATGCAGATGCAACCAATCGTCTTCATGGAGGAATTCGTTGAGCAGCGCCGTCGACTCATGCCCGGCACCGGAAACGTGAAAATGTGCTATGCCTTGCTTGATGAATTCTCGTTCAAGCCGGTCTATTTCACGAGATGTGAAAAATATTCTATGAAGTTGCTTGAGATGATCTGGGGTAAATCTCCCTTCCATTTCAATGATTTTCCTAATCTGTCATGACCATCAATTTGCGTCGGATAGGTAACCCCGTGGGGTATCTTTTTCAATACACGTTAAATGACAATATCTTCTCGGTTTGAAATAGGTTTCCGAGCACTGGTTGCATCCTGGAATTTTGCGGCGCCGGTTTCGGCGAAAAAAGTCTATGCCTTCCGGCCGTCGCTGGCCCGGTGAACATCGCGGCACTATTCGCCGTGGCTAACGCTTCGATGCCAACCAGCGGATGCTGGTCGTCATCCCTCAGCTCGTTTGCGGATCGGCTCGTCGGCTTGCTTGCGAAGAGCGGCCTTCCTTGCCGCCAGCTCTTCCTTGGCCACCAGTTCCTTCGGCTTTTTCCCAATGATCTGCCTGCGTCCCCTGGTAGAGAAGGGCTGCACGAGCTGGGCGAGGAAACCCTTGGCGACCTTGCCGCTGATGCCGATGTCGGTGGAAGAGGGGCGGGGCGGGTTATAGTAGGTGCCGAGGATCTGGTCCCAGATCACAAGGTTTTCGCCGTAGTTGGTATTGCCTTCGGCAAGCAGCTTCGAGTGATGCCAGCGGTGCAGGCGCGGGGTCGAGAGGATCCAGTCGAGCGGGCCGGTGCGCACGTCTATGTTGCAATGGGTCAGCAGGCCGACAAACGCCGTCACCGCGCCAACCCACAGGAAGACCGGCAGCGGCGCACCGAAGAGATAGAGCGGAATCTGGCCGAGCGCGATCTTGAACAGCGAATCGATGATGTGGAAACGCCCGGTATTGATGACCCATAGCCGCTCGACGCTGTGGTGCAGGGCATGGAAACGCCATAGCGACAGATACTCATGCGCCAGGCGATGGGCGACATACAGCCCGAATTCGGCGATGATCAACCCCAGCACGACCTGAAAAGCCAGCGGCCATTGCTCGGGCCAGACATGCGCCTGATGGCTCAGAAAAGGTTGCGCTACGGTCGCCACCGCCATCGGAAATGACGTGCCGATGACTGCCGCGATCTGCACGCTGCCTTTGCTCAAAAGCGTGTGTGCGATATTGCTGAACGTCTCGCCGTCGCGCTCCAGCCAAGTCTCCTCGTAGGGCATCAGCCGCTCGAAAAGTGCAATCGTCGCCACGATGGAGAGATAGACGACATTGAACCAAAGGAGCTGCATATGCGACTGAAACGCGAAGTAGGATCCTGTCAGTCCGGCGCAAAAGATTGCCGGCCACAACAAGGATGAAACAGCAGCGTAGAAACGCGAACTGTTTTGAAATGTCATGCCATTATCCTCGGATTCTAATCGATCGGGTGGGTTGGCGCTTAAAATATGCGCGATATGTACCGCGATGATTGTGGGCGAGAAAGCGAAATTTTCTGCTGATCGGTTCTCGTCCGACAGATTGTCTGCTCAGATTGTTGGAGATCGAACCATGCGGATAGAAGAAGCCAGTGCGGAATATCTGGACGTATGGTCGCGTCTGTGCGCCGAACTCTGGCCGGAAAACCCGATCGAATATCATCGCGCCGAGTTGATGCAGTTTCTCTCGAAGGAAGGTGCCATCGCCTACCTTGCGTGCGATCAGGCGGGCGATGTCGTGGGATTTGCGGAGGCGACGCTCCGGCATGACTATGTCAACGGTTGCGAGACCTCTCCCGTGCTTTTCCTCGAGGGGATCTATGTCTTGCCGGAGCACCGGCGGCAGGGTGTTGCTCGTTCGCTCTGCGACGCCGTTGCCGCCTGGGGGCGTGCTGCCGGGTGTCATGAATTCGGCTCGGACGCGCTGCTCGACAATGTGACGAGCCACGCGTTCCACGCCGCCTTGGGTTTCGAGGAAACCGAACGCGTGGTCTATTTTCGAAAACCGCTTTAGGATCAGCCGAAAGGCCAGGCTTATTCGAATGTCAGCTTGCTCTTCTGCTGGCCGGCCTCATCGAAATTCTCAGGGGACAACCATCTCTCGTAACCGGCCTTCAGGCGTGGCCAGTCGGCGTCGATCATGGCGAACCAGGCAGTGTCGCGATTCCTGCCTTTGGCGACCATGTGCTGGCGGAAAATGCCTTCGAAGATGAAGCCGAAACGCTGCGCAGCGCGCTTCGACGGCTCGTTGAGATTGTGGCATTTCCACTCGAAACGGCGATAGCCGAGCGTGTCGAACACATAGGAGGCGAAGAGATAGAGCGTTTCGGTGGTGACGCGGCTGCGGGCGATCGCCGGTCCCCAGAGGATGCTGCCGATCTCGATGACGCCATGCACGGGATCGATGCGCATCAGCGCCTGCCGGCCTTCGGCCTTGCCGGTCCGCTTGTCTATCGTGGCGAAGAATAGCGGATCGGTGCTGGCGGCAGCTTTTTCGAGCCAGGGCGCGAAGGCGGCGATATTGGCCGGTGTATCTTCGAAAAGGTAACGGAAGCGATCCTCGGCCCCGGGCGCTTGCGCGGAAGCAAAGAGATCGGCGCCATGGCGGGCGGCGTCGAGCGGCTCCAGCCGGACATAGCGGCCTTCCAGGGTGATTCGTTCCGGGCGTGGCACGCCGTTCCAGTTCGCGAGGTCCATGTCGAAGTCCTTTGGTATCAAATGCAAAAATAACCTATCGAATCCGGCCCGATTGTATTAGTGCCGCGAGCGGTTCGGGTAGCTCTATCCCATCAGGCAATCCGGGCGCGGCTTCTACCGGGGCCAGGTGGCTTCGCACCGGCAGGACGCCCGCCCAGACGGGGAAATCCGCTTCGTCGATATCGCCCGGCGGGCCGTTACGGATCTTGGCCGTTGCCTCGTCGATTCCCATCCTCAGGACCGCTGTTGCTTTCACCTCCTGGCTGGTCATCGGCCGCAGACTGTCCCAACGGCCGGGAAACAGATTTTCGATGAAGCGGCGGAGCGCATCGGCCTTTTCCTCGACATCCTCCACAAGCCGGGCTGTGCCGAAAACCATGGCGGAGCGGTAATTGACCGAGTGGTTGAAGGCGGAACGGGCAAGGACATAACCGTCCATGAGACTGCAGGTGAGGCAGACCGGCATGTCCTCAGCCGCGCGCAGAAAGCGGCTCGCTGCCGAACCGTGCCAATAGACGTGGTCGCCTTCGCGCCAATGCAGCGTCGGCGTCACATAGGGCGCGCCGTTGATGACATAGCCGACGTGGCAGAGAGGCGATGCGTCTAGAATGGCATGGACATCCGCGCGAGCATGACTGCCGCGGTTCGGTGAGCGCCGGACACGCGAGCGTTCGGTGGTCGGATAGTCGTTTATCTGTGGCGGGTGGAGATCAGCCATCGTTTCCTCACTGGTATCATTTTGATCTATGCCGCCAAAGAGGTAGGTTATAAACGGCCAGTTTTTCTATTTCTTGCAGACCAGTTGGAGGCATCATGGCACCCGTTGCACAATGGCCGGCTCTCGATCGAGTGGCGGGCGACTTGGAAGGCCAGGTGTATCGCGTGATGCGCGATCGCATTCTGCAGGGGCAGATGCCGCCGGGACAGCGACTGCTGTCGACACGAATGCTGGCGCTTTCGCTCGGTGTGGCGCGCTCCACCGTGGTCAAGGCCTATGAACGGCTGAAAGCGGAGGGCTATCTGCAATCGACGACGGGTTCTGCCACCCGCGTCGCCGCATTCACAACGCCGCCTCTGCAAGGGCAAGCCGCGCCGGCGACGCTGAGCCCGATGCCGGTGGTCGAGGGCGCGGGCGGTGGCCTGTTCGAGCCCGGCGTGCCGGATGTCTCAGCTTTTCCGCACGCTGCCTGGGCACGCCACCTCGGCGCTCGCGGCCGTTCGCTGCGGGTACATGATCTCGGCTATGGCGCTCACAGCGGCATTCGCGAACTGCGTGAAGCGATCCTCGATCATATCTCGGCGACGCGCGGCGTGATCGCCCGGCCCGAACAACTCCTCATTGTTCCTTCGACCGGAGCTGCCATCGATCTGCTGGCGCGCGTTTTGTTGCGGGCCGATCGCTCGGATGGGACGGTCGCGTGGATGGAGGAACCGGGATATGCGACGGCGCAGGCATTGCTGCGCATGGCGGGTGCGGACCTCGTGCCGGTGCCATGCGATCAGGCGGGCATCGACGTCGGCAGAGCTGCCGGTCCGCCGCCGCGGCTGATCTATGTCACGCCTTCGCATCAATATCCGACCGGTGTGACGATGAGCCTGCCTCGCCGTCTGGCGCTGTTGGAATTTGCCCGTGCCAATGGTTCGGTGGTATTGGAAGACGATTACGACAGCGAATTCCAGTATGCCTCGCGTCCGATTGCAGCGCTGCAGGGCATCGACCGCGGCGAAGTGGTTGCCTATCTTGGCACTTTCTCGAAGACGCTCGCTCCCGGCCTGCGCGTCGCCTACGCCGTAGTGCCGTCCTGGCTCGTGTCTGAGGCTGCGGCCGCGCAGCGGCTGAGAGGGGCTGTCGTGCCGATCCACATCCAGGCAGCACTTGCCGATTTCATCCGCGAAGGCCGTTTTCGTGCGCATCTGAGATATATGAATGCCGTCTATGCCACGCGGATGGCGGCGGCCGTCTCCGCGCTGCGCCTTCGTTGCGGAGATCGGCTCGAAATCGGCGAGGGCGCCGGCGGGCTGCAACTGGCTGGTTGGTTCCGGGACGCCGGGATCGACGACCGGGCGGTCGTGCAGAGGATCAATGCTCAGGGCTTCGCGCTCCGCGCCATGTCTGCTCTGCATCTCGGGCCGCCACGACCGGGGCTGCTGTTCGGCATAGCACGCATGGCGCCCGAGGCCGCGGACGCGGCAGCGGCAAAGATCGCGCGGCTGATCAAACCTGGTTCCAGCGGCGGATGACCGGTTCGCTCAGATCGTGTTCGTAGCCAAGAATGCTGATGCTGGTCGTGTCGAGCACGAAGTGTGCGCCGCATTGCGGCGGAAGACCGAGCCAGCGGGCGGCGAAAACCCTCAGAAAATGCGCGCTGGAGAAGATCAGGATATTGCCGTTTACCTCGCGAAGCTCGCTGATGATCCGGTCGGCTCTCGCGCCGACATCGGCTGCGGTCTCGCCATCGGGGCATCCGTCGCGAAAGAGTTGCCAGGTAGGACGCTGAGCCAGGATGTCCTTGGTGGTGACGCCTTCATAGGCGCCATAATTCCACTCCGCCAGATCGTCCTTGATGACACGCGCATCACCGAAGCCGGCCAATGCGCTGGTGCTCTTGGCACGCTCGGACGGGCTCGACCAGACGGCGGCGAAATCGATGGCGGGCAGGCGGCTCGCGACCTTGCGGGCGGCTTCTTCACCGGCGAGGGTGAGGGGGATATCGGTTCGCCCGGTATGCCGGCCAGACAGGCTCCACTCCGTCTGTCCGTGCCGAACCAGGTAGATTTCCGGATACGCGCTGCTCATCTGAACGCCTCTCGATCGCGCTGAAACTTCCGTCATTCTTCGCATTCGCGAGACGCTCTGTCGAGGGAGGAAGTCGGTGCTTCACGTCACCGTTTGACGGCGCGGCGGACGCTGTACACCAGAATCGCAAGGCAGCCCAGCAGCAACAGCAGACCGCCGATCAGCGGCGGCAGGGCGAGAAGCTTGACCGCGCCGGCGACGACGATCACCAGGATCAGCGAAAAAGCCGCAAGACTGCCGTCGTCGATGAACATGCCGATAAGTTCGGACATGGCGATGCGGATAATGTTCATTGGACTGCCCTTGCTGTGGATTTGCCGACGGAGCCGCGCAGGCTACGGACGATGGCGAAGGACGCCAGGGCGACGATTGCGAAGATGGCGATAAGCGCAAGATCGGCGCCCGGCCAATCCGCGCCGATGCCTTCACCGGTCCAGAAGATGCCGAAGCTGGTGAGCATCAGCCCGACCACGAATTTGAGCATGTTTTCCGGCACCGTAGCGAGCGGGCGATGCACCAGCAGGCCGATCAGCATCACCAGGATGAAGGCGGCGAGGGCGCCGAGACCGGCATACAGCGTCAGGCCATGGGCACCACCGACGGCGATGACGATGAAGACCACCTCCACGCCTTCCAGCAGCACCGCCTTGAACGAAGCAAGGCCGGCGAGATAGTCGGCGCGGCGGTCCTCGGATTGTTGCCGGAGCGCGGCCGTTTCCTTGGAGAAGGCTGCTTCTTCGTCGTGCAGAGCAATAACGCCGAGCGAACGCAGAATGGCTTTTCGCAGCCAGCGCATGCCGAACAGGATCAGGAGAACGCCGACGACGAATTGCAGCGTGGTGATCGGCACCAGCGCCAGCAGCGGTCCGAAGATGAGGACGAGGGCGGCGAGCACCGCGAGCGCGAGAGCGGCACCCGTCAGTGCGGGGCGCCAGCTTCGCGTGACCCCCACGGCAAGGACGATGGTGAAGGCTTCCACGACCTCGACGAAGGAGCCGAGAAAGGACGCCGTTATGGTGGAAAGGATGGGTGTGAGACCGTTCATGCAATGAATCCTGGATGACGGATACCTATTGATTTGCCTGATCTTATCGGAAAGCTGCTCGAATTTTTGGGTAAGATCATCCCGAAAGCCGTGTTCATGATCACGTTTCGGTGCTTCACGCGCAGATATGTAACAAAGTCCGCATCAAGGCCGTATATTTGCGGGACGGTGATCGTCCCTTTTACGGGAGTCCAATAATGTTGAACAGACGACTTTTCCTCATCGCCGCCGGTCTCGGGGCGCTTGCGGCTCGATTCGGTTTGACATCGCGGCCGGCGGTTGCCGCTGGCAAATTTCCGGTTACCCACACCGACGAAGAATGGCACAAGCTGCTGACGTCGGACCAATATGCCGTGCTGCGCGAGGAGGGGACGGAATATCCTTTCTCCAGCCCGCTCCTGCATGAGGAGCGCAAGGGCAACTTCGCCTGTGCCGGCTGCCAGCAGGATGTTTTCTCATCGAGCACGAAGTTCGATAGCGGGACCGGCTGGCCGAGCTTTTGGGCGCCGATCGACGGCGCAGTCGGTACCACAGAGGACCATTCCTTCGGAATGGCGCGCACGGCGGTGCATTGTAGCCGCTGCGGCGGCCATCTCGGCCACGTCTTTCCCGACGGACCGAAGCCCACAGGTCTACGCTACTGCATGAACGGCGTCGCCATGACGTTTCATGCGGTTTCGGCCTGATAGCCTAAAGTGGAGCCTTTGGCTGAAAAGGTCGGCTCTCAGGCGCTGTCGCCTATCGCCGCCCGTACCGCGGGGATAACTTTCTGACCATAGAGTTCGATGCAGCGCATCAGCTTGCGGTGGCTGAGCGTCCCAGCGCTGTATTTCAACTGGAAGCGGCTGATGCCCAGCGTCTTGATGACAGGCGCGAGCTTGGCGGCGACCGTTTCGGGCGAGCCGACATAGAGCGAGCCGCTTTCGATCTCGCTGTCGAATTCGTTGCGCGTCATCGGCGGCCAGCCACGCTCGCGGCCGATACGATCGCGCATCGCCTTGTAGCTCGGCCAGAGTTCTTCGCGGGCCTGATCGTCCGTATCGGCGATATAGCCTGGCGAATGGATGCCGATAGGCTGAACCGTTCCGCCCAATTGCGCGAATGCTCTGTGATAGAGATCGATATAGGGCTGAAAACGATAGGGACTGCCGCCGATGATCGCCAGCATCAGCGGCAGATTATACTGCGCGGCGCGGACGACCGAAGCCGGGCTGCCGCCAACGCCGATCCATGTTTTTAGGCGACCGTTCTCGATCGTCGGGAAAACGCGTTGATTGCTGAGCGGCGGGCGGGTCGTGCCCTTCCAGGTGACCGGTTCATTGGAAAGCAGGGCAGTGAAAAGATCGAGCTTTTCTTCAAACAGCTTTTCATACTGCGACAGTTCGAAACCGAAGAGCGGGAAGGATTCCGTGAACGAACCGCGGCCGAGGATCACCTCGGCCCGTCCGCTCGAAGCCGCATCCAGGCTGGAAAAGCGCTGAAAGACGCGGATGGGCTCATCGGAGCTTAGAACCGTCACCGCCGAGCCGAGGCGGATCCGCGACGTGCGGCCGGCAATCGCGGCAAGCACCGTTTCCGGTGAGGAGATCGCGAAATCCTGACGATGGTGCTCGCCGATGCCGAAGAAATCGATCCCGAGCTGGTCCGCGAGTACGCCTTCCTCGATCACATTGCGGATGACCTGCGCGTGGGATTCCAGAGTGCCGCTTTCGTCTTGGGTTACGTCGCCGAAAGTATCGAGCCCGAATTCGACAGTGTTTGCCGTCATGATGTTTCCGTCGCCTATCGCAATTGCGTCGTGGGCATTTACCCGCGTTCCCACCCGCGAACCATCCGCAAAGTTTCGGCGGTTTCCTTCGAAGAATTCGATATTGTCGTGATGGCAGCAGGAGTAGCGCTCCAAATGCCGGGACCGTTGCGTTTGGCGGAGCCACCGTCGATAGTGTCCCTGGCACCCGATCGTCGGAGGAAGAGGCGCATGTCAGAACTGAAGAAAATCAATCTCACGAAGGCCTTTGCGGGGTTCGACGAGCCCTGGATCCCGCATATTGGCGGCGACATCAACGACTTTCAGATCAAACTCGTCAAACTCGAAGGCGCCTTTCATTGGCACCATCACGAAGAGGAGGACGAGTTGTTCCTTGTTGTCAAAGGCACGCTTCGCATGAAGCTGCGCGAGGAGAACGGCGGTGATATTATCCTCGGCCCCGGGGAATACATCATCGTGCCGCACGGCGTCGAACACTGCCCGACCGCTGAGCCGACATGTGAGGTCTTGCTACTGGAGAGGAATACGACGCTCAACACTGGCAATGTGGAGAACGAGCGCACGGTGCATCAGCCGGCGCGGCTTTGAACGATGTGGGACGAATTGCGGCTTCGGTTTAGCGAGACCGCAATTCGGATTCTAGGCTCACAGCCATCAATTCAATTGGGCCAGCTTGTTCGGCGGACGACGGCATCCGGCGAAGACATCCAGGCTGGGGTCGTAGACCTTCGTCGCGATATCCATCAGGCCGAGGACGCTGTGAAAGATGTTGTCGTGAGAATGGGTGCCGTCAGCCGCATGGTTTGCCACGCACGTCATGTCATAGCCGCCCGTCTTCGCCAGATCGTCAGCCAGCCAGACCAGGAACGGCACGTGGGTCTGTTGCGCAGGTGCTATGATGTAGGGTGTGCCGTGCAGGTAAATGCCGTTCTCGCCAAGCGACTCGCCGTGATCGGAGAAGTACACGACTGCGCCGGACAGCGAGTTTGAGCGCTGCTTCAACTTATCGATCACCGCCGAAACGATATGATCGGTGTAAAGGATCGTATTGTCATAGGCGTTGGTGATTTCCGCCGGCGTGCAACTGCCGAAATCATTGGCGCGGCAGTCGGGCGTGAAGCGGCGGAACTCTTCAGGATAGCGCTGGTAGTAGGCGGGGCCGTGGCTGCCGAGCTGGTGCAACACGAGGACGCTGTCTCCTTTGACATGGTCCAGCCAGTTGTCGACCTTGTCCACGAGGATCGCATCCAGGCATTCGCCATCCTTGCAGAAGCGGGGATCGGCCGACGTCGGCAGATAGGTGTAGGGAACGCGGTCGGTGACGTGATAGCTGCCCGTATCATTGTCCAGCCAGGAGACATCAACCTTGGCATGGGTCAGTACGTCGAGCAGGTTCTGTGTCTCGAGGCCCTTCAGGTGGGTATATTGCTCCCGCGTATAGACCGAAAACAGGCAAGGGATCGAGGTTGCCGTCGCCGTCCCGCAACTGCTGGTGTTGGGGAAATAGACGACATTCTGTTTCGCCAGCTCCGGATTGGTCATTTTGCCATAGCCGCCGAGCGAAAAGTTTTGGGCACGCGCGGTTTCGCCGGCGACGATGATCGTCACCCGCGGCTTGCCGTTGTCCGTCGCGCCCACCCTATGGGCATCCGTCCCCAGCGGCTGTGCGACAATGCTTGAATCCTTTCGCGAGTTGATGGCGTACCGCACGGCGCTGGTGATCGGCATGACTGGATTGAGCATATCCACGAGATCGGGGTGCGCACGGCCGACACCGGCGAACGTCTTGTAGAAGCTGGTGCCGACAACCACGAAAACGGCGAGGCAGGAGAGGATGACAGCGGTATTATAGGCAAGCTTCTTGAGAATGGGACGATGCGAAATGCGTACCCATGCAATCACCAGAGAGGGTAAAACGCCCGTCAGTAGCACATGCGTTGCGAAGCGCAGCGTAATCAGATGACCGGCCTCGGCGCCCGTCGATACCGCGGCGTTGCGGATCATCTCCTTGTCGATGATGACCCCGAACTGATCGTTGAACCAGGAGGAAACCGCCGCCACGAGAACAAAGAAAATCAGGACCGGCTTCGTGACGTATTTGGCGGAGAAAAACGTGAAGAGCGCCATGATGGCCGCGGCGATGCCAATGGCGAAGGCGGCAAAGGCCGTGGGTTCCGCAATAAAATAACCGTAAGCCTTGGTCCAAAACGTCTGGTTTGTCACGAGAAGGATATAAATGGTGGTTAAAAGGCAAAGAGTGACACTGCCAATTGCTGGCCGGACGCCCTGTCGGCCAGGCTTAGTGTTTTTGTCGTTCAATGTTTTTCTCCAAGGCGTTTCCGGCAAAGCGAGTCGGGAAACCGTAGATCGCAGCGCATAGGACGCGACTTTGACTATTTTAAAGCGCGGGAACCTGCCCGCCGTTGCTGACATTTACCTGAATGACGTCCGTTTGTGCACTACTGATTGATGATCACTGCCTCTTATCCGCTCTTTTCGGCTTGGGGGCAGGTGAATTTCAGGTCGCCGTCAGAAATCCCGATCATAGCTTCATTTCTTGAACAAGGGAGAAGTCGTGCGGATTTTGCTGGTCGAAGACAATGCCACCATTGGCAATGCGGTGCAGGATCATTTGCTTGCCGAGGGCTGGACAATCGATTGGTCGACGGACCTTCGGTCCGCGATGACGGCGGTTGCGGCCGGAGCTTATGGTATTGTTCTCCTTGACCTTCGCCTGCCGGACGGCAGTGGCCTGGAACTGTTGAAATATATGGGAAAGAAGGCCGATTCGACGCCCGTCATCATCATGTCGGCTTATGATCAGCTCTCGGACCAAATGACCGGAATGAGCATTGGCGCGGTCGATTATCTCATAAAGCCGTTCGGGCTTGGCGAGCTCACTGCTCGCATCCGCAGAGCAACGACATCTTCAGGTGCCGGAAAAATCGGAAATCGCCGATCGCACGTTCTTCCGAAAGCCGGATGAACGGTGCAGCCAACAATGCTGCCCTCAAGGCTGCTGCGGTCTGGGGCTGAAGATCTCGAAAACGGTCAGCATGGCTGTGAACATGACCAGCGACAAAAGCCAGCCCAGGACTGCATCGGACAGGTAGTGGGCGCCGGTCAGAACACGCATCGTCGGCATCATGACTGATATGATGGCAAGCGGCGCTCCAAGAGGAAGGCGCCAGCGCGGCGGCAGCAGCAGGACGAGACAGAGAAGCCATCCGGCCGATGACGCCTCTCCGGAAACGAAGGAACAATTCCTCAGGCATTTGCCCGCAAACGAGCCCGCCTGAACGAAATCCAGCGCTCCGCCGAAGAGATCGGTATCGCGCGGGCGGGGCCGGCCGGAAAACGCTTTCAGGAACAGGTTGACGATGAGGCCGCAGCCGAGGGCTAGCGACAACAGCGCCGCCATGCATTGATCGATTTTCGGCGTGCGCCAGTTAGGCCCGAGTTTCCTCCATGAGATGAAGGGGATCGCGAGCAGAACCGCCAACGCGACATAGGGTAAAGCCAGCGTGATGGAACGCAGGATAACGAAGAGCCGATCCCTGTCATAGGCAAACCTGCCGCAGACATCGTCGGCCGAATCAGTCCACGGGCAAGGCGCATTCGTAAAGACGCTGCGGGCGACAGAAAGATCGATCTCAGGAAATCTGTTGAAGAGAAGGAGGAGCAAACACCAAAGTGCAGACAGTGCGAGGAAGAGGGCAAGCGGCTTGCCGAACGATGCCGTACGTTTGGGGTAAGCAGCATAATCATCATACATCAGGAAAGGCCGTTTTCCGTCATCGCATAAAGGAATAGGGCGAGATTCAGCTCTCGCGAAACGCGCTAACGATCTTCGCCCAGCTTTCCCTACGGTAGAAGCCTGACAGCAGCCTGAAACATCAGATGCCCTAGGAAGTGCGGTTCGTCTTCTCGACGGGCAGCATTGTTATCTTGCTTTGCGCGCCGTCACTCGCCGGTCTGGAAATAGGCTTCGAGACGATAGCCGTCGGGATCGATGATAAAGGCTGCGTAGTAGAATTGGCTGTAGTCAGGCCGGATGCCTGGCTTACCGTTGTCCTCGCCGCCATTGGCAAGCGCGGCGGCGTAGAAGGCATCAACAGCCGCCTGGCTCGATGCGACGAAGCAGAAGTGCAGGCCGGAGCCGCGATCCGCCGGAACGGGGCGCTCTACCTCCATGACCCAGAACTGCGCCCGTTCAGCGCCATATCCGACCGTGCCGTCGAAATTGGACAGCCGCTCATAGCCGAGCGGTGCCAGCGCCGCATCATAGAATTGCCGGGCCCTTTCCAGGCTTTTGACACCAATCGAGACGTGATCGAACATAAAATGCAATCTCCCACTGTCCGCTTCCGCGGCTTGATGCCTGCCAAGGCTGAGGATGCATGACTCCATCAAAATCCAATGGCTTCGGCTTTGGTGCCAACCATCTTTCAACGATCGTGCGAAGTCAATGAAGAGTGTCGGGCGCTTGTTTCGATGCATTGGGCATGTTGCCTGCATGCGAGCGGACTTGATAGTGTGTGCTCACGGCCCGGGGGAAGCCTCGCGGGGGCATCCGATCGATCCCCTTCGCCGTTGAATCGAATTGGCATCTCGGCCGCGAATTTTTTTTCAAATCGTCTGTCGATTTCCAAAGCATTGCTTCGTCGTCGTATTGAGCGAGACAATTCTGCGGCAATGGCGCCGGCGGCTCAGCTCGAAAGGAATGGTCAAATGCGTTTCATGTCCATCATCATTTCCGCCCAAATCGGCATGCCGACGCCGGAACTCATGGAAGCCATGGGTAAGCTCGCCGATCGCGAGATCAAGGCCGGCCGCATGATCGATACCGCCGGACTCATGCCGATGGAAACCGGAGCCCGCGTCAGCATCAAAGACGGAAAGCTCGTCATCGTCGACGGCCCGTTCGTCGAGGCCAAGGAGGTGGTCGGCGGCTATGCGATCTTCGAGTTTCAGAACAAGGAGGAGGCCCTGGCGCTGACAGTCGAATTCATGCAGCTCCACATCGATCACATGCCGGGCTGGGAAGGCACCTGCGAGGTTCGGCCATTCTTCACGCCGGATATGGGGAACGTATGCAGACCGCACTCGGCCGCGGTCGCTTGAGGCGAACAGCCGAAAGAAGGGACGGGCGGCCGTGACGGCCGCCGACGCCCATCGCACGATCCTGGCCGTCTGGCGGATCGAGCAGCCCAGGCTGATCACCAGCCTGGCAAGGATGCTGCGCGACGTCCCGTTGGCCGAGGACCTCACTCAAGAGGCGTTGTTGGCCGCGCTGGAGCGGTGGCCGGAGACGGGTGTTCCGGAAAGACCCGGTGCATGGCTGATGGCGACCGCCAAGCGGCGGGCGCTGGATCACCTGCGCCGCCGCCAGATGCTCGAGCGCAAGCATGAGATAATCGCCCTGGAGATGGATGAGGAGCAGCAGGCCATGCCCGATTTAGACGCTGCCCTCGACGATGACATAGGCGACGAACTGCTCCGTCTGGTCTTCACCGCCTGCCATCCACTGATATCGCGGGAAGCCCGCGTCGCATTGGCGCTGCGGATGATTTGTGGTTTGACGACAGAGGAGATCGCCAGAGCTTTTCTGCTGCCGGAGGCGACGATTGCCCAGCGCATCGTCCGCGCCAAACGAACTCTTTCGGAATCAGGGCTGGGTTATGAGACACCCTGCGGCGAGGAACTCGCGCAGCGGCTCGCTTCCGTATTGGAGGTCGTCTATCTGATTTTCAACGAGGGCTACACGGCAGCACGTGGCGAGGATTGGCTGCGGCCGCAGCTCTGCAATGAAGCGTTGCGCATGGGCCGTATCCTAACCTCCATCGCGCCGAACGAACCGGAAGCGCATGCGCTGTTGGCGCTAATGGAACTGAATGCCTCACGCACCGCGGCGCGTACGGACGCAGCCGGCAAGCCGATACTTCTGCTGGAACAGAACCGCGCCCTTTGGGATCAGCTACAAATCCGGCGCGGATTGCGGGCGCTTGCGCGGGTGCGTGACCTCGGCGGCGCGCGCGGCGCTTACGCGCTGCAGGCGGCAATCGTTGCCTGCCATGCGGAAGCTCGAACGGCCGAGGCGACCGATTGGTCGCGCATTGCCGGGCTTTATGGGGAGCTGGCGGCGCTTATGCCTTCGCCGGTCATCGAACTCAATCGCGCCGTCGCGGTGGGCATGGCTGAAGGGCCGGAGGCGGGGCTGGCGATCGTGGATCAGCTTGCAGGCGAGCCGGCGCTCCGAGGATATCACCTGCTGCCAAGCGTTCGCGGCGATCTGCTCCAGAAACTCGCCCGCTACGGGGAGGCGAAATCCGCTTTCGAGGCGGCCGCCGCACTTGCCGGAAACCAGCGGGAGCGCGACCTGTTGATGCGGCGTGCGGCCGAGGCGGCGTCGCTGTCGTCGTAGCGGTTCAGGACAATCGAAGCTGTGCTGATCATAAATACCCGCACCCAAAGCGGTGCGGGTACCTGCAATGCTAACTATTCCGCCGCATGATAGGCATCCGAGCGCGATGCCGATGTTCTCGGTCCCACGGCGGCCAGCAATGTCACCGCGGTCGCCAGTATCGCGACGAAGGCGGTGCCGGCGATATAGGGATTCCAGCCGAAGCTCGGGGCCGCGCCGAAGATCGCCGATGCGGCTGCGAGCACGATGCCGCCGCCGATCTGGAAAGAAGCGAACAGCAGCCCGGAAGCAAGGCCCGACTTATCGTCTTCGACATCGGACAGTGCCGCCACCTGCACCGACGGATAGGTCATGGCATAGCCGACGCCCAGCAATGTCTGAGAGACCGCGACGAGCAGGATCGGATTGATGTTTCCGACCGAGAGAACCCAGAAGACATAGCTGATGGCCTGCAGCCCGACGCCAAGCGTCATCAGGCCGGTCGTGCCGCGACTTTGTCCGATCGCGGCAAATCGTGGGGCGAGGAACATCACGCAGACGCCGCCGAAGGCGAAGGAAAAGCCGGTGGCGAAGGCCGACCAGCCGACGACGTTCTGGTAGTAGAGCGTCGCGATGAACTGGAAGCCGACATAGACGCCCTGGAACAAAGCGGCGACAGCGTTGGCATGGCTGAGCTTTGCCCGTCGGAAGATGGCGAGCGGCACCATCGGATCCCTATGCCGGGCTTCGACCAGCAGGAAGAGCAGGATGAGGACCAGGGCAGCGACCAATGCTCCCCAGGTGGGAAATGCCTGCCAGCCGGCGGCCGCGGCATTGGTGATACCGAAGACGAACAGCAGCAATCCGGGTGTGATCGTCAGCGCGCCGGCCCAGTCGAAATGAGGCCGCGGCCCGGTTCGCCGATGGTCGGCAGGCAGGACGAATGGCGCAAGCACCAGCGCGAGAATGGCCACCGGCGCGCCCATGACCAGCGTCGCCCGCCAGCTAATGATGGTTGCGGCGCCGCCAAGCACCATGCCGAGCACAAATCCTGCAGCGCCGGTCGAGGAGAACACGCCGAGCGCCTTGGCGCGGGCGCTTCCTTCTCCGAACACGGACAGCAGCAGAGCGAGTGCCGCCGGCGCGGTGAAGGCTGCGGCAATGCCTTTGATCAGACGCGCGGCAATCAAGGTCGGCGCGCTGTCGACGAAGCCGCCGGCGATGCTGGCGGCGGCGAAGACGCCGAGCGACCAGAGAAAGACTCGGCGATGGCCGAAAAGATCGGCGACGCGGCCGCCGAGCAGCAGAAAGCCGCCATAGCCGAGCACATAGGCGCTGACGGCCCATTGCAGCGAAGTTGCCTGGATGCCGAGTTCTGTCTGGATTGCGGGCAGGGCCACGCCGATGGTGGAGACATCCATGGCGTCCAGGAAGTTGGCGGCGCAAAGCAGCAGCAATGCCAGCCCGGCTCCACTTCGTGATTTGGAATAAGTCATCGGAATCGTTCCTTCCTATGCTGCCGCCTCTCGGGAGGTTGGCGGGCGGCAGGGAACGAGAAAATGTACAGCTTCTAACTCTATTGCAAATTGATAGTAACTATGTCAGGTATTACTGGCGATGATGAATGATGCTACGCTCCGAAAAATCGATCTCAATCTGCTGCTCGCCTTTTCCGTGCTCATGCAGGAACGGAATGTGAGCCGCGCTGCCGAGCGCCTGTTGCTCGGTCAGCCGGGCCTGTCGGCTGCGCTACGCCGATTGCGCGAAACGCTGGATGACGAATTGTTCGTGCGCGTCGGGCGCGGTTTGCAACCGACGCCGCGCGCTCTTGCCATCGCTCCGGCGATAGAGGATGCCCTTTCGGGCATCGAGCGCGCCATCCGTCCGCCGACCGCCTTCGACCCGGCAAGCTGGGCGGGCGAGTTCCGCGTCGGCATGTGCGACAATCTCGAATCGGCTTTTTTTGGCCCGCTGGTGGCGCGATTGCGGTTGATGGCGCCAGGCGCGCGTTTGATCGGCGTGGCTTTCGACAAGCGCGACGCCGGACGTCTGCTGGACGAGGGCGCCTATGATTTCAGCGTCTCGGTGCATGACGATCCGGCATCCTGGCATATCCGCGCGCCATTGTTCGACCAAGCATCGGTCTGCATCTACGACCCGGTGCAAATAGGACTGACCGCACCGCTCGGCTTCAAGGATTTTGCCGCCGCTGCTCACGTCACCGTGTCCTTTGAAGGCAATACCTCCAGCAATGTCGATATTGCTCTCGCCCGCACCGGCCATCGCCGTCAGGTGGTGGCGACCGTTCCGCGCTTTTCGGCCCTGCCGACGGTTTTGCGGGCAATGCCGGCCATCGCCACGATCCCGGAATCGATTGCCCGCTGTATGGCCCAGCTTCATGGCCTGACCGTTTGCGAGCCGCCGCTCGATCTGCCGCCCGAGCCGGTGACGATGCTCTACCGTCGTGTCGACCGGACGGACAGCCGAGCGGTCTGGTTCCGCCGGCTGTTCGTGGAAATCGTCGCAGAGGCATTGGAAGCATCCGGGTGCCGTATGGGCGTTTCCAACGCTGCTTGCTGCTTCGACCAGGTTTCTTTGGCTGAGGCGGTGTGAAGTTTGGAGGGGACTCCTACGCCATCGCCTTTGGTTCGACGAACGAAACGCTTGCTATTGCGCACGCCCGTGGAGGCGGATCTCGATTTCGTGACGATGCTTTTTGCTCTGCCGGAGCTCGTCGCGCACCGGCCCGATCCGATGCCGGATACACCGGAAGCAAGTGCCCGACGACTCTCTCATGACATGGATCATTGGTATAACCACGGATTTGGTCGCTGGGCCGTCGAGGTAAACGGCCGGCTGATCGGGTTCGGTGGCGTGACGGTGTCGAAGGAATTCGAGGGTCTCAACCTGTCCTATCACCTGCATCCGGATAGTTGGGGACAGGGCTACGCGAGCGAATTGGTGGCAGAGAGTTTATCGTTTGCGTTCAATGGCTTACATGCAGAGCGGGTGATCGGCCTCGTCCGCTCGGCCAATATCGCTTCCAGACGTGTCCTCGAAAAATCCGGCTTCACCTTCGAGCGTGAAGTCATGCTGCACGGTGCGCCGACCAATCCCTTTGCGCTCACGGCCTACGGCCAAATGGTGTAACCGCCAAATGGCTGTCATCCCCGCCCATATGGGCGTAGACGAATTGCAGGCTCTTCTTTTTGCTCTTCCCACTCCACAATGGAGGTCGACATTCGCGCCACGCGTGAGAGTGCAAAGGGGAGACCGCGATGACGGAAACTCGTCTGACAGGGGAAGACGTGCCCAATGCGAGCAGTGGGCTAAATGTGCTCTCCGGTGTTGGTGCAGGACATCTGGCACTGGTTCCCACATGGATGCCGTTGGATCTTGCATCGAACCAGAACGTCAATTCCGCAGGAAGCGGCGGCGATGGAATCGCGATCGGCCTTATCAGCAGCAATCCCCTTGCTATCTTCACCCCCTCCAATACCGCGATAGCCGGCCCTCATTCGACAGCAGACGCCTTTCAGGGCAATGGTGCGCTTATCAATCAACACTCTACCGAAATGGCTGGCCTAGGCGGCGATGGCGGCAGTGGCAATGTCGCGCTCGGCGGTATCGGCAGCACCTCGGTCAACCATGCCGGAACTGGCGGCAATGGCCTGTTTTTCGGCGGTATCGTCAGCTCCGATGTTGCCGTCTTCGCGCCGGTCAATACCGCCGTCGCTGGCGGTGAGGGATCCGTCGCGCATTCGGAACAGACGAACAACGCAGCATTTCTGCAAGGTGCAACCCAAATCGGTGGCGTCGGCGGCTCGGGCGGCGACCATAATCTGGCTGCCGGCGGGGGGGTGGAGAGCGGCGGTTCAAACGCCGGAAATACACTCATTTTCAACGGTGACAACTATGCGGGCCATGGTGGCGATGGCCACTTCATCGGCAGCATGATCGATGTGAACGTTGCCATTTTTTCGCCCATCAACATCGCGATCGGCGCTGCGGGCGGTTCGGCGGAAGCCCACCAGACGAACGATGTGATTTTTGACCAGGGCGGTATCCAGATGGCGGGTATCGGCGGCAACGGCGGTGGTTTCAACTTGTCGTCGGATACAATCTTCACCGGAAACAGTATGGGCGGCGGTGGCGGATCGGGGTCCGCCAACGGTAGTTTCGTCGACGTCAGCCTCGGGTATTTCCATCCAATCAACATTGCCGTTCCGGCCGGCGGCACAGCCGACGCCCAGCAGATCGATCATGTCCTCACCGATCAGCATACGCTGCAACTGGCGGGCATTGGCGGGCATGGCGGTGAAGGCAACCTAACGGATGCCCATTCGGCTCTTGTCGACGACATCCTCAATTTCATGCATAGCTAGATCGGACGAGCCTTTCAGAGACTGCTTATCTTTTGTTTTTTGTAGTTGCGGACGGAAAAGCCGCTCAGCACTTTTCTTGAAATTGCGTCAGAAGCGCGTGTTCGCAGGAACATGCGCAGATCATTTCAATTCCGCGTTCCAACTCGCAACGGAAGTGTGCGCAGAGAGCATCGGCTCAACCCTGTGCCTGCGGTCTCTTCGGTATAACCATTTGGGGATACATCCTCTTTTCCGGCCCATACCCACCCAAAGGGACGTCTCCGAATATCCGGCTGGTTCGCCGGTTGAATTGCGAGCACTGTCTGCAAGCGGTTTTCTTGCCTGGTAACGACGTACCGGCATCGGGCCGTGGGAGACTTTCGGACCGAATAGGAGAGGAGCTACACTATGCCTATTCCACAGATAACTGATACGATCAATCTCACCGATCCGTCTGCAGGCAACGCAAATGCCGGCAATGGCGGCGATGGATACGGCAATGGTAATATCCATTATGATCCCAGTGCCTATGTCAATAACTACCAGGACGTCTACGGCGCCTCAACTGATCTCCATAATGGCGATCATGTTCACCAGACGGCTGACTGGGATGCCGGCGGCGGCGGAGCTGGCGGATTTGCCCAAGCTTTTGACAACGCGTTTTCCGGGCTCACCAGCACCGGTGGAGCTGGCGGGAGCGCCACTTCGAACGGTAGCCAAGGCTCTGTGAGCGGCGGCGACGTAGCAGCGGTTTCTGCAGCCACGACAGCCACGCAAGACGCTACGTCGTTGATCGACCAGCATGCCACTATTGTGTCCGGCGCCGGCGGTAATGGCGGTAACGGCAACCTGGCCGAAGGCGGCAGCATCTCGACTGCATTGGTTCATACGGACACGCTCAGCACGGCCGTATCGAATGCGTTCGATCATTTCGACAATTCTTTTGGCACTATCGACGTGCACCACCTCGGTACGTGATCGATTTATGCCAACCGGCCCGAGAATTCGGGTCCTGAGGATCGCAGGTTCCGGCCAGCGATCCTCGTATTTATGACAGTTCGACCAAGCATTCGCCTTGTCATAATCCGGAGCCGCGAGATCTGATGACTCCAACAAATCTTGCACAACCCCAGCGCCAGCAAACTCAACTGGTCATGGCCCTTCGGGCTTGCGCCGGAGCCTTCGGTTTGGTCTTTCTCTATAGCAGCGGCTATAATCTCTTTCTTCTCGCCCCTTCCATCTATCTCTTGCAGATATACGACCGGGTGATGTCGAGCCGCAGCGTCGATACTCTGGTGATGCTGACGCTCATCATCGCCGTTGCGGTGGTGGTCGGCTCGACCCTTGATATCGTGCGCAGGGCAGCGCTTTCGCGCATCGGCAGTTGGCTGGACCATCGTTTGCGCCCGGACGTCCTGAGCGCTTCGTTCGAATATGCGTCTCGTGCGGACTCCAGTGTGGCGGCCGATTGTTACCGCGACCTTGCATCGCTGCGCCAGTTTCTCGATTCACCGGCAAGCGCGCTTCTTTTCGATATTCCTTGGTCGCCGATATTCCTGCTGCTGCTCTTTCTCGTCCATCCCCTGCTGGGCGCGATCGGCCTACTCAGCGCAATCGCTCTCCTGTCGCTTGCTCTCCTGACGGAACTGGCGACGCAGCAGCCGATCGCACAGGCAAATCTATCGCTGTCGCGGAGCTATGTGCGGCTTGCAACAGCCCTTCGATATATTCAGGTGATCCGCGCCATGGGAATGCAGGACGGTGCAGCGCAGATCGTCTACCGCGATGCCGAGAGGGCGAGAAAAGCCCAGGACACCGCGATGCATCGCACCGAGATCATTCTGGGGTTCTCGAAATCCATCAGGACTTTAACTCAGATTCTGGTCATGGGAGCAGCCACCTGGCTGGTGCTCGCGGATAACAGCAGCCCCGGTATCATCTTTGTCTCAAGCCTGTTGCTCGGCCGCGGTCTCGCGCCGGTCGAGGGCGCGATCGGCGCATGGCGCTCATTTGCATTTGCGCGCAATTCCTTCAATCGTCTCAACAAGATGCTGATCCTTGTGTCAACGCAGGAGGATCCCCGGACAATCCCCGTTCCCGATCCCAGCGGCCTTATCCTGGATAATGTCGGCTACGCCCCGCCATTTGCCGATCGACCCATATTGAAAGGCGTCACGCTGCACCTGCTGCCGGGTGACTGCGTTGCGCTCATCGGCCCGTCGGGGTCCGGCAAGTCGACGCTCGGCCGGATCATGGCCGGCGTCCTGCACCCGACGAGCGGATGCACGCTTCTGGGCGGCGTCGAGATTTCCGCGCTGCGCCTCTGCGGCGACACGCGTCATGTCGGCTATCTGCCGCAGGATATCGAACTTTTCGGCGGAGCCATCAAGGACGTCATCGGGCGCCTAGATGGCGCCGATCCCATCAGGGCCATCGAAGCCGCAAAGCTTGTCGGACTGCACGAAACGATCATGCGGCTGCCGCAGGGCTACGAGACCGATATCGGTGAGGGTGGAAACTTGTTGCTGCGCGCTCAGCGGCAGCAGCTCGGATTGGCGCGCGCCGCTTACGGAAACCCCTCGCTCGTGGTGCTCGACGACCCGAATTCCAGTCTGGACTACGAAGGCGAGCGCATTTTGTACAACGCGATCGAACGCATGAGATCCAGGCGAATGATCGTGGTCATCATTACCCATCGGATGGGAGTTCTACCGATCACCAACAAGATCGCGATTATGCGCAATGGCATGGTCAACGCGTTTGGAGAGAGCGAGCACATATACGACACCTACCTTCGCCCGCCATCGCCGACGCAGACCCTGGAAGGAAAGGCGGCACTATGACAACCATCCTTCCTTCCGGCACTTCGGCAAAATTCATCAGCGCGTCAAACCCGAGCAGTCGGTCCGCGCAGCGATTGGAGGCTGCCAAGAAGTTTCTCAGCTATGCCCCGGCCCTTGATGTGGATTTCACGAGGCTGGCGCCGCCGTCGCCGATGCCGGTACTCCGGTCGGTGAAGCGGACGGGCAATTTGCTGATTTTCGTGTTCATTCTGGGTTTCGGGATATGGTCGCTGCTGGCTCCGCTGAAGAGCGCGGCGGTGGCATCCGGCGTCGTGGAACCGGAGTTCAGCCGCAAGACCATCCAGCATCTGGAGGGTGGAATCATACGACAGATTCTCGTCAAGAATGGCGACGCCGTCACTTCGGGGCAGGTGCTCATCCAACTCGACGATACGAAGTCCCGGTCGGAGCGCGACAGCGTGCAAGGGCAGCTCTGGGATGCCGAAGGCATGCACGCCCGCCTGCTCGCCGAACAGAGCGGCACCGATCAGATCAGCTTTCCATCGGACCTCGTAGCGTTGATGAACGACACGCCGTCGGTTAGAGCCATCATGGTGGGGCAGCAAAGGATATTCGAGACCCGCCGCCAGGTAATGCAGTCCGAGATAGGGATCACGCAGGAGAAGATGAGGCAGGTCCAGCAGGAGATCATCGGCCTCGGCGCGCAGAAGGCATCTCTCGCCGACAGGGCTGAAATCTCACGGCAGGAGATGGAGTCTGCTGCCAGCCTCGTTTCCAAGGGGGCGGAGAGGAAGAGCAGAATTTTCAACCTCGGGCGCGAGAAGGCCGACATTGACGGTCAGTCCGGCGAGGTGGACGCCCAGATATCGCGCGCCTATCAGGTGATCAGCGAGGCCCAGGCCAATCTGGTGAAACTGCAGAGCGATCGTCTGAATGAAGTCGCTCAGGGTCTGCGCGATGCGGAAAATCAGATCCTGCAGTTAAGCGAACGTTTGCGGGCGATCGACGATCAGCTTGCCAGAACCGAAGTCCGGGCGCCTGAGGACGGCGTGATCATGGACCTGCGCTTTCATACGGCAGGCGGCGTGATCGGGGCGGGCGAACCGCTTCTCGATCTGGTGCCGCGCGAAGCCCATCTGGTAATATCGGCCCACGTGCGGCCGGAGGATATTAATTTGGTGCGACAGGGGTTGGAAGCACAAGTTCATCTTCTACCTTATAATCAGCGGCGGGTTCCGCTGCTGAAAGGTATCGTGGACTATGTCTCGGCGGATCGCCTTGTCGATAAGCAGACCGGTCAGGCCTACTATGCAGCGACGATCCGTGTGACAGACGAACGATTGGCGAAGATGCACGATGTCGCGATGGTTCCGGGCATGCCCGCCCAAACATTGATCGAAACGGGCAAGAGC
Organism: Rhizobium leucaenae USDA 9039; assembly: GCF_000426285.1. GTDB lineage: Bacteria > Pseudomonadota > Alphaproteobacteria > Rhizobiales > Rhizobiaceae > Rhizobium > Rhizobium leucaenae. The sequence goes on along the minus strand of NZ_AUFB01000005.1, from coordinate 233,173 downwards.
AGTGTCGCATTTTATGCAATCAGACCGCTTCTGGATAGCTTCAACAGAGCGTTTCGTGAGGATTGAAGTGAATTCCGGAGCAGAAGACTCGGAAATGCGACGCGAATATGGATTGGTTCTCCCACCATTCCTTCCTGGCGCCTCTGAATTTCTAGCATGTCGCCGTCGAAGGGACGCAGTGATGGGTAAGCGAAAATTCAATGATGACAGGATCATGGACATTCTGAAGGAGCATCAGGGTGGCATGACCGTGACGGACGTGTGTAGCAAATACGGAATCAGCGAGCCGACCTTCTATCGGTGGCAATCCCTGCAGCTCAAGAATGTCGGCTTCGACGTCAAAAGGCTGAAGGCTTTGGAGGAGGAGAACCGCAAGCTCAAGAAGCTATTGGCTGAAACCATGCTGGCAGCGGCAACGTTAAGCGAAATGCTTGAAAAGACATCCAAGGAAAGCGCTTAGTTCGATGCCGCCGCATCATGTCCGTTGGTTAACCTGTAACCTAGACGGGCGACGACTTCGGTCCGGTTCTGGACCTGCAGCTTGCGCATGATGTGCTGCACGTGCATTTTCACCGTGTGGCCTGACAGGTTGAGTTTTCCCGCAATGACTTTGTTGGAACAGCCGCGCTGCAGTTCGGCAAGCACATCCGCTTCGCGCGGCGTGAAGTCGGCAAAATCGGGACTATGCGCTCGCGCCTCTATCATCCTGTGACCATCGTCCTGAGAGTCCGCATGCCTGGCGGAACCGTTCGTCAGCGTGTCCAGAGGCTGCGGGCAGAATATACCGCCTGCGAGAACGAGCCGCAGCCCGGCAAGGGCGATCTCTATCGGAATGGAGGTGGTGAAAAAGCCACGAATGCCCATTTTCAGCACCTGAGACGCGATCGAAGCGTTATCCGTGCTCGACAGAAGCGCGATCGGCGCTTCGGAAAAGCGTTCCGCGATCGCCGTGAGATCGTCAAGCAGATCGGCGCTTTCAACGCTCCTGCCCTCCAAACCCAAAGCAACCAGACGCACATCCATTCCAAGAGCCCTATCAAGACTCTCAGTAGAGACCATATCAACAAACTCCCAGCCGACGAGTTCGTGCTCGAGAAGTTTAACGATGGTCGTACGGGCCAGTGTATGATGGTCTATGATGATGACCGTCGGCGCATTGCGTCCGATCCGGCGTTTCGTTCGTGAACTGATGGACACGTGTCGCCCCCCAAGGATAAATGCGTTCCATCTCGTGCCGAATATTATACCGGTTGTTGTGTCATGTCATGATAAAATGGGGATTAATCCGCCTGCAACGCCGTGTGACGCAATATAAGCATCTACTAATCACAACTAAAAAGCGCAATTCTGTGGGTCCATTAATTTATAGGGGGCCGCTCGCAAAGCCGTTCCAGATGCTGTTGTACCGGGTATCGGCGGCTCAAAGGCCTGGACGCAATCGCGCAACAATGTCCGCCGCCGTTTAAACTGCAGACGCTAATCCTTGAAAAATAAGGAGTATTAGGATCGCTCAGCGAAATCCTGGCAAGCGGAGGACCCGGGCAGCGGTAAGGTCACCAATCTCCTATTGCCTGTCCCACCCGAATGCCGATGTGGCGGGAGCTATAATTCAATCGCCAGACGGAAGGTTATGGGAGCTAGCTATCTTGTTGCTGTTACCGCGATATCGCGTCCGGCCGAAGTGGGTTGTGCAACGCAATGTAAGATCCGCACCTGTCCTATCAACAAACTTGCTAGACTTTGATCGGCATCCAATCATTTTATGGGGTCGGCGTTCTGAAAATTCTTACCCTCGATGCCCAGCGTCGGAAGATTGATTTCTTATGAGAGCAGCGAAGGACCGTGTTTGGCCAATAGCTTACGGTCCGTCCGAAGCAAGCAGCCATTGGGGAGCCGCAGGCTGGGTAGGGCCGCCGCTGACTCTCATATCGCGCTTTCCTGTCAGTCGCTCAGGTAAGACGTGTCCCATTATTATCAAAGGGCCATTTCCATCCGCTGATTTCCGGCATGTCCTCGCCATGCTGGCGGACGTAACGATGATGCTCTTCGAGTTTGTCGCGGAAGAGCTTGACCGTATCGGTCCGCTTTTCCTTCAATCCCGGCACCCGCTCGATCGCTTCGATGGCGAGGTGGTAGCGGTCGAGTTCGTTGAGAACGGTCATGTCGAACGGTGTCGTCGTCGTCCCTTCCTCGATGAAGCCGCGGACATGGATGTTGCCGTGATTGGTTCGCCGATAGGTGAGGCGATGGATCAGATAGGGATAGCCGTGATAGGCGAAGATGACAGGCCGATCCGGCGTGAACAGCTCGTCAAAGACCGCATCGGTCAGGCCGTGCGGATGCTGCTCGTTGGATTGCAGCGCCATCAGGTCGACGACGTTGACGACGCGGATCGACAGTTCCGCAATGTTCTGGCGGAGAAGATCGACGGCGGCAAGCGTCTCCATGGTCGGCACGTCGCCGGCGCAGGCCATGACGACATCGGGCTCGACAGCGCTCTGTTCGTTGCTCGCCCAATGCCAGATACCGATGCCGGCCTCGCAATGTCTAGCGGCTTCATCCATTGAGAGCCACTGCAGTTCCGGCTGCTTGCCGGCGACGATGACGTTGATGCGGTCATAGGTCTTGAGGCAATGGTCACCGGTCCACAGCAGCGTGTTGGCATCCGGTGGCAAATAGATGCGCACGATGTCCGCCTTCTTATTGGCGACGAGATCGACGAAGCCCGGGTCCTGATGGCTGAAGCCGTTATGATCCTGCCGCCAGACATGCGATGTCAGCAGGTAGTTCAGCGAGGAAACTGGTTTGCGCCACGGCAGTTCGCGCGACACCTTCAGCCACTTGGCATGCTGATTGAACATCGAATCGACGATATGGATGAAAGCTTCGTAGCAGGAAAACAGGCCGTGCCGGCCGGTGAGCAGATAACCTTCCAGCCAGCCCTGGCACAGATGCTCGCTCAAGACCTCCATCACCCGGCCGTCACGGGCAAGACCGACGTCATAGGGCTTGATTTCTTCCATCCAGACACGGTTGGTCACTTCGAAGACGCTGCCGAGGCGATTGGATTCCGTTTCGTCGGGGCCGAAGATGCGGAAATTGGCCTTGTCGGCATTGAGGGTCAGGATATCGCGCAGATAATGGCCGAAGACTTCCGTCGATTGCGCCACCGTTCTGCCGCGCTCGTTGACCATAACCGCGTAATCGCCGATCGCCGGTGTTGTGAGTTCGCTGCGCAGAAGGCCGCCATTGGCATGGGGATTGGCGCCCATGCGCCGTTTGCCTGCCGGTGCCAGCGCACGCAGCTCATCCTTCAGACGTCCGTCTATATCGAAGAGATCCTGCGGGTCGTAGCTTCGCATCCAATCTTCGAGGATTTTCCGATGGCCGGCATCCGCGCGGCAATTGGAGACCGGCACCTGATGCGCCCGCCAGAAGCCTTCGACCTTTTTGCCATCGACCTCTTTGGGACCCGTCCAGCCCTTCGGGCTTCTGAACACGATCATCGGCCAGCGGGGGCAGACGTTGCCGGCCGCGCCATGGCGGGCGTCCTGTTGAATGGCGCGGATGCGATCGAAAGCCTGTTCGAAGGTCGCGGCCATGGCTTGATGCATCTGGTGTGGGTCGGAACCTTCGACGAAGAATGGCTCATAGCCATAGCCGGTGAAGAGCTGGCGGATATCCTCATCGCCGGCGCGGCCGAGAAGGGTCGGGTTGGCGATCTTGTAGCCGTTCAGATGCAGGATCGGCAGCACGGCGCCGTCGCGGGCCGGGTTGAGGAATTTGTTGGAATGCCAGCTTGCCGCCAGCGGGCCGGTTTCGGCCTCGCCGTCGCCGACGACGCAGGCGGCGATCAGATCGGGATTGTCGAAGACCGCGCCATAGGCGTGGACGAGGGCATAACCGAGTTCGCCACCCTCATGGATCGAGCCGGGCGTCTCCGGCGCTGCATGGCTCGGAATGCCGCCGGGAAAGGAAAACTGACGGAATAGTTTGCGCATGCCGTCCGTGTCCGAGGAGATATTCGGATAGATTTCGCTGTAGGTGCCCTCGAGATAGGTGTTGGCGACCATGCCGGGTCCGCCGTGGCCGGGGCCACAGATATAGATGATATCGAGATCGCGATTGCGGATGATGCGATTGAGGTGGGCATAGATGAAATTGAGGCCGGGGGTCGTGCCCCAGTGGCCGAGCAGGCGCGGCTTGATATGCTCCGCCTTCAGCGGCTCGCGCAGCAGCGGATTGTCGAGAAGATAGATCTGGCCGACCGAGAGGTAGTTGGCGGCTCGCCAATAGCGGTCGATAAGGCCGAGTTCGGCGGTGTCAAGCACGGTGGTGGAGGGGGTGGTTACCTGCTCTTTCATGGGAGGGCTCCAATTCAATGCGGTTGAATGCGAAACTATCGCCGATAGAGCGGGTGCTTATGATCTCGATCACTCGCCCGCAAAAATCGACAGGGCCTCGTCGGCAATGATCTGCTCTTCGTCTGTCGGAATGACGAAAGCTGTAACCGAACTTGATGATGTACTGATGATAAGCGCGTTGGTGGCGTTCGCGTCCTTGTCGATATCAAGGCCCAGCCACTGCAGGCGCTCGCCAATCGCTACACGAATTTCCGGCTGATGCTCGCCAATACCGGCGGTGAAGACGAGGCCGTCCAGGCCGCCGAGCGTTGCCGCCATCCGCCCGACCTCGCCGGCGATGCGCAGACAAAATAGATCGATCGCCTCTCGCGCCTCCGGCTTGGGGCTTTTCAAGAGGTCGCGCGTGTCGGCGCCGATGCCGGAGACGCCGAGCAGACCGGACTTGTGGTAGAGCATGTCTTCCATGTCCTTCAGCGTCGCGCCTTGCGGCCCGAGAAGATGCAGCAGCACGCCGGGATCGAGACTGCCGCAGCGTGTCGCCATGGGAATGCCGTCCAGCGTCGAGTATCCCATGCTGCAATCCCGGCTTTCGCCCTTCTCCATGGCACAGAGGCTGGCGCCGCTACCGAGATGGGCGACGATGACCTTGCCGGCAGCGGCCTTGGGCGCCCGCCGCCGCAGTTCGGCGGCGATGAAGGCATAGGAAAGACCGTGAAAACCGTAGCGTTTGATCCCCTGATCGTGCAGCGCGCGCGGAAGGGCGAAGCGGCGAACGAGATCGCTCTGGGTTGTGTGGAAGGCGGTGTCGAAGGAGGCCGTCTGCGCAAGCGCCGGCCGCAAATGCCTGACGGCGCGGATCAGACGCAGCGCCTGTGGCTGGTGCAGCGGTGCAAGCACGGTAAGGTCCTCGATCTCGCGGATACGGTCTTCATCGAGGCGCACCGGGCCGGTGAAGATATCGCCGCCATGCACGACGCGATGCCCGACGGTGTTTACCGCCGACATGTCGAAATGCTCGCCGAGAATGCCGAAGGTTCCGTCCACGACCTCATGCAACTGCTCGTCCGCATCCGTCTGGAGAGTACGATCGAAGGCCGCCGGACCCTCCGTCAAATGGAAGGTGAAGGGTTGGCGACGGAAATCGATCAAGCCCTTGCCGATGCGACGGGCTTTGCCTGCCTGCACCTCGAACACACCGATTTTGACCGTCGAGGAGCCGGCATTGAAAGTCAGAAGCAGGTTTCCGTTCGTCATGGGCCGGCCTCGTCAGGAGAGTGGGAGACGTGAATTCGCCACTATGTGCAAAGCGAAGACTGGAGCGGCATCAAATTGCAGGATCACCGCGGCAAAAGGCAACTCGGCTGCCGTTTGTTCCATTGTAACCGAACCGCCAGGAGAGGCGCGACGAAAGTCGCCCTTGGCGCACTCTAAAGATTGACTTTACACCACCTGCAGCGGGGCGTGCTACGCCCGCAGCGATGTCGAACCTTCCATCTGGCCGATCTCATGCAGATGCGCTTCCAGCGCCAGCCGGTCGATTGATGCAAGCGGCAGGTTTACCAGGAGCATGATCCGATTTTTCAGGTAGCGAGCGGCCTGCGCAAAGGCGCGGCCTTTGTCGACTTCGGAGCCTTCGACGGTGGAGGGATCTTCGATGCCCCAATGCGCCGATGCGGGATGGCCGGGCCATATCGGGCAGACTTCCCCTGCCGCGTCGTCACAGACGGTAATGATGAAATCCATCTGCGGCGCCCCCGGCTCGGCAAAGACATCCCAGCGTTTCGAGCTGAAGCCGGAGCAGGGATAGCCGAGGGCATCCAGGGTCCTGATCGCCCAGGGATTTATCGTGCCCTTCGGATAGCTGCCCGCCGAAAAGGCACGGAAGCGGCCCTTGCCTTCGGCGTTCAAGATCGATTCGGCAAGGATGGAACGGGCGGAATTGCCCGTGCAGAGGAACAGAACATTATAGACGCGATCATCGCTCATTGCGCTTTCTCCCCCAATTCCCCGTGTTAAGCAGGTGACGGTCACAGCATCCGATGCGTCCGGATGGCCTCCACCGCGCGCCAACAGTCGGAAGCATCGCCATGGCAACTATACACTATAAGGCGTGCATCACTCTTGCAGAAAGCGGCTGCGATCAGATGCCGGTATCCGATCGCAGCATGCCGACGCGAACGGCCAATCTTTCCCCAGGGCCATGAACCGCCGCAAACAGCAGGCCGGCGAGAAAGACGAAATGATCGACGAAGAAGCCGAATTCCGTTTGATTGCCGCTCCAGCGATTTGGCCCATGAAAGCTGAAGGCAAGGAAGATGACGTAGATGCCGGCAAGCAGCGCGGCTTCGGAGAAAAAGGCTCCCGTCAGCAGGCAGACCGCCAATGCGCTTTCGAAGAAGGCGGCGATCCAGGCCAGCAACAGCGGCAGCGGAAAACCGGCCGATGCGATATAGCCCGCCGTCGATTGCATGTCGGCGAATTTGAAGCTGGCCGCCATCACGAAGACGGCGCCGAAGATCAATCTGGCCAGGCAGATTGCGATTGTCTTACCCATGTCGATATCCTCCGTGTTTCGACTATCCGGCGATCCAGATTACGGTATCGCCGTTCTCACCCAAGGACGGAAGATAGGCCCTATTTCCGACACGCTGCAGGAAATGTTTTTGCATTGGCAATCAGATCGCCTGGTCCAACCTCTCGTGATGCCCGGTTCGGTTGCCTTGCCGAACTCACTTCGATGATGAACGCAGCGGGGTTCCGGTGTAGGGGTTCGGGTCATATTGCTTTATGTCGCCAAACACATAGCCTCGTTGCCTCAATTGCCGGATGAGCGCCTGGAGCTTTTCCTTGCCGTCAAAACGATCTTGAAACATCTCATCATGCATCAAGAGGATCATCTCATTGCGCTTCATGAACCGGCCATAGGCGAAGAGATGATCGATTTCGCTAAGCAGGAGATCGATGGATTGCACCGGCTTGCCATCTCCCGAATGCGCCCATTCGAAGTCCCAGCCGTAGATCAGGAACTTCATCGCCGCCACGTAGTCGTAATCGACGACTTCGCGCTCGTAGCGGGCGGCATCCATGGAAAGATCGTCCTTGGAATAGTCGATCAGGCGGAAGACGTCGCGACCGGGCAGGCGGGCATGGACCCAGGGCGTCAGGCCAAGCACGGTATTGGCCTTGAGCATATCCGCAACGACGGCGTCCGTGTTGGAATAAAAATCCCTATAGCGATTGTTCGCGTGGCTGTAGCTGTGGTTGCCGATCGTGACCAAGGGGAGCGATTTGGCGCGCATCAGCAGCGCTCTTTGCTCGCTGCTCGCTTCGACATGCAGCCCGACCATGAACATCGCCGCCGGCACCTGCTCTTCGGCAAGCACATCCAGCACATTCGCCGTCCCCGACAGCGGGCCGTCATCGAAGGTCAGATAGATAACCCGCCCGGCCGCCTCGGCCGACAAGGCGCTGCACAGCAATGCGAGCGCGGAGAGTGTCGTGCGAAGGTAATTCCCAATGAACATGGATAGCGCCCCCTCGTTTTCCGGCTCGTTATCGCATGTCTATAGCGGCTGTTCCATTAAGACCGGCTTATACTCTCCTCACCGCTGGCGAACCGGCGCATGCTTTCGAAGCAGCTTCGAAGAAGGCGCCGGCGCGAAGATATCAAACTTCGAGCCGGCGAAGGTGATAGATGCGCAATTCGGTTTAAGAATTCCGATCGCGCGGAGCCGCCTGCGTCCGGTCTTCTGGGTCATAAGATGTCTTGATGAAGGCTCCCATGGAAACCTCGAACGCCATCCGCCAATCGGGCCGATTGGAGACAATCCACTCGTCGAGCGCGTAGAGGACACGCACGGCTTCCTTGTTCACCGGGCGAACGGCGCGCAATTCAGCTTGGCTGATGAACCTGATCTGATTCTCCATGTCGGAGACGTCGTTTTCCTCGAAGAAGCGTTTGCGGCGGGCGGCCTCATCCAGTCTTCGGGATTCGACGTTGTGCATGGCGACGATCTCGCGCCGCAGTGTGCTGATCTGCTGATCGAGCGCATCGGCGTGGCGTTTCGCGTTCCCTACTTCGGTTTTTGCGCGCAGACCTCGGCGTAGAAACCGGCTCCAAAGCCGATCAGCAGCGACAAGATTGTGATTTCCATAGTAAGAACGCGCCCCTCATTGTCCGGCTTTCCAGGGGTCGATCACCGGAACACCTGCCGCCTTGAAGGCGCTGGCGTCGCGGGACGCAACCGCGAAGCCGTGGGCGGTCGCTATGGCTGCGATGTATCCGTCCGGCATGGGAAATCCCTTGCCCGCGTTGCGGGCTGCGATGGCAAGGTCGGCATAGCACCGAGCGGCCTCTGTGTCGAAGGGGAGGATTCTGCCGTCGAACAGGCTGAGAAGCCCGTCGAGCGTCGTGGCGAGTTTCTGCTTGCGCCGCCCGTCAGGCAGGGCACCGATACCGAACAGCAGTTCCGCGACGGTCACGCTGGGGAGATAGAGGGTTTCAGCAACCTGCTCGTCCAGCCAAACGCGGACGGCAGGGGCCGGTTCGGGCTTCATCGCCTCAGAGACGACGTTCGTGTCCAGAACGATCATTCGAAGCTCATGGGCGCAGCCGGGGTTCTGTCGCGACTCTGTTCCAGCGACTCGAAATCGGCATTGGTCAGCCCGGCGTTACGGCTCAACTCGGACAGGGCGGAGCCGATACGAAGCCGGTTTGCTGGGCGAACCGCCGCTTCCAAAATGTCGCGCATTTCGGCTTCGGCGCTGCGGCCATGATGGGCCGCGCGCACCTTGAGGGCACGGTGTACCTCTTCGGACAGGTTGCGAATGGTGACGGCGGGCATCTAATAGCTTCTCCTGGCAGTTGATGGCAATGCTATCAAAATAGCAAAACTGCTATCGCACAACAAGGTGCGATCATTATCAACAAGCGTAACCCACTATGTGGCAGGTTGGCCCATGACAGCCGCCAGCCTCATCCATGCTGACATGCCCACGAAACCGTCGCCGATAATGCAGGAATTTTGCCGCCAGATTTCGGAGGGCACAGCTTCCTTGCTGCGCTGTAAAACAGCGCATAGTCCGCGAAGGCGGCGGGCGCCAATTTCCTGCAGCAGCAGCCGCTTTGACGATGTGGTCGAAGAATTCAATACAGAGCGGCCACACCACAAGCTCCTGACATGGCTTGCCCGGCAGAGGCTACCACGGCCTGCCGGAGTTCGACTATCCGTTCACGACCAGACCGTTGCGGTCACAACGCGGTCGCATCTGCTACAAGCGGAAGAAGAATCTCAGCCTGGTCTTTGCCGGGCAGGCCGTTGGGATCAAGCGCGTCGAAGATCATATCTGGCTTGCAAGCTTCATGGATTATAACCTGAGATATATCGATTTGGAGCAGAGGACCTTGCAAACCATCGACAACCCGTTCGGCACGAGGTTGCCACCCATGTCTCAGGAGCAAACTGTTACCTATATCTGGTATGAACAATCGGCGATTTGGCGCGCCGGAGAGGACGAAACCGAGAACCGTTACAATCTTGCCGCAGCACTATAATTTAGAAAGCGGTATTGGTTTGCCTCGCAGCTTGCAAAATTTAGCCCGTTACCGGGGCGCCGAGCTTGATTTCCACGCGTTCGCAAATGAACAAAGCAAAACTGGATGGGGTTCAGCAAAGCCAGCCAATGGAGTGGGAGAGCGGCTTGTCGAGGACTTTTTGTTGCGGTCTAGTCCGCGTTGACATGGCACCAAAATGTGCGTCGCAAATCGACACGAGAGCAAATCTGGCAAGCAAATAGTTGCGACGAGATCGTTGGGCGAGCGTTTCGATAAACGAGGACGTGATCCCGACATGGGAGGGTCTGATTTGAACGAAACTTTACAACTGTGGGAGTGGCGCGAGAAGATCGCAAATCTCTACTACGAGATACGTTCCAATCCAGATGCGGCTGCTGCCTGGCGGCTTTGGTGCGATACCCGTTCGACCATGTTTCGCGACCATCCTCAGTCTCCAATTGAACCGGCGGACCGCACGACGTTCGAAGGACCGACGATGTTTCCTTACGATCCCTCGTTGCGCCTTACGGTACAGCTTGCCCCAGTAACATCGGAACAGATCACCGTCGCAACAGGGACGGATGGTGACCTGTCGATGCATGCGTTCGCCCGTACAAGCGGGCTGGAGGCCAGGTTGGGTGGCGAATTAACCCTTTACTGGATTGAGGGGTACGGCGGTGGCGTTTTCCTGCCGTTTGCCGACGCGACCTCCGGGACCGAGACGTATGGCGGTGGTCGATATCTCCTCGACACCATCAAGGGAGCAGATCTCGGGGTTGTCAGCCCAGACAGCACATTAGTGCTGGATTTCAACTTTTCCTATTTTCCTTCGTGCGCCTATTCGTACCGCTATGTCTGCCCATTAGCGCCATCGGACAATCGACTGAAAGGCGCGGTAAGAGCCGGGGAACGGCTTCCTGTCTTGAAATGATAAGTGCCGGGCCAGAAGCCTGAATCTTCGTACTCGGCCATTCAAAAGTCGCGAGGAGCGCTGGTCATATCGCTCAAAGTCGTTGAACATCGTCGTTTTTGTTGAAGCGCAATTTGCCCACGCTCTCTACTGAGGCGTGCTGCCGTGACAAAACTCGAAACGACAGTCAGTTGTCTCAATCACAAAAGCTCCGAAATACGAAATGCCGTCGTTTTGATGACGGACAGATTTAATGGGGCTGAAGTACCCATACCTGCAGTTCCTGCGACGAACCTGGAGAGCGAAATCAGAATAAAGAGAAAATTCAATGATTTCAGTAAGATCGGAACCGCACCCGACAGGATTCGAACCTGTGACCTTTGGAATCGGAATCCAACACTCTATCCAGCTGAGCTACGGGTGCATGCCTGAGGCGGGTTGACTCGCCTGTCCGATGAGGTGGTTCTTAGCCTAGGAAACGTTTGGCTTCAATGCGGAAAATGCGGGAAAGCGCATATCGGCATCTCAGAATGAAAAAGGGCCGCTATCCCTCGGGGGGCGCGGCCCTGTTTGTTGCTTGCGATATCAGCCTCAGCTCTTCATCGCGCCGGGGCCGGGGATGGCTTTGGGCGGGACTTTGCCGAGGATGATCATGCCGAGGACTTCGTCCTTGGTGACGTCTTCGGTGCGGGCGTGGCCGACGACCTGGCCGTTCTTCATCACCGAGACGCGGTCGGCGAGGTCGAAGACATCGTGGATGTCGTGGCTGATGAGGAAGATGCCGATGCCGTCCTTCTTCAGCTCCTTGATCAGGTCGCCCACCTGCGCGGTTTCCTGGGGGCCAAGGGCGGCGGTCGGCTCGTCCATGATCAGGATGCGGGCGTTGAAGAGGATGGCGCGGGCGATCGCCACCGACTGGCGCTGGCCGCCGGAGAGCGCCTTCACCGGCTCCTTGAAGCGCTTGAAGTTGGGGTTCAGGCGCCCCATCACCTTGCGGGCCGAAGCCTCCATGGCGACGTCGTCGAGCGTGCCCCAGCGGGTTTGCAGCTCGCGGCCGAGATAGAGATTGGCGGCAGCATCGACATTGTCGGCGACGGCGAGCGTCTGGTAGATCGTCTCGATACCGTATTTCTTGGCGTCGCGCGGCGTGCGGATATCGGCCGGTTCGCCGTTGATCAGGATGTCGCCGCTATCGCGCTTGTAGGCGCCGGAGAGAATCTTGATCAGCGTCGACTTGCCGGCGCCGTTATGGCCGAGCAGCGCCACGACTTCGCCGGGGTAGAGGTCGACCGAGGCGTTGTCGACGGCGTGAATGCCGCCGAAGGAGATGGAAATGTTCCTCATTTCCACAAGCGGAGTGGTTTGGTCCGTCATGGTTCCGAATTCCTTTTACTTGGCGCGCGAGCGGTAGACGATGTCGAGCCAAACGGCGACCACCAGGACAATGCCCACGACGACGTTTTGAATTGGCGTATCGACATTGGCGAGACCCATGCCCGATTGCAGCGATTGCATCACGAGGGCGCCGATCATGGCACCGGCGACCGTGCCGCTGCCGCCGGCAAGCGAGGTGCCGCCGATGACGGCCGCGGCGATGGTGAAGAGCTCGTAGGTCGTGCCCTGCGAGTTGACGGCCGAGTTCAGGCGCGCCGTGGAAATCGCGGCTGCGACGGCGGCGAGGAAGCCCATCAGCGCGAAGATCTTCACAATGACCCAGCGGGTCTTGATGCCGGCGAGCTCGGCAGCTTCCGGATTGCCGCCGATCGCGAAGACATAGCGGCCGAAGCGCAGGCGCGTGGCGATGAAGGTCATCACGATGCCGATGGAGACGGCGATGAGAACCGGAACGGCGATGCCGTAAGGAATGTTCAATCCGGTCTCCGGCCAGGCAATATTGTGGTCGGTGGCATAGCGCTTGGCGATGCCGATCGGCCAGTAATAGCTGTTGAAGAGATAGACGGTGCCAAGCACGATCAGCGAGCCGAGGCCGGCGAGGAAATATTCCGCCCAAAGCGGACGGCGCGGAAAGTGAAAGCGCTTTCTTTGCTGGCGCGAGCCGATGATGCCGGCAATGATCAGCAGGCACGAGATCACACCCACCGCCCAGCTCCAGGTCGCCCCGATCGAACCGGTGGCGCCGCCGCCGCCCATGACGACGAAGGTGGAGTCCATCGGCGCCACGGTCTGGCCGCTGGTGACATACCAGGCAAGGCCGCGCCAGACGAGAAGTCCGCCGAGGGTGACGATGAAGGAGGGGACATTCATGAAGGCGGTGATCGCGCCCTGGAAGGCGCCGATGGCCGTGCCGATCGCGAGGCCGCAGAGCAGTGTGATGATCCAGGTCCAGGAACTGTCGAAGCCGAGATATTGCGGCAGCCATTTGGCCTGGATGACGCCCATGATCATGGCGACGAAGCCGAGCAGCGAGCCGACCGAAAGGTCGATGTTGCGTGTGACGATGACCAGCACCATGCCGGTGGCGAGGACCGCGATTTCGCAGGTTTGTACCGAAAGGTTCCAAAGGTTTCTGGCGGTGAGGAATTCCCGGCCGTCGAATATCCGAAGATAAAGATCGAAGCCGATCCAGATGATCAGCAGCGCTCCGATCATGCCGAGCAGGCGGGTATCGATTTCGGTGGCACGCAGGAACCGGGTGATTGCACCGGCTTCTGCATTGCGGGGACCGCTCGATGTGGTGGACTGTGTCATGTCGGCCATCGCTTTGCCGTTCTCCCACTGTTGGGCGCGGCCGGCGACGCATCTGCGCTATCGCTGGCAATATCGCGCCGATCTCAAAAATGCGTCATCGCCTGTGTGGCCGGTCTTCGTTCCGGTCCCGATGACCGCCATCCGGCTGATCAATGGGATATGCGATGCCGCAGCACGATGCGGGAAGCTCCCTCTCCAATTGCAAGGGAGAGTTGTCTGCTCCTGATCCGCATTCGACGCCGCAACGGGGGTGCCGCTGCGGCGTCGGTATTATGGTCGGGTCAACCGTTCAAGGACAGCTTACTTGCAGGCTGCAACGCTGCCGGCTTTCACGCCCTGGCAAGCTTCAGCCTTGCTGATCCAGCCTGCGTCGATAACGACGCTGAGGTTGTCCTTGGTGATCGGGATCGGGGTCAGGAAGACCGACTTCATCGGAACGTGCTTCGGGCCGCCGTTGAAGGTCTGAACGCCGGAGATCTGATCCATCGTCTTGCCGCCGGCGAGGTCGATGGCGATTTCAGCAGCGCGCTTGCCGAGTTCGCGCGAGTCTTTCCAGACCGAAACGGTCTGCGTGCCGAGCGCGATGCGGTTCAGAGCTGCCTTGTCGGCGTCCTGGCCGGAAACCGGAACGGAGCCGGCGAGGCCCTGTGCGTCGAGGGCGGCAACGGCGCCACCGGCGGTGCCGTCGTTGGAGGCGACGACCGCGTCAACCTTGTTGTTGTTGGCGGTCAGGAACTGCTCCATGTTGCGCTGCGCGTTCTGCGGTAACCAGCCGTCGGTGTAGGCTTCGCCGACATTCTTGATCTTGCCGGCGTCGATGGCGGGCTTCAGCACTTCCATCTGGCCGGAGAACAGGAAGTCGGCGTTGGGGTCGGACGACGAGCCCTTGATGAAGACATAGTTGCCTTCAGGCTTGGCCTTCAGGATTTCGCGAGCCTGCATGCGGCCCACTTCCTTGTTGTCGAAGGTGATGTAGAAGGCAGCCGGATTTTCGATCAGGCGGTCATAGCCGACAACCGGAATGCCTTCGTCGGCAGCCTTTTCAACAGCCGGGCCGATGGCGTCGGAATCCTGTGCAAGGATGATGAGGGCGTTGGCGCCCTGAGAAATCAGCGACTCAACGTCCGTGAGCTGCTTGGAAGCCGACGACTGAGCGTCAGCGGAAATGTACTTGGCGCCGGCTGCTGCCAGTGCCTTCTTGATGGCTGCTTCATCCGTCTTCCAGCGCTCTTCCTGGAAGTTCGACCAGGAAACGCCGACGACGAGATCCTTCGCGAAGGCCGCCGTCTGCATGGTCAAAACGATGGCTGCGCCCGCAGCCAGCTTAATAAAAGCTTTCATATTATCCTCCCGAGTGAATGCGACCGCACGTGCCCTGAGCTCCCGCCGGCCGCTGCGATAACGCTGACGAGAAAGGTTCGGATTTTTTTCTCGACAGTCGAGAAATTTAGTGTCAGAGATTTTTTCACCTGTCAACACCCGCATCTTCAGGTTTAATCGGCCGCCGAACAAGAGCCCGCCGGAGATGCGGAGAGGAGGATGGCATGAGCGGGAGGCTTGATAATGCTGGCCAAATCGAGCACCGAATTGGTCCGCCAGAAAAACAGTGTTCTGGTGCTGACGGCACTGCGCCGTCACGGTCCGCTCGCCCATACGGAACTCTCTGATTTCACCAAGCTTTCGTCGGCGACGGTATCGGTCATCACCACCGATCTGGAGCGGGCGCAGATCATCGAGAAAGCGGAGCAGCAGGCTGCCGGTGGACGCGGCCGACCGCGCGTGCTGTTCTCGCAGCGGCGCGATTGCGGCTATCTCATCGTCGTCATCATTTCGTCGGATGCGGTGCAGTATTCGCTTGTGGATTATGCCGGCCGGCTGATCGACCGTTTCACGGAGGAGAGACAACAGAACGTCTCGGGTGTCGGCTCCTTCGTCACGGGGCTGCGCGATGCCTTGAACCGGATCGTCGCCCGCTCGCGATTGTCGCGCGACAAGGTCCTGATGATTTCGATCAGCAGCAAGGGCCTTGTCGAGAGTTCGGAGCCGGTGCTGCGCTGGTCGCCGATCTTCGGGCGCGAGCAGATCGATTTTGCCGCCGTGCTGCACGATGAATGGTCGGCGAAAGTTATCCTCGGCAACGAGACACAGCTCGTCGCCGCTGCCGTCGGGCGGCAGGAGGAGAATAAAAAGGGCCGCGACTTCCGGGCGCTTGCCGCACTCTCGCTCGGCCACAGCATCGGCCTCGGCATCGTGCGCCGCGGCGAGGAAGGAAAGCACGAAATATCGGCGCCGAATTTCGGCCATATGCTGCACATGTCGGGCGGCGGTCTTTGCCGCTGCGGCTCGCGCGGCTGCATCGAGGCCTATGCCGGCTTCTATGCCATCCTGCGCGCCGCCTTCGACGTGCCGCTGGATACGATCCCCGCGAAATTCGTGCCGATCGCCGAACTCGACAAGATCGCCGCCAGCGCCCGGCAAGGCAGCCGCCGCAACATTATCGCCTTCCGCCAGGCGGGACTGGCGCTCGGCATCGGCCTGTCGCGCGTGCTCAGCCTGCATGAAAGCATGCCGATCGCGATCACCGGCCCGGGCACGCGGTATTACGACCTGTTGCTCGAGGGCATTTCCGAGGGGTTGGCGGAATCGCATGTCGTGCGCATGGAGGGCATGCCGGAGTTGCGGGTGATGGCGGACGAACCGACGCTGGTGTTCGACGGGCATCTCAACCGCGCGCTGGCGATGATGGATGAGGACATCGTCAGATCGGGTGTGGTTGCGGAGTTGAATAGCCAGACTGGTTGAGGAGGGGGTTATGAAACGAATGGCACTCATGTGCCTTCGTCTTGTCGCGACGGGATTGCCCGCTTTCGCGGCTGAGCCTTGGGAGGAGAAGACCGCGGCAGTGGGCGAGGCCGGGCCTGAGGTTTCCGGCCATCAGACGGTCGAACAGCTCAAGACCCTCATCAAGATCGGTGAGGCTCTGTTTACCGCGCGCTTCACGGTGGAGGATGGGGCAGGGCGCCCCGGCGCCACGCAGGCGATCGTGCCGACCAAGCGCAAGCATCCGGTGATGAACGAATTCAGCCGCACGGCCGGTGTCGACGCCAATGCCTGCTCCTCCTGCCATAACATGCCGTTCCCGGGTGGCGCCGGCGATTTCACCACCAATGTCTTCGTGTCCAAAGGTTTCGAGAGCGCCGATTTCGACACGACCGATCCGCAATTCTCCAATGAGCGCGGCACCAACAGCCTGTTCGGCGATGGTCTGATCGAGCTTCTGGCGCGTGAAATGACCGTCGATCTGCAGCGCCAGCGCGCCGGCGCGATCACGCTTGCGGCCAAAACCGGCCAGTCCCAGCGCGTCGCGCTTGAAAGCAAGGGCGTCAAATTCGGCTGGCTGACCGCGCAGCCCAGTGGTCTAGTCGATATGCAGGAACTTGACGGCGTCGACATGGATCTTGTCATCCGACCCTTCAGCCAGAAGGGGGTGATGACCTCGCTCCGACAGTTCACCGTCAATGCGTTGAACCAGCATCATGGCATGGAGCCCATAGAACGCTTTGGTGGCCGCTGGACGGGGACCAAGGATTTCGATGGCGACGGACATGCCGACGAGATCAGCGACGGCGACGTTTCAGCACTTGTCGCCTGGCAGGCAACCTTGCCGGCGCCGGTGCAGAAGGTGCCGGACAATACCCAATGGCGCGATATGGCGGCAGCGGGCGAAAAGCTGTTCGACGGCATGGGCTGCACGGCCTGCCACAGGACAAGCCTGCCGCTCGACAGTCTCTCCTTCTCCGATCCGGGTCCGAACGATGTTGCCGGCACGCTGAACGTCTCGCAGGTGAAAGACCCGGCTGTCTACGATCTCGCACAGCTCGACTGGACGAAGAAGCTGAAGCGCAATGATAAGGGGCAGGTGCTGGTGCCGCTGTTCGGCGATCTCAAGCGCCACACCATGACCGACAGCACCGTCGACCAGCTCGGCAACGAGCTTCTGGCGCAACGCTTTGTCGATCGCAATATCTTCATGACGGCGGAGCTTTGGGGCGTCGCTTCGACGGCGCCCTATGGCCATCGGAACGATATCACGACCCTGGACGGTGTCATTCGCGCCCATGGCGGCGACGGACGCGCTGCCCGCGACGCCTATGTCGGCGCGTCCGATGACGACCGTGCCCGTATCGTCGCTTTCCTCAAGACGCTGGTCATCGAGCAGGCAGGGGTGAACCAATGAAGAAGATCGCAGCCCTTTTTGCCGTTGCCGGCTTGATTTCGTTCTCGTTCACGCCTGGCGGTTTCGCCGAGGACACGCCCGCGCCGGCACCTTTTCTAATGGACGTTCCGCATTTCCAGGAGGAAGCGGTCGCTGCCGGCATAGATCATCAATATACCGGCGGCTGGGAATATTTCGTCGGCGGCGGCGTCGCCAGTTTCGACTGCAACGGCGACCGCAAGCCCGACCTCATGATGGCCGGTGGCACCAGCCCGTTGGCACTTTATGTCAATCAAAGCGAGACAGGCGGCGCACTGAAATTCAAAGAGAGGCCGATCGATCTTTCCGACAAAGATCTCCGGTCGGTCCTCGGCGTCTACCCGATCGATATCGACAATGACGATTATACGGACGTCGTCCTGCTGCGGCTTGGTGAGAATATTATCCTGAAGGGCGGTCCGGACTGCACTTTCGAAAAAGCCAATCGCACCTTCGCCTTCGATGCGGGCAAGGACTGGACGGTCGCTTTTGCAGCCACCTGGGAAGCCGGCAATAAATATCCGACGCTTGCTTTCGGCAACTATGTTGACCGCTATGCGCCGGGAACGCCCTTCGGCACCTGCAGCGACAATGTTTTCGATCGTCCTGTCAGCCATGACAAGGTCGACTATTCCAATCCGCTGCCGCTGAAGCCGAGCTATTGCACACTGTCGATGCTGTTCACCGATTGGAACCATTCGGGCCAGGATTCGCTGCGAGTCGCCAATGACCGGCAATATTATCGCGGCGGACAGGAGCAGCTCTGGGACATCGCACCGGGACGGCCGCCGCGGCAATATACGACCGCCGAAGGCTGGGCGTCGTTGAAGATCTGGGGCATGGGCCTGGCAGAAGCCGATCCGAAGGCGGATGGCAAACCGGAATATTTCATCACGTCGATGGGCGACAACAAGCTGCAGGAACTCAACGACGAGGCCGATGACAACAGCCCGAGCTATCGCGATACAGCCTATGAAAAGGGAGCTGCCGCCTATCGACCCTATATCGGCAAGGACCATCGGCCGTCGACGGCCTGGCATGCGCAGTTCGCCGACATCAACAACGATACCAACATGGATCTGTTTTTGACCAAGGGCAATGTCGAGGCCATGCCGGATTTTGCGAGCAGCGATCCCGACAATTTATTGCTCGGCAACTTCGACGGCAAGTTCACCGAGAAGGGAGACGAGGCCGGCATTGCGCTTCCTGGCAAGGGGCGCGGCGCCGTGGTCGAGGACTTCAACAATGACGGCATGCTCGACATTCTCGTCGTCAACCGCATGCAGCGCGCTTTCCTGTTCCGCAATCTCGGCGCAAAGACCGACTGGGGCTACCGCCCGCTGGGCAATTGGACCGAAATCGAATTGGACAACGACCCGATCAACCATATGGGCATCGGCGCGACCATCAATGTCCGGGCGGGCACGCAGACGCAGGTGCAGCGCGTACAGGTCGGCGGCGGCCACGCGTCAGGCCATGTCGGCTTCACACATTTCGGTCTTGGTACCAACGAACGCGCGGTGGTGCGCGTGCAGTGGCCGGACGGAGAATGGAGCCAGCCCTATCGCATTTTTGCCAACCAGCACGTCGTCATCAAGCGGGGCACCACATCGGCTAAATACTGGTTTGCGCCGCCGGCAAATGCGGATCAGGTTGCCGCGCAACCGGCTGCCGTGACGCCGGCACCCGCTGGGCAACAGACGGGCGATCAACCGGTGACAAAATAGGAAAATGAAAGAGAAGGCCGGGCAACCGGCGTTCAACCAAATACGCAGCCTCATGCATAAGGCGGCGGCGCCGCTATTAAAATCAATAGGCTGAGCCCGAAAGCGGATCTTCCGCGCGAACGTGCAGAATGCGGTCAATCAATCCCCATTCCAGAGCTTCTTCTGCCGTCATGAAGTGGTCGCGGTCCATGGCGCGTTCGAATTCATCATAGGAACGGCCGCAATGTTCGGCATAGAGCCGCGTCATGCGATGCTTGGTTCGCTTGATTTCCTCAGCGTGGATCAGCATGTCAGAGGCTTGGCCCTGGAAGCCGCCCAGGGGCTGATGGATATGGATGCTGGCATTGGGCAAAGCGGTGCGCTGGCCTGGCTCGCCGGCCATCAGCAGGAACGACCCCATCGAACGAGCCGTCCCCATGCAGAGCGTATGCACCGGCGCGCGGATGTAACGCATGGTGTCGTACATGGCGAGGCCGCTGGTCACGACACCTCCCGGCGAATTGACATAAAGGCTGATCGGCTTTTTCGGGTTTTCCGCCTCGAGAAACAGCAGTTGCGCGCAGACAAGCGCCGAGACGGCATCGTTCACCTCACCGTTGAGGAAGATGATCCTCTCGCGCAGCAGACGGGAATAGATGTCGAAAGACCGCTCTCCTCTGCTGGATTGTTCCACGACCATAGGGACGAGTTGCATCGCTTCGCGCATCGGCGAACTCCAATATTTTTGAAATTGTTGACAGATCCTGCGTGTCAGGCGGCGCGCATGACGGAGACGCCGTTGTTGTTCGCCGCAGCTTTTGCAGTCCTTCGAAGCCTCACATCATCAAGCTCGTGGATGATGCGCAGGCTCGTGCCGCCGTTAGCGTTCGGGGCAATCTTGAACGTCACTGTGCTTTCAAGGAATGGTGGCTCATCATCCCGCAGCCTGTAGCGGACCTCTTCGCCCGGTGTGACGGAAATCGCGTCGCGGTCGGCCAAGGCTTTGCTGGGCAGCCAGTTTTCTCGCAATTCAGGGGTGCTGACTGCGCGCCAGACCTTTTGCGGAGGCTCGTTGAGGTCGTATTCGAGTTCGATATTGCTTTTTCGTTCGAGAATATCCAGTTCGTTCATTGGTCCATATCCTTCAGCAAGACCTTGAGAGCTTCGATCCGAGCAGGCCAGTAGGCGCGGTATTTCGCCAGCCATTGGGCGATGAGGGCGAGCCCCTCCGGATCGACTTCGTAATTCACGAAACGCCCCTGTCGTTCTTCTCTGACCAGCCCGGCGCTCCGCAGGACCGCTAGGTGCTGGGACATCGCCGGCTGGCTGATCTCCATGCCTTCGCGCAAGCCACTGGCATTCATGCTGCCCGCGGCCAGCTTTTCAAAGATGGCGCGGCGAGTAGGGTCTGCCAAAGCCCGGAATATCTCGTTCTCGATCATGGTAACAGATAAGCACGTACTTATGTGATTCGCAAGGGCTTTCCGCGACAGCTTGGGCAATTGAGTCTCGGATTGACGGCGGCAGACCCACTAGTGCTCGTCAAAAGTCACGATCATGCGCTGCGATGGCGCAGCCAAAGAAAAAGTCCGCCGCGAAGTAAATCGCGACGGACTTGTAAGACGAGCAATATCCTTTTGCGGGTGCAGCGACGGCTTAGTCGACCTTAACCAGCTTCCCGTCCTTGACGGATTGAACAGCGGCGTCCGCAAGTTTGAGCGCGGCGAGGCCGTCGGCGCCGGATGGCGTGATCGCGGTGCCCTTTTCGACCGCGGCGATGAAGCTTGCGATCTCGTTGGCATAGGCTTCGGTGTAGCGGGTCATGAAGAAATCATGCAGCGGCGGGCGGGTATAGCCGTCGCCATTGGCGACTTCGATGGAGAAGGGGCGCTGGTTTTCGGCCGCGACCATGCCCTTCGAGCCGTGGATCTCGATGCGCTGGTCGTAGCCATAGGTCGCGCGGCGCGAGTTGGAGATGATCGCCTGCTTGCCGGACGCGGTTTGCAGGATAACGGAGACGCTGTCGTAATCGCCGGCTTCGCCGATCGCCTTGTCGACCAAGACTGCGGCGGTGGCGGTCACGGAAACCGGCTCTTCGCCGAGCAGGAAGCGGGCCATGTCGAAATCATGGATAGTCATGTCGCGGAAAATGCCGCCGGAGCGCTTGATATAGTCGACCGGTGGGGCGCCGGGATCGCGCGAGGTGATCGTCACCATCTCGACCGCGCCGATGCGGCCGTCGTCGATGGCCTTCTTGACCGCCATGAAATGCGGGTCGAAGCGACGGTTGAAGCCGACCATCAGCTTGCCCTTCGCTTCTTCGACTACTTTGATGCAGGCCTTGACTCGGGCAACATCGAGATCGATCGGCTTTTCGCAGAAAATTGCCTTGCCGGAACGGGCAAAGCGCTCGATAAGATCTGCGTGCGTGTCGGTCGGCGTGCAGATCACGACGGCGTCGATGTCCTTGGCGGCTTCGATCGCTTCAATGGTGCGGACTTCGCAGCCGTAGGCAGAGGAAATCGCTTCTGCGGCGGCCGGAAATGCATCCGCAACTGCGACGAGCTTGGCGTTGGCATCGCCGCTCACGGCTTTCGCATGCACTTTACCGATGCGCCCGGCGCCGAGCAGACCAAATCTGACAGTCATCTTCATCTCCCTAATTCGGAACAAATAAACCGAATAATGATCCGTATGGAATTTTCATTCCATTTTCCAATGGCGGCGTCAAGCCGCCAGCATTTCACAATTCTGAAATTCATGTCGCGAAAATGGCTTTTTCTCCAATCGCCGCCCTAATGCGAGATTTGATCGGCGTGATCTTTTCAAAACCGTTTCGCACTTTTCGAAATCATGCGCTAAAGACAGGTTCTCTCCAACAGGCGAACGAGGCCCATGCAACTGATCGATCCCAACCATCCTGTCTATAAGCCGCTTTGGGTGCGGGTTCTGATCGTTGCCGTCTGCCTGGGCTGGGCGATCGTCGAGGCTCTGGGGCCGCAGCCTTTCTGGGCAGTCCTCGCGGGCGGCCTTGGCGTCTATGCCGCTTGGATGCTGCTCTTCAGCTTCAATCCGCAGCCGCCCAAGTCTCAGGCCGAAAGCGCTGTGGCGAGCGATGAGCCGGAAGAGGATGAGCCGGCGGACGAGAAGAAGTAGTTAGCGCGCGAGGCGCCGTATGGCCTCGTCGATCAATTGGTTGGCGATCATCATGCGCGTCGTCGCCTGCTCGCGGAAGGGCGGGGCGACGCTGTCCGGATGATTGGCCTTGGCGAAAACGCGGCGTTTTTCGTGAAGAGACTGAAGCGTGGTCTGCGAAGAGATCGCCAGCTCGGCCGCCACTTCTTCCCGCGAGGTTCGTGCGAGATAGTCCGGCATCACCGGCGGCTCCGGCTCAGTCGGCTCGGGCTCTTTCGATTCGGACTCCGGCGGCATTGGCTCGAGCGAGGGGATCTCATTGCCGAGATTGTCGACATAGGCATCGTCCGGACGGGAGGATGCCGCCGGCTCGCCTCCGAAAACGCTTGCGGCGAAGCTCACATTGAGGCCGCGGATGCGATGCGCCGCCTCGTTCTTTTCAGCATTTTCTTCTTCCGCGTCGAGACGATCGAGGACGGATTGAAACAGCGATTGCCCGAACAACATGTCTGCCTCCAACGATGTCCGGGATAGCTGCGCAAGTTGGCGCGGAGCTTATGGCCGTAAGCCGATCGCCGACCGAAGAGCGTCCCGAAGGAAACGGCAGGCGATCCTCCGGCAAATTCACGCCGGATAAGGATTCCTGCTTTCCTCCAGGATCATGTCGTGCAGCAGCCGGGCACTCGGCGGCATGGCGCGCTCGCGGGCGGTGATGAGGCTGTAGGGCTTCACTTCGATATTGAAATCGATCGGCAGGATGCAGGATTCGCCGGCTTGCGATGTCTGCCCGCAGATGAACTGCGCCATGTCCAGCGCGATCGGGGTGATGGCGTCGGTCTTGCAGACAATGGCAAGCGTCAGAAGAAGGGAAGAGGTGTTGATGATGTTTTCCGGCAGGGGCACGCCGGCCCTGATGAAAATGTCTTCCACCTTTCGCCGCAACAATGTGCCGGGCGGTTGGAAGACCCAGTCATAGCCCGGCAGGTCCTCAAGGCTGGCAATGCCCTTCTCCAACAACGGATGGCCATTGCGGACGATGAGACAGGCCTTCTCCACCCCGATCTCATGAGCGTTGAACAGACGGGGGTCGAGTTCGTCGGGAATGCGGCTGATGATGAAATCGTGGCGGGCGGCGAGCAGTTCACGCGCAAGCACGTTGCTGGTTTCGACCTCGATATTGATCTCGATGCCGGGATAGGCGCGCGTCACGCGTTGGATCGCCGGCACAACCAGGCTGATTGCGGGTGCGGTGACGGCACCGAGAAAGACCGAGCCGCCTTTGCCGGTCCTGAGCTCGCCGATCTCACGGCTCACCTCGCGCAGTTCAAGGAGGATCTTGCGCGCTCGCTTCGCCAGCGCCAAGCCGAAGGGCGTCAGCACGACGCCGCGTGCGACACGTTCGTAGAGCGGGCTTTTGACGATCGACTCCATTTCCGAAAGCATGCGCGAAGCCGCAGGTTGTGAGATGTTCATCGACTCAGCGGCAGCCGAAATCTGTCCATGATCCTCGATTGTGACGATCATGCGCAGGTGATTGAGCTTCAAGCCGGCCTTGAGCAGCGTGTCGTCGCGAAAACTGTCCGAGTGAATCTCGATGTTTTCGGCCGGATAATCGCTATATATTTTCTCCATCATGGCCAAATTTCCCATTCGTCGGCAAAAAAGTACTATTTTTTAACATTATACCAAACTAGATATATGTTGTGCCAGTTATTCTATTTGACAGTTATACGAAATCGTACGAGTTTGCCGGTCGTGCGCTGGGTGCAGCTCATGCACGTGAGAGCGTGGAGGAGACCTACTTCGTTTCTCACAATTAGAAGTAACCATTCCTTCTACGGAACCTGCCGCAGTTTCGGGCGGGCGTTTTCGTCCGCCGCATTATTAACAAGGGAGAGAGTAATGAAATCCATTATCTCATTGATGGCGGCCGCTGCGTTCAGCGTCGCTACTCTGGTGGCGCCTGCCTTCGCGGCGGACAAGGGCACCGTCGGTATTTCCATGCCGACCAAGGCTTCTGCTCGCTGGATCGATGACGGCAACAACATCGTCAAGCAGCTTCAGGCTGCCGGCTACGGCACCGACCTGCAGTATGGCGACGACGACATTCCGAACCAGCTCTCGCAGATCGAGAACATGGTCACTAAGGGCGTCAAGGTTCTGGTCATCGCAGCAATCGACGGCACGACCCTGTCGGACGTTCTGCAGAAGGCTCACGACGCCGGCATCAAGGTCATCGCTTACGACCGCCTGATCCGCGACAGCGGCAACGTCGACTACTATGCCACCTTCGACAACTTCAAGGTCGGCGTTCTCCAGGCTAACTCGATCGTCGACGGCCTCGGCCTCAAGGACGGCAAGGGCCCGTTCAACATCGAGCTCTTCGGCGGTTCGCCGGACGACAACAACGCCTTCTTCTTCTATGACGGCGCAATGTCCGTCTTGAAGCCGTACATCGACAGCGGCAAGCTGGTCGTTAAGTCCGGTCAGATGGGCATGGACAAGGTCGGCACGCTGCGTTGGGACCCGGCAACGGCTCAGGCCCGCATGGACAACCTGCTGTCGGCTAACTACACCGACGCACACGTCAACGCCGTTCTGTCTCCGTATGACGGTCTCTCCATCGGCATCATCTCCTCGCTCAAGGGCGTAGGTTATGGCACCGCCGACCTGCCGCTGCCGATCGTTACCGGTCAGGACTCCGAAATTCCGTCGGTCAAGTCCATCATCGCTGGCCAGCAGCACTCCACGATCTTCAAGGACACCCGTGATCTCGCAAAGGTCACCGTCAACATGGTCAACGCTCTGATGGAAGGCAAGACGCCGGAAGTCAACGACACGAAGACCTACGACAACGGTGTGAAGGTCGTTCCGTCCTACCTGCTGACCCCGGTTGCCGTCGACAAGACCAACTACGAGAAGGTTCTCGTCGAGAGCGGCTATTACAAGGCTGATCAGCTGAAGTAATCTTCCGACATACCGGCCAGGGCTCACCGAAAGGCGGGCCCTGGCTCTGATATTTATGACGATCGCCCGGTCTGCTATGTTCGGGCGTGGCGTTGGATACGGACCATGGACAATACCATCCTCGAAATGCGGAGCATCACCAAGTCGTTCCCCGGCGTGAACGCTTTGGAAAATGTCAATCTGAAAGTCCGGCAGGGCGAAATCCACGCTTTGGTGGGCGAAAACGGGGCCGGCAAGTCCACCCTGATGAAGGTACTCTCGGGCGTTTATCCGGCCGGCAGCTACGACGGCGACATCTTCTATGATGGCGCAGTCCGCCAGTTCAAGACCATCAAGGACTCCGAAGAAGTCGGCATCATCATCATCCACCAGGAGCTGGCGCTCGTGCCGCTTCTGTCGATCGCCGAAAACATCTTCCTGGGCAACGAGGTCGGCGCCAAAGGCGTGATCAACTGGCAGGAAACATTCAACCGCACCAAGCAACTCCTCGCCAAGGTCGGCCTCAAGGAATCTCCGAACACGCTCGTGACCGACATCGGTGTCGGCAAGCAGCAGCTCGTCGAGATTGCCAAGGCCTTGTCGAAAAGCGTGAAGCTTCTCATTCTCGACGAGCCGACCGCATCGCTCAACGAAAGCGACTCGGACGCGCTTCTCAATCTCCTCATGGAGTTCCGCAAGCAGGGCATCACCTCGATCATCATCACGCACAAGCTCAACGAAGTGCGCAAGGTGGCCGACGAAATCACGGTGCTGCGCGACGGCATGACCGTGAAAGCGCTGAACTGTCACGAAGAAGAGATCAGCGAAGACATCATCATTCGCAACATGGTCGGACGCGAGCTCGCGGACCGCTATCCGCCGCGTTCGGTGCCGATTGGCGAGACGATCTTCGAAGTCAAGAACTGGAATGCTTTCCATCAGCAGCACCGCGACCGTCAGGTGCTGCACAACATCAATATCAACGTCCGCAAGGGCGAAGTAGTCGGCATTGCCGGCTTGATGGGTGCCGGCCGCACCGAATTCGCCATGAGCGTCTTCGGCAAATCCTATGGCCACAAGGTCAGCGGCGAGGTGCTGCTCGAAGGCAAGCCTGTGGATGTCAGCACGGTGCGGAGAGCAATCGACGCCGGTCTCGCCTATGTTACCGAGGACCGCAAGCAGCTCGGCCTCGTCCTTACTGAAAGCATCCTGCATAATACGACGCTCGCCAACCTGTTCGGTGTTTCCAAGGCGACCGTGATCGACGATATCCGCGAGCTGCAGGTCGCGAACAACTACCGTTCCAAGCTGCGTATCCGCAGCTCCGGCGTTTTTCAGGAAGCGGTCAATCTTTCCGGCGGCAACCAGCAGAAGGTGGTGCTGTCGAAGTGGCTGTTCTCTGATCCCGAGGTGCTCATCCTCGACGAGCCGACGCGAGGCATCGACGTCGGCGCCAAATACGAAATCTATTCCATCATCAACCAGCTTGCCGCCGACGGGAAGGGCGTTCTGATGATCTCATCGGAAATGCCCGAGCTTCTCGGCACCTGCGACCGCATCTACGTCATGAACGAAGGACGGATCGTCGCCGAACTGCCGAAGGGAGAGGCGAGCCAGGAAAGTATCATGCGCGCTATCATGCGCTCAGGGGAGAAGCACTAATGACTACGGCCAGCCCAGCCACCGAAGACACCAGCCACGTGGTTTCCATTGGCGAATACATCCGCAACAACATCCGGGAATACGGCATGTTGATCGCGCTGATCGCGATCATGTTGTTTTTCCAGATTTCCACTGGCGGCGTTCTCTTCAGGCCCCTGAACCTCACAAACCTGGTCCTGCAGAATTCGTTCATCGTCATCGTGGCTCTCGGTATGCTGCTGGTGATCGTCGCGGGGCATATCGACCTGTCCGTCGGCTCGATCGTCGGCTTCATCGGTGCGGTCGCGGCCATTCTCATTGCCGAGTGGCACATGAATTACGTGCTGGCGACGGTGATCTGCCTTGCGCTTGGCGGCGCGGTCGGCGCTGCGCAGGGCTATTTCGTCGCGTATCATCGCATACCGTCCTTCATCGTGACGCTTGCGGGCATGCTGATCTTTCGCGGTTTGACCCTTTCGGTCATGACGGCTGCAGGTAGCGGTACCAGCATCGGTCCGTTCCCGCCGGATTATCAGTTGATCAGCACCGGTTTCATCCCCGACTTCATCGACATGGGGACGATCCACTCCACCTCGCTGCTGCTGTCCGTTATCATCCCGGTCGTTCTCTTCGTTCTCGCCTGGCGTCGCCGTCAGGTCAATGAAAGCCATGGCATCGATGTGGAGCCCTTCAGCTTCTTCATGGCGCAAAACCTGCTGATCAGTGCAGCGATCCTGTTTCTTGGCTATCTACTGTCCACCTACAAGGGCTTGCCGAACGTCCTGATCCTCATGCTGGTGCTGATCGCAGGCTATGCCTTCATGACGCGCCGCACGACGATCGGTCGCCGCATCTACGCCATGGGTGGCAATGAAAAGGCGACCAAGCTGTCGGGTATCAATACCCAGCGCCTGAGCTTCTATACCTTCGTCAACATCGGCGTGCTTTCCGGCCTGGCGGGCATCATCGTTGCCACACGTCTGAACTCGGCCACGGCCAAGGGCGGCACGGGTCTGGAACTCGACGTTATCGCAGCCTGCTTCATCGGTGGCGCTTCTGCTTCCGGCGGCGTCGGCAAAATCACCGGTGCCGTCATCGGCGCTTTCATCATGGGCGTCATGAACAACGGCATGTCGCTGCACGGCCTGGGCACGGACTACCAGCAGATGGTCAAGGGCGCGGTGCTGCTCGCCGCAGTCTTCCTTGACGTCTACAACAAGAACCGGGGCTGATCGCGGCCCGCGCGACCAGCCAACGATCTAAAACCAAACCCATGACAGAGTCCGGCTCTCCCTGAGAGCCGGAGCGGGAAACTGCATCCGATCTCTGTCCGTTAGAAAAGGATGAAAAAACATGCTCATTTCCCAGATCAAGGGTTCGAATGGCGGGATCGTCGTCGCCGTGCGCAATGGGCCGGGCACTTCCGCGAAGGCTGTTGTGAACGCCGACAGCGTCTACGCCTTGGCGATGGAAGCTGCCGATAACGGCAAATCTCTCGTCTCCGTCATCGAGGCGCATGGGTTCGGCGAGGAGATCGATCTGGAAAAAGCATATGCGGAAGGTCGGTTCCTGCCGCCGATCACCCATCCCGATGCCGCCCACTTGCATCTGACCGGCACCGGACTGACCCATCTCGGCTCCGCTGCGACCCGCGATTCCATGCACAAGAAGACGACGGAAGCTGCCGAGGAGACGCTGACCGACTCGATGAAGATGTTCAAGATGGGCATCGAAGGCGGTAAGCCGAAGGCCGGCGAAAAGGGCGTGCAGCCGGAATGGTTCTACAAGGGCAACGGCTATGGCGCGGCGGCACCCGGCGCCGCACTCGTATCCCCGTCTTTCGCGCTCGATGGCGGCGAGGAGCCAGAGATGGCGGGCATCTACGTCATCGCCAAGGACGGCTCACCGTTCCGCATCGGCTTTGCGCTCTCGAATGAATTTTCCGATCACGTCACCGAGCGGATCAACTATCTCTATCTCGCCCACTCCAAGCTGCGCCCCGCAAGCTTCGGCCCGGAAATCCGTATCGGCGCTGCACCGGAAGATATCCGGGGCACTTCGCGCATCAAGCGCGGCGACAAGGTGATCTTCGAAAAGCCCTTCCTCTCGGGCGAGGCGAATATGTCGCATACTTTCGCCAATCTCGAATACCATCATTTCAAGTACGGCTTGTTCCGCACTCCCGGCGACGTCCATGTCCATATGTTTGGCACAGCGACGCTTTCCTTCGCGGAGGGAATCAAGCCGGAAGCCGGCGATGTCTTCGAAATCGAAGTTGCCGACTTCGGTCTGCCGTTGCGCAATCCGCTCGCTATCGCCGCCGAGGAGCACGTGGCCGTTCGCCAGCTCTAATGTGTCGAGGCCGGCTACCTCTGTGTGACCGGCCGTTTCTCAGAAGATCCAGGAAGGCATGAAGCCATGACCATTCATCAGAATCTGATCGCCGGCGAATGGACCGGTACGACCGGCGCCGAGAATATCAATCCGTCCGATACCAACGAAGTCGTCGGCCTTTATGCCAGCGCCAGTGTGCAGGACGTTGCCGATGCCATTGCCGCCGCCAAGGCGGCTTTTCCGGCATGGTCGCGCTCCGGTATTCTGGAGCGCCACGCCATCCTGAAGAAGGCTGGCGAGGAGATTCTGGCCCGCAAGGACGAGCTCGGCGCGCTGCTTGCCCGCGAAGAGGGCAAGACGCTTCCCGAAGCGATCGGTGAGACGATCCGTGCCGCGCAGATCTTTGAATTCTTCGCCGGCGAGGCCCTGAGGCTGGCAGGAGAAGTGGTTCCTTCGGTGCGTCCGAACATTGGCGTCGAGATCACCCGCGAGCCGCTCGGCGTCATCGGCATCATCACGCCCTGGAACTTTCCGATCGCCATCCCGGCGTGGAAGATCGCGCCCGCGCTTTGCTACGGCAACACCATCGTCTTCAAGCCGGCCGATCTCGTGCCCGGCTGTTCTTGGGCGATCGTCGACATTCTCCACCGCGCCGGTCTGCCGAAGGGCGTGCTGAACCTCGTCATGGGCAAGGGCTCGGTCGTGGGGCAAGCGATGCTCGACAGCCCGGTTCTTTCGGGCATCACCTTCACCGGCTCGGTCGGCACGGGCAAGCGCGTTGCGCTTTCTTCCGTCGAGCATGGCCGCAAGTACCAGCTCGAAATGGGCGGCAAGAACCCGATGGTCGTGCTTGACGATGCGGACCTCACGGTTGCCGTCGAGGCGGCTGCCAATTCCGCCTTCTTCTCGACCGGCCAGCGCTGCACGGCCTCGTCGCGCCTGATCGTCACCGAAGGCATTCATGACAGGTTCGTGGCGGCATTGACGGAGAAGCTGAATACGCTGAACGTCGACAATGCCATCAAGGCCGGCACGCATATCGGTCCGGTCGTCGATGCCAAGCAGTTGAAGACCGACACGGACTACATAGAGATCGGCAAGCAGGAAGGCGCCAAGCTCGCCTTCGGCGGCGAACTCGTCAGCCGCGACACGCCCGGCTTCTACCTGCAGCCGACGCTGTTTACCGAGGCGACGAACCAGATGCGCATCAGCCGCGAAGAGATCTTCGGGCCGGTCGCCTCGGTCATTCGTGTGAAGGATTACGAAGAGGCGCTGGCAACGGCCAACGACACGCCATTTGGCCTGTCCTCCGGTATTGCCACGACGAGCCTGAAGCACGCGACGCATTTCAAGCGCAATGCCGAAGCCGGCATGGTGATGGTCAACCTGCCAACGGCAGGCGTCGATTTCCATGTGCCGTTCGGCGGGCGCAAGGGTTCGTCCTTCGGTCCGCGCGAGCAGGGCAAATATGCCGCCGAGTTCTTCACCACAGTCAAGACCGCATACACGCTGGCCTAATCAATGATTTCAAAGCCCAGGCGCGAACGAGGCGGCCTGGGCGACGCAAAAGGTACTGAGACAATGAAAAAGAAAGCTGAATGGCCGCGTAAGCTGCGTTCCTATGACTGGTTCGGCGGCACCGGCAAGAATGCGATTATGCATCGCTCCTGGATGAAGAACCAGGGCCTGCCGGCCGACACGTTCGACGGCCGTCCTATCATCGGTATCTGTAATACCTGGTCGGAGCTGACTCCCTGCAACGCGCATCTGCGCGACCTTGCAGAGCGCGTGAAGCGCGGTGTCTACGAGGCGGGTGGTTTCCCGGTCGAGTTTCCGGTCTTCTCCGTCGGCGAAAGCACGCTGCGCCCGACGGCGATGATGTTCCGCAACCTGGCGGCCATGGATGTGGAAGAAGCGATCCGCGGCAACCCGGTCGATGGCGTCGTGCTGCTCGGCGGCTGCGACAAGACCACCCCAAGCCTGCTGATGGGGGCCGCCTCGGTCGACATCCCGGTCATCCTCGTCTCCGGCGGCCCGATGCTGAACGGCAAGTGGCGCGGCAAGGATGTCGGTTCCGGCACGGCGATCTGGCAGTTCTCCGAAATGGTGAAGTCCGGCGAGATGTCGCTGGATGAATTCATGGATGCGGAGCAGGGCATGGCCCGTTCGGCCGGTAGCTGTATGACCATGGGCACGGCCTCGACCATGGCGTCGATGGCAGAAGCGCTCGGCATGACGCTGCCCGGCAATGCCGCCATTCCGGCTGTCGATGCCCGCCGCCGCGTCATCTCGCAGCTTTCCGGTCGTCGCATCGTCGACATGGTCAAGGAAGACTTGAAGCCGTCCGACATCCTGACCAAGGAAGCCTTTGAGAACGCGATCCGCGTCAATGGCGCGGTCGGCGGTTCGACCAATGCCGTGCTGCACCTGCTGGCGCTTGCCGGCCGCGTCGGCGTCGATCTGTCGCTGGACGATTGGGACCGCCTTGGCCGCGAAGTGCCGACGATCGTCAACCTGCAGCCGTCGGGCAAGCACCTGATGGAAGAGTTCTACTATGCGGGCGGCTTGCCCGTCGTCATCAAGGCAGTCGGCGAAATGGGCCTGCTGCATAAGGACGCCATTACCGTTACCGGCGATACGATCTGGGCCGGCGTCAAGGATGTCGTCAACTACAATGACGACGTCATCGTGCCGCGCGAAAAGGCGCTGACGCAGTCCGGCGGCATCGCGGTTCTGCGCGGTAACCTCGCTCCCAAGGGTGCAGTTCTCAAGCCGTCCGCCGCTTCGCCGCATCTGATGCAGCACAAGGGCCGTGCCGTGGTCTTCGAAAGCATCGAGGACTATCATGCACGCATCAACCGCGAGGATCTCGACATCGACGAGAACTGCGTCATGGTGCTGAAGTACTGCGGCCCGAAGGGTTATCCGGGCATGGCCGAAGTCGGCAATATGGGTCTGCCGCCGAAGGTGCTGAAGAAGGGCATCACCGACATGATCCGCATTTCCGATGCGCGTATGTCCGGTACGGCCTACGGCACCGTCATCCTGCACACCGCTCCGGAAGCTGCCGATGGCGGACCGCTGGCGCTGGTTCAGAACGGCGACATCATCGCCGTCGACGTTCCGGCCCGCACCATCCAGCTCGAAGTGTCGGATGAGGAATTGGCAAAGCGCCGCGCCGCCTGGGTTTCCCCGGTCAAGCCGCTCGCCGGCGGTTATGGCGGTCTCTATGTGAAGTCGGTAATGCAGGCCGATACCGGCGCCGATCTCGACTTCCTCGTCGGCCCGCGCGGCTCGGAAATCCCGAACAATCGCGACAGCCACTAAGTTTGGCGACTGGAATGGGAAAGGGGCGGGACGAAAGTTCCGCCCTTTTCGCATATTGCGGCCGTTCGGTAGGTATGTGGTGCATGTCGGTCTATGGTTCCGGTCGCGCTGCTTTGATCAGCAGTTCATGATATAGTTCCTTCCGGATCGCATCTTTAATCCGGCATCCGGGGGATCGCTATGTCAGCCTTGCAGGCCGATACCTACTATCTCTTTGGCAATCTTTTTCGTTTTCATGCTCACAGCGCCGACACAGGTGGGGCCTATTGCCTTATTGAGACGCTAACGGCGCCAGGGGAGGGCGCGCCGCCGAACAGGCATCCCGATGATGACGAGGCGTTTTATATCCTTGAGGGCCTGTTCGAATTCATGGTCGATGGTGAGACCGTCCAGGCGCAGGCCGGTAGTTTCGTCAAGATACCGACGGGCGCCATTCACGCGTTCCGCAATATCGGTTCGGGGCCGGGCCGGCTTCTGATCATCAATTCGCCTGGCAGGGTTCACGATGGTTTTTTTACCGAAGCAGGCGAAGCGATGCCGGTGGGCACGCGCGATCTGCCGCCGCCAGGTGGACAACCGCCGGATATTCCGCGTGTGGTTGAGATCGGACGGCGCAACGGGCTAGAATTCCTGTTGCCTGATGGCGAGGCGCACTGAGCAATTCCAGGAAAAGTGCGCAGCGGTTTTCCGTCCGGAATTGCGTGAAAACAAAGAGATAGAGCAGTTCAGCGATTCCGTGAAGCGATGAACTGCTCTGAACTCAGCTTTGGCTCTGACTCTGGCTTTGGCTTTGCCCCTGGCTCGCAACCGTGACCTTGACCGAGAGGCTTTCGCCCGGCGTGCCGAGG
Source organism: Rhizobium leucaenae USDA 9039 (assembly GCF_000426285.1). Classification (GTDB taxonomy): domain Bacteria; phylum Pseudomonadota; class Alphaproteobacteria; order Rhizobiales; family Rhizobiaceae; genus Rhizobium; species Rhizobium leucaenae. Next base: position 199,444 of record NZ_AUFB01000005.1, on the reverse strand, counting down.
CGCATGCCGGAGACGGGAGCGGCGTCGCGGTAGCAAAGGCCGGTGGCGATGCGAACGTAGCGGGCGTCGGGGCATACATCATTGGCCGGGTCAAAACCCACCCAGCCAAGGCCGGAAATATGCGCTTCGGCCCAGGCATGCGTCGCAGCTTGCTCGGGCGTTCCTTCCATCAGGAGGTAGCCTGAGACGTAACGGGCAGGGATCTGCAACGCGCGGGCGCCTGCAATGAAGATTTGGGCGTGGTCCTGGCAGACGCCACTCTTCTTCTCCAAGGCCTGTTCTGCTGTTGTTTCCGTGTCGCTGGTGCCGGGCTTGTATTCCACCATCTGGTGGATGGCGCCCATCAGTGCGTGCATCTTGCCGAGTTCGTTGTCGCCGGAAAGGCTGCGCAACAATTCCTTCGTAAGCTTGCCGGCCTTGGTGCGCTGCGTTTCCCGCAGGAAAAGCCAGAGCGGACTGAAGCCGCTATGCTGGCCGACGACGCCATTCAGGTCCTGCGTTTCGATCTCGCCCGTGGCGAAGATCCGGGTTGCCTCCTGTGCGCCGTCGAGCGAGACAAGCGTGACGCGATTGGCAAACTGATCCTCATATTCCACCTCCGGATGGGCGCCTTCGACCGTCAGCTTCCAATCGAGGACGGTCTGGCCGGGGCCGGTGAGGGGCGTGAGCCTCAGGCGTTGCAATGAAAACTGCGCCGGTTCGTCGTAGCGGTATTCGGTGGTATGGCTGATCGTCAGTCTCATAATGTGATCCGCTTACTGATAGAACCGGTAGCCGTCGGAGATTTCCGCACTGAGCTTGTTGTTGCGCGAAACGAAATCCTCCAGGAATTCATGCAGCCCCTGATCCATGATGCTCTTGACGGTAAGCGTCTGCAGCATCTTGCGGATAGCATCGGCGGTGTCGTGCGCAGGAAGGCGCTGATCGTACTCGGTCCCGAGATAGCCGATATTGCTGACGATCTTTTCGTAGCAATAGGCAAGCGAGCGCGGCATCTGGCCATTGAGGATGAGGAAGTCAGCAATGTTGGCCGGCTTGTACTCGGGGTCGTACGCCCATTTATAGGCGCGATGGGCGGAAACCGAGCGCAGGATCGATTCCCATTGCGCATTGTCGAGGGACGAACCGACATGCGAGATCGACGGCAGCAGCACGTAATATTTCACGTCGAGAATGCGCGCCGTGTTGTCGGCGCGTTCGATAAAGGTGCCGATGCGGGCGAAGTTGTAAAGCTCGTTGCGCAGCATCGAGCCATGAAATGCACCACGGATCAATCCGGCGCGGCGCTTGATGACCTCGATCATCTCCGGCACTTCGGCAGTCTTCAGGCGCTTGGCGAGCAACGTCTTCAGCTCGATCCAGCATTCATTGGTGGCTTCCCAGGTGTCGCGGGTCAGCGCCGTGCGGACCATGCGCGCATTGTTGCGGCCATAATCGATGCAGGACATCACGCTCGACGGATTGGAGCGGTCGCGGATCAGGTAATCGATCGCGTCCGCACCGGTCAGCTTGCCGTGCACCTCGTTATAGGCTTCGCGCACCCCGGCGCTCTGCAGGACGCCATCCCAATCGTCTTCCGCCGCACCGCTGCGGGTCAGCGACATGCGCTGGCCGGCATCGACCAGACGGGCTATGTTTTCGGCGCGCTCGATGTAACGGAACATCCAGTAGAGGCCATTCGCGGTTCTTCCAAGCATGTCCGTTTCAGTCCTCCAGAACCCAGGTGTCTTTGGTGCCGCCGCCCTGGCTGGAATTGACCACCAGCGACCCTTCCTTCAGTGCCACGCGGGTCAGGCCGCCTGGGATAATCTGCACCTTGTCGGAAACGAGGACATAGGGACGCAGGTCGACATGGCGAGGGGCGATGCCCTTGTTGACCAGGATCGGCACGGTCGACAGCGAAAGGGTCGGCTGAGCGATGTAATTGTTCGGCTTGGCCTTCAGCTTCTCGGCGAATTCCGTCCGCTCTTTCTTAGAGGCGGTCGGGCCAACGAGCATGCCGTAGCCGCCGGAACCATGCACTTCCTTGACGACGAGGTCGGCTAGGTTCTCCAGCACGTATTTCAGGCTGGCCGGCTCGGAACAGCGCCAGGTCGGCACGTTTTCGAGGATCGGCTTGCGGCCGGTGTAGAATTCGACGATCTCCGGCATATAGGAATAGATCGCCTTGTCGTCGGAAATGCCGGTGCCCGGCGCATTGGCGATGGTGATATGGCCGGCGCGATAGACATCCATGATGCCGGGGATGCCGAGGGCCGAATCCGCACGGAAGGTGAGGGGATCGAGGAAGTCGTCGTCGACGCGGCGATAGAGAACGTCGATCGCCTCGTAGCCGCGTGTCGTGCGCATCTTTACCTTGCCGTCAATGACGCGCAGATCCGAGCCTTCGACCAGCTCCACGCCCATCATGTCGGCAAGGAAGGAATGCTCGTAATAGGCGGAATTGTAGATGCCGGGGGTCAGAACGGCGACGCGCGGCTTGCCGTTGCAGCCGCGGGGCGCGAGCGAGGCGAGGCTTTGGCGCAGCAGCAGCGGATAATCCTCGACCCGCTGTACCTTGTTCTGATGGAACAGCTCCGGAAACATCTGCATCATGGTTTCCCGGTTTTCCAGCATGTAGGAAACACCGGAGGGTGTGCGGGCATTGTCTTCCAGCACGTAGAACTGGTCCTCCCCGGTGCGGACGATATCGGTGCCGACGATGTGGGTGTAGACGCCGCCTGGGGGGCGGAAGCCGATCATTTCCGGCAGGAAGGCGTCGTTCTTTTCGATCAGTTCGCGTGGGATGCGGCCGGCGCGGATGATTTCCTGCTTGTGGTAGATATCGTCGAGGAAGGCGTTGAGCGCGATGACGCGCTGCTCGATGCCTTGGGCGAGCTTGCGCCATTCTCGACCGGAAATGATGCGGGGGATGATATCGAAGGGGATGAGCTTTTCGGCGGAGTCCGCGTGACCGTAGACGGCGAAGGTAATGCCCGTTTTTCGGAAGATATTTTCCGCATCGCGGGATTTGGCAATGAGGTGGCCTCTATCCTGGCCTGAGTACCACTCGAAATATTTTTCGTAAGGCGTGCGCGGATTTTCATCCGTAGTAATCATTTCATCAAATGCCAAAGGCGCGGTCCCCATGTTTTTTCCCATTTGAATACAACAGTTTTGACAATGCAAGAAGTATGCGCGTTTGCGTGCACGAATTTCGAAGGCGCCGAAAAGGCTGGAATTCCAGGCTTTTTGGCTTGGTGCACCGGTAAACGAGAGTTTACGGCCTCGGCGCTCCGATCAAAATCTAAGCGTGTGCTTATTTTGTCGTCGGCAGGGTGGAACGGTTTGCCGAAACCCTCACGCCAACCAGCAGAGAGGCTGATATGAAGAAAATTGATGATTGGCTTCAGCGGTTCGATTTTGACGCTTCGATCGTCTTCGGTTATCAGCGGTTGCCCTGCGCATGTGACGTTCCGGTTTCAATTCAGGCCCGGATCCAGCCTGCGACATCAATTTCAGTCTGAGCCTCCATGTCCCTCGACACATTCGCGCCGGCAATCTTCGTCTTTCTTTGGTCTACGGGCTGGATCGTTGCGAAATATGCTGCGATGCACGCTGGTCCGTTTACCTTTCTCATGATCCGGTACAGCCTGTCCGCGCTCGCTTTCGTTCTGTTTTGCGCTTTTACCGGTGCGAAATGGCCGCGAGATTGGTCCAGCGTCTTCCGCGCTGTTTATTCAGGCATCTTTCTGCACGGATTTTATCTCGGCGGTCTTTGGTGGGCGATCGCCAGCGGCGTGCCTGCGGGGATTTCAGGCATCATTGCTGCCCTCCAGCCGCTGATGACGGCGATGGCTGCGCCCTATCTGGTCGGCGAGCGCCTGCAGCCAACGCAGCGGCTTGGCCTGTTGCTCGGCTTCATCGGCATTGCGATCGCGATCTCGCCGAAGCTTTTGTCATCGGAAACCGCCAATCTCTGGCACTCGGCTATCCCGCTCGGGGTCAATCTGTTGGCGATGGTTTCCGTCACCTATGGGACGCTTTATCAGAAGCGTCATCTGCAGACGGGTGATCTCCGGACCATTGCGACGTTGCAATATGTCGGCGCTCTCATCGTCACCGCACCTCTGGCGCTGACATTCGAAAATCTGCACTTCGACGGCACGCACGAAGCATTTTTTGCGCTCGGCTGGTCGGTCTTCGGCCTATCGATGGGCGCGGTCGGTCTGCTGCTCTATCTTATTCGCCGCGGGCAGGTATCGCGCGCCGCCTCGTTGATCTACCTGATGCCGCCTGCGGTGGCCATCGAAGCGGCGATCGCTTTCGGCGAACCGCTGACCCTGCCGATCATCATCGGCACGTTGATCGTCGTGACCGGCGTCTATCTTACGAACAGGCGCACGGCGGATATAGTGCCGGAATAGGGGCGGCGGTTATCCGCCCGAACGGGACTGAGAGCGCTTGGATCGCGGAAGAAATCCGCCGGTATGGAATAGGCGCAAAAAAGGGGGCCGTTCGCCCCCTTCTTCATGTGATCAAGCGCGCTCGCGGCGCTGGCCGTTGCCGTTGCGCGGCCCACGGCGTTTCATGCCGCCGTTGCCACCTTCGCGGTGTTCCCCGTGAGCGTGGCCCTGGCCGCGCTCCTCATTGTGGCGGCCTGAGGGGCGGCCATGGGCGTGGCGGGGGCCGCGATGGGCGCCAGCTTCGTGAGCGGCGGCAGCGTTTGCCTGGCCGTTGTGATGCGGCTTCTTGGCCGGACGGAAATCGGACGTCGAAACAAGATCATTGTCTGCTTCCGGTCGCGGCGTCCGCTCGTCGCGGCGCTGGCCGCGGAAGTCGGCATTGCGATTGTTCTCGCGCTGCGGACGATCGTCGCGCGGGCGGCGCTCTTGGCGTTCACCCGTGCGGGCGCGGGCTTCGCCCTGTTCACCGTCACGCTGCGGACGGCCGCCGGGGCGACCCGAACGGCCTTCCGGACGTCCCTGACCTGCACCGCCGCGGCCTTGGTTGCCACGGCCACCCCGGCTATTGCCGCGGGCCGGACGGGCGCGATCGGCAGGGGCCTCGCCGCTGGCGACGGCAATTTCGATGCCCATCAGGCGTTCGATGTCACGCAGCAGACGGATTTCATCCGGAGCGCAGAAGGCGATGGCGATGCCGTCGCGGCCGGCACGCGCGGTGCGGCCGATACGGTGGACATAGGCGTCGGGCACTTCCGGCAGGTCGTAGTTGTAGACATGCGAAACGCCGGGGATATCGATGCCGCGAGCGGCGACGTCGGTTGCGACGAGAACGCGGACTTCACCATCACGGAAACCCTTGAGTGCCCGCTCGCGCTGGCCCTGGCTCTTGTTGCCGTGGATGGAGGCGGCTGCAAAGCCGACATGGTCGAGATGCTTCATCAGCTTCTCGGCGCCGTGCTTGGTGCGCAGGAACACGATGGCGCGGCCATCGGGATTGGCAGAAATCGTTTCCTTGAGGATTTCGGTCTTGTGGTTCTGGCCCGCAACGAAGTGGACATATTGCTCCACCTTGTCGGCCGCTTTGCCCGGAGGCGAGACTTCGACCTTCAGCGGATTGGTCAGATAGTCGGAAGCGAGATCGGCAATCGCTTTCGGCATGGTGGCCGAGAACAGCAGGGTCTGGCGCTTGGCCGGGACGAGCTTGGCGATCTTGCGCAGATCGTGGATGAAGCCGAGGTCGAGCATCTGGTCGGCTTCGTCGAGGACGAGATAATTGACATAGCCGAGCGACAGGGCACGGCGGTTGATGAGGTCGAGCAGGCGGCCGGGAGTAGCGACAAGGATGTCGGTCCCGCGTTCGAGTTGAAGCTGCTGCTTGTTGATCGAGGCGCCGCCGACCACGACGTTGATCCGCAGCGGCGTCTTGCGGACGAATAGCTTGAGATTGTCGGCGATCTGGTTCACCAGTTCGCGGGTGGGGGCGAGGATCAGGGTGCGGACGGTGCGGTTGTCGGGACGCTTGGCGTCCTTCAGCAGCATTTCGATGATCGGCAGGCCGAAAGCGGCCGTTTTGCCGGTGCCGGTCTGGGCGAGGCCGATGAGATCGCGGCCCTGGAGAACAAGCGGAATAGCCTGTGCCTGGATGGGCGTCGGCGTCGCGAAGTTGTTCTGCGACAGCGTGTCAACGATCTGCTTGGAGAGACCAAGCGAGTGAAAATCGGTCAATTCAATACCTTTCGGGGCGCCAAAGCGGATAGGCCGGATCGCACCATGCGGTCCGGTCTGTCTCTGGCGTCAAGAACCCCGCGTGAAGTGGGAACTTGTAAGTTGGAAAAAGCTTTCCAGCGCGTTCGACCGCCTTGGGTGCGGTCTCATTTCAAAAGCGCTTTTGTCCTTCTCTTGCGTACGTCTAGTCCCGCAGGGCACGCTCACGCGGCGGCCGGAAGGTGAAAGCTGACGCGCATTTGGTCTTAATCGCCGCTAAAGTCAAGGGGTGTGGTCGAAAGCTTTTCAACAAACAGACGAAAATGCCGCCGGAATCCGGCGGCATGGGGCACTCGATCTTTATGGTCTTCAGCGGCAGACCTCGACACGATAGGGCCGTCCCCAGCCGTCGCGACGCCATGCCCAGTAGCAGTCGGGATAGGCGCGTACGTAGGCCGGAGCATAATAGGCTCGATAGGCGGGGTAATAAGCCGGGTAGACCGGATAGGCCGGTCGTACGGCTTCGGCAGCTAAGGCGCCGCCGACGACACCGGCGGCAAGACCGCCGAAGAAGGCGCCGCGTTCGGAGGCTCCCGCGGTGGTCGTGGTTATGGCCGTTGCGCTGCCAAGCGTCAGCGCGATCAAACCGGCCGTCGTTAAAGTGCGAAGCAAAGACATCGAAATCCCTTTCCCAAAACACAGCTCCCAGCCGAAGCCGAGCTTGAAGGTGTGTGGAAAAGCGGGCGAAGTCGCGGCTAAAAAGAGGGCCGCGACATTAAATTTTGTTCATGATGGAGCGGGTGAAAACCTTTGATTTTCAACTAGAAATCGGTGGGGACGCCACCCTCTTTCTTGCGCTTGGAGACAAAGGCGTCGAGCTCTTCTTCGATGGCCGGATCAAGCGGCGGCTGCTCATAATGCGCGAGCGTTTCCTTGAAGATGCGGTTGGCATGATCATAGGTCGTCGGCCGGCCGGCTTCGGTCCAGGTCTCGTGATTGCGCCAGTCCGAGAGGATCGGCGAATAGAAGGCCGTTTCGTAGCGGGCAAGCGTGTGCGCCGTTCCGAAATAGTGGCCGCCGGGGCCGACATCGCGCACGGCGTCCAGAGCCAGGGCTTCGCTGCTGACGTCCAGCGGCGTCAGGAACTCGGCGACCATTTGCAGCATGTCGACATCGAGGATGAATTTCTCGAAAGAGGCGGTGAGACCGCCTTCGCTCCAGCCGGCCGCGTGCAGCACGAAATTGCCGCCACCCTGGGTCAGCGCCCAGAGGGATAGCGCGGATTCATAGGCTGCCTGAGCGTCCAGCGTGTTGGAAGCATTGGTGTTGGAGGTGCGGTAGGGGATGCCGTAGCGGCGGGCAAGCTGGCCGCCGGCGATCACGGCCTTCATATATTCCGGAGTGCCGAAAGCCGGCGCTCCTGTCTTCATGTCGACGTTCGAGGTGAAGCCGCCATACATGACCGGCGCGCCCTTGCGCACCATCTGCGTGAAGGCGATGCCGCAGAGCGCCTCGGCATTCTGCTGCACCAGCGCGCCGGCGATGGTCACCGGCGCCATCGCGCCCGCCAGCGTGAAGGGCGTAACGATCACGACCTGGCCACGCAACGACATCTCGATGATGCCCTGCAGCATCGGCCCGTCGAGGCGCAGCGGGGAGGAGGAATTGATGACGGTGAAGAGCGATGGCTCGCGTTCCATCTGCTCCATGCTGATGCCGCGACCGATGCGGGCGATCTCGATGGCATCGAGATTGCGCTGTTTGCCGAGCGAATAGCAATGAAACGCCTTGTCGGTGAGCTTGACGATATCGGAGAGGCAATCGAGATGGCGCACCGAAGCGTGGATATCGATAGGCTCGACCGGATAGCCACCGGTCATGTGGATGACGTCGTAGGATTGGGCAAGCTTGATCAGTTTGCGGAAATCCTCCTGGTTGCCGGCCCGCCTGCCACCCTCGCGATCCGCGACGAAGGGCGCCGAGGCGACCTGCGCGAAGACCAGGTTCCTGCCGCCGATCTGAACGTTCCGAAGCGGGTTGCGGGCGTGCAGGGTGAAGGTCGAGGGGACGGAGGCGATCAGCTCCGTGATCATGCCGCGCTCGAAGCGGACGCGCTCCGTGCCGGGCGTGACGTCGGCGCCGGCGGCTTTCATGCGTTCGCGCGCTTCCGGCAGAATGATGTCCATGCCGATCTCTTCGAGGATGGTCAACGACGCCTCATGAATGTCGTCGAGCGCCTCGGGCGACAGAAGTTCGGTGCGGGCGAGATTGTTGACAAGGTTGAGGTATTTCGTGCCGCTCGGCTTGCGGCTGCGTTCGGCCCCACGACCTCCGGCCCGGCGGCGGCGCTCGACGGGAATGGTCGCCGTGTCAGTCTCGTGCAAGGCCGTGTTTCTATCGTCGCTCATGCTCTCGCTCCACCATTGTGCTGATATGATTCTTGGCAGAGTTCGACCTCAAATGCTGCCATCGTTTGCGACCAGCGGACGTCCGTTCTGGGATAGTCAGTGGTCTGAACGCGACGTTCTTCGCCTTGGCAATATGGTTAACGGCTTGTTAAAGCGCTTTGTGATAAAGCATCGGTTCAGTAAACTGTAGCGAGCGTTGAGAAGAGGGGCCCTGTTGAATTCGGACGGTGAACTGCTGGAGATGGCCTGCCGCCGGATCGCCGATCTGGATCAGCCGGCTTATGTCAAAAACAGCGATCTGAGATACGTCGCCGTCAACGAAGCCTATGCGCGGTTTTTCAGACGCGACCTCTCCGATTTCATCGGCAACCGCAGTCGTGATCTCTTCGACAGTGGCGAAGAAGCCGACCGCGAAGACAAGGAGCGCCGGGCGCTGGTCTTCGGCTCGGAAGAGATGGCGCTGTGCTTCGATCCGACAGGCTGTGAGCGTTCCCGCGTGCAGATCGAAAGCTTTTCGCCGTCCGAAGACTGCCTTTATGTCTTTGGCATGTTCCTCGATGCGCCGGCTGCGCCCTCGCGTTCGCCGTCCGGTCGGGAAAGCGGCGACATTCCGGGTGACGTCGACGAGATCGGGCTTTATCGCACGATTCTCGAGGACCTGCCGGTGGCTGCTTTCGTGCGCGATGCCAGCCATCGGTTGATCTATTCCAACGAGGCCTATGCGGCCATCACAGGGCTCAGCCGCGCCGAAGTCCTGGGCAAGACCGAACAGGAAATGTTCGAAACCGGCGGCGACGATTATTTCGCGGAAAACGAGCAGGTGCTCACTGAAGGGCGGGCACTCGAATTCGAAGGCACGGTGGTCGATCGGAAGCATGTGACCCATCCGATCATGACGCGCGTCAACCGCGTCGTAACCTCGGACGGCAAGCGCTATGCGGTCGGGTCCATGACGGACATTTCCGTGTTGAAGTTGCGCGAGACCGAGTTGATAGAGGCGCAGGCGCGAGCCGAAGCATTGCATCAGGATTTGCAAAACATCCTGCGCTCGATGCCGATCGGCGTGATGATCCACGACGGCAACTATGTCGTGGAATATACCAACGATGCCTTTTACGACATTTGGGAATTCCCGAAGGACGAACGTTTCGAGGGCCGGTCTTATCGAGACCTTGTCGCCAAACATTTTGAGCTTGGCCGCTACGATGTCGATGCCGGCAGCATCGATGATATCTATCAGGCGCGTCTGGAGTCCTTCCGTAAGGCCGGACCGCATTTCCAGATTGAGATGAACTTTGCCGACGGCAAATCCGTCATCATGGATGCAAGCCGCATTTCGAACGGCCGCACGCTGGTCGCCTATGCTGACATCTCGTCCGTGCGCCAACAAGCGCGCGAGATCACCGAGGCGCGTCTTGCTCTGGAGCGCCTCGGCGAACTGATGACGGACGCTACGCGTGCCATGTCGCAGGGATTGCTCATCGTAGAAGACGGCATCATCATGCTGACGAACGATGCAGCGAGGGACATGCTGCGCATTCCGGCAGATCATCTCACGGTAGGCCAGCATTGGTTCGTCGCCTTCGATCATTGCGCCGCGCGCGGCGATTTCGGCGAGAATCCGCATGTGGTTCGGCGTGCCTGGCGCAGGAGCATGGCGGCGGGCAAGCCGGTTTCGGCGGTGTTCCAGGTTGCCGGCGAGCGCTGGATGCAGCTCGAAGCGGCGATGAGCGAAAGCGGCCGCTGGACCGTGGTGCTGACCGACGTCACCGAGATGAAGGAACGTGAGGCCGAGCTGCAACTGCTGCTGTCGCGCAGCGAAGCCGCCGACCGTGCCAAATCCGAATTCCTCGCCAATATGAGCCATGAAATCCGCACGCCGATGAACGGTGTTCTCGGCATGGCGGAGTTGCTGGCCAAAACCGATCTGGATGCCCGGCAGAAGACCTTCATCGACATCATCGTCAAGTCGGGCAATGCGCTGTTGACGATCATCAACGACATCCTGGATTTCTCGAAGATCGATGCCGGGCAGATGCGTCTGCGCAAGGCCGCTTTCGATCCGGCGGATGCGGTGGAGGATGTCGCGACGCTCCTGTCGTCGCCGGCGGCGGAAAAGGATATCGAATTGCTGGTGCGCATGGCACCCGATGTGCCCGCCATGGTGCTCGGAGACGCCGGCCGCTTCCGCCAGATCGTCACCAATCTCGTCGGCAATGCCGTCAAATTCACCGAGCGCGGCCATGTGCTGGTCGAGGTGGACAGCCGGCCGATCGACAATGGCGAGATCATGTTGACGCTGCGGATCGAGGATACCGGCATCGGTATTCCAGATGAGAAGCTCGATACCATTTTCGAGAAGTTTTCACAGGTGGACGCTTCTTCGACGCGCCGTCACGAGGGCACAGGTCTTGGCCTTGCCATCACCGCCGGGCTGGTTGATCTCTTCGGCGGCTATCTCGAAGTCGAGAGCGAATGGGGCAAAGGTTCGGTCTTTACGGTGCATCTTCCCATGCCGCCTGCGGCCACGCGCAGCGAACCGCGTCCGGTGCCGGTCAACGTCAAAGGCGCCGGCATCCTCGTCGTCGATGACAACGAGATCAACCGCCGGATACTGACTGAGCAGTTGGCGCAATGGAGTTTCGATGGTTACGCGGCCGCGGACGGCAAGACGGGGCTCGCCATCCTCCGTGCCGCTTTCGACATGGGCGTGCCGGTCGACGCCGTGATCCTCGACTACCATATGCCGGGCATGAACGGCGATGACGTCGCGCGTGCCATTCGCGCCGATTCTCGCTTCGATAAAGTATCGCTGATCTTCTTGACGTCCATGGACGTCGCCAGCAGCGACAAGGAATTCGCGGCCCTGAACGGTCAGGCACATCTGATGAAGCCCGCCCGCGCCAATGTGCTGCGCAACACCATCATCGATGTCGTGCGCACGGCACGCCGGCAGCGGATGAGCGGCGATGATACGCCCGCTGCTGCTCCACCGTCGATCGAGGTCGAAGCCGTTGCCGCCATCGATGCCGTCGAACGCGGCGTAGCGACGAAACCGGTCAACGCTATCGATATCCTCGTTGCTGAGGACAATGAGGTCAACCAGATCGTTTTCACGCAGATTCTGCAGGTCACAGGCCTGCGCTTCCTCGTGGTCCAGAACGGTCTGGAGGCCGTGGACGCCTGGCGGAAGCTTCGGCCATCGCTGATTATGATGGATGTCTCGATGCCGATCATGAACGGCCATCAGGCGACGCGGATGATCCGGCAACTGGAAGCTGAGGCGGGGCAGGGCTGGCACGTGCCGATCGTCGGTGTCACTGCGCATGCGCTCGATGTCGACCGGGATATGTGCTTGGAAGCGGGCATGGACGACTATATGTCCAAGCCGATCAGCCCCGAACTCCTGGAAGCCAAAGCCCGCCGCTGGCTCGGCGATGGTATGCTACAGACCGAGCGTTCCACCAAGTAGGCTTATTTGACGCCGCAGAGCATTTCGCGCTTTCCCGCAAATCCCTTGCGCCGCTCGACTGTGAAGCCTGCCGCCTGCAGGTTGCGGCGCACGAAACCGGCGGCGGCGTAGGTGGCGAAGGTGCCGCCGGCGACCGTCTTGCCATGGAGGAGCTGCATCAGCTCCGGCGACCACATATCGCCGTTTCTGGACGGGGCAAAGCCGTCGAGATACCAGGCGTCGAAGCCCGCTGCAGCCTGACGCACGCCGTCGATCGCCGGGCCACAGACGACACTCAGGCGCGTTTCAGCGTCGAGGGCAAGCGTAACGATGTCGCGTGGTTCTTTTGGCCAGGCGGCGACGAGCGCCTGACGTTCGACATCGATTTCCGGCCAGTGCGACAGCGCGCGGTTGATCTCCTCGGCACGCATCGGATAGAGTTCGAAGGACATGAAATGAAGTTGCGAATCCGGTTTGCGGTGCTGGCGCCATTGCCGCCAGGTCTCGCAGAAATTCAGGCCCGTGCCGAAACCGAGCTCGCCGATCAGGAAGTTTCCTTGCTCGTTCCAGCGCGCGGGCAGGCCGTTGCCGGCGAGAAAGACATGGCCGCATTCCAGCCGGCCGTCGGTCTGGCAATAAAAATGGTCGCCAAAGGCGGTCGAATAGGGCATATCGCCGTCGCGCCATTCCAGCGCTTGGCTTGCCGCATTGGTCTTCGCCGCCGGCGTTTTATCGGAAACAGGATCTGTCATGGGAAGAGCCGATAATCCTCCGGGGCTTGCCGGTCAATCATCCGCTGAACTGTTGATCATCGGCGGCGGCATCATGGGCTTTTGGGCGGCGGTGCATGCGGAGCGTCTGGGCGTAGAGGCTCTGCTCGTCGACGCCGGTCGGCTGGGGCAGGGGGCAAGCGGTGGCCTGCTCGGCGCACTGATGCCGCATATGCCGGATAAGTGGTCCGAGAAGAAGCAGTTCCAGTTCGACGCGCTCGTATCTCTGGAGGACGAGATTGCAGTGTTGGAAGCGGCAACCGGGCTTGCCGCCGGATACCGCCGATCCGGCCGGCTGATTCCCTTACCAAAACCGCATCTGCGCAAGATCGCATTGGGCCATTCGCAGGATGCCGAAGCGCATTGGCATCATGGCGAGCGACGATTTCATTGGCATGTGCTCGACGCCGCGCCGGTCGAAGGTTGGATCGATCCGGCCGCTGGCGAAAGCGGATTTGTTTTTGACACGCTCGCCGCCCGCGTCGCGCCGCGCGCTTTCCTGGCGGTTCTTGCTCACTTTCTTGATAAAGCAAAACATGTTCGGTTTGCCGAAGGTCTGGACATCCAGAGCATCGATCCGGACAAAGGTATCGCTGCGACCGCAGAAGGCGCTATTCGTTTTAGTCGTTGCATCCTCTCTGCCGGGCATCACTCCTTTCCGGTGCTGGATGGACTGACGCCCGGACGCCATTCTCCCCTCGGCCAGCCGGTCAAGGGTCAGGCGGCGCTTTTGAAAGCGGATGTCGATCCCGGCCTGCCGGTGATTTTCCGCGATGGGCTCTATATCGTGCCGCATGAAGGCGGATTGGTCGCGGTTGGCAGCACGAGCGAGAACCGCTTCGACGATCCGCTATCAACGGATGATCAGTTGGATAAGCTGCTCGCCGCTGCGCGAACAATGGCGCCGGCGCTGGCGGATGCCGAAGCGGTCGAATGCTGGGCCGGTCTGCGGCCGAAGGCGATCGACCGGGATCCCATGGTGGGAGCGCATCCCGACCACCCGCGGCTGATCGCGCTGACCGGGGGCTTCAAGGTCAGCTTCGGCCTAGCGCATCGCCTGGCCGAAGCGGCGGTCCGGGAGGCCATGGAAATTCCCTGTTCTTTCAAGCTGCCCGAAAGCTTCGCCCTTTCGAACCACATTATGATAGCATCACATAAAACGTGAATATAAACACCGTTCAGGTCGTCAATCTGTCACGCAAATCACCTATCTCCTTGCGCATCGGCCGCTGGTTGGATCGGTCGGCCGGTTTTTCGCCTTCTGAAGGAGATTTTATGCGTTACGCCATTTGCTTCACGCCGTCTGCGAGCGATCCGCTGACGCTCGTGGCCGCAAATTGGCTCGGCCGCAATGTCTATTCCGGCGAGATGGTCGATCCGCCCGCCATTCGCGGGCTCGGCATTCATGAAATCGCCTTCCATACCGCGGTGCCGCGCCGCTACGGCTTCAACGGCACGTTGAAAGCGCCGTTTCGCCTGGCGGAGGATATGTCCGAGGCGGCACTGCTGCGCGATCTCATGCGTTTTTCCGGTACCGTAACGCCGTTCGAGATTCCGCGGATGGAAGTCGCGCGTCTTGGCGGTGCATTCGGCCTAGTGCCATCAGAACCATCGCAGCAAATGCATTTTCTGGCGGCGTCGCTGATCCAGGCCTTCGACCACTACCGTGCGCCGCTGACCGAAGCGGAAATCGAACGCAGCGATCCCGATAGCCTGTCGGCCGCGCAATTTGCCAACCTGCACCGGTGGGGCCATCCGCATGTCATGGACGAATTCCGTTTCCAGATGATGTTGACCGGTACGGTCGGTCCCGCCGATCTGCCGCGGATGGAGCGGGTGTTGCGCGATTTCTTCGAGCCGGCGCTTGCCGAGCCGGTGCCGGTATCGAACATCGCGCTGATGATGGAAGAGGGCACGGGCGGACCATTCCGGGTGCACTCTCTGCATCCGATGGGCAAGGTCAGCGCCCGCAAGATCGCTTAACCGCTTACAGGCGAAAGCAAAGTGCGTTCCGCACTTTCCTTCTCGACATTCCGGCCGTGAATGCTACCGTCTTCGCATATTCGAGAAGGTGCTTTGATGTCCGATACCTATCCCCGCAATCTCGTCGGCTATGGCCGCAATACGCCCGATCCGAAATGGCCGGGTGACGCCCGCGTCGCGGTGCAGTTCGTGATCAATTACGAAGAGGGCGGGGAAAGCTGCATTCTCGACGGCGATCCCGCGTCGGAAAACCTGCTATCGGAAATCGTCGGTGCGGCACCATGGCCGAACCAGCGCAGCCTCAATATGGAATCCATCTATGAATATGGTTCGCGCGCCGGTTTCTGGCGGCTGTGGCGCATGTTCACCGAACTTAAGGTCCAGGCGACGGTCTACGGCGTAACGCTGGCCATGGCGCGCAATCCCGAAGCGGTCGCCGCGATGAAGGAAGCCGGCTGGGAAATTGCGAGCCACGGCTACCGCTGGCTGGAATACAAGGATTTTTCGGAGGATCTGGAGCGCAAGCACATTCTCGAAGCCGTACGCCTGCATACCGAGCTGACCGGTGAGCGGCCCTACGGCCTGTACCAGGGCAAACCATCGGACAATACGCTGCGGTTGATGATGGAGGAGGGAGGCTTCCTCTATTCGTCGGATTCCTATGCCGACGATCTGCCTTATTGGGTCGATGGTATCGACGGTAAGCCGTTTCTGATCATCCCCTATACGCTCGAAACCAACGATATGCGCTTTGCCACGCCGCAAGGCTTCAATTCCGGCGATCAGTTCTTCACCTATCTCAAGGATGCCTTCGATACGCTCTATGAAGAGGGCAAGCAGGGCAGCCCGAAGATGATGTCGGTCGGCCTGCATTGCCGCTTGGTGGGCCGCCCCGGTCGTGCCGCGGCGCTTAGGCGCTTCATCGAATATGTGCTGAAGCACGACAAGGTCTGGATACCCAAGCGCATCGAGATCGCCAATCATTGGTACCAGCATCATCTTCCTGCGGGCGCACTCTGAAATGATATCACGCGACGATTTCGTGGCCCGCTTCGGCGGCGTCTTCGAGCACTCTCCTTTCATTGCCGAACGTGCTTATGACGCCGGCAAAATTGCCGAGCCGTTGACATCGGGCGGAGTACACAGTGCACTGGCTACCATCTTCCGCGACGCCAGCGCCGACGAGCGGCTTGGCGTTTTACGCGCGCATCCCGACCTTGCCGGCCGGCTGGCAATTGCCGGTGAGCTTACCGAAAACAGCCGCAAGGAACAGGCAGGCGCCGGGCTTGACCGGCTGACACCGGCCGAGCATGCTCGTTTCACCGAGCTCAACACGGCTTACGTGGCGAAATTCGGCTTTCCCTTTATCATTGCGGTCAAGGGACTCGGCAAAGACGACATTCTTACCGCCTTCAAGACACGGATCGATAATGACCGGGACGCGGAATTTGCGACGGCAACGACGCAGGTGGAGAAGATCGCGCTGCTGCGCCTGCAATCCATGCTTCCTGAGACTTGAATGGCCGACGCCGGCGATGCCAACTTTCCCATCTGCGTTTTGTCATGCATTCAAATGGCGGCGTTATACGGCTTTATGGAAAGAAGGTGAGCTATTTTTTCTGCGTCGCTCATGGCTTATATTCTGATTAAAGGAGCGATGCTGCGATGAGGCCATCGGAGGCACTGGAGAAAAACAGGCAAGCGATCCGTGACGCCACCAGGCGGTTCAAGGCAGTGAACCCGCGTGTTTTTGGTTCGGTTGCTCGTGGCGAGGATAAGTTCGACAGCGATCTCGACATCTTGGTGGATACCTTACCGGGTACCACTTTGTTCGACTTGGGCGGATTGCTGGAAGAATTAGAAGAGCTCTTGGTGGGCACGAAAATTCATCTTTTGACGCCTGGCGATTTTCCCGAAAAAGTGCGCCTGCGCGTTCTTGATGAAGCGAAGCCAATATGAGTCTCGATCGGTTGGTCGCTCATCTTGATCGCATGCAGCAAGCTGCGTTAGAGACAGGTCAATTTATTCAAAGAATTGATAGGGACGCCTTTCTCAGTAATGTTGAGAAGCAGCGTGCAGTCGGGATGAATCTCATGATGATAGGTGAAATGGCCACTCGCATCATGGAGGAGTACCCGGAATTTGTTATTGAACATCCGGATCTGCCTTGGCGGGCGATACGAGGGATGAGAAACCGAATTGCACACGGATATTTCGAAATTGATTTGATGGCCGCGTGGGATACTGCGCAGAAATCTCTTCCAGAATTGCTGAAACAACTGGACTCCATTCGCCATTGGCGCGCGGAAGGCGAATGATCATTCAATGACACAGCATCTGGACATCCACCCTTTGACGAAAGCCGTATTCGCGCCGTTCGGCGATGTGATCGAGGCCGATCCGGCAACGATGCGATTCATCAATGGCGGCACGACGGAGCGGTTTCATGCGCTTTCGAGCGCGGAGGCCGCGGGCGACGGAGCGCGGCTTATCATCAGTCTCTTTCGCGGCCAGCCGCGTGCTTTTCCCTTCTCCATCGACATGATGGAGCGCCATCCCCTCGGCAGCCAGTGTTTCGTGCCGCTGAACGGCCGGCCATTCCTCGTTGTCGTCGCTCAGGATGAAGGCGGCAAGCCCGGCAGGCCGCAAGTTTTCATGGCGCGAGGCGATCAGGGGGTGAACTATCACCGCAATGTCTGGCATTACCCCCTCATGGCGCTCGGCGAGCCGAGCGATTTCCTCATCGTGGATCGCGACGGGCCGGGAAATAATCTCGAGGAATATTTCTTCGACACCCCCTTCATCATCGGAGCGCCGACGCTATGATCGGACTGACCACCCATGTGCTCGATACTGCCCTCGGCAAGCCCGCCGAGGGCCTGACGATTGATCTTTTCAAGATCGAGGGTGAGACGCGGAAGCATCTGAAGACGGTCACGACCAATTCGGATGGGCGCGTCGACGGCGGGCCGATCCTGATTGGCGACAGTTTTGTCGCCGGTACCTATGAGCTGCTCTTCCGCGCCGGCGACTATCTGCGCGCAACCGGGGCCAAGCTGCCCGAGCCGGCGTTCCTCGATCTCGTGCCGATCCGTTTCGGCATTGCCGATACGACCGCGCATTACCATGTGCCGCTGCTGATCTCGCCCTACGGCTATTCCACCTATCGCGGGAGCTGAGACTTGCGTTTTGCAGCGATTGCGGATGTGCATGGCAATCATCTGGCGCTGGAGGCGGTGGTTGCGGATATCCGGAAGCACGGGGTTACCGAGATCGTCAATCTCGGTGACTGCTTTAGCGGGCCGCTGACGGCTGGAAAGACGGCTGATATTCTGCTCGCGCTCGATGCGGTGACGGTTCGTGGCAATCATGATCGGTATCTGATCGAACAGGCGCCGGAGGCGATGCACGCGTCGGATAGTGCCGCCCGTGCCGAGCTGGTCGACCGTCATCTCGATTGGCTGCGGACTTTGCCCTTCAGTGCCGTCTATAGGGATGAGGCCTACCTTTGCCATGCCACACCGGCGGCCGATAACATCTATTGGCTCGAATCCGTCTCCCCAGACGGTCATATCTATCAAAAGCCGATCAAGGAAATCGAAGCACTGGCCGCCGGCATCGATTTTCCGCTGATCCTCTGCGGACATACTCATATTCAGCGTCTTGTCAGGCTTTCCGATGGCCGCCTGATCGTCAATCCCGGCAGCGTCGGCTGCCCCGCCTATGACGACGATCTGCCTCATTATCACAAGGTGGAAGCAGGCCATCCCTTCGCCTCCTACGCCATTCTGGAAAAGGTAGACGGCGTATGGCTGCCTATATTCCGGCAGGTGGCTTATGATCACATGGCAATGGCGAAGCTGGCAGCGCAGAATGGCCGCGTGGAATGGGCCTGCGGGTTGGCGACGGGTTGGCTGCCGCAAGTGCGCTCTTGACTTCGAAGATGAGTTGTACGACTTCTTGTACAAGTATCGTAGGAGTGAGAACCATGCGAACCGTGATATTTTCAACGGCCCGAAATGAGCTTGCAAGCTTGCTTGATGAGGTCTCGCAGGATCGCGTCGCCGTGGAGATCGTTCGCCGTGATAAACCGTCCGCGATCCTGATCGATAAGGATGAATATGAGGGTATGATGGAGACGCTGCATGTCTTGTCTACGCCCGCCAACACGGCACGTTTGATGGAGGCGATCGCCGATGCCGACGAGGGAAAGAATCTCGCTTCTCATGATCTGATGGATCCGAAGTAAGCGTCCCATGCTGCTCGTTTGGCATGCGCATGCTTGGGAAGATTATCTCTATTGGCAGGAAAATGACCACAAGGTTGTCGTCAGAGTGAACGAGCTTTTGAGGGACGCGCTACGCCATCCCTTCGAAGGGATCGGTAAGCCTGAGCCTTTACGCAACCAACTGAAAAACCAATGGTCGCGCCGTATCACGCAAGAGCATCGATTGATCTGCAGGGTCGAGGGCGAAGGCGAGCGGCAGATGCTGATTGTGCTGCAATGCCGCTTTCATTATTAAAGCTCGGCGATAATCTCCCGATCCACCGTTTTGATATCCCGCTTGCCGCAAAGCGCCATGGAGATATCCAACTCCTTGCGGATGATCTCGAGCGCGAGGGTCACGCCCTCCTTACCCATGGCGCCCAGACCATAGAGGAAAGGGCGGCCGATGAAGGTGCCTTTGGCGCCGAGGGCCACGGCCTTGAGCACGTCTTGGCCGGAGCGGATGCCGCCATCGACATGCACCTCGATCTTATCGCCGACGGCGTCGACGATGTAAGGCAGCATGCTGATGGAGGAGGGGGCGCCGTCGAGCTGCCGGCCGCCATGGTTCGAAACGATGATTGCGTCCGCGCCAGTGGCGACGGCGGCCTTGGCATCCTCGACGTCGAGGATGCCCTTGATGATCAGCGGCCCGCCCCAGCGCTCCTTGATCCAGTCGACATCGCTCCAGGAAAGCTTGGTGTCGAACTGCGAATGCGTCCAGTGCGACAGCGTCGTCATGTCGGAGATATCCTTGGCATGACCGATAATATTGCCGAAGGAACGACGCTTGGTCTTTAGCATGCCCATGCACCAGCCCGGCCGCGTCGCCATTTGCCAGAGATTTTTCGCCGTGAATTTTGGCGGCGCCGACAATCCGTTGCGGATGTCATTATGGCGCTGGCCGAGGATCTGCAGGTCGGCCGTCAGCACCAGCGCCGAGCATTTCGCTGCCTTGGCGCGCTGGATCAGGTTCAAAACGAAATCGCGGTCCTTCATGACGTAGAGCTGGAACCAGAAGGGCTGCTTCGTGACCGAGGCGATGTCCTCGATCGAGCAGATGCTCATCGTCGAGAGCGTGAAAGGAATGCCAAATTCCTCGGCCGCGCGCGCCGCCAGCATCTCGCCATCGGCGTGCTGCATGCCGGTGAGACCCGTCGGCGCCAGAGCTACCGGCATGGCAGCCTTCTGGCCGACCATGGTGGTTGCCAGCGAACGGTCGGACATGTCGACGAGGACGCGTTGACGCAGCTTGATCTTCTTAAAGTCCGCCTCGTTCGCCTGATAGGTCGACTCCGTCCACGAGCCGGAATCGGCATATTGAAAGAACATCTTCGGCACGCGCCGCTGAGCGAGCTTTTTCAGTTCGGCAATGGTGAGCGGCGCGGTCATGCTGTTTGTCCTCTGGGCGGTTACATTGCAGTGAGGTCGGATCGCCTTATTGGAGGGTCGATTTCATCGGCTTTCCAGCCACATATGTCTCCACGATCGCCCGATCATCCCCCATGGTCTGCAACAGGAAGAGCTCCTCGGTCAGGTTCTTCACCACTTCCATCTTCAGCGCCATGGCCGGCGTTGCCGAGGCGTTGAGGATCACGAGGTCGGCGTCGGTGCCGGGATCGAGAGTACCGATCTTGTCTGATAGTGACAGGGCCTCGGCGTTGCCAAGGGTCATATAGTAATAGCTTTCCAGCGGGTTCAGGCGCTCGCCGAGAAGCTGCTGGATCTTGTAGGCCTCGTCCATCGTGCGCAGCATCGAATAGCTGGAGCCGCCGCCGATATCGGTGGCGACGCCGATGCGGACGGGTTTTTCGCGGCGAGCAAGCGCTTTCAGCGGGAAGAGGCCGGAGCCCAGGAAGAGATTGGAGGTCGGGCAGTGGACGGCGATGGCGCCGGCCTCGCTCATGGCGTCGGCTTCGCGCTCGGAGAGGTGGATCGCGTGACCGAACAGGCTCTTGCGGCCGAGAAGACCGTAGCGCGCATAGATATCGGTGTAATCGATCGCTTCCGGATAGAGTTCGCAGGTAAACTTGATCTCGTCGTCGTTCTCGGAAAGATGCGTCTGAATATGCAGGTCCGGGAATTCGCGCGCGAGTGCGGCGGTCGCCTCCATCTGCTCGGGCGTCGAGGTGATGGCGAAGCGCGGGGTGATGGCGACGTGATTGCGGCCCTTGCCGTGCCAGTCGGCGATCACCTGCCGGGTCTCGTCGTAGCCCATCTGCGGCGTATCGAGCAGGCCTTGCGGCGCATTGCGGTCCATCATCACTTTGCCGCCAACCATGCACATGTTGCGACGCATGGCCTCGGCAAAATAAGCATCGGCGGAGGTCTTGTGCACAGAGCAATAGGCAACTGCCGTCGTCGTGCCGTGACGGATCAGCTCATCGTAGAAATGGGCGGCGATACGCTCGGCATGCGCGCTTTCGACGAAACGACATTCCTCCGGGAAGGTGTAGGTGTTCAGCCATTCCAGCAGGTTTGCGGCATAGGAGGCGATGACCTGCATCTGCGGGAAATGCAGGTGCATGTCGATGAAACCCGGCAGCATCAGGTGCGGCCGATGGTCGACTTCGGCGACGTCAGCGGGTGCTTTCGCCTTGACTTCCGCGTAGGGGCCGACGGCTGCGATGATGCCATTCTCGATCAGCAGGCCGCCATCGCCTTCATACGAATAGCTGTCCGTGTCGCTCAGGCTCTTCGGCGCACGCTTGAAGGAGAGCAGGCGGCCGCGCAAAAGGGTAATCATTGGTCTTTTTCTCCGACGGAGCTTTCGAACCAGGCGACCAGCAGCTTGCGTTCCTCCGGCGTCACATCGGTGACGTTGCCGGGAGGCATGGCGTGGCTGCGGCCGGCCTGAATATAGATCTCGCGGGCATGCATAGCGATTTCCCCGTCGTTTTCCAGCATCACTTCCTTCGGCGCGCGGGCAATGCCTTCAAAAGCCGGCTCGGCGGCATGGCACATCGAACAACGCGTGGAGATCATCTGCTTCACCGCCGGGAAGTGCGCATCCGATGCGAATTGCTGGAAAGCGGGTGCGACGGCATTGGCATCCTTCTCGCCGGTCAGAATTTTCGGCACGGTCGAAAGCCATATGATGAGGACGAAGAGGATGAAGGTGACGATCCAGGTCCAGGTCGGCCGGCCCTTACGGGCATGGATCGTGTTGAACCAGTGGCGGATAGTGACGCCCATCAGGAAGACCAGCGCTGCGATGATCCAATTGTAGGCGGTGCCGAAAGCCAGCGGGTAGTGGTTCGACAGCATGAAGAAGATGACGGGCAGCGTGAGATAGTTGTTGTGCAGCGAGCGCTGCTTGGCGATGCGGCCGTATTTCGGGTCCGGCGTGCGGCCGGCGATGAGGTCGGCGACGACGATCTTCTGGTTGGGGATGATGATCATGAAGACATTGGCTGACATGATCGTCGCCGTGAAGGCGCCGAGATGCAGGAAGGCGGCGCGGCCGGTGAAGAGATGCGTATAACCCCAGGCCATGAAGACGAGGACGGCGTAGAGCACCGCCATCAGGCCCCAGGTATTGTTGCCGAGCGGCGATTTGCAGAGCAGATCGTAGACGATCCAGCCGCCGGCGAGGGAGGCCAGCGAAATCAGAATGGCGACGGGAACGCTGACATCGAGCACATGCCGGTCGATGAGGAAGAGATTGGCGCCGCCATAATAGACGATACAGAGCATCAGGAAGCCGGAAAGCCAGGTGAAATAGCTCTCATATTTGAACCACGTCAGATGCTCGGGCATCGTGGCCGGAGCCACCAGATATTTCTGGATATGATAGAAGCCGCCGCCGTGAACCTGCCATTCCTCGCCATAGGCGCCGGGCGGAAGATGCGGGCGGCTCACCAGTCCAAGATCGAGCGCGATGAAATAGAAAGACGAGCCGATCCAGGCAATGGCGGTTATGACGTGGAACCAGCGGGCAGCAAAGGCCAGCCATTCCCACGCTATGGCGTATTCATACATTCAGGTCCCCTTTTCTTCCTCCGACTCGACACCTTGCAAAATGTTGAGCGCAGAGGGAAGCGGAGTTTAAGCGAGGGACTATTTTTCGTATTATCACACACTTCCGTGACCGATATACTGCCGCTCTTGCCGAGCGTGAACTTCGCCATAGATCAAAATCGGACGCTTTTTTAAGCGCCGTCGGCGATAAATGGGCAGCGGAGCCCCTGGTTCGCCGCATCGTCGGAGATTTGCCCATGCGTGGTATACTGGCGTTTGCACTATTCCTCTTTGCAACTTCCGCCATGGCGCACGATGCGCCCTCCGGCTGGTCCTACGATCCTTATTGTTGCAACGGCGACAGCAAGACCGGCGATTGCGAGATGATCCCCTCGCGCACGGTGACCGTTATCCCGGGCGGCTATCGGATTACGCTCTATCCCGGCGATCATCGCTATGTGACGCACGCCCATATCTTCACGCTGCCGCAGCGCAAGACGATGCGTTCGCCGGACGGAGCCTATCATCTCTGTCTGTTTCCGGACGAGAACACGCCGCGCTGCTTCTACGCGCCGGATATGTCCTATTAGCTGGTGTTCACTCCAGCGGCATGCCGAACTCGCCGAGTATCCAATGCCGGAAAGCACGGATTCTGGGCGTGTGACGTCTGCTTTCGGGATAGGCCAACCAATAATTCGAGCCATCATTGCAGAGGATATCGAAGGGCTGGATAAGCCGGCCGGCAGCTATGTCGTCGGCATAGAATTCGGGGGTCAGTACGGCGACGCCCTGTCCGGCAATGGCTGCGCTTGCCTCGAAAGATTGTGCCCCAAGTCTGCTTTTCGGTCGGCCCTGCAGGCCAGGATCTGGAACGCCAGCCGCTTCGAACCATTGTAGCCACCAGGGGTCGCCGGCATCGATGATCCGAAGTTTGAGAAGATCGGCCGGCGTATGGACGCCGCCGATGCTGGCGGCAAGCGCCGGGCTCAACATCGGCGTGAAGTTCACTTTCATCAAAAGATGCGCGCGCAGCCCCGGCCAAGTTCCCCGGCCACTGCGAATGGCGATGTCGGACGGCTCGCGGGAGAAATCAATGATCTTGTCTGATGTGGCAAGCCGTACCGCTATATTCGGGTGCCGCAATTGAAATGAGCCCAGATGGCGAGCAAGCCATTGTGAGGCGAAGGTCGGTGTCGAGTGAATAAGAAGCGTGGTTTCGGCATCGCCGCTTACCGACGCCACTGCGTCCTGCAGCATGCTAAAAGCTTCAGCCACTTTCGGTGCCAACCGCTCGCCGGCGTCGGTCAACGCGATCTGACGCGCGCGGCGTAGAAACAGCGGCTCGCCGACATTCTCCTCCAGAAGCTTGATCTGATAACTGACGGCTGTCTGCGTCATGCCGAGCTCGTCGCCTGCGCGTGTGAAACTGCCATGCCGGGCAGCGGCCTCGAAGACGCGCAGCGCATTCAGCGGAAATTGTTTCGAGAGCTTCATGGATAAGTTCTCTTTATGTATGCAGACGGTTGTTCGATTGGAAATTCAGCATTTTCGGCGGCAAACTGCAATCCATATCATCGATTGGATTGAGGTATTGTCATGGATTGCTATGCCGTCGAGCAGATGAATACGAGGCCGTCAGCCGTGGCCCGTTTGTTGGAAACATTGGCGCAGGTCTTCATGGGGGGCACGGAACCTTCGCCCCATCTGGATCTGGATGAGATGCCCGACCGGCTTAAGCGCGATCTGGGATTTCTGGATGGGCGCGAGCCGCACTATGAGGATGATCGGCTGGCGTAGGCCGCGAAGGCCATCAGCAGCTCGGACGTTGTCATCGCAGCGATGACTTCCGGGCGCTTGTCCTTCACTGTGGCGCCGCCGATCGGCAGCGTCAGTCGCTCGAGCGAGGCCTTGTCGCCGCCCTCGCGGGTCAGCCAATGGGAAAAGGTGGCGCGCTTGGTCGCCGAGCCGATCATGCCGACATAGGCGAGATCGGCGCGAGCCAGTGCTTCCTTGGCGATGAGGAAATCCAGGGCGTGATCATGGGTCAGGATGACAATGGCCGAGCCGGCTGGAATATCCCGCACCAGCGCCTCCGGCATCGGCGAAAGCACGGTCTTCGTCTCCGCCGGCAGGTTTGCCAATTCTTCCCTCCGGGTCTCGATCACCGTCACGGAAAGCGGCAGGGGCGCGAGCGCGGCGGCCAGCGCATGCCCGACATGCCCTGCGCCGAAGAGATAGGTCTCCGGTCGATGTTCTGCTTCGGTCGCCCGTTTGGCTTCGAGTTCTTCCAGCAATTGCGCCGTCATCTTCTGGAAGCGCAGTTGCGTGCGACCGCCGCAGCATTGGCCGATCTCCGGCCCAAGCGGTATGTCCATCATATCAACGCCCTTGCCTGTCAGCAATTCGCGGGCATTCTGGATCGCCAAAAATTCGAGCTGCCCGCCGCCGATCGTGCCCCAGATGGCATTTTCGGAAACGAGCATGAAGGCCCCAGCCTCGCGTGGCGTAGAACCTTGTGTTCCGACAATCTCGATGAGGATAGAGGAGGGGCGTGTCGCGAGAAATGGGCGGAAGTCGCTCCTGGGTATGACACCGGAAAGCACTTCGCGGACCGCCATGTCACATCCCCTTCAGCCGCTCGACTGCCATCAGCACCCGTTCCGGCGTTGCCGGCGCGTCGAGCCGGGGGCAGACGCGGTAGTCCGCGACGCTTGCGACGGCCATGGACAAGGCCTCGAGGACCGAGATGCTGAGCATGAAGGGCGGCTCTCCGACGGCTTTGGAGCGGCCGATCGTGGCTTCGGCATTTTCGGACCATTCGGCAAGGCGGACCTTGAAGATCTTCGGCCGGTCGGAGGCGAGCGGAATTTTGTAGGTCGAAGGCGCATGCGTGCGCAGCCGTCCCTTGTTGTCCCACCAAAGCTCTTCGGTGGTCAGCCACCCCATGCCCTGCACGAAGGCGCCTTCGACCTGACCGATATCGATCGCCGGATTCAGCGAACGGCCGACGTCATGAAGGATATCGGTGCGGTCGACCAGATATTCGCCGGTCAGCGTATCGATCGACACTTCAGAGCAGGCGGCGCCATAGGAGAAATAATAGAATGGCGTACCGCGGCCGGCCTTGCGATCCCAATGGATTTTCGGCGTCTTGTAGAAGCCGGCGGCGGAAAGCTGCACGCGGGCGAAATAGGCCTGCCTGATGAAATCCGGGAAGGCAATCTCCATCTCGCCGACCCGCACCCTGTTCGGCAGGAATTGTATCTCTTCGGCCGCGACGCTCCATTTCTCGACAGCGAAGGCGATCAGCCGCTCCTTGATTTGCCGGGCGGCGTCGAATGCCGCCATGCCGTTGAGATCGGAGCCGGAGGAGGCTGCGGTCGCCGACGTGTTCGGGACCTTGCCGGTGGTGGTGGCCGTGATCTTCACCCGGTCGATATCCACCTGGAAACTATCGGCAAGCACCTGCGCCACCTTGGTATAGAGACCCTGGCCCATCTCTGTGCCGCCATGGTTCAGGTGGATGGAGCCGTCCTGGTAGATGTGCACCAGCGCACCCGCCTGATTGAAGGCGGTCATGGTGAAGGAGATGCCGAATTTCACCGGCGTCAGCGCAATGCCCTTGCGGATGAAGCGGCTGGAGCGGTTGAATTCCATGATAGCGCTGCGCCGTGCCTGGTAGTCGGAGGCCTCTTCCAACTCGTCGACGATGCGGTGGATGATGTTGTCCTCCACCTCCTGATGATAGGGCGTCAGCGTGCGGCCGGAGCCCGGCTGGCCGTAGAAATTCGCACGGCGAACCTCCAGCGGGTCCTTGCCCAGCGCATAGGCGATCTCTTCGATGAACCGCTCACCGCCAACCATGCCTTGCGGGCCGCCGAAGCCGCGGAAGGCGGTGTTGGAAACCGTGTGTGTCTTCAGCGGTTTCGAGACGAGATGGACATGTGGATAGAAATAGCTCGAATCCGCATGGAACAATGCGCGGTCGGTGACCGGACCGGAGAGGTCGGAGGAGAAGCCGCAACGGGCGGCGTACGTCGCATCGACGGCATGGATGCGGCCGTCATCGTCGAAGCCGATTTCGTAATCGACCAGGAAGTCGTGGCGCTTTCCGGTGGCGGCCATGTCCTCGTCGCGGTCGGGCCGGAATTTAATGGCACGGCCGAGCTTCTTGGCGGCGACGGCGGCGAGTGCGGCGAACTGGTTGCCCTGTGTCTCCTTGCCGCCGAAGCCGCCGCCCATGCGACGCACATTGACAGTGACGGCATTGGACGGAATGTTGAGCACATGGCCGACGATATGCTGGATCTCGCTCGGATGCTGGGTGGACGACCAGACGGCAACTTCGTCGTCTTCGCCGGGGATCGCCATGGCGATATGGCTTTCGAGATAGAAGTGCTCCTGGCCGCCGATGCGCATCTGCGCCTTGATGCGGTGCTTGGCATTGGCCATCTCGGTTTCCGGCTCGCCACGCTTCAGTGTCATCGGCTCGTAGACCAACGGTGCGCCATTGGCGAGCGCGCCATCGATGTCGCTCCAATGGGGCAGGTCGCGATAGTCTATCTTGGCAAGGCGTGCGGCGCGGCGGGCCGCATCGCGGGTCTCTGCGATCACGGCAAAGATCGGCTGGCCGTGAAACTCCACCTTGGCGTCGGCGAGCAGCGGCTCGTCATGCATGCCGTTGGAGCTAGTATCGTTGAGGCCGGGAATATCCTTGGCGGTGAAGACCCAGACGACGCCTGGATAGGCCTTCACGGCGGAGAGGTCGATGCCGGCAATCTCCGCATGGGCGCGGTCGGAAAGGCCGAGGGCACCATGCAACAGGCCCGCCGGCTCCGGCAGGTCATCAATATAATCGGCAGCCCCCGTTACATGCTTGTGCGCCGAGTCGTGCTTCAGCGAACCATGCATCGAGCCGTTGATAACTTTGCGTTCTTCGAAGGTGGATTTGTCCATGGTTCAAGCCTCCGCGGTTTCCCTTCTCCCCAGCGGGGAGAAGGTGGCGCGCAGCGCCGGTTGAGGGGGCGTTGCCGGCCTATCCAATATGCTTCGCATGTACGCGGGATGTTCGTCGCTATGCTCCTCAGCCCCCTCATCCGACCTGTCGGCCACCTTCTCCCCGTGGGGGAGAAGGGGATGGACGCACCCCCCGTCGTCCCGCGCATTCGGGAAAAGCAGGAGGCCTGTCTTATCAATAAATCCACAAGTGGCCATCATGCGGGCACCTCGAAGCGCTTCAATTCCTGCGGCGCACCGGACGTTTCAAGATAAAAGCGGATGAGCAGGTTCTTGGCGGTCAATTGCCGGTATTCGGCGGTGGCGCGCCAGTCGGTGAGCGGCGTGTAATCGGCATCGAAGGCCGAGCGGGCGGCGGTGACCGTTGCTTCCGTCCAGGGCTTGCCGATCAGTTCGGCTTCCACCGTGCGGGCGCGCTTCGGTGTGCCGGCCATGCCGCCAAAGGCGATGCGGATATCGACGACGTTGCCGGCCGCATCCAGCGCCAGATGGAAAGCGCCGCATAGCGCCGAAATATCCTCATCCCGGCGTTTGGAGATTTTGTAGACGGCGAAATGAATGTCTTCGGCGGGGTAGGGCACGAAAATGCTTTCGACGAATTCGCCGGGATTGCGGTCCTGCTTGCCGTAATCGATGAAGAAGTCTTCCAGCGGCAGTGTGCGGGTGCCGGCAACCGAGCGCAGTTTCACCGTCGCGCCAAGCGCGATCAGCGGTGGCGGCATGTCGCCGATGGGAGATCCGTTGGCGATGTTGCCGCCGATCGTGCCCATGTTGCGCACCTGTTCGCCGCCGATGCGGTTGATCAGGCTGGCGACTGCCGGGATCTTTTCGACCATGGCTGCAAACGCCTGGCTGTAAGTAACGCCTGCGCCGATGGTGAGTCCCGTATCGTCCAGGGTGATCTTCTGCAGCTCGGTCAGATGGTTGATGAAGACGACGGGGTCGAGCTTGCGCATTTGCTTGGTGATCCAGAGGCCGACATCGGTGGAGCCGGCAACGACGGTTGCCTTCGGCTCGTTGGCCAATACCTGCGCAAGGGCTGCAACCGAGCCCGGCACGATCAGGCGATCTTCGCCGGAGGCAATGGTGATGGTATCGCCGCCCTGCATGGCCCACAGGCGGGCGATGATGTCGGCTCTGGTCTTTTCAAGAGGATCGAACAGAGCACTCGGACGCACCTGGCTGACCTGTTCGGCCGCCTTGACGATCGGTTCGTAACCGGTGCAGCGACAGAGATTGCCTTGCAGGGCTTTTTCGATCTGCGCCCGGCTCGGCTTTTCGGTCGCGAGCCACAGGCCGTAAAGCGACATGACGAAACCCGGCGTGCAGAAACCGCATTGCGAGCCATGACAGTCGACCATTGCCTGCTGCACCGGATGCAGCGTGCCGTCCTTGGCGGCGAGATGTTCGACGGTGACAACATGGGTGGCATGCAGCGATCCGACAAAACGGATACAGGCATTGACCGACTCGTAATGTAATCCGCCATCGATCAGCCGGCCGACCAGCACGGTGCAGGCGCCGCAATCGCCCTCGGCGCATCCTTCTTTCGTGCCGGTCAGATGGCGGTTGAGACGCAGAAAGTCGAGGAGCGTCTCGATCGGGCGCAGGCTGGAAAGTGAAATATCCTCGCCGTTGAGGATAAAGCGGATGCTGTCGTTCATGTCGTTCCCAATTATTTTTGGTCTTTCCAGGCCGGTCAGGGATATTGCCCGTCCGTGCCTTGGAACGAGATAGTTTCTTTTCGAACCATCATCTCGTTCCCTTTGTTCGGTTGAGCATGATCTCATGTAAGAACCGCTTCGCGATTTTTTGAGATCATGCTCGACCGTCTATGGTTATGCCGCAGTCCAGCCACCGTCAATCGAGACTTGCGTGCCGGTTACCTGGCGCGCCTCGTCGCTGGCAAGATAGATCGACAATGCCGCAATTTCTTCGGCCTTGACGAATTCATGCGTCGGCTGCGCCTTGAGGATGACCTCGTTCTTGACCTGCTCTTCGGTCATGCCGCGCGCCTTGGCCGTATCCGGGATCTGCTTCTCGACAAGCGGGGTCAGGACATAGCCGGGGCAAATGGCGTTGACGGTGACGCCGAATTCGGCGAGCTCCAGTGCCGCAGTCTTGGTCAAGCCTAGAATACCATGTTTTGCCGCCACATAGGCGGATTTAAAGGGTGAAGCGACGAGGGCGTGGGCCGAGGCGATATTGATGATGCGGCCATATTTCTTCGCCTTCATCAGCGGAATGGCAGCGCGCATCGTATGGAACGAGCTCGACAGGTTGATGGCAATGATCTGGTCCCACTTCTCGATCGGAAAGTCCTCGATCTTCTCGACGTGCTGGATGCCGGCATTGTTGACGAGGACGTCGACGCCGCCGAAGGTCGAATTGGCGGTGGCGATCAGGTCGGCGATTTCTGCGGGCTTGGTCATGTCTGCTGGATGATAGATCACCTTGCCGCCGCCGGAGGCTTCGAGCGTATTTCTGATGGCATCGATTTCTTCGGGCTTGCCGAAGCCGTTGAGGACGATGTTTTCACCCTTCGCGGCAAAGGCGGTCGCGATGGCGAGGCCGATACCGCTCGTAGAACCGGTGACAACGACTGTTCTTGCCATGATTTTCTCCCTGGACGGCGCGGCTGTTGTTGCAACGCAATAGCGGCTCTGAGGTTAGTCTCAAACCGGCGGATATGGCAATCGCATCGCGGCGAGACTCTTTTGCGATAGTTCGCCTCATATATTCGCGAGCAGGAATAAGAGTTTTCGACAAAAATTTCGTTTTGCTTTCTTTTCACATTCGTTTTGCTGCCGTATCTGTTGTTTTGGGACAGAATAATCCGGGAGGAGTGCATGAGCGGTTATGTCTTGGCGATCGACCAGGGAACGACGTCGACGCGGGCTATCGTTTTCGACGGCGACATGAAGATTGCCGGCGTCGACCAGAAGGAGTTTACGCAGCACTATCCGCAACCCGGTTGGGTCGAGCATGATCCGGAGGAAATCTGGGCTTCCGTCGTTTCGACCGTCAAAAAGGCGATCGAGGCCGCGGGCATCACTGCAAAGGACATAGCCGCTCTCGGCATAACCAACCAGCGCGAAACGGTCGTGGTGTGGGACCGCGCGACCGGCAAACCGATCCACAATGCCATCGTCTGGCAAGACCGCCGTACCGCAAGCTATTGCGAGAAGCTGAAGCGGCAGGATCTGGAAAAGCTCTTCACCCGCCACACCGGTCTGCTGCTCGACCCTTATTTTTCTGGCACCAAGCTTTCGTGGATGCTCGCCAATGTGAAGGGCGCCCGAACGCGTGCCGCCAAGGGCGAGCTTTGCTTCGGCACCATCGACACTTTCCTCATCTGGCGGCTGACCGGCGGCAAGAGTTTTGTCACCGATGCGACCAACGCCTCGCGGACGCTGATGTACAATATCGGCAGCAATGAATGGGACGAGGATCTGCTGGAGATCCTGCGCGTACCTGCTGCGATGCTGCCGGAGGTGAAGGACTGCGCGGCCGATTTCGGGATCACCGATCCGTCGATCTTCGGGGCGGCGATCCCTATCCTCGGCGTTGCCGGCGACCAGCAGGCGGCGACCATCGGACAAGCTTGTTTCGAGCGCGGCATGATGAAATCCACCTACGGCACCGGTTGCTTCGCATTGCTCAACACCGGCAGGGACATGGTGCGTTCGAAAAACCGCCTGCTGACCACCATCGCCTATCGGCTGAATGGCGAGACGACCTATGCGCTGGAAGGCTCGATCTTCATTGCCGGTGCGGCCGTGCAGTGGCTGCGCGACGGACTGAAGGCGATCAAGCGCGCCTCCGATTCCGACGGGTTGGCGGAAAAGGCCGATCCGATGCAGGAGGTTTATCTGGTGCCAGCCTTCACCGGTCTCGGTGCGCCGCATTGGGATCCGGATGCGCGCGGTGCGATCTTCGGGCTGACGCGCAATACCGGCCCGGAAGAAATCGTCCGCGCTGCGCTGGAGGCGGTCTGCTATCAGTCGCGCGACCTTCTGGATGCCATGCACAAGGATTGGCGTAACGGCAGCGGCCGGGAAACGGTGCTGCGCGTCGACGGCGGCATGGTCGCTTCCGACTGGACGATGCAGCGCCTCGCCGACCTGCTCGATGCCCCTGTCGACCGTCCAATGATCCTAGAAACCACCGCACTTGGTGCCGCCTGGCTTGCCGGCAGCCGCGCTGGTGTCTGGCCGGACCGCAAGAGCTTTGCCAAGGCTTGGGCTTGCGACCGGCGCTTCGAGCCCGATATGGACGAGAAGACGCGAAGCGCGAAGCTCAAGGGATGGAAGAATGCGGTGGCGCGCACATTGAGTGCGGGCTGAACGTGGGGGAAGCGGGCGTTGGATCACCTAAGGTTTGATTCTGTAAGATATTTTTATTTTCCTAATGTAGCTTGAAACAGCGATAGTGCGCCCCGCGAATGAGGCTGGATTCGACTGTTTTCCGATGAACGCCTTTCGGGGATATCAAGGCGGGGCATGGCTGCTAATCTTACGGAATTGAAGAGACACGTTTATCGCAGCGTCAAATATTGGCTTTGCCGGCCGAAGCCTCCGACGCTCGCCGAGCCATTTTCCGGACCCGTTCTCGTGGTTGGATCAGCGCCCGTGTCGCACAAGCCTGCGGATTTCGACGAAACCTTCAAGGTCATCACCATCAACGGCTCTCAGGTCGTCACAAAGGCATGGGGCATCAAGGTACCGGATGTCACCTTCGTCCAATTCAACCAGATCGAGGGGACGAACACGAACGCTGTCGAAGTGCGCCGCGTCCTCAATGGCGAACGGACGAAGAAGCTTTACATTCTGCTCTGGCGAAAAGGCCGCGAGCGGCTGGAGAATGGGCTGACCGCCTTCAACTACCAATATGACGATCTTGAGCTCGTCGATCGCTATAAGCGCATGGCGTTGCTCGACCAGATCGGCGGCGTAAAATGTAGCGAATTGGGTGCAGACGACAAATGTTCGAACGGCATCAACGCTGTGCTTTTTGCGCTCTATAACGGCGCGACGGCTGTGATCATTACCGGCATCAATCCGGCTTCCGGCGGTCACATCTACAACCAGGAAAATCTGGCGCGGCTGCATATCCAAAAGGACAGGGAAATTCTGCTGCGGCTGATGGAGAAGGGTTATCCCGTCTTTACGGCGGATCCAACCGTATCGGAATCCATCGGCTTGCCTTTGTGGCAGGGCAAGGCGTCGGCCCGGCGGGAGGCACAGGCCCCCGCGAATGCTGCGCGGCCGGCCGCCAAAGGAGCTACTCACTTGACTCCATCGCTGCGTTGATCGCGCAATCATTCGTCGTTCCGGCGAATGAGGAGATCAACCATGGTGTCCGTGACTGTTGAATTGCGCAATGTGGAGGATACGCAGGCGGCGTTGGGCTGGGCCGGCGGCCACACCCTTGTCGTCGACCGCCCGCCAGGCCGTGCCGGCGGGCAGGGGCTCGGCTTCAACGGCGCCCAATTGCTGGGATTGGCGATCGGCGGATGTTTCTGCAACGACCTGCATTACGTCGCGACCGAGATGGGCGTCGGTTTGAGCAGGATCACGATCTCCGTGCGGGTGGAACTCGAGAGCGATCTGTCCTTTACCAAAGCCGCGGTCATGACAGTGTCCTGTGAAACGCTTGACGGTTCCGATCCGCAGCCAGTGATCGATGAAGCCAAGGCGCGGTGCATGGTCAGCAATTCGCTGAAGAGGGGAATTCCGGTCGCAATCGAGGCGGCTATCTAAACGTGCCAGCCAAGGCTAACGCCCGGCTTCGTTCCATGTCAAAATCCTGGCATGGAATCACCTGATCGCACTGAAATGGATCGCATTCTGACGCCGCCGCCGCTCCGGCCGGGCGATAAAATCCGTTTTGTTTCGCCCGCAAAGCGGGGACGCTGATGGTCCGGCGTGGTAACGCATAGCTTTCTGCTGCGATAATTTTTTGACGCGGCTTGTCGGCGCGGGCGATACTCGCTCGTCTTACATGAGAAGGAGGTCCTCATGCTCTACGCGATCCTATGCTACAACGACGAAGATACCGTGTTTGCCTGGTCCAAAGAGGAGGAGCAAGCGACGATGGACCGGCTGTTAGCGGTGCAGGCGCCGCTCCACGAAGCTGGCAAGCTCGGCCCGGTCGCCAGACTAATGCCGACAACGGCGGCAACGACGTTGCGCAAGGGCAAGAACGAGCCGCTCGTCATTGATGGACCCTTCGCGGAAACGAAGGAGCAATTGCTCGGTTTCTACGTCATCGACTTTGAGACGCTAGATGAAGTAATTGAATTTTCAAAAAAATTAGCCATCGCCAATCCCGGTGCCGGTTCCTATGAAATCCGCCCGCTTTATGCCTTTAGGCCGGGGACGATCGCAACATGACGGACCTCGCCTGGATCGATATCGCGTTCACCAATGCCAGGCCGCAGGTGCTCGGCGCGCTGCTGCGATATTTCCGTAATCTCGATATTGCCGAGGAGGCGTTTCAGGAGGCTTGTCTCAGAGCATTGAAGACATGGCCGGATAAGGGGC
Organism: Rhizobium leucaenae USDA 9039; assembly: GCF_000426285.1. GTDB lineage: Bacteria > Pseudomonadota > Alphaproteobacteria > Rhizobiales > Rhizobiaceae > Rhizobium > Rhizobium leucaenae. Next base: position 164,895 of record NZ_AUFB01000005.1, on the reverse strand, counting down.
CGCCGCGCGATCCCGTTGCCTGGCTGATCTTCGTTGGCCGCAACAGCGGCATCGATGCGGTACGAAAACAATCGAAGACGCAAGCCTTGCCGGACGAGGAGGTGATCTCCGATACCAGCGACGCCGAAAGCGATCTTGCCGAGCGGCTCGACGGCTCCAACTATCGCGACGATATTCTGCGGCTGCTGTTCATCTGCTGTCATCCCGACCTGCCGGCGACGCAGCAGATCGCGCTGGCGCTGCGCGTCGTCTCCGGCCTGTCGGTGGTGCAAATCGCTCGTGCCTTCCTCGTCAGCGAAAGCGCGATGGAGCAGCGCATCACCCGCGCCAAGGCGCGTGTTGCAGCCGCCGGCGTACCTTTCGAGACGCCGGGTGCGGTCGAGCGAGCCGAGCGCGTGGCGCTCGTCAGCGCCATGATCTATCTGATCTACAACGAGGGTTATTCCGCCGACGGACCTGGCCGCGAAGCGGCCGCCTTTGCCGATGAGGCGATCCGATTGGGGCGACTGTTGCTGCGCATCTTTCCGGCAGAACCCGAGATCATGGGTCTGCTGGCGCTGATGCTGCTGCAGCAATCGCGGAACGCGGCCCGTTTCGATTCGGATGGCCAGATCATCCTGCTGGAGGATCAGGACCGATCGCTCTGGAACCGCAAATTGATCGACGAGGCGCTGGCTTTGCTCGACAAGGCCATCCGCCATCGTCGACCCGGCCCCTATCAGCTTCAGGCCGCCATTGCCGCGCTGCATTCGCGCGCCAAGCGAGCGGAGGACACCGACTGGGCTGAGATCGATCTCCTCTATCAAACGCTGGAGCGGCTGCATCCGTCGCCCGTCGTCACGCTGAACCGCGCTGTCGCGGTTGCCAAGCTTAGGGGGGCGGAGGAGGCGCTGGCCTTGGTCGAGCCGCTGACGGATAAACTGGACGGTTATTTCTATTTTCACGGGCTTCAGGGCGCTCTGCTTGCGCAATTGGGCCGGCCGGGTGAGGCGCACGTTGCCTTCGATCGTGCAATTGCGCTTGCCCATTCGCCCGCCGAAGCCGCCCACATCCGCCATCAGCTCGATCGGCTGAGTGCGGCGGCTCCGGCAATCGCCAAATAATCGAAAACCCCGCTCTTCCATGTCGGGAAGAGGCTTCTGTCAGCGTCTTTGAGATATAGGCCGATGAGGCCTTTCAGAGGAAGGAAAGGAACACGTCATGACCGAACAGAATGCACGCCATGAGCTTTCGCTTAGCCGCATCATTGATGCGCCGCGCGAGAAGATTTTTCGCTGCTGGACGCAAGCGGAGCTTGTGAAGCGATGGTTTGCGCCGCTGCCCTGGACGATTTCGGCGGCCGAACTGGACGTTCGCGCCGGCGGCACGAGCTCCGTCACCATGCGCAGTCCGGAGGGCGAGGATTACCCGAATGTCGGCGTCTATCTCGAGGTCGTTCCGAACGAGCGGATCGTGTTTACGGACGCTTTCACCAGCGCCTGGGTACCATCGGCCAAACCCTTCATGGTGGGCACCATTCAGCTCGACGATCTCGGCAATGGCAAGACGCGCTATACCGCAACGGTCCTGCACTGGACGGCGGAAGATCGCGAGGCGCATGAGAAGATGGGTTTTTACGAGGGATGGGGTCAGTGCACCGATCAACTCGCAGCGTTGGCAGCGAAGATCTGAATTCCTGATTTAATTCCGGGGGATACAGCAATGTTCTATGCAATGGAATCACCATCAAGTTCGCGAATGCAGCGTGTGGCCGGCACGATCCTCAGCGGCCTGATCGTGGCCTTTCTGCTTTTCGACGGCGTTATCAAGCTCATTCCTTTGCCTGTGGTCACGGAAACCATGGCGGCGCTCGGCTATTCCGCCGATCCGGCATTGGCGCGGCTGCTTGGCGCTATCACCCTTCTTTGCGCTGTTCTCTATGCTATTCCGCGGACATCCGTTCTAGGGGCGATCCTCCTCACCGGCCTGCTCGGTGGAGCAATGGCGACGCATTTACGGGCCGGCAGCCCAGTGTTCTCGCATCTGCTGTTCGGTTTCTATCTCGGCGTCATCGCCTGGGGCGGACTTTATCTTCGCTATGAAGAGGTTCGCAAAATGATTCCGTTCCTGCGTTGAAGCTGTTGAATTCGGATTCGATTTGCTATGCCTCGCTGCCACATCTGTTCGTGGAGCGCGCCATGCCGGAAGTCACCATCGCATCAGTCCGGCAATCCGACGCTGACGAACTGATCGCGGCGAACGTCGCAAGCCGGGCTTATCATGCGCCATGGGCTTACCCTTTTTTGGATCGGGAGGGCTTCGATGCCTGGTTCGGGCAGACCGTGACGGGATCCAATATCGGCTTCGTCGCGCGCGATGCCGGTTCGGGCGGGATTATCGGGGTGGTCAATATCAGCCAGATGGTATGGGGCGGTTTCCGCAGCGCCTTTCTCGGCTATCACGGCATGGTGGGCTTTGCCGGCCGCGGTTTCATGACCGAGGCATTGCGTCTGGCAGTCGCCCACGGTTTCGACGATATTGGCCTGCATCGGCTCGAGGCCAATATCCAACCTGCGAACCATGCCTCCATCGCCTTGGTGCAAAGGCTCGGCTTCCGCAAGGAAGGATTTTCACCCAAATATCTGAGGATCGGCGGCGTCTGGTGCGATCACGAACGCTGGGCGTTGCTGTCGGACGATCCGCGTCTTTGATGTTCGACATCAAATGCTTCTGAGCTTGATTCCGAAGCGCCGGGCAAGCTGTTGAATTGGGATTCGAATTGCTTATATTTGTTTATGTAGTAACTTCTCTACAAGCGGAGTTCGCGCAATGACGGTTATGAGCAGTCGAGAGTTCAATCAAGATACGAGCGGCGCTAAACGTGCGGCTTCGGAAGGCCCGGTTTTTATCACGGATCGCGGCAAGCCTTCGCATGTTCTGCTCAGCATGGATGAGTATCTGAAATTGGCGAAAAAGGGACCGACGGTCGCTGAGGCTTTTTATTCTCCTGGGGCAGACGAGATCGATTTAGAAATCCCAAACCTGGACGGCGATTTCGGTTTCAAGCCGGCTGATTTCTCATAATGTATCTATTGGACACGAATGTTATTTCGGAGCTGAGAAAGCTCGGCAATGGAAAAGCCGATAAGGTTTTTGCGCGGTGGTTCGACACTATCGCGCTGGACATTCTTTATACGTCCGTCATCACGCTTTTTGAAATTGAAAACGGTATATTGCTGCTTGAGCGGCGAAATCCCGTACAGGCCAAAATTCTACGGGATTGGTCCGATAAAATGAAAGCCGCTCTGCATGGGCGCATATTGTCAGTCGACGAGGCCGTAGCCATGCATTGTGCGGCTACATTCGTCCCCAATCCCAGGCCTTGGCGTGACGCATTTATCGGATCGACGGCTGCTGTTCATCGTTTTACGCTCCTCACTCGCAATGTCCGCGATTTTCAGGGACTAGATATCAATCTCATCAATCCGTGGGTTGAGGGTTCCTAGTTCTTGCGTATCAACATTCTCGAACAAACCGTTCGACAATTCCTATTTGCGGTATCAGCCTCGTCTTCCTATTTCGTCCGTCAACAACGGATGGATTTTTATCATGGAACTTGGTCTCTATACCTTCGCCGACGTCGATCCCGATCCTGCTCTCAACAAGGGTGCGGAGGCGGCGCGTCGTCTGAAGAATTTGATTGAGGAGATCGAGCTGGCCGATCAGGTCGGTCTCGATGTGTTCGGGCTCGGAGAGCATCACCGGCCGGATTATGCAGCATCGGCTCCGGCCGTCGCCCTTGCGGCGGCTGCGGCAAAGACGAATAATATCCGGTTGACCAGTGCCGTGACCGTGCTGAGCTCGGACGATCCGGTGCGCGTATTCCAGCAGTTCGCAACCCTCGACCTCATTTCCAATGGCCGCGCCGAGATCATGGCGGGGCGAGGCTCGTTCATCGAGTCCTTTCCGCTCTTCGGCTACAATCTCGAAGATTACGACCAGCTTTTCGAGGAAAAGCTCGACCTGCTATTGGTGATCCGCGAGAGCGAGCAGGTGAATTGGACGGGCGAACTTCGCGCGCCGATCCATGGGCGAGGAGTCTATCCCCGACCGCTGCAGGACCCGTTGCCGATCTGGGTCGCAGTCGGCGGCACGCCGCAATCGGTCGCGCGTGCCGGTGCTCTTGGCCTGCCGATGGCGCTCGCCATCATCGGCGGCGAGCCGCGCCGGTTTGCCCCCCTTATTGATCTTTACCGCGAGGCGGCGCGCCGCGCCGGACAGGATGCAGCCAAGCTGAAGACCAGCATCAATGTTCACGGTTTCGTTGCCGATACGACAGAGGCCGCCGCCGATGAGTTCTATGGCCCGCAGGCCGAGGTGATGAACCGGATTGGCCGCGAGCGCGGCTGGGGACCGACGAGCCGGGCGCATTTCGACCAATCGCGCGGGCCGCACGGTGCGCTCTTCGCCGGTGATCCTGAAGTGGTGGCGGAGAAGATTGTCGCTCACCACAAGCTGTTCAAGAACGACCGATTCCTGCTGCAAATGGCAATCGGCACGATGCCGCATGAGCAGATCATGCGCGGCATCGAGCTTTACGGCACGAAAGTCGCGCCGCTTGTCAGAAAGGCATTGACTGGAGAAAGCGAAGGGGCGAAAGCGACGGCTTGAGTGCCCGCCTCAACAGACGCACGCCAGCCGGAAGCCGTGGATGATCATCTCGAACGACGACGAACTGACCAAGCTGAAAGAGATCGGCCGCATCTGCGCCAACGCCATACAGGCGATGGCGGCGGCGTTGGAGCCGGGCATCACCACGCTGGAACTGGACAATATTGGCCGCAAGGTGCTGGACGATGCCGGCGCCCGTTCGGCGCCTGAACTTGTTTACAAATTTCCCGGCGCCACCTGCATCAGCGTCAATGAGGAAGTGGCGCACGGCATTCCCGGTCCGCGGGTGATACAGGCCGGCGATCTCGTCAATCTCGACGTTTCTGCGGAAAAGGATGGTTTCTTCTCCGATACCGGTTCGTCCTTTGCCGTGCCGCCCGTCAAGCCAAAGATCGAGCGTCTTTGCCGCGACGGCAAGCGGGCGCTCTGGGTCGGATTGAACCAGGTGCGCAGCGGCGCGCCTTTCTCGAAGATCGGCCACGCCGTCGGCGCCTTTGCCCAGAAGAACCGTTATACGCTGATCGCCAATCTTGCGAGCCATGGCATCGGCCGTTCGCTGCATGAAGAGCCGGCGGAAGTGTCCACCTGGGCCGATCCCGACGAGACCCGCATCATGGAGGACGGTCTCGTCTTCACCGTCGAGCCGTTCCTGTCGCTCGGCGCTAGCTGGGCAGAGGGCGGCGATGATGCCTGGACGCTCTATGCCGATCCCCGCGCGCCCACGGTTCAGTTCGAGCATACCGTCGTCGCTACCCGCAACGGGCCGATGATCCTGACCTTGGCGGACAATTAAGCGACTCAGAGCGGTTCAGCTTTCGCAGAACCACTCTGTCTTTTTGTTCTTTCACAATTCCGGACGAAAAACCGCTACGCACTTTTTCTAGAATTGCTTCAGTCTTCCCCCTTCGTCTCGCCGCGAATGATATCGGCAGCGGCGCGTTCGAGAATTGCGGCAATGCGTGCGCCTTCAGCCTTGCTCCATGGATATTTCGAGCGCAGCGCCGAGCGCAGAAGCTGGCGGGCGAGATGAACATCGCCGGCATCGCGACCGAACGGGCTGTCACGGCCTTCATCGTCGCCGGCGTCTTCGCCGCCAAAGACGCGCCTGACATGCGCCATCTTCTCGCCGATCGCGCTAAGCTTGGCCAGCGTCGCCTCGACCAGTGCCTGGTTTTCCTCGACGCGCTTCTGACCGCTTTCAGTGATGCGGTAGAGTTTCTTCGTGCCGCTCGCCTCGACTTCGGCCAGGCCCGTTTCTTCGAGGTAGGTCAGGGCGGGGTAGATGACGCCCGGGCTCGGCACATAAAAGCCGCCGGAGCGCTCTTCCAGGGTCTTGATCAGTTCATAGCCATGCCGCGGCTGCTCGGAAAGCAGGGCGAGAATGATGAGCTGCAGATCGGCGGCATCGAATTTCCGGCCGGTGCGAAAACCGCCGCCGAACATGCCGCCTTTGAAGCCTCTCATGAAGTCTCTCCTGTGCCTCCCGTGTGAATCACGGCTTTCGCGATGTCGTAGGATATACTCCTCGACGGTGTCAAAGCTATCGCCGCACATGCGATCTCTAAAGCCTCTCATAATAATTCTCCTTTTGATGGTGAGAGTTTATATCGTTCGTCATGTCGTAAGATATATATCGTAAGATAGAATTTTGCAAGAGGGCGCGGGATTTTTGCTGTGAAGGGGTTGCCGGATCTCGGAACGGCGACAGCTTGGCCTTCCTAAAGCGGGAAACCGCGGCTGAACAATCGCATCACGATCATGGGATAAGCGATTACATCTATGTAAGAATAAGCCCTAGCCGGTTGCCGCCTCCAGCGAACTGCCTTAGGTTCGCCGCGAATAAACGTCATTGCGGTCGCTGACCCAATCAAGAAAGCTTACCTCCCGTGTTTCACTCTTTCTTCCCCCAGCCAAAGCTGTTCTTCACCTCGATGGTGGTCTGGACGATTATCTGCATAGCGGCGTGGTATGCGTATCTCTCCGATTTGGGAACACATCTCGGTTTCGTCATGCCCGCGGAAGGGCAGGAGCCCTATGACCTCAGCTATTTCGTGTTGTGGGGGAATCTCTGGTTCTACGGGTTTTTCTTTTTATGCACCGCGATTTTCTGTGGGGCGTGGCACATCAAAGCCTGGAATCATCCTTGGAAGCTCTGGTCGATCTGGGGCTCGGCACTGATCATTCTGGTTACCTATTTCGGTGTCCAAGTCTCTGTCGTCGTCAACAACTTCCGCCGTCCTTTCGGTGACCTCCTGCAGGCTGCGCTCACGAAACAGCCTGGTGTGACGGTGGAGAGTTTCTACACGTTGATGATAATCTTCGCGCAGATCGCCTTCCTCAGCATGTTCGTCTCCATCCTGACGGACTTCTATACCAGCCATTATATCTTCCGCTGGCGTACGGCGATGAACAGCTTCTACATGTCGAAATGGGAAAAGCTGCGTCACATCGAAGGCGCTTCGCAGCGTGTGCAGGAAGATACGATGCGCTTTTCCAGCACCCTGGAAGGCTTGGGTATCAGCCTGATCAACTCGGTGATGACGCTGATCGTGTTTCTACCGATTTTGCTTGCGCTTTCGAGCTATGTCACCGAACTGCCGATCATCGGCAAGATTTCCCATTCGCTCTTTTGGCTGGCGCTGTTCTGGTCGGCTTTCGGCACGGTGTTGCTGGCGGTTGCCGGCATCAAGCTGCCCGGCCTGAATTTCAAGAATCAGCGTGTGGAAGCAGCTTACCGCAAGGAGCTTGTCTACGGCGAAGATAATGGCGAGCGTGCGCAGCCGGCAACCGTCAGAGAGCTCTTCGCGAATGTGAGGCGGAACTATTACCGCATTTACTTCCACTACGTCTATTTCAACGTCGCCCGCTATTTCTATCTGCAGGCTGACTCGATGTTCGTATTATTCATGCTGGTTCCGACCTTTGTCGCCGGCGCGATCACCTACGGCATATATCAGCAGATCGCGACCGCCTTCGGCCAGGTCAGCAATTCCTTCCAATATCTCGTTAATTCCTGGACGACGATCATCGAGCTCCTGTCGATCCACAAGCGCCTCAAAGCCTTCGAAGCGGCGATCGATGATGAGCCGTTGCCGAAGATCGATCAGCATTACCTGGAACGAGATCCTTCCGTCGTCCATGCTGACGGCTGATGAAACAAAGTAAGGCCCCGGAAACGGGACCTTTTCAATGATGACAATGGCCGGGAAGTGAGGTGTTGGGCTTGAGGGCTAACCGAGGCCTCCGTTCGCCGCACCGCCGGCCCTTCGCTTTGGCTTAGGCATCCGTCGCTGCAATCGACCCACTGGGTTGATTGCTCGGGCTGCGCCCAGCCGCTCCTTACCCCTGTTGCTGCTTGCCCCGTGCCGCGATCAATGGGATCGCCTGGGAGTAGCTGACGCAGGCGACGCCGTCCTTGTGGCAGACGTCGCTGACGAAGCGGTCAAGCGCTCGCCAGTAGGCGCCGTCGTTCATTTCGACGAAATGGAAGCCGAGCTGCAGCGGGATGCGGTCGCCGTCATATTGTTTGGCAAAGGCGGCTTCGAACGCATCGAAGGTGCGGTCTTCGAAGGACTTGGAATCGGCCTTGTCTTCGACGCCCTTGGAATGGTGGACATACAAATTATAATCCATGCCGATCACCGGATGGTGGTCGGGACCCTCGGGGATCAGCGGCAGGCCGAAGCGATAGATGCCGTCGACCAGCTGCGGTAATGTCGGGCCCTTGGTCACCAGGCTGGCGTCATACTCGAAACCCATGGCTTTTTCGGCCGGCACCAGGCCGTCGCTGGTTGAAAGATAGGGCGCGCGGAAGCCTTTGACGTCTCTCGTTGCAAATTCCTGCCAGCCTGTAGGCTCCTTGTCGGCTTCGCCGACGTTCTTCCATGCGTCCCGGAGCGCCATGCGCGCGCTCATGAATTCCTGCTGCCAGTCTGTCGATGTCCATGACTTGCCGTCGAAATGGCCGCAGGCATGGCTCGAAATGTCATGGCCTTCCAGATGCGCGCCCCAGATATTGGCGATGCGCGTGCGCACGTCGTCGTCGCTCTTGGCGAAGCCGACGTTGGATTTGCCAACTTTCTGTCCCGGCGCCTGATAGACCCTGGCCTGATCATGGTTCATCAGGAAGGTGCAGGACAGGAAATAGGTGAAATGCGCGCCATTGCGTGAGGCGATTTCGCGGCTCTTCGTCCACAGCGCATTGTCATGTGCGCCGTCGAAAGAGATCATCACCAATTGCTTCGGCTTATCCTGAGCCTCAGCGATCGCCGGCAGGGCAAGGGAAAGGGCAAGGGAGACGAAAGACACAAAACGAAACATGGGCACCGTGAAAATTGTAGAGGTGGGCTCGTCCGTAACCCCTTTCACGCTTTTCGCTTCGCGCACCTGCGGTTAGTGGGGCATGCCCGGCTTTCTCGTCTCCCTGCCTTTCAAATGCGGCAAAGCTGCGGTGCCGCTGGCAATTTTTCGCCATAGTCGATACTGGTGTCTTCATAAGACACGAACGGGATTTCACTCATGTCACTGCTTATCCTTGGCATCATTCTTTTTCTCGGCATTCATCTGATCCGCGTCGTGATACCCGATTTCCGCCGCTCGATGATCGCGAGCCTCGGTGAGTCCGGCTGGAGGATCGGTTACTCGATCGTCAGTATTCTCACGCTGATTCTGTTGATTTACGGCTTCGGGCAAGCGCGCGATTCGACCCCGATCTGGTCTCCGCCGTTCTGGATGAGCCACATCACCATCCTGCTGATGCTTTTTGCGCTGATCTGTCTCGTCGCCTCGCTGCTGCCGGCAGGGTATATCGCGGTGAGGACGAAGCATCCCATGGTGCTGTCGGTGAAGATCTGGGCCTTTGCGCATCTGCTTTCCAATGGCGACGGCGCCGCCATGCTGTTGTTTGCCGCTTTCCTGGCCTGGGGCGTTATCGTGCGGATATCGCTGAAGCGGCGCGAACGCGCGGGCGAGATTTCTCTGCGGCCTTTCGTTTCGGCGAAATACGATCTTTATGCCATCATCATCGGTATCGTGGTCTGGGGACTGATCATTTGGAAGCTGCACGAGTGGATTATCGGGGTTTCGCCGCTCGTTATGTGACGATTTCTGCCATTCCCCCTTACAACGGCCGCAAAATGGAGTAGAAGGCCCCACTACCCATAAGCTCTTTGCAATATTTTGGCCTGGGCCGGAGACGAGAATGGCATTCAACGACGATAGCTTCATCCGCGAGGTGAACGAAGAACTGCGTTCGGACCAGTTGCGGTTCGTATGGCGCCGTTTTGGCCGGCTAATCATCGGCGCTGCCGTGCTCATCGTTCTCGGCACCGCCGCCTTCAGCGGCTACCGCTACTGGTCGGGTCGTCAGGCCGGCAGCAGCGGCGATCAGTTCATCGCCGCGCTGACGTTGGCCGACCAGAACAAGACGGACGATGCGCTGGCGGCGCTGGCTACCATCGAAAAGAGCGGCAGCGGTTCCTATCCGCTGCTGGCGCGCATGCGTGCCGCCACGCTGCAGGCGCAGAAGGGCGATACGGCCGGCGCGATTGCTGCCTTCTCGGCCATCGGCAAGGAATCCGGCGTTCCGGCCGTTATTCGCGATGCGGCTCGCCTGCGCGCCGCTTATCTGCTGGTCGATACGGGCACGTACGACCAGGTTGCCGCCGAGGCCCAGGAACTGGCCGTGCCTGCCAACGCCTTCCGGCATTCCGCACGTGACGCGCTGGGTCTTGCCGCCTACAAGGCCGGCGATTTCGCCAAGGCGCGTCAATGGTTCCAGGCGATCGTCGATGATCCCCAGAGCCCGCGCAATGTCGGCAACCGCGCCCAGATGCTGCTCGACCTCATCACCGCATCCGGCAAGGCTCCGGTCGCGAAAGGCTGAAGGGTAAATCACCAAATGAGTTTCACGGTTGCGATCGTCGGTCGCCCGAATGTCGGTAAGTCCACACTTTTCAACCGCCTGGTTGGCAAGAAGCTGGCGCTTGTCGACGATACGCCGGGTGTGACGCGCGACCGCCGTCCCGGTGACGCGCGCCTCATCGATCTTCGTTTTCGCATTGTCGACACCGCCGGTCTCGAAGAAGCCGGCGAAGAGACGCTGGAAGGCCGCATGCGCGCCCAGACGGAGGCGGCGATCGACGAAGCCGATTTGACGCTGTTCGTCGTCGACGCGAAGATGGGCCTGACTCATGTCGACAAGGCGCTGGCCGAAATGCTGCGCAAGCGCGGACGTCCCGTGGTTCTTGTCGCCAACAAGTCGGAGGCACGGGGCTCCGATAGCGGCTTTTACGATGCTTTCACGCTCGGCCTTGGCGAGCCTTGCCCGATCTCTGCCGAACATGGCCAGGGCATGATGGATCTGCGCGATGCCATCGTCGAGGCGCTCGGCCATGAGCGCGCCTTTCCGCCGAGGGATGATGAGGCGGAGACGAATGTCAGCATTCCGCGCCCTGCCGTTGGCGAGGACGGTGAAGAGATCGACGAGGAGCCAGCCTATGACGACACGCGGCCGCTGCGTGTCGCCATCGTCGGCCGTCCGAATGCCGGCAAGTCGACGCTGATCAATCGTTTCCTCGGGGAAGACCGGCTGCTGACCGGGCCGGAAGCCGGAATTACCCGCGACTCGATCTCGGTCGATTGGAGCTGGCGCGGCCGTACCGTGAAAATGTTCGATACGGCCGGCATGCGCCGCAAGGCCAAGGTAATCGAAAAGCTGGAAAAGCTCTCGGTCGCCGATGCGTTGCGCGCCATTCGCTTCGCCGAAACGGTGGTCATCGTCTTCGACGCCACCATTCCCTTCGAGAAGCAGGATCTGCAGATCGTCGATCTCGTCGTCCGCGAGGGCCGTGCGGCCGTGCTTGCCTTCAACAAGTGGGACATGATCGAGGATCGTCAGGCGGTGCTTGCCGACCTGCGCGAAAAAACCGATCGGCTGCTGCCGCAGGCGCGCGGCATTCGCGCCGTTCCGATTTCCGGTCAGACGGGCGAGGGGCTCGACCGACTGATGCAAGCTGTCGTCGATACCGACAAGGTCTGGAACAAGCGCGTGTCCACCGCCAAGCTCAATCGCTGGCTGGAGACTCAGCAGGTTCAGCATCCGCCACCGGCAGTTTCCGGCCGGCGCATCAAGCTGAAATACATGACCCAGGTGAAGGCGCGTCCGCCGGCTTTCATGATCTCCTGCACGCGCTCGGATGCACTGCCGGAATCCTACGTGCGCTATCTGATCAACGGCCTGCGAGAAGATTTCGCCATGCCGGGCGTGCCGATCCGCATCCATTTCCGCTCGTCAGAGAACCCTTACGAGACCAAAAAGAAACGATGACGGGCTGAAGGATCAGGTGAGGGATCAGGCGGTGTTCTTGCTCAGCGCTTCGCGCAGCTTGATGACTTCCGCTTTCAAGCGCGTCAGCTCGCTCGGCGTGGTATCCGATGCATCAAGGATGCAGGCGGGAATTCCCGCGGCTTTCTTCTTCAACGCTACGCCTTCGCTCGTCAGGCGGATCAGCACCTGTCGCTCGTCTTCCTTGCTGCGGATGCGCTGAATGAAGCCGGCGGCTTCCAGGCGTTTCAGCAGCGGCGTCAGCGTACTTGATTCCAGAAATAGCTTTTCGCCGATACCGCCGACGGTCTGGCCATCCTCCTCCCACAACGTCACCATGACGAGATATTGCGGATAGGTGAGGTTCAACTCATCGAGCATGGGCTTGTAGAGTCGGTTCATGGCATGGTTCGCCGAATAGAGGGCGAAGCATATGAAGGTATCCAGTTTCAGCGGGTCGTCTTTCATTTTCAGCACTCCGTAAGCGACTCTACTTAAATCGTGCGATAAATAATCGTATACATAAAAATGCATGAGAGCTATGCATTTTCTTGATTTCATCGATAGCGAGTCGTGCGCAATGCAAGGCTGCCTTAAAGAACCGGTTCCGCGGCCGGATACTCGGGGCGCAGATACGCCAAACCGAGCTAGTCCGTGGAATGTCCACCAGCATCGGTGCCGCTCCCAAGTCTGTGGCGGGACATGCCAAAGATTTAATATCGACGTTTGCCGTTGGCCACGTGCCCAGGACTGACGGCAGAACATCACTATGCGTGTCAGTGAACGCGGTGAACCGGTTAACTGTTCCTACTTGCCATCTCGCGCAACACAACATCGCCGCTGTACTTGCCGGAGCCGGTGGCAGTACGGTTCTCTTTACTTATGGGGAAAAGGATCGAAGAGAATATTGAACTTACGCATGCCCCGTACGGCACGCAAAGCGGCCCTCGATGTCGCTCGCTCAGCGGTTTCGCGCCAACACGCGGCCGCGATGATTGGCGCCGCGGACGTTGCCTATGAATTGGGTCGTGGCGGCTTCCCAGGAATAGTTGAGCGCCAGAGCGCGCGCTGCCTCGCGGGAAGAGGAGAGCGCAGCAAGGCAGGCTTTCGCCAAATCTTCATCGACGACACCAGCCGCATCATTGCCACCGAGGATATCGGCAGGTCCGGCAACGGGATAGGCGGCGACGGGAACGCCGCTTGCCAGCGCCTCCAAAATGGCATTGCCGAATGTATCGGTCTTCGAGGGGAAGACAAAAACATCGGCCTGCGAATAGGCATGCGCCAGCGCTTCGCCAAACTTCGAGCCGAGGAAGAGCACGTTTGAGTAAAGCTTCTGCAACTCGGCGCGCGCCGGTCCGTCGCCAACGACGACCTTCGAACCGGGCAGGTCCAGATCGAGGAAGGCCGGCAGGTTCTTTTCGAGCGCCACCCGTCCGACCGTCATGAATATCGGGCGAGGCAGGCCGAAGGGGATGTCTTCCAGCGGTTGCGGGCGGAAAAGCGTCGAGTCGATACCACGGCTCCAGGGCAGCAGATTGTGAATGCCCTTCTGCTTGAGCTCATTGGCAAGGCTCGGTGTCGCCACCATGCAGCCCGAACCGGCATTGTGGAACCATTTGACGAAGGCGTAAAGCCAGCTTTGCGGGATCGGGAGCCTGGCCGCGACATATTCGGGGAAGCGCGTATGATAGCTCGTCGAAAACGGCATGCCATTTTTCACGCACCAGCGCCGTGCCGTCAGTCCGAGCGGGCCTTCGGTCGCGATATGCACATAGGTCGGCCGAACTGCTTCGATCCGCGCTGCGACTTTGCGGTAGCTTGCGATCGACAGGCGGATTTCCGGGTAGGTCGGGCAGGGGATGTTGCGGAAACCTTCCGGCGTGATCATCACGACATCGACGCCGATGCGTGCCAGTTCGCGGTTGGTATTTTCGATGGAGCGGACGACGCCATTCACCTGTGGGTGCCAGGCGTCGCTGACGATGAGCAGGCGCTCTGGCGTTGCGACCGGAGTTGTCGCTTCAGCCCATCCTCTATGATCAATGTCCGACAAGCGCTGCAACATATCCAAAAACGTTCCATCCGCACCGCACCCTCATAGTGTCGGTACAACAATTCCGGTGCAGCAAAGATGATTCCCGCGCCTGTCTTATTGTGCGGGGTGTCTATGATGGAAATATTACAGCTTTCAGCCGGCGGTTTGCAGCTTTTCCGGCGGCACCAAGGCGCCATGTTCCTGGATGACCTTTGCGGCGATCCCTGCGGCAAAATGGGCGGCGGCGACGGCGTCGTCATGTTCCAGATAATGGGCGAGGAACGCGCCGTTAAAGCTGTCGCCGGCGCTGGTGGTGTCGACGACCTTGGCGACCTTGACGGCAGGAACGAGCGTTTCCCCGGCATCGGTTCCGACGGTCGCGCCCTCGGCGCCATTCTTGACGACCACCATATTGGCGCCGTGCAGCCGGTAACGGCGGATGGTTCCGGCAATCGAATCGTCGGCGAAATGCGAGACCTCGTCGTCGAAGCTCGGCATCACCAGCGTCGAGGCGCGGGCGCCTTCGCCGATCATGGTGTGCATGGCATCAAAGCTCGACCAGAGGCGCGGGCGCAGGTTGGGGTCGAAGACCACCAGCTTGCCGACGGCCTTGGCGCGGCGGAGTTCGGCGAGCAGCGTCTCGGCGTCTTCGTGCGACAGGATCGCCAGGGTGATGCCGGAAAAATAGAGGACGTTCGACTCTTCGATCGCGGTGCGAAGCCGGTCGCCGTCGGCGGCAAGCTGACGCGCAGCCGAACTGTCGCGCCAATAGCTGAAAGAGCGCTCGCCGTCCTTCAGGTTGATCATGTAGAGGCCGGGCGTCTTGCCGCGGAGACGGCGAATGTTCGACGTGCCGATGTCATGCGCCTTCATGAAACCCAGCATTTCGTCCGACATCGGGTCATCACCGACAGCGGTGAAATAATCGACCGACCAATCCGCCGGCAGGCAGGCGCGGGCATACCAGGCCGTGTTGAAGGTGTCGCCGGCAAAGCCCTTGCGCAAATGCCCATCACGGGCCTGCGACAGCTCCACCATGCATTCGCCGATCGATAGAAAATGCCCGCCCAAGACGTCCTCCTGCGTTTCCCTTCGCTGCTGCATACGCGGATGCGGCGGCTTGGGCAAGGTGAACGGCGGGCTGCACCGTCCACCCTTTGAGCCCTATGGCCTGTCCATATGATAGCACGCCGCGGTTTGTCCGGGGCGAACTTGCTCGGTCGGCGGCATCTTCGTCTTGCAGATATCCGTCGCCTTCCAACAGCGCGGCGAGAAGACGCAGCCGGCAGGTGGATTGAGCGGCGAGGGGGGATCGCCCTGCAGGCGAATGCGCTCGCGGCCGCGCGCCCGTTTCGGGTCGGGAATAAGGGCGGCGGAGAACAAGGCCTGTGTATAGGGATGGGCCGGATGGTCGAAGACGGTAGCGGCATCGCCTGCTTCCACCACCTTACCGAGGTACAGCACCAGCACGTCGTCCGAGATCAGGCGCACGACGGAGAGATCGTGGCTGATGAAGATCAGCGTCAGGCCGAACTCCTTGCGCAGCTTGCGCAACAACGTGATGACCTGGCCCTGGATCGAGACGTCGAGGGCCGAGACCGGCTCATCGCAGACGATCAGCTTCGGCCGCGTCACCACGGCGCGGGCGATGCCGATGCGCTGCGCCTGACCGCCGGAGAACTCGTGCGGGTAGCGATTGATCATCTCCGGCACGAGGCCGACCGCCGCCATGATCTCGCGAACGCGGTCCTGGCGCTGCGCTTTCGTCAGCTTCGGCTCGAATACGGTCAGCGGCTCGGCGATGATGTCGCCGACGGTCATGCGCGGGTCGAGAGAGGCGATCGGGTCCTGGAAGATGATCTGCATGTCGCGGCGGGCGGCGCGCATTTCCTCTTCGGAAAGATCCAGCAGATTGCCGCCTTGCCACATGATGCGGCCCTTCTGCGCCTTGATCAGCCGTAGGATAGATCGGCCGAGAGTCGACTTGCCGCAGCCGGACTCGCCGACGATGCCGAGGGTGCGTCCGGTTTTCAGCTCAAAACTGACATCGTTGACCGCCGTCAGGACCAATGGCGGTTTGAAGAAGGATTTCGATGGCAGCTCGAATTCGGTGGTCAGATGCTCGACCTTCAGAAGCGTGTGTTCAGCCATGGATGAGACTCCGTTCCCGGTGGGCCGAGAGGGGATGGAAGCAGGCGGCGCAGCGTTGCGGCGCGAGCGGGTCGAGCTGCGGCGGTGCGTCCAGGCAATCGTCCTGCACATGGGCGCAGCGCGGCGAGAAGGAGCAGCCGCGCGGCAGATGCATCAGGTTCGGCGGCCTGCCAGGTATGACGGCGAGATCGTCGACATCCTGATCCGGTCGCGGAATAGAGGCGTGGAGTGCTGCCGTGTAAGGATGAGCCGGATTTTCGAACAGCTCCTCGACGGGCGCTTCCTCGACGATGCGACCGGCATACATGACGGCGACGCGATCGGCGAGGCCGGCAACGACGCCGAGATCGTGGGTGATCATGACGAGCGCCGTGTGCATTTCCGCCGTCAGCTCGTTGAAGAGATCGAGGATCTGAGCCTGGATCGTAACATCGAGCGCCGTCGTCGGCTCGTCGGCAATCAGGAGCTTCGGCTTGGTGAGCAGCGCCATGGCGATGACGATGCGCTGGCGCATGCCGCCGGAAAGCTCATGCGGATAGAGGTTAAAGCGGCGCGTCGGGTCGGGAATGCCGACACGCTTCAGCATGTCGAGTGCGGCGGCGGAGGCCGCGCGCGCCGAAAGCCCGCCATGAACCTCGAGCTGCTCCGTCAACTGCCGCGATATGCGCAGCGACGGGTTGAGTGCGGTCATCGGGTCCTGGAAGACCATGGCCATGTCCTTACCGCGCACATGGTCGAGTTCGCGCGGTTTCAGCGTCAGCAGATCCTTGCCGTCCAGCAGCGCCTGGCCACTGGTGCGGCCGTTCTTGGCGAGCAGGCCCATGAGGCCGAGGAAGGTCTGGCTCTTGCCGGAACCGGATTCGCCGACGATGGCGACGCGCTCGCCACGGCCGATCTTGAGGTTCATCTTCGAGACGGCGGCGACTTCGCCTTCCGGGGTGCGGAAGGTGATGGAGTAGTCTTTGAGTTCGAGAAGTGTGTCTGTCATGTCAGCGATCCTTCGGATCGAAAGCGTCGCGCAGGCCGTCGCCGATGAAGAGCAGGCTCATCAGCAGCGCGACCAGAAAACCGGCCGGGAAGAACAGCAGCCAGGGCGTGGTCTCCATGCCGGCAGAGCCTTCCGCAATCAGCGTGCCGAGCGATGTCAGCGGCTCCTGAACGCCGAAGCCGAGATAGGAGAGGAAGCTTTCGGTTGCTATGATTTCCGGGATGGTGAGTGTCGCATAGATGACGACCGGACCGACGAGGTTCGGCACGACGTGCTTGAGGATGATCTTGAACGATCGTTGGCCGGAGGCCCGTGCCGCTTCGATAAACTCCCGCTGCTTGATCGACAGGGTCTGACCCCGGACGATACGCGCCATGGTCAGCCATTCGAGCGCGCCGATTGCCGCAAACAGCAGGTAGACGTTACGGCCGAAGATCACCATCAGCAGGATGACAAAGAGGACATAGGGGAGCGCATACATGATATCGACGAAGCGCATCATGATTGCGTCCACACGGCCACCGAAATAACCCGAGACGGCGCCGTAGAGCACGCCGATGATGACCGAGACGAGGGTGGCGACGAGCGCAACGGTCAGCGAAACGCGCGTGCCGTAGAGCGTGCGTGCCAGCAGGTCGCGGCCGTTGCCGTCGGTGCCGAAATAGTGGCCGGCGGCAAAGTCCGGAGGACCTCGGAAAGAAGTCCAATCCGGATCCTCGTAGTTGAAGGGTAGGAAATACGGGCCGAATATGGCGACCAGAACCAGGACTGCGAGGACGATCAGCGAAAGTGCCGCGGCCTTGTTGCGGAGCAGGCGACGCATCGCGTCGCCGGTGAGAGAGCGCCCCTCGGGTGCGAGCCCTTCTGCCGAAAGCAATTCCGCTTCCAGCAATTCTCTCTTTGCGGAATTGAGGATCATCGCATTCTCACTTTCGGGTCGAGCCACGCATAGGTGATGTCGACGAGGAGATTGAGGACCACGATCAGCACCATGTAGAAAATGACCGTGCCGAGCACCATGCCATAGTCGCGATTGAGCGCGGCACCGACGAAGTAGCGGCCGACACCCGGTAGACCGAAAATGCTTTCGACGACCAGCGAACCGGTGAGCAGGTAGCTTGCCGCCGGTCCGAGATAGGACACTACGGGCATCATCGCCGGTTTCAGTGCGTGGCGCATCACGGTCAGGCGCGGGCCTATGCCCTTGGCCTTGGCGGTGCGGATGAAGTTCTGGCTCATCACTTCGATCATCGAGCCGCGCATTAGGCGGGAGATGCGTGCTGCATGCGGTAGGGTCAGGACGACGATAGGCAGGATCAGGAATCGGATCGAGCCATCGCCCCAGCCGCCGACCGGCAGCCATCCGAGCGTATTGCCGAAGACGAGCTGAAGGATCGGAGCTATCAGGAAGCTCGGCATGACCAAGCCGATGAGGAGACCGCCGCCCAGCCAATAATCGGCCGAGCGGTTCTGATAGAGCGCCCCAAGACAGCCTATCAGCACGCCGACGATGGTTGCGAGCACGAAAGCGGCGCCGCCGATAGTCAGCGTATAGGGAAAGCCGGACATGATCTGTTGGGTGACGGTGAAGTCCTGATTGGCGAAGGAGGGGCCTAGATCGCCCTTCATGACGTCGCCGACATAGATCAGGTATTGCTCAACCAGGGGCTTGTCGAGGTTATAGTGAGCCGCGAGGTTGGCTTTGACTTCCGGCGGCAATGGCCTTTCGCCATCGAAGGGGCCGCCAGGAGCGAGGCGCAAGATGAAAAAACACACTGTTACGGCAATCCACAGGACGGGGATTGTCGACAGCAGGCGACGGAGAGCGTAGCGAAACATGGGTTTTTTGGGGCCCCGCCCGGCAAAAGCAGGCGGGGCCTTTTCCTATTATTCTTTGACGGACAGCCAGCGAGTGCGGTGAATGTCCTGAATATTATCGACGAAGCCCTGGACCTTCGGAGCAACGATGTTCTGGGAAACGTAGTAGTAGATCGGGATCGCCGCGCTATCGTCGAGGGCCAACTGTTCGGCTTTCTTGTAGATCTCGGCGCGCTTCTTCAGGTCGGTCTGTTCGTTGCCCTGCTTGATCAGCGCATCGTAATCCGGATTGCTCCAGCGGCCGTAGTTCATCTCGACGCCGGTCGACAGCAGGTTCAGGAAGTTGATCGGATCGTTATAGTCGGCAAGCCAGCCGGCGCGGCCGATTTCCACCTGGCCGCGCTGCATTTCATCGTAATGCACCTTGGTTTCGGTGTTGTAGAGCTCGATATCGACGCCGAGCGGCTTCCACATGGCGGCGATCGCAACGGCGATGCGCTTGTGGTTGTCGTTAGTGTTGTAGCGAAGCTGTGCCTTCAGCGGGTGATCGGGGCCGAAGCCTGCATCCTTCAGCAGCTTCTTGGCCTCTTCGACCTTCTGCTTATAAGGCTCATCCTTCCAGCTCACGTAAGCCGGCTCGCCGTAGTTCGCCGTACCCGGCGGCACCCAGGAATACATCGGCAGCTCGCCGGTGCCGAGGATCTTCGGCCCGATGACTTCGCGGTTGACGGCCATGGAGAGAGCCTGGCGGACGCGCTTGTCGTTGAAGGGCGGCTTCGTGGCGTTCAGGACGTAGTAATAGGTGCCGAGGAACGGAACCACATGCGCTTGGCCGGGAAGGTTTTTCTGGATCCATTCGAACTGGTCGGCGGGGAACGACGTCAGAATATCGAACTCGCCGGCGCGATAGCGCTTCAGGGCGGCGGCTTGATCTTCCAGCGTATAGAAGTTCACCTTATCGATCTTGATGTCCTTTGCGTCATAGTACTGATCGTTCTTGACGTTGGTGACGTGCGAGCCGGGTACCCATTCGACCGGCTTATAGGGGCCGTTGGTGACGATGTTGCCGATCTTGACCCATTCGTCGCCCTTGGCTTCAACCACATGCTTCGGCAGCGGATAGGCCGTGTAGTGCATCAAGGCGTTCAGGAAGTAAGGGGTCGGATTTTCGAGCGTGATTTCCAGCGTCTTGTCGTCGATCGCCTTGACACCGAGCTGGCTGAGATCCTTGATCTGGCCCTTGTTGATCTTTTCCGCGTTCAAGATCGTATATTGCAGATAGGCATATTGGGCGGCGGTCTTCGGGTCCATCAGGCGCTGGAAAGCAAAGACGAAATCCTGAGCCGTCACTGGCTGGCCATCGGACCACTTGATGCCGTCGCGCAGCTTGAAGGTATAGACTTTCTGGTCTGGAGAAACAGTCCAGCTTGCCGCTTGGCCGGGGATCGGGTTGTCCTTAGGGTCTTCCGTTACCAAGCCTTCGAAAATGTCGCCGTCAATGCGGTTTTCCCAGTCGCCGGAAATTTTTTGCGGGTCGAGCGATGTGGGGTCGCCGCCGTTGTGGATATTGAGGGTTGCAGCATGTGCAGAGACGCTTAACAACGTGCCGACGAACGCCGACACGATAAACTTCTTGCTGAAATGAGTCATATCTTTCCCCACCTTTCTGGAGCTATGGGCCTTGTTTTTAAGGCTATTTTTATTCCCGCAGGTGACCTGTACGTGCAGGTCAATGTCGCAAGTTATCCGATGCAACGTCGCTTTCAAGTCCTAAAGCGAGCGGCGGCTCGAGGCTGTGAATATCTACATCGGCAATTTTCCGAAATCACCTCGCGAATTTTTTCACATTCAATCGCCGGTTCATCCTTCACCTGGCTTGCGGCTTGCCGCCCAAGGCTTAGTGTGCAATCTGAAGGGCGAGAGGAAATCGAGGCGGATTGTTTCATGAAATCAACGGGCAAAGCGGCGGGAGCCGATTGGTGGCGCGGCGCGGTGATCTATCAAGTCTATCCGCGGTCGTTTCAGGATACCGACGCCAACGGGCTTGGCGATATCAAGGGCATCACCCGCCGCCTGCCGCATATTGCCTCACTCGGCGTCGATGCCATTTGGCTGGCTCCGTTCTTCACCTCACCGATGGCCGATATGGGTTATGACGTTGCCGACTATTGCGACGTCGATCCGATCTTCGGTACTCTCGCCGATTTCGATGAGATGATGACGGCCGCACACGCGCTCGGCCTCAAGGTCATCATCGATCAGGTGATCTCGCATACATCGGATCGCCATCCCTGGTTTATCGAAAGCCGGGCAAGCCGCGACAATCCCAAAGCGGACTGGTATGTCTGGGCCGATCCGAAGCCGGACGGCACGGCGCCGAACAATTGGCTGTCGATCTTCGGCGGCCCGGGCTGGGAATGGGATGGCGTGCGCCGGCAATATTACCAGCACAATTTTCTGACCTCACAGCCGGACTTGAATTTCCACAATAGCGAAGTCCAGGATGCCGTGCTTACGGCGGTCAAGTTCTGGCTCGATCGAGGCGTCGATGGTTTCCGGCTGGATACGGTGAACTATTATTTCTGCGACAAGAAGCTGCGGGACAATCCGCCGGCCGCAATCGCCATCGGCGGGTTGGATGCCCCGGAGAGCAACCCCTATGGCATGCAGAACCATCTTCATGATAAGACGCAGCCGGAAAACATCGGTTTCCTGAAGCGCTTCCGCAAGCTGCTTGATCAGTATGACGGACGCACGACCGTCGGCGAAGTGGGCGATGGCGCTCGCTCGCTGCAGACGGTTGCCGCCTATACCAGCGGCGGCGACAAGCTGCACATGTGCTATACGTTCGATCTTCTCGGACCGGACTTTACACCGGACCATTTCCGCCGCTGCGTCGGCGACTTTCAGGAGATCGTCACCGACGGTTGGGTCTGCTGGGCCTTTTCGAACCATGACGTAAACCGTCATGTCAGCCGGTTTGCCGAAACGGAGGCCGAGCAGCCGCGTGTCGCCAAATTGGCGATTTCCTTGCTATCCACCTTGCGCGGTTCGATCTGTCTTTATCAGGGTGAAGAATTGGGCCTGCCCGAGGCGGAACTTGCCTTTGAGGATCTTCGGGACCCTTATGGCATTCGCTTCTGGCCAGCCTTCAAGGGCCGCGACGGGTGCCGCACGCCGATGCCCTGGGAGGCAAGCCGGGTGCATGCGGGCTTTTCCACGGCCGAGAAATCATGGCTGCCGGTGCCTTATCAGCACGCGTCACTCGCCGTCGACAAGCAGGAGACGGATGCGCAATCCGTTCTTCACCACTACCGCGAGACGCTGGCCTTTCGAAAGCGGCATACCGCGCTCGTCGACGGCGACATGACCTTTCTCGATACCAAGGAGGACGTCCTCGCCTTTACGCGCAGGAAGGACGGCGAAACGCTGCTCTTTGTCTTCAACCTGTCTCGGGAGCCGGTAAAGGTCGCTTTGCCAAAGGGGATCAAGGTGGCGAAGACCGTGCCGATGCCGGGCTTTGCGACCGCCAGCGCCAGCGAGGTGGTGAGCCTTGCGGCACTGGATGTGTTCTGCGGGCAGACGGGATGATCAGCGCAAAAGCTTGTCATAGTCGGTGTGAGATCCGATCCAGAACCAGATGAGATATTCCCCATCCGCTACGGCAAGCGCACGCCACGAAATTCCCACACGGGCTGACCAGAAGCGTCCCACTTGCTTGAAATGAAGCGACGGGTGCTTCGGATTCGATTTCAAAAGTTCGAAGTTGCGATCGGCAAGTTCTTGGACGTGTTTTGGCAGCTTTTCATAAGCTTGCCAGAATGTCGGCGTCGCATGATGTTTCACAACGCCCTAGTCTTTCCTGCCCGGAAATCGGCGAGGGCTTTGTCTGCTATTTGGTCCAACTTACCCGCGTTGATATCGGCCTTGATCTGATTGTCCCAACGAGCTGCCCGCAAAGCTTCAAACCATTCGGCGAACGCCTTGAAGTCGTCTGGTCCGAGGTCGGTGATGTTTTTCTCAATCTGCTCAAGCTTCGTCATGAGTATTTTCCGTTGCCGAGTGATTTTGCCTTGCGATGAAAAGATAACAATATGTGCTGGTCAATTGGAGTCCCAGCGCGTGAAATGTTTCGCTGTAGGCTTCAAACGGCTGCGATGGAAGGAAATTTCGTCGAGTTATCACCCAATCAGCATAAACTTGTCGACATCGACGAGACCGCGGTCCGAGATCTTCAGATGCGGAATGACCGGCAGCGGCAGAAAGGCGAGCTGCAGGAAGGGCTCTTCCAGCGTCGCGCCGAGGGCGTAGGCCGCCTGACGCAGGTGGTGCAGCGTATCGCGCACGGTTTCATAGGGCTCGAGGCTCATCAGGCCGGCGACGGGCAAAGCGATTTCGCCGGTGACCACGCCATTTTCGACGACGACGAAGCCGCCATTGATTTCGCTCAGGCGGTTGGCGGCTTGAGCCATATCGTCTTCATTGACGCCGACGACGCAGATATTGTGACTGTCGTGACCGACCGTCGAGGCGATCGCGCCCTTCTTCAAGCCGAAGCCCTGGACGAAACCATTAGCATGATTGCCATTCTTGCCGTGCCGCTCGATGACGGCCACCTTGATCACATCGTTGCCGAGATCGATATCGGTCTGGTTGCCCTTGACCGGCAGGCGGTAACGGCGATGCTGCGTGATGATTTTGCCGGGGGTGACGCCGATCACGGAGCTTTCGCCCTCGGTCACTGGCACGCCGAAATCGGCGGCGTTGATCGGGCGCGCTTTGACGCTGTCGAGACCGACCGGGGCGACGGATTTGCGGGTGGCGAAAAGCTCCGCAGTGACGCGCCGGCCCGCGGAGAAGACGGTCTCCGCCTTGCAGTTCTCCAGACTGTCGATGACGACCAGATCGGCGCGCCAGCCGGGCGCCACCAGGCCGCGGTCGCGCAGGCCGAAGGCGCGGGCGGCCGAGATGGAGGCGGCGCGATAAATCGCCAGTGGCTCGACGCCGTGGGCGATCGCGGTACGGATCATATAATCAAGATGGCCCTGTTCGGCGATGTCGAGCGGATTGCGGTCGTCGGTGCAAAGCGCCAGATAAGGCGACAGGCGCTCCGTCAAGATCGGCATCAGGGCGTGCAGGTCCTTGGAGACCGAGCCTTCGCGCACCAGGATATGCATGCCCTTGCGGATCTTTTCGAGCGCTTCTTCGGCGGTGGTCGATTCATGTTCGGTGCGGATACCGGCGGCGAGATAACCATTGAGGTCTTTCCCGCGCAGCAGCGGCGCATGGCCGTCGATATGGCCGCCCTGAAAGGCGTCGAGCTTGGCCATGCAGACGGGGTCCTTGTGCACGACGCCCGGAAAATTCATGAATTCCGCAAGGCCGATGACTTTCGGATGATGGCGGAAGGGCAGGAGCCGCTCGATCGGCAGATCGGCTCCTGACGTCTCAAGATGCGTTGCCGGCACACAGGAGGAGAGCTGCACGCGGATGTCCATGATGGTTTCCAGCGAACAATCCAGAAAATACTGGATGCCTTCCGCGCCGAGGACATTGGCGATCTCGTGCGGATCACAGATGGCGGTGGTCACGCCATAGGGCAGGACGCAGCGGTCGAACTCATGCGGCGTCACCAGCGAGGATTCGATATGCAGATGCGTATCGATGAAGCCGGGGACGACAATCCGGCCGCAGATGTCGATTTCCTTGCGGCCCTGATAGGTGCCGCAGGTGCCGACGATGCGATCGCCGCAGATGGCGATATCCGAGGCGACGAGTTCGCCTGTCACCAGATCGAAGAAGCGGCCATTTTTCAGAACGATGTCCGCAGGCTCGCGGCCGACGCCCTGGTCGATGTAGCGTTCAAGTTCGGCTGACATGGCTTTTCCTCGCATAAAGTTTGCCCCTCATGCCCGACCATTCTGCAATTGCAATGGGGGTATGAGGGGCTGATTCTGAAGAGACTAAGCCTCAGATATTATTCTGCAAGATGTCCCTGAGCTTGCCGAAGAGTTCGTCGATATGGTGCTTTTCGATGATCAGCGGCGGGGAGAGTGCGATGATGTCGCCGGTGGTGCGGATCAGCAGGCCTTTTTCATAGGCCTTCAGGAAGGTGGTGAAGGCGCGTTTGGTGGGTTCGCCGGCGATGGGGTCGAGTTCGATGGCGCCGATCAGGCCGGTGTTTCTGATGTCGATGACGTTCGGGCAATCCTTCAGGGAGTGTAGTGCATCTGCCCAATAGTCCGAAAGCTCGGCGGCGCGTGTGAGCAGGCCTTCTTCCTTGTAGGTATCGAGCGTCGCGAGAGCCGCGGCAGAGGCAATCGGGTTGCCGGAATAGGTATAGCCGTGGAAGAACTCGATCATGTGCTCGGGTCCCTGCATGAAGGCGTCGTGAATTTCCGATGTCACGAATACCGCGCCCATCGGAATGACGCCGTTGGTCAGGCCCTTGGCGGTGGTGATCATGTCCGGGAGGACATCATAATATTGCGCGGCGAAGGGGGTGCCGAGGCGGCCAAAGCCGGTGATGACTTCATCGAAGATCAAAAGGATGCCGTGCTTGGTGCAGATTTCGCGCAGCTTCTGCAGATAGCCCTTCGGTGGAATCAGCACGCCCGTGGAGCCGGCGACGGGCTCGACGATGACGGCAGCGATGGTAGAGGCATCATGCAGAGTGACGATACGTTCAAGTTCGGTGGCGATGTCGCCACCATGCTCGGGCTCGCCGCGCGTGAAGGCGTTCTTGCCCGGAAGATGGGTGTGGGGCATATGGTCGACGCCGGTCAGCAGCGTACCGAACATCTTGCGGTTGGACACGATACCGCCGACGGAGATACCGCCGAAGTTGACGCCGTGATAGCCGCGCTCGCGGCCTATGAGGCGGAAACGCGAGCCGTTGCCTTTCACGCGATGGTAGGCGAGCGCCACCTTAAGCGCGGTTTCGACGGATTCAGACCCCGAATTGGTATAGAGAACGTGGTTCATGCCCTGTGGCGCGATGTCCACCAGCCGGTTGGCCAGCTCGAAAGCCTTGGGATGGCCGAGCTGGAAGGCCGGCGCATAATCGAGTTCGCCCGCCTGCTCGCGAATGGCCTCAGTGATCTTCGGCCGGCAGTGGCCGGCATTGACGCACCAAAGGCCGGCCGTTCCGTCCAGCACTTGTCGCCCATCATGGGTGGTATAGTACATATCCTTGGCGCCGACGAAGAGACGTGGTTCCTTCTTGAACTGGCGATTGGCCGTAAACGGCATCCAAAAGGCGCGCAGATCGTTGGGGGTGGCATTCAGACGGTCGGACATGCTGTTCTCCATGGCCATTCGGGGGCCATTTCCCGATCGCGGCCATGGGCCGCGTGATTATTTACTGCCCGGTCAAATTATCAGTCGGCCCCTTGGCGTCAAGACAAAGGTGGCTGTGGGACAGCGTGCGGATCTAAAGCTCGTCGCGATCTTTCAGATTCGCCCCCCGCTTTATCGCCTTGTTTGTGCATGTCGTTTCCGCAAAACCGCCGCACACTTTTGCGCGACATGCATTAGTCAGGCCTGTCTCGGCCATTGCGCCGTTGGATTTGGCTGACAGCCGTGGCCTGCAAGGTGCTTGTCTAAGGACAAGACGCGAAAAGGCTGGCAAATTGGAAATTTGCCAGCCAAATCATTTATATAAGTGGTGATGAAAGAGGCCTGATCTTAAGGCTGGAAGCAATCGCTTCCTTGTAGATCCCGCCCCGACATACTTAGAGCCAGTTTTGGCTATTAAGCAGCCGATCTACTTTTTTCCGGTTCACAATAAATGTCTTCCAGCGTTTCGAGAACACGGATCACCGAGTCTGAAGTGCTGGAGTAGTAAATCGTTTGAGCATCACGACGGGTCTTCACCAGCTTCTGGGCGCGGAGCTTCGAAAGATGCTGAGAGAGCGCAGATTGGCTGAGCCCCACCTGATTGGCCAATACACCAACCGGAACTTCACCCTTGACCAGGCTGCAAAGAATCATAAGGCGCTTCGGGTTCGCCATAGCAGATAATAATGCTGCCGCCACGTTGGAGTGTTCGGCCAAATTTCTTGTCTTCATCTTTTAATCTTCCTAATGCGGAGCGTACATCAGAAATTGCGGGGTATTTTTTAATCGGGGAATTAATCCGATAAGTAACAATACCAATATAGGCCAAAGATTGTATATACCTAAATTTAAGGTATCGAGTATGCTATTTTAGATATGTATGTATGAGTGTCCTGCAACTCCCCCAAGGGTGGGTCAAATTCCCATCTTAACGCCTCATCTCCCCGAATTAGGTCGATTCCTGCCATATCTAGGCCATAAATACGCCAATTTTTACCGGCCGACCCTCTTAGGCTACTCACTATAATTGTAATGATACAAGGATAGCAGGCTAGTAATTCTCGCACTATCGCATCGGCCTGTTCAGCAAGCATCTCATTGGCCGGCGAAAGAATCATCAGATCGTTGCCCGTCAGAGTATATGCTTTTCCGAAGCCGCCATTCAGGCTGGCGGCAATCGGTATGAGACGGAAGAAGCAGAAATCGGCAAAGTCGGCATAGAGTTTTGCTTTGGGATGCCGGGCAAGAAAGCGCATGCGAATGCGTCCATATAGACGGTTTTCGCGATCGACGCGCTCAGCACTGCACTGGACGCTGAGGCGCGGATAGGCAAGCGGGTCGCCTTTGCCAGGTTCGCCGAAGAGGACAGAGGCGCGCTGATCTTTCGACAGCGCCTTGGTATGGGCTGAAAGGCCCGAGACAAGAATGACAGGCACGCCGTCGATATCCGTGCCGGTCAGCACGCGGCTCACGGAAGGGAAGCCTGTTTGCGGATCGATGACGGCTAGAGACCCATAGCGGGCAGAGCGCAGCAGGATACGTGCCTGCTTGCGCGCCTCATCATCGGTTTCCCGGAGCACGGATGGTTTATCGTTCATAGGCTCTCTCCCGCAGGGCGGGAGAGAGCCTATGATAAACTACTCTCGCCGCCGGTGGCTGGTGAGGCCAGCCACGACATCCTGGGCGGAAATCGTCCCGATAATCACGCCGTTGTCAACGACGCCGATGCTGCCGGGCTGATGTGTCAGAGCGTCGAGGATATCGACGAGCGGGGTCGTTGCCGTTGCCGTCGCGGTGACCGAGCCGCCTGCCGCGGAGTGGCCAAGCCCCTGTTGCATGACATCGCGGGCGGTCAACATGCTGATCGGGTTCATGTGCTGCACGAAGTCGGCAACATATTGGTCGGCGGGGTTCTTGACGATTTCCTGCGGCGTGCCGCACTGGATGATCCGCCCGCTCTCCATGATCGCGATGCGGTTGCCGATGCGAAAAGCCTCGTCGAGATCGTGGCTGACGAAGAGGATCGTTCGCTTCAGGCGGCGCTGGAATTCCAAAAGTTCGTCCTGCAGGCGTGTGCGGATCAACGGATCGAGGGCCGAGAACGGCTCGTCCATCAATAGGATCGGCGCGCCGGTCGCAAAAGCGCGGGCGAGGCCGACGCGCTGTTGCATGCCGCCGGAAAGTTCGTTGACCTTACGGTTTGCCCACTGCGTCAGGTTGACGAGCTGCAACTGTTCATCGACACGTTTCTTGCGCTCGGTCTCGGGCACGCCGGCCAGCTCCAATCCGAAGCCGACATTGTCGGCGACGGTGCGCCAGGGCAGCAGCGCGAACTGCTGGAACACCATGGAAACGGTATGCATGCGCAGGTCGCGCAGCGCCTTGGGATTACAGCTATAGGGGTTGACCGGTCCGCTCTTGCTGTTGACGACGACATCGCCGCGCACGACCGGCGCCAGGCCATTGACGGCACGCAGTAGCGTCGACTTGCCGGAGCCGGACAGGCCCATAAGGACAAGAATTTCGCCCTCTTCGATCTCGAGCGTGGCGTTGGCGACGCCGAGCACCAGGCCGGTCGCCTTGCCGATCTCGTCGCGCGTTTTGCCAGCATCGGCAAGCTTGAGCGCTGTCTCGGGACGATCACCGAAAATGATGCTGACGTTTTTGAAGCCGACGGCGGTGGTCATGACTGTTCTCCTTCGCCGGGGACACGGAACATGCGGTCGAGAATGATCGCCAGGATGACGATGCAGGCGCCGGAATCGAAGCTCTTGGCGACATTGACGCTATTCAGGGCACGCAACACCGGCACGCCGAGGCCAGGCGCACCGACGAGGGCGGCGATGGACACCATGGAGAGCGAGAGCATGATCGTCTGGGTCAAGCCGGCCATGATCTGCGGTGTCGCGAAGGGAAGCTCGACCTTGCGCAGCACCTGCCGCTGCGTTGCGCCAAAGGACTCGGCAGCTTCGACGAGAGACGGCGGCGTCGAGATGATGCCGAGGCGGGTCATGCGGATCGGCGCGGGAATCGCGAAGACGACGGTTGCGACGAGACCAGGGACCATGCCGAGGCCGAGCAGGATCATCGCCGGCACCAGATAGACAAAGGTCGGGATGGTCTGCATCAGGTCGAGAACCGGCCGCATGAAGGCATAGAGCCAGGGGCGGCGGGCGGCAGCGATGCCGAGCGGAACACCGACGAGCATGCTGACGAAGGTCGAGGCCAGCACCAGCGCCAGCGTCTCCGTCGTTTCCTTCCAATAGCCCTGGTTGATGGTGATCAGCAGACCGATCAAGGTCAGGGCAGTGACCGGAATGCTCCGGCGCAGCCAGTAGGCAATGGCCGTGAAAACGACGACGACGACCAGCGGATGCGGCGCCTGCAGGACAAACAGCAGCGCATTGATCACATGGGCGACGACATAGGAAAGTCCGTCGAAGAACCATGTGACGTTGCTCGTCAGCCAATCCACGACGGCCTTGGCCCATGGACCGATGGGGATGCGATAATCGGTTAACCAGTTCACGTCTTTGCCCACCATTGGGGCGGCGATTCCGGATGTCTCATGTGGGTCCGGATGCGGCCGCCGGAGAATAACGGCCTATGGCGCCGCGCGGGTCGCTGCCCGATATATGGCGCAATAGGAGGGAAACAGTCTTCCGTTCACCGGAAGAGAAAGGGGCGGTTGAGCCGCCCCTTATCCCCGGATGTTACAGGCCGAGTTTGGACTTGACTGCCGCAAGCCCGTCGCCGCCGTCCTTGGTGGTGACACCAGCGAGCCAGGGGGTGACGGCGGTCGGATTCGCCTTCAGCCATTCTGTGGCGGCCGCTTCCGGCTCCTTACCGTCGTTCAGGATTTTACCCATGATCTCGTTTTCCATCGGCAGCGAAAAGACGAGGTTTTTGACGAAGGTGCCGACATTGGGGCATTCCTGCAGGTAGCCTGCGCGGACGTTGGTATAGACGGTCGCGCCGCCGAAGTTCGGTCCGAAGATGTCGTCACCGCCGGTGAGATAGGTCATTTTGTAGGTGGTGTTCATCGGATGGGGAGCCCAGCCGAGGAAGACGATCGGCTTGCCTTCCTTGTCGGCCCGCGAAACCTGGGCCAGCATGCCCTGCTCGGAGGACTCGACCACTTCGAAGCCCTTGAGGCCGAAGGTGTTCTTGTCGACCATGTCAATGACCAGGCGGTTGCCGTCATTGCCCGGCTCGATGCCGTAGATCTTGCCGTCGAGATCATCCTTGTGCGTGGCGATATCCTTGAAGTCCTTGATACCGAGTGCCGCGCCCTTTTCATTTGTCGCCAGCGTGTATTTCGCACCTTCGAGATTGGGGCGAACGGTTTCGACCGACTTGTCGGCGGCAAACGGTTTGATGTTCTCGGCCATCGAGGGCATCCAGTTGCCGAGGAAGACGTCGATGTCCTTGTTCTTCAACGACTGATAGGTCACCGGCACGGCGAGCACTTTGACGTCGGTGTCGTAGCCAAGGGCCTTCAGGAGGACGGAGGCCGTGGCCGTAGTGGAGGTGATGTCGGTCCAGCCGACATCGGCGAAATGCACGGTGCCACAGCTTGCCGGCTCAGCGGCCGACGCGGTGGTTGCTCCCAGCATCAAGGTGGAGAGAGCTGAGGCGAAGGCAAATGCGGTAAAAGTCATTTTTATCATTGTGTGACTCCCAGTGTAACGTTCCCAAGCAACCACCAATAACTGACATTTTCAAGCGACCTCATTGTATTTGCGTCGGTTTGCAGGGGCTGATTGCGACTCCGCGATGTTTTTTCACCCATGCGCTGCCGGGCCGATCTGGCTCCGTCCGGGCTCCGTAATTCCTGTGGTTTTTGCCGAAGGCGTCTTTCCTTCCCGCAATGGAGAACCCATGAAGCGCTCAAGGAGAATATCATGGCCAAGCTCTACTTCCACTATTCGACGATGAATGCGGGCAAATCGACCATGCTGCTGCAGGCGGCCTACAACTACCAGGAGCGCGGCATGCGGACGGTGCCTTCATCGCCGCGCTCGACGATCGCGCCGGTCGTGGCAAGATCGCCTCGCGCATCGGTCTCGAGATGGCCGCTACGCCCTTCGGTGAAACGGACGATCTCTTCGCGATGGTGGACAATTTGCACGCCGAGGAAGCGCTGGCCTGCGTCTTCGTCGACGAGGCGCAGTTTCTGTCGCGCGACCAGGTCTGGCAGCTTGCCCACATCGTCGATCGGCTCGGCGTGCCGGTCATGGCCTATGGGCTGCGCACCGATTTCCAGGGCAAGCTGTTTCCAGGCTCGCAGGAACTTCTGACGATTGCCGACGAGATGCGCGAGGTGCGGACAATCTGCCATTGCGGCCGCAAGGCGACGATGCTGGTGCGCCTGGACGGACAGGGCAGGGTGGTGCATGAGGGGGCGCAGATCGAGATCGGCGGCAGCGACAAATATGTTTCCCTCTGCCGCCGTCACTGGGAGGAGGCCATGGCCGGGGAATGAAGCGCCCGCGGCATTGCGTCATCCGGCAGGTAGCGGCGAACTGCTCTATGGTCGTGGCGATCGGGACCGTGTCCAGGCATTCGCCAGGCATTCGATGGTGGAGGAAACATGAAATTGCGCCGTCTGACGGCCTCAGCCGCCGTTCTTTTTTCCGCTTCGTCAGCGCTAGCCGACGGAGACGCCGTTGCCGGTGCGGCTGTCTTCAAGAAGTGTGCCGTCTGTCACACAGCGACCGAACATGAGAATCATGTGGGGCCGTCGCTGATGGGCGTGATCGGTCGTCCCGTCGCCACCGTGCCGGACTACAACTATTCGCCGGCAATGAAAGCGTTCGGTGCCGACGGCAAGGTCTGGGACGAGGCGCTGCTGCGAAAATACCTGCCCAGTCCGCAATTCCTGGTGAAAGGCACGAAGATGACTTTCCCCGGTTTGAAGAGCGACAAGGATTTGGAAAATCTGATCGCCTATCTGAAGAGCCCGGCTGCCGCACATTGAGGCAAGTTGGACGCTAAGGCATTTTCTTTGCGCATTGAAGCGGTTAGTCTCGCAGGCAACGGCAATTGAGAGACGCTTTCATGGTCAAGGTCCATCCCCTCGACGGCGAGATCGACAAGGCTCGTGCGACGCTCGACGACGCGATCAAGGGCATGGATGCGGCGAATGCCGCACTCGGCGGTAACGCCAAAAGCAACGGCCGTCTCGATGCCATCAATTTCCCGGTGGAAGAGGCGTTGGTGCGCGAGACGATCGAACTGCTCGGTCGCTGGAAAATCCTGGCGCTGTCGCTGGTGAAGCAACTCGATCTTCTTACGGCGACTGCGGACTTGCAGCACCGACGGCTGTTCGATGAGAAGGCTGGGATCGACACGTCGGGGCTGCTCGGGCGTCGGATCGGGCAGGGTCATGCCAAGCCGGCGTCGATTGCGGCCGATATCGAGGCGGCGCTGGCAGCTTCGGCTTTGCTCGATGCGCAGTTCAAGACCGTCCGGCAGGTGCTTGTTCGCACCTTTCGCGATTGCGAGGCGCATCTGGTGCGGGTCATCGATCGGCGGCAACACATCGAGGTCGAGATAGAGGAAGTGCAGCGCAAGGCAGATGCGTTAATTCCCGGAATTTTCGACCGGCGCAGCAGCATTTCCTCTGCTCGCGATGCAGGTTCGCGATCCGAATTGGAGGCGGAATATAGCAGGCTGGTTGCCGACCGAGATGATCTCCATGAGCAGGAACGGGCACTGCAGCCGGGGCGGGCGGCGTTGCAGCGGCTGATCGATATCTACGAGGAATTGGCGAACGTCCTGAACGTGCAAATTGCCGCCGTCAATGCGATGGCGGGCAAGCTTGCCGTCGACATCGAGCAGCGGATTGCCTTGCTCAAGGCGGTGATATCGGAAGCGGTGCCACCGCTTCCGGCCGCCGAAAGGCCAACGGCAGTTGCCGCTCTGATTGCGGCTTTCGAGGCGAACGTGCTTGCGGGGCACGATCTCGCAGCTCGCAAGGCTCGTGCCGATGACGTCTTTACGCGGCGGCTGGAGCCGCACCTGCTGGCAGCGCAGGCGGCGGTCGTCGAGCCGTCGGCAGAAACCGAGCCGGAGACCTGATCTTTGATTGAAAAACGACAACAGCCGGTTGCTGTCTTCTTCGGGAACACATATCTGCTTGAACGAGAATAGCTATATGCCTCCGTATGCGCGAAAATCCGCAGTGTTTTTCGGCTTATGCGCAGGCGTGAGATGTCCTGCGTTCATTGCTCGTCCAAGGGACGCGCGGCGCAGCAAAGGAGAAGTTCATGCTTGATTCGATCGCTGCGTTCTTCAAGCGGATCGGCCGCGCCATTGCTCGCGGCCTGGGGCTTCTCGTCGTTTGGCTACTCTGGCCCTTTCTTGCCGCTCACGGCTGGTACCGGCAGCGCAATTTGCTGATCAAGCTGCCGATTGCCGTTTTCCTGGCGCTGATCGGGACGCTCTATATCTATTTTATCTGGCAGACGCAGGCCTGGAGCGGCTTCGATGCCAACTATCCCGATGTCTACAAGTTTTCAGACCGCAAGGTCGGGGCAGGGCAGGAACTTCCGGCAGTGAATGGACAGCAGGCCGTCGCGAATGCGCCGAAGAGCTGCCAGACCTCCGCGATCGTCGACGTCACCGCCGATCTCACCGATTTCAACGTCAACCAGAATGCCTGGATATCCTCGATGCTGCTCTACAAGCTGGGGTTCTTCGGCATAAACTGGGACGATACGCCTTTCCTTGACAATAAGGCGGCTTTTCAGCGCGGTGTGAACCAGGCGGTGCGGCGCACGTCGGTGGAATTGGTCGATACGCTTGGCCGCGTGCGCGGCACATCCGGTATCAACAGCGATCTGCAGAGCGCCCGGGGCAATCTGCAATTCGACGAAACGAGCTGGTATTTCGGCATGCGCCCCTTTGGTCCGAAGACGCCGACGCCGAGCTATTATCGTGCTGCAATCGGCAGTCTGCGCAAATTCAATACCGATCTCGGCACTTGCAACGCTGTTTTCGACAGCCGCGCCGACAATCTCCTGCAATTCATCGATCGTGTCGCCAACGACCTCGGCAGTACGTCTGATATCCTGGCGGAGCGCTCGGAAAACCACAATTACGGCTGGTTCGACATGCGCGCCGACGACCGCTTCTGGTTCGCCTATGGTCAGCTCTATGGCTACTACGGCATCCTCAGCGCCGTTGGCGCCGATTTCCAGCAGGTCATCGCCGAGCGTAATCTTGGTACGCTCTGGACCGGTACGATGAAACAGTTGCAAGCCGCTTTGCGGATCCAGCCCGCTATCATTTCGAACGGGCGCGAAGACGGCTGGATCATGCCGAGTCATCTCGCGACGATGGGATTCTACATCCTGCGTGTGCGCTCGAATCTGGTCGAAATGCGCACCGTTCTCGGCGGCCGTTAAAGGGCAAAGGGGTTCTTAGGGAATAGGCTGAAACGATTAACTGATCAGTTTCAAACGGATGGCCTTGGCGACCAACTGTGTGCGATTGACGCAATCGAGCTTCCGGATCGCGTTGGTCATATAGGCGTTGACCGTGTGATCGGAGAGCGAAAGAATCTGGCCGATTTCGACGGACGTTTTGCCCTGCGCCGTCCAGCGAACCACTTCCAGCTCGCGGGCGGAGAGCATATGCGGCACGGAACCGTCGTTGCGCCTGATGCAGTTGTAGGTGTCCAGTCCCTGCAGCATGATCATTGTGAGCTCGTTGAGCTCGCTTTGTCCGAGACTGTTGCGATTGCCCATGAACCAGAAGACAAGACGCTGTCCGTCAGAGGAATTGATGGGAATGACGACGCCCATCGTGCAATTGTTGTTGGTGAAGAGCGTGCGCAGCTCGCGCGGCAGGTCCAAATCGTGGGCGGTGCTTTTTTCCAGCAGGTGCCACGGACGCGGCATCACCGACTCCCGCACACGCATCAGCATGGAGCAGCGGCGAAGCAACTGATGGCGATCGAAATCCCGCAGGAACTGCGGCGGCATAGAGCCTTCGATGACCAGCGGCGTCAGCATGGAATCTTCGGAAACAGGAGCGTTCATGAGCGCTGCGTGACTGAAGCCGAAAGCGGAACTCGTCCGCTCCAAAGCCTGCGCAAAAGCTGTCTGACTCCGGGCTGCGGCCAACTCGGCGGAAAGCAATAATTGTCTCTCGGCGGTTATGAAATAGGACATTTGGATGTAAGCGCCCACAGCGTGTTATCGGTATCAAATACCGGATTTCCGGGCGAATGCTAGAGACAAATTTGCGACACCAATCAGAAATAGTCCCATTTTCATATGTCTTAATATGGTAAAGTTCTGATTTGTATTACTTTTCCGAAAACTGGTTTTTTTGGGCAAAAATTATGCGTCCTCGTTTTCCCCATCAAGACACTTGTGCGGGGCTCGCGAAACCATGCGATGGCCGGCGGAAATGCCAACCGATCGCCTTGGCGAGGGTTGAGGGCAGACTATCGAGGCTTGCCTTGCGAAGGTCAAAAGCGATTGCTATCGGTCTTTCATAGCAATCGCTTCCAGGCTTCTATTTCATGATCTTACATTTGTTCCCGCAGCGTCTCGCTCGGTGTTGCCAAGGGGCCTTGTGTTTCCTGACAACAGTTTTTCTTCTGTTGCTTTCCTTCACCTCCGCTGAGGCTGCGGGCTCTGCCGCCGGTCAGTCCATGGACTTCATTTTGGTGCACGGTGACATGGCCTGGTGCCGCGCCGACAACAACTGCACGGACTGGATCTCCGCCGAAGGGCAGATCATGGCGGATTCGCCGAAGAAGTTGCAAAGGCTGCTGAAACGCCTCGGTGGCAGGAAACTGCCGATCGTCGTCAGTTCGCCGGGCGGCGACGTACGGGCGGCCATGGAGATGGCCTATGCCATCCGCAAGCAGAAACTCGCGATCGCGGTCGGAAGGACGCGCTCGCGCGATTGCCCCTATTCCGAGCCGATCTGTTCGGCTGCCCGCGCCAAGGATGGTTCCATCAAAGGCGAGACATTTTCCCTCGGTGCCATCTGTTTTTCGGCCTGCCCGCTGTTTTTTGCCGGCGGCGTCCAGCGCGTCTCTAGCCCCTTCGCGCTCCTCGGCGTTCATCAGATCACCACGACCTATAGCGAAGTGCGCGTCCAATACCGCACCGAATACGAAATGGTGAATGGC
Organism: Rhizobium leucaenae USDA 9039; assembly: GCF_000426285.1. GTDB lineage: Bacteria > Pseudomonadota > Alphaproteobacteria > Rhizobiales > Rhizobiaceae > Rhizobium > Rhizobium leucaenae. Next base: position 128,435 of record NZ_AUFB01000005.1, on the reverse strand, counting down.
AGGCGTAAGATTCTCTCCAAACAGGAGGTGGGGCGCAAGTTCGTCGGCAAGCATGATACGACCAAGCTCGACAAGCGGCAGACGGCGAGGCTCGTCGATTTCCTCAAAGAAATGGGCATCGACAAATCGCTGGTCGGTCTGATGCTCGGCACCGCGCCGACGTCGATCCATCTCATCGCGCAGATGGATGCGCTGAAGCTGAAATTGACGACTGAGCTTGCAGCCGCCGATCAGCTTGTTGCCGCGAAGGGCTGCAAGGACAAGCAACCGATTGCGGAGTGCGCTGCACCGACGCCCGTCTCGGCTGCGCCGGTGGCTGTCGGCGAATAACGACGCTTTCGGTTCAGGCGTCCTTGGCTTTGGCCTTCGCCATGATCTTTTCCAGATAGCCGAGCAGAAGCGCCGAGACGACGAAGGCGAGGTGCATGATGGTCAGCCACATCAGCTTGCCGTTTTCGTATTGAGTGGCGTTGAGGAAGATCTGCAGCAGGTGGATCGACGAAATGGCGACGATGGAAGAAGCAACCTTGATCTTGAGGCTGCCGGAATCGAGCTTGCCGAGGAAGGAGACTTCGTCATCGGCCTCGTCGAAGCGGCTGACGAAATTTTCGTAGCCGGAAATCATCACCATGACGATGAGGCTGGCCACCAGTGCAGCATCGATAAGGCCGAGAATGGCGAGGATCATGTCCGCCTCGTCATACTCAAAAACGCCGGCGGCGACCTTTAGGAATTTGTAGCCGAACGAGACGGCATAGATCGCAAGCGCGGCCGCAAGGCCGAGATAGAAGACCACCAGAATCCAACGGCTGGAGAGGATGATGCGCTCGACCAGTAGTTCCAGGGACTTCATGCCTTATCCTTTTCCGTTCGTCCTGCAGCCCGCCTGGGAAAATAGGGTCGTCCGCGCTTTGCTGCAAGGCAGCATGGTTTCAGGAAGGACCGCAAAGTGCAGCTATTCACAGTGGATATTTATTGGGCTATCCCGGCAGGGTGAATGCCTCCATGTTCAGGGCGGGAACGGGTTCCATGACAGCGGTAAAATCCGATATAGAAATCGCGCGCGCCGCAAAGAAATTGCCGATCGCCGAGATCGGCGCCAAGCTCGGCATTCCTGTGGAAGACCTTGCGCCCTACGGGAATGACAAGGCGAAGATTGGGGCAAAGTTCATCGCTTCGAAAGCGGGCAACAAGGACGGCAAGCTGATCCTCGTCACCGCCATCAATCCGACGCCGGCAGGCGAGGGAAAGACGACGACGACCGTCGGCCTTGGCGATGGGCTGAACCGCATCGGCAAAAAGGCGATTGTCTGCGTGCGGGAGGCCTCGCTCGGACCCTGCTTCGGCGTGAAGGGCGGTGCGGCGGGCGGCGGTTATGCGCAGGTCATCCCCATGGAAGACATCAACCTGCATTTCACCGGGGATTTCCATGCTGTCACCTCGGCCCACAATCTTCTGGCGGCGCTGATCGACAATCATATCTATTGGGGCAACGAGCAGAATATCGATGTCCGCCGCATCACATGGCGGCGCGCCATGGATATGAACGACCGGGCGCTGCGCGATATCGTCACCTCGCTCGGCGGCGTGGCCAACGGTTTCCCACGCGAGGGCGGTTTCGACATCACCGTCGCGTCCGAGGTCATGGCCATCCTCTGCTTGGCTGCCGATCTGAAGGATCTGGAAAAGCGGCTCGGCAACATCATCATCGGTTATCGCCGCGACCGCATGCCGGTCTATGCCCGTGATCTTAAGGCGGACGGGGCAATGGCGGTGCTGCTCAAGGACGCGATGCAGCCGAACCTGGTACAGACGCTGGAGAACAATCCGGCTTTGGTGCATGGCGGCCCCTTCGCCAACATTGCGCATGGCTGCAATTCGGTGATTGCCACGCGCACGGCGCTGAAGCTCGGCGACTATGTCGTGACCGAAGCGGGCTTCGGCGCCGACCTTGGCGCGGAAAAATTCTTCGATATCAAGTGCCGCAAGGCCGGTCTTTCACCCGATGCGGCCGTTATCGTCGCGACGGTGCGGGCCCTCAAGATGAATGGCGGTGTCAGGAGGGAAGATCTCGGCCAGGAGAATGTCGGAGCTCTCCTGAAAGGCTGCGCCAACCTCGGGCGGCACGTCGCCAATGTCCGCAAATTCGGCGTGCCGGTCGTCGTTGCCATCAATCACTTCATCTCGGATACGGATGCGGAAGTCGAGGCGCTGAAGAATTACGTGGCACGGCTCGGTGCCGAGGCGATCCTTTGCCGCCATTGGGCCGAGGGATCGGCGGGCATCGAAGAGCTTGCCTATAAGGTGGTCGAGCTTGCCGAATCCGGTCAGGCGAGGTTCCAGCCGCTTTATCCCGATAATCTCTCCCTGCTCGAAAAGATCGAAATCGTCGCTTCGAAGATCTACCACGCCGGCGAGGTGACCGCCGACAAGGCCGTGCGCGATCAATTACGCTCCTGGGAGGATCAAGGCTACGGCCATTTGCCGGTCTGCATGGCGAAGACGCAATATTCCTTTTCGACGGACCCGAACGTTCGCGGCGCGCCGGAGGGTCATATCGTGCCTGTCCGCGAAGTGCGCCTCTCCGCCGGCGCCGGCTTCGTCGTCGTCATTACCGGCGAGATCATGACTATGCCGGGCCTGCCGAAATCGCCGGCGGCAGAACGGATTTTCCTCAATGATCAGGGATATATCGAGGGATTGTTTTAAGTTCTGAATCCGGTGCAGTTGGATTTAGTGGCAATATCTGAACTCGCCGTTCCTCTTCAGCACGTCCAGATGGAAATGCGTCTCGTGTGCGGCGTCGCTGTTCGGGTCGAGGACGGTTGTGAAATAGAGGCAGGCGGAGGCGCTGGCGCTGCGCTGGAATGCGCCGGTTAACGTCGGATCTTCCTGGCGCGGCTCGATGCCGACGGTCTCGCCATTTTCGAAGGTGAAGCTGGCGATGTCGATGGCATTGCCGCGGGCATGTTCCGAAATCTTGCCAGTGGTCGCGTTGTTGCGCAGGCGGCAGATATAGGTCGAAGCCTGGTTGATCGTGGTAATCCGGCCGTTGTCCTTGAGGGCGGCTGCGGCGGCGGGGATTACGCTCTCCTTCATCCAGTGGGCGAGCGCCAGGGCGGCCTCGCAGCGCATCGTGCCTTCCGGTTTCATCTTGATATCCGGCAATGGTTCGGAGAGGGCAATCGGCTTGTCGATGCCGCAGCCGTTGCCGTCATCAATGCGGGGAGTGTCTTTGAATACCGCCCCTATGGCGCTCAATTCCTTGAGGCAGGCTTGATGCTCATCATCCGACTCCGCCGCGACCGTCGGGGGCGGTTTGGGCGGCCCCTGCATTTCCCTCTCGGTCGGTTCGGTCTCGGAAGTCTCGGGTTTTTGTGCGGGTATCGGCGCCGCACTAGGCTCTTCGGTTTGTCCGCTATCGGGCTTGGACTGTAGCAGCGGACCGGTCCCGGATTCCTCCGGCTTTTGTGCCGGTATCGGCAGTTCATTGGGCGATTGGGTTTGTTCGCTGTCCGGCTTGGGCTGCGGCATGGGGCCGGTTTCGGGAAGGGAGGCTGCCGTCAACATGGCGACGGCGGTCGTGACGGAGATGATCCGGAGCAGCATCAAGTATTTCACCCATCTCTAGTGGCAATGCCGGGAGAACGCTCGATGCAGCGATTTCGTTGCAATTCAGCAACTTTATCGATCAGCTTTTAAACATGATAAATCTATTCATATTTATCATGCCTCAATATATTGACAATAGTAGTCATGTTTTTTATGCGGCAGAAAGAAGGCGGAAATTGCTCCGCTTCGTTCAACGAAAAGAACCCAGCCAGCCCCTTGCGTGCGTCAGAAGGCACCAACCAGCCAGCCCGGTGAATCAATTCGAAAGGAATGGTTATGGTTGTTCGGCGATCTCGCTCGGTTCTCTTGGCGTGCACGGCGTTTCTGGCCCTTGGGCTCGGCACGGCCTCTTATGCGCAGACGGCAAATCAGAATGATGCGACCGCAGACGGAGCGGCGGCGAAGAGCGGCCGCGCAACGGAGCTGAAACCAATCGTGGTCAAGGGGAAGGCGTCGAAGGACGTGCTGGCCGACTCGCCGACGACCACCGAGACGACGGCCAAGGAGATCGACGACAATCAGATCAGCCGTATCGAGGATCTTGGCCGCAGCACCGAAGTCGGTGTTGGCTTCGACCGCACCAGCGGCAGCGTCAATATTCGCGGCCTCGAAGACGACCGCGTGCTGACGACGATCGACGGTATCGAGGTTCCGTTCCTGCTCGACGGCGCTCGCGCTGCGGACGGCGGCGTCAACAGCTTCGATTTCAACACGCTTTCGACGGTCGACGTCGTGCGCGGCGCAGATTCCAGCCGCGCTGGTTCCGGTGCTCTTGGCGGCGCTTTCGTGTTGCGCACGCTGGAGCCGGAAGATCTGATCACGCCTGGTTCGACCTGGGGCGGCGTCTTCAAACTCGGCTACAACGGCGATGACCGCAGCGTCGGCGGCTCGGCCGCAGTTGCCAAGCGCATCGACAATACCGCTGTTCTTTTCGAGGGCGGATATACGCACGGACATGAGCTGGAAAACAACGGCGACGTCGGCGGCTACTCCATCAAGCGCACCAAGGCCGATCCGGCCAACTACAACCAGCGCAATGGCCTCTTCAAGATCCGCCAATACACCGATGTCGGAACTTTTGGCATTACGGCCGAACACTACAATAAAGATACAGATATCGATGCCATGCATCTGCAGAGCCCGACCGGAAACTTCCGGCCGGGCAACTACGATACGACCGACAATATCGAGCGCAACCGCGTTTCGCTCGACTATAAATACGAGGCCGACAGCGCCGACTCGTTGGTCGACACCGCCAATTCGGTCTTCTACTGGCAGAACCTGATGCGCGAGAACGGCGCCGAGGGTTATCGCTATACCTCCGTCATCGGCGATTATTGGCGCCGCAACGAGGTCGAGGATCGCAGCATCGGCTTCAACGGCAATGCCTCGAAGTCCTTCGACACCGGCAGCCTGCATCACAACGTCACCTTCGGCCTCGACGTCGCCTTCACCAAGACGCATCAATATTCGGCCGGCGGCGATAGCTGCAATCTTCCTCGTTGGGCCGCGTCTTGCGCATTCCTGCACACCAACCAGTCCGATATGCCCGATGTCGACGGCAAGCGCGCCGGCGCCTTCATCGACGACAAGATCGAGATCGGCCCCAGCGGCTTCTCGCTGACGCCGGGCCTGCGCTTCGATTGGTATGACTACTCGCCAAAGAATACCGACGCCTATAGCGACAGCGCCAACTATGCCGGCATGCCGTCCGGACAGTCCGACACCCGCTTCTCGCCGAAGCTGCGCGCGGCCTACCAACCGCAGAACAATGTCGAGCTTTATGCTCAATGGGCAATGGGCTTCCGCGCGCCGAATGTCAGCGAACTTTACCTGAACTACGGCGTGCCCGGCGGCTATGTCAGCTACGGCAATCCCGATCTGAAGCCGGAAACCAGCAATGGCGTCGAAATCGGCGCGAACCTCGGCGATGACGATTTCGGCGGCCATATCGGCGGCTTCTACAACAAGTATAAGAACTTCATCGACAGCGAGACTTCCGTCGATCCAACGCGTACTTACCCGTTGGGGATCACAGAATACTTCAATCGCGACAACGTCCGCATCTTCGGCGTTGAGGTCAATGCGCATAAGAAGTTCGACAATGGCATGCATATCAAAGGCGCGCTTGCCTATGCCAATGGCAAGGACTCCGATTCCGGCGAATGGCTCGATTCCGTCGCTCCGGCAAAAGCGGCCTTCACCGTCGGCTATGCCACCGAGATCTGGGGAACCGACCTGACCTTCATCACCGCGACAAGCGAGCCGAAGAAGGATGGCGACAGCTTCCGCACGCCAGGCTACGGCATCTTCGACCTGACGGGATGGTGGGAGCCGGAGCAGGTGAAAGGGCTGACGGTACGGGCAGGCGTCTACAATATCTTCAACAAGACCTATTACGACGCACTCAACGTCGCCTCGACCAGCCTGACGCAACCGCACGAGTTCTATTCGGAGCCTGGCCGGACCTTCAAGCTGACGCTGACGCAGAAGTTCTGAGCGATCTCATCGTGATGGATGAGAGAGGGCGGTGCTTCGGCATCGTCCTTTTCCTATTCTCGGGCCTCTCGCGCGTCGGCTGATCAGGCCTGACCTTGAAGCAGCGATCTGACCTTGTCCATGTCTGCCAATGTTGCGGGATTGTAGACCACCATGCCGAGATCGGGCCTGCCGTCGACGGAAAAGCTCGAATATTCGAGGGCGATCAGGCCAACGATCGGGTGTTGCAGATGCTTGGTGCCCTCGCCATAGCTGCGCACGTCGTTGCTGCGCCACATTGCCTCGAATTCCGGGCTTCGGCGGCTGAGATCTTCGACCAATCCCTTGACGTTTTCGGCAGCTCCGGCCCGGGCCACTTCGGTGCGGAATGCCGCCACCACGAAGCGGGCATCGGCTTCCCATTCCGGCATGGCGTTGCGCACGCGGGTACTGGAAAAGACGAGACGCAGGATGTTGCGTTCTTCCGGCGGAATATCGCCATAGTTGGCAAGCACGACCGAGGCGGCGTAGTTCCAGGCGATGATGTCCCATGCCGAATTCTTCACAAGCGCCGGGCTGAGTTCCAGCGAATCGAGCACCCGTTGCAGCCGTGGCGTCACACCCTCGGCCGGCTGGTAACGGACTTCGGGCGGCCGGCCCAAGGCAAGCAGGAAGAGGTGCTCACGTTCGACGTCCGTCAGCATCAGAGCGCGGGTGATCCGGTCGAGCACATCGGCCGAGGGCGCGCCGCCGCGGCCCTGCTCGAGCCATGTGTACCAGGTCGCGCTGATATTGGCGCGCTGCGCCACTTCCTCGCGCCGTAGTCCGGCCGTTCGCCTGCGTCCCGGCGGAAGGCCAAATGCCGCGGGATCGAGCTTGGTGCGGCGATCCCGGAGGTAGGTTCCAAGCGCTTTGTCGTTCGTCGCCGGCATGTTCGTCCTGTTAGTGATTATACTCCTATAAGCTCACTACTTTACCCTGATAATTGGCTCGCCGATAGTGATCCAGCTCTTGAACTGGAGAATTTCTTATGCGTGTTTTTGTTACCGGTGCGACCGGTTTCGTGGGGTCCGCCGTCGTTGCTGAATTGATCGGCGCCGGCCATCAGGTGCTCGGTCTCGCTCGCTCGGAGGCGGGTGCCAAATCTCTCGCTGCCGCAGGTGCCGAGGTGCATCGGGGCGACCTTGAGGATCTGGAAAGCCTGCGTAACGGCGCGGCCGCATCGGATGGTGTGATCCATACGGCATTCAACCACGACTTCTCGAAATTCGCGGAAAATTGCGAGATGGACAGGCGCGTCATCGAGGCACTCGGTTCGGCGCTGACAGGGTCCGACCGCCCGTTGATCGTTACCTCCGGGACTGGGCTTCTTTCGCCGGGCCGTCTCGCGACCGAAGATATGGTTCCGGATTTCGGTCCCGCTTCGTTTCCCCGCGTCGCTTCCGAACAGGCGATGTTGTCGGTTGCCGCGAAAGGCGTGCGCGCATCGGTGATGCGGCTTCCTCCATCCGTCCATGGCATTGGCGATCATGGTTTCGTTCCGATCCTCATCCGTATCGCACGGGAGAAGGGCGTTTCCGCCTATATCGGCGATGGGCAGAACCTTTGGCCGGCCGTGCACCGGCTCGACGCCGCTCGTCTTTACCGGCTCGCGATCGAGACGAAGTCCGGGGCGGTCCGGTATCACGGCATTGCCGAAGAGGGCGTGCCGTTCCGCGATATCGCCGGCCTGATCGGCCGCCGTCTGAACCTGCCGATCGTCAGTAAGACGCCGCAGGAGGCGGCAGAGCATTTCGGCTGGTTCGCGCATTTTGCCGGACTGGATTGCCCTGCCTCCAGCCAGCGGACACGGGAGTTGCTGGGATGGCGCCCGGAGCAGCCCGGTCTCATTCAGGATATTGATCGCGACGAATATTTCGCGGCCTGAGAATCCTTGATGAAGCCGGGCGCATCGACAAGCTGGCTTCGCCTCTGAGCGTCGGCGGCCTGTGAAGGCCCGCTCGATTGTTTATCGCAACGTTCAATGCTATCAAGGTTGCGCAACCTATTGAGAAAGGAGGGTCGAAGATGATGACGTTTGTCTGGCGCAATCGCCAGTTCGGCCCGAACCAAGCCCTGCAAATGCGTTTGCAGGGCTGATCAGAGACCGCTTCTCACTCACCGTCTTTCTGGTCTGCCCCTGTGGGTAACGCAGCGCCGAACGTTCGTGTTCGCGCGGCTGCGTGATGACATTCAACCGAGTTTCTGCCGATAACCGCGCCGATGGAGCGTCACGGCTGTGCTTGGGTCAGACCGGAAGAGAACCATGACTCTGATCAATCTCCGCAATTTCGGCATCACCCTGGGTGTGCCGCTTATTTCCAATCTGAATTTCACCGTCAGTGCCCGTGACCGGATCGGTATCGTTGCCGCAAATGGCAGAGGGAAATCCACTCTACTGAATTGTATCGCCGGCCGGCTGGAGCCGTCGGTGGGCGACATCACCCGCTCACGCGGCCTTCGGGTGGGATATGTCGAACAGAATGTGCCCGCCGATCTGGCTGCCATGTCCTTCTACCACGCGGTTCTCTGTGCCCTGCCGGACGAACAAGCCGAGAGCGAGGGCTGGCGCGTCGATGTCACGCTGGATTCGCTTGACGTGCCGCAGGTGTTGCGGGAGAGGGCACTTGCTGATCTCAGTGGCGGTTGGCAGCGGCTTGCCATGCTCGCCCGTATTTGGGTGACCGAGCCGGACGTCCTGCTGCTGGACGAGCCGACCAACCATCTCGATCTCGCTAAGATATCGCTGCTCGAAGATTGGTTGAACGCTCTGCCGAGCGATGTGCCGGTGCTGATCGCGAGCCACGACCGCGCCTTTCTCGATGCCGTCACCCACCGCACCCTGTTCCTGCGTCAGGAGCAATCGACGACCTACGCCTTGCCCTATGGCCGGGCACGGGCAGCGCTGGAGGAGGCCGACGTTTCGGATGAGCGGCGCTACCAGAAGGACATGAAGACGGCGCAACAATTGCGAAAGCAGGCGGCCAAGCTCAACAACCTCGGTATCAATTCCGGCAGCGACCTGCTGACGGTGAAGACGAAGCAGCTCAAGGCGCGTGCCGAACGCCTGGAGGATATGGCACGGCCGGGTCACCAGGAGCGTTCGTCCGGCGCGATCAAGCTCGCCAATCGCGGCATTCAGGCGAAGATATTGGTGACGCTTGATGATGCCGGCGTCGAGACGCCGGATGGTACATTGCTGTTCAAGACCGGCAAACGCTGGATATGCCAAGGCGATCGCATCGTACTGCTTGGCCATAATGGGGCGGGCAAGACCCGGCTTGTCGAGATGATCCGCCATGCCATTGCCGATCAAAGCGTATCGGGAGCAATCCGGGCAACGCCATCGCTGGCGCTGGGCTACAGCGATCAGGCGCTCTCCCATCTCGGTCATGACGATACCCCGCTGGGCCTGATCACGCGGTTGTTCGAACTCGGCGAACAGCGGGCGCGCACGCTGCTCGCGGGTGCCGGCATGGGCATCGACATGCAGGGGCGTGCCATTGGCAGGCTTTCGGGCGGTCAGAAGGCGCGATTGTCCATGCTGGTGCTCAGGCTCACCAATCCGAACTTTTACCTGCTCGACGAGCCGACCAACCATCTCGATATCGATGGGCAGGAGGCGCTGGAGGGTGAGTTGATGGCGCAGGAGGCAAGTTGCCTGCTTGTTTCTCACGATCGCAGCTTCGTCCGCGCCATCGGCAATCGCTTCTGGCTGATTGAGAAGAAGCGATTGGTCGAAGTGGATGGACCGGAGGAATTTTTCGCGGAGGCAGGGCGGCGGAACTAAAATGGGGAGGGCAGGGACGAAAATCGTTTCTGCCCATTCCCTGAGATTGCGGCTTGCGCATCAGCTCATCTCACGCTAACAATTCCCGCGATGAACATGTCCTTGAACAACATTGCAGTTTGGTGGTGGGCACGCTGAGGCGGCCTCGACCAATCGTGTTCAAAGACGACGAGTGAGCCGCCCGAGATTTCGAGGCGGCTTTTTTGTTATAAAGGCCGCCTGTCATCCGGGCCCGACAACGGAGTGAGGAACAATGGTAACGATCCTTCGGGATGATGGTGCGGAAATCTACGAGACGAAGGGCGGCATCACCGTCACCCGGCAGCGCCGGCCGACTCCCTATGCGGATGCGGTGTCGTCCTACATCGACAAGCTCGACGAGCGCCGCGGCGCGGTCTTCTCGTCGAACTATGAATATCCCGGCCGCTACACCCGTTGGGATACCGCCATCGTCGATCCGCCGGTCGGTCTGTCCTGCAATGGACGCAATGTCTGGATCGACGCCTATAATGAGCGCGGCAAGGTCATTCTCGGTTTCATTGCCGAAAAGCTGAAGACGGTTTCCGAACTGGTGCTTGGCGCTTCGACAGAGCGCCGGCTTGACCTGACGGTGAAGACGCCGGATCGCGTCTTTACCGAGGAAGAGCGCTCGAAGACCCCGACAGTGTTCACGGTGTTGCGCGCCGTCACCGATCTCTTCTATTCGCAGGCCGATGCCAGCATCGGCTTCTATGGTGCTTTCGGCTACGACCTCGCATTCCAGTTCGACGCGATCAGCCTCAAGCTCGAGCGTCCTGACGACCAGCGCGACATGGTGCTCTATCTGCCCGACGAAATTCTGGTGGTGGACAATTATTCCGCCAAGGCCTGGATCGATCGTTACGATTTCGCCAAGGGCGGCGTCACTACCGAAGGCAAGTCCGGCGAGATCGCTCCCGAGCCCTTCCGCCACACCGATGCCATTCCGCCGAAGAGCGATCATCGCCTTGGCGAATATGCCGAGCTGGTGGTCAAGGCGAAGGAAAGCTTCCGCAAGGGCGATCTTTTCGAAGTCGTGCCCGGCCAGAAGTTCATGGAGCGCTGCGAGAGCAAGCCGTCCGATATTTCGAAGCGCCTGAAGGCGATCAATCCGTCGCCCTATTCCTTCTTCATCAATCTCGGCAATCAGGAATATCTCGTCGGCGCTTCGCCGGAGATGTTCGTGCGTGTGTCCGGCCGTCGCATCGAGACCTGCCCGATTTCGGGTACGATCAAGCGCGGCGACGATCCGATCGCCGACAGCGAGCAGATCCTGAAGCTCCTGAACTCCAAGAAGGACGAGTCCGAGCTGACCATGTGCTCCGACGTCGACCGCAACGACAAGAGCCGCGTTTGCGAGCCGGGCTCGGTCAAGGTCATCGGCCGCCGTCAGATCGAGATGTATTCGCGCTTGATCCACACGGTCGACCATATCGAGGGACGCCTGCGCGATGATATGGATGCTTTCGACGGCTTCCTCAGCCACGCCTGGGCCGTCACCGTCACCGGCGCGCCTAAGCTGTGGGCCATGCGCTTCATCGAGAGTCACGAGAAGAGCCCGCGTGCATGGTATGGTGGGGCGATCGGCATGGTCGGCTTCAATGGCGACATGAACACCGGCCTGACACTGCGCACCGTCCGTATCAAGGACGGCATTGCCGAAGTGCGTGCGGGCGCAACTCTGCTGAACGACTCGATTCCCGAGGAAGAAGAAGCCGAAACCGAACTGAAGGCCTCTGCCATGCTTTCCGCCATCCGTGATGCCAAGACTGCAAACTCCGGCAAACAGCAGCGTGATGTCGCTTCCGTCGGTAAGGGCGTGAAGATACTGCTCGTCGACCACGAAGACAGCTTCGTGCACACGCTTGCCAATTATTTCCGCCAGACGGGCGCCACGGTTTCGACCGTGCGTACGCCGGTGCCCGAAGAGGTCTTCGATCGGCTTGATCCGGATCTGGTCGTGCTTTCACCCGGCCCCGGCAATCCTAAGGATTTCGATTGCAAGGCGACCATCAAAAAGGCGAGAGCGCGCAGCCTTCCGATCTTTGGCGTTTGCCTGGGCTTGCAGGCGCTTGCGGAAGCCTATGGCGGCGAGTTGCGCCATCTGGCGGTTCCGATGCACGGCAAGCCCTCGCGCATCCGGGTGCTGGAGCCGGGTCTCGTCTTCTCGGGTCTTGGCCGCGAGGTTACGGTCGGTCGCTATCATTCGATTTTCGCTGATCCGTCGAGCCTGCCGCGTGACTTCATGATCACGGCCGAAAGCGAAGACGGCACGATTATGGGCATCGAGCACGTCAAGGAGCCGATTGCGGCCGTGCAGTTCCACCCGGAATCGATCATGACGCTCGGTGGCGACGCGGGTATGCGGATGATCGAGAATGTGGTGGCGCATCTGGCGCGGCGGGCGAAGACGAAGGCGGCCTGACGCGAGAGCCGCTCGGTGTACAGTTCGAACATCCCTATGCACTCGGAAAAGTGCATAGGGATGTTTTTTGCCTTGAAAGAGCCAACAAACCACTGAAGACATCCGCTGTTGGCGGGGTCTTTCGGTCGGTGATCTCAAGTATATTCAAGGGCGTATTCTTCGCCGTGCTTGCGATCGTGGCGATCGCCGCTCTCGGCATTGTCGCTCCGCGGCCGCTTTGGCCTGACGGACGAGCGGAAAGAGCCGAGCGGTCGCAACATGTCCTCGTGCTCAGCAATCCCATCCACACGGATATCGCCATACCCGTCGATGGCGATCTCATCTCCCGTTTCGCATTCCTGCGGACAGCCGGGCTTGATCTCGATAATACGAATGTGCGCTATCTCGTTTTCGGCTGGGGCGGCCGGAGCTTCTATACGGAGACGCGGACATGGGCCGATTTGAAGGCCGGCCCTGTCCTGAAAAGCTTCACTCTCGATCGTGCTGTCATCCATGCCGAGCTGGCGGGTGAGATTCCCGCGAATGCGCCTGGTGTCATGGCGATCAGCATCGATACCGAGGGGTTGGAGCGGCTCAAGCGGTTCATTCTCGGCAGTTTCGAGCAAACGAATAACCAGCCGAGCCCATTGATCGGCAGCAACTACGGACCGAATGATGCGTTCTTCGAGGGACGGGGATATTTCAACGCGCTCATGGGATGCAATACCTGGACGGCCGCCGGGTTGAGGCAGGCGGGATTGACCTCAGGCTTATGGACGGCGCTGCCATGGATGCTGCGGCTGTCGCTCAGCCTGCACAACGACCGCGATCGTTTTGCATCCACTCAGATAAATTAGTGCGGATCAGGGCTGCTTAGAAAGCCTCCTGATCATCCCGCCAACATTCCTCGAAAATCAGCTTGTCGAGCGGCAGGCGGTCGCGCCATCCCTTTACCGCAAGCTCGGGCATGTCATAGAGTTCATCGACGTAGCCGACACAGAGCCATGCGACGATTTTGACGTGCTCGGGTATGTTCAGGATGCTCTTGATCGCGTCCTCGTGAAAAATGCTCACCCAACCGACGCCGACACCCTCGGCGCGGGCCGCGAGCCAGAGATTCTGAATGGCGCAGACCGTCGAATAGACGTCCGTCGCGGGATTGTGCGTCCGCCCAAGCACGACAGGGCCGCCACGCCTGGTATCGCAGGTGATGCAGATGCTAAGCGGCGCCTTGCGAATGCCTTCGAGTTTCAGCCGTTGATATTGTGCGCGGCGATCGCCTTCGAACATCTGGCAGGCTTCCTCATTGGCCTGGTGAAATGCCTTCCAGACGCGTTCTCGCGTCTCCTGCTGACGGATCAGGAGGAAGTTCCACGGCTGCATGAAACCGACAGACGGCGCGCGATGGGCCGCTTCGAGCAGCCGCCTGACGAGATCTTCGGGCAGGGGATCGGACCGGAACTGATCGCGCACGTCGCGGCGGGTTTCGATGGCGCGGTAGACGGCGGCGCGCTCCGTTTCGGAAAAGGCGCCTGCCGCTATCAGATGATCCGCTTCTTTCGGCGGCACATCGGCGACGGAAGCTGCGTTGTGCGAATGAGAGGGATCAAGACAGGGCATGTTCCACCGTGGATTGGAGGTAGCGGCGACGTTTCGTGGCGGAATGCCGTTCGCTGGAGCGTTGTTGGTCGACCTATAGCTTAGTGCATGCGCGCACGGGAAGGTGCCATCATGATTTTCACAGGCAAGCATACGATCTGCCAGCCATCATTTTGTCGCATCATCGTCTTTCAGCGGCAGCTTTGCGCACCGACTTTGTTTAACCGGGTTATTTGGGATAAATTGTGATGCGCGCGACCCAAGCCGTCCTTTGACAAACGATGCGTTCTGCATCATATGAACGGCAATGAGCCGCCTGCGCGAATTTCGCGCGGGCGGTTTTGCATTTGAATGGCGCGGTTTTTGCAATTCGTTCGCATATGCAGGGCGCGCATCCGCATTGGAGAAACGCATGAACGGACAGGGCAACCAGACGATACGGCAACTGGCCCTCTGGGGCGTTCCCCTGTCGCTCGGCGTCTTGGCGCTGAAGATGCTCGCCTGGTGGGTGACGGGCTCCGTGGCGCTGTTGTCGGACGCCCTGGAATCCCTCGTCAATGTCGTGGCTGCTTTCATCGCTTTCTTTGTCATCCGCTATGCGCAGAAGCCGGCGGATCACGATCATCCCTTCGGTCACCACAAGGCGGAGTATCTTTCGGCCGTCACTGAAGGGGCGATGATCATCGTCGCTGCGTTGATGATCGTTCAGGAGGCGGTGGGGCATTTGGGCAATCCGCAGCCGTTGCAAGCGCCCGTCCTTGGCCTTGCCATCAACTTTGCCGCCGGTATCGTCAATGGGCTATGGGCGCTGACCTTGATCCGTGCCGGGCGCGAGCATCGCTCGCCGGCGCTGACCGCGGACGGGCAGCACATCATGTCCGATGTCTATACCTCGGTCGGCGTGTTGCTCGGCCTGCTGCTGGCGCTTGGCACCGGCTACCCGATATTCGACCCGGTGCTAGCCATTCTCGTAGCCGTCAACATTCTGTATCAGGGCTGGAAAGTCATCTCCAATTCCATCGACGGGCTGATGGACAAGGCTGTCCTGCCGGAAGAGGAAGTGGTGATCAAGGAGGCGATCGCGACGCATGCCAACGGCTCTCTCGGCGTGCACGATCTCAAGACGCGCCGGGCAGGCGCCGTCACTTTCGTCGATTTCCACCTCGTCGTGCCGGCGGCGATGCCGGTCCGCGAGGCGCATCGCATCTGCGACCGCCTTGAAGACGCCATACGGGCGATCCATGCGGGCGCGGAAATAACCATTCACGTGGAGCCCGAGGGCGAGAAGGCCCATGGCATCCGCGTCAAAGTGATCAAGGAGACCTAAGATGCCCACAACCGATGTTTCCGGTCTGTCGATGCTCGGCAATCAGACCGAAACGGCTGCGAACCCCGAAGCCGCTGTCCTCGAAAAAGTGCCGTCCGGCCATGCCGGCACGGACTATGTCGTGCGCTTCACCGCCCCGGAATTCACCTCGCTCTGCCCGATGACCGGTCAGCCGGATTTTGCCCATATCGTCATCGATTATGTGCCGAACGAATGGCTGGTGGAATCGAAGTCGCTGAAGCTTTTCCTGCATTCCTTCCGCAATCACGGCGCTTTCCACGAGGATTGCTCGATCTACATCGCCAAGCGGCTGGTCGAACTGCTGGAGCCGAAATGGCTGCGCATCGGTGCCTATTGGTATCCCCGAGGCGGTATTCCGATCGATGTGTTCTGGCAGACGGGCAAGCCGCCGGAGGGCGTGTGGCTGCCGGACCAGGGCGTCCAGCCTTATCGCGGACGTGGCTGAAATTGAAAAAGCCGCCATCCGAAAGGAGGCGGCTTTTTGCAATCAGAGACGGTTGGCTTCAGGCAAACGAACTGTCGTCGCCGCCATTGTCGGACGAGTCGTCATAATCATTGTCGTCGTCCTGATCATTCGATGCGTAGTCGACATTGGTCTGACCATTATCGTTCTGGTCATTGCCGTCGTTGCCGAAATAATTGTTGTTGATGATCGTTTCCTGAACCGGCTGTTCGGCTGCATTGGCGGCTGTGCCGCCGAAGAGGCCACCGAGACCGCCACCGGCGCTGGTGCCGCCGAGATGGGGGCTGAACAGGCTGGACAGCGATTCCGCCAGCATGACGCCGCCGGCGACGCCGGCCGCGGTGCCGAGGGCGCCGCGCAGGAAGCTACCGCCTGCCGAGGGAGCTGCAGCCTGCGGGTTCCAGGGGCCGCTCGGTTGCTGTTGACCGCCCCAGGGGCCGGGCTGCGGGGCGTTGCGGGCATAATCATCATAAAGATGGCCCTGCTGCTGCGAATTACCGGCTTGCGGTCCCGGGCCACGCTGCGGCTGCTGTTGGCCGCCGCCGAACAGCGAGCCGAGACCGCCGAGGAAGCCGCCGCTCTGGGGCTGCGGATGATTGTCTGCCCCTTGCTGTTCCAGCTCGTGCACCCGCGCTTCGAGCTGCTGGATGCGGTCGGCCGCAGCCTTCATGCCCTGTTCCTGTATGAGCACGGCTTGGGCGAGGAAATAAGGCGCATAGGGCTGATCGCGAACCGATTGATTGATCAAGGCTTCCGCATCGGCATCGCGCTGGGTGCTGGCGGTAGCGCGGACGCGATCGAAGAGGGACGCGAGCATTTGACGTTCTTCAGGCGACATGATGGCCTCCTTGGCTATCTGTTGCTGCAAATTCGGGGCGCGATTCTCGCGCTCACCTGACGTAGGATGGAATTCCGGCTTTTCAAAGCCTGTTCAAGTTACAATTCGGTAATCCGCAACCATAACGCCATGCTTTCCCTGGCTATTCGCGCCTTGCCTTTTTCCGGCATTGTTTTACGCATTGAGTCGCACTATGTGCGGTAGGACACATCTGCTGGAGACTTGCGAATGAACGACGAAGACGAACAGGAAGAAAAGACGAAAGAGCTGCCCTTGGGCAAGGACGCGGAGGCGAATCTTTTCAAATCGCGCTCGATCTTCATCTATGGCGGCATTACGCAGGAACTGGCGCAGAAGGTCTGCTCGCAGCTTGTGGCGCTCGCCGCGGCCAGCGATGAGGACATCCGCATCTATGTGAATTCGCCCGGCGGCCACGTCGAATCCGGCGATTCCATTCACGATATGATCAAGTTCATCAAACCGAAGGTCTGGATGATCGGTTCCGGCTGGGTCGCATCCGCGGGCGCGCTGATCTACGTGGCAGCCCCCAAGGAACGCCGCATCTGCCTGCCGAATACCCGCTTCCTGCTGCACCAACCGTCCGGCGGTACGCGTGGCATGGCCTCCGACATCGAAATTCAGGCTCGCGAAATCATCAAGATGAACGAGCGCCTGAACAAGATCTTCTCGGAAGCCACCGGCCAGCCCGTCGAGCGTATCGCCAAGGATACGGACCGCGACTACTGGCTGTCGGCCGAGGAAGCCAAGGCTTATGGCCTGGTTTCGCGGATCGTGACGTCGCAGGGCGAGATTTAAGCTAGCGGCTTTTGCTGAGCTGAAGCGCCCTCGTTTGCCGAAAGGCAGGCGAGGGCGTTTTGCATTGTTAACGCAGCCGCGAGCGCGGCGACGGGCCGCTGAGCCGAACTCGCTATTCTTCGTCCCGGGATTCCAATGGCGCTCCGGGAATGTAAAGCGAGATCGGCCTGATTTCGTAGACTGCCGTCGGATTGACACGGCGGAGGTCGCGGGCTGCTTCAACTGCTGCCTCAAACGTTGGAAAATCCACCACATAGAAGCCCAGCAATTGCTCCTTGGTTTCGGCAAAGGGCCCGTCCGTGACGATGCCGGCACCTTTGCCTCGCAGTGTCACGGCACTTTGCGTTGAGCCGAGACGTGCGGCCGGTCCCAAAGACTTCTCTTGAACGAGGCGGTCATTGATCTGGAGGAGTTCGGTCATCAACGCCGCGTCCTCCTCCTTGGTCCAGGATTCAACCACTCCCTCTTCGTGATAGGCCAAGATGGCATAATACATATATCGTTCCTCCTTTATGCATCTATCGATTTCAACCAATCGAGCTTATCGACTGGCGCGTAGAGACGTCTTAGTTGCATTTGACTACACAGGTTTGATGTTTGGTGCGCAATCCCCGTCCGGGCTCTTTTGCCAATCGAGTAACGCTCGCCGACTCGGATTGTCTGATCTTGGCGAAACTGCACTTGCACGACCACCGCTTGTGATGCTCCATGCGCTTTCCATCGCATCCACGAGTCTCCAAGCCGCCGCCATGCTCAAAGATTTCTCCGTTCAAAGCCTCTTCATGGGCTGCCTTACCGCCTTTGTCGGCTTTGCCAGTTCCTTCGCGGTCGTGCTGCATGGGCTCCAGGCGGTCGGTGCTACCGACGCGCAGGCTGCATCCGGGTTGACGGCGTTGTCGATTGCAATGGGGCTCTGCGCCATCATCCTCAGCGCAGCGACGAAGCTGCCCATCAGCATTGCCTGGTCGACGCCAGGAGCGGCACTTCTGGCCAGTGCCGGCGCCATCGAAGGCGGCTTTCCGGTGGCGGTCGGTGCGTTTCTCGTCTGTGCGGTGCTGATCGTGATTGCCGGCCTGTTCCGGCCGCTCGGGCGAGCCGTCGCCGCTATCCCGTCGGCGCTGGCGAATGCCATGCTTGCCGGCGTGCTGCTCGGGCTTTGCTTTGCGCCGGTCAAGGCGATCGGCTTCAACCCGTGGCTCGGCCTGCCGATCATCATCGCCTGGATCGTCGTCGGCGCGTTCAAGCGGCTCTGGGCCGTGCCGGCGGCGCTTGCCGCTTTTGCGCTGGTGCTAGCGCTTGGCGTGAAGGTGCCCGATGGGGCGCTGGCATCGCTGCAGCATTCGTTGCTGCCGAGCGTCGAACTGATCAAACCGGTCTTCACCGTCGCCGGCTTCGTCTCCATCGCGCTGCCGCTCTTCATCGTCACCATGGCATCGCAGAATATTCCGGGCATCGCGGTGCTGAAGGTTCATCACTATGATCCGAAGCCTGGTCCGCTCTTTGCGGTCACCGCCGTGTTTTCGCTGTTCAGTGCGCCCTTCGGCGGCCATGCCGTCAATCTTGCGGCGATCACCGCCGCCATGTGCGCGGGACAGGACGCCCATGCCGACCCGAAGCGGCGCTATTGGGCGGCGATCATTGCCGGGGTCGTTTACATCATCCTTGGGCTGCTCGCCGGCGCGGTCACTGCCTTCGTGGCGCTGGCGCCGCCGATCCTGATCGAGGCCGTCGCCGGCCTGGCGCTGGTCGGCGCACTGTCCAACTCGGCCATGAACGCTTTTCAAAAGGCGGAATCGCGTGAGGCGGCTGCGATCACCTTCCTCGTTACGGCATCGGGCGTCTCCTTCGGCGGGATTTCAGGCGCCTTCTGGGGACTGATCGCCGGCGGATTGATGATGGCGCTGTCGCGCATGGTGCAACTGCTGAAGAACTGAGCTGGGGGTTGCTTCTTTTTTGCCGCCCGGCTATAAGCGCGGCCATGAAGACGACTGGCGCGAAGATTTCCGAACAGATTGCACGTGGGCGCGTTGCCCTGCGTGACAATACGCGCGCCCTGACTTCGCTTCTTCTTCTCGGCCTTACGCGCGGTTGCCGGGTCCTTTGAGGAGCGCTCGGCGGCCGTAGAGCCCGCCCGGCCATCGCTCCTCGCGACATATCCCCAAAATCGACAGGATACCCCGTAGCGGGTCCGTATTTGTCATCGCCAAGCCGCACACGATCGGTTAAGACGCGGGGCAAATGACGGGAAAGGAAGAGACGAAACATGGACGCGAACAGCCATTCCCCCAAAGGCATGCCCGAGGCAGCGGTGAAATACCGCGCTTACCCGCAGATCAATATTCCCGACCGAACCTGGCCTTCGAAAACCATCACCAAGGCGCCGATCTGGTGTTCCGTCGATCTGCGCGATGGCAACCAGGCGCTAGTCGATCCCATGGGCCACGACCGCAAGGCCCGTATGTTTCATTTGCTGCTGGAAATGGGTTTCAAGGAAATCGAGATCGGTTTCCCGTCGGCATCGCAGACCGATTTTGATTTCGCCCGCTGGTGCATCGAGCACGGCAATGTGCCTGCCGATGTCTCGCTGCAGGTTCTGGTGCAGTGCCGCCCCGAGCTGATCACCCGTACCTTCGAGGCATTGGAAGGCGCCAACAGGCCGATCGTGCATTTCTACAATTCCACCAGCGAATTGCAGCGCCGCGTGGTGTTTGCCAAGGATGTGAAGGGGATCAAGGAGATTGCCGTCGATGCGGCCAAGATGATCACCGACATGGCGGCCAAGGCAGGTGGTGGCTATCGCTTCGAATATTCGCCGGAAAGCTTCACCGGCACCGAGCTAGACGTGGCGCTGGAAATCTGCAACGCCGTCATCGAGGTGGTAAAGCCGACGCCGGACAACAAGCTGATCATCAACCTGCCCTCTACCGTCGAAATGGCGACGCCGAACATCTATGCCGACCAGATCGAATGGATGTGCCGCAATCTCGACAACCGCGAAAACCTCATCATCTCGCTGCATCCGCACAATGACCGCGGCACCGGTATCGCCGCTGCCGAACTGGCTTTGATGGCCGGCGCCGACCGTGTCGAAGGCACGCTGTTCGGCAATGGCGAGCGCACCGGCAATGTCGATGTCGTCACTATGGCGCTGAACATGTTCACGCAGGGCGTCGATCCCGAGCTGGATTGCTCCAATATCGAGCGCATGAAGGAAGTCTTCGAATATTCCAACCAGATGGCGATCGGCGAGCGTCACCCCTATGTCGGCGAATTGGTCTACACCGCCTTTTCCGGTTCGCATCAGGATGCGATCAACAAGGGCATGAAGGCAGCGAAGGTCGCCAACCATCCGGTTTGGGAAGTGCCATATCTGCCGATCGATCCGCAGGATGTCGGCCGCACCTACGAGGCGATCATCCGGATCAACTCGCAGTCGGGCAAAGGCGGCATCGCCTATATCATGCAGCAGGATTACGGGCTCAACCTGCCACGCAATCTCCAGGTGGAGTATCGCGAGGAGATCCAGCGCATCACCGACGAAGAGGGCAAGGAGCTGCCGTCGAAGCGCATCTACGAGCACTTCATTGAGCGTTACGTAACGCAGTCCGACGCGCGCATCCGCTTCGTCGATCACCACACCTTCGCCGATCCTGAGAACAAGGGGCAGCGGATCGTCGCAGCCGAGATTACCGACAATGGTGAGGTGAAGCGTATCGAAGGCCGCGGCAACGGCCCGATCGACGGCTTCATCAACGCTCTCTCGATCTATCTCGACATTCCGATGTCCGTCGAGGACTACTCCGAGCATTCGCTTCAGCACGGCTCGAATGCCTCGGCGATCTCCTATGTCGAGACCTCCTATCCCGGGGGCAAGCTCTTCGGCGCTGGGATCAACACCAACATCGTCGCTGCCTCTCTCGAGGCGATCGTTTCGGCGGCGAACCGGGTGCTCGATATCCAAGCCCAAAAGGGCTGAATTTCAGCCGTTATGGCCGAGTGAAGACAAAATCCCCTCGATACCGTCGGGGGGATTTTTTGCTTTATGGTTCAGCGAACTGGTTGTCGCAAGTGCCGGGTGGCCCGCTCCAACCCCGCACGCCCGAAACTGGCCAGTGAATACGAAATAGCCACCGCGTCGGTATGACTTCGTCTATCCATCAGTATGACGTCGTCAAACCCAATGTAGTGCGCAGATAAACACAGCGCAGAATAGGCCGGCTTCTCTCGAATTGGTACCTGTTGGTTGCTGGAGACCTAGCAACTAAAAGGTGAACGATCATGGACGTGTATGAGGCGGTCAAGAGTCGACGGGCGGTGCGCAAGTTTACCGATCAGGCTATCCCGAAGGAAGTGCTGGAGCGCGTGCTGTCCGCCGCGGCCTGGTCGCCGTCCGGATCAAACATCCAGCCGTGGAACACCTACGTCGTGACCGGCGCTCCGCTGGCGGAGCTAAAGAGGCGCGCGGGCAAACGTGTGGTCGCACACGGCCCCTGGGACGAGCGGGAGTATGAAATGTATCCGCGCGAACTGAAGACCCCCTACCGCGAGCGCCGATCCGCCTTCGGCCATGAGCGCTACAGCGCACTCGGCATTGCCGACGGTGACTGGGAGGCAGCTCAGAGAGCAGCTTCCGCGAATTGGGATTGCTTCGGCGCACCCGCCGCCTTGTTCTGCTACATCGACCGCGACCTGGGTTTGCCCCAATGGGCCGACGTCGGCATGTATCTTCAGACCATTATGCTGCTGCTGCGCGGCGAGGGGTTGCACAGTTGCACCCAAATGGCGTGGTCAGTGTACCGCAAGACCGTCGCGGAGATCCTGTCACCGCGCGAAGGGCTCATCCTGTTCTGCGGCATGTCGATCGGGCACGAGGACGTCAAGGAGCCTTACATCCACACGGGCCGGGCGTCGCTCAATGAGACCGTCACGTTCGTCGACTCGATTTCGCAACCTTTAGCGCAACCTGCGCACGACGATGCATTGCTGGGTGTATGAAACGATACCCCACTTCGCGAAGGCTTTTGCCCGAAGCATTCGGTATCGAAACGAAATTCTGCCAACGCATCTACGGTTCAACAACCAAGGGGATTACGACAATGAATTCAATTTTTCTAAGGCTATTCGTGGCGGCTGCCGTTTGCCTCACTGGCACTTTGGCGGTTGCCGCGGAAAACACTGCACACGTCACATCGCTCATGCAAAAAGATCTGCCAAATTATCCTGGTAAGGAGGGGGTGATGATATCGGTCGAGTATGGGCCAGGAGGTTCCGATCCCATTCACAAACATGATGCAAATGCATTCGTCTATGTTCTGGAAGGCTCCATCGTCATGCAAGTCAAGGGACAAAAAGAAGTCACCTTGTCGCCAGGAGAGACATTCTACGAAGGTCCTTCCGACATTCACGTGGTCAGCCGCAATGCAAGCAAGACCAAACCGGCCAAATTTATCGTTGTGCTTCTGAAGAGCAAGGATGCGCCGGTTGTCATGCCCGTGAAGTGATATCGGGTAACCACGGAGACCCGATGCTGCCTTATTTTGCCGTAGCGTGAGGCGACCATTATGATGGTCGCCTTCGTATTTTGGGGTGCCGGTCGGACGCCGCGGCATGTCGAACGGCTGTCCGGCACGGTCGCCGATTAGACATCGTCGCCGATGAAACCGCCGGATTGGCGCACCCACAATGCGGCGTAGATGCCGTTTGCGCGAGCAGATCGCCATGAGTACCGCGAGGCAGCGATCAGACCAAAACCATCGAACGGCGCGCGTTTACGGATAAGCGCGAAACTCGTGACGCCATTCGACCCGCTATTGTCCAATAAGTTGAATTTCCCGGCGGCTGATCGACGTGATATTTTAAATGACCGCAATCCTATTGGGGGACTGTCATGCCACGCATCGCCAATCTGTATTTCAAGACAGCAATCATCTTTCTGATCGTCGGAATTGGAATAGGCCTGAAAATGGCGATCACCGAGGATCACAGTGTCATCGGCGCCCATGCGCATGCCAATCTCCTCGGTTGGGTGACTATGGCGCTTTTCGGCGGTTACCATGCGCTGAACCCGCAAAAGGCGGAAAGGCGGCTGGCGATGATCCAGTATTACATCTACACTGCCGGCGTCGCAGTCCTGGTGCCGGCATTATATCTGATGCTTCTCGGCAATATGGCAATGGAACCGATCGTTGCGGCAGCATCGATCGTGACTTTCATCGGCGTTCTGCTGTTCGCCTTCATCATCTTTTCAAGTGAGCAGGCCACCGCAACGATTTCGCCGGCGCCGTCTCGCTGATCCGGCACAAGAGACGGCGGGGACATCAATACCGCCATCTCCTGCCGTCAGGATTTCTGCGCGGAAAGTTCCTCGCGCCGTTTCAATAGGCGTTCGAGCTCTTCTTCCTGTTCGGCGATGCGCTCCGATGCGAGCTCCTCGTCTGCAGCGCCGGAGTATGCGGCCGCCTGTTCGATCAACTCGCGAAGATTTTCTCTTATTCCCGCAATGCGCTCGTCAATTTCCGGAATGGTCAGCAGAATGTCGGACATGGTCAATCTCCAGGAAATGGCCCCCGTCGCTTGATGCCACCGGGTACGATTGGATTGGCAGACCAATAGTACCCTCGGCTGATTGAAAGCCGCAAGCAGGGCCGGCAGGCCAACTCAAATTTCCGACGATACCCTGTTGGCGATCTCGTCGAGCATCGCGTCGGAGGAGGGGCCGACGACGGCATAGGCCGTGCCGTTGCGGTGCCAGGAGACGATGCTCACATCATCCCTGATGGTCTCGTCGAAATTGCCGTCGTCGGCAACGCCTTCATCCTTCATGAAACAGATGGCGACGACATCGCCGTCGATGTCTTTGTAGATTAGTTGGCCGACCGGTTTGCCATTGGCGATGAGCATGCGTGCGCCCTGTAAGACCAATCCATCGACGGCGAGATCCGGAACGTTGAATTTCACACCGACGGTCCCCTTCAACCAGTTGATGATCTCGTCGGCCTCAGTCGCCTGTACTTCGACGACATGGCGGGGCTGATGCGCATAGATGCGGTGATAGGCAGCGATATCGTCCAGCCATGTACGGCTCGGTGCCGGCGAAGCCGGGGTGGCAGCCGGCGCGCTGGATGGCTGCATGCCGAAGAGATAACCGATGCCGCCGCCTACCACGAAGAGAATGAGGGCGGCCGCGAGTGCCTGGCGGCCCGTCGGAGCAAGCTTCAGGGATGGTCGGGAAAGGCGAGGGGCAGGCTCGCGCGCCTTCGGAGCCTGCGCACTTTTGATGGAGCGCACCAGCGCCAGCGGCACCGGCTCCTTCAGCACATCGTCGAAAGCTTTGCGGCCGACATCGGAGCCATGCTTCAGCTCATTGAAAATTCGCCGCGCTTCGGGATCGGAGGCGATGAGCCGCTCCAGCTCCTCTTTCTCTTCGCGGCTCGTCTCGCCGTCCATAAAGGCGGACAAACGAGTTTCGAGCGGCATTTTCTTCATATCCTGCAATGCTAAAACCTTCGCGGCGAGCGGTTGTGACCTTGGGTGGCGAGGCGAAGGCGGGCGCCGGAAAGCCGGGACGCGACCGTCGCCAAGGAAATGCCAAGAATATCGGCCGTCTGCTTGTAGCTGTGCCCTTCGACATCGACGAGCAGGAAGACACTGGCAAGTCCTTCGGGCAAAGATGTGACCATTTGATGCGCTTCGCTGGCTTCGACCGGATTGCCGCGCATGCCGGGCGTTGTCAGTTCGCCCTGTTCCAGCGCGCTGCCTTTGGCAGCAGGCCGCAGCCGATGGCGCCGGGCCTCATCCACCCAGTGATGGCGGGCCATGGTGTAGAGCCAGCTTTCGAGGCGACCGTCATTGTTCCACAGATGAAATTTCGCAATGCCGCGCTGGCAAACGCTCTGCACAAGCTCGTCCGCGTCAGTCGAATCGCCCGCCAGTGTCAAGGCGAAACGCCGGAGCTTCGGAAGAAGGCCGACCAGATCTCGTCTGATGTCGATGGCTGCTACCGGCGTAGGCATTGTCTTTCCACAGGAGTGTTGAGGGTTGTCGAGCTGCGGTCGCCCTCCGGCAAAAGGCGGCTTTCCTTTCGGAAAAAGCTAACTGGGCCGAAGGATCTTTCTGTCCTGGTATGAACCATTTTTGTGCCGTTTCGCAAGTCATCAAAAAGCGGTTGTGCGCTTCATCTCCACTTCTCACACGATCTTGAGGAATGGGGTCTACGCGCCTCTTTCAATACCTGATTTGACCATTCAGCGATTGCAGCAGCGAGCGATAGGCCCAAGTATTTTCGCCGCCGCGATCACGGATTTCAACGAGCTGTACACGCGCCGCCTGGACATCGCCCTGTTCGAGCAGCGCCTGGCCCATGTAGGAGCGCGCGAGGATATAGTTCTCGTCGCGCTGGAGGGCTTTGCGATAATAAGTCATGCCAAGCTGCATGCGTCCGGCTTTGCGGTTGGAATAGCCGAGATAGTTGAGAATGCGGGGATCGTCCTGGTTCTTGGCAAGCTTCAAGACGGTGATGGCATTGTCATATTGGCCGGCATAGGCGAACTCGCGCGCCGCCTGGAAAAGCTGATCGTCGTTGAAACCGCTTTTCTGCGGTTTTACGCATTCTTTTTTATCCTTGTCCCAGACCTTGCCGTCGGTGCATTTGGTTATGGTTTTGGTCTTCGGCGGTGGTGCCGTCTCGTCGTTCTCGGAGCCGGCGGCGAGAGCCTGCAGGCTGGCGCCAAATAGAAATCCGACCGCAAGCGCGGTCACGGCCGAACTCTTCATCACTACACCAAAACCCATTCCATCCTCCCGAAATCCGATAGGAGAATTGTAGCCCCGGATATTGGAAAACGCCACCGAAACGACGGGCCGCTTTCATAAAATGCCGGAGATTATCAAACCAGGATATCGACGCCTTGGTCCTCTACATCGTCACCCCGTGCGTTTACGCTGAAGCGCTCGGCCTTGAGCTCCCAGGCGCCGGGATTGCCGTCAATGGTAAACAGATTGTAGGCGGCGGGTGGCTTCAGGCCGCCGGGACCTTGCGAGGCCGATGCAATGCCGATGACGGGCACCGGGCCGGTCTGCCCCCTCAGCCAATGCAGCGTGTTGAGATGTGTATGGCCGTGCAGGACCAGTTCGGCACCGCCTGTCGAGACGACGGCGGCGAAGCGGCGGATGCCGATCATGCGCTTATAGAAGCTGGTAGCGCCGCGGATCGGCGGGTGGTGGATCATCACCACGCGAAAGAGCCCGGCCGCGCCGGCGGCACGCAGCATATTCACCGTCTCGCGCGCCTGCCGGGCCGAATAGAAGCCGCTGGCTGCAAAGGGAGGCGTTGCCACCGCCGTCGAGCAGCCGATCAGCGCGACGCGGTCGCGAATGCGCAGATAGGGGAAAATGCGCCGGTCTTCCGGCCATTCAGCCGGCGCATGGTCGCCCTGGACATAGGGATACCAGGCGCGCATGGCCTTCTCGTAGGAGCCGGGCACATAGGCATCATGGTTGCCGGGCACGACGGAGGTGAAGGCAGGGTCGCCGAGCGTCTTCAGCCATTCCGCGGCGGTGCGGATTTCGATGCCGCTGGCGAGATTGACGAGATCGCCGGTCACGGCAAGATGATCGGCTTGTTTCGACTTGATGTCGTCGAGCAGAAGATCGAGCGTCCCGCCAAAAAGATGCTTGCGCCGGTTTCGGTGCCAGTTCACAAATCCGGTAATGCGTTTGGAGGCGAGTTCTCTGATCGAAAGCCGTGGCAAGGGGCCTAGGTGAACGTCGGAAATATGCGCGAGCTTGAACATGAGATGAGACATAGCTCAGTCTATTGTCAAAACAAATACATCGGTTTTTCAATGATGGATCGTAACGGCGGAGCGGCCGCATGAACGACAGCACTGCTCCCGACGAAGCCCGCGGCTGGCGGGCAAAGCTGTTCGGCCGGATGCTGCACAGCTATTTCGTGCTCACCCGCAGCATGACAATGGGCGTCAGGGCGGCCTGTTTCGATAAGGAAGGGCGGATTTTCCTGGTACGGCATTCCTATGTCGCCGGCTGGCATATGCCGGGCGGCGGTGTCGAGCGTCACGAGACTGTGGAGCAGGCGCTGGCCAAGGAATTGCGGGAGGAGGGAAATCTGGTGATATCCGGCCGGCCGCAGATCTTCCACGTCTACTTCAACAACCGCACCAGCAAGCGCGATCACGTCGTCTTCTACCGTGTAGAGGTCGAACAGATGGCGCCACGCAAGCCGGATCTCGAAATTGTGGAAAGCGGCTTCTTTCCGCTCGACGCCCTGCCGCCCGGAACGACCAAGGCAACCTACCGGCGGCTGAAGGAGCTGGAGGGCGACATGCCGCCCTCGAATTACTGGTAGGCCTGCCGCCTTAAGCCGCCTTCGCCAGCCGCTCCCGGCCATGCGGGCGGCCGAAATCAAGGTCGGGACCCACGGGGACGATGCCGGTGGGATTGATCGTCTTGTGGCTGCGATAATAGTGATTTTTGATGTGCACGAGATTGGTCGTCTCGGCGACGCCCGGGACCTGGTAGAGGTCTCGGAAATATCCGGGCAGATTGCGGTAATCTTCGATGCGGCGGACGTTGCATTTGAAATGGCCGACATAGACGGCGTCGAAGCGGGCCAGCGTGGTGAACAGCCGCCAGTCGGCCTCGGTCAGCCGGTCACCGAAGAGATAGCGGCTTCCTTCCAGGCGCTTGTCCAGCATGTCGAGGGTTTCGAAGAGGCGGCGGACATTTTGCTCGTAAGCTTGCTGCGTGGTGGCGAAGCCCGATTTATAGACACCATTGTTGACCGTGTCATAGACGATCTCGTTCAGCGCATCGATGTCGCCGCGCAGGTCCATCGGATAAAAATCGTCCTTCGAGCCCGTCAGGCCGTCGAAGGCGCTGTTGAACATCCGGATGATCTCAGCGGATTCGTTGTTGACGATCGTGCCGGTCTGCTTGTCCCAGAGGACGGGAACGGTGACGCGGCCGGAATAATGCAGATCGGCCTTGACGTAGACTTCCCAGAGCGCCTTCGCGCCGAAGAGGTGATCGACAGTACCGCCGTCTCTGCCTTTGAACTCCCAGCCGTTTTCCAGCATCAGCGGATCGACGACCGAAACGGAGATCAGGCTTTCGAGCTTCTTCAGCTTGCGGAAGATCAGGGTGCGATGCGCCCATGGGCAGGCAAGCGAGACATAGAGATGATAGCGACCCCCTTCGGCCTTGAAACCGCCCGCACCGCTCGGCCCGGGCGCGCCATCGGCGGTGACCCAGTTGCGAAACTGCGACGCTGCGCGCTTGAAATGACCCTTGGTGTCCTTGGTGTCGTACCAGATGTCGTGCCAGGCGCCATCGACCAACATGCCCATTGCTCTTTCCTCTCGGAGATTCTGTCGAAGAACTTGATCGGGAAAATACGGCATGCCCGTGGAATTTCGAGACGGCAAACGATGAACAGTGCGTTACAGGCATGATCGCGAAAAAGTGCGAGGCGGTTTTCGGACAAGATAACCGGCCACTCGCATTTTGCATTGGACGGGCTGGGCATTTCCTGCTATCGGGCTTGTCACACTTTGAGGACCACTTGCCATGGAAGCAATCAGAAGCCTGCGACGACGCCGATGATCCCGAACGCTCGACAAGCGTTTTCGAGAACCATCCCCGTATGTCTATCTGGTTTCTTTGGTCTAATGCACAAGCACGAACTGGTCTACCTCACTGAGGACGCGTCGCATGACGCCGTCATCGAACTCATCAACGAAGAAGCATTCGGTCCCGGCCGGTTCACCCGCGCCGCAGCGCGGATTCGCGAGCAGGGGCCGCATGACCGCTTGCTCTCCTTCATCTGCGCCGATGACGGCGAGACGATCGCCTCAGTCCGGATGACGCCGGTGCTGGCGGGTTCCGTCAAGGGGCATCTGCTGGGACCGCTCGCCGTCCGGCCTTCGCACAAGAACCAAGGTATCGGCCGCGAGCTCGTGCGGATCGCCGTCGAAGCCGCCAAGCGCAGAGGTTCGGAAGCGGTGATCCTGGTGGGCGATCCGCCCTATTATGGCCCGCTCGGTTTCGAGAAGGTCGCCCATAACGCGCTCGCCTTTCCCGGGCCTGTCGACCCCAACAGGGTGCTCGTTGTCCCGATCGCCACCGATACGCATGCGCGGCTGAAGGGCACGATCGTCTGGCGTGACGCGGATATTCCGGCTGCTGTCGCCGATGAGGAGAATGACGACGACGATCTGCCGCTGAGGGCAATCGCGGGCTAACGCCGCGATTTCCACAAGCCAACTGTCGCTTGCCGGCTCCATTGCGCGCGGGCTTCTGTAAATGAAGCCTATCGCCCGTTTCCGTCAGCGGGGCGATAGTCTTTTCTGCAGAAAATAGCGGCTGCGGCCGATGGGAAAGTCCGGCAGCTCGCCGAAGACGACATAGCCCTGCCGTTGATAGGCGCGCAGCGCCTGCGGATTGAAGGTGTCGATCCAGGCGCCTTGGCAGCCACGCGCGATCGCTTCCTTCTCTGCCGCTTCCAAAAGCTTTCCCGCCATGCCTTGGCCGCGCAGCGTTTCCGGTACGAACAGCCATGCCGTGAATAGCCAGCCCCAGGCCGTGTAGCCCGATATGCCGCCTATGGTCTTGCCGCTTTCGTCGCGGATCAGAACGGCCAGCGAGCGGCGCCTCGAAGGGCCGACATCGGCCGCATTGAAGGTCGTCAATCCTTCGCCGATCGCCGCGAGTTCGCTTTCTGACGGGGCATCGGTCACTTCAAGTTGCGGCATCATATTTTACCGTCCTTCGCGCCACCACATAGCGGAGAAGGCGAAGAGGAGGGCTGCAAGACCGGCAAAGCCCGCAAAGAGGGGCAGGGTGTTGACGCCCTTCAGGACGGTTTCGTCGGTCATGCGGATGGTCAGGCGTTGGTTGTCGGCGATGCGAACCGCGCCGCGTACCGGCAAAATCGGGGGGACGGTGACGCCGCCGCCGGAGCTGGCAACACGGATGACAAGGCCCTTGGTCTTGTCTGCCAAGGGCTTCAGCGTTTCCGTGGTCGAGATCATCGCCTTGAATTCCGGTGCATCGACGGCGCCGACATGCACCAGCGTCGAGAGATTGCCGCTGGTGATCTGGTAGAGGCCGATTTCGTTCATGTGCTTCTGGGCCTGATAGAGACCGGGCTGCGTCTGTTTCAACTGCATCGACTCAGTCCTGCCGGAGGGTGCTTTTACGGTGGCAGGGCCGGGATCGTCGCCGATCGTCTGGCGAGTGACTTCCAGCGTACGCCCGGCGGCGCGTGCCGTCAGAGCCTCTTCTTCCAGAGCCGGTTCTTTCAAGAGCCAATGGGCGATGCGGCGATAGAGCGACACATGCGGTCCGCCGCCTTCGTAGCCGCGCGCCCAGAGCCACCCTTCATCGGAGAGCAGCATGGCGACGCGGCCCTGGCCGACGCGGTTCAGAACCAGCAGCGGGTGGTTATCGGCGCCAACCATCACAGTCTGGCCCTGCGGCTTCTCGACGTCGACGCTGCGGAACCAGCGCCCCCAATGCGGCGGCTCGGTGTCCGACCCATCGAGGCCGCGCGTAACCGGGTGCTTGCGGCCCTGTTCAGACAAGCGCGGATAAAAGGGCTTCTCGATCATCTGGCCGGTCGGCTCGGCCGGGAGCACGGAGGACAGCGGCGTCAGGGCGATCGAATTGCCGGCCGCATGTTCGGGACCGGCAGCCACCAGCAAAGCGCCGCCGTTTTCGACATATTGGGCCATGTAATCATAATAGATCGTCGGCAGGACATTGGGGCGGTCCTGGTAACGGTCGAAAATGATCAGGTCGAAAGAAGTGATCTTGTCGACGAAAAGTTCACGCGTCGGGAAAGCAATCAGCGACAACTCGTTGATCGGCGTACCATCCTGCTTATCCGGCGGGCGCAGGATTGTGAAATGGACGAGGTCGACGGAGGCGTCCGACTTCAAGAGATTGCGCCAGGCGCGCTCGCCGGCATGCGGTTCGCCGGAGACGAGCAGCACACGCATGTTCTGGCGGATGCCCTCGATCAGTTGGACAGTGCGGTTGTTGATGGGCGTCACTTCGCCGGGCACTTCGGCGACGGCGAATTCAAGCACGTTGTTACCGGCGCGCGGCACCTTGAAGCTGAAGGGCGTGTCCTGGCCGGGCGTCGCCTGCAGCGTGGCGATCTCGTCGCCGTTCATCCTGACGGTAACGGCCGCAGTGCTGCCGGGGCTCTTGCCGTCGTCGACGACACGCAGCACGAGCTGCTGCTCGTCATTGACGATGCCGAAGCGAGGCGCGCGCACCACCTCGATGCGCCGATCGAACTCGTCCGGCTTGCCGGTGATCAGCCCGTGGATCGGCGCATCGAAGCCGAGGGCCTGATTGACGCTCGGAATATCGTGGATCTGACCGTCGGTCAGGAAGATCGCACCGCCGACACGAGCGGGTGGTACGTCGGCGGTCGCCGAGGACAGCGCTGCGAAGAGTCGTGTCGAAGGCGACTCGGATTCAGCGGGCTCGCGCACTTCGACGATACGAGGTTCGATCCGCGGGAATTGCGCCAGCCGGTCCTTCAGTGCCGCCAGAGCCTCATCGGTCATCTTGACGCGCTCCGGCGTCTCCTGGCTCGGACTGCGGTCCACGATGAGGGGCACGATGGTGGAGAGCTGGTCACGGTCCTCCTGCATGAGCATGGGATTGGCAAGGGCAGCCAGCAGGGCGAATGCCGCCAGCGTGCGGATCCAACTGCCGCGCATGCCTCGGTAGATCCCGAGCGCGGCAATGCCAAGCGTCAGCACCGCAAGCGCGGCCAGAACGGGCCAGGGCAGGAAAGGGGCGAAACCAATATTCATCTTACTGCCCCAACCGTTCCAGAATGTCCGGGATGTGAACCTGATCGGACTTATAGTTGCCGGTCAGCATGTACATCATGATGTTGACCCCGGTGCGGTAGGCATATTCGCGCTGTGTCTCATCCGGCGGCACGGTCGGCAGCAGCGGAGAGCCGTTGTCGTCCGTTGCCCAGGCGCCGGCGAAGTCGTTGCCGGTGATCATGATTGGCGTCACCCCATCCGAGGAGGAGACGGCATGACCGTCTGCGCGCGTATCCTGCCGCGCCTCGATCCAGAGCGGACTGTCGGCATAGCGGCCAGGAAAGCTGGATAGCAGGTAGAAGGATTTGGTGAGCACATGGCCGGCGGGCACCGGTTCCAGCGCCGGGATGTCGAGGTTGGCGAGGATCGTTTGCAGCCGCTGGCCGTTCGGGCTGGGCGTGGTGTTGTCGCCCATCGTGTCTATGGCATCGCGCGTGTCGAAAAGCACGGTACCGCCATTGCGCATATAGGCGTCGATACGGTTGATGGCATCGTTGGACGGCATCGGCGCGGTGGCGGAAATCGGCCAATAGATGATGGGATAGAAGGCAAGCTCGTCCTTGGCGAGGTCGACGCCCACAGGCGGTCCCGGCTCCAAAGTCGTGCGATAGGTAAGAAAATCGGAGAGTCCGGCAAGTCCACGCTCGGAAGTATGATCGACTTCGGATTCGCCGGTGACGACGTAGGCAAGGTGCGTTTTATCGAGCCGCGAGTAAATGGTGTCGTCGCCGGGTTTGGAATCGTCGGCCCAAGTGCTTGTCGGATGCAGGAACGCGGCAACCGATATTGCGAGCAGCAGCACGGCGGCTCCGCCGGCGATCGTCTTCGTCGATCTGCGAAGACGCGGGAAGGCGCCGTTCATGATGAGCACGATGAGGCTATCTGCCAGAAGTACTAGGAAGGCGATGGTGAAGAGGATCGGCTTGGCCGACCAGGCCTCACCACCGATCAGACCCTCACGCGCCACCGATACGCTGGAGCCGGAGATATCCAGCGGCTTGAGTTCCGCGTCATTGGGCAGCACGTTGAGTGCGGTAAAGCCATCCTCCGAGCCGTAGAGGCCTGGCGGGTTGTCGAAATTGGCCGCGATTGCACCTTTGTTGTTCGGATCCAGGGGGCGGGCATTGCCGGTCTCGCTGGTCAGCACACCCTTGGCAGTGAGCAGACGGAATGGCGGCAGCGCTTCGCTGGTCTTCGGGGCGCTGTCGGTCGAGGTGACGCCGCCGGAGCGCGAAAGCTGCACGATACGGCGCAGCATCTCGACGAAATCGCCGGAGATCGGCAGATCGGACCATTCGGGTTCGGCACTGACATGGAAGAGGACGATGCGACCTGCCTGCATCTGCTTTTCGGTCACCAGCGGCGTTCCGTCGGCAAGGCTTGCCCAGGTGCGTTCGGCAAGATCGGGCGTCGGCTCGGCCAGGACCTGCCGCTTGATGAGGACATTGGTTGGCTTCGGCATGCCGGCAAAGGGGCCGAAGGAGGGGAAGTCGGCAAGCGGTTGTGGCTCGGCCCAGGAAAGGGCGCCGCCGAAGGTGCGCGCGCCCTGGCGCAAGGTCACCGGCACCAGCGGATCGTCGGCGGGAGCGGCTGCGAGGCGTGGTCCGGCGAAGCGCACCAGCGTGCCGCCGTTCTGGATCCATCGCTGCAGCGGCGCGTAGCTTTCCTGCGGCAGGCGGCCGACATCGGCCATGATGATGACCGAAGGATTGCCGGCGAGCAGCTCGGGGATCGATTTTGCCAGATCGGCGCTGTTCGGCTGGATCAGATCGGCATAGGGCTGCAGCGCGCGCTGGATGTAATAGAGCGGCGACAGGATCGGCTGGAATTCGTCGGCCGCCTGTCCGGACAGCAGCGCCACGCGACGACGCTTGAAACCGTCGTCGAGCAGATGCACGGCACCGGCGCTCGCATGGCGGTCGATGCTGATGCGGGCGAAATCATTGCGCATTTCGAAGGGGGCGGCGATGGTGCCGGTCGCGACCGTCTGGCCGCCAGCGAAATTCAACGAGCCAGCCGCGATCGGCCGTCCCTGATTGTCCAGTGCGCTGAGCCCCAGCCGGAGCGGGCTGCTGCCGTTCAGTCGCGTCGCCGTCACGGTCATGTTGTCGGCGGCGTTGGTGGCGCCGGTGATTGCAAGCACGTCGCTGCCATCACTTTCGATCAGTCGCAATTCGCTGGGCGCAAGGGCGGCAAGCTGGTTGACAATATCGTCTTTGTCCCTGCTTTCGGCGCCGTCGGACAGGAAGGCGATCGTGCCCGGCTTGGTGCCGTTCAAAGCAGCCTTGATGGCCTGGGAGGCGCGCTGACGATCCGGCACCAGCGGCCTTGCAGTCGCCGCATGCAGCTTGTCACGGGCGGCGGCAGCGGCGCCCGGCGTGGTGTCGTTGCTCCGATCTGCGGTGAAGGCGATGGAGACGGGAATGCCTTTGGCATCGGCGTCATCGATCAACGCATCGGCCGTCTGCACACGGCGATCCCAATCGGCGGCGCTCGCCCAGCTATTGTCGATGAGCAGCACCAACGGCCCGCTGCTCGCCAGCGTATTGGTGCGCGGATTGAACATCGGATTGGCAATGGCAAGGATGACCAGCGTGGCAAGCACCATACGCAGCAGCGTCAACCACCACGGACTGCGCGCTGGCGTTTCCTCACGCTTCAGGATCGTTGCCAGGATGCGGAGCGGCGGAAACACTTCCGCTCTCGGATGCGGCGGCGTCAGGCGCAGCAGCCACCAGATCGCCGGAAGCAGGATCAACGCGCCGAGGATGGCCGGAGAGGCGAAAGCGAAGGAGAGCGCGCTCATGGCTGCCCCCCAAGCGTCGCTTTGGCCGGCATGCCGGAGAGATACATATGCACGGCGACCAGCGCTTCCGATGTCAGCCGGTCGGTGCGGTGGCTGACAAAGGTCCAGCCGAGATGGCGCAGCGACTGGCCGAGATTTTCGCGGCGGGCGAGATAGGCGCGCTGGTAATCTTCCCGCAGGTTTTCCGCGCGGCCCGCCACCAGCTTCGCGCCGTTTTCCGGATCGGTGAATTCGGTGCGGCCGGCATAGGGGAAGATCTCTTCAGCCGGGTCTGCGACCTCGACCACGTGACCGCGCAATCCGCGGCGGGCCAACGGTCCGATCCGGCTCATGACGCTGTCTGCGTCGTCCAGAAAATCGCCGATCAGCACGATATCGCTCCAGCCACGGATCATGCTGGTCTGCGGCAGGCCGCCTTCGAGCGGCGTGTGCATCAGGGCGGCCGCCAGCCGCTCGGCGGCGTTGCGGGCGGAGATCGGTTCCATGATGCCGGGGCAGCCGATCCGTTCGCCGGAACGGGCGAGGATTTCGGCGAGCGCCAGCATCAGCACCAACGCACGGCCCTCCTTGGAGACGTGGCCGTAGGTCGATTTGTACATCATCGACGGCGACATGTCGGCCCAGAGCCAGATGGTATGGGCTGCTTCCCACTCGTGATCGCGGATATAGGTATGATCGTCGCGGGCCGAGCGGCGCCAGTCGATGCGAGACAGGCTCTCACCCTCGGCATAGGGGCGGAACTGCCAGAAATTTTCGCCGATGCCGCGCTTGCGCCGCCCATGCCAGCCGGCAATCACGGTGTTGGCGATGCGCTTGGCTTCGACAAGGCAATCCGGCACGAGGGCAGCACGGCTGCGGGCTCGGGAGAGGGCATCATTGCCTGGGGTCGGGCTGACGATCTGTCCGATGGATGCCACGCGCTATACTCTCCTCGACACCCTGGGTTACGATCTCGACCGCTTGATCAGCCCTGCAATCACGTCTCGCACCGACATGCCTTCCGCACGGGCCGCAAAGGTGAGCGCCATGCGATGTTCCAGCACCGGTTCGGCCAGGGCATGCACGTCGTCGAGCGAGGGCGCAAGGCGGCCTTCATAAAGCGCACGGGCGCGGGCGCAGAGCATCATCGCCTGGCCGGCGCGGGGGCCGGGGCCCCAGGCGACATGCTTGTCGGTCGCCTCATTGCCTTGGCCGGGACGCGCCGAACGCACCAGCGACAGGATGGCGTCGACGACACCATCGCTGACCGGCATCTGGCGGATCAACTTCTGAATTTCCATCAGTCGCGCGGCATCGATCACGGCATGCGGCGTTGCTTCGCCGAGGCCTGTGGTTTCAAGCAGAATCTTACGCTCGTCGGCAAGCTCCGGATAACCGACGTCGACCTGCAGTAGGAACCGGTCGAGCTGCGCCTCCGGCAGAGGATAGGTGCCTTCCTGTTCCAGCGGATTTTGGGTTGCGAGAACGTGGAACGGTGCAGGCAGATCGTAGCGCTGCCCGGCGATGGTGACGTGATATTCCTGCATCGACTGCAGCAGCGCCGATTGCGTGCGCGGCGAAGCGCGGTTGATCTCGTCGGCCATCAGCAATTGCGCGAAGACCGGCCCCTTGACGAAGCGGAAGGAGCGGCGGCCGGTCTCATCCTGGTCCATGACTTCCGAGCCGAGAATGTCCGAGGGCATGAGATCCGGCGTAAACTGGACGCGGTTGGCGGCAAGGCCGAGAACGGCGCCGAGCGTGGTCACCAGTTTGGTTTTGGCAAGGCCCGGTACACCGACGAGCAGCGCATGGCCGCCGGCCAGCACGGCAAGAAGCGTGTTCTCCACGACGCTTTCCTGGCCGAAGATGACCTTGGAGACTTCGGCGCGGATGGAGGCGATATCCTTCAACGCCTGTTCGGCGGATGCGATGATCGCCTGGTCGTCGAGACTCGTTTCGGTCGATTTGATCATGCCCATTTGCGTCTCCAACGGCAAAAAACGGTACGCGCGATTCGCAGACCTTACACATTTGCCCCATAATCAATAGAACCTATCGCCATGAAGATGGCTGACAAGCACGTTTCGAATGACTATCTCGTGAGAGAGAGCCGTATTCGTAACTAAGCACAAACCGGGACGGAAGAATGGCAACCGAGGAAATCAGAGAGGCGAGCGATGCGGCAAGTCTGGCTGCGCTGATTTCGCGCGCGGCCGGCGATGCCGGCGGACGCAAGAAGAGCTTGCCGCCTGTCGATCGCTGGAATCCTCCGTTCTGCGGCGATATCGATATGGAAATCCGTGCTGATGGCACCTGGTTCTATATGGGAACGCCGATCGGCCGCGCGCCGCTGGTCCGGCTGTTTTCAACGGTGCTGCGCAAGGATACGGATGAAAAGACCTATCTCGTCACGCCTGTGGAAAAGGTCGGCATCCGCGTCGTCGATGCGCCCTTCATAGCCGTCGAAATGAGCGCGACAGAGCGCGAAGGCAAGCAGGTGCTGACGTTCCGCACCAATGTCGGCGACGTCGTCGAGGCGGGCAGGGAACATCCGATCCGTTTCGTCATCCGCGGCGAGAACGACGAGCTGAAACCCTATCTGCATGTCCGTGGGCGCCTGGAGGCGCTGGTGACGCGCGCGGTGATGTATGACCTCGTCGAACTGGGCGAGACCGTGGTGATCGCCGGTCGCGAGATGTTCTGCGTGTGCTCCGGCGGCACGATCTTTCCGGTCATGCCGGTCGCCGAATTGGATGCTTTGACGCGATGAGCGAATTTCCGCTTTATTCCGCCGCCGAATTCCGGCGCCGTGCGCTCGATCAGAGCGGCGGCCCGATCGAGCTTGCCTGGCGCGACCATGGCGACCATGCGCTCAATCCGGACACCATTTTGCAGGTCGAAGGCCTGAAACTGCGCGACGCCGCGGTACTGGTGCCCGTGGTGGACGACGGCGACGACGCCAATGTCATCTTCACGCTGCGCACCTCGACCTTGCGCAAGCATTCCGGCCAGATCGCCTTTCCCGGCGGCGCGATCGATCCGGAGGACGTTTCGCCGGAAATGGCAGCGGTGCGAGAGGCCGGTGAAGAGATCGGATTGGCGGATGTTTTCATCGAGCCCGTTGCCCGATTGCCGTATTATCTGGCTGCGACCGGCTTCCGCATCACGCCGATCCTCGCCGTGGTCAAGCCTGGCTTCAAACTGGCTCTCAATCCCACCGAAGTGGAGGATGCTTTCGAAGTGCCGCTCTCCTTCCTTATGGATGCCAGTCATCATGTGACCGACAGCATGGTCTGGCAGGGGATGGAGCGGCATTTCTACCGCATGCCTTATGGTCCTCGCATGATCTGGGGCATTACCGCCGGCATTGTCCGAACGCTTTACGAAAGGCTCTATACATGACCTCCATTGCCGGTGAGGCCTGGTTCCAGGACGCTGCGCTGCAGCGGGTGCTGGCGTTGCTGAACACCGATGGCGGCGAGGGGCGGATTGTCGGCGGAGCGGTGCGCAACAGCCTGCTCGCGCTGCCGGTCGCCGATGTCGATATCGCCACGACGTTGCTGCCCGAAGCCGTCGTCGAGAGGGCTGGTGCCGCCGGCATCAAAGCAGTGCCGACGGGTATCGCCCATGGGACGGTGACGTTGGTGGTCGATGGAAAGCCTTTCGAAATCACCACCTTGCGGCGCGATGTTGAAACGGATGGCCGGCGTGCCCGAGTGGCTTTCAGCGATGATTGGCAGGCGGATGCCGAGCGGCGGGATCTGACGATCAACGCGCTCTATGCCTCTGCCGATGGCGCGGTCGTCGATATGGTCGGCGGACTTGCGGATCTGGAGCGCCGCAATATCCGCTTCATCGGTGACGCGGCCACCCGGATTGCCGAGGATTATCTACGGATCCTGCGCTTCTTCCGCTTTTTCGCTTATTATGGCAGTGGAAGACCGGATGCGGACGGATTGCGCGCCTGTGCGGCCGCGAGGTCGAAGATCGCGACGCTTTCGGCAGAGCGTGTCTGGTCGGAGATGAAAAAGCTGCTTGCCGCCAAAGATCCGGGCCGGGCTCTGCTCTGGATGCGGCAGGTCGGGATTTTGACCGAGGTCCTGCCGGAAACGGAGAAATGGGGCATAGACGCCATTCCCGCGCTTGTGGCGACGGAACGGGCCCTCGGCTGGACGTCCGATCCGCTGCTGCGGTTGGCGGCCATCGTGCCGCCGGATGCCGCAAGATTGGCAAAGCTTGGCGAAAGACTGCGGCTGTCGAAGGCCGAAGCCGCCTATTTGCAGGACTGGGCGAATGCGCCCGGCGTCAAGGACGATGTGTCTGACGCGGCCTTGGATCGCTTGCTTTACCGCCATGATGCATCCGGCATTGCTACCCGGCTGAAGCTGGCGCTTGCGGTCGCGCGGGGCAAGGCGGAAGGCGATTTCGAGGAAATGGCACGCGTTGCACGGCTCAGCAAGTTACTGGAGCGGACGGTACGCTGGAAGAAGCCGGTCTTTCCGGTCAATGGAGCGGATGCGCTTGCGGCGGGGCTCAGCGCGGGGCCTGAGGTCGGAGATATCCTGAGTAAACTCGAGCAGCAATGGCTCGACGGCAATTTCACCATGAACCGGGCGGCTCTTCTCGCCCGGCTCAAGGAATTGATCTGATCCTGATGGCTATCGGCTGATCAGGCGACGCTTGCTTCGTCGCGAATGCGGGCCTTGATATTGTCGACCATATTTTCGCGGATGATGGTCTCGCCATGGGTGTTGCGCATGTGCTCGACAGCGCGGCGGACTACTTCGGAATCGTCATTGGCCCGAGTGTGCCAATCGCAACCGGGCACCAGCGTACCACATTCGAATAGTCGCATATCTGCCTCCTGATATGTTGACGCCATGAAAAACTTCACGCCGAATGGCCTGAAGGTCAAAACGCGAAAGGTGGGGAAAGGTTTCGGACGTCCGGCAGGGCTTCCACCCTGCCGGACAATGCTTTCCGGATATCAATCCGGCATGGCCCAGGATTTGAAGCAATCCGAAGACTGATACTTCGGAACGGGCGCTTGTTTTGCCGGGCGGTCGGATACGAAGCGGGCGACGTCGCTTGGCGACTTGCCGGCCAATTGCATTCTGACCTGCTCGATGAAGCAGGAGAGTGGCAGATCCGACCCGCTTCTAATCCTCATGTCTTCAGCCAGCCGGACTACGAATTCCGGCGTATCGACTGTGCGCGAAAGTTTTCGTTCATTCGCAGCTTCTGCCACTTGATTCTGTACTGCCATTACAACCTCCTCCGATTGAAACGAGCATTACGTAAACCTCGGTACTCCTCCGAACTTATTTTAGGGTTTCTCTTTATTAGCAATTGGCATTCTATGGCCAACGCACGACGGGTGGCAAGGACGATAATATCGACTCTACGTTGCCGCCTGTCTTCAACCCGAATATTGTACCCCTATCGTAAAGCAAATTGAACTCCACATAGCGCCCGCGACGAATTAATTGTTCGTCACGATCCTCCTCGGACCATACTTCATTGAAGTTCGAGCGCACGATCCGGGGGTAGACCATGGAAAATGCACGCCCCACATCGCGGGTAAACGCGAAATCCGCGTCCCAACCGCCTGCCTCCTCCCCAGAATGCAGCCAGTCGAAGAAAATGCCGCCGATACCGCGCGGTTCGTTGCGATGCTTCAAATAAAAGTAATCGTCGCACCATGTTTTATAGCGCTGATAGTCCGCAACCGTATGACGGTCGCAAACAATCTGCATGGCGCGGTGGAAGAGGACGCTGTCTGGATCTTCCTGCGTGCGCCGCCGGTTGAGCACCGGCGTCAGGTCGGCGCCACCGCCGAACCAATGGCTGGTCGTCACCACCATGCGCGTATTCATATGCACTGTCGGTACATTCGGATTGACGGGGTGAGCGATCAGCGACAGGCCGGAAGCCCAGAAACGCGGATCTTCCTCGGCGCCCGGAATCTGGCTGCGGAAATCCGGCGAGAATTCGCCATGAACGGTGGACGTATGAACACCGACCTTTTCAAAGACGCGGCCTTCCATGATCGACATGCGTCCGCCGCCGCCTTCACCGTTCTCCCTCAGCCAATCCTTGGCGACGAAACGCCCCGGTTCCTGGTCGGAGAGGGGGCCGGCAAGCTCGTTCTCCAACTGTTCGAACTGGGCGCAGATCGCGTCCCGCAGGCTTTCAAACCAGCCCTTGGCCGCTTCTTTCTTCTCTTCAATATCGTCGGGTAGTCCCTTGGGAAGTTCGGGTCGTTCCATGCTGCTCTCCGGCGAGGCGCGCCACCAGGGCCGCGATTCACGTGATGTCGATTCCCGGTCTGAATATCAGCATCATCGCATCGTCACCAGCGCACCGGGCCCACCGGAGAATCGACTCGCAAATTGGCAAATGCGGTATTATCTTCCCTCTCAAAGGCGAGGTTTCATGATGAAAATACCCGGACCGCCGCCCCTTGACGGGTTGAGACGCAGAATTTCACGGTACCGGCAGGAAAAACCTGCCGGCGGAAAAAGTGATTTTGTCCGCGAGACTTTTTGTCTCAGTCGCCCGGAAGCGCGCGCCAAGGCGCGCGAGTGGTTCGATGAATTTCCGAAAGCCGCCTATTGGACCGAAGTCGAAAGTTGGCGGCAGGTGGAAGGCGACCGTATCGAATTCACCATGCGACGCCTCCCGTCGGCCGATTGAATTCAGGCAGTCGAACGCTGGCAATTGATCATCCACGGCACGCCG
Organism: Rhizobium leucaenae USDA 9039; assembly: GCF_000426285.1. Taxonomy (GTDB): domain Bacteria; phylum Pseudomonadota; class Alphaproteobacteria; order Rhizobiales; family Rhizobiaceae; genus Rhizobium; species Rhizobium leucaenae. The sequence continues at coordinate 86,637 of NZ_AUFB01000005.1, read as the reverse complement.
AACTTGTCGACCAGCATGCCGAAACGCTCTGCCCAGAAGGTCTCATCGATCGGCATGGTAACCGTGCCGCCCTCTTGCAAAGCCGCAAACAGTTTCTCTGCTTCTTCCGCTTTGTCGATTTGAACGGAGATCGAGAAGCCGTATTTCTTGCCGGTTTCACCTGGCCTGCCGTCCGAAGCCATCAAGACAGCGTCACCGATCGTCAGACGCGCATGCATGACTTTCTCGCGCCAGTGCTCCGGCGTTTGGCTCGCCACATTCGGATGGCTGTAGTCCATGATCGTGAGTTCACCGCCGAGGCATTGCTGGTAGAATTCGAGGGCCTGCCTGCAATCGCCGTCGAAGATCAGATAGGCGTCCAGACGCATGACGTTTCCTCCATCTGTCATCTGAGAATGCCCCACAACATAGGCTTCTAAAGTGGCGATAATGTTATGGCGAGCAAATCTCCCGTATTGCTGAATAAAATCAAAGCATAAGAGACGAGGGGGATTGAGCCGGCTATTGCGTGTTTCGCAGCCGGCTCTCGATCAGCAGCCCGCTCTCATCCAGAATCGGATGCGCCACTGAGACGATGTGAGCGTTGATGCGCTTCAGGTCGCGCAACATGTCGAGGTGGAGCGAGCTGGTCTGCAGGCTGTCGACGCGGCCGTCGCGCAGGCGTTCGAGGTGGCGCTCCGAGGATTGTTTTTCCAGGCGGCGAACGTTGACTTTCACCTCCATGAGCTGGCGGGCGAGGTTGAAATCGCGGGTGACGAAGATGGTCTGGGCGACGCGCAGATTGTCGATCGTCAGCTTGAACAGGCTCTCCAGCTCCTGATAGCCATCGTCCGAGAAAGCCAGACCTTTGCCGATCTTCTTTGCCACCTGTTCGGCCAGGCCTTTTTCGATGATGTCGCCGATATGCTCGAGATTGATGGCATAGTCGATGATGACGATCGAACGGCGGCCGTTTTCGACGTCCAAGCCTTCGCGCCCGAGCTTGGAGAGATATATCTTCACCTCCTGCTGGATCCGATCGACGCGCTTTTCCAGGATGGGGATTTCTTTGAGCGGCGCCAGATCATTGTTGTTGAAGGCGTTTTCCGTGCGGATCAGCATGCGCTCGATGAGATCGCCGACGCCCAGAACCTCGCGCGTTGCGCTGGCAAGTGCGACGACCGGCGTGTTGAGGGCGTTGTGATCGAGATATTTCGGCCCGTCGTCGGTCTGCGGATCGTCGGCCACGATCCGCTGCATCGTTTTCGACAAAAGGGACGAGAAGGGCCAGGCGCAGATGGCGAGGATAATATTGAAGAGCAGGTGGATGTCGACCGGCAGCTTGGCCGGTGAAAAATGCAGGGATTGCATCCAGGCGCCGATATAGCCCGCAAAGGGCAGAACGATGAGGCAGCCGATGGTGCGTATGATCAGATTGCCGAGCGTCACCCGCCGGGCAGTGGCCGGGCCGGAGAGGGTGGCCATAACGGGCGGGATCGCGCCGCCGAGATTGGCGCCGAGAACGAGCGCGACCGTCAGGGCCGGAGAGAGAATGCCGGTGGAAGCGAGCGAGAGGATCAGCACGACCACGGCAAGACTGGACGAGGAGACGAAGGCGAGCACGGCCGAAAAGATCAATGCCACGGGCAGGGCGCCGTCGAGGAGGCCAATGAATGCGGCAAGCGCCGGCGATTGCCGCATTGGCGTGGTGGCGAGGCTCAGCAATTGCAGGGACAGCAGCATCAGGCCGATGCCGATCAGCGCTGCACCTGCGCCCTGTTTGGTGGTGGATGAGCGGCGATAGAGGACGATGCCGACGAGAATGATCAACGGCGACAGCCATTCAATGCCGGTCGCGACGATCCAGGCTGTCACTGCGGTGCCGACATTGGCGCCGAGCAGCACGATCTGCGCCATGCTCGGAAAGACGAGATCGCGCTCGACGAAAGCGGCAATCATCAGCGCCGTTGCGGTCGAGCTCTGCAGCGCGACCGTTGCCAAGAAACCGGAGGTGAAGGAGCGCAGCCCGCCACGGGTGCCGCTGGCAAGGCCGGTTCTGAGTTTGGCACCGAAGGCGCGCGAGACACCATCCTTCACCTGTGCGAGGCCGAAGAGCAGCAAAGCAACGGCGCCGAACAAATTGATCATTACGATGGTGGATTCCATTTCGTCTTTTTATGTCTTTCTCATGCCATGTTTTCAGCGATTATTGGAAGTCGAACGTAAGCCACTGAAAAGGCATGGATTTCAGTGCTTAAACCTGTTCAGCGAACGGGCGAGCAATTGCTTGCCGGCTAAGGATTATATGCCTCTTATTGCCCGCGCTTCAACACCGCGAACGACATATCTGGACAATAATTGCGGAGTCCCTGATTTTAGTGCGGCTTCGGCGGCTGCATTTCACCGGACCAGTCGGTCTGCACCGGCGGGAGGTCGCGCGACGTTTTCTCGGAGAAGGCTTCTTTCACCTTATCGATCGTTGCGGGCCCTCGCATCGGGCGCTTCGAAGAGGCTAAGGCGGCGGCGGCTTTTGTCGGCGCATCCGATGCCTGCGGCTCGGCCACGACATGCAAGGCTGGCGCCGCTTCAGTCTCCTCCGAAATCGTGGTCTTGGCCAAAATCTCTTTGAGCACAGCGGTGACAGGCAGATGGCCGGCCAAATCGGTATTGGTGTGGTGCCAGGCATGCGGGATGCGCTGATCGGCTGAAATGAACGGCCTGGAGTTCATCTCGCCGAACCAATCCCATTCCCCGATGACATCGACGATATCGGAAAAGTCAGGCGGCATGGCAATGCGGGCGCCGATGGTGACGATTTTCAATCTCTTCGCCAATGTCTCGGCCCGGATCTCATCCTGCTTGCAGAGCTCGTGAAGCGCGGCCGAAATGACCAAATTGCCTTTCGAGTGCCCGGCCAGCAGGCGGAAGGAGAAGCGAGGATCGGCAAGAAGGGCGCGCACAGTCCTGGTATCGAGGCTGGTGCGCGACGCCGTTTCGCTGTCATTCTTATCGGAGGCTCCAAACTTGGGCCGTCCGGCAAAATCGTCCAGCATTTGGAAGACGGGCCGCAGACCTTTCAGATGGCCAAAGAAGAAATGGCCGCCAACGGCCTCGGTGACAATGTCAGCCAGACCATATCCGGAGACGACGACGGCTACCGGCGTGCCGATCGCATCGGCAACATTGCGGGCGAAGGCGGCCGCACCAAGGGCTGAGCCGCCGATGCCGGCGACAGCCAGTGCCTGGGCATCGCCGCCGCCGCGAAGCGCGAACTCCTCCAGCGTTTCACACAGAATGATGGCACCGCCGCCGCTCGGCGGCACGATCATGATCGAGCCTTCGGCCGCAAGCGAGCCGCTGAGGTAGAAAGCCTCTTCCGGGGTGATGACCTTGACATCGTAAAACAGGGCATCGAGCGCAGTGTTGCGCTGGCGAAGTGCCTCCAAAGTAAGATTGCGCAGCGGCGAGCGCTGCAGCCGTTCTGGAAGGCTGAGAGTGCGCGCGAATTGAGTGAGAGTGAGGGTGAATGCCGTCTGGAACATGGGTCACCTCGCCAGAGCTGCCGTCAGGTAAAGCCTTTCCAAGGGAAAGCTTCTCACACTTTACCCAACGTGCCAACGGCAATTGGCCCATGAGGCGTTCAGATTTGCCGCGACATCTACGACCAGTTCGTCTGCCGCAGCGCCTCCCCCGAAATCATCGCGACCGACATGGCAACATTGATGGAGCGTTGTCCATCAACCATCGGGATCAGGATGCGGCCCCCGGCCTTTTCATGCACATGATCAGGCACGCCGGCGCTCTCGCGGCCAAAGAGCAGGATGTCGTCCTTCCGAAAGGTGAAATCGGTATAGCGCTGAGCCGCCTTGGTGGAGGCAAGCACCAGCCGCCGCCCGCTTTCCGCCCGCGAGATTTCGAATTGCTCCCAATTGACATGTCGAGTCAGTGTGACGGCAGCGAGGTAATCCATGCCGGCGCGCCTGAGATTGCGATCCGATATGTCGAAACCCGCGGGCTCGATGATATCGACGGCAAGACCGAGGCAAGCGGCGAGACGGAGGATCGTGCCAGTGTTACCGGGAATGTCAGGCTGATAAAGGGCGATGCGAAGCGAAGTCATAATCTGCAACTAGCGAAATTGGCGGGAGTTGTCTTCGCTTTTTGTCGAATGCCTTTGTTTCTGTGGTGTCTTCATCAGCAGAATTGAAGATTTCGAGGCGTTTTTAGCCACATTTCGCTTTTCAACGCGACCAATGCACGGTACAACACAACCGCTCTACAACTTGCGACAGAGGAGGCTCAGATGACTAATTTGTTTGTGATGATGCGCCTCCGGGCCGTGATCCGATGGCTGTGATTCAGGCGCTTTAAAGCGCGTTTTGCAAGTTTCCCCCTTTTGATTCATTGCGCGGCCGATTGGGCCTCGTTCTTTCATCACCCGGCCACCATATCAGTCCGCGATTACCTTAGACGCGGAAGTCGTGGCCGAAGGGTCGAGTCTTTGGAGCATTTCATGTTTGGCTGGTTCGAACAGCGACTAAACCCTTTTCCGAGTGAAGTACCGGACGTTCCGCCGAAGGGTCTCTTTGCCTTCTGCTGGCACTATACCAAGCCGGCCGCGCCCTGGCTGATCGCCATGGCGGTCCTCACCATGCTGATCGCCGTCGGCGAAGTGGCTTTGTTTCAGTTCCTCGGTGATATCGTCGACTGGCTGTCGCATGCGGACAAGGCGACATTCCTGCAAACGGAATGGAAGAAGCTCTTCTGGATGGGCGCGATGGTGCTGGTCGGCCTGCCGCTGGCGGCCGTGCTCGATTCCATCATCATGCACCAGGTGCTGCTCGGCAACTATCCGATGATTGCCCGCTGGCAGATGCATCGCTTCCTGCTGCGCCACAGCATGACCTTCTTTGCCAACGAGTTCGCCGGCCGCGTCGCCACGAAGGTGATGCAGACCTCGCTTGCCGTGCGCGAAGCGGTGATGAAGATCCTCGATGTCTTCGTCTATGTCGTCACCTATTTCCTGTCGATGATCCTGGTCATCGCTGCTGCGGACTGGCGGCTGATGCTGCCGATCCTGGCGTGGCTCATGATCTATATCGGTATCGTCAGCTATTTCGTGCCGCGGCTGCGCAAGATTGCAGCCGCTCAGGCCGACGCACGCTCGACGATGACGGGGCGGGTAGTGGACAGCTATACGAACATCGCGACGGTGAAGTTGTTTTCGCATGCAGGCCGGGAAGAGGGCTATGCCAAGGCCGGCATGAGCGAGTTCCTGCAGACCGTCTACGGGCAAATGCGCAAGGTGACGCTGTTCTACATCGCGGTCTACGTCAACAACTGCGTGGCGCTGTTCGTCATCTCGGCACTGTCGATCTGGTTTTGGCTGAGCGGCTCGATCTCGATCGGCGCCATCGCCATCGCCATCGGGCTCGCCATGCGCGTCAACGGCATGTCGCAATGGATCATGTGGGAAGTCTCGGCGCTATTCGAGAACATCGGCACGATCTATGACGGCATCGAGATGCTGACGAAGCCGCATGACATCGTCGACATGCCGGCAGCGCCGGCGATCAAGACCAAGCAGGGCGCGATCCACTTCGATCAGATCCGTTTCCACTACGGCAAGGAAAAGGGTGTGATCGACAACCTGACCTTCGATATCCATGCGGGTGAGAAGGTTGGTCTCGTCGGCCGCTCCGGCGCCGGTAAGACCACGCTGATGAACCTGCTGCTTCGCTTCTACGATCTCGAAAAGGGGCGCATCAGCATCGACGGCCAGGATATCGCTGAGGTGACGCAGGACAGCCTGCGTTCGCTGATCGGCGTGGTGACGCAGGATACGTCGCTGCTGCATCGCTCGATCCGCGACAACATCGCCTATGGACGTCCGGAGGCGACCGATGCGGAGGTGATTCAGGCGGCCAAGCGCGCCAATGCCTGGGAGTTCATCGAAGGGCTCTCCGACATGCAAGGCCGCAAAGGGCTGGATGCTCAGGTCGGTGAGCGGGGCGTCAAGCTCTCTGGCGGCCAGCGGCAGCGCATCGCGATTGCCCGCGTCTTCCTGAAGGACGCGCCGATCCTTGTGCTGGACGAGGCGACTTCGGCGCTCGATTCCGAAGTGGAAGCGGCGATCCAGGAAAACCTATTCGCGCTGATGCAGGGCAAGACAGTGATCGCCATCGCCCACCGGTTGTCGACTTTGACCGAGATGGACCGTCTCATCGTCCTCGACAAGGGCCGGATCATCGAGACGGGCACCCATCTCGATCTTGTCCACAACGCCGGCATCTACGCCGACCTCTGGAACCGCCAATCCGGCGGTTTCCTGGCCGATCACGAAGAGACCGAGGCGGCGGCGGAATGAGGAGAGGGGCGGGCTTCGGGCTCGCCCTTTTTGTTTTGAACAACCTACCTCGCCGTGAGCGCTATCTTCTTATCTATTGAGAACAATTAAGAGGTTGTGCTAGTCTCATTTCGAATGAAGATAGGATCGCCCATCTGATGGCCACCGTAACGATATCTTTGCCGGAAAACCTCAAGGCCTTCATGGAAGGTCAAATTGCCAACAAAGGTTTTGGAAATGTCAGCGAGTATGTTCGCAGCCTGCTTCGCGAGGCGCAAGCCAAGGAAAATGAAGCGCGCCTGCAGTCGCTGCTGCTTGAAGGATTGGCCTCCGGTGAAGGTCACGAAGTAACCGAGGAGTTCTGGAATGAACTCAAGGCTGAAGCTGTTGAGCTTCTTGCCAAAGCGAAGGCTGGGAAAAAATCTCAGTGAAATTGATCGTCAAGCCGGCGGCCCGCTCCGATATTCTTGAGCAAGTGCGATATTATGCTGATGCCAGTGACGATGATGTCGGAGATCGCTTTTTGATAGCGGTCCGTCAATCCCTGTCAGCTATCGCACAATCGCCGTTCAGCGGATCGCCGCGCCATTTCGACAACCCAGCTCTCGATGGTCTGAGATCACGCACAGTATCAGGCTTCGATACGATACGCGTTTACTATCTTCTTCGAGATGAAACTGTCGTTGTCATACGCGTCTTGCATGGGCGGCGTGACTTGCACACTCTTCTGGATTCGGATGATGGAGCAATGTGAGGTGCAGAGCGCCTTCTTCAACGTCAAACATGACAAAAATATAAGACTCCACAACCTCTCGCTTTCCTTTGCACCCCTGGCGAAACCTCCTATATCGCAGGGATGCTGATCCGCTCCATCTATCGCCTGTTCGAAACCTGGATTGATCCTTATTACCGCACTGGCGATCTGCGTCCGCCGCGGTCGCTTTGGGCTTTCATCTGGTATTACGTCGGCCAAGCGAAGGGGCCATTTCTGGCGATGGCCGCGCTCGGTGGCGCGGTGGCGGTGCTGGAGGCGGCGCTGTTTTGGTTTGTCGGGCATCTCGTCGACATCCTGGACAAGGTGCAGCCGGGGGCGGGCTGGGCAGGGTTGCTTTCCGGCCATGGTGGTGCGCTGCTTGGCATGGTTTTCGTCGTGCTGGTCGTGCGTTTCATCGTGGTCAGCCTTGGCGCGCTGGTCGAGGAGCAGGTGGTTGTCCCTGGCTTTCTCAACCTCGTTCGCTGGCAGGCCTATGTACATGTCGCGCGCCAGTCGGCGAGCTTCTTCCAGAATGATTTTTCCGGCCGCATCGTCACCAAGGTCTGGTCGGCGGGTCAGTCGACGGGCGATCTCGTCGTGTCGCTGCTGCAGGTGGTCTGGTTCATCATCATCTACGCCGCCTCGACCATAGCGCTGGTCGGCGGGCTCGATTGGCGCCTTGCGCTGGTGGTCGCGGTCTGGATCGGTGTCTTTTCGCTGCTCGCCCGCTATTTCGTGCCGCGCATCCGGCGCAACGCGCGCAATGCCGCCGAGGCGTCGTCGATGCTGAATGGCCGCATGGTCGACGCTTATGCCAATATTCAGACGCTGAAGCTCTTCGGCCGCGAAGAGCAGAATGATGATTATATCCGCAATGGTTTCGATCGCTTCCAGGCGGCCGTCATGCCGTTCACGCGGCTTCTGACCGGCGTGCGCTCATCGCTGGCGCTCCTGTCCGGCGTGATGATTACCACGATTGCGGCGCTTGCCATTCATCTTTGGCTCTCCGGCGAGATTTCCACCGGCGGCGTCGCCTTTACGCTCAGTATGGTGCTGCGGCTCAACATGCTCTTCGGGCGGATGATGGCGCAGTTCAATGCGATCATGCGCAATCTCGGTACGATCCAGAATTCCGCCGAGATGATCTCGGAGCCGATCGGCCTGGTCGATCGTCCCGGCGCCAGAGACCTGCAGATCGTCAGTCCGGAAATCCGCTTCGAGCACGTCACCTTCCATTATGGCCGTGGCAGCGGCGTCATAGATGATTTTTCCTTGACCATCCGCGCCGGCGAAAAGGTCGGCATCGTCGGTCGCTCCGGTGCTGGCAAGACGACGCTCGTCAATCTGCTGCTGCGCTTCTACGACCTTGAAGGCGGGCGCATCCTGATCGATGGACAGGATATCGCCGCGGTCCGGCAGGAGTCCTTGCGCGGCGAGATCGGTATGGTGACGCAGGATACCGCGCTGCTCAATCGCTCCATCCGCGACAATATTCTCTTTGGCCGTCCGGAGGCGAGCGAAGAGCAAATGGCACAGGCGACGCGGCGGGCGGAGGCGGATAAGTTCATCGCAACGCTGGAGGACCAGAAGGGGCGCAAAGGATATGCCGCCCATGTCGGCGAGCGTGGTGTCAAATTATCAGGCGGCCAGCGCCAGCGCATCGCGATTGCCCGCGTCATGCTGAAGGACGCGCCGATCCTGGTGCTGGACGAGGCGACCTCGGCGCTGGATTCCGAAGTCGAAGCGGCGCTGCAATCCAATCTGGAAACCCTGATGGCAGGCAAGACGGTGCTCGCGATCGCCCATCGCCTGTCGACCATCGCCAAGCTCGACCGGCTGATCGTTGTCGACAAGGGCAGGATTATCGAAGACGGTACCCATGACGAGCTGATCGCCCGAGGCGGGCTCTATTCCGAGCTGTGGGCGCGACAGTCCGGTGGCTTCATAGCGGCCGAAACCGAATAGCTTTTTCAGCGGAGGTTTTGGATTTTCCGAAAAACATGCTGAAAATCCGTGATTTAATTTGAAACGCTGAATTCCGTTATCAGGCCGAAATGGTTTGATCCCATGGCATCCGGTATTTGCTGGACCGATTGCAGCCGCAGCGGGGCGCGTGCGAAGACATGGTCGATGGCGATGCCATAGGCGCCGGCCATGATCGGCCAGGTGGCGGGCTCCGGAAAGGCGTGGTGCAGTCCGGTGTCGCCGAGGAAGTCGCGCATATCGGGGGCGATAACCGAAGCGTTGAAATCGCCGGCAAGGATCAGCGGTCCCTGAACATCCTTCAGGATCGGGCTGAGTATATCCAACTCTACCGTATGAAATTCGTCGAAATAGGGTTTGCTGAGGTGAGCCGAGGCAAAGTTAACCGGCTGACCATCCATGTCTATGGTCGCGAGAATGAAACGATTGTCCCAAAGGCTGCCTAGACTACGCATCACCTGCGTCTGGAACGGCCGTTTCGACAGCAGCAGGGAATCGCAATCGGTGGTCAGGATGCCGCAGCCGATATAGTTGGGATAGACTTTGGTTATTCGCTTCAGCTCCGATTGGATCGCGCCGGCTTCGAAGATTTCCACGACATCGGCCTTCGAATTCACGATGAGATCGGCGATACGCGGCCCGTTTTCGAAATTACTGTCTTCGATGTTGAAGGAGAGCAGGGTGAAGCTCTTGCTCGCATTGGCCACTGCCGGCGGGTTCAGCGGCGGGGAGGCGGCATATTCGCGCAGCATTACGACCGAATGCACGGCAAGCCCGACACCGACCGCCAGCAGAAAAACCGCATACCAATGCCGCTTGAAGAGAAGGGCGAGCAGGGCAAGCGCGACGCCGACAAGGCTGATGTGGGTCTGCAGGCTTTCGAAGAAAGCGAGCAGCCAGAGATCGGTGACATAACGCGCCGCAAGGATGGCCAGCGCCAATGTGGCAAGGACGCATAGAACGCAGTAAATCGTGTGTCTCATGATCGTGTCCTCAGCCATATTTCCATGGCTCCGAGAGCGGCGGCGTATAAAGGCGCATAAGTCGCTCTTTAAATCCACTCGGATTTTAGGAGTAGGAAGGGATACTTAGTATCGATCGGCGGTCGGCATGCGGTCGGTTATGCTGCTATGCGGCATTGAAATTGCTGTTGATTTTGCTTTGCAATGCAAAATTCTATCATGCGAATCCTGCGATATTTCATGTGCTTACGCCTACTTGATCGACGGCCTCGATTATTGGCCCGGCGCTTTCGGCCAAATAGTGCAGTTTTCCCGCGACATTGTGCCCCCACCCCTTGCCAAGGCTGGACATAATTTGCGATCAAGCTTAGAACGCGGCGGGTTACGGAGGAATCTATGGCGGAATTATGGTCGCGTTGATTCGCCGTTAGTGAGGGGGTACCGCAGCGCCTAGCTGCGGGTTTTGCGGAAGAGGATGGTCCGGCTTTGAGCGAGCATACTACGACAGGTGAAACCATAGGCGAGCCAACTCGCCGAGATTTCCTTTATCTGACGACGGGCATGGCTGGCGCAGTAGGCGCCGTCGCGGTCGCCTGGCCGTTTATCGACCAGATGCGGCCGGATGCCTCGGCACTCGCTCTTGCTTCCATCGAAGTCGATGTATCGAGCCTCGAACCCGGCATGTCGATGACGGTGAAATGGCGTGGCAAACCGGTTTTCATCCGCAACCGGACGCAGAAGGAAATCGACGATGCGAAGGGTGCGCAGATCTCCGATCTGAAGGACCCGGTCGCCCGCAATGCCAATCTCCCGGCGGATGCGCAAGCCACGGATGTGGCGCGTTCGGCCGGTGATGGGAAAGAGAACTGGCTTGTCATGATCGGCGTCTGCACGCATCTCGGTTGCATACCGCTCGGTCAGGCGGGGGAATACGGCGGTTGGTTCTGTCCCTGCCACGGTTCGGTCTATGATACCGCCGGCCGCATCCGCCATGGGCCGGCGCCGCAGAACCTCGCCATTCCGGTATATGCGTTCACCGCAGAAAAAAAGATCAAGGTCGGTTGAGGGGGAACTGAATCATGAGTGGTCATTCGTCTTACGAGCCATCGACGGGGCTCGAAAAATGGATCGACGCGCGGCTGCCGCTGCCGCGTATGGTCTATGACAGTTTCGTCGCCTATCCGGTCCCGCGCAATCTGAACTATGCCTATACGTTCGGCGCCATGCTGACCGTGATGCTCGTTCTGCAGATCCTGACCGGCGTTGTTCTCGCCATGCATTATGCAGCCGATACGACGATCGCCTTCAACTCGGTCGAAAAGATCGTCCGCGATGTCAACCATGGTTGGCTGTTGCGCTACATGCATGCCAACGGCGCATCTTTCTTCTTCGTGGCGGTCTATCTCCACATTGCCCGCGGTCTTTATTATGGCTCATACAAGGCGCCGCGCGAAATCCTCTGGATTCTCGGTGTGATCATCTATCTCCTGATGATGGCGACGGCTTTCATGGGCTACGTTCTGCCCTGGGGCCAGATGTCCTTCTGGGGCGCGACCGTCATCACCGGCTTCTTCTCGGCCTTCCCCTGGGTCGGCGATTGGATTCAAACCTTCCTGCTCGGCGGCTTTGCCGTCGACGATCCGACGCTCAACCGCTTCTTCTCGCTGCATTACCTGCTGCCCTTCATGATCGCGGGCGTCGTTGTCCTGCACATCTGGGCGCTGCATGTGACCGGCCAGACGAACCCGACCGGCGTCGAAGTCAAGTCGAAGACCGATACTGTGGCCTTCACGCCCTATGCGACGCTGAAGGATGCGCTCGGCGTTTCCATCTTCCTGCTGGTGTTCGCCTATTTCGTCTTCTATCTGCCGAACTTCCTCGGCCATGCCGACAACTACATTCCCGCCAACCCGCTGAAGACGCCGGCTCACATCGTTCCGGAATGGTACTTCCTGCCTTTCTATGCGATGCTGCGCTCGATCACCTTCAATATCGGCCCGATCGACTCCAAGCTCGGCGGCGTTCTGACGATGTTCGGCGCGATCATCGTGCTGTTCTTCCTGCCCTGGCTCGACACTTCCAAAATCCGTTCCGCGGTTTACCGTCCGTGGTACAAGCTGTTCTTCTGGCTGTTCATCGCCGACGCCATCCTGCTCGGCTGGCTCGGCTCACAGCCGGCGGAAGGTAACTTCGTCGTGGTCTCTCAGTTTGCGACGCTGTTCTACTTCCTGTTCTTCCTCGTCGCCATGCCGGTTCTCGGCCTGGTGGAAACACCAAGACGCATTCCGAATTCGATCACGGAAGCGGTTCTTGAAAAGCAGAACGGCAAGACAGCCGCTCCGGTTGAAGCATAACCGGCGACGATAGAGGAAGAGAACAATGAAAAAGCTTGTTGCCGGCCTTCTGTCGATCGCCCTCATCGGTGGCTTTGCGACGGTTGCCGCCGTTGCCGCGGAGACCAAACCTGCCGCCGAAGCTGCGACGCCGCATTATCCGCTCAAGGAGCCGAGAGAGCAGCACTGGACCTTCTCCGGTCCCTTCGGCTACTACGACAAGGCGCAGCTTCAGCGCGGTCTGAAGGTCTATACGGAAGTCTGCTCCGCCTGTCATTCGATGAAGCTGGTTCCTTTCCGCACGCTGGAAGAACTCGGCTATTCGGAAGCGCAGGTCAAAACCTTCGCAGCGAATTATGAAGTGCAGGACGGCCCGAACGCCCAGGGTGAGATGTTTACCCGCAAGGCGCTTCCATCCGACCACTTCCCGTCGCCGTTCCCGAATGACGAAGCGGCTGCGGCGTCGAACAATGGCGCGGTGCCGCCGGACATGTCGCTGCTTGCCAAGGCGCGTGAGATCGAACGCGGTTTCCCGCAGTTCATCTTCGATATCTTCACGCAATATCAGGAAGGCGGCCCGGATTATATCTACTCGCTGCTGACCGGCTATGAAGAGCCGCCGGCCGGCTTCCAGGTGCCGCAGAACTCGCACTACAATCCGTATTTCGATGCAGCCGCGACCTTCGCCATGCCGAAGCCGCTCTCCGATGGCCAGGTCACCTATGACGACGGCTCGCCGCAGACGGTCGACCAATATGCACGCGACGTTGCTTCCTTCCTGATGTGGGCTTCGGAGCCGCATCTCGAAGACCGCAAGCAATTGGGCTTCATGGTCATCGTATTCCTGCTGATCTTCTCGGCGCTGATCTATCTCACCAAGCGGTCGGTCTACGCCAAGGCGGGCGCCGGCGCCCACTGAGCGGCGGCTCTGACATATAGTTAAAGAAAGGCGGTCATCAGAGGCCGCCTTTTTTGTTGGTGTCGGGCACGACGTCTTGATAGGGTGCGCCGCGCCAATCATAGCCTGAGAGTATATATTTCATGGACCCTATCGCTTCGGAGCTTGCCGCCAGCATCCGCTCCATTCCGGATTATCCAAAACCCGGCATCATCTTCCGCGACATCACGACGATGCTTGGCAATGCCAAGGCATTCCGCCGCGCCGTCGATGCTCTGGTGCAGCCCTATGCCGGTACCAAGATCGACAAGGTTGCCGGCATGGAGGCGCGCGGTTTCATTCTGGGCGGCGCGGTGGCGCATCAGCTGTCGGCCGGCTTCGTGCCGATCCGCAAGAAGGGCAAGCTGCCGCACGACATCGTGCGCATCGCCTATAGCCTCGAATATGGCGTCGACGAGATGGAGATGCATCGGGATGCGGTGAATCCCGGCGAGAAGGTGATCCTGGTCGACGACCTCATCGCCACCGGCGGCACCGCCGTGGGCGCTACCCAATTGCTGCGCCAGATCGGCGCCCAGGTCGTCGCCGCCTGCTTCGTCATCGACCTGCCGGATCTCGGTGGCCGCAAGAAGCTGGAAGCGCTCGATGTGCCGGTTCACACCCTGGTGGAATTCGCTGGGCATTGAAGGACAACATGCCTTCTCTCCGACGGAGAGAAGGTGGACGCAAACGATTGAGTGAAACGAGATCGCGCACGGGCGGAGGAGAGGGGACGAGGAGCGAAGTCAGGAGGGCCTGAGCGGTAAGCGAAAGCCAATTTCCCCGCAACGCCCCCTCAACCCGCGTCCTGAGCCTGTCGAAGGGGCCGCGCGACCGTCCCCCCGCTGGGGCGAAGATGTCTACTCGAATTCCAGCACGGTGCTTTCGAACCGCAATACTGCCGTGCCGTGCTGGTTGGTTCCGTCGCAGAGGATGGTGTTGAGCGTCCAGCCCGGCCGTGATGCCAGCGGGCGGCTGGCAAGCAAGGTCACTCCATAGGTGACCGTGTCGCCAGCAAAGACCGGGCGCAGCCATTGCAGCTTCTGAAACCCAGGGGAAGGGCCGAGATTTGGCGGTTTTCTGCCTTCGGCCTGGAGACGGGCGGCTTCGCCCTTCCAGTAGTCGACGAAAGTGCGCATCCAGACGGCGCAGGTGTGCCAACCGGACGCGCAGAGGCCGCCGAATAATGTGTCTTTGGCTGCTTCCGCATCCATATGGAAAATTTGCGGATCGAAGCGCGACGCGAAACGGACGATATTTTCGGCTGTGAACGTATGGTTGCCGATCTCGGCGCGCGCACCGATCGGATAGAGCTCCGTCATTTTCATGCGGAAGCCTCCAAGGGCAGGCGCATGCGGATCATCGTTGCGTTTTCGCCGAGGCAAACGAGCTCACCGCGCTGGTTTTCCACTTCGTGGCGGAACCTGACGATGCCGATGCCAGGGCGGGAGCGCATGGCGCGGGATTCGAGCACGATCGACCGTCCCGAAAGGGTATCTCCCGCCAGTACCGGCTTTTTCCAGTCCATGAAATCGATGCCCGGCGCGCCTTCGGCCTCGGTGTTGAGCAGATAGCTGTCGGTCATCATGCGCATGAACATCGCCGAGGTATGCCAGCCGGAGGCGGCGAGCCCGCCCAGGATGCTGGCGCGGCCGGCAGCTTCGTCGAGATGCATCGGTTGCGGATCGAACTCCCGCGCAAACTCGACGATCTCTTCCGCCGTCACATGTTTCGGGCCGAGGCGAAACACTTGTCCGACCTGAAAATCCTCATATGTCAGTTTTGCCATACCCGTCACCGACTTCTTCATTCCCGTGCGCAATCGCATGTCAGGCGGCAATGGCGCAAGCATTTTCATGGCCGCGATGGGAAAACAGGCGCGGCGAATGGTGCCAGCGCTTCGCAGCCCTTGATTGTGCACCGGCGATATGATGAGGCTTGGCAACGATATCATCAGGCAGGAATAGACATGAGCGATCTCAAGACCGCGCTGGAAGGCGCCGCCGGCGAGGGGATCATCTCCTCGGATCAGGCGGCCCGGCTTTTGCCTTATTTGGCCGAGCGAAATATTGGCATTAAAGCGGCTCCCGTCAGGAACGATCTTTCACAGCCCCGCGAAGACGATGCCGCGAACCCGCTGGAGGACAGCGAAGCGCCGCGTTTCATCCGCGGCTTTCATGACGTGCTGATCACCATCGGCATCATCGTCCTGCTTGTCGGCTTGTGGGGGCTCACCGGCTATTACGGGCCGCTGCCGGCCATTATCATTCTCGCCGAAATCCTGGTCCGTCGCCAACGCCTGGCACTTCCCGCCGTCGTGCTGACGATCGCGTTGGTCCATTGGATCTTTTGGGTCGCTGTGATGCATTTCGGCACGCAGAATGCCGGCGATCCGGGCCTCATGACCTCTTGGATCACGATCGCCTTGCCGTTCCCGCCACTGCTTGCTCTGTATTATTGGCGCTATCGCGTGCCGCTGTCGCTGGCGATGCTTCTCTGCTCACTGTTCACGTTATCGCTCGCCGCGGTCTTCTATCTGATCGGCGTTGCTACCGGCGTATCGAATGTCGTGCTGAATTATCCGCTGCCGTCGCTCGGCATCATGTTTGCTGCGGCGCTGGGGGCGTTTGCTGTGGCGATGCGGTTTGATCTCAGCGATCGCAATCGCAGCACACGTCGCTCGGACGTGGCTTTCTGGCTGCATCTGGTGACGGCGCCGGCGCTGCTTTACACCGCGATCCTGCTGGCATTTCAGTTCGAGGTCGGCAACAGCGGCACGTTTTTGTCCGCCACCGTCGAGCATGGCGGCTATGCGCAGGCGCTGACGATCGTCGCCATTGTGGTGATCATGATGCTGGTAGGCCTGATCATCGACAGACGTGCTTTCGTCACTGCAGGGCTGATGTCACTCGGTGTCGCGATCGGTGTCATTTTGCGGCAGAACAATGCCGGGCTCGACAAGGTCAGCTTCATCGTCCTGATGATCGTCGGCTTGATCGTGCTGGTGATCGGCGTCGGCTGGCCGCATCTGCGCCGCGCTGTCCTGCAACTGCTGCCGGCATCCGTCCAGGGAAGGTTGCCGGCGCTCCGATGAGGCCGGCAATCATGTCTTACGTATTGAAGCGGAAATGGATGACGTCGCCGTCCTGGACGACATATTCCTTGCCTTCGTCGCGTGCCTTGCCCGCTTCCTTGGCGCCTGTTTCGCCGTTGTAGGCGATGTAATCGTCATAGGCGATGGTATTGGCGCGAATGAAGCCGCGTTCGAAATCCGAATGAATGACGCCGGCGGCCTGGGGGGCCTTGGTGCCGGTTTCGATCGTCCAGGCACGCGTTTCCTTCGGGCCGACGGTGAAATAGGTGATGAGGTGCAGCAGCTTGTAGCCGGCACGGATCAGCCGGTCGAGACCGGCTTCGTCGAGGCCGAGAGCGGAGAGGAATTCCGTGGATTCGTCTTCGGGAAGCTGCGCAACTTCCGCTTCGATGGCGGCGGAAATGATCACCACTTCGGAATTCTGTTCCTTCGCCATGGTGGCCACGGCGGCCGTGTGCTCGTTACCGGTCGCGGCATCGGCCTCTGCGACATTGCAGACATAGAGGACGGGGTGCGAGGTTAGCAGATTCAGACCCTTGAGGATGCGGGTTTCCTCGGCGTCGAGCTTCGAGAGTAGGGTGCGAACTGGCTTGCCTTCATTCAGGAGCTTCAGAGAGGCTTCCATGAGCGGCAGCATCGCCATGGACTCCTTGTCCTTGCCGGCGGCGCGCTTGCGTGTCTGTTCGGTGCGGCGCTCCAGGCTCTCAAGGTCGGCGAGCATCAGCTCGGTCTCGATCGTCTCGGCATCGGCCACCGGATTGATGCGACCTTCGACATGGGTGATGTCGCTGTCTTCGAAGCAGCGCAGCACATGAACGATGGCGTCGACTTCGCGGATATTGGCGAGGAACTGGTTGCCCAAGCCTTCGCCCTTCGACGCGCCGCGTACGAGACCGGCGATGTCGACGAAGGAGATGCGCGTCGGGATCAGCTCCTTCGACTTGGCAATGTCAGCAAGCTTGCGCATGCGCGGATCGGGAACCGCGACTTCACCCGTGTTCGGCTCGATCGTGCAGAAGGGATAATTCGCCGCCTGCGCCGCCGCCGTCTTGGTCAGCGCATTGAACAGAGTGGACTTGCCGACATTCGGCAATCCGACGATACCGCATTTGAAACCCATGGCACCTTGTCCATATCTTGAAAAACTTTGCTGTGCGTATGGGCGAAGGGCCGTTGCGGGTCAAGCCTTGCAAGGCGGATGCGCCGTTTTTCTATAGAGAAGGAAAGGCGGACGAGCCAGCAATTGGAGCTGTTCCTCACGATCGATTGATCTGGCGGTTGCCCTGAAAACGTTGTTTTCCTTGAATGACCGGTTGCAGTGCCGTATAAATTGGTTATCAGCCCCAAATCCTTTTTCCTGTCATCAACGGTGAGCCCGATGAGTGACAATGATGTCGTCCTAAAACCAAAGACTAAAGTGAAGCCGAAGCTCGATCGGCCGAAGCTTTACAAGATCATTCTCGTCAATGACGATTACACGCCACGTGAATTCGTCATCATGGTGCTGAAGACCGTCTTCCGGATGAGCGAGGAGACGGGCTATCGTGTCATGATGACCGCGCATAAGCTCGGCACCTGCGTGGTGATGGTCTGTGCCAGGGATATTGCCGAAACCAAGGCACAGGAAGCGATCGATCTGGCGAAAAGCGCCGGTTTTCCGCTGATGTTCACCACGGAACCGGAGGAATAAGCTCGGGAAGGGATTCAGCCTGCCGCAGGGCGCCGGATCTGAAAGCCGGTCTTGTGCTGCGTGAAGCCGCAATTGGCATAGAAGCGCAACGTCGCCGGATCCTTGGAGCCAGTCAGCAGCATCACTTTATAGCAATTCTTCTCCCAGGCCCTTGCTATGGCTGTTTTGATCAGTGCTCGTGCAAGGCCGCGCTGGCGGTAATCGGTGTGCGTGACGACGTTTTCGATCAGCGCATAGGAAGCGCCACGCCGTGTCAGGTTAGGGATAACGACCAGGGTGACCGATGAAACGGCGATGTCGCCTTCGAAGGCGATGAAGATCGTCATGCCTGGATGGGCCAAAATCGCTGCGAAGCGGTCCTCCGCAAACCCCGAATCCATGTCGGGATCGTCATGGTTGAGATGGCGGTAGAGAGCCAGCAGCGTCGGCAGGTCGCCGGCGGAGGCTGGGCGGATCACAATATCCGCAGCCCTGTCTCGTGCTGCCTGCGCCATTTCAATCGTCCTTTTTGCCGAACATTCTCTTCAGCATCTCGGCCATCGGGCCGCTCTCGGGTATCCGCGACTGGTTGTGGCTGCGGGCCTGGTGAATGTGCGATTTGGCCACGGCCTTCTTTTCCGGCTTTGGCGTCTCTTCTTCCGCCTTGCCACCGAGAGCAAGGGCGATCTTGTTCATGAGCTGCGAATCTTCGCCGCGCACCAGCATGTCGGCATTGTCGGCGAGCGCGTCGAACAGCGGTTCCAGCCAGGTCCGGTCCGCCTTGGCGAAATCGCCGAGCACGTGATTGTGCACCAACTCCTTGACGCCGGGATGACCGATGCCGAGACGCAGCCGCCGATATTCCCTGCCGCAATGGGCATCGATCGATTTGATGCCGTTATGGCCGCCATGGCCGCCGCCGGTCTTCAGCCTTGCCTTGCCGGCTGGGAGATCGAGTTCGTCATAGATCACGACGAGATCGGAAGGCTCCAGCTTGTAGAAGCGCATGGCCTCGCCAACGGATTCGCCGGAAAGATTCATGAAGGTCTGCGGCTTGATCAGCAGAACCTTCTGGCCGCCAAGTTCGCCTTCCGCAATCTCCGCCCGGAATTTTTTCGACCAGGGCGAAAAGCTGTGGCGGCGATGGATCGCGTCGACGGCCATGAAGCCGATATTGTGACGGTTGCCCTGATATTTGGCGCCGGGATTGCCGAGACCCGCGATAAGAAGCATTGCGCTTCACCCCTTGGAAAATGCCGATGCCCTTCACGACAGCGAATTGGCGGCAAAGTCAAGGCAGCAACCGCGTCAGTTGCCGAGGTGCAGGCCGTACTTCAGGAATATCTGCTTCTGCGTGCCGTCGGCGATCAGCTTGTCGAGCGCGGCCTGCATCTTCTTCAGAAGATCGTTCGGGAAATCCTTGTGGCAGGCGATGCTCATCGGCTGTTCGGAGAGAATGGTGACCTTTTCAACGGCGTCTCCGTCCAGTTTCAACTTGTCAAAATAGAATTCGGATATCGGCATCAGGTCGATACGGTCGCTCATCAGCTTTTTGAGCGTCGCCTTGAAGTCGGCGCCGATATCGATCCGTGCAAAATCGGCTTGCCGTAACGTGGTCTCGGTATAATCGCCCCGCCATGTGCCGACGAGATACTTCCGGGCTTCGTCAAGCGTGGTGGCGGTGACGTTGGATCCGGTATGCTTGATCAGGACGTTGCGATCGACTAGCAGCGGCTCGACCCATTTGAACAGCTTGTCGCGCTCACTGTTGTGAGCGGCCACAAAGACGCAGGTCATCGGTGCCGTCAGTGCCTCATTATAGGCTCGCGCCCAGGGCAGCACCTCGATCGAATAGTCGACGCCGATGTCCGTCATTATCTTTTCCACCTGCTCGACAGTCGCGCCGACGGGAGTCTTGCCGTCGCGATAGTTGAAGGGCGGATATTCTTCCGTGGTAAAGTTCACAGTTGCGGCTTGCGCCCCGTGGAGGAGCGTGAGGGAGGACAGGCTGAAAAATACCAGGAGCAGCAGTTTTCGCATGTCGTTCCTCGTCTTGCTATGATGCTTGCGCCACAGGGGTGAGGTAATCAGCGCGCGGTCCCGCAAGCGCCTTCATCAGATCGTTCGGATGCTGCGGTCGGTGGAACAAATAGCCCTGGCCGTAATCGAGCCCCATGGCCCGCAGTGTTGCGCATTCTTCCTCGGTCTCGATGCCTTCCGCGATAACGGTGCAGTTCATCTTGTGCGACAGTGTCGTGATGCTTTCGACCAGCATGCGGCTCTTGGCGCTGACATCGGAGGCAATGTCGTTGATGGCGCGGACGAAGGATTGGTCGATCTTGATGATGTCGACCGGGAAGCGGTTGATATAGCTCAGCGACGAGTAGCCGGTGCCGAAGTCGTCGAGCGCGATGCGGCAGCCAAAGCGGCAGATCTCGTTGATGACCGTGCGCGTCTCCGGATTGTCGTCCATCAGCACGGCTTCGGTAATTTCGACTACGACGCGTTCCGGGCGGATATCATGGCGGGAGAGCAGGGCCGCGATGCGCATCGGCAGCCCGGACTCGAACTGCAGCGGCGAGAAATTGATGGCGAGGTAGGTATTCTCCATGCCGTCGAGGCGTGAGAGGCGGGCGAAATGGGAGATCGCCTTTTCCATAATGCGATTGCCGATCCGCACGATCGAGCCGGTCTCCTCGGCAACGTCGATGATCCGTGCCGGCGGCAGGATGCCCTTCTGCGGGTGATGCAGCCGCATCAGCGCCTCGAAGCCGGCGATGGAGCGATCATCGATATTGACGATCGGCTGCAAATACGCCTCGAACCAGTCGTCACTCAGTCCGCTTTCGATATGATTCTCCAGCTCGGCACGGCGGCGGGAATCGTCCAGCATGCTGTTGTCGAACATTTGCGCGCCGTTCTTGCCATCGCGCTTTTTCGCATACATCGCTATGTCGGATTTCAGCAGCAGTTCTGCGGCGTTGGCGGCATGGCGCGGATAGATGGCGATGCCGATGCTGGCGCTGAGGCGGGCATCACCGCCGAACGGCATCTCGAAGACTTCGGCGATGCGCGCCGCCATGTCAAATGCTCTTTTCTCGGCATCTTCGGCAAGCAGCAGGATGGCGAATTCGTCGCCGCCGAGGCGAGCGGCGATGTCGCCGGGGACCAATCGTGCCTGCATGCGCGAAACCAGCTCGCGCAGCGCCGCGTCGCCGGCGGCATGCCCCATATTGTCGTTGATCCATTTGAAGCGGTCGAGATCGACGAAAAGGCAGGCGAGCTCGCGCTTGCGCAGATCCGCCTCGTTGATCTTGGCGTCGAGCGCCGTTTCGAAACCCTGGCGGTTCAAAAGACCGGTCAGGTGGTCGGTGATCGCCTGGCGGAGGTTGCGGTCCTCGGACTGCTTGAGGTCGGTCACATCGGTCATGACCGAGAGCGAAACACCATCCTGGATTGCCGTCGTCTCGAGGATCAGCACGTCCATGATCCGGTCGTCCCGACACAGGAATTTGACCGTAACATCGAGACGGGCGGCGCTGTCCGAACGGCTGCGCTTGCGATCGGTGTATTTCTCGCGCGATTCCGGCAGCACCAGACTTGCGAATTTACGTCCCAGCACTTCAGAGCGGGCATAGCCGGTAGCGGCCAGCCAATAGTCGCTGACGGCTGCGATGAAATCGTCCCTGTCGAGCGAAAAGAGCATGGCCGGCGTCAGGTTGTAGGTGTCGGTGGCGCGGCGGTGGGCGAGCTTTAGTTCGGTTTCCTCGCGCTCTAGCTTGCTCTGCATGTCGTTGAAGCTGCTGGCGAGGCGGCCCATTTCGTCGTTCGACTGCCAGTCCACATGATGGCGCGAGCCGAGCCGCCGGGTTGCTTCGACGGCGTGGGTCAGCCGCATCAGCGGCTGGATGATGAAGATGCGGTTGCCGATGAGGGCGGCGCCGAAGACGGTGAGCACGGCGAAGATGAAGATCGAGATGAAGACGATCTCCTCGTTCTTCAAGCCGGCGAAGAGGCCGAGGGCCGGATAGTAGACAGTGATGGTGCCAAGATTTTTCGCGCCGTCCACGCCGTTATAGATGATCGGGCGGGCGATGGACTCCAAGAGACCCTTGTAGGATCTCGGGATGGTCGATTGCGTGACATCGAGCTGGCCGGAGACGTCGCGGACGTTGACCTTGACGATCGCACCCTCGGCGACCGTCGTCGCGCTGATTTGGGTGACGCTGTCTTCGTCAAGGTCCCATAACGGTTTGGCGAGCGCCTGGGCGTTGGCGACGAGCAGGACGGAGATATGATCTTTGATTTCTTTTTCGGCGCGTTCGGACGAAAGGAAGAGGAACAACACGAAGAGCGGCGCGACGAAAACCAGCAACGCGCCGCAGACGATCGCGAAAAACCTGTTTTCGACGGAATGGCTCATAGTTCCGCTTGCTCCCCAGTCGTAGACCGGCTGATTTTCGGGTTGGGCCGTTCTCTACAACTCTTTCGCGTAAACTTTCACGAATTTGTTAAATGTTGCTGAAAACAGAGGAGTTAATGGATTTAAATCGAGTATTAATTTCACAAAGAATTAGATTTTCAGTTGCTTTTATTAGCATCTATACATGAAAAACCCGCCGTCCCCAGAGGGGAGGCGGGTCTGAATGCGTCGCGATGAAGATGCCGATTAAGCGTTGGCTTCTTCTTCGCCGCCTTCTTCTTCCTCTGCAAGGCCGGCAGCCGGAGCGACGATCGTTGCAATCGTGAAGTCGCGGTCGGTGATGACCGGGGACACGCCCTTCGGCACGGCGATATCCGAGATGTGGATGCTGGCGCCGCCCTTGTGACCGGACAGATCAACAGTGAAGAATTCCGGGATCGCATCGGCCGGGCAGTGGACTTCGACTTCGTGGCGAACGATGTTCAGCACGCCGCCAGCCTTGAGGCCCGGAGACTTTTCGTGGTTGACGAAGTGAACCGGGATTTCAACGGTCACCTGGGTATTGCCGGAGACGCGCAGGAAATCGACGTGGACCGTGAAGTCGCGGACCGGATCGAGCTGGTAGTCCTTCGGCAGAACCTTGATCTTCTTGCCGTCGACGTCGATCGTCGCGATCGTGGTGAGGAAACCACCGGCATGGATGCGCTTCGTCACCTCATTGGTGTTGAGAGCGATCGAAATGGGGGCCTGCTTGTCACCATAGATGACAGCGGGAATGAAACCGTTGCGGCGAAGTTCACGGGCGGACCCCTTACCAACCCGTTCGCGCGCCTCGGCCTTGAGCTCGTAGCTTTCGTGGCTCATGGCTATTCCTTTCGAGGTTATTTGGAGAGTTCAGCCGTTCATCGGAACTGGTCGAACTGGAGGAGGGCAAGCCCTGCCTCATCCGCGTTGCCTCCAAGGGTGTCTACGCGGACGCGTGGCGTATAATACAAAGAGGCCGACGGTGCAAGCATCTCCGGAGAAAGCGCATCTGTGACGACATTGCAACTCAGGATAAAGAGCCGACGATGCTATTTCTATCAATGGCTTGACATATACGCTCGGCCTCTTCAACAGTCGATTTCAGTTCATCAGCGTCAAAGGGAGAGGTCGGGTATGCGCCCCAAGACTATCGCCGCCGCCGCAGTTTTTTCCATCGGTCTAGTTGGCGTTTCGCAGGCGGCGGACGTCAATGAGCAGGGCGCGAGGGAGCTCCGCGGTATCCTGACGCATTCGCTCTCGCGCGATCTTGCCCGCAGCGGTTTTGTCGTCGTCAAACCGGCGGGCGATCAATACGAGATTACCTATGATCTTGCGAAATTCTTCGACAAGATCAACTCAAGTGCGTTTTCGGTTACCGGCTTGAAGCCGCTGTCGCTATTCGCGCAGCCGCTTGATCAGGGCAGGTGGCATCTAAAGGGCGACAATAGCCTGGATGCTTCCGTTCATTCGCCCGCGTCGGACATGACCTATTCGGTCGCATCCAGCGCCCTTGAAGGTATTTTCGATCCGACGATCGAGATGATGCGCTCAATGCAGGTGAAGAGCAACGGCGCCAAGTTCTCCAGCATCGGCAACGGCAGAAATACCGGACGCAAGGTGGATGCCACCATCGACAGCGCATCCTTGACCCATACCGTGACCGACAGCAGCGAAGCCGGCAAAGTGGACCTGCAATCGCAGGGCACGCTGCAGCATCTCAGCGAACAAATCGCGACACCCGGAACTCCATCCGTCGACCTCAGCGCTGACAGCGTCGATGTCAAAGTGACCGCGACGAGCTTACCGGCGAAGGAACTGCGTGAACTCATCCGCTTCTTCGTGCAGCACGTGAAAGCAAAACAGTTGTCGGAGAGCGGCAGCGAAAAGTTCGAGGAACTGGTGCGCCGCGCCTTGCCGGGTTTCGGTTCGCTGAACGAGTCGGTAACGCTGAACAACGCGCTGGTATCGACCGATAAAGGGAAGGTCGGCCTCAAGACCTTGGACTACAATTTCAAGATGGATGGTCTGACAAAGGCCTCCAGCATCAATTTCGGCCTGCGGGCGGAGCACTTCACGCCGGACGCCGGCCTTATTCCGCCAGCCTATGCGGCTTTCCTGCCGGAGACGGTCGATGTGCAGCTCGGAATTCCCGACGTCAACTTCGAAGGTATCATCGACACGGTTCTGGAAGCAGTGTCGACACGCGCAACGCCGGTCTCCGGCGAAGCATTGAAGCGCACCATGTTCCCGAGCGGCTACGGAACCCTCGAATTCCCTAGGATCAGCGCGGCTTCCGGTGTTTATGACGTCGAGGTTTCCGGTGCTTTGAAGGGCTCCACCAAGCACCATCCAAGCTATTCGCTGCAGGCGACGATCCTTGCCCGCAATTTCGATAGGACGGTTGCCGCCATTCAGGGTGCTGCCAAGACCGACCAGCGACTGAACAGCGTCTCCTTCAGCCTGATGGCCGCCAAGGGCTTTGCCAAGACCGATCCGGACGGCCGCCTGCGCTGGGATGTCACGATGGACGAAAATCGGACCGTCACGGTCAACGGACAGGTGATGAAGGGGCTTTGAGGCCTCGTCCAACTTGCAGGCCGGCGCGCATGCATCGTCATCATTCAATTGAGAATCACGTTTAGGATTTTCCCGCTTTCAAATTGTTTTTCCTAGCATCACGGGGGTGAATTATGCGCTTTAAAACAGTTGCCGTCGCCGCGGCTTTTGCCGCCGGCTTGGCCGGCGCCTCGCAGGCGGCTGACGTCAATGAGCAGGGAGCCAAGGACCTGCTCGGCAACCTGACGCATTTCCTGCCCGACGGTCTCGTTAAAACCGGCTTTGTTGTTGTGAAGCCCGCGAGCGGTCATTATGAAATCACCTATGACCTGCAGAAGCTCTTCGACAAACTGAACGTCAGCGGTTTCGACGTTACCGGACTCAAGCCGCTGATGGCCCTTGCCACGCCGCAGAACAGCGGCCTTTGGAACGTCGAGGGGAACAATGCGATCGACGTGACGGCGCGTTCGAAGCCTGGCAGCAGTCCGGATGCCGAATTCCGTTATGCGGTGGCATCGTCCAGTTTCACGGGCGTCTTCGACCCTGCCATCCACTATGTTCGCTCGATGGATGTGAAGGGCAGCGGCATCACGCTCGCCACCAGGACCACCGACAACGGCGTACAGAAAAACGATATCACGATCGATAGTATCAATTACGCGCTTTCCTCATCCAGCAGCGGCGAGCCGGATAAGCTCGACCTCCAGATGATCGGCGGACTGCAATCCTTCAACGATAAGGTTTCTTCCGATGACGCAACCTTGGGCGAATTCAAAATCGGAGCGATCGATTTCAGAGCCAATGCGACCAAGCTGCCGCTGAAGGCGCTGAACGAGATTTTGCGTTTCGTCTCCGACCATAAGGATACGAAAACCCTGTCCGACAGCGAAAGCGCGGCGCTGAAGGCGTTGCTGCGAAATGCGATGCCGCTCGTCGGTTCGCTCGAAGAGTCCGTTTCCGCCAAGGATATTGCCGTGACGACTCCGCTTGGCAACGGCGGCCTGCAGCAGATTGGTTACTCGTTCAAGATTGCCGGGCCGGCCAATGCGATGAATGCCGATTTCGGTATGCGCGCTGAAAAGCTAACTTTAGCCTCCGGCTTGGTGCCTCAGGATTATGTCGCCTTCATTCCCGACGCCGCCGAACTGCAGATGCATTTCCCAACCTGAACTTTTCCGCCCTGTTGGATGTTCTGCAGCAGTCGGATTTCAATAATCCCGCGGGAACGGCATCCATGGATGACAAGTTGCAGCAGGCCATGTTCCCGGACGGAACGATGACGATCAACTTTCCGAAGATCAGTGCCGTCTCTGGCCTCTACGACATCGAGGCTTCCGGCAGCATGCGCGGCTGGTTGAACGAGAAGGATCGTGTCTCCATGAAGATGACGGTGTTTGCACGCGATCTCGACAAGACGATCGCTGCCGTTCAGGACGCGGCGAAGACGGAGCCGGACCTCAGCCAATTGTCCTTCGGCCTGATGATGGCCAAGGGATTTGCAAAGACCGATCCCGACGGACGCGCGCGTTGGGACGTCAGCATCGCCGACGACGAGTCCGTGACGATCAACGGGCAAGCCATCAAATAAGCCGCCCAAATTTCAGAATGCCACTATGTTTGTCTTAAAGCCGCTGGCCCAACGCTCGATTTCGCTTTTGTGGGCCGGTCAGGTTTTGGCGGCGACCGGATCCGAATTCTATATGGTCGCCGTCGTCTGGATTGCGGCGGATTTCATCGGCCGTGACGCGGGTTACGTTTCCGCCTTGCAGTCGGGCGCGCTTCTCTTCGGCAGCCTGTTCGGCGGTATTCTGACGGATCGCTGGCGGCACAGCACGACGATGATCTCGGCCGACGTCCTGCGCGCGGTTTTATTGTTGGTGCTGTCCATCGCCGGCCTCATGCATTTCATGAGCCTGCCGTTGTTGATGGTGCTCGCCGGATGCATTGCGTTGCTGACGGCCGCTTTCGATCCGTCATTACAGGCAACACTACCCACCATCGCGATCGATCCCGATATTCGTCATGCGACCAACGGATTGTTCGATGCCACCAGGCGCATGGCCCGTATCCTGGGGCCGAGCATGATTGCGCTGGTCAACGGCTTTCTGCCTAAATCGCAGTTCTTCACGGTGACGGCGGCGACTTTCCTGCTCTCTGCTCTCGCCGTGTGGATGGCCGTCGCCAAATTGCCGTCCGCGCCGCGGCGCCGCGAATTCTCGGGGACGGCGGCTGTCATCGACGGCGTGTTGGGCGGCTGGCGGATGGCGCGCGGCCATGCGGCCATACTCTATGGCCTGTTTACGAACCTGATGGGAAATATCGCCTGGGCGATGGGTATTCTGCTCGGAATGCTGCTGCACCTGCGCGAGACCAGTGCCGATCCCTTGACGGATTACAGCCTAATGATGACGGCTTACGGCGTTGGCAATCTGACGACCAATTTGGTCCTCAGCAGCGTCAAACCGCGCCGGCCGGTCGTTTGGATCATCGCCGCGAAACTTATTTTCGGCGCCGGCGTCTTTCTGCTGCCGCTGATGCATGACCGGATATGGCTGATGATCGTCGCATCTTTCGCCGCCATCAACGGCCCGTTCGAGAACCTCGCCATGCTGCACCTGATGCAGACGCGCAGCGAACCCCATCGGCTGGCGCAGATGTACCGTTTGCTGATGTGTGCGATCTTCCTCGGCCTTTTCCTGGCCTATCTGATGTCGCCCAGCCTATTCGCCTGGTTCGGCATCGGCCCATCGATCATGGGTGCCGGTGCGGCGGTCTTTGTCGCCGGGCTTGTTGGCATAGGACTGCTCGTCTGGAGGCAGAGCCATCCGAAGCCCGCATGAGAAAATCCGGTAGCCTTTAGTCGAACAGGCTCGAAACCGACTCTTCCTGGCTGGTGCGGTTGATGGCTTCGCCAATGAGGCTTGCAGTGGTGATGACGCGGATATTGGGCGCCGATTGCACGGCGGTCGTCGGCTGAATGGAATCAGTGATCACCAGTTCCTTCAGTTTCGAGTTTGCCACGCGGGTCACGGCGCCACCCGAGAGCACACCGTGGGTGATATAGGCGGTGACGCTTGCCGCGCCTTGTGCGAGCAGGGCATCGGCTGCGTTGCAGAGCGTGCCGCCGGAATCGACGATATCGTCGATCAGGATGCAATCCTTGCCGGCCACTTCGCCGATGATGTTCATCACTTCGGATTCGCCCGGGCGGTCGCGGCGCTTGTCCACGATCGCCAGCAGACAGTCGAGGCGTTTGGCGAGCGCACGGGCGCGCACGACACCGCCGACGTCAGGCGAGACAACCATGACATTGCTGATGTCGTAATTGGCCTTGATGTCACGGGTCAGCACCGGAATCGCATAGAGATTGTCGGTCGGGATATCGAAGAAGCCCTGGATCTGGCCTGCGTGCAGGTCGAGCGTGAGAACACGGTCGGCGCCAGCCTCGGTGATCAGATTGGCCACCAGCTTGGCCGAGATCGGCGTGCGCCCCGAAGCGCGGCGATCCTGGCGAGCATAGCCGAAATACGGGATGACTGCGGTTATGCGCCGCGCCGATGAGCGGCGCATCGCATCGATCATGATCAGCAGTTCCATCAGATGATCGTTGGTTGGAAACGAGGTCGGCTGGACGACGAATACGTCCTCGCCACGCACGTTTTCCTGGATTTCAACGAAGATTTCCTGGTCCGCGAAACGCCGGACACTGGCCTTTCCCAAGGGAACGTTGAGATAATTGCAGATCGCTTCGGCGAGATGCCTGTTCGAATTCCCTGCGAAAACCTTCATTTTGGCCCGCCTGTTACCAACCTGATAGCCGCGCTTTTAACCGCCTTGCTCTCGAATGCAAGGGGCTAGAGTGCGATAGCTTTCATATTTCTGAAAAGCTTGTGGCTATCCACGGCGAGAGTCGCGCCAGGAATTGAATTCCGACATGGTTTCAGTGGCGATTTTCTGCATGACGGAGGGCGGGATGGCGGCCCACGGGTCGCCCCGCTTCAGCGGCGCACTTTCCGATCCCTGGATGCGGTGCAGGCGGGCACCGCTATTGTCGAGAACATCCCAGACATAGGTGACGGAAATCTGCGGACCATCCTCGAAGGCCGAGAGATAACCTTTCAGAATATAGCCGGCGCTGGAATCGCTCGAGCTTTTGATCGTCAGGCCGAGTGCGCGGGCCTCTGCTCCGAGCTGACGCGACAGCGGCGTCACGGCCTGAACCGGCGCACCGATGATCGGCAGGAAGCGGACACTGTTTCTATCCGTTGCGGCGGCAGGAGGAAGGGAAGCTTGCCGCTGTTCCGGTTGTTGCTGTTCAGCCTGCTGCTGATCGTCCTGCGGGTCTTCAGCCGCTTGTTGCCGCTGCGGCTGCGGATCGTCGGAGAGCCGGCGGTCTGCCTCGCGCTGTTCGTCGGCGTCCGACGCTTGCGGATCCTGTGACTGGATGGAGGCCGTCTGCGAGCCGTCGAGCGGGCGGGAGGCATAGGGATTGCGGCCGCCATTTCTCAGCGCGGCCGCCTGGTCGTCGAGTGAGCCACCGCTGCCGTAGCTTTGCTGCTGATATCCCTGCTGCTGATAGCCCTGCCGCTGGTAGCTGTAGCTATCCTGCGCGGTTTCATAATTCTGCTGGCGTTGCGGCGCGGCGGCCATGCGCTCGACATCGCGTTGGGTGATGGGGCTGGAGCCGGCATCGCCGATCGTCTCGGGCGGGGTCAGGGCATCCGTCGTGTTGCAGGCGGCGAGCGCGAAGCAGAAGCCAACCGAAACAAGCGTTGTCCTGACCAGTCCCATTTGCGCGATCCCTTCCTTAGACGGTCTCCCCCGTCCAGGATCGCTATTTTACGCCGCTAACGGTTAAGAAATTCGAGCTGGTGCCGCGACAAAGATTTCGGAGCCTGGGAGGTCGTCAGGTAGGTCTGGCCAAGCGTCATCGCGGTGCCGGTGTCGGAGTCCATGATGATCATGTGCACGAAGAGCGACATACCCTCTTCGATCTCCTGCGGATTGCCGATGTGGAACATCTGGTGCTCCATCCAGGAGGGCGAGAAGCGGGCGCCGAGCGAGTAGCCGCAGGCGTTCAGCCGGTGGCGGGCAAGGCCGCGCTCGTCCATGATCTTGGCATGCATATCGAAGACATCGCCGAAGGTGTGGCCGGGCTTCAGCACGGTTTCGATCGCCTGAATAGTCTCCAGGCAGGCATTGTAGAGTTCGCGGTGGCGGTGCGTGGGGTCGCCGATGACGACCGTGCGCATCATGGCGGCGTGATAATGTGCGTAGGCGCCGGCCCATTCGAGAGTCAACTGATCGTTGGCATCCAGTTTGCGGCGGCCGGCCTTGTAGCGGCAGAGCAGGGCTTCGGCGCCGGAGCCGATGATGAACTCATTGGCAGGATAATCCCCGCCGCCCGAAAAGATTGCGCCCTGCATGGCGGCAAGAATGTCGGCCTCATCGGCGCCGGGCTTGATTAATGCAAGTGCTGCGTCAAGTGCATCATCGGCGAGCGCGGCGGCACGTTCGACATAGGCGATTTCGGTCGGGCTTTTGACGAGGCGCAAACGGCTGACGAGATATGAGGCATCGACGATCTGGCCGAAGGTGGATATCTGGTTGTCAAGCAAGCGCGCGACGCGGCCGGTCATGCCATGGGTATCGTATTCGACGCCGATGCGGCGGCCGAGGAGATCGAGCTCCACCAGCAATTCCTTGAGATCGAGCGTCGGATCGGCGTTGACTCGGTCGACCCAGATGCGGATGTCGGAAATGACCGATGTGAGCTGCGCCTGGCGAAGATCGGCCGAGCGGGTGAGCAGCACCGTCGTACCGTCCGCCTTGACCACCAGCGTCTGGAAGAAGCAGTAGCCGAAAGTATCGTAACCGGTCAGCCAGAACATGCTTTCCTGCGCGAAGAGCAGCATGGCGTCGAGTTTTTCCTCCTGCATTTTCGCGAGGAGGCGGGCTAGGCGGGCGTCGAATTCGCTGCGTTCGAAATGCAGGGCCATTTTAGAACGTCTCCTCGATGGCAATAGCGGAAATCTGCCGGCCGTAATCCGGCTCCTTCGCATGGGTGGTGCGGCGATAGGAGAAGAAGCGGTCGGGATCGGGATAGGTGCAGAGATTGAGGTTTTCGGCGGTTACGCCGGCCTTGCGCAGACGATCTATCGTCAGGCCCGGCAGGTCGAACATCGCATGACCGGTCCGCTCGGACGAAATGAAGTACTTGGCATAGCTCGGGTCATAGCTGACGAAACGATCGACGAATTCAGGGCCGACTTCGTAGCTAGCCTGGCTGATCGAGGGGCCGAGGCAGGCGGCAATCGCCTCGCGCTTAGCGCCGAGCGCGACCATGGCTTCGATGGTATTTTCCAGGACGCCGGTCAGCGCGCCTTTCCACCCGGCATGGGCAGCGCCTATCACCCGGTTTTCAGGATCGGCGAAGAGGATCGGCCCGCAATCAGCGGCGAGCACGCCGAGCACTATCCCCGGGGTCGCCGTTACCATTGCATCCGCATGCGGGCGAGTGCCGTTGTAGTTCGCGTCGATGGCTATCACGTCGGGCGAATGGATCTGATGCACCGTCGCGAGCCGTTCCAGCGGCAGGCCAAACCAGGCGGCGACGCGACGGCGGTTTTCCTGGACATGCTCGCGATTGTCGTTGGAGCCGAGGCCGACATTCAATCCGCGATAAAGGCCCTCTGAAACGCCGCCGTCACGGGTGAAATAGCCGTGACGGATGCCGGCGCTCTTGGCGGCGCTCAGCAGCGTGCTTTCGATCGGAGTCGGCAATGCGGCGTCCCTATATGGTCTTTCGTGCTGGAAATAACGCTTCCGGGGCGAAGCGGTTCGATTTGAGCGGAATGTTGGCCCAGCGATGAGCGTTCTGTCAATCCGCGGAAGTCAATAGTGTTGATCAGCGGACGGGACGAAAGGGTAAAAGATCGATCGCCGGACTGGAGACGGCCAGCACTTTGAAAAGCTCGCCCATCTTGCCTTCGCCGGCACCGGCCAGCCGCTCGGCGGCGGTGCGGATGTTCTCTTGTGTTGCAGCGTCTTGGTCGCGGCCAAGCGCCGCAGCTCGCTCCAACAGCCCAAGACCGATGAGAAAATCGCCTTGATGGCAGCATCCGTTGATATGCAGGCCGGATGCCAGAGCCGTTTCAGCCAAATGCTGGAAATCGACGTGGCTCGTAAGGTCCGCTTCGCCGGGATGTTCCAGCGGTGGATCGTATTCATGCATGCGCACGGCCTGCAGCGTATCGCCGAAGCCGGTCGCCATATGCCCGTAATCGATGACGAGCGCGGTGCCACAATGGGCGGCGATCCGATCGCATATCGTCGTCATGACCGCCTGGCGGGCAGGGGCGATCTCGAAGATAGTGCCGACCGGCGGAAGCGGCCCTGCGGGAAGAAGCGCGGGGTCGAGGGTGGCGACGCCAGCCGTGAAACTCAGCTCATCTTGGAGGTCGAGGCCGACCATGCGCTCGCGAAAACCATTGGCGGTGCGGACGAACTGGCGAATGGGAATGGCGTCGAACAGTTCGTTGGCGGCAAGAAGGGCGAAGCCGGCCGGCACGTCATCGAAGTCGGAATGCCAGGAAACCTTATCGCCATGCGACTCAAGCGTCTGGCGCTGAGAGCCCTGCAGCCGCTCGCTGGTTTCGACCAGGTGCACGGTCATTGCGTCATAGAGCGGCGGCGCCAGCTTGGCGACGACGCGCAGCATGTCCGCCATCATCGTGCCGCGGCCAGGGCCGATTTCGACGAGGCGGACGCTGCCCGGCGTGCCGTGGCGCTGCCAGGCATGCACCATGAAGACGCCGATCATTTCGCCGAAAAGCTGGCTGACCTCGGGTGCCGTGACGAAATCGCCGACGCTGCCGAAGGGCTCGCGCGTCTTGTAGTAGCCGTGCTGCGGATCGGCGAGGCAGAGCGAGAAAAAGTCGGTGATGCTGATCGGTCCGTTAGCGCGGATGATGGCCTTGATTTTTTCCCCGAGCGCGGTCGTCATCGTTTGGTCTCGCTAAAGCATGGTCCCGAAAAATATGAATCGGCTTTCGGGCGGATCATGCGACATTAAACCTAGAGTTCAAGCCGTCTGTCTGGCTGCAACGTGGCGGGCGCGGATCACGGCCCACAGGCCGATCGCGACCATCGGCAGGGAGAGCACCATGCCCATGGTCAGCCAGTTCGTGCCGAGCAGATAGCCGAGCTGTTCGTCAGGCTGACGGAAGAATTCGACGAAAATGCGCGAGAAGGCGTAACCCATGACAAAGACGCCGCTGACCGTGCCGGGCTTCTTCAGCGCCAACGCCCAGCGCGCGAGGATGAAGAGGACAGTGAAGAGTACGATACCCTCAATGCCGGCTTCATAGAGTTGGCTGGGATGGCGCGGATCAAGGCCGGCAGGGCAGACGCCCTGGTGAGCGGCCAAGACATGCGGGCTGCAGAAAACCATCGCCCAGGGCACGTCAGTGGTCCGGCCCCAGAGTTCGCCATTGATAAAATTGGCGATGCGGCCGAAGAAGAGGCCGATAGGGGCAACGGCCGCAACGATATCGAACAGGCTCCAGACTGGAATCCTGTTGCGATTGGCAAACAAAATCATAGCGATGGTCGTGCCAATCAATCCACCGTGGAAAGACATGCCGCCATTCCAGACCTCGATGGCGCGAATCGGATTGGCGAGTACCGGATCGAGATCGTAGAACAGGATATAGCCGATGCGTCCGCCGAGCACGATGCCGAAGGCGACCCACAGGATGAAGTCGTCCAGATGCGCGCGCGTCAGCGGTGCGGTGTCGTTGAGCCAAAGCTTGCCATTGTCGACCAGCCGCCTCGCATAGAACCAGCCGAGCAGGATGCCTGCGACATAGGCAAGACCATACCAATGGACCGACAGCGGGCCGAGCGAAAAGGCGATCGGATCTATATCCGGAAACGGCAGGATGGCGGCAAGATTGGCTGATGTCAGCAAGATTTTCGCGTCCGTTACAGCATGATTCCCCAAAACTCTGTGCGGTTTTTGGATAAGAGCATGCTAAATCCAATGTGCGCGGAACATGGCGTTCGCTATTGAAACGGTCAAGTCGATTATTCGTGTGTCTCGCATCGCGTTACTGGTTGTCCCGCCCTATCTCAATTTGCTTGCATCGGACCTTGGGAAATCTTACCTCAGATCTATCTGGCCCTTCATATGATGCCGTCCATTTCGGGCCGACGGCCGCAAGGAGATCATTATGAGCACTGGACCGAACCGTATCTTGGATGAATTCGCCAAGCTGATGACCGATGCCGCCGGTGCCGCCCAGGGCGTACGCCGCGAAATCGAAACGGCTTTCAATGCCCAGGCCGAGCGTTGGCTGAACAGCCTGGATATCGTCAAGCGCGAGGAGTTCGAGGCCGTTCGCGAAATGGCGATCAAGGCGCGCGATGAAAACGAAGCGCTGCTTGCCAGAATCGAAGCGCTGGAAGCGCGTCTTTCCGCCGAAGGCAAGTAGTCGCGATTCATTTTGCGTAAAATCGGCGCGGCACGCGTCTGCCGCGCATTTTTCCTCTAAAATTTTCGGCAGTTTTTCCACCTGTGGACACAGGCAAAAAAGCCAATCGTCAGAGTCAGTTATGACTCCCTTCTGAATAGACGTCGGAAGAGCTGTCCACAGCGCCCTTCGCCAAAACTCCGATGAGGGGCTGGCATGTCGGGCATGCCGTTATACACTGATTTTAAATGATGATTCGAAACGGACTTGGTAAGCTCCGGGCAGGGTGGATGCGTTAGTCTGGCAGCCGTTCAACATCATCCCGAGGATGTTTCCGGAGTAAAACTGTTTGCGTTCTTTCAGTGTTCGATCACGGGGAAGCTGCATTTATTCCGGTCAAAAAGGTGCTGCATGAGCCTTATGGAATTGGAAGTCGAACGACAATCGAATCCGGTCGATATGATCGAATTCGTAGCCGCCAATAACGACTGGTCGTTCGAGCGGTCCGGCGAGGATGAAATCGCCATGACCGTCGAAGGTCGATGGACCGATTATCATGTCTCCTTCTCGTGGATGGAGGAGTTCGAGGCGCTGCACATCGCCTGCGCCTTCGACATCAAAGTTCCCGATCCGCGTGTCAACGAGGTCATCAAGCTGCTGTCCTGCATCAATGGTCAGGTGCTGATGGGACATTTCGATCTGTGGCGGCAGGAAGATATCGTGATCTTCCGGCAGTCGCTGCTGCTTTCCGGCGGCGCCGAGCCGACCAACCGCCAGGTGGAAGTGCTGCTGTCCAATGCTCTTGACACCTGCGAGGCTTACTATCAGGCTTTCCAATTTGTAGTATGGTCCGGCCTTGACGCCAACCGCGCCATGGAAGCCGTGCTGTTCGAAACCGTGGGCGAAGCCTGATATGGCAACTGAGGCATCCTCGAGCGCTTTTGCATCCTCCGATCCCATCATCCTGATCGGGGCCGGCAACATGGGCGGCGCTCTGCTGACGGGCTGGCTGAAAAGCGGCGTGCCGGGCTCCTCGGTGACCGTCGTCGATCCCAAGCCGTCGGATGCGATGCTGAAGTTGATCGCCGATGCCGGCGCGAAGCACGTCATCGGCGTTCCCGAAGGGATTATCGCTGGCGTTCTTTTCGTTGCCGTAAAGCCGCAGGTCATGGAAGCAATATTGCCGCCGTTCAAGGCGTCGATCGGACAGAATACCGTGGTGGTGTCGATCGCTGCCGGCAAGACGCTTGCTTTCCTTGAACAAAGCCTAGGTGAAGCAGCGATGGTGCGCGCCATGCCGAACACGCCGGCCATGGTCGGCCGCGGCGTCACCGGTGCGTTTGCCAACGCCAAAGTCGGCGAGCGTCAGCGGCAGTTGGTGCAAAATCTTCTAAAGGTGTCCGGTCCGGTCGAATGGGTGCCGGCGGAGGCCGATATCGATGCTGTAACGGCCGTGTCCGGCAGCGGGCCGGCCTATGTATTTTATCTCGTCGAGTGCATGGCGGAGGCGGGCCGGAAGCTCGGCCTGCAGGCGGACCTCGCTATGCGCCTCGCACGGGAAACTGTCGCGGGGGCTGGTGAATTGTTGCATCAGTCCCCCGATGACGCTTCGCGTCTGCGTCAGAATGTGACGTCTCCTGGCGGAACCACTGCCGCAGCCCTTGCCGTTCTGATGGCCGAAGATGGCATGCAGC
The DNA here is from genome assembly GCF_000426285.1 of Rhizobium leucaenae USDA 9039. GTDB lineage: Bacteria > Pseudomonadota > Alphaproteobacteria > Rhizobiales > Rhizobiaceae > Rhizobium > Rhizobium leucaenae. The sequence continues at coordinate 50,410 of NZ_AUFB01000005.1, read as the reverse complement.
CTCTGTTCGACGAGGCGCTGGAGGCAGCGCGCAAGCGCGCGCAGGAACTGGCCGGCTAATTTCCCAGCATCAAAGAGGTGCGCGTATGGCGGAAGAGATCACCTATGGCGATTTCGAGCGGGTGGACATCCGCGTAGGCACGATCATCGAGGCGGAGCCTTTTCCGGAAGCGCGCAAGCCGGCTTTCAAATTGAAGATCGATTTCGGACCGGAGATCGGCATCAAGCGCTCTTCGGCGCAGATCACCGTGCATTACACACCGGAATCCCTGATCGGCCGCCAGGTCCTTGGCGTCGTCAACTTTCCGCCGCGCCAGATCGGGCCTGTCCGCTCCGAAGTGCTCACCCTTGGCTTCGAGGATGAGTCCGGCGCGATCGTGCTTGCGGCAGTGACCCAGCCGGTGCCGAACGGCAGGAAAATGATGTGAAGTGCTACCCTCGCCCCAACGGCTGGGGCGAAGGGTTTCAATGAATCTCCCGCGACACTGGGTCGGTTACGCTGAAATCCAGAAATTCTGCTTCGAAACCGTCGCGCTGCGGTGAGCAGAAGGCGGGGCCAATAAAGACTTCTTCGAGGGCTGGATCGAACCAGGCGAGACGGGCCATGCGCCACTCGGTCATCTTGTCGGTGCGGTATTGGATGAAAAGCGCGTCCCCGTTGCGGGTCACCCGCACCGACAGGGCATCGAATTCATGATCGAGCCGGAAGGCGGACCAATCGGAGTTGTCGTTGGTGACCACGACGCTGAAATGTTTGGCGCCGTCGGTATATTCGATCCCGCATTTCATCCAATGCTCGGCGTCATGGCGGACCATCAGCCCGGCCTGGTCGTAGAGTTCGTGATAGTGACCGATGAAGGTGATCTCAGCGGTGAAGTCGCCATGCCATTGCCGGCCGAGGAAATGGCCGTCGTCGCGGTGAAAGCCGTAATAGGTTCCCTGCCAAAAATCGGTCTGGTCACCGGAGCGGACGAGCAGCCGGCCATTGTTCACTTCCCAGGCCGGCGGCAGATTGAGCCAATGCATGTCGTTGATGTCGATCGGCATGCAATGTCCTCTCCTTGAGCAATTCCAGGAAAAGTGCGAAGCAGTTTTCCGTCCGGAATGCGTAAAAACAAAGGGATAGAGCGAGAAAGCGATTCCGTGAAACGCTAAGCCGCTCTAGGCCGGAATGCGGATGGTGGCGCGCAGACCGCCCAGCGGGCTGTCGCCGAGTGTGACATTACCGCCGTGGCTGCGGGCGATATCGCGGGCAATGGCAAGGCCGAGGCCCGTGCCGGAATTGTCGAGATTGCGCGCCTCGTCCAGCCGGAAGAACGGCTTGAACACATCCTCGCGCGCATTGACGGGAATGCCGGGGCCGTCGTCATCGAAATTGATCGTCAGCCATTTGGTACTGTGCTTGGCTTCGATGCGCAGCGTATTCGCATATCGGCGCGCATTGGAAGCGAGGTTCGTCACCAGCCGTGTAAAGGCGTTCGGACGGACGGAGATTTCATCGTCGCCGTCGATCGAAAAGCTCATGGACTTGCCGTGCAGCGAGAAGTCCTGTTCGACCTTGTCGAGGATATCGCTGAGCCGAAGCTTGCCGACATCCTCTTCGGCCTCGCCGCGGGCGAAGGCCATATAGCCCTCCAGCATGCTCTGCATGTCCTCGACGTCCTCGTTGAGGCCGACGAGATCGGGGTTGTCGCCGACAAGCGCGAGCTGCAGTTTGAAGCGTGTCAGCACGGTGCGCAGGTCATGGCTGACGCCGGAGAGCATCGCGGTGCGCTGCTCGATCTGCCGTTCGATGCGCTCGCGCATCAAGATGAAGGCGAGGCCGGCGCGGCGCACCTCATCGGCGCCGCGCGGCGAATAGTTCTCCAGCCGCTGCCCCTTGCCGAAACTTTCCGCAGCCTGCGTCAGTGCCAGGATCGGCCGGATCTGGCCGCGCAGGAACAGCACGGCAATGCCGATCAGCACCAGCGATGTGCCGACCATCCAAAGAATGAAGATATGTGTGTTCGAGGCGTAGGTCTGGCTGCGCTTCGCAAAGACGCGAAGCACCTTGTCGGGCAGTTTGATGCGGATTTCGACGAGGCTGGAATTGCCGACCGTGTCGATCCAGAAGGGGAGATTGATCTGATCGCGGATTTCGTCGCTCAAGATGCCATCGAGAATCGAAAAGAACGGCTTCTCGCGCGGCGGCGGCAGCTCGCCGCCCGGCTCGATCGAAATGGCAAGGTCGAGCTTTTGCCGGGCCATCTGTGCGACCGCGGAATAGTCGGCATCCTGCGGATAGGTCTGAATGATGTCGATGATGGCGGCGATGTCGCGGGTTGTCGCCATCGACAGGCGTTGGGTCACCATCTGCCAGTGGCGCTCCATGAAGACGATGGTTACGACCGCCTGCAGGATGATCATAGGCAGGATGAAGATCAGCAGCGTGCGCGCATAGAGGCCGGTCGGCAGCCGTCTCCGCCACCAGCGCGAAAACCAGCGCATGCCGTTGGAGGGCGTGTGCTCCTGATCGCGCCTGATCGAGTCGAATGTCACCATCGCCGCTGATCCCAAGGAAATGATATTAATCTATGCTCAGCCGGTAGCCGATGCCGCGTACCGTCTGCAGCCAGACGGGATTGGCCGGATCATCCTCGATCTTGCGGCGCAAGCGATTGATCTGCACGTCGATGGTGCGCTCGCCGACTTCGGCGTCGCTGCCGATCAGTTCGTGACGGGGAATCGTATCGCCGGCGCGCTTGGCAAAGAGCAGCATGATTTCCTGCTCGCGGTCGGTCAGGCGGATGAGCTCGGAGGCTTTCTTCAACTCTTTACGGGTCAGCGAGAAGGTATAGGGGCCGAACATCACCTGTTCGATCTTCGGCGCGTCGGCGGGCGCGTTGCGACGCAGGATATTGTTGATGCGCAACACAAGTTCGCGCGGATCGAAAGGTTTCGGCAGATAATCGTCGGCGCCAGCTTCCAATCCGGCGATGCGGGCTTCCGACTCGGCAAGGGCGGTCAGCATGATGATCGGTATGTTCTTGATGGCGCGGAGGCTTGCCGTCAGCGTGATTCCGGATTCGCCGGGCATCATCACGTCCATGATGATGAGGTCGAAATCGAGCCCTTCGAGCTTGCGGCGAGCCTCGGCGCCATCGGCGGCGGCCGTTACCCGGAATCCCTTTTCCATGAGATAACGGTTGAGAAGGGCGCGGATACGGGTGTCGTCATCCACGACCAAAAGATGTGCTGCATCGTCCGAAATTGCTGTCTTTGTCGTCATTCAATCCGTCTCGATCTTGTCTATCCGTTTGATTGAGATGGTCTATCCAAAACCACGCTTTGCGGTTTTTCGGTCCGAGACCATAACTTAGTCCTGCATTCCCCTCAGGAACCTTTTGACGCTTTCGCGCGTCGCATCGGATGCGCCTTCGAATGCCCGTTCAATACGGCGCGATTGCGGCTCGGCCAGCGCCAATGCCAAATCGCGGCCGGCTTGTGTGGGGTAGAGCTTGCGCTGCCGACGATCCTCAGGCCCGGTCACCTGATGAATATACCCTGAATCGATCAATTGTTTGAGAACCCGCGCCAAACTCTGTTTGGTGATCTTCAATGTTTCCAACAGGTCCGCAACCGTCATGCCGGGTTCGCGGTTAACAAAATGAACGACGCGGTGATGGGCACGGCCGAATCCGCTCTTGTCCAGAATCTGGTCGGGATCCGACACGAAGTCTCGATAGGCAAAGAAAAGCAGCTCGATGATCTCGAAATCGATGATCCCCGCATTCTCCATCGGCGTCGCCAGCAGCTCCGGTTTTGCTACTTTTTGGCTCGTCTGTCGTGGCACCTTGGCATTTCCTTTCCTATTTTGGGGCAATCGGGAAACTTGCGCAAAAATATGTCAGCTTTATTGACGTATTTTTACGCCGCTGCTAGGTTTTCGCCGATCTTGCGCCGCCCGGACGGATATGGCCATATTTGGAAACTAAGCCCGGCTGCGCAAAACTCCAAGACGTCTCATATTTTCCCCACTTGCATCGTGGATAATGCGGAATGGGGACAACAATCAACAGTCATGGCGTCCGGGCGCCGGAGGAGAAGTAAGATGGCATCGGTTCCTTTTGATCAACTGGATGGGGAGATCTGGTTCAACGGCGCGTTCGTGCCCTGGAAGGACGCTAAGATTCATGTGCTGACCCATGGTCTGCATTATGCGAGCGCAGTCTTCGAGGGCGAGCGCGCCTATGGCGGCCGGGTCTTCAAGCTGACGGAGCACAATCAGCGCCTTCACAAGTCAGGCGATATTCTTGGCTTCAAAATTCCCTACAGCGTTGCCGAACTGGATGCCGCAACAATCGAACTGTTGAAGCGTCAGGGCTTTTCCGAAGCCTATGTGCGCCCGATCGCCTGGCGCGGCAGCGAGATGATGGGTGTGTCCGCCCAGAACAACCGTATCAACGTGGCGATCGCAATCTGGCAGTGGGGCAGTTATTTCAATCCGGCTGAAAAGCTGAAGGGCATCCGTCTCGACATCGCCGAATATCGCCGCCCCGATCCGAAGACTGCGCCTTGCGCCTCGAAGGCTGCCGGCCTCTACATGATCTGCACCATCTCCAAACACGCGGCCGAAGCCAAAGGCTATGCCGACGCGATGATGCTCGATTACCGCGGTCAGGTGGCAGAAGCGACGGGCGCCAATATCTTCTTCGTGAAGGACGGCGTCATCCATACGCCGACGCCGGATTGCTTTCTGAACGGCATCACGCGGCAGACGGTGATCGAACTTGCCAAGCGGCGGGGGTTGCAGGTGGTCGAACGGGCGATCATGCCGGAAGAATTGTCCGAGTTCAGCGAATGCTTCCTGACCGGTTCGGCAGCGGAAGTGACGCCGGTCTCGGAAATCGGACCTTATCGTTTCACGCCGGCATCGATCAGCGAAACGCTGATGAACGACTACATGAAGGAAGTCTATCCGACTGCCGCGGCGGCCGCTTAAGGCTTCCCAAAGCCGTGTGTCTTCTGTCCACCCGGCTCTATCGCTGGCCAATACCTCGTGCATTTTCGGGGAAAGCAGGAAGGCAACTCACAGGAGAGGTTTCCGCAACAATCTGTCGGAAAATCCGCGCAAAGAGAGCGGCGGCCTTTTGGCCGCCGGCGCATTGACGCGTTGCTGTTCAGCCGCAGCGGATCATTGGTAAACGTAGACGATGCGGCGTGTTGTCGGATCGACCAGCACCGGTTGGCGGTTCACTTCCACATAGCTGTATTGATAGTCGGGGATACGGTGGATGACGACGTTTTGCGGCAGAGTGGCGCCGACGACGACGTTGCCGCGCAGCCGCACAGTGTTGACCCGGTTCTGAGTGATGTAGGTGCGGACTTCGGCAGGCGGGGCGACGGCATCGATCTCACTGACAGGGCCGATCAGTTCGTCGTCGGGTGAGGGGGAAACACTGCCCGTCGCTGTCTGATCGGTTTCGCTATAGGTGATAACTGGTACGCCGAGCTGGCTGTAGTGCTCTTCGACGACGACCGGATTGCCGTTCTGCTCGACGCTCAAGGCCTCGGCGTCTACCCAACCGCGCATGCCGTTGACATCGATGCGGCACCAGCTACTGCCTTGGATGCACCCGTCGAGGCTCGCTTCAGAGCCGCGGGTTGCCATGCCGAGACTTGGATACTGCGGACCCGGGCCGGTGCGGACGTCGAGGTCGGTCGCTGTTGTTGCGGACATCTGCGCTTGGGCGAACCCAGCGCTGCCCAGGAGCACAAGGCCCGTCAGCAGCAAGTTTCTCTTTGCGAACATTGACTTTCTCCTTTGCTGAGGCAGTCCACCTTTGCAAACGCTCGCAAAGGCGGAGTGTTCCGCCGCGCGGTCAGGCAGTCTCGACGTTTTCCAAGGAAGAGGGGCTGTTTTGCCGAGTGTTTGGGATTATATCGGCGGAATATGCATTCAACAGACGAGGCGCTTCCCATGGGCATGCTCCAGGCCGGCATCATTCCGGTGACACCCTTCGAACAGAATTGCACCATCCTGTTCGATCCGGAAACGAAGGAGGGGGTCGTGGTGGATCCCGGCGGCGACGTCGACGTCATCCTGCAGACAGTGCGCGAAAACGGTATCGTGTTGAAGGCGATCTGGCTGACGCACGGTCATATCGACCATGCGGGCGGCGCTGACGAGCTTCGGGAAACGTTGAGTTTGGAGGTCATCGGCCCGCATGAAGACGACCGCCTGCTGCTGCAGAATATCGAGTCGAAGAGCAAGATGTTCAACATCGAGGGCGTTCGCAACGTGATACCGGATCGCTTTCTGAAGGATGGTGACAAAGTTTCCTTCGGCGAACATGAGTTTGAAGTATTCCATTGTCCCGGCCATGCGCCGGGCCACGTCATCTATTTCAACAGAACCCAGAAATTCGCCCATGTTGGTGATGTGCTGTTCCATGGTTCGATCGGCCGTACCGATCTGCCGGGCGGCAATCATCAGCAGCTTTTAGAGTCGATCCGCGACAAGGTATTTCCCCTTGGCGATGACGTCGGCTTCATCTGCGGCCATGGACCCGGCGGCCAGATCGGCGAGGAGCGCCGCACCAATCCATTCCTGCGTGGACTTTAGAGCAATTTTCGGAAAAGTGCTCAGCGGTTTTTCTGTCCGCAATTGTGTAAAAACAATAGGATATAGCGGATTTCTTGAAGCGCCAGACCGCTCTGAAGCCAAAACAAAAGCGCCGCGGGATGGCGGCGCTTTCTTTTAAGACATCGGCTTGCACAGGGATTAGTTGGCTGTGCAGAAGTGGCGCATGCCATCATAGCCGAGATAGGTGCCGCTGCGGCCGTCGAAGCTGCTGTAGCGATCGTAGCAATAGCGCATCCATTGGGATGACCAGGGGCGCAAGCCAACTGGCTGCGGAGCATAATAGCCGACGTCACGCTCGACATAGACACGGCGCGGCGGAGCGCGATAGTAGTAGGCAGGCGGCGGCGCATAGTCGGGATCGACGTAGACCGGATCCGGTTCGACGTAACGCGGTTGGCTGGCAATTGCCGAGCCGACGATCAGGCCGGTGGCGAGGCCTGCAGCGCCAATCGCCCAGCCATTGTGATGGTGCCAGTGATCATCAGCCGAAGCGGTGGAAATGGATGTCATCGTCAGGGCTGCAGCCACGGCGGACATAACGAGCGATTTGCCGAGCATGTTCATGAGTCTGTCCTCTGAGGGGAACCGGGAAGACCGCAATTCCCAACCTTACATGGAGGACACACTAGACATGGCAAGCTGAATGCAGACTGAATGACAAAACCCGGCATCACTGCCGGGCTTCAACTCGAATGAAAGCCGTAAGGCGCTCTCAGCCGGCAATCTGAAGATTGACAGCCTTCGGTCCCTTGCCGCGGCGATCCGGTTCCGTGTCGAAGCTTACCTTCTGGTTTTCCGACAACCCTGCCAGACCAGAAGCCTGTACTGCGGAAATGTGCACAAAGATGTCCGCGCCACCCTTGTCTGGTTTGATGAAACCGAAGCCCTTATCGGTATTGAAAAACTTTACAGTGCCAGTCTCGGCCATGCCTCAGGTCCTTTTCTCTCTGCCCACCATCCACACGGGCAGCATTGCTGTATTGCCCTTGCGGGCGCTTGCAGGCAGTTCTCGCAATTTGAAGGAAAAGGTCCCCTATACCTCGGCGTGGTTTCGAAGCGAATTCGCGCATCGTTTCTCAACCAAGCTGACCGGAATAATTTAGCGTTTCCGGCGCGCAACTTTATTAAGGACTTCCCATGCTCTAAAAATGCCCGAACAGCGTTGAGAGTGCTGTGTTTATCGGGAATTGGCAAGCAAAAGTTTTTTAACGTGTTCCGGAGAGCACACTGCCGTAATGCAAGTGTGTTAGCGCGAATCGCAAATTTTCCCTCGCCGAGAATAAGTTTCTAAGGTTTTTGTATCGTTTGCGATATATTTTTGGCGAAATTTTCCCAAATGATATAGTCAAAATTCATCTTTCGGATCATTCGAAAAAAAATCATTAACGGCGGCGCACAACAGCCATGACGCGAATTTTCAACAATTTTTACGCTTCTACGCTGCGCCGCCGGACGAGTTCCGGCACCAATTCCACGGCAAGCATGGCGATAAACATCAAAGTGCAGCCGGCATAGCCCAACGGCCCCATGGTTTCACCAAGCAGCAAGCTGCCCAGCGAGGCACCGAACAGAGCCTCCGAAGAGAGAAAGATCGCAGCCTGGGGCGCCGTCGTGTAGCGCTGGCCGATGACTTGCAGCACGAAGGCAAGGCCGGACGAAAAAATGCCGACATAGAGGATTTCGCCCAGCGCGCCTTGGATGTCGGCGATGCTGATCGGCTCGGCAATTACGGCGACGGCAAGAGCAGCCACGGTGGTAACGGCAAACTGTACGGCTGAGATTCCGAGCGGTCGGCCAGTCTCGCTGACCGAAGAGCCGGCGAGGGTGATCTGCGCTGCCCAGAAGAGGGCGCAAATGACGGTCAGGAAATCGCCAACCGTCAGCCGCGAAAAGGAGCCACCGGACAACAGATAGATACCGCCAAGCGCCATCAGCGCGGCGGGCCAGACGATCCAATGCGGCGGCCGGCGCAGGAAGACGACGGCGATCAGCGGCACGAAGACGACGTAGAGGCCGGTGATGAAACTGGAATTGGTGACGGTCGTGGTCAAAAGCCCAATCTGCTGCGTTGCCGCTCCGCCGAAGAGTGCGACGCCGACGAGGAAAAAGGACAGCCAATTCCGGCGCGTCAAAGGCTTCTCGGCCTTGCGGTTTTCCATCCACGCGAAGGGCAGAACGACGATAGTGGCGACGGCGAAGCGCAAGCCGATGAACCAGAACGGCCCGATCGCCTTCATCGCGGTGGATTGTGCGACGAAGCCTCCGCCCCAGATGGCGGCAGCCAGCAACAATACCAAATTCGCCTGTATGCGAGTCATCTGAATCCTACAGGAGGGGGAGGAACTGGGAACTCGACCGTTAGCAGTTGCTTTTGCTCAGGGCAAGGCGAAAGGGCCGGAGGCGTTATCCTATTCCGCTGCCCTGGAAACACGCAGCAATGCGCCGTTGTCCTCATCCGTGGTTAGCAACAAGGCTCCATCCGGCGCCACCACGACATCGCGCAGCCGGCCGAAATTGCCGTCGAACATGCGCTCGAGTTCGGTAATCTTGCCGCTGCTGTTACGATCGAGACGGGACAGCAGCTTGAATTTCAGCGCGGCGACGAGGAAGTCGCCTTTCCATTCCGGGAACATTTTGCCGCGGTAGACTGCGATGGCGCCGGGCGCAATCGAGGGGTCCCAATAGAAGAGCGGCTGCTCCATGCCTGCTTTTGCCGTGCCGACGCCGATCTTGGTGCCGGAATAGTTGCGCCCATAAGAGATGACCGGCCAGCCGTAATTTTTGCCTGCCTCCGGGGTGTTGATCTCATCGCCGCCTCTGGCGCCGTGTTCGGCCGTATAGAGCTTGCCATCGGCGGTATCGAAGGTGATGCCTTCGGGATTACGATGTCCCTTGGACCATATTTCGGGCAGGGCTTTGGCGCCGTCCTTGAACGGATTGTCGGCGGGAATGCTGCCGTCGGCCCTGATATGGATGATCGAACCGGCATCGTCGTGGAAATCCTGGGCGCGATCCTGTTCGAAGCGGTCACCCAGACTGACGAACAGGCTGCCGTCCTTGGCGATTGCAATTCGCGAACCATATTGCAAGTCGCCGCGCGAAAGCTTGTTCATCAGAAAGATGCGCTTCACATCGGTCAGCCGCCGCTCGTCCGGTGACAGAACCGCTCGGAAGACGGCCGTGCCGCTGCCGCCTTCCGCAGCGACCGAAGCGGTGAAATAGATGGTGCGATTGCTGGCGAATTTCGGATCGAGAGCCACGTCCAGCAGGCCGCCTTGGCCGCGGGCATAGATGTCCGGCAGTCCGGCGATCGGAGCCGACGTTTTGCCGTCACGGATGATGCGCATTCGGCCCGGCCGCTCCGTCACGAGGTAGGCTCCATCCGGCAGCACTTCGACTGCCCAGGGATGGTTGAGCCCGCTTGCAATCGTCTCGATCTTGACTTTGACCTTTTGGGTCTCGATCGTCTTGACCGGAACGGCGAGGGCGGCATTCGCCACCAGCAGCGCGGAAGCCGCAAGGGCAGCGCAATATCCTATCCTGTGACAGCGCTTCAATCCGTCTCCTCCTCCATGAACTGTTTATGCAACGTGGAGTGGGCGCGCTGCTGTTCAAGGCTCATTACTGTGAGGGTAACGTCTTTGTGTCCGTGGAAGCCGTCTGTTCGCGTGGCGTGACCTGCTTGTCGCCGGTTTCCTACAATTCGGCATCCAGAATATAGCGCAGCGGCTCTCGAAATAACGTCACTGTGACGCCTTTGTGCTTGAAACGGCGGTCTACATTCGACATAGAGCTTAGCGCAGAAATCTGGTCCACAGGCTTTCTGCCCACTTCCAACCGATTAGGACCGATCATCATGGCCTTTCTTGCCGACGCTCTTTCCCGTGTAAAGCCTTCTGCCACCATCGCCGTTTCCCAGAAAGCGCGCGAACTGAAAGCAAAAGGCCGTGACGTGATCGGCCTCGGCGCCGGCGAGCCGGATTTCGATACGCCTGATAATATCAAGAAGGCCGCCATCGACGCGATCAACCGTGGCGAGACGAAGTACACGCCGGTCTCCGGCATTCCGGAACTGCGCAAGGCGATCGCCGCCAAGTTCAAGCGCGAAAACAATCTCGACTATACCTGGGAGCAGACGATCGTCGGCACCGGCGGCAAGCAGATTCTGTTCAACGCCTTCATGGCGACGCTGAACGCCGGTGATGAAGTCATCATCCCGACGCCTTACTGGGTTTCCTACCCGGAAATGGTGGCGCTGTGCGGCGGCACCCCGGTTTTCGTCGCGACGACGCAGGAAAACAGCTTCAAGCTCCAGCCTGCCGATCTTGAGAAGGCGATCACGCCGAAGACCAAGTGGTTCATGTTCAACTCGCCGTCCAACCCGTCGGGTGCTGCCTATACGCATGCCGAACTGAAGGCGCTGACGGACGTGCTGGTCAAGCATCCGCATGTCTGGGTCCTGACCGACGACATGTACGAGCACCTGACCTATGGCGAATTCAAATTCGCGACGCCCGTCGAAGTCGAGCCGAGCCTCTACGACCGCACGCTGACGATGAATGGCGTCTCGAAGGCCTATGCGATGACCGGCTGGCGTATCGGCTACGCTGCCGGCCCGCTGCAGCTCATCAAGGCGATGGACATGATCCAGGGCCAGCAGACCTCGGGTGCAACGTCGATCGCCCAATGGGCTGCCGTCGAAGCGCTGAACGGTCCGCAGGATTTCATTCCGCGCAACAAGAAGATTTTCGAAGGCCGCCGTGATCTCGTCGTGTCGATGCTGAACCAGGCAAAGGGCATTTCCTGCCCAGTTCCGGAAGGCGCTTTCTACGTCTATCCGTCCTGCGCCGGCTTGATTGGCAAGACCTCGCCGACCGGCAAGGTCATCGAGACGGACGAAGACTTTGTGTCGGAACTCCTGGAATCGGAAGGCGTCGCCGTCGTGCATGGTTCGGCTTTCGGTCTCGGCCCGAACTTCCGCATTTCCTACGCGACCTCGGAAGACCTTCTCGAAGAGGCTTGCCGCCGTATTCAGCGCTTCTGCGCGGCCTGCAAGTAAGCAGTCGAAGACAAGTCAAATGAAAGCTCGCCAGAGATGGCGGGCTTTTTGCGTTCATGCCGATGGTTTCGGCTTCATCAAGTGATTCAAGCGCTTCGCAATTTGAGTCCGCCGGTTGGTGCAAGTCCTTGAAATAAGAATCAAAGTCCCAGCGCCGTCAGCATAATGAAGGTGGCGAAGAGAATGAAATGCGTCATCCCTTCGATGGCATTGGTCTCGCCGTCGTTGAGATTGATCGCGGCTACGATCAAAGTGATCATGATCATCACTGTCTGCGCCGGCGACATGGCCATGACGAAGGGTTGGCCCGTATAGAGCGCAATCGCCTCCATGACCGGCACCGTCAGGATAACGGTCGAGAGCGAGGCGCCCATGGCGATGTTGATGGTCGCCTGCATGCGGTTCCGCAATGCCGCGCGCAATGCCGTCAGGATTTCGGGTGCGGCGGAAATGGCGGCGACGACGATGGCGGCGATCGCCGGCGGCGCGCCGCTGCCTCTGAGGCCGACATCCATGAAGGCGGACATGAACTCGGCAAGAACGCCGATCAGCACGACGCCGATCAGGATCGTAACAATAGAGGTCGCCGTTGGGCCTTCGTCATGATGATCCTCTCGAGCGCCCTGTTTCTTCTCGCTGCGCGGATAGCTGTAGCTGAAGAAATAGCTGTGCTTGCCCACCTGCATGCGCAGGAATAGCGCATAGAGCGCGACCATCGCGACAATGGTGAAAGCGGAGTAATAGTGCCATTTCACATCGGGTATGAATTCCGGCACGACCATCGAAATGGCCATCGCGGTCAGGATCATCACGCCGTAGGTCTTGCTGGAATCATCGTTATAGGGCTGCTCGCCATGTTTCAGCCCGCCCAGAAGGGCGGCGAGGCCGAGAATGCCGTTGATGTCGAGCATGACGGCGGAATAGATCGTATCGCGCACGAGCGTCGGCGAGCTTTCGCCGCCCATCAATATTGCCAGCATGATCACTTCGACGGCGACGGCCGACAGCGTCAGGATCATCGTGCCATAGGGATCGCCGACTTTCGTGGCCAAAATCTCGGCGTGATGAGCGACGCGCATCGAGACAAGGACGATGGTTGCAATCAATGCGGCAGCGGCCAACAGTGATGCTACCCGCCCCATATCCAGCACCGCATGCTCGCCGAGATAAGCGATCACAGCGATTGCGAATGCGATGATCAGGAGCTTTTCCTGCTTCAGCCAGCTCGATATTGCCAAGTCCTTACCTTTCGCGCGGATTTACTTTCGCAGTCTAAATCAATGATTTCTCACATCAAGCATGCGCGTGGATGACAAGATTTGCAGTCCGCGCCGTTTAATGGAATACTACCGTGATCGGTCTGCCCAACCCAATATCGCGGCATCCTTGCAAATCGTCTGAGATGGACCGCGGTCCTGCCGGGTAGCACTCGGAGCCCAAGGTCTTGGCAGATGAGAAGGAGGCTGTGAATGGTCAAGGTCACTTACGAAATTGTGCCACATGACGGAGGATGGGCATATCGTTTCGGCGAAGTCTATTCCGAAGCATTTCCGACTCATTCCGAAGCGGTGGAGGCGGCCAGGATCGTGGCTGCGGAGCAGCAGGTCGGCGGCGATTCGGCCGAGATCAGTTGGCAGGACGAGCGGGGCAAATGGCATGAAGAATATACCGATGGCGGCGACCGACCGGAAACTGAGGTTGTCGATGGCAAGGTGCGTTTCCCGCCTGTCGATACGGCTCCGGGCGCCTGAACGCTGCGGCTTGCGTGATGCCTGGTCGACAATCGCATCGACGAAGTCTCGCTTCGCGGCGGCCCGCTAGGCGCCGATTTTGGTGTAGTCCAGCAATCCGGCCACCAGCGCATCGAACGTCACGCGGCAGCGCGGCGACGTCTTCAGATTCTCATGCATGGCGACCCAAGTGTCGAGCGAGAGTTCGATCTCCGGGAGCAGTCGGACAAGATTTTCATCTCTTTTTGCAAGCGGCACTTGATGGAAGCTGATGCCGATGCCGGCGCACAAGGCGTTATGCAGCGCGATGCTGTGATCCGACTTGAAGGCGAAGGAGATGCCGTCAAGCAGCGGATAGCGTTTCAACATCGTGCGGATGTAAGCGGTCTGGCGGTCGAAACCGATCAGCTTATGATGGCGTAACTCGCCGATGCTTTTGGGTTCGCCATATCGCTTTAGATAGTTGCGGTGTGCGAACAAGCCAAGGGGAATGACACCGATACGGCGCGCCAGCAGTGCATCCTGCGTGGGTGCGACCATGCGCACGGCGATATCCGCTTCCCGTTGCAATAGGTCCTCAACAGCGTCGGAGGCGGAGAGCTCGATGGTCAGATCGGGGTGCGCGGCCTGCAGCCCGGCCAGGATCGACGGCAAGACTTCCGCGCCGATGACCTCGCTGGCGCTAATGCGCACGGTGCCTTTGACGCTATCGCGCGCCTCAGAGGCGACGCGCAGCAGGGCGGCGGTCGTACTGGCCAGGGTTTCCGCATAGGGTTTGAGGGCGAGGGCAGCGTCGGTCGGAAGAAGGCCTTGCTGCGAGCGCGTGAAGAGCTCGGCGCCGACAGTTTCTTCCAGCGCGTCGATATGGCGGCCGATGGTCGGCTGGGTCAGGCCGAGTTCGCGGGCAGCAGCCGAAAGCGAGCCGTGACAGAGTACGGCGAGGAAGGTGCGGTAGAAATCCCAGCTTGGTTCCGATGCGATAGCCATAGATTTTTGTATATCATGTGCAGATTTTTTGGCAATTTCGTTTATCAAGGCTGTGCTGCATAGTCATCTCATCAACCAATGGAGATGACGATGACTGAGCAGATGAACACTGGAAAGACCGCTCTCATACTAGGCGCTACTGGCGGTATCGGCGGCGCCGTCGCTCGCGGGCTCGCTGCCCATGGCTGGCGCATCCGGGCGCTGAACCGCAACGCGGCCGAAGCCGCGCGCCGCGAGCCCGGCTTCGATTGCGTGCAGGGAGACGCGATGCAGGCGAGCGACGTATTGCAGGCGGCCACAGGCGCTGAGGTTATCGTGCATGCCGTCAATCCGCCCGGCTATCGCAATTGGGGGCAACTGGTGCTGCCGATGCTCGACAGCACGATCGCGGCGGCGAAAGCGGTCGGTGCGAGGATTGTCCTGCCGGGCACGGTCTATAATTTCGGGCCGGATGTCCTTCCCAATGTGACCGAAGACAGCCCGCAGCATCCGCAGACACGCAAGGGTGCGATTCGCGTCGAAATGGAGCGGCGCCTGAAGGCGGCGGCAGAGGCCGGCACGCCCGTCATCATTGTCCGTGCCGGGGATTTCTTCGGCGAGCGCGTCACCAATAGCTGGTTCTCGCAGGGCATCGTAAAACCCGGCAAGCCGGTGGCGTCGGTGACCAACCCGGGCAAAGCGGGCATCGGCCATCAATGGGCCTATCTGCCCGATGTCGCGGAAACAATGATCCGGCTGATCGAGAAAGGCGACGCGCTTCCCACTTTTGCTGTCTACCATATGCGCGGCCATTGGGATGGTGACGGCCAGCAGATGATCGGTGCGATCGAGCGGGCGGTCGGACATAAGGTGAAAGTAAAATCCTTTCCCTGGTGGATACTACCGTTTGCTGCGCCTTTCGTGCCGCTGATGAAAGAGTTGCGTGAAATGCGCTATCTCTGGAAGGTGCCGCTGCAGATGAGAAATGACAGGCTGGTGGCTGTGCTCGGCGAGGAGCCGCATACTCCGATCGACGAGGCGGTGAAGACGAGCCTAACGGCACTCGGCTGCTTGCCGGGACGGTAAGGCGCGTTAGGTCCGAAGTTCGGCAAGCGCTATCGCAGCGACGGCAAAATCCGACTCGGCATTCTTGGTATCGCCGTCGCTGAGAAACCAGGCGGCGGAGAGGCCGGCATAGGCGACGATCCATTGCAGCATCCGCTTCGGCTCCAGTCTCGCTTCGCTGCAGACGATCGGCAATTGACGCTGCAGGCGACCGGGAGCGGTGACGATGGGGAGTTCCGGATTGCAGAAGGTATTGGCAAAATCGTAACCGCGTTCACCGTGAACGCGCTTCGGGTCGATGGCGAGCCAGCCGCGCGGACCGAAATCCATGATATTCTCATGGTGGATATCGCCATGCAGCACGGTGAGATCGCGCTGATCTGCAAGCAGGTGACGGGCAATCTCAGCGCAGGTGGCGAGAAGGCCGCCATGGACGCGCGCCGCCGGCTCCAGCTCGCGGAACCAGCGGTCAAGCGGGACCAAATCCGGCAACGGCGTTGACCGTGGTGCGTGAAGCTTTGCGGCCGTGCGGCAGATGATCCGGCTTGCCTCGTCATCACCGCCTTCCATCGCCATCGTCAACAGGGACCTCGGTCCGGTCGCTCGTTCCAGAAGTGCTGCGTCGCTGTCATGTTCGAAGACCTGCGCGGCACCGTCGCCATTCCACCAACGCAAGACCTGGCTGCCGAGCTTCTCGTCAATATCGAGTGCGACCTTCAGCATGGCAGGCACGCCGCGCCATATGACCGGCAGGAGATGGCTGGAACGGGTGATAATCGCATCGCCGTCCGGCGTCAGCGACCAGCGCTTCAGATAGGGATCAAACATGCGGGTTACTCTAACGGCTGGCGCCAAAAAGAAAATCCCGCCGTACAGCGGGATTTTCGTCATGACCGAAGCGGGCGAGTTAAGCCACTTCGTCCAGAGTCGGATAGTCGGCATAGCCATTTGCGCCGCCGCCATAGAGCGTTGCCTGGTTGAGAGCACTGAGCGGGGCGTTTTCCTTCAGCCGGCGAACGAGGTCCGGGTTTGAGATGAAGGGCTTGCCGAAGGCAACGACATCGGCCTTGCCGCTTTCGACCGCTTCGATGGCCATGTCGCGGTTGTAGCCGTTGTTGAGCATCCAGGCGGCCTTGCCGCCCGCAGCCCGATAGGCGACGTGCAGGGCGTCATAGTCGAAGGGCAGGAAGTCGCGGGCGCCGCCGGTCTGGCCTTCAACGACGTGAATGTAGGCGAGACCATATTTCGCCAGGCCTTCGACAACGTAGGTGAAGAGCGCTTGCGGATGAGGATCGCTGGCATCGCCCGATGGCGTTACCGGCGAGACGCGGATCGCGGTGCGGCCAGCGCCGACTTCCTTGGTCACGGCGTCCACGACTTCGAAGAGGAAACGGGCGCGGTTTTCGATCGAGCCGCCATATTGGTCGGTACGATCGTTGACATCAGCGCGCAGGAACTGATCGATGAGATAGCCATTGGCGCCATGGATTTCGACGCCGTCAAAACCCGCTTCGATCGCGGCGCGGGCGGCCTTGCGGTAGTCTTCGATGATGCCCGGAATTTCCGAAGCCTCGAGAGCGCGCGGTTCCGAGACATCGGCAAAAGCGCCGGTGCCGTCGCTATTGACCAGATAGGTCTTGGCATTGGCACGTCTGGAGGTGGAGGAAACAGGCTTGCCGCCGTTCGGCTGCAGCGTGGTGTGGGATATCCGGCCGACATGCCACATCTGCACGACGATCTTACCGCCGTTTGCATGCACGGCATCGGTTACTTTCTTCCAGCCGTCGATGGCTTCCTTTGTGTAGAGACCGGGTACGTCGGCATAACCTTGACCCTGATGGGTGATGGCGGTCGCTTCGGTGATGATCAGGCCGGCGGTGGCGCGCTGAGCGTAGTATTTGACGTTCAAGTCGTTCGGCACCGCATTGGGGGAGCGATTGCGCGTTAGCGGCGCCATGACGATGCGGTTGGCGAGGGAGATATCGCCAAGCTTGGTGGGTTCAAAGAGTTTGCTCATGGGAGGTCCTTTCCTGTTTCATGGGATTTAAGTGTTGGAGGCAAGCTTAGGAGGAGGCGAGCGTGGCGCTCTTCGCTCTGGCGGTCGCGAAGCTCAACGCCACGGTGGCAAGGCCGAGGAGGGCCATGGCGGCACCGGCGAGCGGTACCTGCGACAGCGAGAAACCGGCGTCGATGACGACGCCACCGACCCAAGCCCCGAGTGCATTGCCGGTATTGAAGGCACCGATATTGATGGTCGACACCAGGTTCGGCGCATCCTTGCCGAAACCAACGACGTTGATTTGTAACGCCGGTACTGCGGCGAAGCTTGCCGCAGCCCAGAGGAAGAGGGTGATCTCGGCTGGGATGAAGGAATGGCTGGTGATGCTGAAGATGGCCGAGGTCAGCGCGATCGCCGCGAAGGTGCCGGCAAGCGTGGTGCCGAGACGCCAGTCTGCAAGCTTGCCGCCGATGAGATTGCCGATGGTCAAGCCGATACCCATCAGCAGCAGTGTTAAGGTTACCCACCGCGGCGAAACGCCGGTGATTTCCCTCAGCAGCGGCGCAATATATGTGAACAGCGCGAACATGGACGAGGCGAAAAATACTGTTGTCATCAGCGACAACCACAGGCCCAGACCGCGGAGCGCCAAGAGTTCGCGGGCAAGACTGCCTTGGCGGACTTCTTCGCCTTTGGGCAGGACAAGCACCAAGCCGATAAGCGAGGCGACGCCCAGCAGCGTGATTACCCAAAAGGGCGCGTGCCAGCCGAAAGCGTGGCCGAGCGCGGTACCGAGCGGTACACCGAGCACATTGGCGAGCGTCAGACCGGTAAACATCAATGCGAGGGCACGAGCCTTGCGGTCCTCGGTGACGAGGCTTGCCGCAACAACCGAACCGATGCCGAAGAAGGCGCCATGGCAAAGCGCGGTGACGACACGGGCGATCATCAGGAGCCAATAGCCGGGCGCGACGGCACAGAGCAGGTTGCCGAGGATGAACAGGCCCATCAGCATGATCAGCGTCGAGCGGCGGCGCAGATGCGCCGTGGACAGAGCCATGATCGGCGCACCGATCGCCACCGCCAGCGCATAGCCGGTCAACAACCAGCCGGCTTGCGGGATGCTGACGGACAGATCAGTGGAAACTTCGGGCAGCAGGCCCATGATGACGAATTCAGTCGTTCCGATGGCAAAGGAGCTCAAAGCCAGGACGAAGAGGGCGAGCGGCATCTCAAAGTTCCTTCTGCAGAGTTGCAAGGAATTCGGCGATGGTTTCTTCGTTGCGCTTGTAGAAAATCCACTGGCCAAGGCGCTTGGTGGTCACCAGTCCGGCACGGTGCAATGTGCCGAGATGGGCGGAAACTGTGGACTGCGACAGACCGCAACGCTCGAATTGACTGGCGCAGACGCCCAGTTCCAGCGGGTGTTCCTGGGTCGGAAAATGCTTATGCGGATCTTTAAGCTGATTGAGGATTTCAAGCCTAGCCGGATGAGCCAATGCCTTCAATATCTCAGTTCTGTCCATGATGTTCACCGAGTGAATATCGAAAATCTTCGATTTATGTATCGTTGGTTTTCGATATATCAAGGTGTGCGGTAGCAAATTATTTTACGCAAGTCACGGCGTCGGCATGCTTAGAATTTAGGCAAAAAAAGAGGGCCACCGGAATAACCAGGGCCCTTATAGGTGTGAAGGTCAAAAACCTCCAGAGGGGAACAGCTGCTGCGGTGGAACTGGGAGGAAAAGCCACCATGTGCATCAGCTGCGTGCGGTATGATGCTAATTTGTGCAGTGCGCAATGCTTTTTTGTGCATGGCAGTTATGCATTTGCGACTTCTGGCGCAAACAGGCAAAAAAAAGGGCCACCGGTAACAACCAGGGCCCTATAGGTATGAAGGTTAAAAACCTCCAGAGGGGAACAGCCAATGCGGTGGAACTGGGAGGAAAAGCCACCATGTGCATCAGCTATGTGCGATATGGTAGTTAAACGGGCAGGCTTCAACTCTGTTTTGTGCATATCAGCTATGCGTCATACGCGTGACAGGTATATTACAGCAAAAAAGGCTTGTTTCGCAGAGCTTTAGCTCAACTAAAAGTTCCAATTCCGCGCCTTGGCGACGATAAAATCTCGAAAAACCTTGAGCTTGGCGGCGTTTTTCATTTCGTCAGGGTAGCAAAAATAGGTGTCGAAGGACGGCACGTCCGCATTGATCGCGAGCTGGATGAGTCCCGGATCGCGGCCGACGATGTAGTCCGGCAGAACGGCGATTCCGATGCCGAGCAGGCAGGCGCGCTTGATCGATGTCTGGCTGTTGATCTGCAGATGCGGAATGCGCTTGTTGTCCGACGAGCGGCCGGCAATCTCCAGCCAGTTGACATCGAGCAGATAGTTCGGTGCCGGTTCGCCGAAGCTGATGATGCGATGCTCGTCCAGAGCCTCCACCGACTGCGGTTCGCCATAGCGGTTGATGTAAGAGGGCGCCGCGTAGACATGCATGTGGACGGTGAAAAGCTTGCGCTGGATCAAGTCCGATTGCTGCGGCTGGCGCAGGCGGATGGCGCAATCGGCATGGCGCATGTTCACGTCCAGCTCCTCGTTGTCGAGGATGAGCTGGATCGACATATCGGGATAAAGCTGCAGGAATTCCTGAATCTTGTCGGTCAACCAGCCCTGGCCGAGGCCGACGGTGGTCGTTACGCGCAGCTTGCCGCTCGGCTTATCAGTCGTTTCGGTCAATTGCATCTTGACCGTTTCAAGTTTCAAGAGAACGTCATGTGCGGTGCGATACAGCAATTCGCCCTGTTCGGTCAGGATCAGGCCGCGGGCATGACGATGGAAAAGCTTGATGCCGACGTCCTGCTCCAGAGCGCTGACTTGGCGGCTGATCGCGGATTGGGACAGATGCAATTTATCCGCCGCGTGCGTGAATGAGCCCGCTTCGGCAGCCGCGTGAAAGATACGCAGCTTGTCCCAATCCAATGGCATGCCGTTTCCCCTCATCGGCTGCATCACTCCGCAGCTACGGCGACGGGCATATGCCCGGTCAAGTAGCGTTCCGCCTCAAGCGCTGCCATGCAGCCCATCCCCGCTGCCGTGATCGCTTGCCGGAACGTATCGTCTGTTACATCGCCGGCGGCATAGATGCCTTCGACGCTGGTCGCAGTCGAATCGGCGGCGGTCCAGAGATAACCATTATCCTTGAGTTTCAATTTGCCCTTGAAGAGTTCGGTCGCCGGCGCATGGCCGATGGCGACAAAGATGCCGTCGATCGTTACGTCGGTGACAACGCCCGTGCGGGTGTCGCGTAGGCGTGCGCCGGAAACCGATGGTGGCATCGGCGGCTTGGCCGGCGTGCCGGTGATTTCAGCAACCTCGGTATTCCAGAGGACCTTGATGTTTGCCTTCGCGAACAGGCGCTCCTGCAGGATCTTTTCGGCACGGAACGAATCGCGACGATGCACGACGGTGACCGACTTGGCGATGTTGGAAAGATAGAGCGCTTCCTCGACGGCGCTATTGCCGCCGCCAACCACGATCACATCCTTGTTGCGATAAAAGAAGCCGTCGCAGGTGGCGCAGGCGGAAACGCCAAAGCCTTGGAAATGCTGTTCGCTTTCAATGCCCAGCCATTTGGCCTTGGCGCCGGTCGCGATGATCAGCGTGTCGGCAGTCCAGACCTGACCGCTGTCGGTGCGCGCAACAAAGGGGCGCTGCGTAGTATCGACTTCGGTCACGAGATCGTTGACGATCTCCGCGCCGACATGCTGAGCCTGTAGCAGCATCTGCTCCATCAGCCACGGGCCCTGGATCGGATCGGCAAAGCCTGGATAGTTTTCGACATCCGTGGTGATCATGAGCTGACCGCCCTGTTCAAGTCCAGCGATCAGAACCGGCTTCAGCATGGCGCGCGCGGCATAGACGGCGGCCGTATAGCCGGCAGGGCCGGAACCGATGATGAGCACCTTGGTATGGCGGGCAGGCATAAGAAGTCCTTTCAATCTAAGCGCTTCGGAAGCCGCGGCTTCAAACGGGTAAAAGCAGGCGATTTCGCGATCCGCCGCCTCATTTATGATTGTCGCATGCATTTATTCAAGGGCAGCCTTGCATTACTAACAGAGCAAATCTGCTTTGTGTAAGATTCGGTTACGCTTGGGAAACTTTCTTGCGTATTTTCCCGCTTTATATAGAAGCTGCCGGTTGGGAATTAAAGAAAGGCAAGAAACGTGCTGCGGGCTGAACTCGACGCCATCGATATCAAGATCTTGCGGGAACTCCAGCGCGACGGGCGCATGACCAATGTCGAACTCGCTGACCGCGTCGGCATCTCCGCGCCGCCCTGTTTACGGCGGGTGCGCAAGCTGGAGGAGGCTGGTGTCATCGAGGGCTATCATGCGATGCTGAACAGCCCGAAGCTCGGCTTCGATCTCGTCGCCTTCTGCATGGTCGGTCTCAAGCATCAGTCCGAAGCCAATCTCAAAGCTTTTGCCAGCGTGACGGCGGAGTGGCCACTGGTGCGGCAGGCATGGATGGTTTCCGGCGACAGCGATTTTCTGCTGCATTGCGTCGCCGAAAACCTGACCCGGTTCCAGGATTTCGTCATCGAGGTGCTGACGGCGAACGAGCATGTCGACACCGTACGCACTATGCTGACCATCCGGCAGGTGAAGAAACTCGGGCTGGTGGAGCTCTAGAGCATGGCGGATCGCCCCTGGCACCGATCCCTTATCAAGACCGGCGCGCGCCTGCTGCTCGGCGGTTCGCGGGCGCATGCGCAGGATTGGTTTCCAGGGCTCAACATCGTGCGGGGGAACGGTGTAGGTGAGGTGTATCACCACCGTACCAAAGTCGGGGTCCTTTCTTCCATCGATCGTTTGCGCGAAGATGCCGGCCAGATCATCCATGTCGTCGGCTCCGGTCCATCGATCCGCGACTGCGATCTGACCGGGCTTGAGAAAGGCAGCGCCATCCTGCTGAACGGCGCTATCGGGTTGAGCGGCGAGCAGATTGCCAAGCCGCTTGCGATCGCCGTGGAGGACGAGCGTTTCGTCTGGCGGCATTCCGAGATGATGCGGCGCAGGATCAAGTCCGAAACGATTTGCCTGTTTTCAGTTGCCGTGCTCAGGGCGCTCTCGGAACTCGACAGTCGTTGGTTGGCGGATAAGACGGTCATTCTGATCGATGATATCCGCAAGCCTTATGGTGCGCGCCGCCGCTCCATGGATGACATCAGGAAGCTCAATTTCGTGCGGCTCAATGCAACTGGCTCCGCCGGTTTTTCCGTCGCGCCGGATTGCGGTGTATTCCAGGGTGGCTCGGTGGCCGTGTCGGCACTGCAGTTCGCGCTTTATTGCTCGCCTAAAACGATCGGCTTCTTGGGCATCGATATTTCCAATGCCGGTGAGCCGCGTTTTTACGAAACCAGCGATGAAACCGCTTTTTCCGGTATCGCTGCGGCTGAGGGCCGTATCATTGAACACTTCGTTCTGGCCAAGGAAATCGCCGCGGAGCGAGGCGTGACATTTGTCAATTATTCGCCGGTTTCGGCGCTGTTGAAGCATGGATTTGGTTATGATGCGCGCTTTGCCGCCGTATCGATCATGTGAATTGCGGGGAATGGACGCATGGGTTGGCTGAAGCCCAAGGTATCGGATGCGAAGCGGCTTGCAATCGATCCGCCAAAGCCGCAAGAGGGTCGGCACGGCATCGCGATTGCCGTTTGTGTCAAGGATGAGGCGCGCTATATCGAGGAATGGGTGCGTTTCCACCGCGCCGTCGGTATTCGTCACTTCTATATCTATGACAATGGTTCGACGGATGGAACTCCTGCCATCCTGCGCGACCTTCTCGATGCCGACACGCTGACAATCATCCCTTGGGCTGGCCGCATGATAGACGCCTCCACCGAGGCGACGCTGAACGGTCAGGTCATTGTCTTCGCCCACGCCATCCTCAATTTCGGCGGCTCATATCGCTGGATGGCCTTCATCGATGTCGATGAATTCCTATTGCCAAAGGAAGGGCAAACGGTCGAACAGGCGCTGGCGGCGGTCGGCGATTTTCCAAATGTCTCGCTGCCATGGCATATGTTCGCGACGAGCGGTCACGAGAAGCGCCCTGATGGTCCTCTAACGCTGAACTATACGATGCGTGGTGCCGACCCGATGACGCACAAGGAAAATGTAAGCAATTTCAAGTGCATCGTTGATCCCTGCGAAGTGACGGAAGTCACCGTGCACCAGTTTCAGACGCGGGGATTCGGTGATCTGACGGCGAACGACGCCGGAAAGCGTTTTACGCGCCGCGCACGAAAATCGCCGGATTTCTATTCGAACCGGTTCCTGCAGCTCAATCACTATTATACCAAATCCCGTGAAGAGCTGATGGCCAAGCTGGCGCGCGGATGGTCCTACGACGCGTCGCCGACCAAATACCGGGATAAGGTTCTCTCGATCGTCAAAAGCCTCGAGGAAGATCTGGTCGAGGATCGGGCGATGATTGATTTCATCGCGCGCAACCGCATCAATCTTGGCCAATAGGCCGTCAATTCAGCGGGCGCCGCCGAGCAACTGCCGATAGATGTCGCCGATCGCCGTTGCTTCCTTTTCCAAGGCGAACTCGCTGCGGACGTGCCGCACGGCATTTTCGCCTTGGCTAAGTGCTTCTTCGGGATTGGCGAGATAGAAAGCGATGGCTTTCGTCAGCGTTTCGCCATCGCCGGCGGGCACGACCGCGCCGGTTTCGCCGGGTACGATCAGCTCGGCATAGGCACCTGCGTCGGAGGCGACGACGGCGGTGCGCGAGGCCATGGCCTCCAGCGGAGTCAGGCCGAAACCTTCGTTGCGGGAAGGGGCGACATAAAGCGTCGCGCGGCGATACCAGGGCCTGATATCGTCGACTTCGCCGAGAAAGCGGATGCGGTCGTTGAGGCTGGCGGCGGCTACCATCTTCACCAATTCGTCCGCAAAGCCACGATGCTCAGCCGTTACCCGGCCGCAGATAACGGCGGTCCAGTCCGGATAGCGCGGCAGAAGCTCGATCATCGCCTTGACGAAGAGATCCGTCCCCTTTTGATGGCGGACGCGGCCGAAGCAGGCTATCAGATAGGTGCCGGGCAGGCCGGTGGCGGCCATGCGATCATGCGGCACTTCCGGCGGATGAAACATGTTGAGGTCGATGCCGTGCTGGATGACGGTGTGCGGCACCTGCAGGAAGCTGCCGGAGCGTGTGCTCGTGGCGATCACGGCATCCATGCGGCGGATCAGCCAACGCGTATAGGCGGTGTGGCGACGCTGGGCGGCCGACGTGAAAACCAGCTTCAGCGGCATGCGCAGCACGGAGCGCAGCAACAGCCCGACCAGCATCTCGTTGTTGCGGCGGGCATGCCAGACGCGAACGCGGTGGCGGCGGGGCTTTACCCAGAGGCCGGGTATGCGCGCCCAACCAAGCTTCGGCAGGTCTTCCGGCAAGCCCGGCCCGAGCGTGGCGATATGCCAGCCGAGCTCGAGCTGTTTCGGGATCAATTGCACGATCGTCGAGGTAACGCCGGAGAGCCGGCGTTTGAAATTCGTCGCGATGACCTCGATTTCGCTGAGATCGCTCGAGTGCGATACGTCGCGATCGCGCACGGGCGATCAGCCCCAGGAGACGGAAAGGATTTCGTAGGCCTTGGCGCCGCCGGGCGCGTTGACCTCGATGGAATCGCCGACTTCCTTACCGATCAGCGCACGGGCAATCGGCGAGGAGATGGAGATGCGGCCGGCTTTCACATCCGCTTCCTGGTCTCCGACGATCTGATAGATCTTCTCTTCCTCGGTGTCCTCGTCGACGAGCTTCACCTTGGCGCCGAACTTGATCTTCGAACCGGACATCTTGGTGAGGTCGATGACTTCGGCGCGTGCCGTGAGGTCTTCAAGCTCGGTGATGCGGCCCTCATTATGGCTCTGTGCTTCCTTGGCGGCGTGGTACTCGGCGTTTTCGGAAAGATCGCCATGGGCGCGAGCTTCCGAAATTGCCTCGATGATTCGCGGGCGCTCTTCCTGCTGACGCCAGCGCAGTTCTTCCTGCAGCTTGACGAACCCGTTCTGCGTCATCGGTACCTTTTCAACCATTTTTCTTATCCTTCATTCCCTGCGTTGCTCTGTCGCAGACACAAAAGAAAACAGGTCCCGAAGCGGTACTTCGGAACCATACAGAGCCATTATCCTGTCATCTATAGCAGATTGCGACAGCCGATTTCCAGAAAATTCG
Organism: Rhizobium leucaenae USDA 9039; assembly: GCF_000426285.1. GTDB lineage: Bacteria > Pseudomonadota > Alphaproteobacteria > Rhizobiales > Rhizobiaceae > Rhizobium > Rhizobium leucaenae. The sequence goes on along the minus strand of NZ_AUFB01000005.1, from coordinate 24,717 downwards.
GCGACTTATGGTGAGTCTGGTCTTGGCCGTTACTCGCTGCCTGGATCAGCGTCGGCAATTCTTCTTGCGGCTACAGCGATAGCACGCCTGTCCTTTCTGACGAAAGGAGCGAGCGTTGGCGCAAGTGATGACGAAGCCTATATGCGGCCCCGTCATCATGAAAACAGGTCTCAGAAGTAGCTCTGCAGAGGCCGAACTTCGAGGTTGCCGGCCTTCAGTGCCTTAATCGCCATCGCGGCGGCTTCGGCGCCGGCCATAGTGGTGTAATAGGGCACCTTCTGCATCAGAGTCGCGCGGCGCAGCGATTTCGAGTCGGAGATCGCCTTGTTGCTGTCGGTCGTGTTGATGACGAGCTGGACCTGACGATTGCGGATAGCGTCCTCGATATGCGGGCGGCCTTCCAGCACCTTGTTGATCTTCGTCGCTTCAATGCCGTTTTCGGCGAGGAAACGTTGGGTGCCGCCGGTTGCGAGCACCTTGAAGCCCAGCTCGGTCAACATGCGGATGGCGGGCAGAACGCGCGGCTTGTCGTCGTCACGAACGGAGACGAAGACAGTCCCGTCACGCGGCAGTTCAACGCCGGCGCCGAGCTGCGACTTGGCGAAGGCCAGTGCAAAATCCGTATCCAGACCGATGACTTCGCCGGTCGAGCGCATTTCCGGTCCCAGCAGGGTGTCGACGCCGGGGAAGCGGGCGAAGGGGAAGACGGCTTCCTTGACGGCAATGTGCTTCAGCTTGCGCGGATCGGGCTTTTCGCCATAGGCGGCGAAGGTCGCGTCCAGCTTTTCGCCGGCCATGACGCGAGCGGCGATCTTGGCGATCGGGGCGCCGATGGTCTTGGCGACGAAGGGCACGGTGCGCGAGGCGCGAGGATTGACTTCTAGCACGTAGACCGTGTCGTCCTTGATGGCGAACTGCACGTTCATCAATCCGCCGACGTTCAGCGCCTTGGCCATGGCTTTCGCTTGGCGCTCCAGCTCATCGATCATGGCAGGCGACAGCGTGCGCGGCGGCAGCGAGCACGCCGAGTCGCCCGAGTGGATGCCGGCCTCTTCGATATGCTCCATGATCCCGGCAACGTAGACGTCGGTGCCATCGGAAAGGCAGTCGACGTCAACTTCGATGGCGTTGGCGAGATAGCTGTCGAACAGCAGCGGATTCTTGCCGAGCAGGGTGTTGATCTGGCCGGTCTTGTCGTTCGGATAACGGGCCTTGATATCTTCCGGCACCAGTTCCGGCACGGTGTCGAGAAGATAGGTCTGCAGCATGCCTTCCGAATGAATGATCTGCATGGCGCGGCCGCCGAGGACGTAGGACGGGCGCACCACCAGCGGGAAGCCGATTTCAGCAGCGACAAGGCGGGCCTGTTCGACCGAATAGGCGATGCCGTTGTTCGGCTGATTGAGGTCGAGCTTCATCAGCAGCTTCTGGAAGCGATCGCGGTCTTCGGCAAGGTCGATCGCGTCCGGCGCGGTGCCGAGGATCGGGATGCCGTTCTTTTCCAGCGCTTCCGCGAGCTTCAGCGGTGTCTGGCCGCCAAACTGGACGATGACGCCGACCACTTCGCCCTTTTCCTGCTCCGCGCGCAGGATTTCGATCACGTCTTCGGCGGTCAGAGGCTCGAAATAGAGCCGGTCCGACGTATCGTAGTCGGTCGAGACGGTTTCCGGGTTGCAGTTGATCATGATCGCTTCATAGCCGGCATCCTTCAGCGCGAACGCGGCGTGGCAGCAGCAATAGTCGAACTCGATCCCCTGGCCGATGCGATTCGGACCGCCGCCGAGGATGACGACTTTCTTGCGATCGGAAACCTGCGCCTCCGTGCGGGCGGCGCCGACGAAAGGCGTCTCATAGGTCGAATACATATAGGCGGTCGGCGAGGCGAACTCGGCGGCGCAGGTATCGATGCGCTTGAAGACCGGGCGGACATTCAGCCGGTTGCGCAGTTCCGCAACTTCCTTCGGGCGTTTGCCGGTCAGCGTCGCAAGGCGTGCGTCCGCGAAGCCCATGGCCTTCAGCATGCGCAGGTTGGATGCATCTTCCGGCAGGCCATGCTCGCGGATGCGCGCTTCCATGTCGACGATCGCCTTGAACTGGGCGATGAACCACGGGTCGATCTTGCAGCCCTCGTGCACTTCTTCCGGGCTCATGCCAAGGCGCAGTGCCTGGGCGACCATGCGCAGACGATCGGGTGTGGGCGTGCCGATGGCGGCGCGGATGGCATTCTGGCTGCCTTCGCCCTCTTCGGTGCCAGGAATTTCGATCTCATCGAGACCGGTGAGGCCGGTTTCCAGGCCGCGAAGCGCCTTCTGCAGCGATTCCGCGAAGGTGCGGCCGATCGCCATGACTTCGCCGACCGACTTCATCGCAGTGGTCAGCACCGGCGAGGCGCCCGGGAATTTCTCGAAGGCGAAGCGCGGAATTTTCGTGACGACATAATCGATCGACGGTTCGAACGATGCTGGTGTCGCGCCGCCGGTGATGTCGTTTTCCAGTTCGTCCAGCGTGTAGCCGACGGCGAGCTTGGCTGCGACCTTGGCGATCGGGAATCCGGTGGCCTTTGAGGCGAGCGCGGAGGAGCGCGACACACGCGGGTTCATTTCGATGACGACGAGACGGCCGTCTTCCGGATTGACGGCAAACTGCACGTTCGAGCCGCCGGTCTCGACGCCGATCTCGCGCAGAACCGCGATCGAGGCGTTGCGCATGATCTGGTATTCTTTGTCCGTCAGCGTCAATGCCGGGGCGACAGTGATCGAATCGCCGGTGTGAACGCCCATCGGATCGATGTTTTCGATCGAGCAGATGATGATGCAATTGTCCGCCTTGTCGCGGACCACTTCCATCTCGAATTCCTTCCAGCCGAGCACCGATTCTTCGATCAGCACTTCCGTGGTCGGCGAAGCATCGAGACCGCCACTGACGATCTCGAAGAATTCCGAGCGGTTATAGGCAATGCCGCCGCCGGTGCCGCCGAGCGTGAACGAAGGACGGATGATTGCGGGCAGGCCGACATGATCGAGCGCCTGGGCGGCCACTGCCATGGCGTGGTTCATATAGCGCTGCTTGCGGTCGCTTTCGCCGAGGTTCCACTGATTTTCCAGCTCGTCCAGTGCCTTGTCGAGTTCATCGCCGGAAAGCTGCGCCTTCAGTTTGGTACGCTCGGCTTCATGCGTCTTGCGGTCGGCATCCTTGATGTCGGTGGCGTTCGCCAGCATCGAGCGCGGGGTTTCAAGGCCGATGCGGGCCATTGCTTCGCGGAAAAGAGCACGGTCTTCGGCCATGTCGATTGCGGCCGGCTTAGCGCCGATCATCTCGACATTATAGCGGTCGAGCACGCCCATGCGCTTCAGCGACAGCGCCGTGTTGAGCGCGGTCTGGCCACCCATGGTCGGCAGCAGCGCATCGGGGCGTTCCTTGGCGATGATCTTGGCGACCACTTCCGGCGTGATCGGCTCGACATAGGTCGCGTCCGCCAGGCCCGGATCGGTCATGATCGTTGCTGGATTGGAGTTGACGAGGATGACGCGATAGCCTTCCTCCCTGAGCGCCTTGCAGGCCTGCGTGCCGGAATAATCGAACTCGCAAGCTTGGCCAATGACGATCGGTCCTGCGCCGATGATGAGGATCGATTTGATATCTTGGCGCTTCGGCATGGGCTCTCATCCGTTTTTTCGTTGCGCGAAAAACCGGCCAGGGTGGGAGATCACCGGCCGGGGCGCATGGGCAAGTCTTTTCAGGCTAGAAGCGGCTTATAGGCAAATGTATTTGCAAACGGAACCCCATAAATCGCGGAATCGACAGGAATCCGGAAGCGGACGCCGGAGTTGCTTTCGGATATGCCGATGCAAGTTCCGATTCTATCCTCACGAGCAACTGGTACAGCGCGTCTTCGCGGATATATAAAGAACGTAGCGAACATTGAATCGGTGCATCGCCGGGAGGTGCAATATGGATTGGAAAGGACGTCGGCAATCCGACAATATCGAGGATGAGCGTGGCTCATCGCCGATGGACGGCGGTTCGGGAGGTGGTCCCTTCGGCGGTGGCGGCATGGGCTTCCCCGGCGGCGGCATGCGGCGCGGCGGCGGTTTGAGCATCAGCACCATCATCATTCTGGTGGTGATTTTCCTGGTGCTGAAGGCCATGGGCGTCGACGTCATAGGGCTTCTGCAGCAAAGCGGCGCCTTGGATGGCGGGCCGGGCTACCAGCAGAGCGATTCCAGCGGCGGCAACGCCCCTCCGGCCAATGACGAGATGAAGCAGTTCGTGGCAACGGTGCTTGCCGATACGGAAGACACGTGGACCGGCATCTTCAAGTCGATGGGGCAGACCTACACCGATCCGAAACTGGTGCTGTTCTCAGGCCGTTTCCCGTCAGCCTGCGGCACGGCATCGGCCGCGACCGGGCCTTTCTATTGCCCGAGTGACAAGAAGGTTTATCTCGACATGGCCTTCTTCCAGCAGATGAAGGATCAATTCGGCGCATCCGGCGATTTCGCGCAGGCCTATGTGATAGCGCACGAAGTCGGCCATCATGTTCAGGACCTCCTTGGTATTCTGCCGAAATTCAATCAGGCGCGCCAAAACATGAGCGAGGTGGATGCGAATAAAATGTCCGTGCGCATCGAGCTGCAGGCCGATTGTTTTGCCGGCATCTGGGGCAAGTTTACTCAGCAGAAAGGCATTCTGCAGGAAGGCGACCTCGAAGAGGCGCTGAATGCCGCACAGCAGATCGGCGACGATACGCTGCAGAAGCGCAGCCAGGGATATGTCGTTCCGGATAGCTTCAACCACGGCACTTCGGCGCAGCGCGTGAAATGGTTCAAGCAAGGCTTCCAATCCGGTAAGCTCAGCGACTGCGATACGCTGAACAATCCGGTTTAAAGGGGAATACCTTCTCCCCGCCGGGGAGAAGGTGCTAGCCACCTATTTCTCGCTGTCCATATGCATCAATTGCGCTTCCGGATAACGACCGCCGACAGCGGCGTCCTTTGGGATTGCGCGTTCGATCGCGGCGAAATCCGCTTCAGACAATTCGACGGACAACGAGCCGAGCGCCTCGGTCAGGCGATCGCGGCGGCGGGCGCCGATGAGGGGGATGATGTCCTCGCCTTGGGCGTCGACCCAGGCTATGGCGATCTGCGCAACGCTGACGCCCTTGGCGTCGGCGATCTGGCGCAGTGCTTCCACCAGTTCCAGGTTCTTTTCGACGTTGCCTGCTTGGAAGCGCGGGCTGAAGGAGCGGAAATCACCCTTCTGCGCCGCATCCTTCTGCCAATGGCCGCTGATCAGGCCGCGGGAGAGCACGCCGTAGGCGGTGATGCCGATGCCGAGTTCGCGGCACGTGGGCAGGATCTGGTCCTCGATGCCGCGCGAGATCAGCGAATATTCGATTTGCAGATCTACGATCGGATGCACGGCTGCCGCACGGCGGATGGTGTCGGCGCCGACTTCGGAGAGGCCTATATGTCTGATGTAGCCTTGCTTGATCAGATCGGCCATGGCTCCGATCTGCTCTTCGATCGGCACGTTCGGATCGAGGCGGGCAGGGCGGTAGATATCGATATGGTCGACGCCGAGGCGCTGCAGCGTATAGGCGAGAAAGTTGCGGATCGCGGCCGGACGCGCATCATAGCCCGACCAGGCGCCGGCCGGATCGCGCAACGCGCCGAATTTGACGCTCAGCAGGAAATCGTCGCGCTTCAGTCCTTTGATCGCCTCGCCGATCAGCATTTCATTGTGGCCCATGCCATAGAAATCGCCAGTATCGAGCAGATTGATGCCGGCATCTAGCGCGGCGTGAATGGTCGCAATGCTTTCGGCGCGGTCGGAGGGTCCATACATGCCGGACATGCCCATGCAACCGAGGCCGATGGCGGATACTTCGGGACCGGTCCTACCCAATTGATGCATCTGCATTTCAGTTCTCCTTCATCGGCGGCGCTCTCCAAAGGGCGTCTTCGAGATTGTTTACTCCGGCGTTTGTTGTGCGATAATCCATTTAAATTGAAACAGGTTGTTTGGAATTTCGCATAATGAATGATTTGCCCCTTGCTGATCTCGATGCCTTTGCCGCGGTGGCTCGTGAGCGCAGTTTTCGTGAGGCGGCACGTAAGCGCCGCGTCTCCGCATCGTCACTAAGCGAGGCGCTGCGGCGGCTTGAGGAGCGGCTCGGTGTGCGTCTGCTCAACCGTACCACCCGCAGCGTCACGCCGACAGAGGCTGGCGAGCGGCTGATCGAGCGACTGGGACCGGCGATGGGCGAAATCGCCACCGCGCTCGACGATATCAACACATTCCGCGACAGTCCCGGCGGGACTTTACGGCTCAATGTACCGACCGTGGCTGCCATGGTCATCATGCCCGGGATCATCAACCGCTTCCTGAAGACTTATCCGGGCATCTCGGTCGAAATCGTCGCCGAAGACAGTTTTATCGACGTGCTGGCGGGCGGCTATGACGCCGGCATCCGTTACGATGAGCGGCTGGAAAAGGATATGATTGCCGTGCCGATCGGGCCGCGGCAGCAATGCTATGTCACCGCCGCCTCGCCGGCCTATCTTGCCGCGAATGGTACGCCTCGTCATCCGCGCGACATTCTCGACCATCGCTGCATCCGTCACCGTTTCCTAGGCAGCTCGGCCTTTCCCTGGGAGTTCGAAAGGGAGGGCGAGACGATCGTCATCTCGCCGCCCGTGGTTCTCGCCAGCAATTCGGTCGATATCGAACGCAGCGCCGCCTTGGAGGGTCTCGGCATTATCAGGACCTTCAGGGAATTCATCTCGCCGCAGATCGCAAGCGGTGACCTCATTCCCATTCTTGAGGAATGGAATACTGCATTTCCCGGCCCGTTTCTCTATTATGCCAGCCGCCGGCACATGCCGGTACCGCTTCGTGCCTTCGTTGATTTTCTGAAATTGGAGCAACGACGCATGAACGATGGGTAGGCGTCGTCTTCCTGTCAAAGATCAAAAAAATCATTCGGTAAATCAGGAAGATTGAAGCGTTCACGCATTGTTTCCGGCAAAATCTTTAGGTAAGGGACCATTTTGGTTTTTCGTTCACGTTCTGTCTCTTCATGGAGATGGAGCCCCGATAGGCAAACTCCATGATCGATCAAAAATTCGTACGTCGCGGCCTTTTCCTCGTTTTCATCATTCTCTTCCTCGACGTCATCGGCATCGCCATTATCATGCCGGTCATGCCGAAATATCTCGAAGAACTGACGGGCGCTTCGGTCAGCGAGGCTGCGACCGATGGCGGCTGGCTGTTGCTTGCCTATGCCGCCATGCAGTTCCTGTTCTCGCCGCTGATTGGCAATCTGAGTGACCGTTTCGGTCGCCGTCCGGTCCTGCTTGCGTCCGTGCTGACTTTTGCGATCGACAATTTCATCTGCGCCATTGCGGGCAGCTACTGGATGTTGTTCGCCGGCCGGATACTGGCTGGCGTCAGCGGGGCGAGTTTCTCGACATGCTCCGCCTATATTGCCGACATCAGCAATGATGGAAACCGGGCAAAGAATTTCGGCCTGATCGGCATGGCTTTCGGCGTCGGTTTCGTGCTTGGACCTGTGATCGGCGGTTTCCTTGGCGAATTCGGTCCACGCGCACCCTTTTATGGCGCGGCAACACTGTCGCTTCTAAATTTCGCCGGTGCCTATTTCCTCCTGCCGGAAACGTTGGCGGCGAAGAATCGCCGGCGTTTCGAATTGTGGCGTGCCAGTCCGCTTGGCGCATTACGGCAAGTAGGCCGCTATCAGGGGCTTGGTTGGGTCTTCGTGGTCATGTTCTTCAACTGGCTGGCGCACGGTGTGTTCCCGGCGGTCTGGTCCTTCGTCACCTCCTATCGCTATGAATGGACCTCGTGGGAGATCGGCATTTCGCTCGGCACCTACGGCATCGGCATGGCGCTGGTGATGGGATTGGCTTTGCCTCGCATCGTGCCGGTGCTCGGGGAATGGAAGACGGTGGTGTTCGGGCTCGTCTTTTCCGGCATTGGCTTGCTGGGATATGCCTTCGCGTGGCAGGGCTGGATGGTCTATGCGGTGATCGTAGTCACGGTGATCGAAAACGTTGCAGACGCGCCGCTGCGCTCAATTGCAGCAAGCAAGGTGCCCCCATCGGCACAGGGCGAACTGCAAGGCGCTCTCGGCAGCCTGACCAGCATCACCGCGATCATCGGACCGGTGCTGTTTCCCTACCTGTTTCGCTATTTTACCGCACCGTCCGCGCCTGTTGTTTTCGCCGGTGCTCCATTCATCATGTCGGCGGTGCTGATTGCGGCTGCGGTGATCCTCTTCGTTGCCAAGGTGCGCAAGAGTGAACCGAAAGCCACGATGGAAGCGGCGGTTCAGGAACTGGCCTAAACATTCATCAGATATTTTGATGATCGGATGAATTCTTCAGCATCGAGGCTTTGTCGGCTGGCTTTTCGAGCCAAGTTGCGCTAAGCCGACAGACTTGCGCACGCCTGGGTAGGTGGTTTGCGCGTTCTTAAATCGAGTCACAAGATGGATACGCCGGTAGCTGCGCGCCCGTTCGCGCACGACAACAATAATTCGTGGTCTGCCCATGTCCGCGCCACCCTGGCGCTCGGCATACCGCTGATCGGCGCGCAACTGGCGCAGCTTGGCATCAACACCACCGATGTGATGATCGTCGGCCGTCTCGGTGCTGAGCAACTGGCGGCGATGGTGCTCTCCGCGCAGTTTCTCTTCACGATTCTGATTTTCGGTTCCGGTTTCTCCATCGCCGTCGTGCCGCTGGTGGCTCAGGCATATGGCAAGGGCGATGTGGCTTCGGTGCGCCGTGCATTGCGTATGGGCCTATGGGTCGTCACGGCCTATTGGCTGGTGGCGCAGCCGGCCTTTCTTTATTCGGAACAGATCCTTCTTGCAGCCGGGCAAAAGCCCGACGTCGCGAAGCTTGCAAGCGGCTATATCGCGATCGGCCACTTCGCCGTGCTGCCGGGGCTGCTTTACAACGTCATTCGCGCACTCGTCAGCGCGATCGGCCGCGCCGGCATCATCCTCAAGGTCACCATTGCCATGCTGGTGATGAATGCGGTGCTCGCCTATTGCCTGGTGCTCGGTCATTTCGGCATGCCGGCGCTCGGGCTGCATGGTGCGGCCATCGTCTCCGTCGCAGTACAGACGGCGGGATTCCTGTTCATTCTCGGCTATGTGCAGAGCCGCGAAGAGACGCGCCGCTACGAAATCTTCGTCCGTCTTTGGCGGCCGGATTGGCATGCGTTGTGGGAAGTCCTTCGCCTTGGCTTTCCGATCAGCATCACGGTCCTGGCGGAGGTCAGCCTGTTTACGGCCGCTTCGCTGCTGATGGGGCAGATCGGTACGATCGAGCTTGCCGCGCATGGTATCGCGTTGCAATGGGCGTCGATCGCCTTCATGATCCCGCTCGGCCTCAGCCAGGCGGCGACCGTGCGGGTGGGTGTCGCGCACGGGCAGGGCGATCATATTGGCCTGAAGCGCGCGGCCATCGTGGCGCTCATCGTTTCGAGCTGCATTGCGCTCTGCGGCAGCATTCTGTTCGCGACCGCGCCATCGTGGCTGGGAAGCTGGTTTCTCGACGTCAAGTCGGCCGAGGCGCCGCAGGTGCTCGCCTATGCGGCGCCGCTGATCGTCGTGGCTGGCCTGTTCCAGCTCGTCGACGGGCTGCAGGCGATCGCCAGCGGCCTGCTGCGCGGTCTGAAGGATGCGCGCGTGCCGATGATCATGGCGTTGATCGCCTATTGGCCGATCGGCTTCTTCTTGGCGTGGCTCCTTGCCTTTCCGCTCGGCTTCGGTGGAATCGGCATCTGGTTCGGCTTTCTGCTGGGGCTGGCCTCGGCTGCGACGATGCTCTGCACGCGGTTTTATTTCCTGGTGCGCTCGAAGAAAATGGCCGGTTGACGCCGGCCATTTTGCAGCCAGAGCGGCGAGACTGCTGACAAATATTGACAGCATGGTCGTCTATATTGGTGCCATACCAACGACGGGAGACGAACATGATTTTCAAGGCAAGCAATCGTGACGATGCCGCGCTGTTCCCGCGGGAAGAATCGATCAATCCGGGTGCAACGGTGCGCCTTCTGCCGCACGCCAACGTGTCTCGCGGCGGACCCAAGCCTGCCGAGAGATCCTACTGGCTGGCTGTGGCTTCCGCAGAACACGTTCGCCTCGGGCGGGAACATGGCTTCATGCAGGTTTGCCACGGCAAACCGGCTCCGCTGAAGCGCATCAAGCCAGGTGACGGCATCGTCTATTATTCGCCATCGCTGACGATGGGAGGCAAGGATGGCTTCCAGAGCTTCACGGCGATCGGCTATGTCCGCGAGGGCGAGGTTTATCGGGCAGAGATGGATTGCGGAAAAGCCTATCGGCGCGATGTCGATTGGCTCGATGCGCCCGAACAGCCGCTTCGTCCCCTGCTGGGTTGGCTGGATTTCACCCAGGACAAGAACTGGGGCTACAGATTGAGGTTCGGGCTCGTCGACTTCGGGCAGTCCGATTTCGAGTTCCTGCAGGAGATCATGACGAGCGAGCTGGAAGTCGTGAAGCAGCGTCGCCTGCAGGCGTAAGCTGGTGTGAAGATATAGAGCGGTTCAGCGTTTCACGGGGTCGCTTTCCCGCTCTATCCCTTTTTGTTTTTGCGCATTCCGGACGGAAAACCGCCGCGCACTTTTCCTGGAAATGCTCTATACCTCCCAACTTGACGCATAAAAAAAGCCTCGGATTGATCGACAATCCGAGGCTTTCTTATGCGGTTAGGCGGTTGATGCGCTCAGGCGCGCTCGGCTAGGGCAGCTTCCCCCTTCTTCTCGCGCACCAGATTGACGAAGCGGCGGAAGAGGTAGTGGCTGTCCTGCGGGCCCGGAGAGGCTTCCGGGTGGTGCTGCACGGAGAAGACCGGCTTGCCGGACACGCGCAGGCCGCAATTGCTGCCGTCGAAAAGCGAAATGTGAGTCTCCTCAACACCTTGTGGGAGCGAATTCGAGTCGACTGCGAAGCCATGGTTCATCGAGACGATCTCGACCTTGCCGGTCGTATGATCCTTGACCGGGTGGTTGGCGCCGTGGTGACCCTGATGCATCTTCGCCGTCTTGGCGCCGAGCGCAAGGCCAAGCATCTGATGGCCGAGGCAGATGCCGAACAACGGAATTTCGGTCTTCAGCAGGTCCTTGATGACAGGAACGGCATATTCGCCGGTTGCCGCCGGGTCGCCGGGACCGTTCGACAGGAAAATGCCATCCGGCTTTAGCGCCAGCACATCATCGGTCGATGCGGTTGCCGGCAATACGGTAACCTTGCAGTCGAGGCCGGAGAAGAGACGCAGGATATTGCGCTTGACGCCGTAATCGAGGCAGACGACGTGATATTTTGCATCGTCGGCGTTGAGTTCGCGGTAGCCTTCGTTCCAGAGCCAGGGCGTCTGCGACCATTGCGACGATTGGCCTGAAGTGGCGACCTTTGCGAGGTCGAGGCCTTCCAGTCCGCTCCAAGCCTTCGCATCCGCCTTCAACTGGTCGATGTCGAAGACGCCGTTCGGATCATGGGCGATAACGCCGTTGGGCATGCCGTTCTCGCGGATCCAGGCGGTCAGCGCGCGGGTGTCGATGCCGCACATGCCGATGATGCCGCGAGCCTTCAGCCACTGGTCGAGATGCTTTGCAGCGCGGTAGTTCGAGGGATCGGTGATATCGGCCTTGAAGATGACGCCGACGGCGCCGTGCCGGGCTGCAGGCGTCAGATCCTCGATGTCTTCGTCATTGGTGCCGACATTGCCGATATGAGGGAAGGTGAAGGTAACGATCTGGCCGAGATAGGAGGGATCGGTCAGGATTTCCTCGTAGCCGGTCAGCGCCGTGTTGAAGCAGACTTCGGCCTGGACCTTACCGGTCGCGCCGATGCCCTTGCCTTCGATTACGGTGCCGTCGGCGAGGACGAGCAAGGCACTCGGCTTTTCAGTTGTCCATGGGGCTGTCGCGGTCATTGTCATCCCGTTTCCGGCGTCGTGCGCGGCCTTGAAAAGACCGTGGGCTTCCGCCATGTTTGTGCAGATTGCAGCCGGCGACGTGCGTCGCGGCTTGAGACCTTCATATCGATCTAATGTGCAGGTGCTGGACATAGCCAAACAAGGCGTGTCGGTCAATGCGCCCCGTTCGTTTCCCGCCAAGGAATTCGCCGGCTTTCGGTTTGGCCGGACATAATTGCAATGATCGCCGCTGATGGTCTATGAGACTGGCAACGTGAAATGAGAGGCCAGGCGATCGTCGCCGGTCTGCTTAAGGAGTTAAAAACATGATCCGCGAAACGCTTTCCAACGCCCAGAAGGATGCCATGAAGGCCAAGGACGCGGCGAGGCTTTCGACCGTGCGCCTCATCCTCGCTGCGATCAAGGATAAGGACATCGCCAATCGTGGCCTCGGCAAGGAACAGGCAAGCGACGACGAGATCCTGCAGTTGCTCGCCAAGATGATCAAGCAGCGCGAAGAGTCGGTGAAGATCTACATCGATGGCGGACGTCCGGAGCTCGCCGACAAGGAACGCGAAGAGATCGTCGTCATCCAAGGTTTCATGCCCGAGCAGCTTTCCGACGAGAAGGTGCGGGAGATCTGCGCCGCCGTTGTGGTCGAACTCGGTGCGCAGGGGCTGAAGGACATGGGAAAATGCGTCGCCGCCCTGCGCGAGCGCTATGCCGGCCAGATGGATTTCGCCAAGGCTTCGGGAATCCTCAAAGAGCTGCTGAAGTAAATCTTTCTTGCTCCGTCGGCGTGGGCACGGGCAGCGCGCCGACGGTTTCTTCCCAGACGTTGCCGATGATGGCGAATTTTTCGGCCTGGTAATCCCAATATTCCTGAATAAAGCCCCGCGACAGCCAGAAGGGGCTCTTGCCCGGACTGCCGACCCAGCCCACGCTGCCGATAGCAGATGCCTTGCTCATCAATCGCTTCACATGCGTTCTGGAGATCAGGAACCGATCGCAGATATCGCTGAACGAAATCGGGCCGATGACCATTCTTGCTGCCGTCGGATCGATCGTCCCGATGCGGGACATAAGGAAATCCATCACCACGCCGCCGGAATTTGCCCAAGTGAAGAGGTCGAAGGTCTCGCCGGGGTGACGGACCCGGTCGCTGGCAATGATTCTTTCTGCGATCGCCGGCTGCAGCGCTGCAACGATCCCCGGCCGCTCGACAAACGTCGCAATCCGCTGGCCTCCATCCAGGCTGTCTAGGGCCATCAGATGGATATAAAACCATTTTGAGAGTTGTTCGACTGCCGTTTCGGTCGGCTCGATCGGCCGCAGGCGCTTGTCGGGTGGATCAGGCAGATAGCGCATATAGCGATAGGCCAGCATTTCCTGGATGAAATTCAGCGCCGTATTGTGACTGGCGATCTCGTGTTTGAGAATATAATCGACAAAGCGGCGGGCATAGAAGCCCGGCTGCTCTCTGTCGATGCCGCCGAAATACAGTCCGAGTCCGGCTTGGGCCATCAGCCAGCGCTGCTGTGAAGCAAAAATCGAGCTCATACGTTGATTTTCAGCGTATGCGGCAACCATCTCGCGCGCGCAGCCGAGAATAGTCGTGAAGAAACCAAGATCAGAGGAAAGTTCTTCCGCAGCAAATGGCATATTGGGATTTCCGATGAGCCGGGCAATTCATTGTGCTTACAATATCAATTGTCAATTGAATTTGGATGGGTCAGTGTTAAATAGAAATTTCTAATATATTTTCTGAAGATGACCCGAGCCGGTGGCAATCCCCGAAAATCGAACGGGTTTGCGCGCTTCTCACCACTTGTGACAGGAAATAGAGAAGGCAGGAGCTGGGGGAGCTCCTGCCTTCTTGCGCTTTGCAGGCGTTTGATGACGCAGGGTGGGGCCCAAAGATCAAACGTCTTTCGCAAAGGCACCCAGGTGAGGCGGCGCCGGGGGTAGGGATGGTGCCTCACCTGGGTATGGGGTGAACTTTATCTGATGATCCTGACTTGCCGGGGCAAATCCATGCCTTGCGACCGCAACCAGGATACCTGAACCTTGATGCCGGCCTTGAGGGCCGGAACTTTCATGTCAACCGGCACCTGATAGTCGGCGTCGGTATAAAGCACGTTCGTCGTCGCTGCGGGCGCTATACCTTGCGTCGTCGTAGCCGAGCTATAGGTAGCTGTGGCGAAGAGAGCGGCGGCAGCAAAGGGTACGAGCAGAACGCGCATCCGGATTCTCCTAAACTGAAAACCTGTACCTCTGGTTTCCCGTTCGGCGGGACGTCTAGGCATGTCGCGTCGCGAACCATTCGTTCGCCGGCTTGTCTCGTCCCTTGAGAAGAACGCTATTGCGCCGCACACCAACAATCAAATTACAAAAAAATAATGTTTGGCTTACGAACTATGCCGCAAATGCGCCACCAGTAGGCAGAAGCGCGCACCTTTCGACCTTCGACAATGGTCGCCGACTGCGTCGTTTTGCGCTCTTACCTGTTCACTCTGATTATCAGTAACTCTTTGCTTTTACGAGCGTTTCTTACAAGGTGAGCTGTGTGGTCTACCTTCCGCAATGCATATCTATGCTGCAGGAACTCGACCTGGACCCTGCCTCAGACCATGTCAAAACAGCCTTCCAAACCGGCGCGCGAACCCGAGTTGAGCCGAGGTTTTCACGGAGTTGTGATCGGAAAGGTTGAGTTCGGTCACGCAATAGAGGGGGCTGTGAATAGCGGGCGTGGTGGCGGGTTCTCGTGGCAATGGGCTCCGTTCCTGATTATATGGAAGCAAGCCAGAGGTAGTCATGCGATTTTCCAATACGTTTTTCGATGAGATTCGCGACCGCGTTCCCATTTCGGACGTGATCGGTCGACGTGTGACCTGGGATCGGCGCAAGACCAATGTACCGCGCGGCGATTACTGGGCCTGCTGCCCGTTCCACGGCGAAAAGTCGCCGAGCTTCCACTGCGAGGACCGCAAGGGCCGTTATCACTGCTTCGGTTGCGGGGTCACGGGCGATCATTTCCGTTTTCTGACCGAGATCGAGGGGCTCAGCTTTCCCGAAGCGGTGCAGCAGATCGCCGATATGGCGGGCGTTCCCATGCCCGTCGCGGATCCCATGGAGGCAAAGCGGGAAAAGGAACGCACATCGCTGCTCGATGTCATGGAAATGGCAACGCAGTTCTTTCAGGATCAGCTCCAGGCGGCAAACGGTGCGAGGGCACGCGCCTATCTGCGCGACCGCGGCCTGACCGGCCGCACCATCGAGACCTTTCGCCTCGGCTACTCGCCGGACAGCCGCAATGCGCTCAAGGAGTTTTTAGCCGGCAAAGGCGTCTTGAAAGAGCAGATGGAAGCCTGCGGCCTCGTCGTGCACGAGAATGTGCCGGTCTCTTACGACCGCTTCCGCGACCGCATCATGTTTCCTATCCTGTCTTCGCGTGAAAAGGTGATCGCCTTCGGCGGCCGTGCCATGTCGCCGGATGCGCCGGCCAAATATCTCAATTCCAACGAGACCGAACTCTTTCACAAGGGCAACGTGCTCTACAATTTCACGCGTGCGCGCCGTGCCGCCCAGGGCAATGACGGCGCCGGGACGATCATCGCCGTGGAAGGCTATATGGACGTCATCGCGCTGCATCAGGCTGGCGTCGAGAATGCAGTCGCGCCGCTCGGCACGGCGCTGACGGAAAACCAGCTCGAACTCCTGTGGAAGATGACGCCCCAGCCGGTGCTCTGCTTCGACGGCGACGGCGCCGGCATTCGCGCCGCCAATCGTGCCGCCGATCTGGCGCTGCCGCATATCAAACCGGGCCGCACCGTGCGCTTCGCCTTGCTGCCCGACGGCAAGGACCCGGACGATCTCGTCCGCCATGATGGCCGCGCGCCTTTCGACAAGGTGATGGCGCAGGCAAAGCCGCTGGCGGAAATGATCTGGAGCCGCGAAGCGAGCAGTGGCACCTTCGACACGCCAGAGGCACGCGCCGAACTGGAGGCGCGGCTGAAGCAGATGGTTTCGGTCATATCGGACGAGAACGTCCGTAGGCACTATCAGCAGGACATGCGCGATCGGCTGAACGGGCTGTTCCAACCGCAGTTTCAGCGCGGCGGCAATCAGCAGGGACGCGGTTTTTCCCGCGAGGGAAATGGCCGCGCCTTCGGTGGCCGCGGCGGACCGGGCCGGGATCGGCAACCGGACACCAACACCAAAGCGACCGATCGCTTGATGCGGTCGGGGATGATCAAGGGTCATCAGGACATACCGGGGCTGCGCGAGAGCGTATTGGCGTTGACCATCGTCAATCATCCGGCATTGCTGCAGGACGAATATGATGAGATCGCCGCGATCGATTATGAAAGCCGCGAATTGCAGCGTCTGTGGTCCGCCATGCTTGGTACGGCAGCAGCCATGGCCGGCCCGCAGCTCAATCGCGAGCGGCTGATCGAGGCATTGGAGGAGCAGGGCTTCGCCGCATTGCTGAAGAGCCTCGACCAGCAGGTGCGCAATGCCCGGCTCTGGACGGCGACCGAGGAGGCCGCCACGGAAGATGCGCGGGAGGGGTATCGCCAGGCGCTTGCGCTTCACAAACGCTCGAAGGCGCTGCGTTGGCACAAGATCGAGCTGCAAAGCGCGATCGCGGAGGCCACGGAAGAGGGCGACGGCGACCTCATTGAACAGTTGATGCGCGCTTTGCAGGAAGTGCAGCTCGAAGCTTTGCGCCTCGAAAATCAGGAAGCGATCATCGATGGCTTTGGCGTGCTTTCCGGCCGCATCAAAGGGGCCGCGGGGAAATAGGGGATAGATGTCACAGCCAGATCGACAGCAACCGCGGTTTTCCGCCGATGATACGTTGTTCGCGAGAGACAATTCGGGAGCGCCGCCGCTCGACATTCTCAAACGAGTCTATGGCTATTCCGCCTTTCGCGGCAAGCAGCAGCAGGTGGTCGAGCATGTGGTTTCCGGCGGCGATGCGGTCGTGCTGTTTCCGACCGGCGCCGGCAAATCGCTTTGTTTCCAGATTCCCGCACTCTGCCGCGACGGCATCGGCATCGTCGTTTCGCCATTGATCGCCTTAATGCGCGATCAGGTCGAGGCGATGAAGCAGCTCGGCATCCGGGCGGCGGCTCTGAACTCGTCCTTATCGCGGGATGAGGCAAGCGATGTCTATCGCGCCATCTCCAGCGGCAGGCTCGATCTGCTCTATGTCACGCCGGAACGCATCCTGACCGATGGCTTCAGCCAGATGATCGCCAGGGCGAAGATCGCCTTGTTCGCCATCGACGAGGCGCATTGCGTCTCGCAATGGGGACATGATTTCCGGCCGGAATACCGTGATCTCGGCAGGCTCGCGGAGCTCTTTCCCGACGTGCCGCGCATCGCGTTGACGGCGACGGCCGATCCGCACACGCGCGACGATATCATCGAGAGGCTGGCGCTCGACAACGCCAAGGTGTTCACCACCAGCTTCGACCGGCCGAACATCACCTATGAGATTGTCGAGCGCGATCAGCCGCGCCAGCAGTTGCTGCGTTTCCTCGATGGTCATCGCGGCGATAGCGGCATTGTTTATTGCCTGTCGCGGGCCAAGGTCGAGGATACCGCGGAGTGGTTGAACGGGCAGGGCGTTCGCGCGCTTGCCTATCATGCCGGCATGGATCGGTCGGTGCGCGATGCCAACCAGGACGCCTTCTTGAAGGAAGAGGATCTTTGCCTAGTGGCGACAGTCGCCTTCGGCATGGGCATCGACAAGCCGAATGTGCGCTATGTCGCCCATCTCGATCTGCCCGGCTCCGTCGAGGCTTATTATCAAGAGACGGGGCGCGCAGGACGTGACGGCTTACCCTCCGAAGTCTGGATGGCCTATGGCATGGCTGATGTCATCCAGCGGCGGCGAATGATCGACGAGGGCGGTGCAGCGGAAGAGATCAAGCGTGTGGAACGCGCCAAGCTCAACGCATTGCTCGCGATCTGCGAAACGGCCGGCTGCCGGCGCCAGGCGATCCTTGCGCATTTCGGCGAGGGGCACAGCGGTGGCTGCGGCAATTGCGACACCTGCCTGAAGCCGGTCGAGACCTGGGATGGCACCGAAGCGGCGATTAAGGCGCTTGCCGCGGTCTACCGTACCGGCGAGCGCTTCGGCACCGGCCATGTCATCGATGTGCTGATGGGAACGGTCAATGAGAAGACCGAGCGTTTCGGTCATGTGAACATGCCGGTTTTCGGCGTCGGCAAAGATATTCCCGCCCGCACCTGGCAGTCCGTCTTCCGGCAATTGCTGGCAAGCGGCTTTGTCAGCATCGATCATGCTGCTTTCGGCGCGATGAAGCTGGAGCCGGAGGCGCGGGCGGTCTTTAAGCACGAGCGTCAGGTTTTCTTCCGCAAGGATAGGCCTGAGGCGGGCCGGCGCACCAAGAAGGCGGCTCGGATCGAGAAGCGACAGTCAAGCCTGTCGAGCGAGGCCCAACCGCTGTTCGAAGCGTTGAGAAGTGAGCGCGTTAGGATCGCCAAGGCGCTCGGCGTTCCGCCCTATGTCGTTTTCCCGGATACGACGCTGATTGCCTTTGCCACGGAGCGGCCGACGAGCCGCGATGCTCTTCTTGGAATTTCGGGCGTGGGGCAGTCGAAGTTGGAACGCTATGGAGATGCGTTCCTGAAGGTTATCCGCGCGTTTGAAGAGGGATGAGCGGCGGGCGCTTTCCTTTACCCAATATCAGTGAAAGCGAAATCATTTCCCTTGTAGAGCAAGCCCACATTCAGGGCTTTGGCGCAGGCGTAAGCGAAGCAATCGCCAAAATTGAGATCGGCTTTGTGACCTACCGCCTTGCCGTATCGAGCGCTTGCTTCCAGTGCGGCTTTGCCAATGTCCGATGAGATTTCGATCTCTTGTGCCCCGATGTCTTCGATAAATGCATCAACAGCTTGTCCGGCCCTTCGGAGGAGAGATGGTGTTGGTTTTTGCCCGGGGGCCGGGGCTTTGCGACGGGCGAGGGCTAAAGTTGCCTCGAACTTCACGAGTGGCGATACATAGAAATCGCCGTTGGCCTTCGCCAGGCTTTTTTCAATTTCCTCATAGCCTGGCTCCTCGCCAAGTATTGCGACAATTGCCGATGCGTGGATAAACATCAGGCATCGCCCCACATTTCATCAGTGAATACTTTCATATCGAAATTAGGATCATTGGGGCCAAGTGCATCGGCCATTGCTTTGGCGCGGGCAAGTCGATCGCGCAGCGGAAGCTCCCTCCGTGCGCGTGCAAGCTCATGTTTCAGCGCTTGCCGAACCGCCTCCGTTTTCGTGGGCGCTTTCGTCAATTTCTGAATTCATTAGCTAAGGAGTCTACTTCCGCGTCGCGAATATAAAGTGCCATCGATATATTCCGTTGTATATCTGTATATCAGAACAACGATATTCAAACCAGCGACACTTTTGACCGTCGCCTTGACGCCTTCCTCGCGACATGATGTGTGCAGATGTGCTAATTCGATGATGTCGTCGTTAGATGGTTCCATCTCTTTTCGAGAAAGCGCGTTCATCATGACATCTGCCTTCATCTCCCATCTTCAATCCGAAATCGCCGGTCTGAAGGATGCTGGCCTTTATAAGTCCGAGCGGGTGATCACATCCAAGCAGGCGGGCGAAATCGCCGTGGCTGGCGGCGAGCGGGTGCTGAATTTCTGCGCCAACAACTATCTCGGGCTCGCCGACAACGAAGAACTGGCCGAGGCTGCGAAGAAGGCACTCGATCGCTATGGCTATGGCATGGCCTCGGTGCGCTTCATCTGCGGGACGCAGGAGGAGCATAAGCAGCTCGAAGCGCGGATATCCGCGTTTTTGGGCATGGAGGATACCATCCTCTATTCCTCCTGCTTCGATGCCAATGGCGGATTGTTCGAGACGCTGTTGTCGGAGGAAGATGCCATCATCTCCGACGCGCTGAACCACGCCTCGATCATCGACGGCGTGCGTCTCTCCAAGGCGAAACGGTTCCGCTACGCCAACAATGACATGGCTGCCCTGGAGGAGGAGTTGAAGAAGGCCGAGGGCAGCCGGTTCAAGCTGATCGCCACCGACGGCGTTTTCTCGATGGATGGCATCATCGCCAATCTTGGGGGCGTTTGCGATCTCGCCGAAAAATATGGCGCGATGGTCATGGTCGATGACAGCCATGCCGTCGGCTTTGTCGGCGATCATGGCCGTGGCTCGCCGGAACACTGCGGCGTTGAGGGCAGGATCGATATCATCACCGGGACGCTCGGCAAGGCGCTCGGCGGTGCATCGGGAGGCTATACGTCGGCCAACGCCGAGATCGTCGATTGGCTGCGGCAGCGCTCGCGCCCCTATCTCTTCTCCAACACCTTGGCTCCGGTCATCGCCGCCGCCTCGTTGAAAGTCTTCGACCTGATCGAAAACGGCAACGATCTACGCGACCGGCTCCGTGGTAATGCGGAATTTTTCCGCAGCGAAATGACCAAGCTCGGCTTCACTTTGGCGGGCGCCGATCACCCGATCATTCCGGTCATGCTCGGGGATGCGAAGCTGGCGCAGGAGATGGCGGCGCTGATGCTGAAAAAGGGCGTCTACGTCATCGGCTTCTCCTTCCCGGTCGTGCCGAAGGGCCAGGCGCGCATCCGCACGCAGATGTCGGCGGCGCATTCGAAAGCCGATGTCGAGCGCGCGATTGCCGCTTTCGCCGAGGCGGGACGTGAACTCGGAATCATTTGAATCGGATGGAGACGACAGCTCATGTCGAACATGATGAAGGCGCTGGTCAAATCGAAGCCGGAAGTCGGGCTGTGGATGGAGCATGTTCCGGTTCCCGAGGTTGGGCCGAACGATGTGCTGATCCGGGTCAGGAAATCAGCGATCTGCGGCACGGATGTGCATATTTGGAACTGGGACCAATGGGCGCAGAAGACCATTCCGGTGCCGATGGTCGTCGGTCATGAATTCTGTGGCGAAATTGCCGAGATCGGCTCGGCGGTCACGAAATATCATGTCGGCGAGCGTGTCTCCGGCGAGGGACATATCGTTTGCGGCAAGTGCCGCAACTGCCGGGCGGGCAGGGGCCATCTCTGCCGCAATACACGCGGCGTCGGGGTCAATCGTCCGGGTTCCTTCGGCGAATTCGTCTGCATTCCGGAAAGCAACGTCGTGCCGATTCCTGACGATATTCCGGACGAGGTGGCGGCGATTTTCGATCCCTTCGGCAACGCGGTGCATACCGCGCTTTCCTTCGATCTGGTGGGCGAGGATGTGCTGGTCACCGGCGCGGGGCCGATCGGCATCATGGGCGCCATGGTCGCCAAGCGTTCCGGCGCCCGCAAGGTGGTCATCACCGATATCAATCCCAATCGGCTGGCGCTCGCCCGCAAGCTCGGCATCGAGCATGTTGTCGATGCTTCGAAGGAAAATCTTGCCGATGTAATGAAGTCGATCGGCATGACCGAAGGTTTCGATGTCGGTCTGGAAATGTCGGGCGCGGCCCCAGCTTTCCGCGACATGATCGACAAGATGAACAATGGCGGCAAGATCGCTATTCTCGGCATCGCGCCGGCCGGTTTCGAGATCGACTGGAACAAGGTGATTTTCAAGATGCTCAATCTGAAAGGCATCTACGGCCGGGAGATGTTCGAGACCTGGTATAAGATGATCGCCTTCGTCCAAGGCGGGCTCGATGTCTCGCCGGTCATTACCCACCGCATCAAAATCGATGATTTCCGCGATGGCTTCGAAGCTATGCGTTCCGGCAATTCCGGCAAAGTGGTGATGGACTGGATTTGAGCAAATTTGTGGCCCGATCGCACCAGCACTGCCGCCAACTGCGGAAATGCGGGCGGTTTCATGGACCTGCCCTTGTCATCGCGCGGGGACTTCCTAAATACGGGAAGCAATTGTTTCTGGGCGTGTTGAGCCTGTGGATAAGGCTTTTTCACGATTTTAACAGGCTTTTTTGCTGGAAAAGCTTGACGAGAGCAAAAATTGTAGGAATCACCGTTTGTCCTCGGAAAAACGGTGAAACTGGGTCAGGCGGATCACATATACCATGGCCGGAATTCCAAACGCAATCCAGCTTTGCTGTCCGGAGCCGGTGATCGTGGTTAATCAGGCATTAAAGGTCATTCCGTTAGGTGTTTGTCGGTGATTCGGGACTGGCGCGAGGCGTGCCGGGCCAGAGCGGTTATTCACCGCGTGTAAGTTTTAAGCGTCAGGGAAAGCGACGATATAGAGATGGCAACCAAGGTCAAAGAGAACGAAGAAGCTGAAGTCGAACGCGACGGCGCCTCCGATGGCCCGCTTCTCGATCTTTCCGACGACGCGGTCAAGAAGATGATCAAAGCCGCGAAGAAGCGCGGCTATGTGACGATGGACGAGCTCAACGCCGTCCTGCCGTCCGAAGAAGTGACGTCGGAGCAGATCGAAGATACTATGGCTATGCTCTCCGATATGGGCATCAACGTCATTGAAGATGAGGATGTCGAAGAGGCGGGCGCGGCAGCCAGCAGCGGCGACGACGACGATTCCAGCAGCGACGAGGATGGTGAAGGCGGCGAGCTTGCGCCTTCCGGCGGTTCGGCGCTTGCAACCACCAAGAAGAAAGAGCCGACCGATCGCACGGACGACCCGGTGCGCATGTATCTGCGCGAAATGGGTTCCGTCGAGCTGCTGTCGCGCGAAGGCGAAATTGCGATCGCCAAGCGCATCGAGGCCGGCCGCGAAACCATGATCGGCGGTCTCTGTGAGAGCCCGTTGACGTTCCAGGCGCTGATCATCTGGCGCGACGAACTCAACGAAGGCACCACGCTGCTCCGCGAAATCATCGATCTTGAAACGACCTATTCCGGTCCCGAGGCCAAGGCTGCGCCGCAGTTCCAGAGCCCGGAAAAGATCGAGGCGGACCGCAAGGCTGCCGAGGAGAAGGAAAAGACCCGGCGCGCGCGCTCCGGAGACGACGACATCACGGACGTCGGCGGCGAAGGCATGCCGATCGAGGAGGAGGAAGAGGACGAGGACGAATCCAGCCTCTCGCTCGCCGCGATGGAAGCAGAGCTTCGCCCGCAGGTCATGCTGACGCTCGACACGATCGCGGAAACCTACAAGAAGCTGCGCAAGCTGCAGGACCAGCAGGTCGAGCAGCGCCTGTCGGCTTCCGGCACGCTGTCGTCGGCGCAGGAGCGCCGCTACAAGGAGCTGAAGGACGAGCTGGTCAAGTCCGTTAAGTCGCTGTCGCTGAACCAGAACCGCATCGACGCTCTGGTCGAGCAACTTTACGACATCAACAAGCGCCTCGTGCAGAATGAAGGCCGCCTGCTGCGCCTTGCCGAATCCTACGGCGTCAAGCGCGATAGCTTCCTGGAGCAGTATCAGGGCGCCGAACTCGATCCGAACTGGATGAAGTCGATCGGCAATCTGGCCGCTCGCGGCTGGAAGGAATTCGCCAAGAGCGAAAACACCACGATCCGCGACATCCGCCAGGAAATTCAGAATCTTGCGACCGAAACCGGCATTTCGATCTCGGAATTCCGTCGCATCGTTCACATGGTGCAAAAGGGCGAGCGCGAAGCGCGTATCGCCAAGAAGGAAATGGTCGAAGCGAACTTGCGCCTCGTCATCTCCATCGCCAAGAAATACACCAACCGCGGCCTGCAGTTCCTCGATCTCATTCAGGAAGGTAATATCGGCCTGATGAAGGCGGTCGATAAGTTCGAATATCGCCGCGGCTACAAGTTCTCGACCTACGCCACTTGGTGGATTCGTCAGGCGATCACCCGTTCGATCGCCGACCAGGCGCGCACGATCCGTATTCCGGTGCATATGATCGAAACGATCAACAAGATCGTTCGTACGTCGCGCCAGATGCTGCACGAAATCGGCCGCGAGCCGACGCCGGAAGAATTGGCCGAAAAGCTCGCCATGCCGCTCGAAAAAGTGCGCAAGGTGCTGAAGATCGCCAAGGAGCCGATCTCGCTCGAAACCCCGGTGGGTGACGAAGAGGACAGCCATCTCGGCGATTTCATCGAGGACAAGAATGCGCTGCTGCCGATCGACGCCGCCATTCAGGCGAACCTGCGCGAGACGACGACCCGCGTGCTGGCTTCGCTGACGCCGCGCGAAGAGCGCGTGCTGCGCATGCGCTTCGGCATCGGCATGAACACCGACCATACGCTCGAAGAAGTCGGCCAGCAGTTCTCGGTTACCCGCGAACGTATCCGTCAGATCGAAGCCAAGGCGTTGCGCAAGCTGAAGCATCCGAGCCGCTCGAGAAAGCTGCGCTCGTTCCTCGATAGCTAAGCGATTTACGCTGTTATGAAATCAGAACCCGGTTCGTGGAAGCGAGCCGGGTTTTTCGTTTTGTGAGATGCCGGCACGACCGGTTTCCCGGCGCGTTCTTCTAGAGCATTTCATGTTTTGTTTGAAGCGTATCCGGCATTGACAAGATAGTTGGTGCACTCGTCTGGATCGATTGTCTGGACGAGTGAGCCGAGATATCGCCAGGTGTCGTCGACGGTGCGCTTTTGCGCTTTTCGCATCCAATGCTTGATCTTGGCGAAGGCCTGCTCGATTGGATTGAGGTCAGGTGAATAAGGCGGCAGAAACCAGAGCCTTGCACCGGCGGCCTTGATCAACTGGCGTATCTGCGCGGATTTGTGGCTACCCAGATTGTCCATGATGACGATGTCGCCTGGTCGCAGCGTCGGGACGAGTTGTTGCTCGACATAGGCCTTGAAACATTGGC
>NZ_AUFB01000004.1 GCF_000426285.1 Rhizobium leucaenae USDA 9039 | reverse complement strand
CTGGCCGCGGTGATTTGCACCGGAATAAAAGACGATGTCGAAGACGGCGGCGACGCAAGGGGCTGGGTATGTTTCCGTATCCATTTCCAAACGAGGTTCGCGTTCACCCCGTGATCGCGCGCGAGTTTCGATACCGATGCGCCAGGTTCAAGGCAGGCCGCAATAAGGCGGTCTTTCGAACTTTGATCGAAACGGCGTCTCCCATTCCTACCGACCAGCCGCACGGCAAGTTTTTGACCTTCTTCCATCACTTGGTGTCCACCTATTTTGGTGGACACCTCATGCCAAAGCTCACTCAATTGCAGAAGGTGCGGGGAAAATCGCGCTTACGATACACGCACCTCTCAGCACACGACGTCGTCAATCGCTTTTGGCGGAGGCGTCGCCAGCGACAGCACACGTCCGGAGACGTTGCCAAAAGTTGTCAACCCAACCCAGAGATGTTTAGAAATGCCAACTTCCAGGTCCGGAAGCCCGCCAAAACATCAACTTCCGGGTCAATATCGAGCCGGAATTCACCCATTTCGTGACGCTAAGTTGACGCAACTTTACGTTTGGTTGACACTTTTTGCCCCTTTTTATCATTTTTGCACAGGTGTCAACTTCAGGGAGCTCTAATGTTCTCTGGGTGGGAGGAACTTCGGTGTCGCGTATCGTCGCTGCTAAGCTTCGCTGCATGAATGAGGGATCGGAGCATGGCAGCAGCGCTTACCCGGCGACGGATGCCTTGCGTGGTAGCGTCGAAAACATTTCCGGCGTGATGGCGCTTTCGTGTGCTTGTCGTAGTCTCGGTTCGAGATAAGCCGAACAGCCGGGAGTGGGATCCGACAACAGAGAGGGGGTCGTCGCCATGTTTCTCGACTAGCTGCGCCGGACGGACGTTGTGGATTTCGGCGCGTCCGTATTGTTCATTTGCTCCTGGTCGCCAGAAACCTCCTGTGCCGCTTGTGTGCGATTACTCGTCAACGGTCTCTTCTTTGCCGGAGCACGAAGTCCTAGACGCCGTCAACGAGCTCGATGGGGATGGGTTTTGCGTCCACCAATGTCCGAGGACGGATCCTTCCATGCCGTGGAGTTAACGTAACCGTTCACCCAGTCGCTTTTTGATGATGACGTGTAATTCACTCCCGTTCTCACGGGCGACGTCAGCTACGACCCTCGAGCCGGGAAGCCTGCTTGTGGATTAGTTCCCGCGGTCGCCCGCTACGGTTTTCTCAATTTACTTGTTTCGCATTCACGATCGCTCGTTTTATCCGGAGGAGACCCGGTCTTTCGTTAGCCGGAGAGGTCACGCTTTGTGCGGTTTCTCTCTATTATATCAAGACATAAGAATATTATTATAATAGAGAGAAACCGCACAAAGCGTGACAGGATGGAAATGTGCGCTCCGGCTCCGGGCTTCGCTATAAATAAGCAGTAAGCAATAGGAGAACGGAAATGCTCTCAATCGAAAATGATGATACCTCCGGTTCAGGAGGGACTGCTTCAGCTTCTCAGAAGACGGTGTGCGACCTCCAGGAAGGTTCGGCACGGCGGCGCGCCATTGATGATTGGCGGAATCGCTTGGCCAAGTTTCAGCGTGACAATCCTCACCCGATCGTGCGCGCCTGGCGCGAGGAATCCCGCAGGATCTATCGCTTGAAGAAGGAAGCCGAAGGCGAGACTGTGCGGCCCTACACCTTTCACGACCATGTGCCGTGGATCCGCGGCGAAACTCATGAGAGCCGTGAACGTCGCCTCCATCGCGACAGGGCACGCAAGAAGCGCGGAGTAGATGAAACCACTGTCCGCACCTGGACTGATCTTTCTTCGATGTCGGACGAGGAGAAGGCTGTCCACCGGCGGAGGTTGGCCGCAGAACGGAAGGCTCGTGAGCGGCTTTTGCTGAGGGCGAATGGTGCCAATGTCGACACCTCAAGCGAAACCGTCGGCGTCGATGATGTCGAATGGGGAATGTTCTGAGGAGGAATATGGTGATCAGCGCAGAATTGAGGGAAAGGGTCAGGGCGATGGCCGAGAAGTATCGTCAGAAGGAGTTGGACTTCCTGGAAATGCTGGGAAAGATTCCCAATCATGTTCCGGAACCGAAGAAGCCCAAGGTCCGCGTCAAGGCGATTTCAAAGCGATGGTCGCTGCCGGCTACGTCGTCACAGACCGGGATCGTTGGCGAGTAAAATACCTTGCTTCATCCCTCGCGCGAGAGTGCGGGGATGAACCTTGTAGCGCTCCGCGAGATCGTCGATTGAAGCCTTGTCGATCATGAAGGCTTCTCGTGCTTCGAGTATCTGCTCCGGCGTGAGCGCTGGTCGCCGGCCGATCAAGCTCCCTCTTGATCTGGCGGCGGCCATGCCCGCCTTCGTGCGCTCGCTAATGATCGAGCGCTCGAACTCCGCCATCGCGGCCATGATGTGGAATGTCAGGCGTCCGCCGGAGGTAGATGTATCTATCGCCTCGTTGAGTGACCGGAACTCAACGCCTCGATTTCCGAGGTCGTTGATGACGCGGATGAGGTCGATCAGCGATCGACCCAACCGATCGAGCCGCCACACCACAAGCATGTCTCCTTCGCCAACACTGGATAAGGCGTCGACCAGGCCACGCCGATCAAATGTCGAACCGGAAATCCCCTGGTCTGTGAAAATATGGTCACAGGCGATCGCCTTCAGCGCCGCGAGTTGGAGATCGAGATGCTGCTCATTTGTCGACACTCGGGCATAGCCAATTTTGCGCATTTTTGAGCCGAAATCCCACTTAGGTTTCCGGCTATCATACCCGGTAACCCATTGACTTAAAGGAACCTTTTTGTCCGGCGTGGGGTTATGCGTGAACCGCGGCAGCCACATGAAGGGAAACAACGGTTTAAGGCGATAAGGCATTTCTCGGCTAAGCTATGGGATAAAGGTTCCCTTTTGTCGGCATGAAAACCTCGGAATGCCATATGAAATTCGTCAGGGTTCTCGCCGCCGTGCTCCTCGCCTCGAGCGGCCTGGCTACCGCTCATGCAGAAGAAGCTTCGGTTCATCTGTTCCTTAACGAAGATACCGTTGAGACAAAGATCGACGGATTGAATGTGACGCTGAGAGCAGAGCTGACCGACAAGAATCTCAAAGATCGTGATTTCATGCGCCGGCCACGCGTTTGGTTGACCTGCTATGAAAACGGCCGGCAGATCCTGACCATTGATACCGCCGACGATCTTGATCCTTGGCCATCGGTTACAAGCGATCGCGACGTCGAGGTGAATGCGAAGCTGACGTCGCAAACAGGATCTTTCCCAGATTTATCCGTTCCTTTGCTAGCCTCTCGGGTGACGCATCTCTTAAAGATCAGCGTCGATGTAACTGGTCGGGGTCAGGAAATAGCGCGCACCTGGCTTCAAGGGTTTCCGATGAAGATAATTGCGACCCCCGGCGGCCAGCTGGACGATCTCAGTCTCGTAATTTTCGCAGATGGTCGCAGCTCTATATTTCGAGCGGAAGCGGCAACTTTGATTCGAGGATGTGACGTTTTGGCGACGAACTGATCGGCGCTAGACGCAATCGAACAAAGAGACTCGCTGGCGCGTTTGGCACGTCGAGAGCTGTGAAACAACGCCCAGGAGCGTCGTGCCAGCCAGTGAGCTTCCTCGAGTCAAAGGAAGCTAAACAACGGCCAAACTGCTCCTCTCCAGCGCTCCCCGCGCCCAAGCTGCCCATAAGTCTGACGGGGGTAGCCAGAACCAGCCTCCCACATCGTCACCAACAACCTCGGATTTACTGGCCGCCGCGCAGGCTGCGGTTAATAGGCAAATCCACGCTGCTCGCTTCTCGTGATCCTTCTCGGCCAACACTGCATCGAGCAGCGCCTGATTTCGCCAACCGAGAGTCTGCAAAAGGGAGTCGAGAACGCCGCTGTCGACAGCATGATCATAGAGCCAGTCGAATTTCTTCCGTTTTTGAGCTGCTGGCAGAGCGAAGCGGTCTTCCGGCAGAAGAACCCCAAGGAAGGCGTTCGGGAAAGCTTCGATGATAGCGGTGCCGGGTCGAATAGCCTTCTTGATCACCTTATTTGGACTCGCCAGATGTAGAACGTGCTCGGCGGTTTGTGACGCGGCTCGGCGCAGATCCCTTCCGTATCCGTGATTGCTTAAGCCTGGTTTGCACCGGGTCCGAAATGCTCCGCGAATGAACAGGCGCTCGCACAAGCGGTTCAAACTGTCATCTGCGCCGATAGGGACGAGCGGCCCGTCAATGGCTATGACTGAAAAGGCGGTCGTTGCCGGGACGTGTCGGCTACGACGCTCCCAGTCCGAGTAAGTCCTCGCGGATCCAAACTCGCCGTTTTTGCTCCAAGCGATGCCCGTCGTCGGCCTCGATTTCGAAAAGCCTACATCGATCCCAAGGAGAGCGATGTCATTCAGGTCGGACATCGGCGCGCTCAATCAGGCACCCGAGGCACTCAGAGTGTTTGCGACGCCGCGGAACTTGTCGAGCGCGAGTTCCAGGCTCGCAATGACTTCGGCGGCGACCTCATCCGGAGGCGGCAACAGGTCGGGGTCGTCGAAGCTCTCGTCCTTCAGCCAGAAGAGGTCGAGGTTGACTTTGTCGCGGGCGAGGAGGGCTTCGAGTGGGTAGCGCTTGAAGCGTTCGCTCTCCTCCCGCTCGTGCCGACGACCGGACCTATAGCAGGCGACGAAGTCGTCGAGATCGGCACGGGTCATCGGGCGCTCCTTCAGGGTGAAGCGCTTGTTGGTCCTCAGATCATAGATCCAGAGATCCTTGGTCGCCGCGACTTCGGACGGTGGTTTCTTGTCGAAGAAGAGCACATTCGCCTTGACGCCCTGCTTGTAGAAGATGCCAGTCGGCAGACGTAGCAAAGTGTGGAAGTCGAAGTTCTGCAGCAGGCGCCTGCGGATCGTCTCGCCGGCCCCACCTTCGAATAGCACGTTATCGGGCAAGACAACGCCGGCCTCACCGTCCGGCGCGAGCACGGTCATGATATGCTGCAGGAAGTTTAGCTGTTTGTTCGAGGTGGTGACGAAGAAGTCCTGGCGATCATAGTCCTCGCGCTCGGTGTCGATCTCGCCGTCATCGCGGATCACCCGGTAGCTCTGCTTCTTGCCAAAGGGAGGGTTGGCAAGCACGACGTCATAAGTCTTGCCGCCGGTGCCGAGTAGCGCGTCCTTGGCCTCGACGATCGATTCTACACCGGTGATGCCGTGCAGATAGAGGTTCATGGCCGCAAGACGCACGACCTCCGGCACGATGTCCGCACCGGAAAACTTGTTTTTCAGCGCCGAATAGACGGCGCGGTCGCGGGCCTTGGGATGCCTTTTCATGTGCTCCCATGCGGCGAGCAGGAAGCCGGCGGTTCCGCAGGCCGGGTCATGCACGGTTTGGTGTGGCTCGGGGTCCACCACCTCGACCATGGCGTCGATCACCGGGCGCGGGGTGAAGTATTGGCCGGCCCCGGATTTGACATCCTCGGCGTTACGCGCCAGCAGCCCTTCGTAGATGTCGCCCTTTACATCGACCGGCAGGCCGAGCCAGGTCTCGCTGTCGATTAGGCCGACGAGGCGCTTCAGCTTGGCCGGATCCTGGATCTCGTTCTGAGCTTTCAGGAAGATCGCGCCGATGATGCCGCCCTGCTTCGATAGAACCTCCAAGAGTCTGCCGTAGGCGATGCTCAGCGCCTCGCCGGAGAGATCTCGGATATCTGACCAACAGGCGCCGTTCAGCAGCATGGAAGCCTCGCCGATCTGCGTCACCCGCTCGTCATCCATCTTGAGGAAGAGCAGGTAGGAGATCTGACTTATATAAGCTTGATAGGAAACGCCCTGGTCGCGCAGCACATGCGCGAAATTCCAGACCTTGGCGACGAGGGTTTGGGAATTCATCATGCGTCCTTAAGCTAACCGCCAGAGCTTCTCGATAGCTCCAATCAACTCGGCCTGACGCTTTTGCATCGTGTCGATGTTCCAAGTTGTCTCTGCAAGGACTTTGCTGGTCAGCGCGAAGTTCGCCACACCTGCTTTTGTCGAGAAGTATTTCGACTTCTTGTCGGTGAATTCATAATTGCTTGCCTGAGAGTTCTTCCGTCTGGTCAACAATACCAGATTGGCAAGTTTGTGGACCCACTGCTGTCTGTCAGTTTCAGTTGGAAAGTCAATCGACCATTGGCTAGCTGCCGGCGGATTCTGTGGCAGCACATGCTCTACACTGACAACCGGCGTATTGTAGACTGCACTACCGCCAGACAGTAGCTCGTCAAGCCGCAGCAGAAGCGGAAGTCTTATGCGTGTCACAGTGTATATATCCGCTCCGAGGGATTTACGCACTTCAAGCTTTTCATGGTCGTCGAGCTGAAGAGTAGAACCCTCTGCGAAAAGATCGTCCTTTGCCTGTATTGATGCCAGCAGCTTGCCGTATCGCCGTATGCGTTCGGAGGGATCCCGGCGCATTAGGAACATACCGTAGGCGAGCCGTTCAAGGTCCGACAAGAACTGGAGGATGAAATCAGGGTCGTCGCGATAGCGGGCAATGACTTCAATTGCCGGTGGCTGCCAGTCAAAATTATCAAGGCGCGAAAGGTGGGTGAGCTGTCGATTAATCGCGTCCGCGTTTTTGAAGCTCGAGAAGCTCCGATCCGTGATTTCCTCGTAGGCGCTAGCATAGGGGGACAGCTCACTGTCGATGAAGTTTGCCGGGGCCTTCCGCGTTGGCACAAACTCTCTGAACTCTGCGATGAGTGTTCCTTGCATCTTCTGCTTGCGATGAATCATGCGGATATGGCCGAACAACTCAGCGAAACGGGCGCGACCGAGTTCGTCTTCCATGTCCTCCCATTTTTCGGTGTATTCCTCCTGCTTATCAGCAGGGAGCGCGCCGATGATCTCTGCCTTCAAGACATCCGCCGGTGAGAGGTCCAGGCCCCTGGAGTTCATCACGGAGAAGATGCGGAAAGCGGAGTCCTGATCCGAGGCTGCGACAAGGACGAGATAGCAACGCTGCGCGATAAACATTGTTAGCCGCCGGCATTGTTCCTCAGAGTGATCCTTCAGCCGATCGCGCAGGAAGGCAGCGTTTTCTACCATCCTTGCACGTGCGTCCTTCAACTGGCGCATGTCGGGCAAGGTGGCAGTCGCTCCCTGAGCCTGGATTGCGGTTCTAAAAAAGCTTGCGTCACGCTCACGAGTTGTCAGCCTAAAGACGTCTTCGGTCCCTTTGATCGGGTCGCCGGTTTGGCAAATGTAGCCATGGATCGCGCTGGCGATCTTTGGCTCTGCCAAGTCCCGCAGCACACTCAGTAAGATCGCCAGGGTCGTCAATCTCTGCTGGCCATCGACTACGTCTGCTTCCGGCTTCTGCGGATCTTTGATCAAGACCACGCTCCCTAGGAAATAGGGGCTTGCGTCGGCAACGTTGCCAGTAGTGCCGCAAGCTGTCTGGATGTCGTCCAGCAATTCGCTGGCTTCTTCAGTAGTCCAGGCGTAAGGCCGTTGATAGGATGGGATTCGAAACAGATATTTGTCGCAGAATATATCAAGGATCGGTTTCTCACCGGCCTCAATCGTGTGGCGTGTCATGTGCTGCTTCTCCCCCTCGTTTTTTTCGCCGGTGCACGATGGCGCTTGGATGGATTGACGGTGCGAGCGGATATATTCGTGAGTAGCGCCGAGGCAGGCTCGTCGTGCGAATCCTGAGGCACGAGCGTGCCTTCGAAGGCAGATTTGAGGATGGCCTGGCGGAGACGGACGGCGTCGGTGGTTTGGACTTCAAACAGTGTTACGCCGTCTGAACATGCTGCCAGGCCTTCAGATACTCGGCGGAGGATTTCGCCTATCTCCGAGGCCGGAGGGATCGGGATCGGCAATCTGCGCAATATCGCGCCGCTTATTTTTGGCATGGTCCCGGCAGTTCCAGTCGCGCTGTCCATCATGAACTTCCGACCCATTGGGGAGTTGGCCACTCGCCATATCCACTCCGCTAACCACCGGTGGCTGGTTCGGACGCGGATCATCAGGTCGGGGTAGACGTAAGTAGACTCCGGCCCATCGTATATTGCCGCTATGCCCACATATTCGATTGTGTTGCCGCGCTGAAAAAGCAGGTCACCCGGCACTAGATAGAGATCAGATCCCTGTTCAATCGTTTCGGACAACGTCTTCGTGGCTCGGTCGGACAGATCAATCTCGCCTCGAGTTGTGGCTGTCAGTTTGAGCGAAAGAGTTCCAGACCCATCTGAACTCGTCTTCGGCGAATAGCCATTTGTTGGTCCAGACACGACGATTTCATCGAGACGTGCCCAAGCCCATCCCTTAGGCAGATGCGACAACTCTGAGGTGTCTATCGACTCGCCCGCCCACGCTCGCTTGTCTCGCCTATCGGGCGTGTTTACCGCGCGCTCAGCCCTGATGCGGGCGATCAGGTCGTGGCCGGTCTCGGTGGGCTTGTTGGTTTCGCGCCAGTCGCGGGTGAGTTCGCCAGTGACGGCGGCCTTCAACAGGGATCGACGGAAGGTCTCCAGCCCTTTGCGCGCCTCTTCCAGCGCTGCTTTGCCCTCGGCGATCTCGGCGAACAGGGCATCGATGCGTTCGACGATGCGGCGTTGTTCGGGAAGCGGTGCCAGCGGGATTCGAAGCTCTTCCACGAAGGCACGCGGAAGTTCGCGTTGATTAGTCGAACCAACGTGCCCCGCGTCCACCAAATGCTGGACCCTACCGGTTTCAACGAAGTAACCCAGATACCTGGGTTCGATCGCGACTGGTCGGACGATGGTTACGTGCGAATCAACCGTAAGCTCTCCGATGGAACCGTCGTAGACAACGGCGCGACCAATCGTTCCGGTGCCGGTCGAATTCCAGAGCAGATCGCCCGGCTGAAGTTGGAGTTCCGGGGTGAGGCGGTCGAATGCATCCCGAGCGGTCAAACGAAGATGCCTAGTTTCCAAGCTATGCCAACGGATGCACTTCTGATTGACGACCGGGACGCCTCCGTCTTCGACATACTTTGGGCCGCGGCCGCGACCGATGAATGACGTCACTGCTCGGAGAGGAGTCCAGCACCAGCCTGCCGGCAGTTCCCAGGGCTCATCGTCCAAGCCGTCTTCCCGCTCCGAAGGAGCCACCGTCATGTCCATTACGCCACCAAGACTTCCGTTAGTTCATCGAGCAGGGCCGGCAAGCGCGCGCCGAACAGGCCGCGCGCTTTTATCATGCCGCCGCGCCCGGCAAATTCCGGTGCGTCCGTGATGTCTTCGGGACGGATTTCGATATTGACCGCCAGATGATCACGGATTGCCAGGAGCCAGGCACGCTGCTCGTCACTATAGGTTCGCCCGGCCTTTTCTTCGCGGCCAAGCCAGAGGTTGAATCGCCCGGCCACCAGCGATGATAGCGGCTCCAGCGATTCGGCTTCTCCCATAGCATAACGAACCAGCATGACGATATCGGCGAGCGTGCCGGCCGGGTTACCTCGCACTTTTTCGGAGGCGAGGCGTTTATAGGCGCGCCAGATGTCCACCGGCTCCAGTAGCCAGGGCGGGCGCTTCAACGCATCGCGCATCTCGTCCACCGTCTCATAGGTCAAATGCTTGTGAGCATAGGGACGATGATAGAGGATCTGCAGGGCAACCAACTCGTCTTGTTTTTCCTCGAGAAATTTCTGAAAGCGATTCACCGTGTCGCTCGCTTTGCGCTCGTCCCAACCAGAGGAGACGACAGCATCAGTGGAGACCTGGTCAATGCGGATGTCGGCTGCAGCCTTCACATCCTTCAACAGTCCACGAAGCTTCGGATCGTCGAACAGCGCAGCCGCCTGTTCCTTGACCGCATCCTTTGCACGCTTTTGGTCTGGCTCGGGGGCCTCTTTCGCCACATGGGTAGCCAGCACATCAGGATCGATTGCGTCAAGCAAGCGAGAGGCGAGATCCTTGAGGTCCAGTCCGCCCGTCACTTTGACCACGGCTGCGCGGTCCTTTTCGCCGATGCGGCGGTCGAGGGCAGCCAGCCGCGCTGCAAGTGTTGCAAAAGCGTCGTCGTCGCGGCGGCCGGCTGCAATTTCGTCGATCAGCTTGTCAAAGGAGATGACTCGGTTGCGTTCCAGCGGCTGGGAGATACTCTTCAAGCTCTCCGAGACTCCGACGGCATCGACCAGGACGAAACGTGTCTTCGCCTCGGCGTCCGGCGTCACCTCGCGCAACTTCTCCGGGCTGATAGTCCGGGCGCCGCGACCTTTCATCTGCTCGAAATAGAGCTCGGACTTGACGTCGCGCAGGAAGATCAGCGCCTCAAGTGGTTTTACATCGGTGCCGGTTGCGATCATGTCTACGGTGACGGCAATGCGCGGATTGTAGTCATTGCGGAAAGTGCGGATCAACTGCTCCGGATCTGCGCCGTCGACCTTGTAGGTGATCTTCTTGGCGAAATCGTTGCCCTTGCCGAAGACATCGCGGACGATCGTCACGATCTCCTCGGCATGATGATCGTCCTTGGCGAAGATCAACGTCTTTGGCACTTCATGACGGCCGGGGAACAGCTCCGTAAAGAGCGAATCGCGATAGGTTTCCAGCACGGTGCGGATCTGGTTCGGCACCACCACCGTGCGGTCGAGTTGATCGGCGGCATAGGCGAAGTCTTCAGTCAACGTTTCATAGCGCTCAGCGCGAGTGCGCTTGTCGCGGACCGGTAGATCATAGCCTGCCTTGACGATGGAGCCGCGTTCGCCGATCTCGGTGCGGATGCGGAAGATCTCGAAACCGACGTTGACACCATCCACTACGGATCGCTCGTAGGGATATTGCGCTACGAGATTGCGACCGAAGAATCCGAGCGTGTGAAGCGAGGGCGTTGCCGTCAAGCCGACGATGAAAGCGTCGAAATAGTCCAGCACCTGGCGCCAAGTCCCGTAGATCGATCTATGGCACTCGTCAGTGATGACGAGATCGAAGCTCTCGATCGGAATCGACGGATTGTAGCTGACGAAACGCTCCTGCCCGCCCGCAATGGCCTCGAAGGCGGATGCCTCTTCGTCATCCTCATCCAGCTCCTTACCGGTCAGCACCGAATAGACGCGCTGGATCGTTGCTACGACGATCTGCGCATCCTTATCAATGCCAGCGTTGCCGAGCTTCTGGACGTTATAGATCTCCGAAAACGAACGACCAGTGCCGGGAGGGCGATAGGCGAGATATTCATCGCGTGTCTGGCGGACGAGGTTTGCCCGATCTGCGAGGAAGAGGATGCGTTTGAAGCCAGCATGAGCGAGCAGGCGATAGCTTAAGGTCGCTGCCGTGAACGTCTTGCCGGCACCGGTCGCCATCTGCACTAAGGCGCGAGGACGGTTTTGGGCCAATGACTGCTCGAGGTTCATCACTGCGTCGATCTGACAGCCGCGCAGATCGTCTACAACTAGGGGCGGCATCTGCTGTAGCCGGGCGCGCAGCGTCGCCGGCTCGCGCAACCGGAGCTCCAGCGTCTCAGGGCGGTGGAATGCGAAGACGTGGCGGGAGACTGGTTGCGGATCGGCATGATCACGAAACAGCGTCGCGCTACCAGAGGCGACATATTCGAAACGCACCTGGCCATCCTCACGGACCAAATGGCCGGGCATATCGTGGATGTAGCGAGCCGCCTGATCGGAGAAGCCAGAGAGAGTAGTGCCTTCCGCCTTGGCTTCGACAACACCGCAGAGCCTTCGGCCGACAAAGAGGGCGTAGTCGACTGGACCAGACGCAGTTTGGAACTCGCGCACTGCAACGCCTGGGCCGGCACCGAGATTCATCTCCGAGCGTGACTGGACCAACCACCCACAGTCGATCAGCTGCCTGTCGATCAATGACCGGGCACGATCCTCAGGATGGAAGGCATCATTGCTCATAGGCAGAGATTACGGACGCCAGCGAAAATAGGGAAGCCGCTTTCGCACGCTGAGGCTGAAAATAAAAACCAATACTTCTGACATACGTGCATAGATGCGTGCTATGGACGCGTTGGGCGTCAATCGAATGGATCGACTCATGAGTTATGGTGAAATGGTTGGTCGGGTCGTGAAAATTTTTATCACTGGCCAGGATCCACGAAGCTTGCGCACCGTCGAGCTTGACAACTGGACCGGCGTTGCCATTACGGGTCAGCCCGAATTCTTCAAGAAGGCACTCGAGGCTGAGGTTTTAAGCCGTTCATGCGTCTACCTGCTCATTCGCAGCGGTGCCGATGATGACCTGCCGGAAATCTACGTTGGCGAGAGTGATGATTTTTCACAGCGCTACACGAGCGGCAAGTTTCCCATCGAATTCGATACTTTCTTGATATTCACGAGCAAAGACGACAACCTTACCCGTGCGCATGTGAAATGGCTGGAGCTGAAGCTCTGGGCGATCCTTAGAGGGAACAGTGGCAAAGTAGTCGTGGCAAATTTGAACACACCGACGGGCTCTAACCTTCCGCGCGCCGACATCGCCACAATGCAAACTTACCTCGGCAACATGATCTACGTGCTTGAGGCGCTGGGGTATGATCTCTTCTCCGTCAAGGAGAGAACCTCCACATCGCCGACCGGACAGGTGGAACAGCGCGACGACGAGGCGCAAAGCCTGATTATCGACCTCTATTCCACACTGCCGAAGCGGCTCGAGGATCGGGCATTTCTACGCTACGAGGATGGCACCTACGTTTTGACGGCTGGCTCCAAAATCAATTCGAGGATCACGGAGAGCTTGCCATCGAATGTGCGAAAACTACGTGAGCAGTTGATTCGGGATGGCGGCCTTATCGAGCGTGGTGATCACCTGGAACTCACCAGAGACATCCCCTTTTCGAAGCCTTCACCAGCCTCCGCTCTCGTCAAGGGTCGAAGCTCTACGGGTTATCAAGACTGGTTGAGAATGGCGGACGGCGTGCCGCTCGGCGCCGTGCTCGGTATCGCAGCCGCTGTAAGAGATCTGGTCGGAGCGGCGCAGTAAGGCCACACTTGAAGCGATCAATCACCAGTTTGCCATCCCATCCTTCTCTCGCTATGAGAACGCCCGCGCTGCAAAACGCGCCGACCAGCATAACCGGAGAGGTGGCAGAGTGGTCGAATGCACCGCACTCGAAATGCGGCATACCTGCAAGGGTATCGTGGGTTCAAATCCCACCCTCTCCGCCATAGGCACTGGACGCTGATTCTCCGCTTTTCTAAGCGTTGGCAGCTTTCGCCAAGAGCCAATCGGATACGCCCGCCCCTACCGAAAATGTAAAAGAAACATCGTCGGCCCTACCAAGGTCATCGCGAAGATGAATAGTGATATGCCGAGCTTCAGCATCCTCATGCGGCGTGTTTTCACGCCGTCCCAGTCGTAGTCCATGACTATATCCCCGTCTCTGTTTGCGCCGATTTCGATGGCGCATTAGGAGTATCTTGTATGGGGGATGTGCGAGGCTTGCCGCTCTGTTCTGGAGCCAGACCTGTTCCGTCAGAGCGCCGTCCGTTCATTTGAACGCACTAAGGTCGCTCCGGTTTTTGACTCCGGGCGTATTTTTCCGTTTGTCGCCGATTTCACCTGAAAGCGGGTGTGCTAGGCGCGATGGAAGACTTCGTCCGTTAGGAGCAAAAGGAAGTTCTCGTCGTCCAGCTTGTTGGCGATCTGGCCGTCTTCCGTCATGTAGTCGAAGACGGGGCCTCCCGGTCGGTCCGAGAAGGCGAATTTGGGCCATTTCAATTGTTCGATAATGACGATGCGGCGCCCGGCGTCATTTTCGCATGCTATTCTTTTGGTCTCCTCGAAGTAGGTCATGGCGACACCTCAGTAATCGTTCCAAACTGAAGCTTAGGACGCGCAAACCGCGAGTCAACCTTACTATGGTGGCTAATGCGTAGGTATTAGGTCGTCTTTCGTCCTTCCCGGCCCTACAATTCCGAGCTCATCCGAGCTATCGCCTTAAGCCGCATTGCGAAATCGCATCCGGCAGAGCCTCGTCGCGTGCTGGCCTCATCCCTTCTGACTAACTTAAGAGTGTTAAATTGACGATAAACAACTTACAGTTTATTGTTCAGTTTCTAACATAATGGAGAGGAGCATGAGAACTTTCGTGTGTTTTCTCGTCGTATTTTGGGGTGCCACGGCCGCAAGCGCAGGGCAAAACATTATACGTGTGTCATCGATAATACCTGCAGCCGAGATCGCAGAAAGTGCCTTGTTGCTACCGGGCAGCGCGGACAAGGCTCCCTGCGTTTACAGCAAAAAATACGGTCCTGATGGGGTTCGCCTATGCTGCCGGCGGGCTTCCGGCTTATATGCGCCCACGGGAGCGCGAATGGCTGTTCATCCGCAGCTTTAGGAAACGAGGCGCATTTTCTGTTCGAGAGAAGGCCGATGTGACGGCGGCGGCCCGTGAGTACACATGCATGTGCCGAGAGGCAGGCTTGATGGGCGGTACCCGCCGAGCTGATCGCCCTACTCCGCCGAATCCTCCGGCTCCTCGGCCTTGGGCTTGCTGCCGAAGAGGTTCTTCAAGGCATTGGTCTTCACCTTCGATGCCTTGCTGACCTTCAGGGCGCGCGTGGCGGCCTTGGCTTGTTCCAGCATCATCTCGATCTGGATCTGCTGGATTTCGGTCAGCCGCTCCCATTGGCGATTGAGGAGATGGTCGACTTTTTCGTGCAAATGGCGGATTTCCAGTTCGGCCTTCAGGTTGACCTTGTAGTCGTTAAGGGCGCGCAGCCGGTCCTTTGCTTCCTGTCGCCGCTGGCTCATCATGATGATCGGCGCCTGCAGGGCGGCAATCGTCGAAAGGATCAGGTTCAGTAGGATGAAGGGATAGGCGTCGAAGGCTTTGTTTTCGCCCATGGCGAGGTTGATGCCCATCCACACCGTCAGGAACAAGCAGAACGAGATGATGAAGGTCCAACTGCCGCCAAAGGAGGCGACCATATCCGCCATCCGGTCGCCGATGGAGCGATGATCCTCGTAATCCTCTTCGATGTTCTCGGCGAGCGTGTCGTGCGTCTTCAGGCTTTCGACGACTTCGTCTTCCAGGTTCGAAAGTTCGCCGCGCTCGTCTACCAGCAGTTCGGCGATATATTGGGCGCGATAGTCGTCCATCGCCTTGCGGCTGATATAGTCGTCGGAGCGGATGTCGGGATGTCTATGGCGTACGAATTCCGCAAGCGAGGGGCGCAGGTCATCGAAATGCACCGCATCCTTCTTCTTGAGCGTTGCGCCGGTAATGGCGTCGACGAGTTTGACCGACTTGGCCTTCGCCTGGGCGAGACTTTTCGTATAGTCGTTCATCTCCACGGTCGCTGCTTCGCCTTCGCCCGCGTCAAAATCGACTATACCTTCCGCGGGATCTGTCTCTGTCATATGAGCCCTCTTTCGCAATTGCTCGTTCGTCTAGAGCGCCGCGCGTTCATCTGAACGCGCAAAGGTCGCTCTAGTCTTTTGAATCTAGAGCATCTTATGCGCTTTCTGGTGATTCCACCTGCAAGCGGGATGCTCTAGCCGATGATCGGAACAGGATTGTGACTGTAGATTGGCGGCGCGATTGGCTTTGACAAAACTGTTCCGGTTTTGCCTCAGTCTCGGCCGGTCACTCGTTCGCTGCAAATGCTTCCTAGCGATGTTATCCTAAGCAATGGCAAATAAATTGTGCCAGAAGTGCGTCGGCGGAGCGAATGACCAGTACATTCATTCATCGTCAGAAACATATCGGCAATATTGGACAACCACCCGTGGGCCTTTGAAAATACTTGTAAAATCGGAAGGCGATTGTCTCGTGGATTTTCGTCAAACAAGCGGAAATCTGCCCCTTCAGGCTCTTGACCATGGTTGGCGGGCTTCTATTTGCCGCAGTGCAGCAAGCGTCTTACGGCGCAAAACAAGGACTATTTTCAACAAGCCTGGGCCTGTTGGCATGGATTTATGCGCAGGCGGAAAGGATACCTATGCACAATCCTCCGGCAGATGATTTGGAGTCCATCGCCCGACGAGGCGGTCGCCTGAAGCGAATGGCTGTTCGCATACCCACTTACTTGACGGATGTGCGGGAAAATCCGGCTTGGCTGCCGATGTTTCTGCTGGCCCGAACAATGCCGTTTCGGCGCCTTCATTGGTTCGCGACTAGGCAGCAGGTGGCGCGTCCGGGGGCCGGCGCATCGATGTTTTCAGGGATCGAGTGCGATGGTGTCGTCCATGCGCTGCAGACGGATGGGCTTTTTGCCGGTCTGATGCTGCCCGAGAGCATTCACCGGGACATTGCCGAATTTGCCCGGACCACCGGCTGTTTCGGCAATTTCGACCGGAAGCTCGAGTTTCTGGCGCCCGAACATGCGGCTGCGGAGGCGCGGTTCGGCCGGTCTCTTCTCAGCGGGCATTTTTACGAGCGTTCGCTCGATTGCGACGCGGTCCTGGCGGTTCAGCGCGATCCGCTGCTTGGGGACGTCGCCCGACATTATCTCGGCGGACAGGCTCAGGTGATCACCACGCGCATCTGGTGGAGCTTTCCGACAAAATCGGCCTCCGAGGCCGATCTAAGCCGTGCCTCATTCAAATATCATTTTGACCTCGATGACTGGCGAATGCTGAAGTTTTTCTTCAATCTGGTCGATGTGGATGAAGGCACCGGGCCGCATGTCTTCATCAAGGGCAGCCACAGACGGCGGCGGGTGAAGCATCAATTGACGCTTCTGGTCGGCCATCCGGCGGAGGAGGTTCTTGGATTTTACGGAGAGGAAAGCGCCGCCACGCTGACCGGCAAAGCCGGTTTCGGTTTCGTCGAAGATCCCTTCGGTTTCCACATGGGCACCGTGCCAATGCAAAAGCCGCGGTTGATGATGGAAGTCGGCTTCGGCGTTTCAAAGCCGTCTCGCCGCCGATTCCATGGTGAGCCGGTTCTGCGGTAGATGATGGTCTGTAAACCCCTGCCCGGACATCCTGGCTCCCAACGGTCGGCTCCAATCAGACAGGCGCCGGTCCCTCTGCCAGGCTGCCATGGCCGTTCGGCGTCTTGATCGTTTCGCAGGTTCCGGCGGGGACGAGCTTCCAGGAATTCTGTTGGTAGTCGATCGTCGAGGTGCCGGCGCAGGTGGTGCCCGCACCGGCGGCGCAATCGTTCTGACCTTTGAGGGCCACGCCGTAGCATTTTTCCTTGGCCTTGCCGTCGGCTACTGCGGCCGGAGCCGCGATAAGGGATGCGACCGCAGATACCAGCATGCCGGCAACAGCCACAGTGACGACGCTGTCTTTCATAAGCTTGTATCCCTAACGAGCCTGAGCCGTCGTTCAATTGCACTCGGACCCCATGACGATATCTTGTGCTACGCAAGCTCCTGCGAGGGCAGTGTATTATTCAATTCGCTCCATGTATACCGAGGGCGATAACAAGGGTCTGTTCTGTGGGACAAGGGGAGCAACGGGCAAGATCCCTGTGGCCGAAGGGGCAATGCTTGACCGATGGCAGAATGGCGGCCTTTCCAAGCTGCACTCTTTCATGCCTGATAGTGATCGAATCACCTGACGATGCCCAATCTTCGGCGCATCTGTCTTGGCTAAAATCCGATTGAGGCAAGGTTTTGCAAAAGAATGGCCATTGCCGGTAACAAAAGCCTGCGACCGCGCGTAGAAGGAGATGCCGAATGAAGTATTCGGCGCGCGAAGAGGAATGGGCAGTCTGGATGCGGGCCGCCGTCGAGGGCGATGCGCAGGCCTATCATCGCTTCCTGTCCACTGTCACTCCCTATCTGCGCGCAATGGCGCGCCGGCGTTGCGATCAGTTCGGCGCGCCGGCAAGCGAGGCCGAGGACGTGGTCCAGGAAGTATTGCTGACGATTCATCTCAAGCGTGGAACGTGGGATATCTCGCGTCCCGTCGGCCCATGGATATCGACCATCGTGCGCAACAAGCTGATCGACAGCCTGAGGCGGCGCGGGCGGCATATCAGCGTGCCGATCGACGATGTCATCGATATTTTGGAAGCGGAAGAGCAGACGGACGCCCTGGATCGACTTGATGTCAATCATATGTTGGAGCAGTTGAAAGATCCGCAGCGCACTATCGTACGCTCGATTTCCGTCGAGGGAGCCAGTGTGCGCGAGACCGCCAACCGGCTGAAGATGACGGAGGGTGCGGTGCGCGTCGCCCTGCATCGCGCATTGAAGGCGCTTGCCGCCTTATATCGGAGCGAAACCAGTGAAAACCGATGATCTCATCAATCTTCTGGCGCAGGATGCGCCGGTCCGCACGCGGATCGGGCAGGCGCTGACGCTGGCCGTCATCGGTGGCATCCTCATCAGCGGCACCATCTTCTTCGCGGCGATCGGTTTTCGCGCCGATATCGGCAGTGCCACGGAAACGGTGCGCTTCCTGTTCAAATTCGTCGTCACGCTCGCCCTCGCCGTTACCGCCGGCGCCGTCGTCTTCCGCATCGGCCGCCCCGGCGTGTCGCTTCGCCCCTGGGGCTGGACGCTTTTTGCTGCGCCGCTATTGCTGGCCGCCGCGGCCACGGCCGAGATGATGGTCATGCCGCCCGATAGCTGGGGCGCACGCATGATCGGGCACAATGCCCGCTTCTGCCTGACATTCATTCCGCTGCTGTCAATCGGGCCGCTTGCCTGTTTCCTCTTTGCGCTGCGCCAAGGAGCGCCGGAAAATCCGGGCGCTGCCGGCGCCGTCGCCGGGCTTGCGGCGAGCGGCATAGCCGCCACCTTCTATGCTTCCAATTGTACCGACGACAGCCCGCTCTTCGTCCTGCTCTGGTACCCGATTGCCATCGCCCTCGTGACGGCGGTCGGATATGTCATTGGCAAACGGGTGCTGCGCTGGTGATGGATTACCGCGCTGCAAGCCATGGATGGCGGCCCGGCAGTCGTAAGCCCAGGCGCTGGATTGATATTGGCTGGAAATGCGGCTGGTCGGAGACTATCTTGTTTGTTGGCGGTGCCTTGCTCAAAAAATCGCATTCGTGGGCGTTAAAGTGTTTGCATCCGCGGCGAATTCCATTATAGAGGCGCTGCTTTCCCCGCGGGGGCGTTTATCGTCCGGCGGCTGTTGGGAAATAGTTCAATG
Source organism: Rhizobium leucaenae USDA 9039 (assembly GCF_000426285.1). Taxonomy (GTDB): domain Bacteria; phylum Pseudomonadota; class Alphaproteobacteria; order Rhizobiales; family Rhizobiaceae; genus Rhizobium; species Rhizobium leucaenae. The sequence goes on along the minus strand of NZ_AUFB01000004.1, from coordinate 393,473 downwards.
GTAGAACAGCGGACTCTGACTCCGTTAATCTTGGTTCGAATCCAGGTTTCCCAGCCAATCTAAGCTTTCCAATCCACAGACCTTCCTGTCATAGACATATGCTGTCCGCGTTCACACCGGTGTTCGGTAACAGCCGCAAAAGAAGTTTGGGCAAAGTTTCGGTGTATCGTCTCCTTCGGCCGATTCTCGCCGTTGTCGACAGCCCCTTTTCGAGCGCGAAAATTGCAAATGCTGAGACAATTTTTGAGCGAATTTGCGCGTAAGAGCTTTTCAAGGCGTTCGTGGACGTTGTAGAAGTCAAGCATCCATCGGCAATGTTTTTGACGTATAGGTCTGGCGACCGACCCATATTAAAAGTTGTATTAAAAAGTTTAGATGAGACTAAAAGCGAAATGACGATATTGGTTTCTGGTGGCGCCGGGTTCATCGGCGGGAATTTCGTTCTCGATTGGCTCGATCAGTTCGATGAAACGGTGATCAATCTCGACAAGCTGACCTATGCCGGCAATTTGGGCACGCTGAAAGAATTGAGTGGCGATCATCGCCATGTGTTCGTGCACGGCGACATTGGTGACCGCGAATTGGTGACTGACCTGCTCGCCACGTATAGGCCGCGCGCCGTGATCAACTTTGCTGCCGAGAGCCATGTCGACCGCTCCATTCATGGGCCCGGCGAATTCATTCAGACGAATGTCGTCGGCGCGTTCAATTTGCTCGAGGCGGTCCGTGGCTATTGGGTCGGCCTGCCGGGCGACGAGAAGCAGGCGTTTCGCTTTCTGCATGTCTCGACCGATGAGGTCTACGGCACGCTTTCGAAGGATGATGCGCCGTTCACCGAGCTCAATCGCTACGAGCCGAACAGCCCCTATTCCGCGAGCAAGGCTGCGTCTGATCATCTGGTGCGGGCCTGGCATCATACCTATGGCCTGCCGGTACTGACGACGAATTGCAGTAATAATTACGGCCCCTACCATTTTCCGGAGAAGCTGATCCCTCTGGTGATCTTGAACGCCCTGGCGGGCAAGAGCCTTCCCATCTACGGCGATGGTCAACAGGTTCGCGATTGGCTCTATGTCAGGGATCACTGCAGCGCCATTCGCCGCGTGCTTCAATCCGGCAAGGTCGGCGAGACCTACAATGTCGGCGGCTGGAACGAGAAGCCCAATCTCGACGTCGTGCATACGATCTGCAGCATCCTCGACGAGCTGCGGCCTAAGGCTGATGGCAGCCGCTACAAGGAGCAGATCGCCTTCGTGAAGGACAGGCCCGGTCATGATCGCCGCTATGCGATCGACGCCCGCAAGCTCGAACGGGAACTCGGCTGGAAGCCTGAAGAGACGTTCGAGACTGGTATTCGCAAGACGATCGAATGGTATCTCGCCAATCAGGATTGGGTGGGGAACGTCACCAGCGGCGCCTATCGTGAATGGGTCGGCAAGCAGTATGAGGTTCAGGCGTGAGCGCTCTTCTGATCACCGGCGTTAACGGGCAGGTCGGCTTCGAATTGCAGCGTTCTCTGGCGCCCCTCGGCAAAATAGTCGCGATGACGCGCGCGGAGATGGACCTGTCCGATGAGGCGAGCATTCTTTCGGTGCTGAGGGAACATCGACCGGGGATCATCGTCAATCCGGCCGCTTATACGGCCGTCGATCGTGCCGAGAGCGAAAAAGAGCAGGCGATGGCGGTCAATGCCACGGCACCTGGACTGCTGGCGCGCTGGGCCGCCGACAACGGCGCCTTTCTCGTGCACTATTCGACCGATTACGTCTTCGACGGCATGAAAGAGGATCCCTATGTGGAGAGCGATCCGGTCAATCCGCAGTCGGTCTATGGCGAAAGCAAGTGGCTGGGCGAAGAGGCGGTTCGCTCCGCCGGCGCACCTCACGTCATCTTGCGGACGAACTGGGTTTACGGCCATCACGGCAACAACTTCCTCAAGACCATCCTGCGTCTTGCGCAGGAGCGCAGCGCGTTGAACGTCGTTGCCGACCAGATCGGCGCGCCGACTTCGGCGGCGCTGATTGCCGATGTCACGCGCAGGATCGTCGAGGTCGTCGGCGGCCCGAATGCGCCTGACGTGTCGGGCACCTATCACCTGAGCGCTGAGGGCACTACGTCGTGGCATGGCTATGCCGCGCATATCGTGCGCGAAGCATCCGCGAAAAACTTCAATCTTGCTCTGACGCTCGATGCTTTGAAGGCGATTTCGACCGCGGAATATCCGACGCCGGCGAAGCGGCCGCAAAATTCCAGGTTGGACTGCACGAAATTGACGGATTGTTTTGGGTTGCGCCTTCCGGCTTGGCAAGAGGGCGTGACGGAGGTGATCGAAAGGCTTTCGCCTGCCTCACGTTGAAAAGGCACGAAGTTTTGAAACTGGTTGCAGCGTTTCCGATTGGGCTGCAAAGGAATTTGAGTCGAGACGTTTCTACAATGAATAAAGCACGTAAAGGCATCATACTCGCAGGCGGATCCGGAACGCGCCTATACCCAGCGACCCTGGCCCTCAGCAAGCAGCTCCTGCCGATCTACGATAAGCCGATGATCTACTATCCGCTGACGACTTTGATGTTGGCCGGTATTCGCGAAATCCTGATCATTTCGACGCCGCAGGACACGCCCCGCTTCGAGCAGTTGTTGAGAGACGGAAGCCAGTGGGGCATCAAGCTTAACTACGCGGTTCAGCCAAGTCCCGATGGTCTTGCGCAGGCCTTTCTCATCGGCGAGGCGTTTCTCGATGGTGCTCCCTCCGCCCTGGTACTCGGAGACAACATCTTTTACGGGCACGATTTCACCAAGCTTCTTCATCAGGCGAACGACAAACAGGGCGGCGCCACGGTTTTTGCCTACCATGTGCAGGATCCGCACCGTTACGGCGTGGTCGAGTTCGATTCCTTGGGACGCGCGATCAGCCTCGAAGAAAAGCCGAAAAATCCCAAGAGCAACTATGCCGTTACCGGTCTCTATTTCTACGATGCCGATGTCGTCGATGTGGCGAAATCCATACGTCCCTCGCCGCGCGGTGAACTGGAAATAACCGATGTCAACGCGCATTACCTTAAGGCAGGGCAGCTTGATGTCCAGACGATGGGTCGCGGCTATGCCTGGCTCGACACCGGCACGCATGAATCGATGCTGGAGGCGAGCCATTACATCGCCACCATCGAAAGCCGGCAGGGCCTGAAGGTCGCCTGCCCCGAAGAAATCGCCTATCGCAGCCAGTGGATCGACGCCTCCCAGGTCGAGGCCCTGGCTGATCCGTTGAAGAAGAACTCCTATGGGCAGTATCTTCTTGGAATTCTGCGGGAGCGAGTATTTTAGCCGCGCGCCTGGTATGTTGCGCCCCGCTGGCCGCTTTGGCACGGCTTGAGTGAAGCAGGAAAGACAGATGAAAGCCATCGATACCGCCATACCGGACGTCAAGATCATCGAACCCGCGGTGTTTGCCGATGATCGCGGTTTTTTCTTCGAGAGCTTCAGCCAAATCAAATTCGAAGCGGCGACCGGACTAAGTCCGACATTCGTGCAGGACAATCACAGCCGGTCCGGGAAGGGCGTCCTGCGCGGCCTGCATTATCAATTGCCGCCGCGCGCGCAGGCCAAGCTCGTCCGGGTCGTTATCGGAGAGGTCTACGACGTCGCCGTCGACATCAGGCGGTCTTCGCCGACCTTCGGCCAGTGGGTCGGCGTCCTTCTGTCGGAGGCGAACAAGCGCCAGCTTTGGATTCCGGAAGGGTTTGCGCACGGATTCCTGACGCTGAGCGACCGCGTCGAATTTCTTTACAAGACCACCGACTATTATGCGCCGGAAAGCGACCGCGGGATTCGTTGGGACGATCCGACGCTGGCAATCGACTGGAAAACTGCCGGCCCTCTGACGTTTTCCGACAAGGATCAACGGCAACCGCTGCTAGCCGATGCCGAGATATTCGATTGATCCCGCATTTGTCGTGGGATTCACAAGGACGGATCGCCTGCGGCATGAAGGATTGACCTGACATCCGGCTCTTCGAGCGATGCCGGTTATGGACCTGCGCAGCTTCTGTCGCTACAGGAATGACATGCGCGTTCTACATTTTTTCAAAACATATTGGCCGGATACTTTCGGCGGGATCGAGCGGACGATCCATGCCATCGTCAAGGGTGTCGCAGGACACGGCATACAGTCCGACGTCCTCTCGCTGAGTAAAACGCCCGAAAAAGGCGCCGTCGAATTCGACGGCCATATGGCTCACAAGGCAAAGCTCGATTTTGAGTTTGCCTCCACCGGCTTTTCGCGCGAAGCATTCGGACGCTTTCGGGAGCTGAGCCGGAAGGCCGACATCGTCCACTACCATTTTCCGTGGCCGATGATGGATATCGTCCATCTTGCCGCCCCGCCCGGCAAGCCGACGATCGTGACCTACCATTCCGACATCGTGAAGCAGAAATTTCTGCTGAAGCTCTATGGGCCTGTCATGCATCGCTTTCTTGCGGGCGTCGACAGTATCGTTGCGACGTCGCCGAACTACCTGGCGACCAGCGAGGTCTTGCAGCGCTACAAGGACAAGACTGCCGTCGTGCCGCTCGGTTTGGACGAGGCGGATTATCGAAAGGCGAAAGAAGAGGACAGAGCGCGTTGGCGCGCGCGGTTTCCCAAACCGTTTTTCCTCTTCGTCGGCGTGCTGCGCTATTACAAGGGCGTTCACATCCTTCTTGAGGCTGCGCGACAGACGGCCAGCGATATTGTCATCGTCGGCGAAGGTCCGATGGAAGCATCGTTGAAGCAATATGCGCAGCAGCACGGCCTCGGAAACGTCGCCTTTCTCGGCGCACTGCCGGATGCGGATAAGGCTGCCCTTCTTGAACTCTGCACGGGGTTCGTATTCCCTTCCAATCTCCGCTCGGAAGCATTCGGCCTTTCGCTCGTCGAAGCCGCGATGTTCGGCAAACCGATGATTTCCTGCGAAATCGGCACGGGCACCAGTTTCGTGAACCAGAACGGCAAAACAGGCTATGTCGTGCAGCCGAACGACCCAAGAGCGCTTGCGGAAGCAATGGGGCGTCTTGTGGCCGATCGTGAAACGGCAGCGTCCTTGGGCAAAGCGGCGCGCTTGCGATACGAAGAGTGCTTTACCGCAGAGCGGATGGGTAATGCCTATGCGGCGCTCTATAAACGACTGCACAGTCAGATGCCCTCTGGCGCAGGTAAGCGCTAGCGGGGCAGGGGGCTCGGCGACCGTTGCCCGCTCCGCTCGTGATCAGGCGCTGACGGCTTCCGCCTGTGGTTTCGTCCTCGGCATCAACAAGCGTTCCCCTCTCAAGCGCATGCCGCACCAGCAGGCGAAGGCGGAGCTTGTCAGCGCTAGGCTTTCGCCGATCGCGAGGCGGTTGTTGGAGTTGCTGAGCAGCGTCAGCGCAAAGAAGAACAGGCAGACGGCATAGGCATGCCAGGCGGTGCGCGGTATGAGGCCGGCTTTGCGGGCACGCCAGACATTGGCAATGAGCGCGGCGAGAATGAGGGCCATAACGAGGCCGCCGAACAAGCCGTGCCTCACCAGTATTTCGAGATAGCCGTCGTGCAGCAGCGTATATTGGACATCGGCATAGCGCGTATGCTTCCAGCGCTCCACCCATTCGCCGCCCCAGCCGAAAATGGGCGCGGAGGAGAACAGTTCCCAGCCATTCGACCAGAGCTGAAGTCGGGCATCCATGGAAAAAGGTGTTGTATCGGAAGTGATCGTGCTTGAAACGGCATCACTGAGATCGCGGCTTTTGGTGATGTTGTCGATCATCTCGATAGTGGAAGAGACGGTCGGGCCAGCGGTCTTTTCAATATTGTGCCGCACCGCGTAAGCGCCGGCCAGAAGAAGCACCGCGGCACAGGCGACGACGATGAGGCCGGTTTTCAAGCGCAGATAGGTCACGGTCACCAGCCCCAGCACTGGCAGCGTGGCGGCGAGCGCCAGCCAGACGCCTTTCGACTTGGCGCCGTAGATGGCGATCAGACAGAGAATGGCAATCAACGGCGAGACGATGTAGGCGAAGCGGGCGATCAATCGATTGCTGGATTTGTCCGTCAGATAGTGCAGCAGCCAAAAAGCGGTGAGAATCAGGATCAGGCCGCAGGCGACAGCGCCGTGAATCTGATTGTTCATGATCAGCGGCCGCACCGTTTCGCCGGCAAAGACCTCGCGGAAATGCTGCGTGGCGACCAGCATGATAAGCGCGAAAGCAAAAACCGCGGCGACGATTTTTTCCAACACCGGTTCGTAGAGCAAAAAGGCGACGCCGAGGATCGGAAAGAAGAAGGGATAGGCATAGAGCCAGTCGGACGCGCCGATCGAATGCTCCGGCGTCATGAGGAAGATGGCGACGAAACGGACAAGCACATAGGTGCCCCAAGCCATGCACAGCCAGCCGAGCCAGTCGGTACGCGGACGGACCGGCGCCTTCTGGTAGTAATGCAAGGCAATCAGCGCGAGGAAGGGCGCGACATAGCGATAGGCGGCGCTTTCGATGAAGAGCGGCGATATGATCACGAGCCACAGGAGGCTGCCAAGGATGATCAGGCGCTGCGGCAGGACAACAGGCACGAGCTCGCCGGCCTTGTTTCCAGACCCGAGATCGACTTGCGGCTTATTCGTCTGCAACTGAGCCAATATTGCGTCCGCCTTTGTTCATATTTCTGCCAGCCCGTATCCGCTGGCCGGTAAGGTCGCAAGCCGGCATGAATACGGCACTTTGGTGGTTGGCACTTTATGTGGTCCGTTTATGATATCAAAACCTTATGATATTGCCGCCCCGCTAATGCGTCACTCCGTCGCTGCGCACAACTTTCAGCACCGTCAGGACGATGATCTTGAGATCGAAGAGAAACGAGCGCCGGCGCAAATAGTCTTCGTCCAACGCCACTTTCTGCGGGATCGGCAGCTCGTCGCGTCCATTGACCTGCGCCCAGCCGGTCAGGCCTGGCGGCAGCGCGTCGACGCCGCGCTCGGTGCGCAGGGCGATCAGGTCATGCTGGTTGAAGAGGGCCGGGCGAGGGCCGACAATGCTCATCTCGCCCTTCAGGATGCACCAGAGCTGCGGCAGCTCATCCAGGCTGGATTTACGCAGGAAGGAACCGATCGGCGTCAGATAGGCGTTGGCGTCCTTGAGCAGATGGGTCGCGACCGCCGGGGTATCGGTCCGCATGCTACGAAATTTCGGCATGCGGAAAATCCTGTTTCCGCGGCCGACACGGTCCGACCAGTAGAGAACGGGGCCAGGGGAGGTCAACCGGACTGCGATCGCGACAATCAGGATCGGAATGGAAAAGACCACGGTTGCGCCGAAGGCGGCAAGAAAGTCGAAAAGGCGCTTGGCGATCGTATAGGGCATCGTTTCTGATGATTTCTGCCGGTGCTCGTGTCTCGTTGTGCCGAAGACGGCTTGTGCGGAGTGCATCTCATATCGCGGACTTGTTCACAATCGCCCTATCCACGAATTTTGCCGGGCTTGTTCCTGGTGGCGGGATTGTGCAAAGCATGGCGGCAACGAAAACCGGGTAGAACAAGGGTGGCAGACGCATGATCCTGGTCACAGGCGCGACGGGTTTTGTCGGGCAGGCGCTTTGTGCCGAGCTTTCGCGGCGACGGATAGCCTATCGACCGATCAGCCGCGCGCCGAAGCCGGGTTTTCTGGCCATGGGCGGCATCGATGCCGGGACGGATTGGGCCGGCACGCTCGCCGGCGTCGAAACGGTCGTGCATCTTGCGGCGCGCGTCCATGTCATGAACGATACTTCCGCCGATCCGCTTGCGGCCTTTCGTGCCGTCAATGTCGATGCAACGGTCAACCTGGCGCGGCAGGCGGCGAAGGCCGGCGTGAAGCGCTTCATCTTCCTGAGTTCGATCAAGGTCAATGGCGAGGCGACCGCACCCGGCAAGCCGTTTACCGCCTCCGATAGGCCGCATCCGGAGGACCCTTACGGGCAGTCGAAGCGGGAGGCGGAAGAGGCGCTCCTGGCCATCGGCGGGGAAACGAAGATGGATGTCGTCATCATTCGTCCGCCTCTTGTCTATGGCCCTGGGGTGAAGGCGAATTTCGCGAGCTTGATGAAATGGGCCAAGCGGCCGTTTCCTTGGCCTTTCGGCCTCATTGCCAACCGCAGATCGCTGGTGTTCGTCGGCAATCTGGTCGATTTCATCCTGCTCTGCATGCGCCACACCGATGCGGGAAATCGAGTGTTCCTAGTCAGCGACGGCGCGGATCTTTCCATCGGCGAATTGATTGGCAAGCTGTCTTCGGCAATGGGCCGCAGGGCGCTGTTATTCCCCGTGCCGCCGTCTTTGTTGGAAGGCCTCGCGGCGCTGCTTGGACGCCGTGCGGCGGCCCAACGCCTTCTCGGATCGCTGCAGGTCGATATTGGCGAGACGACGGCGATCACCGGCTGGTCGCCGCCTTTTTCGGTCGAGGAGGGGCTAAGGCTGACGATTACGGCATCCAAGCGGGATCGCTGACCGCTGCTTACAGGCTCCAGACGGAGTGCCCCTTGAGTAGCGGATTGGTCTGCTCCAGCGCGGCCTTCACGTCGACCACCACGCCGTTCTCGCCGAGCAGATCAAGAATCTGCGCCGCACCGTCGGCCAAATAGGACTTGTGCGGCACGGCAAGCACGAGGGCGTCAAGCCTGCCGAAGTCTTCGAGCGCCGCCAGTCGCACGCCGTATTCCTCTTCCGCCTCGTGATGGCTGGCCATGGGGTCGTGTATCAACGGTTCAAGGCCGAATTGATGCAGTTCGCGGATGATATCCGGCACGCGGCTATTGCGCAGATCGGGGACGTTTTCCTTGAAGGTCAGGCCGAAGATGCCGATCCGGGCGCCGTTGATTGGCTTTTGCGCTGATACCAACATCTTGATGAGCTTCTGGGCGATGAAGGCGCCCATGCCGTCATTGATGCGGCGGCCGGAAAGGATGACTTCCGGATGATAGCCGAGTTCCTCGGCCTTGGCGGTGAGGTAATAGGGGTCGACGCCGATGCAGTGGCCGCCGACCAGACCGGGCGTGAAGGGCAGGAAATTCCATTTCGTCCTCGCCGCTTTCAGCACGTCGGCGGTGCGGATATCCATTTTCTCGAAGATGATCGAAAGCTCGTTCATCAAGGCGATGTTGAGGTCGCGCTGGGTGTTCTCGATCACCTTGGCGGCTTCCGCCACCTTGATGCTCGGCGCACGGTGAATACCGGCCTCGACCACCGCACCATAGACGGCGGCGATCCTCTCCAGCGTTTCCTCGTTGTCGCCGGCGACGACCTTCACGATGCGTTCGAACGTGTGTTCCTTGTCGCCGGGGTTGATCCTCTCCGGCGAATAGCCGACATGAAAATCCTCGCCCTGGCGCAGGCCCGAGACCTCGGCAAGCACGGGGCCGCAGACCTCTTCCGTCACGCCGGGATAGACCGTCGATTCATAAACGACGATGCCGCCCTTCTTCAAAGCCTGACCGACGGTGCGCGAGGCTGAAATCATCGGCTTCAGATCCGGCTGGCGGTTCCGATCGATCGGCGTCGGAACGGCGACGATGAAGATATCACGGTCTTGCAGGTCGTGAATGTCGCTGCTGATGCGGAGCCCGCTTTCCTTCAGGCGTGCCGATGAAACCTCGCGGGTATCGTCTTCTCCGGCTTTCAGGGCCGCGACGCGGGATGTCTTGATATCGAAGCCGACCACGTCGGAAAACTTCTCGCTGAGGGCGATCGCGACCGGCAATCCAACATAACCCAGGCCAATGACGGCAATTTTTTCGCTCAACACAATCCACCTCGAATAATCGACCTGAATTAGCCAAACCCAAGCCGCGTGTCAGCGCAAATCTTTGTTAGAAGAGGTCAATTCAAGTGCAAGTCAGATCAATGTGACTATCAGGCCGAGGCTTTGCAATAGACGCATTGGCGGGAGCGTCGTCGCACTCCGGCCATCTTTTGAGCGACCGAATAAAACGGAAGCTTCACGTGTTTGCTGCTCGTTCCTCCCAAGGAGATCGTAAATCATGAGTAATTTCAATATGTCCGCCGCGGACAAGCGGGCGGCCCGCTATGACCATTTGACCATCGCATTCCACTGGCTGACGGCATTTCTGGTTCTGACCTTGTTCGTATTGGCCGAGGCTAGAGGCTTCATTGCCCGTGGAACGCCCCTTCGCGGCGATCTGATCTTCGTGCACATCTCGCTCGGCGTTCTGCTGGCGGCTGTCCTCATCCTGCGCATCGTCTGGCGCGTCGCGACCCACCGGCGGACAGTGCCGGCCGTCTCCGGGCTTCAGCATGTGGTGGCAACGCTTACGCACCTTGCTCTCTATGTGTTGATGATTTCGCAGGTGTCCTATGGCTTCCTGATGATCTGGGCCTCGGGTAATGGACCGAGCTTCTTCGGCCTATTCTCGGTGCCGCCCTTGATCGCCGTCGATCAGCCGACACGGCATGTGATCAGCGAACTGCACGACTACACCGCCTGGGCAATCATCACCGTCGCGGGCATTCACGCCGCTGCGGCCCTCATGCATCATTATCTGCTTCGTGACCGCGTCCTTGTCCGGATGATCCCCGTGCGCGGATAGGCGCTGGCAGACTGATCCACCCTCAAATTGCCGCGATAGGCCAAAAGGTCGCGGCGCCACCTATCGAAACCCTCCGCCGCGAACCCATTTAGTATTCAGAGACATATTTCTCGGAATGCGTGGTTCGCAATGCGGAACAAATATCTTGTCCATTTATACGCCAAGCGCGTCGAGCTGGAATCAAAGCTCGAGCTGCATATAGCACGCTATTGTTTTGGCGAGGGAGACGTCGACGACGGCACCGAGGCGGAGCTCCGGCAACGCATTACGGAAATTTCCGACGAGATCGCCGTTCTTGAAAGCGAACATAGCTATTAGAGCGGCTTCAAGGCTCCAGTCTTTTTCTGGTCTTGCAACTAATCTACAGGTCTCTAACTGTACGCGGGGATTCGAGCACGGTGCTGCGTGCTTGAGCAGTCAGCCTTTGAGAAGGGATGGTCATGGCAGGAGAAACGGTTCTGGTGGTCGGGGGAGCCGGTTATATTGGCTCGCACACATGTCTGGATCTGGCGAATAAGGGGTTTCAGCCCGTCGTCTATGACAATTTTTCCAACGGTCATCGCGAATTCGTCAAATGGGGTCCGGCGGAAGAGGGCGATATTCGGGACCGGGCGCGGCTCGATGAGGTCCTGGCGAAATACAAGCCGGCTGCCATCCTGCATTTTGCGGCGCTGATCGAGGTCGGTGAGTCTGTCAAGGATCCCGTCTCCTTCTATGAGAACAATGTCATTGGTACGCTGACGCTGCTGTCGGCGGCGCAGGCAGCCGGCATCGGCGCTTTCGTCTTTTCCTCCACCTGCGCGACCTATGGTCTGCCGCAGAGCGTGCCGCTCGACGAAAGCCACCGGCAGGTGCCGATCAATCCCTATGGCCGCACCAAATATATCGTCGAGCAGGCGCTTGCCGATTATGACCAATACAAGGGTCTGCGCTCCGTGGTGTTGCGCTATTTCAATGCGGCCGGCGCCGATTTCGAAGGGCGCATCGGGGAGTGGCATACGCCGGAAACCCATGCCATCCCGTTGGCGATCGATGCGGCGCTTGGCCGCCGCCAGGGCTTCAAGGTGTTCGGCAGCGACTACGACACGCGCGACGGCACCTGCGTGCGCGACTACATCCACGTCCTCGACCTTGCGGATGCGCATGTCCGGGCGGTGGAATATCTGCTGCGGGGTGGCGAATCGGTCGCGCTCAATCTCGGCACCGGGACGGGCACGACGGTCAAGGAATTGCTGTCGACGATCGAGACGGTGTCGAACCGGCCTTTCCCCGTCGAATATGTCGGCCGCCGCGAAGGCGATTCGACCACGCTGGTTGCCAATAACGATAAGGCCCGCGACGTTCTCGGCTGGTCGCCGAAATACGATCTGTCGCGCATTATCGAATCCGCCTGGAATTGGCATGCCAAATCCAACCAGCATTGAGCGGCGCGCTTCGGGCAGACGCCCGAATGTGCTGCTGATATCCGCCGATCAATGGCGAGGCGATTGTCTCTCCGCCGTCGGTCATCCCTGTGTGAAGACGCCCAATATCGATGCTCTGGCGCGGGACGGCGTGTTGTTCCGCCGGCATTTTGCGGGAGCTGCGCCCTGCTCGCCGGCGCGGGCGACGCTCTACACGGGCCTTTATCAAATGAACCATCGCGTCTGCCGCAATGGTTCGCCGCTGGATGCGCGTTTCGACAATCTGGCGCTAGCGGCCCGCCGGGCCGGCTACGAGCCGACCTTGTTCGGCTATACCGATACGGCGCCGGATCCGCGAAGCATGGACCCGAACGATCCGCATCTGACGACCTATGAGGGCGTGCTTCCCGGCTTCAGCGCGCGCCAGCTTCTGCCCGAGCATGAGAAGCAATGGCTCTCCTGGCTGCGCTCGCGAGGCCATCAGGGTGCGACGAGCCGTGATATCCACATTCCCGTCGGAGCCCGGCCCGGTGAAATCTCCAATGCCGCGCCGGCCTATTCCAAGGATGAGACGCAGACGTCCTTTCTCGCCGGCGAATTTATTCGCTGGCTCGGCGAGCAGGATGAGCCCTGGTTCGCGCATGTCTCGTTCCTCAGGCCACATCCGCCATTTTCCGTGCCGGAACCCTATAATCGCATGTTTGCTGCAAACGATGGACCGGCTTTTGCGTGCGCCGCCGACCGCGGGGTGGAGCAGGCGGCGCATCCCTTTCTCGCCTTCGCCATGCCGCTGATCGGCAAGGGCGGCTTCATCCATGGCGGCGAGGGGCCTGCGAGCGACTGGACGGCTGAGGATCTGTCGGCAATCCGCGCCATCTATTACGGGATGATTGCCGAAGTGGATGCGCAGCTCGGGCGAATCTGGCAGGCCCTCAAGGATGCGAATGCCTGGGACGACACGCTGATCGTGTTCACATCGGACCACGCTGAAATGATGGGCGATCACTGGATGCTCGGCAAGGGCGGCTTTTTCGACGGCAGCTATCACATCCCGCTGGTCATCCGCGATCCGGGGCAGCCTGATAGCGCAGGCCGGCAGGTGGAACGCTTCACCAGCGCAGCCGATATTTTCCCGACTCTTTGCGATCGCCTGGGTCTTACGCCCGACAATCATCTCGACGGCGAGACGCTTATGCCCTTCCTGCAAAGGGCAGAGCCCGAGCGGTGGCGCGGTGCGGCGTTCTGGGAGTTCGATTTCCGCGATATCGCCATGAGCGGGGCGGAACGGCATTTTGGCCTCAGGTCGAATGCCTGCAATCTCGCTGTTATCCGGGACGAGCGTTTTAAATATGTCTACTTTGCCGGGCTGCCGCCCTTGCTGTTCGATCTGGCAAACGATCCGATGGAGCTCACCAATCTCGCGGACGACCCGCGTTATGCGGCAACCCGGCTTGCCTATGCCGAAAAGATGCTGTCGATCAGGGCGCAGCATCTCGATCAGACGCTCGCCTATACCGAACTGACGGAAAAAGGGCCGGTCTCGCGCCGGCCCTGATCAAATTTACATAGCAGGCTATCAGGAAAACGAGCCGAGATAGGTCATTTTGCCGACCGGCAGCCCGCGGCTGCGCAGAATGTCGTGCACCGTGGTAACGTGGAAGAAGAAGTTCGGCAGGGCGAAGCTTGCGAGATAGGCCTCGCCGCTGAACACGATCTTGTTGCCGCCGGGCGCAATCGTCACCTCCCGGTTTTCGCTGCCTTCCATTGTTTCCGGCGTCACCGTCGCCAGGAAATCCTCCGTCTTCTTCAGGCGTTCGCGCAGTTCGGCAACGGTGGTTTCATTGTCCTCGAAGCGTGGCGCGTCGATGCCAGTCAGACGGGCGATCGCCAGTTTGGCGCTGTCGGTGGCGCGCTGAAACTGATCGGAGAGCGGCAGCATGTCGTCAATCAGGCGTGCGCCGATAAGTTCGTTCGGATCGGTACCATTTTCCGCCGCGTAAGCCTCGATCTTGTCGAGATAGATCGAAAGATTTGCGAGGCCGCGTTGAAAGACGGGGACTGAGAAGCGGTACATCGAAGGCATGCTAGTTCTCCATGGTCGGCCGATGAGGTGGTCTCGGCCCGATATCGACGGAATTTACCCCATTCAAATCTCGATGGAATGTCTGTTCCATCGGATTGGGCCGCTCACATGTAGGCTCGATCACCGCCTTTTACAGCCTTTTTCGGCCGAAAATTACCGGCTGCGTTTCGATCGCCAGTTCCGTCATCGCAGGTGTAAAATAGGGTTGACGTTTTTATGGAAAAATGGAATAAATATTCCGCAGATGGAATTTTACGGTTTGTTTGTTCCGTTTTGAGCTGCCGTTATGGGAGATGGCAGCTCGGATTACTGGCCCTTCGGTGGAGACCGGGGGCTCCGGCGTTCAGGAGGGGTGTGGCCGGACACCGTAGTTTTGGGAGGAAAATCATGAAGAAACTCATTCTGGGCTCCGTCATGGCACTTATGCTGTCGACTGCGGCCCATGCCGAAACCATCGGCGTGTCGATGGCGCTGTTCGACGACAACTTTCTGACCGTTCTGCGCAACGGCATGCAGGACTATGCCAAGACCATGAAGGGCGTGACGCTGCAGGTCGAGGACGCCCAGAACGACATCGCCAAGCAGCAGAGCCAGATTCAGAACTTCATCGCCAGCCACGTCGACGCCATCATCGTCAACCCCGTCGATACCGATGCCACGGCCGCCATGTCGAAGCTCGCGGCGGATGCTAAAATTCCGCTGATCTACGTCAATCGCGAACCGGCAAATGTCGACAGCCTGCCGGACAAGCAGGCTTTCGTCGCTTCCAACGAGCAGGAATCCGGCACGCTGGAAGCCAAGGAAGTTTGCCGCCTGCTGAAGGGCAAGGGCAAGGCCGTCGTCATGATGGGCGAACTGTCGAACCAGGCGGCTCGCATGCGCACCAAGGACGTGCATGACGTTCTGGCCACCGACGAATGCAAGGGCATCCAGATCGTTCAGGAGCAGACCGCCAACTGGCAGCGCACCCAGGGCGCCGACCTGATGACCAACTGGCTCTCCAGCGGTTTGGAATTCGATGCCGTCATTTCCAACAACGACGAAATGGCGATCGGCGCCATTCAGGCGCTGAAGGCAGCCGGAAAGTCGATGGATAAGGTCGTCATCGGCGGTGTCGACGCAACGCAGGATGCCTTGGCCGCCATGCAGGCCGGCGACCTCGACGTCACCGTTTTCCAGGATGCAGCCGGTCAGGGCAAGGGTGCGGTCGATGCCGCGCTGAAGCTCGCCAAGGGCGATAAGGTCGAAAAGAAGGTCTACATCCCCTTCCAGCTCGTTACGCCCGCGAACGTCAAGGACTTCGTCAAGAAGAACTAACAGAGCGCTGTTAGCGACGGATGCGGGCGCCGCAGCCCGCATCCCCAAATTCCGACAGCTCCCGGGAGGGAAAAGATGGTTGTGAGCCCATCCACCATGGCTGCGGTGCGCGCCAGCGGCGCGGTCCCCAATGCCGCCTATCTGCTGAGTGCCGAAGGTATCCGCAAGGAATTTCCGGGCGTGCTGGCCCTCGATGATGTCTCCTTCCGCCTGAAGCGCGGCACCGTGCATGCGCTGATGGGCGAAAACGGCGCCGGCAAGTCGACGCTGATGAAAATTCTGGCTGGCATCTATATACCGGATCAGGGCGAAGTCCGCTTGAAAGGCGCCGAGATTCGCCTCAAATCGCCGCTGGATGCGCTGGAAAACGGCATCGCGATGATCCATCAGGAACTCAACCTGATGCCGTTCATGACTGTCGCCGAGAATATCTGGATCCGCCGCGAACCCAAGAACCGCTTGGGCTTCGTCGATCATGGCGAGATGAACAGGAAGACCGAAGAACTCTTTCGCCGGCTGAACATCACCATCGATCCGGAAATTCAGGTGCGCGATCTTTCGGTCGCCAACCGCCAGATGGTCGAAATCGCCAAGGCGGTATCCTACAATTCCGATGTGCTGATCATGGACGAGCCGACCTCGGCCCTGACGGAGCGCGAGGTGGCGCATCTCTTCGAGATTATTCGCGATCTGCGCGAGCAGGGCATCGGCATCGTCTACATCACCCACAAGATGAACGAGCTGTTCGAGATCGCCGACGAATTCTCGGTGTTCCGCGACGGAAAATATATCGGCACGCATTTGTCCACCGATGTCACCCGCGACGACATCATCCGCATGATGGTCGGCCGCGAGATCACGCAGATGTTTCCGAAAGAGGAAGTGCCGATCGGCGATACGGTTCTTTCCGTCAAAGGGCTCACTCTGAACGGCGTCTTCTCCGATGTCTCCTTCGATGTGAAGGCCGGTGAAATCCTGGGAGTTGCAGGTCTCGTCGGTTCCGGCCGCTCGAATGTCGCCGAGACGCTGTTCGGCGTGACGCCGGCCTCGTCCGGCACGATCGAGCTTTTCGGCAAGAAGGTCGATATCTCCTCGCCGGCCACGGCGATCCGGCATGGCATGGCGTTCCTGACGGAGGACCGCAAGGATACCGGCTGTCTGCTGATCCTCAGCGTGCTCGAGAACATGCAGGTCGCCGTGCTGCACGACAAGTTCGTGCGGGCCGGCTTCGTGCAGGAGGGCGCGATCGAGGAGACTTGCGAAGATATGGCGCGTAAGCTGCGCGTGAAGACGCCGAATCTCGATGAGCGTGTCGAAAATCTATCCGGCGGCAATCAGCAGAAGGTGCTGATCGGCCGCTGGCTGCTCACCAACCCGCGTATTCTGATCCTGGACGAACCGACCCGCGGCATCGATGTCGGCGCCAAGGCGGAAATACACCGTCTGGTCACGGAGATGGCGCGCAATGGCGTCGCCATCATCATGATCTCGTCGGAGATGCCAGAAGTGCTCGGCATGAGCGACCGCATCATGGTCATGCATGAGGGACGGGTGACGGGTTTTCTCGATCGTGCGGAAGCAACCCAAGTCAAGGTGATGGAGCTGGCGGCGCAATGATCGCGCCGGCCGTCGCAAAGGAGG
Source organism: Rhizobium leucaenae USDA 9039 (assembly GCF_000426285.1). Lineage (GTDB taxonomy): Bacteria > Pseudomonadota > Alphaproteobacteria > Rhizobiales > Rhizobiaceae > Rhizobium > Rhizobium leucaenae. The sequence continues at coordinate 376,450 of NZ_AUFB01000004.1, read as the reverse complement.
ATTGAACCATGGTTAGCAAAGTTGCAGAGGCGACCGCACCGTCAGTGACGCGTCCCAGGCGCCGCCGCGTGCCGCCGGAACTCGGCATCTTCCTCGTGCTGATCGGCATTGCGCTCGTCTGCGAAATCCTCGGCTGGATTTTGGTCGGCCAGAGCTTTCTGCTCAACGTGCAGCGCCTGAAGATCATGATCCTGCAGGTTTCGGTCATCGGCATCATCTCGGTCGGGGTGACGCAGGTTATCATCACCGGCGGTATCGATCTTTCATCAGGCTCCGTCGTTGGCTTGACTGCCATGGTGGCGGCGAGCTTCGCGCAGTCCTCGACCTGGGCACGGGCGCTTTATCCGGCGCTGACCGATATGCCGTTTTTCGTTCCGATCGGCATCGGCCTGCTGATCGGCCTCGCCGCCGGTTACGTCAACGGCCAGCTCATCACGAAAACCAAGATCCCGCCATTCATCGCGACGCTCGGCATGATGGTGTCGGCGCGCGGCCTGTCGAAATTGTACACGAAGGGGCAGCCGGTCTCCGGCCTTACCGATCAGTTCAACTTCATCGGTACCGGCATCTGGCCCGTCATCGTCTTCCTGCTCGTCGCGTTGGTGTTCCATATCGTGCTGCGCTGCACCCGCTACGGCAAGTTCACCTATGCGATCGGCGCCAATGTGCAGGCGGCACGCGTCTCCGGCATCAATGTCGAGGCGCATCTGGTCAAGGTCTATGCAATCGCCGGACTTCTGGCCGGTCTTGCCGGCATCATCACCGCCGCCCGCGTCCAGACGGCGCAGGCCGGCATGGGCGTGACGTATGAATTGGATGCGATCGCCGCCGCCGTCATCGGGGGTACCTCGCTCACCGGCGGTGTCGGCCGCATCACCGGCACGATCATCGGTACCGTCATTCTCGGCGTGATGATCTCGGGCTTCACCTTCCTCAACGTCGATGCCTACTACCAGGAGATTGCCAAGGGCGTCATCATCGTCGCCGCGGTCGCGATCGACGTCTACCGCCAGAAGAAGCGGGCCAAACACTGAAACGGCCGAGGTTCCATCTGTCATATCGAGGCGGGGGTTTTGCCCCCGCCTTTTTCGTTTGCTGCGACATTCTATGCTAATGCAGATTTTTTTCATTTAGGGATGGCGAATCCTGCCATCTTTTCTATTCTGGCCGCTTTCCCGTTGCTCATCCGAGCGCACTATCCAGGATAGACAATGCAATCCGTATTCGATGGCCATAACGACGTTCTGCTGAGACTTTGGAATCACGCTCGCGAAGGAACCGATCCGGTCGCTGAATTCAGGGATGGGGTATCGACCGGCCATATCGATGCGCCCCGGGCCAAGACCGGCGGGTTGGCCGGCGGCCTCTGCGCCATCTATATCCCCTCCGGCAATCTCGTTTTCGCCGATCCCGACCGCCACGGCCACTATGCGACGCCGCTCTCAGCGCCTTTGGAGCGGACGCCATCGCTCGATATCGCCCTTGAAATGGCGGCGATCGCGCTTAAGCTCGATCGCGCCGGCGCCTGGAAGCTTTGCCGGTCGACCGCCGAAATCCGCGACTGCATGGAAAAGGGCATTTTCGCTGCGGTAATGCACATGGAAGGCTGCGAGGCGATCGACGCCGATCTCGTCGCGCTTGAAACCTTCTATGCGGCCGGTCTGCGTTCGCTCGGCCCCGTCTGGAGCCGCAACAACGTCTTTGCCCATGGCGTCCCCTTTGCCTATCCGAGCTCGCCGGATACCGGGCCGGGCCTGACGGATGCGGGTTTTGTGCTGGTGCGCGAATGCAACCGCCTCGGCATCGTCATCGACCTCGCCCACATCACCGAAAAGGGTTTTTGGGATGTGGCGAAGACATCGGATCAGCCGCTGGTCGCCAGCCATTCCAATGCGCATGCACTGACCCCAGTCGCCCGCAATCTCACGGACAAGCAACTCGACGCCATCCGGGAGAGCCATGGCATCGTCGGCCTGAACTATGCGACGGCCATGCTGCGCGAGGACGGCCGCTCGGATGCCAATACGCCGATCGAGGCGATGGTCCGCCATGTCGATCACCTGGTCAGCCGCGTCGGCATCGATTGTGTGGGCCTCGGATCGGACTTCGATGGAGCGACGATTCCGCAAGAAATCGGCGATGCTGCAGGCAACCAAAAGCTGATTGCTGCGCTCAGGAACGTTGGCTATGCTGAAGCCGATCTTGCGAAGCTATGCAGGGAGAACTGGCTCCGTATCCTGGCGTCTGCTTGGGGAGAAAGCAGCCGGCCGCGTGTATGATTCACTGTGATAAAAAGCTAAAAAAAGGGAACGAAAACATGATCATGACCAAGATGAACCGCAACTTCCGCGCCCTTTCGGCCGGTGCGGCTCTCGCGCTTTTGACGATGGCCGTGCCGAGCGCCTTCGCCGCAACGCCGAAGGACACGCTGGTTGAAGGATTCGCCTTTGACGATATTCTCAGCATGGACCCGGCCGAAGCCTACGAACTCTCCGCTGCCGAAGTCACCGGCAACAGCTACAGCCTCCTCGTCCGCCTCGACATCAACGACACTTCCAAGATCCAGGGCGATCTTGCCGAGAGCTGGTCGGTCTCCGACGATCACCTGACCTATACGTTCAAGCTGAAGCCCGGCCTCAAATTCGCATCGGGCAATCCGATCACCGCCGATGATGTCGCCTGGTCCTTCGAACGCGTCGTCAAGCTCGATAAGAGCCCGGCCTTTATCCTCACGCAGTTCGGCCTGACCGGCGACAATGTCACGGAAAAGGCGAAAGCCACCGATCCGAACACCTTCACCTTCACTGTCGACAAGCCCTATGCGCCAAGCTTTGTGCTGAACTGCCTGACGGCGACCGTTGCGGAAGTGGTCGACAAGAAGCTGGTTCTGCAGCACGTCAAGCCGGTAACGCCGTCGGCCGACAACAAATACGACAACGACTTCGGCAATGGCTGGCTGAAAACCGGCTATGCCGGCTCCGGTCCGTTCAAGCTGCGCGAATGGCGCGCCAACCAGGCCGTCGTTCTGGAGCGCAACGACAATTACTACGGCGAAAAGCCGAAGCTTGCGCGCGTCATCTATCGCTTCATGAAGGAGAGCTCGGCGCAGCGCCTGGCATTGGAAAATGGCGACATCGACGTCGCCCGCAACCTGTCGCCGACGGATCTTGCAGCCGTCGAGAAGAATGCTCAGCTTGCCTCGACCAATGCACCGAAGGGCACGATCTACTATATCAGCCTCAATCAGAAGAACGCCAATCTCGCCAAGCCGGAAGTGCAGCAAGCGTTCAAATATCTGGTCGATTACGACGCCATCGGCAAGACGCTGATCAAGGGCATCGGTGAAATCCACCAGACCTTCGAACCGAAGGGCCTGCTCGGCTCGCTGGATGAAAATCCGTTCAAGCTCGATGTCGCCAAGGCTAAGGAACTGCTCGCCAAGGCCGGCCTACCCAATGGCTTCTCGGTCACCATGGACGTGCGCAGCATCGAGCCGGATACGGGCGTTGCCACCTCCATCCAACAGACGCTTGGCCAGGCGGGCATCAAGGTCGAGATCATTCCCGGCGACGGCAAGCAGAAGCTGACCAAGTACCGCGCCCGCAACCATGACATCTATTTCGGCAACTGGGGCAACGACTACTGGGATCCCCATTCCAACGCCGATACGTTCACGAACAATCCCGACAACTCCGACGCTGGCACCAACAAGACGCTTGCCTGGCGCAACGACTGGACGACGCCTGAACTCGACAAGGAAACAAAGGCTGCCCTGTTCGAGGTTGATACTGCCAAGCGCGGCGCCATGTATCAGGAGATCCAAAAGAAGTTCCTGGACGCCAGCCCGTTCGTCATCCTCTTCCAGCAGACGGAAGTCGCGGGCTTCCGCAAGGACGTCAAGGATTTCAAGCTCGGGCCGAGCTTCGATACCAATTTCGTCTGGCCGGTGTCGAAGTGATGGTCCGATAGGACTGGTTCTTTGAGCACTGTCGAACGGAAAATGGAGGTGCGGCCCAAGAAGGGCCGTGCCGCGCCCATCGCAATGGGCGTCTTGCGCTTCCTGGTCGTGGCGGTCACGACCTATCTCGGCCTTCTCGCCGTCACCTTCTTCATCGGACGCGTCATCCCGATCGATCCGGCGCTGGCGATCGCTGGTGACCACGCGCCTACGCAAGTGCTGGAGCGGCTGCGCCGCGAAATGCATCTCGATCAGCCGCTCTATCTGCAGTTCTATTATTATCTACTGAGCGCCCTGACCGGCGATTTCGGTACATCCGTGCTGACGACCAATCCGGTGATGGACGATATCCGGCGCGTCTTTCCGGCGACGATGGAGCTTGCGACCGTCGGCACGATCATCGGCGCGATTTTCGGCGTTCCCTTTGGCGTGCTCGCCGCCGTGCGCCGCAACAGTTTCATCGACCAGATCGTCCGCGTCATCGGTCTCGTCGGCTATTCGGTGCCGGTGTTCTGGCTGGCCATGGTATCGCTCGTCATCTTCTATGCCAAGCTGGGCTGGGTGGCCTATCCCGGCCGCATCGACATCGCCTTCGAATATACGTTTACGCCGATCACCGGCTTCTATCTGCTCGACAGCGTCATGCAGGGGCAATGGGACGTGTTCTGGGATGCGTTCCGCCACATCATTCTGCCTGCGTCGCTGCTCGGCTACTTCTCGCTGGCCTATATCAGCCGCATGACACGCAGTTTCATGCTGAATGAACTGGGCCAGGAATATATCGTCGCTGCCCGCGCCAAGGGGCTTTCGGAGACGCGGGTGATCTGGGGACATGCGCTGCGCAGCGCCATCGTACCGCTGATCACGGTGATCGCGCTCTCCTATGCGGGATTGCTGGAAGGTTCGGTGTTGACCGAGATCGTCTTCTCCTGGCCGGGCATTGGTTTCTATATCACCAGCTCACTGCAGAACGCCGATATGAACGCTGTGCTCGGCGGCACCGTCGTCGTCGGCACGGTGTTCATTGGGATCAACCTGCTCTCCGACCTGCTCTACCGTACTCTCGATCCAAGGACGCGACGGAAATGACGGCTGAGACCACGCAACTTTCCTGGCGTGACTGGCTGCTGTCGGATCGGCCGCAGTCGCGCCGCCAGGCGAGCCTCGGGCGCGCTTATGTCACCTGGCGACAATTTTCCGCCAATCGGCTGGCCGTTCTCGGATTGCTGATCATTGTCGCCTTGGTGCTGATCGCAGCTCTTGCCGATGTTATCGCTCCCTATCCGCCAACGATTGGCGATCTGACCAACGCCTATTTGAAACCACCCGGCACCGGCGGCTATCTTCTCGGCACCGACAATCTTGGGCGTGATATCCTATCCCGCTTGATCTACGGGTCGCGATGGACACTCTATATCGTTGTGCTCGTCGCGATCATCTCGGCGCCGCTTGGGTTGTTTATCGGTATGATAGCTGGCTATGCAGGCGGCTGGGTCGATACCGTGCTGATGCGCATCACCGATATCTTCCTTGCCTTTCCGAAGCTGGTGCTGGCGCTCGCCTTTGCAGGCGCGCTCGGCCCCGGCATCGAAAACGCCATCATCGCCATCGCCATCACCTCCTGGCCACCCTATGCCCGCCTGGCGAGGGCCGAGACGATGACCGTGCGGCGCTCGGACTACATCGCCGCCGTGCAGCTCATGGGCGCATCGCCGATGCGTATCGTCTTCCGCCATATCATGCCGCTTTGCATCTCATCGGTGATCGTGCGCGTTACGCTCGATATGGCCGGCGTCATTTTGACGGCGGCGGGCCTAGGTTTCCTCGGCCTCGGCGCACAGCCGCCGCTGCCGGAATGGGGCGCGATGATCGCCACCGGGTTCAAATATTATCTCGACCAATGGTGGGTCGCGGCCATGCCGGGCATCGCCATCCTGATCGTCAGCCTGGGCTTCAACCTGCTCGGCGACGGGCTGCGCGATGCGCTCGATCCGAAGGAGAGCGGCCAATGACACCATTGTTGACGGTCGAGAACCTCAGGGTTCGTTATCCCACGCGTACCGGCATGATCGAAGCTGTGCGTGGCGTGTCCTTCATGCTCGGCCGCGAGCGGCTGGGCATCGTCGGCGAGAGCGGTTCCGGCAAATCGCAGACGGGCCGCGCCATCATGGGGCTGACGCCCTCGCACGGCATTGTCACCGCTGAAAGGCTGAATTTCAGCGGCATCGATCTGCTGTCGATCTCGGCCAGGGAGCGCCGCTCGCTGCGCGGCAAACGAATTGCCATGGTACTCCAGGACCCGAAATATTCGCTCGACCCGGTGATGACCATCGGCAAGCAGATCACCGAAACCCTGCGCACGCATGAGAAGGTCAGCAAGGCGGAAGCGCGGGACCGTGCGCTGGCCATGCTGGAAGCCGTGCAGATCCGCGATCCCAAACGCGTCTACGATCTGCATCCGCATGAAGTCTCCGGCGGCATGGGCCAGCGCGCGATGATCGCGATGATGCTGATTGCCGGGCCGGAGCTGCTGATCGCCGACGAGCCGACCTCGGCGCTCGACGTTACAGTGCAGCTCGACGTGCTGAGGATCATGGACAGGCTGGTATCGGAGCGCGGCATGGGACTGATTTTCGTGTCGCACGATCTGAGGCTGGTTTCCTCCTTCTGTGACCGGGTGATCGTCATGTATGCCGGCAAGATCGTCGAGGAACTAAAGGCTTCCGATCTCAACAATGCGCAGCATCCCTATACGCGCGGCCTGTTGAATTGCATGCCCGTGATCGGTGAGAACCGCCATCCGCTACCGGTCCTCGACCGCAAGCCGGAGTGGGCGGCATGACGGCAGCGCTTGCAGTCGACGGCCTCAGCGTCGTCTATGACGGTTATTATGCCCTCGATGCGGTCAGCATCGGCGTGGACCGGGGCGAGTCCTTCGGCCTTGTCGGGGAGTCCGGTTCAGGCAAATCGACCTTGCTGCGCGCCGTCGCCGGTCTTGCGCCTGTCAGCGACGGGGTGATCCGCATCGACGGCGAGGCGCTGAAGGGTTCGAAACGCAACAAAACCTTCTATCGCCAGGTCCAGATGGTATTTCAGGATCCCTACGGTTCGCTACATCCGCGTCAGACCATCGACCGGCTGCTGCTGGAGCCGCTGGCGATCCACGGTATCGGCGACAGCGAGATGCGCATCACCCGAGCACTTGACGAGGTCGGCCTCGGTTCCGGTTTCCGGTTCCGCTATCCGCATCAATTGTCGGGTGGCCAGCGCCAGCGCGTGGCAATCGCGCGGGCTTTGATCGTCGAGCCCTCGATCCTGTTGCTCGATGAGCCCACCTCAGCGCTGGATGCTTCGGTGCAGGCGGAGGTGCTCAATCTGCTGGAGCAGGTGCGCAGGGATCGTCATCTGACATTCGTCATGGTCAGCCACGATCTCGGCGTCGTCACCCATATGTGCGAACGGCTGGTGGTGATGCAGAACGGCGCGGTCGTCGAGCGGCTGAGCGCAAAAGAATTGGCGGCCGGCGACGTCAGGCAGGACTACACGCGCAATCTGATGGTAGCGAGTAAAGGATTTGTCCGCGCCTAACCTGCTGTTGTTGTTAGTCTCTCTTCGCTCCCTTAGTTAAGTCACCCTTAAAAGACGACCAATCGTATAGACTATTGACTCGTGCCGCAATTCTGTCATGATCCCGTTAATGGCGGTTAACTTTCGTGATCCCCTGTTTCGGGTCAAACGCAAGTGGAGGCAGGCATGTTTTTCATGGGTGGCATGACCATGGGTTATCTTCATCCGCCAATGCCGGCGAAAGAGGAAGACGTGCTGAGCGTCACTCTGCCGGAAGAAAAGAACCGTCGCGAGATCGGCCCGACCGAAATTCCGGCTCCCGAAGCGGGCGCTGTAGAGCGCACTTTGATCTGGGCTCGCCGCATTCTCTGCTGATGTCGGCCTTGCTGCTCTTTCGAGCCCGACAGTCGTTCAAGGGTTTATTTTTCCTTCGTTGGCCTCTGGACGAAAATTCATCTCTACCTAATTGATAGGGATTGTTTGAATGTCGGGCGTGAACTCGCCCGTAGAACATCAAAATAACGAACGGAGGCAACGCATGGCGAATTTGGGTATGTCGAATACGCATGTGAACCAGTTCGACGGTTCGAAGCGCGTCGCGACGACGCGGAGTAAGATCCAGACTGCAATCCACGTCGCGCTGTTTTCGGCCGCGTTCATCTTCGTCGCGGCCATCGTCTGCGGCATCGTGATCTGAATGCGTCGTCAACACGATATGACCGGTATTGATCGGTCATATCACTGGGTATGCTTGCTGTTGCTGCAGGCGCCGTAGGACAAGTTCGCGGCCTCATCCCTTCTCAGGCTCCCAACGGTGGTTGATCGGAGGCACTTTCAAGTAGCTCGACCGGTACCGTTGAACCTCGTTTCTTTCCAAATGGAAGCATTCCCTAACGGCAATTCTTCTTTCCGGTGCTGTCAAAACTTCGCCGGACAAAGAAAATTTCTTGTGGCCAATAGAATGCGCTTCATGAAAACAGTAAGCTCCGCCAAAACATAAAATAGAACGGGGCGGAGCATGAGCAAGGCGGAGGCTGGGCGCAGCAGCAGACGGAATGGTGCTCACGATGCGAGCGCGATCCTGACACAGGATTCGGACGCGATACGCGACGTGAAGGAAAACAATCTCGAATTGGCGATCGGTCACGAGGTTCGTGCCTTTCGCAAGAAGCTCGGCATCACCGGCGCCGACCTCGCCTCGGCCACCGGCATATCGCTGGGCATGCTCTCCAAGATCGAAAACGGCAATACCTCGCCATCTCTCACCACATTGCAGGCCTTAGCGCGGGCGCTCGGCGTTCCCGTCACGTCGTTCTTTCGGCGTTTCGAAGAAAGGCGCAATGCCGTCTTCGTCAAGGCAGGCGAGGGTTTGGAGATGGAGCGGCGAGGCACGCGCGCCGGTCATCAGTACAATCTGCTCGGTCATATAGCCAACGGATCTAGCGGATTGCAGGTCGAACCCTATCTCATCACGCTAACTGCCGATTCCGATGTTTTTCCGGCATTTCAGCATGAAGGGCTCGAATTGATCTATATGTTGGAAGGGGAGGTCGAATATCGTCACGCCGACAAGCTCTATGCGATGCGACCTGGCGACAGCCTGTTCTTCGATGCCGACGCGCCGCACGGTCCGGAAGTGCTCATCAGTCTGCCGATCCGCTTTCTGTCGGTCATTTCCTATCCGGAGAAATACGGCTCTTGAAAGGAATTTGCGAATCTTTTGAGGGGGTTCAGTTTAAGTTCATCTTCTGCGGGATATGGAGGCTCAACCTACCAAGCCCTGCTGAATGCGATCGCAAGAAATCAGCCTAAGGAGAATGCCTCATGACCTTGATCGATTGTCTTTGACACGTGCGGACTGCTGCCGGAAGCATCCGGCCGCGTGTCAAGTTTCACGGAAGCCTGTTTCGAATGGTGGCCCAAAATTGCCATGATCCTGAAGAAGAGCCCGTGAAAATCTTCGCCTGAATACGTTTGTTCTAGCCGCCACCTCCAATTCATCCCCTTCGCACGCCGGGAAGCGAAGCAAAGGGTCCAAATGCATGAATAGTTGTGTGGGGCCGGACAAAAGACGGTAAAGGCGACAATGCCTGTCACTCTGTTTGGACCCAGAACCCGAATCCATGACATCTCAAAACCTCTCCACTGTTCCGCCGCGCGATTCTGAAGCCAAGCAGATCGATCATAACGATTCGATCCGTGCCACCTATTTCTCCAACGATCAGATCCGAGAATGCGGGGCGACCTTCGCCCGCAACGGCGCCACTACGAAGCTGCCGGGCTTTGCGCCCTTCGATTTCTTCGCCCGGCACAAGGAGAACGAAAAAGAGATCCTGCGCGTCTATCGTTCGGCTAATGCCGACGTCGATGCCGGCGAGTCGATCACGCCCGCGGCCGAATGGCTGCTCGACAACCACTACATCATCGAAGAAGCGATCCAGGAAGTCCGCCGCGATTTTCCGAAGAAGTTCTACGATCAACTGCAGACGATCACCATCGACGGTATGGTGATGCCGCGCACGCTGGCGCTCGCCTGGCTCTATGTCGCCCATACGCACAGCACGGTATCCAACCAGGGCCTGCTGGCGCTCGTCGAAGGCTTCCAATCGCACGAGATGCTGAAGATCGGTGAACTCTGGGCGGTTCCGTCGCTGGTGCGCTATGTGCTCGTCGACAATCTGCGCCGCATCTCCAGCCGCGTCGAGCAGAGCCGCCTGACGCGCAAGAAGGCCAATGCCGCCGTCGATGAGCTGATCCGCATCAATGACGATGCCAAAGTCACCGAGTTCCTGAGGACGCTCGAGCCTTATACGTCCGATAACACCTTCGCCACGCAGTTCCTCTATCGCCTGCGCGATGGCTCGCACACTTCGGGCCTCGCCGTCACCTGGCTGGAAAGGCGGCTGGCGGAAGCCGGCACCGACGCCGAAACCGTCATGATGGCCGAGCACAACCGCCTGTCGTCCGGCAATGTGACGATGGGCAACATCATCAAAAGCCTGCGGCTGATCGACGACACCGACTGGTCTGGCTGGGTCGAGGAAGTCAGCGCCGTCGACAAGCTGCTCTGGGCCGAGACCGATTACGCAAAGCTCGATCCCGGCTCGCGCAACAGCTATCGCCGCGCCATCGAGAAGCTGGCGCGCCGTTCCGATAAGACGGAAATGGAAATTGCGCAGGTCGCCATGGCGATGACCGAAGCCGCCAAGGCTTCGGGCGAACCGCAGCCGCATGAGCCGAATATCGGCGATTTCATCGTCGGCCAGCAGATCGAGAAGCTGGAAAAGGCAATCGGCTTCCGCCCGAAGCTGTCGCAGCGTTTCGTCCGACAGTGGCGCAAGTTCAACTGGCTGGCGATCGCCGCACCCGTTCTCCTCGTCACCATCATCGCTCTCTGGATCGTAGGTTATTTCATGATCCAGGCCGGCATGGGCTGGGCTGAAACCATCATCCTGCTGCTGATGTTCTCGCTGCCTGCATCCGAAGGCGCCACCGGCCTGTTCAACTTCGTGGTCACCATGTTCCTCACGCCGGCGCGTCTCGTCGGCTATGAGTTCAAGGAGGGCATTCCGGAAGAGGCCCGCACGCTGGTCGTCGTGCCGACATTGATCGCCAATCGCGACAGCGTCGACGAACTGGTGCGCAACATCGAGGTTCATTATCTCGCCAACCCGCTCGGCGAAGTCTACTACGCACTGCTGAGCGACTGGCCGGACAGCAAGGAAGAAGAGAGCGAACGCGATCTGGAAATTCTGGATTACGCCCGCCGCGAAGTCGCCAATCTCTCGGCCCGCTATGCCGAAGACGGCAAGCAGCGCTTCTACCTGCTGCACCGCCGCCGCCTCTACAATCCGGCCGAAGGCGCCTGGATGGGCTGGGAGCGCAAGCGCGGCAAGCTGCACGAGCTGAACCTGCTGCTGCGAGGCGACCGCGACACGACCTTCCTGCCCGGCGCCAATACCGTGCCGAAGAACGTGCAATACGTCATGACGCTCGATTCCGACACGCGCCTGGTGCGTGATACGGTCACGAAGCTTGTCGGCAAGCTGCATCATCCGACCAACCGCCCGGTCTTCGATCCCGAAACCAAGCGTGTCGTGCGTGGCTACGGCGTGCTGCAGCCGCGCGTCACCCCGTCGCTGACCACCGGCAAGGACGCCTCGGTGTTCCAGCGCGTCTTTTCCGTCAACCGCGGTCTCGACCCCTATGTCTTCGCCGTCTCCGACGTCTATCAGGACCTGGTCGAGGAAGGCACCTTCACCGGCAAGGGTCTCTATCATGTCGATGCCTTCGAGGCTTCGCTGAAGGGCAAGATCGAGGAGAACGCGGTTCTCAGCCACGATCTGCTCGAAGGCTCGATGGCACGCTGCGCGCTGGTCACCGACTGCGAACTCGTCGAGGATTTCCCGATCCGCTACGAAGTCGAAGTTTCGCGCCAGCATCGCTGGGCGCGCGGCGACTGGCAGTTGCTTCCCTATCTCTTCAATCCGAAGCGCGGTGTCACCGGCCTCGGCCGCTGGAAGATGATGGACAATCTGCGCCGCTCGCTGACGCCGATCGCCTGGTTCTTCGCCTCCGTTCTCGGCTGGTATTTCATGGGGCCGTTCGCCGCGCTGATCTGGCAGATCCTGCTGATCTTCTGCCTGTTCGTCGCGCCGACGCTGTCGCTGATCAACGGCATCATTCCGCGCACCAGCGATATCGTCGCCCGGGCCCATCTCTATACGGTCTGGTCGGATATCCGCGCCGCCAATGCGCAGGTGGCGCTACGCATCGTCTTCATCGCCGATAGCGCCTGCATCATGGCCGATGCCATCGGCCGCTCGCTTTACCGCGCCTTCGTCAGCCGCAAGCTGATGCTGCAATGGCGTACGGCAGCCAGTGCCCAGGCCGCGGCGCAGACGACGATTCTCGGCCATTACCGCGTCATGTGGCATGCACCGGTGCTGGCGCTGCTGGCTTTGGCTTTCGCCTCCCTTTCCGGCGACAACGCCTTCTTCGTGGGCATTCCCTTCGCGCTGCTGTGGATGCTGTCGCCGGCGATCGCCTGGTATGTCAGCCAGACGGCGGAAACCGAAGACAAGCTCGAAGTGCCGGAAAGCGTTTCGGCAGAGCTGCGCAAGATCGCGCGGCGCACCTGGCGTTATTTCGACACCTTCGTGGTCGAGCAGCAAAACCACCTGCCGCCGGACAATGTGCAGCAGACGCCGCATGCGGTGGTCGCTTCGCGCACCTCGCCGACCAATATCGGTGTCTACCTGCTCTCGGTGATCTCGGCCCGCAATTTCGGCTGGATCTCCTTCGAGGAAACCATCGATCGCATGGAAAAGACCATGGCGACCGTGGAGAAGCTGGAGAAATTCCGCGGACACCTCTGCAACTGGTATCATACGGACACGCTGAAGCCGATGGGCGCCCGCTATGTCTCGGCGGTCGACAGCGGCAACTTTGCCGGCCATTTGATTGCCGTGTCTTCGGCCTGCCGCATCTGGGCGGAAGCGCCTTCCGCACATATGCAGGGCAATCTTGACGGTATCGGCGACGTCGCCGGCATTCTTGGCGAAATGCTTGCTGAACTGCCGGATGACCGCAAGACCGTTCGTCCGCTGCGTCATCGCCTGGAAGAACGCATCATCGGCTTCCGGAATGCACTGGCGGCGGTCAAGCGCGAGCACGAGTTCGCCTCGATCCGTATCATCAACCTGTCGGTCCTGGCGCATGATATCCAGAAGCTCGCTGCCAACCTCGACCATGAGGTCAAGTCGCCGCAGAGCGGCGAGGTGCTCACCTGGTCGGAATCGCTGGTGAAGGTCTGCGAAGGCCATATTGCCGACAGCGTCTTCGATCTCGCCAATGTCGATGCGCTGCGCCAGCGTCTGGCAAAGCTGCGCGACCGCATGCGCGACACTGCTTTCGGTATGGAATTCGCCTTCCTCTACCGTCCGGAACGGCGCCTGCTTTCTATCGGCTTCCGTGTTGAAACCAACGAACTCGATGCCGCCTGCTATGATCTGCTGGCGTCCGAAGCGCGTCTTACCAGCCTCTTCGCCATCGCCAAGGGCGATCTGCCGACGGAGCATTGGTATCGCCTCGGCCGCCAGGTCGTGCCGATCGGCTCCCGCGGCGCGCTGGTTTCCTGGTCCGGCTCGATGTTCGAATATCTGATGCCACCGCTCGTGATGCAGGAGCGCCAGGGCGGCATCCTCAACCAGACCAACAATCTGATCGTCCAGGAGCAGATGAACTATGCCAAGCGCCTCGGCGCCGGCATTCCCTGGGGGATTTCGGAAGCGGCCTTCAACGCCCGCGACCATTACATGCACTACCAGTACACCAACTTCGGCGTGCCGTCGCTCGGCCTGAAGCGCGGCCTCGGCCAGAATGCGGTCATCGCGCCCTATGCCTCGATCCTTGCCAGCCAATATCGGCCGGAAGAGGCGCTTGAAAACCTGCAGAAGCTCCGCAAGGTCGGCGCGCTCGGCACCTATGGCTTCCACGACGCCGTCGACTTCACGCCGTCCCGCGTTCCGGAAGGCAAGAAGTGCGCGGTGGTCTACAACTACTATGCCCACCATCACGGCATGTCGATTGCGGCTATTGCCAACGTCGCCTTCAACGGCCGCTTGCGCGAGCTGTTCCACGCCGATCCGGTGATCGAAGCGGCCGAGCTGCTGCTGCAGGAAAAGGCGCCGCGCGATATCCCTGTCATGGCTGCCAAGCATGAGAGCGACCAGCCGGCCAATATCCAGGAAGATATGCTGCGTCCGGAGATCCGCAAGATCGCCGATCCGGCGACGCACGACCGCGAACTCGCCTTCCTTTCCAACGGCCATTACGCGGTCATGCTGACGGCGACCGGCGCCGGCTATTCGCGCTGGAACGGCTTGTCCGTTTCGCGTTGGCGGCCCGATCCGACCGAAGATCGGTGGGGCACTTTCATCTTCCTGCGCGATACCGCATCCGGCCAATGGTGGTCGGCCACCTCCGAACCGCGCAGCGTCGAAGGCGAAAAGGTCAAGGTCACCTTCAGCGACGAAAAGGCGGAATACAGCAAGACGGTGGGTGATCTCACCAGTGACGTCGAGTGCATCGTCGCAACCGAACATGATGCCGAAGGCCGCCGCGTGACGCTGCTCAACATGGGCGCGGAGGATCGCTTCATCGAAGTGACCTCCTATCTCGAGCCGGCGATCGCCAGTGACGACGTCGATTCGGGCCATCCGGTCTTTGCCCGCATGTTCGTGCGCACCGAGATCGGCAGCAGCGGCGATGTGATCCGCGCCGAACGCAACAAGCGCGATTATAACGAGCCCGACATGTCGATCGCCCATCTGGTCGTGGACAATGCCGGTACCGAGCGCCCGACAGAATTCGAGACGGATCGCCGCAAATTCCTCGGCCGTGGCCGGACGCTGGCGGAAGCCGCCGCTTTCGATCCGGGCGCTGTGCTCTCCGGTACGGACGGCTTTACCATGGACGCCTGCCTTTCACTGCGCCGCGTCGTGCGCGTGCCGGCAGGCAAGAAGGTCAGCGTGATCTTCTGGACGATCGCCGCGCCGAACCGCGAGGATGTCGACAAGGCGGTCGACCGCTACCGCAATCCCGATACCTTCGCTGTCGAGCTCACGCAGGCCTGGACGCGCACGCAAATGCAGATGCGCCATGTCGGCGTCACCTCGCAGCAGGCGGCCGCCTTCCAGAAGCTTGCTCGCTATCTCGTCTATCCGGATATGCATCTGCGCGCCGATGGAGCCACCGTTCAGGCTGGTCTGCATTCACAGTCGGCGCTCTGGCCGGTGACGATCTCGGGTGATTTCCCGATCTTCACTCTGCGCATCAATGACGACATCGATCTCGAAATCGCCAGGGAAGCGCTGAGCGCGGCGGAATATATGCGCTCGCGCGGCATCAATACCGATCTGGTGATCGTCAACGAGCGCGCCGTGGATCAGGCGCAGGACATGCAGCGCGAGCTGGACAAGCTGGTCGAGCATGTCAGGCACAATCAAGGTGAAGGGCTGCGCCAGAATGTCTTTTCGGTTCGCAAGGATCTGATCGAGCAGGAGACTTACCAGCAGATTCTTGCTGCCTCGCGTGTGATCTTCCATGCACGCAACGGTAAGCTTGTCGATCAAATCGCCCGCGCGGCGACGCTGTTCGGTTCCGCGCAGTCCGATGGGCCGGCGCCGGTCAATCGCCTTGCCGTGCCGATGGTGCCGCAGAAATCGGTCTTTGCGGCGGAAGAACTGGAAGCACAGGACGATCTCGACTTCTGGAACGGCTATGGCGGTTTTGCCGACAATGGCCGCGAATATGTCGTCCGGCTCGCCGGCGGCCAGTCGACACCGCAGCCGTGGATCAACGTCATCTCCAACGAGCGCTTCGGCTTCCATGTGCCGGCCGAAGGCGGCGGGTTTACCTGGAGCCACAATTCACGTGACTATCAGTTGACCCCCTGGACCAACGACATGGTCATCAACCGTCCGGGTGAGGCGCTTTATGTGACCGATCTCGACAGCAACACGGTGATGACTCCTTATGCGAGTCTGTCGCGCAATCCGAACGTGCGATACGAGGCCCGGCACGGTCTCGGCTATTCGGTGTTCTCGAGCGAACAGAGCGGCATTGCGCTCGAGCTGACGCAAACGGTCGACCGCGAACGTCCCGTCAAGCTGTTCCGCCTGCGCATCCGCAATACGGGCGATGGCGCCCGCCGGCTGCGGCTCTACAATTATGCGGAATGGGTCCTCGGCACCAATCCGAACAAGACGCGGCCGTTCATCTTGTCGTCGCTGGACGAGGAAACGGGTGCACTGTTTGCCAACAATCCGTTCAGCATCGACTATTCCAAGCGTGTCGCCTTCATGGCGGCGAGCGAGGGACATTCGAGCTTCTCGGCGAGCCGCCGTGAATTCATTGGCCGCCACGGCACGGTGCAGATGCCGCAGGCCGTCGTTTCCGGCGCGGTCCTTTCCAACTCCACCGATCTCGACGGCGATCCCTGCGCGGCACTCGCCTTCGACCTGACGGTCGGAGCCGGCGAGCAGAAGGATATCTGCCTTTACATGGGCGATACCGCTTCCATCGAAGAGGCGCGTGCATTGGTCGCCGATATCCGCAAGGCCGATTTCGAGGCCGTGCTTTCGGCGAGCCGCGGCTTCTGGGACGGCTTCACCGGCCGCCTGCAGATCTCGACGCCGGACAAGGCGATGGACAACCTGATCAATGCCTGGCTTCCCTACCAGAGCCTCGGTTGCCGCATCTTGTCACGTACGGCCTTCTATCAGTCGTCGGGTGCTTTCGGCTTCCGCGACCAGTTGCAGGATACGCTGGCCTTCCTGATGCATGCACCGGAATTGGCCCGCAACCAGATCCTGAATGCGGCACAACGCCAGTTCCGCGAAGGCGATGTGCAGCATTGGTGGCTGCCGGGCAGCGGCGCCGGCGTGCGCACGAGTATCTCTGACGATGTCGTCTGGCTCGCCTATGCCATCAACCAGTATTGCACGGTGACCGGAGACAAGTCGCTGCTGGATGAGGAACTCGCCTTCGTCGAAGGTGCTGCTCTCATGCCTGGCACACATGACGCTTTCTACCAGCCGACCGTGTCGCAGGATAAGGTCAGCGTCTACGAGCACGCGGCCTTGGCGCTCGATCTCGCGATCAAGCGCAAGGGCGGCAACGGCCTGCCGCTGATCCTCGGCGGCGACTGGAACGACGGCATGAACCGCGTCGGCATCCAGGGCCGCGGTGAAAGTGTCTGGCTCGGTTGGTTCCTGGCTGGCACGCTCACCGCTTTCCTGCCCTATGCGGAAGCCCGCGGCGACAAGGAGCGCGTCGAGCGCTGGAAGAAGCACTTGCCGGAACTCCGCAAGGCGCTGGAAACCGCGGGCTGGGACGGCGGTCATTATCGCCGCGGCTATTTCGACGACGGCAGCCCGCTCGGCTCGGACGAGAACTTCGAATGCCAGATCGATTCGATCGCGCAGTCCTGGAACATTCTCTCCGGCGAAGGTGACCGCGAACGCGGCGAGAAGGCGATGAACGCCGTTCTCGAAAAGCTGGTCGACGATGACAGCCGCATCATCCGGCTGTTCACGCCGCCTTTCGCCAAGTCGGCGCGCGATCCGGGCTACATCAAGGCCTATCCACCGGGGGTACGCGAAAACGGTGGCCAATACACCCATGCCGCAACCTGGGTAGTCATGGCACTGGCGGAAATGAATCGCGGCGACGATGCCTGGCATTGCTTCGAACTGCTGAATCCGGTGAACCATGCACGAAATCGTGATGAGGCCGATACCTACCGTGTGGAGCCCTATGTCATTGCCGCCGATGTCTATGGAGAGGGGCAATTGACCGGCCGCGGCGGCTGGACCTGGTACACGGGCTCCGCCGGATGGCTTTATCGCGTCGCAATTGAAGGGATTCTCGGCATCCGCGTCAAAAACGGCCATCTCTACGTCAAACCGGCGCTGCCGTCGAAGTGGGATGGCTTTGCCGCGGACCTCGATCTGCCGAGCGGAAAATACCGTATTTCCGTCTCAAAAGCGCCCGATGCTAAGGGATACTTGGTGACTGTGAATGACAGGGCGATCGCCCATCCCGAAGAGGGCTATCCGATCGGACAGTAGCGTTTTCCTGCACTGTTTCGCTTCAACGATCGGGGCCAAAGGGGGAACTCTTTGGCCCCGATCGCATTTGGTTGTCGGAACAGGAGAGGTCCATGAATTCCAGGGCAAATATCGACGTGGCCTCGGCAACGCGACTCAGCTTGCCGAAGGCGGCGGCGCACCGGGATACGAGACTGGATGTATTGAGGGCTTTGGCCCTGATCACGATTTTCATCAATCATGTGCCCGGTCAGTTCCTCGAGCGGCTGACCACCAAGAATTTCGGATTTTCCGACGGGGCGGAGGCTTTCGTACTGATCTCCGGCATCTCCGTCGGCCTCGCCTACGGCACGCGATTCACGCCGGGCAACCGGTTGTCGACCGCCTGGAAGGCCGTCAGGCGCGCCTTCACGCTCTATACGGCGCATATGATCACCACCTTCATCACGCTGGTGCTGTTCATTTCCGGCGCATGGATATTCCGTCAGGCGGGTCTGCTCTGCGAGGTGAATATCCTTGCCGTCCTGATGGATCCCGCTCGCGGCATTCAAGCCTTGCTGCTGCTCGGGCACCAGATCGGCTATAACAACATCCTGCCGATGTATGGCGCTTTGTTCCTGATGCTGCCGTTGATGCTGGTGCTGGAGGCGCGAAGCCCGCTGCTCCTGCTTGTGGTTTCCGGCAGCATCTGGCTGATCGCCGGCATCTATCAGATCGCGCCGCACACGAGGCTGTTGGAGGGCTTCTGGTTCCTCAATCCGCTTTCCTGGCAATTTCTGTTCGTCATCGGCTTCGTTGCCGTCATGCATGTGAAGCGCGGCGGCCGGATATCCTATAATCCCGTGCTGTTCGCGCTGTCGCTTGCCTATGTCGTGCTGTCGTTCATCTGGGTCACCGACAAGCTCTGGGTGCTGGGCGATCATCTTGCAGCCCTCGGCCTGCCAACAGTCATCACCGGTTTCGACAAGACGTTTCTGTCGCTGCCGCGATTGCTGCATGTGCTGGCGCTTGCCTATCTCATCATCAACGTGCCGTTCCTTTCGCGGGTGCTGCGTCGGTCCGCCGATCATCCGTTGACGATCCTCGGGCGCCATTCCCTCAGCATCTTCGTTGCGGGCACGATACTCGCCATGGCCGGGCAGGTCATCCTCTACATCACCGACAAGGACCCGGCCGTCGGCGGCGCCTACGTCATCGTCGGCATCGTCGCACAGTTCGCCTATGCCTACTATCTCGAGCACAAACGGCTGGATACTGCCAGCCGTCGGACCCTCGCGACGTCGATCGCGACGATTCCATTGCCGATGCGAGTGGAAAACCGTCGATAGGCATACGGCGGTCTTAAGATACCACAACGGCTAGGCTTTTGAATTTCATAGGCATTCCGTTTTGTGACATTTACGCGAACAAATTGTGACGTGATTTTTCTGCAACGCAGCGTCAGCCCAGTGCGTTGCAGCAAAGATTTCATTGCCCGAAATCTTGTTGTGCAAAATTGAATTACTTACATCGGCATCGTGACGGCGCTCGGGGAGTGCCGTCACCCCGGCGCTAAACGCGGGGTCCAACGGCCGCGACGCATTCGTGGGGATTGTCAAAAAGGGAACGGGTAGGGACGTCGAATTTTCGGCGCGATAACTCATGCCCAATCGATACTGGATTGGAGTAATCTATGAATATCAGAAGTCTTCTTCTCGGTTCGGCCGCCGCCCTGGCAGCCGCCTCGGGGGCGCAGGCGGCTGACGCCATCGTGGCCGCCGAACCGGAACCGCTTCAATATGTTCGCATTTGCGACGCCTATGGCGCCGGCTACTTCTTCATTCCGGGCACGGAGACCTGCCTCAAGATCGGCGGCCGCGTCCGTACCGAAGGCGAGTGGTACGATGCCTACAATGCCAACAGCAGGAACGGTACGCTTTGGCATACCCGCGCCGAGCTCAACATCGACACGGCAAGCGATACCGAATACGGCCCGCTGAAGACAAACACCGTCTACCGTTGGGACTGGCAGGAAGGCGGCTCCACGAGCACGAAGCTGCTCTGGGCCAATATCAGCCTCGCCGGCTTTACCGTCGGTAAGCTCGACTCGCAGTACAATCTCTACATGGGCTATGCCGGTAACGTCATCAACGACGATGTCATCTATGACGGCCCGAAGGAACTCAACCAGTTCACCTACAAATATGATGCCGGCAACGGCTTCACGGCGGTGATCTCACTGGAAGATTCCAACTCGTCGGCCGACACCTCCTCCTACGGCGGCGCATGGCGCACTGGCAAGGCTGATCACTATGCTCCCGACGTTGTAGCCGGCGCAGGTTACAAGGCGGGTGCATGGACGCTCCGGGTTATCGGCGGCTATGACAGCGTCGTCGAGGAAGGCGCCATCAAGGCTCGTATCGATGCCGACTTCGGTGACTTCAAAGCCTTCCTGATGGGCGGCTGGAACACGGACGGCGACAAGCTGAACAAGTATGCCGGCTCCTATCTCAACACCAACCGCTCTGCTTGCCCGACTAATGGTGCAGATTGCGGCTGGGGCGACTGGGCCTTCTGGACAGGCGCCAGCTATCAGTTGACGCCGAAGCTGCAGGCGAATGCGCAGGTCGCCTATACCGACTCGAAGATCTTTGCCGCCACGGCCAACGTCGCCTGGCGCCCGGTCAAGGACCTGCTGATCGAGCCGGAAGTCTCCTATACCGACTGGGACGCTGCCGACAAGGACCAGTGGGCCGGCGTCCTCCGCTTCGAACGCAAGTTCTGATCTGATCCCCGGGTCGACCCCGTCATAACCGGGTTGACCCGTCATAACCGTTTGACGTCAGCCTTAACTCCAGCTTGACGCCACACCGATTTGACCTCCGATCAGAGAAGGAGAAAGGCCCGGTTTTCCCTGCCGGGCCTTTCTTGTTTTTGGTTCAGCCCCTTGTATTTGCCGACACGGTCCTGGCGGGTGAGGGCTAGGCACAGGGTTGCGGACACATCCCGCTTGGCTGACAACCTCGCCGCGCCAAAATTCGGCAGCAAAAAAAAGCCGGGAGAGCGTCGCTTTCCCGGCTTTGATCTTTAGGCCCAGCGAAATATTAAGCGGCTTCGTTTTCCGTCGTATGTGCCTTGCGGACTTCGTCGTCCGTCAGGATGCCGCTGGCGCGCAGCAGGGCGGCGAAGCGGCCGTTGCTCTGGCTGAGTTCGCTGAAGCTGCCGTTTTCGATGACGCGGCCGTTGTCGAGGAAGAGGACGATATCGGCCTCGCGTACCGTCGACAGGCGGTGAGCGATGATGAAGGTCGTGCGGTTCTGGCGCAGATTGTCGATCGCCGCCTTCACCCGGTTTTCGGTCTCCACGTCGAGCGCGCTGGTCGCCTCGTCAAGCACGAGGATCGGCGCGTCCTTGAGGATGGCGCGGGCGATAGCGATACGCTGACGCTCGCCGCCGGAGAGCTTGTTGCCGCGTTCGCCAACCCGGGTCTCGTAACCGCTCTCGCGATTCTCGATGAAGTCGTTGGCGGCAGCCGCTTCGGCGGCCCGGACCATTTCCTCTTCCGTCGCACCCTCGCGGCCGAGACGGATGTTGTCGCTGATCGAGCGGTTCAGCAGGCCGGCATCCTGGAAGACGGTGGCGATGTAGCGGCGGAGCGACTTGCGCGTCACCTTGGTGATGTCGTTGCCATCGACGAGGATCTGGCCGTCCTGCGGGTCGAAGACACGCTGCAACAGGTTGACCAGCGTCGTCTTGCCGGCGCCCGTCGGGCCCACGATTGCGACCGTCTGGCCGGCCTTCACCGTGAAGTTGATATTGCGCAGGCCCTGCGACGTGTTGCCGAAGCCGAAGGACACGTTGCGGAACTCGACCTCGCCCTTGACGTCCTTGATTTCGGCAAGGCCGGCCGGCTCTTCCCGATCGCGGACGGAATCTTCCAGCGTGTAGAAGTCTTCCAGCTTGGCGCGCGCTTCGAAGATCTGGTTGGCGAAGTTGCGGAGCTGCTCCAGGCGGCCGATCAGCACGTTGGCGAAGGCGATGAAGGTGATGAGCGCGCCGAGGCTCAGGCTGCCGTCTTCAACGAGCAGCGTACCGATCATCAGGATCGCCATCATCGCGACGGTCGAGGCCGTGCGGTTCAGCGCGCCGGCGAGCGCCCACCAGTCGAGAACCGGATATTGGGCAGCGAGCAGTCGTTCGGTAAAGGACTTCAGCGCTCTGGTTTCTGCTTCGATGCGGTTGTAGCTATGCAGCACGGAAACATTGCTGATGCTGTCGCTGACATGCGAGAACACCGTGTTGTAATGGCTTTCCACCGAGGTCTGGCCATCCTTCGTCCGGTTCATGACGAGGCGGCCGATGATCCAGTAGAAGATGCCGAGCAGGATGAGAACGGCCGACAGGCGCAGGTCCATGGCAATGGCCGTGGGGACCATTACGACCAGTGCGACTGCGGTCGTCAGATGGTTGCGCATGAATTCGAGCCACAGACCGAACAGGGCTTCGCAAGCGCGCAGCAGCGTGTTCAGCGCGCTCGCCGTGCCGCGCTGGCTATGCCAGGAGAGCGGCATGGAGATGATGCGGCTGAACGCTTCGGTCAGCAACGAAGCGCGGCGTCCGTGGGCGAGACGATCTGCCTCGCGGGAAACGACGATGAAGGCCACCGCGCTGAAGACGGCGAAGCCGGCCCACAGCATCATGGTCGGCGCCACGGCCTGTTTTTTGGCGATGGCGTCGAAGATGCGGCCGAACAGAACCGGCTCGTAAATGGTGGTCATCGCCAGTGCGATGTTTGCGATCACAACCATCCAGACGCGATATCGATACGCGCCAAGATACTTCAGAGCTCTTGCATAGACTTTGAACAGCGACACGTCAGGCACCCTCTGTGCATCTGCGAAATTCGGAATGCTCGGATGCTACAGATTGGTTCCTGAACCGGCGATTAACGGAATCCTACACTGTTTTTTCAGAGGAATTTTTAGGTTGTTTTATACGCGTCGCAAGGAGTGCAATCGGCTGCCGGAGACATGTCATAACTTGAGAATACTTCCTGTCAGGCATTGTAGCACGGCGTGGCGATTGCTATTTGGGGTTGATGGCGAGATTTTTCGCCGAAAGCGTTTAATTTAATTTCGATCCGATTGTGTTTGTCCGCCATCAGCCATTTCCGATCAAGGCGCGAAATGAAGGCGGCATCTGCCGACGAACGCCAGGCCTTTGGGCCAGGGGGTACATGTGAATATTCATTCCTTAATACAATTGCTTGTGGTCATTGAAGAATGCAAGCTTGCCAAGAATGTCGTGGCAGAACTGGAACTGGTTCTGCGGTCTTACAAGTTCGATTTTTATGGTTTGCTGAAGCAGCCGCGACCGAATGCTGACCCCATGACTTTGATGTTGGCCGGGCGCTGGCCGGACAAATGGCCGCTCACTTATGTTGCCAGGAAATACCTGCTTGTCGATCCCACAATCCGCTATCTCGGCCGGGCGCAGCGGCCCTTCCGCTGGCGCGACGCCATGGCGGCGCTGAGGAGCGATCCGCTGCGGCGGCGCATGGAGCAGATGATGACCGATGCGCGTGCCAACGGGCTGATCGACGGCTATATTTTCCCTATTCATGGACGCAATGGCTTGCTCGGCAGCATGACGATCGGCGGCAACGTGGTCGACCTGTCGCCGGCCGAAATCTCGCTTTTCGATGCGGTGGCAAAAAAAGCCTTCTGGCGGCTTCTGGAACTTCGCGACGAAGCGCAATCGCTGGAACAGACGGCTTCGATCGACGTCAAGCTGACCAAGCGTGAGATGGAGGTATTGAACCATCTGGCCGAAGGCATGACCTCGATGGAAATCAGCCGGATGCTCAAGATTTCAAATCATACTGTCGATTGGTACATGAACAGTATCCAGGATAAGCTGGACGCCAAGAACCGCCAGCACATCGTCGCCATCGCTTTTAGAAGCGGACTTATTCCGTAATGGCAACTATTTTGGTGTCGGATGTCGCAGGGGAAATTGAACTTCTTGTGACAAGAAGTTAAGAATTTCCTTCGCGGGTGCAGCATGCCCGCTTTCGGCGTCGTGAGGGAGAGCGCATTGCCCATTTCCAAGATCCTGGTTGCCAACCGTTCCGAGATTGCCATTCGCGTGTTTCGCGCGGCCAATGAGCTCGGCATCAAAACAGTCGCCATCTGGGCCGAG
Source organism: Rhizobium leucaenae USDA 9039 (assembly GCF_000426285.1). Classification (GTDB taxonomy): domain Bacteria; phylum Pseudomonadota; class Alphaproteobacteria; order Rhizobiales; family Rhizobiaceae; genus Rhizobium; species Rhizobium leucaenae. Next base: position 352,132 of record NZ_AUFB01000004.1, on the reverse strand, counting down.
GAAGACAAACTCGCGCTGCATCGCTTCAAGGCCGATGAAAGTTATCAGGTCGGGCGCGGTCCGCATCTTACCCGCGATCTCGGCCCGATCGAGAGCTATCTGTCGATCGATGAGATCATCCGCGTCGCCAAGCTGTCCGGCGCCGATGCCATCCATCCCGGCTATGGCCTGTTGTCGGAAAGCCCGGAATTCGTCGATGCCTGCGATGCCGCCGGCATCATCTTTATCGGTCCGCGCGCCGATACGATGCGCCAGCTCGGCAACAAGGTGGCAGCCCGCAATCTGGCGATTTCCGTCGGCGTGCCCGTCGTGCCGGCCACCGAGCCGCTGCCGGACGATATGGCCGAGGTTGCCAAGATGGCGGCTGAGATCGGCTATCCGGTGATGCTGAAGGCCTCCTGGGGCGGCGGCGGCCGCGGCATGCGCGTCATCCGCTCGGAGGCCGATCTCGCCAAGGAAGTGACGGAAGCCAAGCGCGAGGCGAAGGCGGCCTTCGGCAAGGACGAGGTCTATCTGGAAAAGCTGGTCGAACGCGCTCGCCATGTCGAAAGCCAGGTGCTGGGCGACACGCACGGCAATGTCGTGCATCTCTTCGAACGTGACTGTTCGGTGCAGCGCCGCAACCAGAAAGTCGTCGAGCGTGCGCCGGCACCTTATCTCACCGAAGCGCAGCGCCAGGAGCTCGCCGCCTATTCGCTGAAGATCGCCGGCGCGACGAATTATATCGGCGCCGGCACCGTCGAATATCTGATGGATGCAGATACCGGCAAATTCTACTTCATCGAAGTCAATCCGCGCATCCAGGTCGAGCATACGGTGACCGAAGTCGTCACCGGCATCGACATCGTCAAGGCGCAGATCCACATCCTCGACGGCTTTGCCATCGGTACGCCGGAATCGGGCGTTCCGAAGCAGGAAGACATCCGCCTCAACGGCCATGCCCTGCAGTGCCGCGTGACCACCGAGGATCCAGAGCATAATTTCATTCCCGATTACGGCCGCATCACCGCCTATCGCTCGGCCTCCGGCTTCGGTATCCGCCTCGATGGCGGCACCTCCTATTCCGGCGCCATCATCACCCGCTATTACGATCCGCTGCTCGTCAAGGTCACGGCCTGGGCGCCGAACCCGTCCGAAGCGATTGCCCGCATGGACCGGGCGCTGCGCGAATTCCGCATCCGCGGCGTCGCCACCAACCTGACCTTCCTCGAAGCGATCATCACGCATCCGAAGTTCAAGGATAACAGCTATACCACCCGCTTCATCGACACGACGCCGGAGCTGTTCCAGCAGGTCAAGCGCCAGGACCGCGCCACCAAGCTTTTGACCTATCTCGCTGATGTCACCGTCAACGGCCATCCGGAGGCCCGCGGCCGGCCGGCGCCGTCGCCGAAAGCGGCCGAACCGGTGCTGCCCTATATCGACGGCAAGGTTCCCGACGGCAGCAAGCAGCGCCTGGATCAGCTCGGCCCGCAGAAGTTCGCCGAGTGGATGCGCAACGAAAAGCGCGTGCTGATGACCGACACGACCATGCGCGACGGCCATCAGTCGCTGCTTGCCACCCGCATGCGCACCTTCGACATCGCCCGCGTCGCCGGCACCTATGCGCGCGCTCTGCCGCAACTGCTGTCGCTGGAATGCTGGGGCGGCGCCACTTTCGACGTCTCCATGCGTTTCCTCACCGAAGACCCGTGGGAGCGCCTGTCTTTGATCCGTGAGGGCGCGCCGAACCTGCTGTTGCAGATGCTGCTGCGCGGCGCCAACGGCGTCGGCTATACAAACTATCCCGACAATGTCGTCAAATATTTCGTCCGCCAGGCGGCCAAGGGCGGCATCGACCTCTTCCGCGTCTTCGACTGCCTGAACTGGGTCGAAAACATGCGCGTGTCGATGGATGCCATTGCCGAGGAGAACAAGCTGTGTGAAGCGGCGATCTGCTACACCGGCGATATCCTCAATTCCTCCCGCCCGAAATACGACCTGAAATATTATACCGATCTTGCCGTCGAGCTGGAAAAGGCCGGCGCCCATATCATCGCGCTGAAGGACATGGCCGGTCTTTTGAAGCCGGCTGCGGCTAAGGTGCTGTTCAAGGCACTGCGCGAGGCGACCGGCCTGCCGATCCACTTCCACACGCATGACACTTCGGGCATTGCAGCCGCAACGGTTCTCGCTGCTGTCGATGCCGGCGTCGATGCGGTCGATGCGGCGATGGATGCGCTCTCGGGCAATACCTCGCAGCCCTGCCTTGGCTCGATCGTCGAGGCGCTCAAAGGGTCCGAGCGCGATCCGGGCCTCGATCCGGAATGGATCCGCCGCATCTCCTTCTATTGGGAAGCCGTTCGCCACCAATATGCCGCCTTCGAAAGCGACCTCAAGGGACCGGCCTCGGAAGTCTACCTGCACGAAATGCCGGGCGGCCAGTTCACCAACCTCAAGGAGCAGGCCCGTTCGCTCGGCCTCGAGACCCGCTGGCACCAGGTGGCGCAGGCCTATGCCGATGCCAACCAGATGTTCGGCGATATCGTCAAGGTGACACCGTCCTCCAAGGTGGTCGGCGATATGGCGCTGATGATGGTCAGTCAGGACCTGACGGTTGCCGATGTCGAAAACCCGGCCAAGGACATTGCTTTCCCGGATTCGGTTGTTTCCATGCTGAAGGGCGATCTCGGCCAGCCGCCGTCCGGATGGCCGGCAGCGCTGCAGAAGAAGGCGCTGAAGGGCGACAAGCCTTATACGGTTCGCCCCGGCTCGCTGCTCACTGAGGCCGATCTCGATGCGGAACGCAAAGTCATCGAGACCAAGCTGGAGCGCAAGGTCGACGATTTCGAATTTGCCTCCTATCTCATGTATCCGAAGGTCTTCACCGACTATGCGCTCGCCGCCGATACCTACGGTCCCGTTTCGGTCTTGTCGACGCCCGCCTATTTCTACGGTCTCAAGGAAGGCGACGAGCTGTTTGCCGAGATCGAGAAGGGCAAGACCCTCGTCATCGTCAACCAGGCGATGACGGCCACCGATGAGAAGGGCATGGTCACCGTGTTCTTCGAGCTCAACGGCCAGCCGCGCCGCATCAAGGTGCCGGACCGTGCCCATGGTGCGTCCGGCAGCGCTGTCAGGCGCAAGGCCGAGGTCGGCAATGCCGCCCATGTCGGCGCGCCGATGCCGGGCGTCATCTCCACCGTCTTTGTCTCGACCGGCCAGGCGATCAAGGCCGGCGACGTGCTGGTCTCCATCGAAGCGATGAAGATGGAAACGGCGCTACATGCGGAGAAGGACGGCACGATCGCCGAAATCCTCGTGCGCGCCGGCGACCAGATCGACGCCAAGGACCTGCTGGTGGTTTACGGGGGGTGAAGCTTTGCCTTCTCCTCGTTCGAGGAGAAGGTGTTCGCCCATCGACAGGCTCAGCAGGGCGTATCAGGGGAGAGGACTCGGAGAAGTGCGAGGAGCGCCTTGGGCGATGAACGAAAGGCATTTATACCGGTAACGCCCCCTCACCCTGCGCGTTCCGCGTGACCCAAACCGGGGTTGAGCCACGGGTCTCAACCCGTCCTTCGGACCCCCGATGGGGCGAGGGTTTTTCCTCATATATCGTAGGTATGACCGGCATTCAGCGTCGAGATGAACTGCTTCGTGCGCTCCTGCGTCGGGGCGCCGAAGAGGGTGCGGGAGGGGCCGGTTTCGACGATGTTGCCGGCCTCGAGGAAGACGACGCTGGTGGCGATCTTGGAGGCGAGGCGCAGGTCGTGTGTTGCCATCACCATGGTCGTGCCTTCGTTAGCGAGCCGGCCGAGAACGTCGACGACTTCAGCGGCGAGTTCGGGGTCCAGCGCCGAGGTCGGTTCGTCGCAGAGGAGAACGCGGGGCGAGGGGGCAAGTGCACGGGCGATCGCCACGCGCTGCTGCTGCCCGCCCGATAGCGTCGAAGGCCAGGCGTCCATCTTGTGTGCCATGCCGACCTTGGTCAAAAGCTCGACGGCGCGGGCGCGCGCCCTTTCGGCCGGCCAGCGCAACACGGTCACCAGACCTTCCATGACGTTTTCGATCGCCGTCTGATGCGGAAAGAGCTGGAAATTCTGGAAGACCATGCCGGTCTGGCGGCGGATTTTCTGGATGTCCTGCCAGCCGATCTTCTTGCCCGGCTGAAAGGTGGTCGTTTCCTCGCCGATGCGGATCATGCCCGCGGTCGGGATTTCCAGAAGATTGATGCAGCGCAGCAGCGTGCTCTTGCCGCCGCCAGAAGGGCCGACCAGCGCCGTCACCGTACCTTCCGGAATGAGCAGGCTGATATCCCTCAGGATGACGTTGTCGCCAAAGCGTTTTTCAATGTGCGACAGCTCGATCATGCCTGCGCCTCCAGCGTGCCGCCATAACGCGCGAAACGACGTTCGAGGGAGACCTGCAGCGTCGACAGGAAAGAACTCATGACAAGATAGATCAGGGCCGCTTCGATATAGAGTATCAGCGGCTCATAGGTCGTCGCCACGATACGCTGCGCAGCCTGGAAGAGTTCCGGCACCGTGATTGCGGCGGCAAGCGACGTATCCTTGACCAGCGAGATGAAGGTGTTCGACAGCGGCGGCACGGCAACGCTCGCCGCCTGCGGCAGGATGGTGCGGTTCATCGCCTGCCGCCAGCTCATGCCGATGGAATAGGCCGCTTCCCACTGGCCCTTCGGCACCGAGGAGATCACGGCGCGGATGATCTCGGACGTATAGGCGCCGACGCTCAGCGTGAAGCCGATGACGGCAGCAGGGAAGGCATCGAGCAGAATGCCGAGGCTCGGCAGCCCGTAGAAGATGACGAAGAGCTGCACCAGCAGCGGCGTACCGCGGATCACCCAGACGTAGAAGCGCGCAATGGCAACAAGCGGGCGCGGGCCGAAAAGCCGCGTGACGGCGGTGAGCAGGCCGAGCAGCAAGCCAAGAACGAAGGTGATCAGGGTAAGCGGGATGGTGAAGACGAGCCCCGCCCAAAGCAGCGTGCCCAGAGACTCCCACCACAATTGCAACCAGTGCTGCACGAAAAAGCGGCCTTTCAATAAGAGAATGCGTCCGGAAAGGGTTCCGGACGCATTTTTTTCACAATTTGGCGTCTATGCCTATTACTTCGAAACGTCCTGGCGGAAGTATTTCTGCGAAATCTTGGCATAGGTGCCGTCGGCCTTGATATCGGCCAGCGCCTTGTTGATGGCGGCCTGCAGCTCCGGCTCGCCCTTGCGGATGATGGCGGCGGAATAATCGGCATTGGCCTGCTGGGCGACGATCTTCACCGGCGCATCCGGCTTGTGCTTCTTGAAATCGTAGAAGGACAGACTGTCATTGATGGTAGCATCGGCGCGACCGGTGAGCACGAGCTGGATCGACTGGTCGAAGCCATCCGTGCCGACGAGTTCGGCACCGGACTGGGTGGCGAGCTTGCCGAAATTGCTGGTCAGCGACTGAGCGGCCTTCTTGCCCTTGAGATCGGCGAAGTCCTTGATGTCGCTGTTGCTGTCCTTGACGATCAATACGGCCTTGGAGGCGATATAGGGATCGGAGAAGTCGTATTTCTGCTTGCGTGCGTCGGTGATGCCGACTTCGTTGATCACGGTGTCGTAGCGGTTGGCGTCGAGGCCGGCGATCAGGCCGTCCCACTTGCCTTCCAGAAACTGCGCCTTGACGCCGAGCTTGCCGGCGATCGCTTCGGCGATTTCGACATCGAAGCCGACGAGCTTGCCGCTTTCATCGTGGTAGGTGAAGGGAGCATAGGTGCCTTCCGTGCCGACCTTCAGGACACCGGCGGACTGGATCGCCTTCAAATTATCGCCGGCATGGGCGGGCAGCAGGAACGCAGCCTGGACGAGGGCGGCAGCGGCAACAGTCTTCAACCAGTTCATTGTTTTCTTCCGTTTCTTGGGCGGTTCAATCGATGACAAATACATTGCAGAAAACATAGGGCAGTGAAGCGTAGAAAACTGCAAAAGAAATCGGCAATTGCGAATATTTTTCTCAAAGAAGCCGAAGGTGTGGTTAGTCGTGCAGCCGGCGCAAGTTGTATCGATCACAGAAAGAGAAATGGCGACAAAAGTCAGCCCTCCCGAGGCCGCCGCCAGCTTGGAAATTAAGTGCCACCGCGTCGTTTCCGCGCTATAATGATCGGCTGCGATGTAGACAGAAAGGTAAAGCCAATGAACAGGCTAGCAATCGTTGCCTTGTCGCTCGCGACGGCGCTGACGAGCGTCCCGCCAGCCGAGGCGTTTCCCACCGTTGTCATCCCGAAAGTCGAGGCGACGCCCCAGGCGCAACCAGTAGACTACCATGGCGGCTATCATGGCGGTTATCATGGCGGCTACTACTACCATCACCATCACGGTGGCGGCGGCTGGGGTTGGGGGCTCGGCGGCCTTGCTGCCGGCGCGTTAATCGGCGGGCTACTGGCGCAGCCGAACTATTATGGCCCGGGCTACTACCCAGGCTATTATGGCCCGTCCTATTATGGCCCCAGCTATTATGGACCAGGCTATTATGGTCCGCGCTATTACGCACCACGGTATTACCGCCGCGCCTACTACGGCGGCAATTCGCATGTGCGCTGGTGCTATGCGCGTTATCGGTCCTACAGGGCCTATGACGACACGTTCCAGCCCTCTTACGGTCCGCGACGGCCCTGCGTCTCGCCATTCTAGTGACGGCGCAAAAGTATCTATAGGAATGGCTGCCGGTGGCGCATAGCTGCCGGTCCGCCGGGATCATGATTGCTGTCGAGCCGCCGCGCATGGCCGACACTGCATCGCGAGTCCAGCGACCGCTATCTGCTCACCTTAAACTGTTGCCACTCTCCCCTTCATCCGCTCGCTGACGATGATGATCAGGCCGGCGCTGAGGATGAAGGCTGCGCCGATGAAGGTGTTGGCCTTCGGAATGTCGCCCCAGATCAGAAAGCCGAGCAGGAAGGCTGTGATGAGCGAGGTATATTCGAACGGCGCCAGAACGGAGACCGGCGCCTGCCGCATGCCTTCGAAAAGGGCAAGCTGTCCTGCGCCGGCAATGAACCCCGTGCCGAAAAGCAGCAGCACCTGATAGGCGCTTGGCGTATGCCAATGCAGGATGGCCATAGTGGCGGTCAGGAGAATGAAGATGATGTTCGAGACGGCCATCTGGATATGGCTCTTCTCATGCAGTGCGGTCTTGCGCAGCAGCACCATGCCCGTCGCCCAGAGCACGGCGGCCTGCAGCGCCAGATAGACGGGCCAGGAGATCGACAGACCGACCGGATTGGAGGCGATCACCACGCCGCAGAAGCCGAGGCCTACCGCCATCCAGCGGACGAAAGTCACCTTCTCACGCAGGACGACGGTCGCAAGAATCGTGCCGACGACCGGAGCGGCATAATAGAGCGTCGTCACTTCGGCGAGCTGCAGGTAACGGGCGGCGGAATAATAGGAAGTCCAGGCGATCACCAGCAATATGCTGCGCACGATCATCGGTTTGATGATCGGCGAACGGCGAACCTTGCGTGCCAGCGACGGCCCCTCGAACAGGAAGCAGCCGGCAAGGATGGTGCAACTGCGCCAGAAGAGGATCTGCCAGACCGGGATGTCGGTGACGAGCAGTTTCACCACCGAATCATGGGCAGTGAACAGCATGTAGGCAATCACCGTGAGCAGGATGCCGTAGCTGATGGGGTTTTTCACGGAAGCACCAGGAGAATGGCTCGAAGCAGGCCGGTCGAAAACTCTTTTAAGGCTCAACCGATAGGAGCCTAGTTTTCCGCCGTCAATAGGCCATATGGGCAGGGTAGGCCGGGCGCAAAATATTATTTGCGGTTGTGACTTGCTTGCCTCCGTTTTAACAGACGGAGACGAAACGTGACCGATGTTCGTCTTTTCGGATGTTGAGATTTCAATCGATTTAAATATCCTGCGGCCACCGATTTGGGGGATTTCTTATGGATGATATGCCACGATCCGACAGTTTTCAGGCTCGCAGAAGCGGATTTTTCACAAAATCGCGCGCCGCCGTTTCCCTGCTGTTTTTGATGAACGGCTTCACCGTCGGCTGCTGGGCGCCGAAGATTCCGGAGTTCGCCGAGCGGCTGCAACTGACCAAATTCGAGCTCGGACTAATGATTCTCGTCTTCGGTCTGGGGTCGCTGGTGATGATGCCGATGGCAGGGGCGCAGATCGCCGGGCGCGGCTCGAAGATCGTCGTCAAGGCCTTTACCGTGCTGCTGCTGCCGATGCTGCTCGCCTTGACCGTCACTCAGAATGTCTGGACCGCTGCGATCGCCATCTTCCTGTTCGGGGGCTTCATCGGCGCCATGGACGTGGCGATGAACGCCAATGCGGTGTCGGTCGAGAAATCCATGCATCGGGCGATCATGTCGTCCTGTCATGCCTTCTGGAGCCTTGGCGGTCTCATCGGTTCGGCGATCGGCGGCTTTCTGATCTCGCGCTGGGGCGTGCTCGGCCATGCCGAAGGGTCCACGGCCCTTGCCGTTCTCTTCCTTGCCGTCGCCTGGCCGATGATCCTCGGCGACCAGCCGCATCCGGACGAGGCAAAGCCGAAAGCGCGGTTGCCGATGATCCCGCTTCCCTGGCTGCTCGGCATGATGGCGCTGTTCTGCATGGTCCCGGAAGGGGCGGTGCTCGATTGGAGCGCGCTCTATCTCGGTCAGGAAAAGGCGGCATCGGTGACGCTGTCGGGCTTCGGCTTCGCCGCTTTCTCGCTGACCATGGCAACCATGCGCTTTGCCGGCGATTTCGTCCGCGACCGGCTGGGCGCCGTCAAGACGCTGCGGGTCTGCACGGCCTTCGCGATCGTCGGCATGCTGCTTGCGGCGCTGGCGCCGAATGCGGAATTGGCCATTGTCGGCTTCGCGCTGTGCGGCATCGGCATTTCCAACATGGTGCCGATCGCCTTTTCGGCGGCCGGCAATATTCCGGGGCTGCAGCCGGGCATCGGCATCTCAGTCGTCACCACCATGGGCTATTCCGGCATGCTGGTCGCCCCGTCCGCGATCGGTTTCGCCGCCGAACATGTCGGCTTCTCGCCGGTTTTGATGGCGTTGCCGGTCCTGCTGCTCATCGTGCTGGCGCTGTCATCTCTGGCACGTTATGCCGATGGCATTGGCGGTGGCTCGCATTAATTTGGTCGCTTTCGGCTGCTATCGCCCATGCTTTCGCCTGAGCAAAAGTGATGCTTGGAGCGGTTGACAACGACCGCTCCGTGATCCACCTGAAAGGCACCCATTTCCCGAGGCTAACGAGAGCTCTCCATGTCGTCCGCCAGTGATTTCGATCCGAAACCGCGCCGTTCCTCCGTTGCCGTCGATGTCGGCGGCGTCATCGTCGGCGGCGGCGCGCCCGTGGTCGTGCAGTCCATGACCAATACCGACACCGCCGATGTCGATTCCACGGTGGCGCAGGTCGCGGCGCTCTATCGATCCGGTTCTGAGCTGGTGCGCATCACCGTCGATCGCGATGAAAGTGCCGCCGCCGTGCCGAAGATCCGCGAACGATTGCTGCGCCTCGGCATGGACGTGCCGCTGATCGGCGATTTCCACTATATCGGCCATAAGCTGCTCGCCGACCACCCGGCATGCGCTGAGGCGCTGGCGAAATACCGCATCAATCCCGGCAATGTCGGCTTCAAGGACAAGAAGGACAAGCAGTTCGCCGAAATCATCGAGATGGCGATCCGCTATGACAAGCCGGTGCGTATCGGCGTCAACTGGGGCTCGCTCGACCAGGACCTGTTGACCGCGCTGATGGACAAGAATGCTGCCGAGGGTTCGCCGCTGTCTGCCCGCGAGGTGACGCGCGAGACGATCGTGCAGTCGGCGCTGATATCGGCCGATCTTGCCGAGGAAATCGGCCTGCCGCGCAATCGCATCATTCTCTCGGCCAAGGTCAGCCAGGTGCAGGACCTGATCGCCGTCTATTCCATGCTTGCCGCCCGTTCCGATCATGCGCTGCATCTCGGCCTGACCGAGGCCGGCATGGGCAGCAAGGGCATCGTCGCCTCGTCGGCGGCCATGGGCTATGTGCTGCAGCACGGCATCGGCGACACGATCCGCGTTTCACTGACGCCGGAGCCGAATGGCGATCGCACCCGCGAAGTGCAGGTGGCGCAGGAGCTGCTGCAGGTCATGGGCTTCCGCCAGTTTATTCCCGTCGTCGCCGCTTGTCCTGGCTGCGGCCGCACGACCTCGACCGTGTTCCAGGAATTGGCGCAGAACATTCAGAACGATATTCGCAAGAACATGCCGGTCTGGCGTGAGAAATATCCGGGCGTCGAGGCGCTGAATGTCGCCGTCATGGGCTGCATCGTCAACGGCCCCGGCGAGAGCAAGCATGCCGATATCGGCATCTCGCTGCCCGGCACCGGCGAAACGCCTGCCGCCCCCGTCTTCATCGATGGCCAGAAGGCCATGACGCTACGCGGTCCGAATATCGCTTCGGACTTCGAAGCGCTGGTGACCGACTACATCGAGAAGCGTTTCGGCCAGAAGAGCGTCGCAGCGGAGTGATCCGCCGCCCAATCTCGCCTCAAATATTGCTCGTCAGCAGTTTGATGCCGGCGAAGCAATAGAAGCCGGCCATGGCACCTTCGATCCACCGGCGCGCATTTCTGTAAATCTTCAGGGCATGCGGCGTAGAGAACAGCGTCGCATAGCCCATGAACACGACAAAACCGGTTGAGCAGCAGACCGCGATGATCAGCATGGCGACGGAGGCCGGTGCGCCCTGCGGCATGCCGAGCGCGATGATGGCGAGCCAGGCGAAGATCGCTTTCGGATTGGTGACGTGGATGCCATAGCCGCGCAGGATCAGTGATTTGAAGCTGGGGCTTCTTGCTTCTTCTCTGGCGGCCGGCAAGTCGCCGCTCGCCCGCACCGCGCGAAATGCCTTGTAGGCGAGATAGAGCAGATAGAATCCACCAAAGATCTTCAAAATCTCCAACGCCATCGCATAGGTCTGCAACAGGGTGGCAAGCCCGGCTGCGGCAGCCGTCGCCCAGGTCAGCGAGCCGCCGAAGATGCCGAGCGAAATCGTCATGCCCGCCTTGCGGCCGTGAGTCATCGATGTTGCGATGATGGCCATGATCGCCGGTCCCGGACTGACGACGGCGATAAGATAGGCAACATAGGCCGGCAGAATCTGCGGCAGATAGGCAAGCGCCTCATGCATGGGGATAGTCCTGAAACTGCGGCCGGCGCGGGTTATTCCGCACTTGGGGCTGTTCTGGCGCGGGAACTTGTCACGAAACGCGCGAAAAATCATCCGGCCGAGTGGGAATTCTTGTCATGGTGACATTCGCCTCGCCTGACCCGGGGGGAGGGCGATTGCATGTGCGGCGGAATAGCACCGAAAGCTCCTTCTCCCCGCTGGGGAGAAGGACGGCGGCGCCCTCATCTTATATGAGATTGCCCTGTCCTGCGCGGGGAGGGTCAATTCCTGCGGCTCGCCACGAACCGGGCCGTCTCGATCAGCAAACTCGCCTTCTCTCCATAAGGAGACAACAGCTCCGAGGCTTCCATCACCAGGTGGGCAAGTGTGGTTTCGGCCCAGGCTCGGCCGTGCAGAGCGACCAGCGTGCCTTTGCCGCGGGCGGCGTCCTTGCCAGTGGCCTTGCCCATGGTTGTGGCATCCGCTGTCAGGTCGAGGAGATCGTCGGCGAGTTGGAAGGCGAGGCCAGTCTTTTCGCCGAAGGTGCGGAGCCGCTGGCGGTCTGCAGCCGGGGCGCCGGCAATGATGGCGCCGGCTTCGCAGGCAAAGCGGATCAGCGCACCGGTCTTCATCGCTTGCAGCATCGTGATGCCGCGCTCGTCCGGGGTCTCTTTTTCGGCAGCGAGATCGAGGGCCTGGCCGCCGGCCATGCCGCCGATGCCGGCGGCGCGCGACAGCGCCAGTACGAGTTCGATCTTTCGGTCTGGCGGCAGCTCGGTTTCCGGCGCGGCGATGATGTCGAAGGCGTAGGTCAGCAGGCTGTCACCGGCGAGGATCGCCGTTGCATAGTCGAAGGCGATATGCACCGTCGGCTGGCCGCGGCGCAGGTCGTCGTCATCCATGGCCGGCAGGTCGTCATGCACCAGCGAATAACAGTGCACACATTCGAGCGCTGCGCCGATGCGGAGCGCGGCGTCGCCGTTGCCGCCGAGAAGCGCTGCCGTCTCCATCACGAGAAACGGTCTCAGCCGCTTGCCGCCGTTCAGCACGCCATGCCGCATCGCTTCGAGCAGGCGCCTGGGGCGAGTAATTTCGCCGCTGAGGCCGGCATCGGTAAGAAGCTGGCCGAGGGCAGCCTCGACCTTGCCGGCATTGTCCCTGAGGCGGTGTTCGAAGGAGGAATTGGTGCTGTCCATGGCCGCTGTTTGGCATGAGTACTGGTTGCTGGCAACGAGAATTGTCAACAGCCGGTGTCGGAATCACGCCGCACTCTGGTCATCGCTCTGTGTAGACGGTATGACAATTGGAGCATTCCTGGCGCGTTCCTCGGACGCGAAAAGGGTGCCGGGGGGTGGAGTGACGGAGGGCCTTCAGCAATTGGACATATCGACGGATAGCGAGGAAGCCGAGATGCCGCCACGCCTGGGCCGTCTTGCCCGGTTCAAGACCCGTCCGCTCTGGCAGCGCATCGTTCTCATCTTCGTCGGTTTGCTGCTGCTGCCCTATCTGCTGATCCTGTTTTATGTTCTGCCGTTCATTCATCCCATTTCAACCCTGATGCTGCGCGATGCCGTCACCTTTCAGGGATACTATCGCCGATGGGTTTCTTTCGATGAGATAGCGCCGGTGCTGGTGCAGTCGGTCATGGTCTCCGAAGATGGGCAATTTTGTTTTCACGGTGGTGTCGACTGGGGCGAAATGCGCATGCTGGTGCAGGATACGCTGCGGGGCCAGTCCACGCGCGGCGGCAGCACTATCCCGATGCAGACCTCGAAGAACCTTTTCCTCTGGAACAGCCGCTCCTTCGTGCGCAAGGCGCTAGAGCTGCCGCTGGCCGTTTCCTCCTCCTTCGTCTGGTCGAAGCGGCGGATGATGGAAATCTACCTGAATGTCGCCGAATGGGGGCCGGGCATTTACGGCATAGAGGCGGCGGCGCGCTATCATTTCAAGGTGCCGGCCTCCAAGCTGAACGCCCGTCAGGCCGCCCTTCTCGCCGTCTCCCTGCCCAATCCGATCGACCGGGTGGCAAGCAAGCCGGGGCGCGGACTGCGCCAGCTCGCCTCGCTGATCCAGCGGCGGGCGAAGAATTCCGGCGAGTACATCAAATGCCTTTATAACTGATATCAGAACTTGTCGTTCGATCGGCTTAGCGTCATCTGGCATTCTTGCTTCTGACGTAAGGGCGGGTGATCTGCCAACCAAATCGGACCTGCCCCATGAGCATCGATGCCTTTTCGCCCGAACTGCTGAAATATTCCAAGAGCCGCCATCCCGAACCATCCGTTCATCTCGGCACGCGCTTCGATCTTTCGGGTAATTTCCAATATGAGCCGGGCAATACGATCGTCTGCCACGTGGTGGAAGGCTCCGAAACGCAGCGCGCCCTCGTTGCCGCCCGGGAGCAATTTCTGGCGATGCCGGAAGCTTCGCAATTCACCTTCACGCCGATTTCCAGCCTGCATATGACGCTGTTTCAGGGTATTATCGAATACCGCCGCAACCAGCCGTATTGGCCGGCGGATATTGCGCTGGATACGCCGATCGACGAGATGACCGAGATCCTGGGCGAGCGCCTGAAGGCCTTTTCGATGCGCGATCCGTTCAAGGTGGCGGTGACGCATGCGCGGCCAAGCGGTCTTTTGATGGACGGTGCGACCGAGACCGATCGGAAGGTGATACGGGAGTGGCGCAACGCCCTTGCGGACCTTCTCGGCTACCGCCATCCCGATCACCATGTCTATCCGTTCCATATCACCTTCTCCTATGTGATCGAGCGGCTTAGCGATGAGGCGCTGCCGCGCTGGCAGGCGATGCTGGACAAGGTTGCTGCCGATGTTCGCGCCGAGGTGCCTGTTCTCGAGCTGCGTCCGCCGGCCTTCTGCGCCTTCGACGACATGAAGCATTTCGAGGAACTTCTGGTATTCGAGTTCCCAAAATAAAAAGGACAAACCATGGACAAGCTGACCCTCTATATCGGAAACAAGAACTATTCCTCCTGGTCGCTTCGGCCTTGGATCGCCTTGGAGGGTTGCGGCATCGCTTTCGAAGAGGTGCTGATCCCCTTCGATTTTCCAGCCGGCAATCCGCGCATCCGCGAGGTTTCACCGACGGGCAGGGTGCCGATGCTGGTCCATGACGGCTTCAAGGTCTGGGAATCGCTCGCCATCATCGAATATGCGGCCGAGCTTTTCCCGGATGCCGGCCTCTGGCCTAAGGAGCGGCAGGCGCGCGCCCTGGCGCGGTCGATCTCCATGGAAATGCTGGCGGGCTTCCGGGCGCTGCGCAATGCCTGCCCGATGAACATCCGTCGTCCGGTCAGCCGGCTCGATCTGCCGGAGGGTGTCATGGAGGACGTTGCGCGTATCGAGACGATCTGGCGCGAAATGCGCGCCCGTTCCGGCGGGCCCTTCCTGTTCGGCGCTTTTTCCGGCGCCGACGCCATGTTCGCGCCGATCGTCAACCGCTTTGAAGTTTATGATCTCGTCGCTGCCGCTGAGACGCTGGACTATATGGCGGCGATGAAAGCCCTGCCCGCCTGGCAGAAGTGGGAAAAGGCGGCGCGTGAGGAGCCGTGGATCGTGCCGGAGGACGAAGCCTGATCATTGATTCGGCTTGCATCCGGCTGAATCCGGTGGTGCGGGCAAAAAATGCGGGAAGGGACTGGTCAAAGCCCCTTGAGCCATGTATAAGCCCGCCCAATTTCCGAAATTGATCCATGTCTGTTTCGGCCGCCTGGCTGGCCGCTGATATGTTTCGTCCGCAAAGTGGAGTAACGAGAATGGCTGTACCGAAGAGAAAAACGAGCCCGTCCAAGCGCGGTATGCGCCGCTCGGCCGATGCGCTGAAGGCTCCGACCTATGTCGAAGACAAGAACTCCGGCGAACTGCGTCGCCCGCATCATATCGACCTGAAGACCGGCATGTACCGCGGCCGTCAGGTTCTGACGCCGAAGGAAAGCGCATAATCTAGCGCTCCCTTAAGGGTTGAGATCAAAAGGCTGGCGCTTCGCCGGCCTTTTCCGTTTGCGGATTTGGTGCAGTAGGGATCGTGCCGAAAACCGTTTCGCAGTTTTGAGGGTATGCGCTAAGACTTGCGGCGACTTCAATTCCGAAGAGATTTTGTGACTATGATTGTTGCCCTCCCACTGATGATCGTTCCCCTCGTGCTCTACAATCTGGCGATGCTGGGTCTTATGGGCGCCGGCGGCATCGCTTCCCTCAATGATGTCATTCTTGCTCTCGCCATGCTCTCGGGCGCGACGTGGACCCTGCAGCTCGGCGATCTTTTCATCGTCGTCGCCCTGATTACGCTGTTCTTCGAAATCCTGAAGGCAACGCGCAATGGTTCGGGCTCACTGCTCAATCATATGCTGTCGATGCTGGTGTTCATCGCCTATCTCGTCGAATTCCTGCTGGTCAAGGATGCGGCCACGCAAACATTTTTCGTCCTGATGACTATCGCCTTCATCGATGTCATCGGCGGGTTCACGATCTCGATCCGCTCGGCGGGACGAGACGTGTCGATCGGATTGTGAGGGTTTTTTGACTTCTCCCCGGCGGGGAGAAGCTCGGCCGGAGCATGGTTGAGCAGGCGTTGCGCCCCTATGGGAGTAAAAACTGGCACACAAATGCCGGTAACGCCCCTCACCCGGCGCTATTGCGCCACCCTCTCCCCGATGGGGCGAGGGGAGGAACTCATAAGCTATCCAGCTTGTTCTGCATCGCGCGTAGCTGCTCTTTCAGCTCGTCGATGTCCTTTGCCTCCGCCTTGCGGCTTTCTTTCGCCGGCGGCTTCATGAAGGGCGAGAACATCTGCATGGCCTGCTGGAACATCTCGGTATTGCGGCGAACCTGTTCTTCCACCATCTGGATCGGCAATTGCAGGTTCTTGCCGAGCGGCGTTTCGCCGAAGGCGCGATTGATCTGCTCGCGCATCTGGGTCTGCTGCTCGGTGAAGGCCCGCATGGAATGTTCGAGAAAGCTCGGTACGACCATCTGCATCTGATCGCCGTAATAAGTGATCAGTTGCCTCAGGAAGGAAATCGGCAACAGCGTATTTCCAGTCTTTGATTCCTGTTCGAAAATGATCTGCGTCAGCACCGAATGCGTGATTTCTTCGCCGCTTTTTGCATCCTGAACGATAAATTCCTCTCCCTTTTTCACCATCTCCGCCAGGTCATCCAACGTCACGTATGTGCTGGTGCCGGTATTGTATAGGCGGCGATTGGCATATTTCTTGATTATGATCTGGCCCTCATTCTTTGCCATTATCAGTCTCCTGGCCCCGTCTGATTGTATGGAAACTCCTCCGCGACCAAGTGTAGACGCAAAAGAAGCTTGGTGACAATCGCTTTGTGCGATGCGGCAAGCCCTTTCCTTTAATTGGATTTTTTGCCGGCGATGACGGCTTCATGAAATCTGCAAGATCAAAATTCTTGGCGTTTGACTCGGGCGCAAAGCTTTGACAGTTTCGGCTTATATATGTTCAACCTGTGAGGAGCTTCCCATGAGCAATCCATCTATCGTCGTCGCCAGTGCGGCTCGCACTGCTGTCGGTTCCTTCAACGGCGCCTTTGCGACCATTCCGGCTCATGAGCTCGGCGCAGCCGCGATCAAAGGCGCATTGGAGCGCGCCGGTGTGGAAGGCCGAGAAGTTGACGAGGTGATTCTCGGTCAGGTGCTGCAGGCCGGCGAAGGCCAGAACCCGGCCCGCCAGGCCGCCATGAAAGCCGGCATCCCGCAGGAGGCGACCGCCTGGAGTGTCAACCAGCTCTGCGGTTCCGGTTTGCGCGCCGTAGCGCTCGGCATGCAGCAGATCGTTTCCGGCGACGCCAGGATCATCGTCGCCGGCGGCCAGGAATCGATGTCGATGGCCCCGCATGCCGCGCATCTTCGCGGCGGCACCAAGATGGGCGACATAAAGATGATCGACACGATGATCAAGGATGGCCTGACGGACGCCTTCTACGGCTATCACATGGGGAATACGGCGGAAAACATTGCCCGCCAGTGGCAGCTTTCGCGCGACGATCAGGATCAGTTCGCCGTTTCCTCGCAGAACAAGGCCGAGGCGGCGCAGCTCGCCGGCCGCTTCAAGGATGAGATCGTGCCCTTCATCGTCAAGGGCCGCAAGGGCGACGTCAGCGTCGATGCCGACGAATATATCCGCCACGGCGCGACCCTGGACGGCATGACCAAGCTGCGCCCCGCCTTCGACAAGGAAGGCACGGTGACGGCCGGCAATGCCTCCGGCCTCAATGACGGCGCGGCCGCTACCGTGCTGATGACCGAGGCGGAAGCCTCGCGCCGCGGCATCCAGCCGCTTGCGCGCATCGTCTCCTGGGCAACTGCCGGCGTCGACCCGCAGATCATGGGCAGCGGCCCGATCCCGGCCTCGCGCAAGGCCCTGGAGAAGGCCGGCTGGTCTGTCGGCGATCTCGATCTGGTCGAAGCCAATGAGGCTTTTGCCGCGCAAGCCTGCGCCGTCAACAAGGATCTCGGCTGGGATACATCGATCGTCAACGTCAATGGCGGTGCGATCGCCATCGGCCACCCGATTGGTGCCTCCGGCGCCCGCATCCTCAACACGCTGCTGTTCGAGATGAAGCGCCGCGGCGCCAAGAAGGGTCTTGCAACGCTTTGCATCGGCGGCGGCATGGGCGTTGCCATGTGCTTCGAGGCGCTCTAGTGCGCTGCCCTTGATCCCCGCACATGCGAGGGTTGTTAGTAAGTTCGTACTAAAATAAACAGCAGGCGTGGGATGAACGATTTGAAATCGCTCATCCCCGCTTTGGCGACAACAGAGGGGAGTGGACTATGAGCAGAGTGGCGTTGGTGACAGGCGGTACGCGCGGCATCGGGGCAGCCATTTCGATGGCGCTGCGCAATGCGGGTTACAAGGTTGCAGCAACCTATGCCGGCAACGAGGAGAAAGCACAGGCTTTTCGTAACGAGACCGGCATTTCCGTCCACAAGTGGGATGTGTCCGACTATGACGCATGCGGCGCGGGCATTGCCAAGGTGCAGGACGAGCTTGGCCCGATCGATATCCTCGTGAACAATGCCGGAATCACCCGAGACGCCATGTTCCACAAGATGACGCCGCAGCAATGGCACGAGGTCATCAATACGAACCTCACCGGCCTGTTCAACATGACCCATCATGTCTGGCAGGGCATGCGCGACCGCAGTTTCGGCCGCGTTATCAATATCTCTTCGATCAATGGTCAGAAGGGTCAGATGGGTCAGGCGAACTATTCCGCCGCCAAGGCCGGCGATCTCGGCTTCACCAAGGCACTGGCCCAAGAAGGCGCAGCCAAGAACATCACCGTCAACGCCATTTGCCCCGGTTATATCGGCACGGAGATGGTGCTCGCGGTGCCGGAAAAGGTGCTGAACGAGCGGATTATTCCGCAGATCCCCGTGGGACGCCTCGGCGAGCCGGAGGAAATCGCCCGCATCGCGGTCTTCCTTGCCAGCGACGATGCCGGCTTCATTACGGGATCGACCATCAGCGCCAATGGCGGGCAGTTCTTCGTCTGAGCTGATGCAACGGAATGACGGATGACTGCCGGGGAATACCCGGCAGTCATTGCTGGCTTGAACTCACGGGCGCCGTTGCCGAGGTTTGAATTCCAAAACGACAGCCTCAAGCGCCGCGCGGCGCATCTCCTTGTCCCGCATCCGCACGGCATGACCCATTACAAAAAATGTGGTGCCGACAAGAGTGAGTGCTGCGATGCTTGCGATGAACTCGGCCATGGTGCCGTTCCTTTCCAAAAACGTTGACGCGATCCCCCCGAATCCGGTGTGGGTTTGAGTGTTCGTCTTAAGAAAATCGGCCCGAAATTTTCGAAAGTTGGACCTTCATGGCCGATCATCAACGAAGCGGTGACGATCGGCCGAAGGAAATCGATCTTCGCGTATGAGCGCCTTAGCGGCAGCGAGCCTCGTAGCGGTGGCCGTTGCGATCGCGGTAAATGCAATAGCCGCGGTGCTCTTCGGACCGGCCGATGAGATAGCCGACAGCACCACCGGCGACGGCGCCAATTGCGGCACCACCCCAGCTATGGCTGGCAACGCCACCTATTACCGCGCCGGTTCCGGCGCCGATAGCTGTTCCCCTTTCGGTCGCCGTGCATGAGGCAAGGGCGCCGGCAAGGGCGATCGCGACGATGATTTTCTTCATAGCATTGCTCCCTGGTGTGTGAGGTCTTCAACAAATCGGCCGGATTAGATCCGGCCCATCAATAGCAGAATGAGAATGATGACAAAAACGAGCCCGAGACCGCCCGACGGACCATAACCCCAACCCCGGCTATAACCCCAGTTGGGGAGGGCTCCGATCAGCAGCAGAACCAAAATCACGAGCAATATTGTACCAAGCATGGCGTAATCCTCCGCGTCCAGCGCCTAGAGCATCCCGCCAGAGCGACCTCACGCAAGCGGATAAGATGCGCTAGATACAAGTGCTGATGCGTCCTTATCCGTTTCTGCCGAATGAGAGGCGCATCAATGCCGCTGTCGATAGAAACTTTTTTCCTCGGAAATTGTTCCGGCTCAGAAATAACAAGACATGAAGATGAGCCGGCATGCCGAGGCATACAAGTTAACACAGGCACGGGAGTCACGCGGCGGAAAAGTTGAAAAAGACTTCGGCATATGGTTAAAAAATTGCTTTAAATACAACATCTTGCGGTGAACGAAACGAGAAGGCGGACGCGTCCGCGATTCGTCGGCGATTCGTTCTCCATTTGAGCTGTGGTTAACGGCGACGGCGGTTTGCCATGGCGGAGTCTACTTCTTTAGATGGATCGGGCTGAGCCTTATCGCCGAAAAGTGGTACTCTCCTCGCCGAAATGGTTAATGCCGCGCAATTTTCTACCAACCGGCTCGGCGCGTTATTCTCCATTTGGATGAGCTCCTTCATTCAAACGCTATATCTAGACATGAACAAATCGAGTACACGAAAGAATGGGCGATTCGTCGCCAATTCGTTCCGGCTTTGATCAATAAGTTAATTTATTCAATCAGCGCGCGAAATTACGAGCTTTTTATATTACGATTCTCTCAAAAGTTAATTGCAATCCACGATTCGATGTGATTCGGCGCTTCAACCCTGCAGAGTCCTGTATTTTTCTTTCGGCAAGACGCCAGATGTTGTGGAGAACAAATGCGGAATCGAGGGAGGTCAACGATTCGTCGCCGATTCGTTCCGGCTTTGGCCCGAATCTTAATTGTAAGCTTGCTGCGGCATGGTTATGTGAAATTCATGGACATTTACAAATGGTTAACCATATTGGCAAACGCGCGTGCCATTCCACTGGATTCGACACTTGACCCCAGTTCAGGCGACGAAGGTAGCCAAAACGCGATTCACGATCTGGTGGGCTTTCGTAAGGCGAAATCCATATATAGTAGTGAACAGACAGAGAACCGAATGGAGTCAGCGATTCGTCGCCGATTCGTTCTCAAGCTGTTCCCGACTCGTCGGGACTCGTGTGGGATGTAGGGAGAATGTAGCCCTTGGTTGAACCTGCCGGAAATAAAATCGCATATTACGGCCGTTGTTTTTTCATTCAGGTCTTGCCTTTGTCACATATGGTCGTCATCTCTTCTTCTCTTCCCTGGGGACCTTGCTGATCGGAAGACAGTGGTTTCTCGCCCATGCATGGACCTATGACTCAGACTTCGCAGCCAATGATCCTGAGCGGACGCGGCGTGACCGCGGTGCTCGGACCCACCAATACCGGCAAAACCCATTATGCCATCGAGCGCATGGTAGCGCATGGGAACGGCGTCATCGGCCTGCCGCTGCGGCTGCTGGCGCGCGAGGTCTATACCCGTGTCGTCGAGAAGGTCGGGGCGCAGTATGTCGCGCTCGTCACCGGCGAGGAGAAGATTTCGCCGCCGAATGCGCGTTATTCCGTCTGCACGGTCGAAGCCATGCCTCGCGAGACGCGAGCCTCTTTCGTCGCCATCGATGAAGTGCAGCTCGCCGGCGATCTGGAGCGGGGCCATATCTTTACGGACCGCATTCTGCATTTGCGCGGGCGCGACGAGACGCTGCTGCTCGGCGCCGGCACGATGCGGCCGATCCTCGAGCAGCTCTTGCCCGGGATCACAGTCGTGGAAAGGCCGCGGCTCTCGCATCTTTTCTATGCCGGGCAAAAGAAGATCACTCGTCTGCCGCAACGCACCGCGATCGTCGCCTTCTCCGCCGACGAAGTCTATGCCATCGCCGAACTCATTCGCCGCCAGCGTGGCGGAGCGGCTGTTGTCCTCGGTGCGCTCAGCCCGCGGACCCGCAACGCACAGGTCGCTCTTTATCAGGCCGGCGATGTCGAATATCTGGTGGCGACCGATGCGATCGGCATGGGGCTCAATCTCGATGTCGATCATGTGGCCTTTGCCCAGGATCGCAAGTTCGACGGCTATCAGTTCCGCAAGCTCAATCCGGGCGAACTCGGCCAGATCGCCGGCCGCGCCGGCCGCCATCTGAAGGACGGCACTTTTGGTGTGACGGGCCAGGTGGATCCCTTCGACGACGAATTGGTACGACGCATCGAAGGTCACGAGTTCGATACGGTTAAAGTGCTACAATGGCGCACCAAGGACTTCGATTTCTCTTCGATCGCCTCGCTGCGCGCAAGCCTCGAGAGTGCGCCCCGCGTTCAGGGCCTGACGCGCGCGCTGCCCGCAGTCGATCAGCAGGCGCTGGAATATCTGTCGCGCGATCTGGAGATTTCCGATCTCGCCAATACTCCGGCGCGCGTGGAAAAATTATGGGAAGCCTGCGCGCTTCCGGACTATCGGCGGATTACACCCGCCCAGCATGCCGATCTTATCGCCACCCTCTTTTCCGACCTTGTGCGCTATGGCACGGTAAAAGAGGACTTCCTGGCCGAACAGGTGCATCGCGCCGATCGGACAGATGGCGAAATCGACACGCTTTCGGCGCGAATCGCGCAGATAAGGACTTGGACCTATGTGTCGAACCGGCCCGGTTGGCTTGCCGATCCGACACACTGGCAAGAAAAGACGCGGGAAATCGAAGATCGATTGTCTGACGCGTTACATGAGAGGTTGACGAAACGCTTTGTTGATCGCAGGACATCTGTGCTCATGAAGCGCCTGAGAGAGAATGCGATGCTGGAAGCTGAAATCAGTGTGAATGGGGATGTCTTCGTCGAGGGGCATCATGTGGGACAGTTGACCGGATTCCGGTTCACGCCAATCGCGGGAACCGACGGGCCGGACGCCAAGGCTGTCCAGACCGCCTCGCAAAAGGCGCTGGCGCTGGAATTCGAGGCGCGGGCCGCCCGTATCCACGCGGCCGGCAACAGCGATCTGGCGATCAGTGCGGACGGTCTCGTCCGTTGGCTCGGCGATCCCGTGGCGCGGCTGTCGGGCAGCGATCACGTCATGCGTCCGCGCGTCATCCTGCTCGCCGACGAGCAGTTGACGGGCAATGCGCGCGACCATGTCGCCGCGCGTATCGAGCGCTTCGTGAACCATCATATCAGCACGGTGCTGAAGCCACTCGATGATCTGTCGCGCGCCGAGGATCTGCAGGGTCTTGCCAAGGGGCTGGCCTTCCAGCTCGTCGAAAATCTCGGCGTGCTCTTCCGCCGCGACGTCACGGAAGAGGTGAAGTCGCTGGACCAGGATGCGCGCGCCTCGATGCGCCGTTATGGCGTCCGCTTCGGCGCGTACCACATTTTCGTGCCCGCCCTGCTGAAGCCGGCGCCGGCGGAGCTCATCACCCTGCTTTGGGCGTTGAAGAACGACGGCCTCGACAAGCCGGGTTATGGCGACCTGATTCCGGTTCTGGCGGCAGGCCGCACCTCCGTGGTCACCGATCCGACTTTCGAGCGGATGTTCTACAAGCTCGCCGGTTTCCGTTTCCTCGGCAAGCGTGCGGTGCGCATCGATATTCTCGAGCGGCTGGCGGATATCATCCGTCCGCTGCTGCAGTGGAAGCCCGGCCAGGCATCGCGTCCGGAAGGCGCCTATGACGGCCGCCGCTTCACGACCACAACGGCGATGCTGTCCATCCTCGGCGCAACGCTCGAAGATATGGAGGAAATCCTGAAGGGTCTCGGCTACCGCGCCGATGCCGTGAAGGCCGAAGACGCGGCAACCTTCCTCTCGCAGCAGGAGGCCTCCTCGGCGCCTGCAGCGACTCAGGCCGCGGAAACAACTGCCGACAAGGCCGATCACGACGATGCCGATGGCACTAGCGATGAGCCGGCTATGGAAGGCGAAGCCGTCGTCCAGGATACGGTTGCCGCAGCGCAAGCGTCGGCTGAGCCGGCTGCCGCTACAGAGTCGACGGAAGCTGCCGAGGCTGCAACCGAATTGGCAGGTGCCGATGTCGTCGCCGCCGAGCCGGTCGAACCGAAGCCGGTTCTGCTTTGGCGTCTTGGCGGACGCAGCGACAATCAGCAGCGTCAGGGCGGACGCGGCCATGGCGATCGTCGCGGCCATCAAGGCGATGGACGCGGTCATCAGGGCAATCGTCGCAACGGCGGGGGCGAGCAGCAGGCGAGCGGCGAAGGCAATCGCGAAGGCCGGGATCATCGCGAAGGGCGCGAGGCCCGGGGCGACAACAAGGGACCGCGCGGCAATCGCGATGGCGGCCGTCCGCAGCACCAGGGCAATCGTTCCGATCGCAACGACCGCCAGGATCGCGGCGACCGGAAAGAGCGCAACGATCGCAATGACCGGAACGACCGCAACAATCGCGGCGCTTCGCAGCCGCTGCGCTTCGAGGCCAAGCCGCCGCGCAAGGAAAAGCCGATCGACCCGGATTCTCCTTTCGCCAAGCTCGCAGCCCTCAAGGAGCAGATGAAGAAATAAGCCATGACGGACGAAAAGCAGCCATCTTCCGGTTCGCGTCAGCGCATCGACAAGTGGCTGTTCTTTGCCCGCATGGTAAAATCCCGCTCGCTGGCGCAGGTCTATGTCCAGAACGGCAGCGTGCGGGTGAACGGCGAGCGGGTCGTGCAGCCGAGCTATGGCGTCAAAGCCGGCGACCGGGTCGAGCTTTCGCTGGAGCGGCGCGACGTCGTCCTGATCGTACGCCAGCCGGGCTCGCGGCGAGGTCCCTTCGAAGAGGCAAAGCTGCTCTACGAGGATCTGACACCGCCTCCGGATGAGACAAAACGTCTCACGCCCTTCGAACAGGCGCTCCGTGCACCGGGCAGCGGACGGCCGACGAAACGCGACCGGCGCGCCATCGACCGACTGACCTCCGAGGACGATTAGAAAACTCTGCCCGCTCTCCATGATTTTGGGATTGTTTATCCCTTGAAATTGGCCGGTAAAGTCGATACCTCACGGTCAACCCGCTGGTAACCAGCCGGTCGGCATGCGTGCGCATAGCGCATCCGCTTGCCCGCCGGCTTCCGAGGGAAAGGCGCGACGTTCCAGGTTGCGCATCCACGGAAACGAGAGACATTCCTGGAGTGCTTCATGACATACGTCGTGACCGACAATTGCGTTCGCTGCAAATACACCGACTGCGTGGAAGTCTGCCCCGTCGACTGTTTCTACGAGGGTGAGAACTTTCTCGTCATCCATCCCGACGAATGCATCGATTGCGGCGTCTGCGAGCCGGAATGTCCGGCCGAGGCGATCAAGCCGGATACCGAGCCGGGCCTCGACAAGTGGCTGAAAATCAACGCAGATTATGCGTCGATCTGGCCAAATATCACGGTCAAGCGCGATCCCCTTCCCGAAGCCAAGGAAATGGACGGCGAACAGGGCAAGTTCGAGAAATATTTCTCGACTAACCCTGGTTCCGGTGACTGATTGAAGGTCGTGACAGGCCGTCGATAAAGGTGTAGTCGGTAAACCCTGAAGACGAATCATTGCCGTTGGCCGCAGGAGCGGTCGACGTGGCCGTGTTGGTGTGCGTAAAGCAAATTATTGATTTAGTCAGATTTTTGTGATAGCTTCCTCACACTGATCCACTGCGGCATTTCGCGTGCCCCAAACCATCACGAAAGCAAATAACAAATCCGTACGCGGTTTCCTTGACATATCAAAGTTTTGAGTTGTCGGGGTCTGGGATCGCGATGAACGGATTTCTTTTTGCACGCGTCTGGCTGGACCAGGATGAAGTCACCCCGACGGTGCTTCCGTCTCAACCGGGCCTGACTGACCCGGCACCGGCTCACGCCGGGTGCGTAACAGGGAGTTTTTGAAAAGAATGACGATCCAGCAGAAAAAACCTTCAGCAGCACGCCATGGCTTCAAGACCGGTGAATCGATCGTGTACCCCGCCCACGGTGTTGGTACGATCACCGCGATCGAAGAGCAAGAAGTCGCAGGCATGAAGCTTGAGCTTTTTGTAATCGACTTCGAAAAAGACAAGATGCGTCTGAAGGTGCCCGTGGCCAAGGCCATGAGCATCGGAATGCGTAAGCTTTCCGAAACGGATTTCGTCGATCGGGCGCTTAAGGTTGTTCAGGGCAAGGCCCGCGTCAAGCGCACCATGTGGTCGCGCCGGGCCCAGGAATATGATGCCAAGATCAATTCGGGCGATCTGATCTCGATTGCCGAAGTGGTTCGCGATCTCTATCGCGCCGAGAACCAGCCTGAGCAGTCCTATTCCGAACGTCAGCTCTATGAGGCTGCACTCGATCGCATGGCGCGCGAAATCGCCGCCGTCAACAAGATGTCCGAGACCGAGGCCGTTCGCCTTGTCGAAGTCAATCTGAACAAGGGCCCGAAGCGCGGCAAGGTCGTCGAAGAAGACGATTCCCAAGACGAAGCCGCATAAGGCCAGAGGCATATCCCACGTAAAAAAACCCGGCCTCGCGCCGGGTTTTTTCTTTGGAACCTTTTTTGGTCTGCCGCGTTAATGCCTCGTATTCGCGGTTGCTGCGGGCTTTCTCCTGATGAGTCGCTCCGGCAGCCGCTTCCCTTAACGTTCACGAGGACCGGACCCCATGCCTTTTGATTGGAAATTTCCCGGCGATCTGAAGCCAGTTCGTTCGCTAGGTCATTTTGGTGAAGCCGAATTAGACCAGTAACCGATTGCCGGATATCCGGAGATCGGCCTCCAATTGAATTCAATTCATAGATTTTCACCCGCGCAGCAATGTTCGGAACGATGTTTGCTGTCTTTTCCGTTGACCGTGGCACAGAGACGATTTTGGGGCAGGATTAGGGGATATGCATATGAAGAATATGTCTGCAGATCGGCGTATGATTAAGATCGCGATGGCCGCTCCCTATCTCGGCCGTGACGAAGAGCACGATCTCGCCATCCGCTGGAAGGATCACGACGACCGCGGCGCTCGCAACAAGATCGCCACAGCCCATATGCGCCTCGTTATTTCGATGGCGGGCAAATTCCGCAATTTCGGCTTGCCGATGAGCGATCTGGTACAAGAAGGCTATGTAGGTCTCCTGGAGGCGGCGGCAAGGTTTGAACCGGAACGGGAAGTGCGATTCTCGACCTATGCAAGCTGGTGGATCCGCGCTTCGATCCAGGATTATATCCTACGCAACTGGTCGATCGTGCGCGGGGGCACGAGTTCGGCGCAGAAGGCGCTCTTCTTCAATCTTCGCCGCCTGCGTGCCAAGCTCGCCAGGGGCAATACCGGCGTCACGGTGCAGTCGATCCATGAGGAAATCGCCGTCGCGCTTGGCGTCAGCCTTGCCGATGTGCAGACGATGGATGCGCGCCTCTCCAGCAACGATGCGTCCTTGCAGGCGCCGTCGATTTCCGGAGACGCCGAAAGCGCCGAACGCATGGATTTCCTGATCAGCGACGAGCCTTTGCCCGACGAACAGGTCTCCAATATGATCGACGGCGAGCGTCGCCGCGTCTGGCTGGCTTCAGCCTTGAAGCATCTCAACGAGCGTGAAATGAAGATCATCCGCGCACGCCGCCTAGTGGAGGATGGCGCGACGCTGGAAGAACTGGGTGCCGATCTCGGCATTTCCAAGGAACGCGTGCGCCAGATCGAAAGCCGCGCCATGGAGAAACTCCGTAGCGCCCTAGTCGACGCCGATCCGCGCATGGCGAGTTACGCCTAAAGTACCTTCTCCCCTTGGGGAGAAGGTCGCGCGGCACGCGCGGGTTGAGCGGGCGTTAACGGGAAACTGGTGCGCAACGCGCGCGAAGCTTCGCTCCGCGGTCCCCTCATCCGCCCTCCGAGCATGTCGAAGGGTGGGCACCTTCTCCCGAGGGGAGAAGAAGGAACCACACAATCTACTCGGAAATAATCTTGACCCTATCGCCGGGCGAAACCGTTGCGCCCGTCGGTAAGGCATTGATCAGCTGGAAGAGATCGAGCTTGCGATCGGTGCCCATCATGCGGGCGGCGAGCGTGGTGATGTTGTCGCCTGGCTTGACGGTGACGACACGGACGCGCAGCGGCTTCAGCGACGAGGCTTCCTCCGGCGTCATGTGCCGGAAGCTGGAGCGAAGCACGTCGGCCGTTTGTTGCAACGCGGCAGTATTGCCTTTCGGCACGGCCGTCAGGAAGCGGAAGATCTGCGAGCGGTCGCGGATGACGGTGACGTCGAAATCCCAGCGATCGGCCGAAGCACGTGCAGTAGCCGCCTCCATGCCGTTGACCGTGATGGGCCGGATGCTCGATGGATCGAGACCGGTGACCCAGCCGCTGGAAATATAATTCGTCAAATTCTGATTCTGGTTGTCGGCAACGCCATCGAAGCGGACGGCGATATCGCCGGGGCCGGTCGCCATGACAGCCTCGACCTTATTGTCGATATGAAAATCGGGCGGCACGTCGAAGCGAATGCCAAGACCGCCGTGCAGGAACGTCTGGCCGCGCACATAGCCTTCTTCCGGACTATCGCCGTAGAGCAGGCCGTCGATGCCGTTGAGGTAATAATCGCGGCCGGTGTCGCCGACCTTGCCTTCCTCGCCGAATTCGCGGGCATGCGTCTTGGCAAGATCGATGCGCTGCGGCGTGCTCGGATGGCTCGATAGGAAGTCCAGGCTCTGGTCGGCGTCGGAATTGGCCGACATGAAACGGCTATAGTCTTCCATCGCATTGAGGAAGCGGGCTGCCGCATAGGGGTCGTAGCCGGCCTGGCCAAGCGTGCGGATGCCGATTTCGTCAGCTTGCAGTTCCTGCTGGCGGGAGAAGGCGGCAAGACGCAGCTTGCCGCGCGCGAGCGCCTGCTTACCGGCAAGATCGCTAGACAGAACTTCCGAGACGACGCGGCTGGCGATGACTTCGGCCTCTTCACGCTTCTGACGCTCGATACCGTGATTGGCGGTGACGTGCGCCATTTCATGCGAGAGCACGGCGGCGACTTCCGAGGCATCGTTGGCAAGGGCCAGCAGACCGCGCGTGACATAGAGGTAGCCGCCGGGCAGCGCGAAGGCATTGATCGACGGCGAATTCAAAATGGTGATGCGATAGGATTGCTGCGGATTTTCGGAGACGCTGGTCAGTGCGCCGGTGATACGGGCGACCAGGCGCTCGGTCCTGGCATCCTTGTATTCGCCGCCATAGCTTGCAAGGATGCGCGGATGCTCCCGGGCGCCCATTTGCGCGCGCGGATCGTTCTTCTGCACTTCGGAAACGATTTGCGGACTGGCCGAGGGCGAAACATTCGGCTGATAGGATTGATCCAGCACCGACTGGCAGCCGCTGAGCACCGCTGCGGCGATAAGGGCGGGGGCGAAGCGGCGCATACCGGCCGCAAAAGTCGCGCTGATCCTTCGTCCTGCGTCGTCGCTCTGCTTCAGTGCCTGTGTCCCACTCATCATACTGCCATGCCGGCCGGACGTCGAACCCGGTTGATCATGAATAGGCCGATCATCGCCGCGTTTCGTCAAAGGTTGCTTCCATCCCGATCAGACCTGAGCTTGCCCGGATGGTCTCCGCCCTTTGCTGTAGCCGATTTCGGCAGCAGTTGCATAGCGAGACTCCGTTTAAAATGTGGCAGCGTTGTATTTTGGCAAGCATATGCCAGGACTTTCAGCCGCCTGCCGCGACGAAATTAAGGCAAAACCGGCAGCAAAATGCTGCGTTGCATTCAATGCTGCAAAAATGTGGTCAGTGCCGGAATGCCGTCCTGTGTTAGGAAGCGGTCGATGGGAGCCGAAAACGGAATGGTTCCGCCGTCGATGAAGACGGCATGATTGGCGAGACGGCGAACTTCGGCCGGGTCATGCGAGACGATCAGCACTGTATTGCCGGTTTCCCGATGAAGCGCCGACAAAAGCTCGGCCATGCCGGACCGCAGGCCCGGATCGAGCGCGGCGAAGGGCTCGTCCAGCAACAGAATGGGTTTATCGCGTACCAGCGCCCGGGCGAAGGCAGCCCGTTGGCGCTCGCCGCCGGAGAGGGTGCCGGGCATGCGTTTGTCGAAACCGGGCAGCCCGACGCGGGCCAGGGCCTGCGAAATCCTTTGCCGGTCGTCCGCCGAGAGTTTTAGCGATGGGCTGATGCCAAGTCCGACATTGGTGAAGAGATCGAGATGGGCAAAGAGGTTGTTGTCCTGGAAAACCAGCGAGACGGGCCGTTCGGAGGGATGCAGTTTGGTCACCTCCTGTCCGGCAAGCATGATGCGGCCGCGGTCCGGCGTCTCGAAACCGGCGAGCAGATTGAGAAAGGTGGATTTGCCCGATCCGGACGGACCGGTGATAGCAATGATCCGGCCCCGCGGCAGTTCGCAATCGAAGCGGAAATCATGCGTGCCGAGCCGCAGTTCGACGCCGGTCATCGCGATGCCTCGTGCCGCCGTGTCCTGATTATCGCTCATTCTGCCTGCCTTCGTGCTCATGCGTGCCTTGACCGGCCGTGCCGGCGATGGTCAGGAGAAGACATATCAGCCCCAAAATGAAAGCAAGTCCGTCTGCGTCATTGGTGCGATAGCTGCCGAGCTTGCTATAGACCAGCCAGGGCAGGGTCATCAGGCTATCGGAGCCGAAGAGGGCGATGGCGCCGAGGTCGCCGAGCGACAGCGCCATGGCGAAAGAGAGCGCCGTGCAAAGCGGTTTGCGCAGGCCCGGCCAGTCGACCAGCCGTAACCGCGCGAGGCCATGAAGGCCGAGGCTTGCCGCCAAACGTTCGGTGCGGCGGCGATGGACGGCATGGGCCGGCTCGATGACCCGGATGACGAAGGGCAGCGCCATGAGAGCATTGATGATGACGATCAGAAGGGCAGCGAAGCGGGCGGGGTCGCCAAACAGCCTGAGCGCCAGGAACCATCCGGTCGCCAGCACGATCGGCGGCACCAGTAGGACGAGGGAGGACGTGCCGCTCAAGGCGACGGCGAGGGCATGCAGGCTCGGCGCTTCCCTGCGTTCGGCCGATATGGCTGCTCGGGCGCGGATAATGGTGAAGGAGGCGAGGACCGCCAGAATGCCGGCGGCGAGCGCGATTGTGAGGCTGGTCAAGGTCGCCTGCAGGAAGATCGTCTGGCTGACAAGCCTGGGAAGATCTGCCTTCAGACCGGTGATGACTACTGAACCGAGCGGCAGGCCAATGAACAGGATGGCGAGCAGGAGCAGCAGGCTATCGACCAGTTTGGCGGCGGGCAATGTTCCGTCAATGCGCCGTACGGCGCGGCCGGACGTCAGCCCGTGATCGTCGGGTGCCGGAAGTAAGGCCATCGCGCCGAGAATGGCGGCGGTCACCACGATCTGCAGAAGGGACAGGGCTACGGCGCGGCCAGGGTCGAAATCGAAGCGAAGCGCTTGGTAGATTGCCACTTCGAGCGTGGTCGCGGCCGGGCCGCCACCAAGGATCAGCACCAGCGTGAAACTGGTGGCACAGAGCATGAAGATCAGACCGGCGATACCGGGAACGAGGCCGCGCAGTATTGGCCATTCGATGAAACGGAAGACGGAGGCCGGACGCATGCCGAGCCCGCCGGCCATCAGCCAATATTCCGCCGGTACGCGCTCCAGCCCGGCAAGCATCAGGCGGACGGCCAGCGGCAGGTTGAAGAAGACGTGCGCCAGCAGGATGCCCGTCAGCCCGTAAATGCTCACCGGCTGCGCGAGGCCGAGGCCCGTCAACGCCTGGTTTAGAAGGCCCTGGCGGCCCCATATGCCGAGCAGCCCGAGCGCACCGATCAACACCGGCAGACCCATGGGGACAGCCATCAGGTGGATCAGCCACAGCCGGCCGGGAAAACGCGGCTGCCGCGCCAGTGCGCGGGCGACGGGAATTGCGAGAACGACGGAAAGCAGAGTGGACAGCGTCGCCTGCAGCAGGGTGAAGCGCAGCACGCGCAGTAGGTAGGGATCGGCGATCGGATTGCCGCCGGCGGATTCGATGCCGGCGGTAAGCAGGGTGGCGATGGCAAGGCCGATGAAAAACATGATGCCGGCGAGGCTGAACGCCCCGCCCGCGATGGCATGTCTTCTCTCGGATGCCGTCAGTATCATCCCGATGTCAGTTCGTGCTGGTGGCGGCCAGCCATTCGTCGATCCAGGCCTTGCGGTTCTTCTCGACCACGTCGGGGCTCATCAGAAAGGTCTTCGACGGGACGACCAGCTTGCTGAACGCATCGGGCAGGGGTTCGGAGGTGGCCGAGACCGGCATCATCCAATTGTTAGTCGGGATGGTGTCTTGGAAGCCGGGCGAGATCATGAACTTCAGGAAGTCGCGGGCAAGCTCCTTGTTCGGTGACGACTTGATCAGGCCGGCGACTTCGATCTGGATGTAATGGCCTTCGGAGAAGGCGGCGGCCTGATAGCGGTCGGTCTTGTCCGTGATCATGTGATAGGCCGGCGATGTCGTATAAGAGAGCACCATCGGCGCTTCGCCCTTGGTGAACAGGTCGTAGGCTTCCGACCAGCCGGGCGTCACGGTGAGAATGCGGCCCTTGAGTCTTGTCCAGGCATCGGCTGCCTTGTCGCCATAGACCGACTTCATCCATAGCAGCAGGCCGAGGCCCGGTGTCGAGGTGCGGGGATCCTCGATGACGATCTTCTGGGACGGATCGCCTTCGACCAGATTCTTCAAGCTCTTCGGCGGGTTCTTGATCGCCTGCGTATCGTAGACGACGGCGAAATGGCCGTAGTCATAGGGAACGAAGACGTCGTCCTTGAAATCGCCAGGAACCTTGAGGCCCGATGCGTCTATGCCGCTGGCATCGAACAGGCCGGTGTCCTTGGCTTCGTCGACGAGGTTGGTATCGAGGCCGAGAACGACGTCGGCCTTGGTGCCCGTGCCTTCCAGCTTCAGCCGGGAAAGCAGCGCCACGCCGTCGGTGACGCTGACGTAATTGACCGTGCAGCCGCAGGTCTTCTCGAAGGCGGCCTTGACCTTGGCACCTGGACCCCAGTCGGCAGTGAAGCTCTCATAGGTGTAAATGGTGAGCGTCTTGTCGGCGGCCTCAGTGCGCTCAGTGGCGAAAAGCGTTGCGCCGGCGGCGAGCGCCAAGCCGGTAAACAGTGATAGCAGTGATCGGTTGGGCATGACAGCGCGTCCTCGTTGGTTTGTCTTGAACGGGAAAAGGGCGCTATGATTTTGTCACGCGTCTAATCCCTCCGCCGGTGTTAGCCGGATCAGGTTCCGCGGGTTGGCCGGTGAAAGCCTCTCAGCCAGATGTATTGAGACATAAGGCACCCCGTTAGAGCGTTGGCAGGTTTAGCCCTGTGACGAAGGGATGACAAGGGAATAAAAAGGGGATGATTCCCTTGCCGATTGCAGGACGCGTTTTTTACTCGGCGGCGTGGGCGGCTGCTCGGCTGTCGAGCGTCTTGGCGGTGCCGGGCAATTGCACGTTCTTCAATGTGATCGCCGTCAGCAGGCCGAGGAAGCAGAAGGCGGCGGCCGTCATGAACAGCGGGCTGAAGGCGTTTGCATAGGCATTCGCAACGCTTTCGCGCGTGGCCTCCGGTAGGGCCGCCATCATCTTCGGTGTCAGTTCCTCGATGTTGGCGACGCCGGGAATGGAGGCGCCGACGTTGCTAAGCTTGGCGGCGATGATGGCGCCATAGATGGAAATGGCGATCGAGGCGCCGCCCATGCGAGAGAGCGTCACCGCGCCGGTGGCAGCCCCGACGTCGCCTCTCGCCGCGGCATTCTGCACGCCGATGACCGGGACCTGTTGCGCCAGACCGATGCCAATGCCATGCAGCAGCATCAGGGTGCCGATGAAGACGATCGGCGTGCCGGCATGGACCTGCGCCAGCGTGGCGAAGGCAATGGTGCTGCAGGCAGCGCTGGCGATGGCGAAGGGCTTGTAGCGGCCTCTCGCCGAGATCAGCCGGCCGGCCGAAAGCGAACCGCAGACAATGCCGCCGGTCAACAGGATGAACAGCAGGCCTGCCATGGACGGCGACAGGCCGGTCGTCGTCTGCAGGAAGAGCGCGAAGTAATTGACCATGCCGATCGCCACCGCGCCGCTGGTGACCGAGATGATCAGCAGCAGGCCGAAGGTTGGGTTGCGGAATAGCGTCATCGGCACGATGGGCTCCGGTGCACGGCGTTCGACGAAGACCCAAGCCAGCGCACAGAGCGCGCCGAAGGCGATGATGCCGAGGCATTGCGGCGAGAGCAGTGAACCGAAGAGCTCGGTGCCGTCGGCGGCGAGCACGATGCTGGTGGTCGTCAGCGCCAAGAGAAGCGCGCCGGCGTAATCGATTTTCGGTTTGCGGGCGGGTTTGCGATACGGCAGCATGAGGGCGAGACCGGTCAGCACGATAAAGCCGATCGGCACGTTGACGAGGAAGATCGAGCGCCAGCCGAAGAGGTCGCTCATCGTGCCGCCGAGAACGGGACCGATGGCGCCGGAGGCCATCAGCACCAGGCTGGAATAGCTTTGATAGCGGGCACGTTCGCGCGGCTCGAAGAGATCGGCATTGACGGCGAAGATCGACACCAGGATGCCGCCGCCGCCAAGGCCCTGCAGCACGCGGGCGGCGATCAGCGTGTTCATCGATACCGCAAGGCCGCAGACGGCCGAGCCGATGGTGAAAATAGCGATGGCGGTCATCATTACATATTTGCGGCCGAAGAGGTCGCCGAGCTTGCCGTAGACAGGCATCGAGGCGGAAAGGGCCAACAGATAGGCCGAACCGATCCAGCCGAAGCGTTCCAAATGCCCGAATTCTCCGACGATTGTCGGCAGCGCCGTCGAGACGATCTGGTTGTCGAGGGTTGCCATGAACATGGCGGTCATCAGGAAAAAGAAGAGAATAAGCCGGCGGCGATGGTCCGCCACGAGTGGCGCGTGCGTGATTTGCATATCCATGGAACGAGAGATCCGAGCTTGCCCGAAACGCTTATGCGTTCGGCGAACGCATGGGAACGCCCCGGTTCCTGAATGCGGAACACGGCGTTTCGCGAGGTCTTTGAAAGCGAATGTTCCGGAACAAACATATGTGCTATCAGCATATAATTGTCAATGGCAAGTGAATGCTGTCTGCATATTTCAATTTCCGTCCGTCTCTGATATGTTGGAAAGATGACAACAGCAACGAACACACGAGAAGTTGAAGCTTCCCGGCTGCCCGAAGACGAAAACCTGCTGCGCATCGGGCAGGTGATGACGCGCATGCGCCTGATGACCGGCCGCCGGATGATCGGCCGGCTTGCCATCCAGAACGTCGCGCCGGGCTTGGAGCTTTCGCATCTCGACGTCATCGATGCTGTTCGGCGCGCGGAAGAGGCCGGTGAAGTCACGGTCGGGACGATCGCCGAGATCCTGCGCATCGATCCGTCGCGGGCAAGCCGCATCGTCGCCGAGATGGTCACCCGTGGCGTGCTGCGCCGCAAGGCTTCGCAGGCCGATGCGCGACGCATCGTCGTCGTGCTGACCGCGCTTGGGCAAAGGTTGCTCGCCGAGATCCAAGCGCAGAAGTTTTCGGTCATCGAGAGCATTATCGCCGACTGGCCGGTGGAAGATGTCGAGGCTTTCTCGCTGCTGTTCGATCGGTTCGTCGGCGGTTATGAGCGGGTTTTCCAGGCGCGCATCAAGGAAACGGACGGCTGAGCGGCTGACGCTGCCGTTCTTGCCAACAGCGCTCTTCCCTAGTGACGCGTCTTTGCGCTATGGGCTTGGCACATGAGCCAATCCACCACCTTCACCATCCTTCTCGGCGGCGAGCTTCGTCTGACGGACCGGCTGCGCACGGCGGTTGCCGGCAGCCGCTTCATCGCGGCGGATGGCGGCATGCGCCATGCCGTGGCACTTAATGTGACGCCTGAAGTCTGGGTCGGCGATTTTGACTCGACGCCGGCGGATCTGCGCGGCGCGTTCCCGGATGTGCCCAAGCAGCCCTATCCCGCGGCAAAGGCAGCGACGGACGGCGAGATCGCCATATCGGAAGCCATCGACCGTGGCGCGACCCGGCTGATCCTCGCCGGCGCGATGGGCGGGGAACGTTCGGACCACGCGATCCAGCATATGCTCTATGGCGTTCAGCTCGCCGAAAAAGGTTTTGAGGTGCTGCTGACCTCCGGCGACGAAGAGGCCGTGCCGCTGCTGCCGGGTGACCTGGAACTGGTGCTGCCTGCCGGCTCGCTGTTTTCCGTTCTCGGCTTCAGCGATCTGACGGGTCTCTTCATTCACAACGCCCGCTATCCCCTGCGCGACTTCCATCTGCCCTTCGGGGCATCGCGTACTATTTCCAATGTGGCGGAAGGCCCCGTACGCCTTTCGCTCGGCAGCGGCAGGGCGATCGTCCTTGCCCGCCCCTATGATCTCAGCGGAGTCTGATCTTGGCCCCTCCTATCCTGAAACTCGATGACATCTTCCTGAGCTTCGGCGGCGCGCCGCTCTTGGCCGGCGCCGGGCTGCAGGTGGAGCCGGGCGACAAGATCTGCCTCGTCGGCCGCAACGGCTCGGGCAAGTCGACCCTCCTCAAGATCGCTGCCGGCCTCGTCGAGGCCCAGTCCGGCGAAGTGTTCCGTCATCCGTCGTCCACGGTGCGCTATCTCGAGCAGGCGCCAGACTTTGCCGATTACAAGACGGTGGCAGCCTATGCCGAAGCCGGGCTCGGCCCGGGCGATGATCCCTATCGCGTCACCTACCTGCTCTCGCATCTTGGTCTCAGCGGCGAGGAAGACCCGAAGACTCTTTCAGGCGGCGAGGCGCGCCGCGCAGCTCTCGCCCGCGTTCTCGCGCCGGAGCCGGATATCCTGCTGCTCGACGAACCGACCAACCACCTCGACCTGCCGACCATCGAATGGCTGGAAGGCGAGCTGCAGAAGAGCCGCAGCGCCCTGGTGCTGATCTCGCACGACCGGCGCTTCCTGGAAAAAGTCTCGACGGGGACCGTCTGGCTCGATCGCGGCACGTCGCGGCGGCTCGATCGTGGTTTTGCCTTTTTCGAAGCCTGGCGCGACCAAGTGCTGGAGGCGGAAGAGCTGGAGCAGCACAAGCTCGGCAAGGCGATCGAGCGCGAGGAACATTGGCTGCGGTATGGCGTGACCGCGCGGCGCAAGCGCAATATGCGCCGCCTCGGCGAATTGCAGGACATGCGCGCGCGCCATCGCGGCCATAAGGACGCTCTTGGCACGGTGCAGGCAACCGCGGCCGACGCGCAGGAGAGCGGCAAGCTGGTGATCGAGGCGGACAAGATCAGCAAGGCCTATGATGGGCGCGTCATCGTTGCGCCGTTTTCGATCCGCGTGCATCGCGGCGATTGTATCGGTCTCGTCGGCCCGAATGGTGCCGGCAAGACGACGCTTTTGAAGATGCTGACCGGGCAACTGGCACCGGATAGCGGCACGGTCAAGCTCGGCACCAATCTGGAGATCGCCACCCTCGACCAGAAGCGCGAGGACCTCAATCCGGAGGATACGCTCGCCAATTATCTGACGGATGGGCGCGGCGAAAACCTACTGGTCAATGGCGAGCAGCGGCACGTCACCGGCTATATGAAGGAATTCCTCTTCCAGCCGGAACAGGCGCGTACGCCGATCAAAAATCTTTCCGGCGGCGAGCGCGCCCGGCTCATACTGGCGCGCATCCTGTCGCGGCCGACCAATCTCTTGATCCTCGACGAGCCGACCAACGATCTCGATATCGAGACGCTGGACCTGCTGCAGGAGATCGTCGCCGGCTTCAACGGCACCGTTATCCTCGTCAGCCATGACCGCGATTTCCTCGATCGCACCGTGACCTCGACCATCGCCCCCGCCAATCCCGAAGAGCCCGACGGCCGCTGGATCGAATATGCCGGCGGCTATTCCGATATGCTCGCGCAGCGCAAGGGCGCGATCGAGGAGCGCAGACGGGCTGAAAAGGCGGCCGAGAAACCGAAGGCAGTGGAGACGGCGGCTGTGGCGGAGACTTCGAAGGGTAAGGGCAAGCTCTCCTACAAGCAGAAATTCGCGCTCGAAAACCTGCCGAAGGAGATGGCAAAGACCGAGGCTGATATCGCCGCCCGCGAAAAGAAAATGGCCGATCCCAACCTCTTCGCCAAGGATCCGGCCAGTTTCAACCGCCTTGCGGCCGAAATGGAAAAGCTGCGCGACAGCCTGACGAAGATGGAAGAGGAATGGCTGGAGCTCGAGATGCTGCGGGAAGAGCTGGAGGGCTGAAGACCGGTTCAGGCCGTGTCATCAACCTTTCATCGCCATCGCTATATTAAAGAAAACAGATGGTTGCAGCCGACGCTATTCTCTGTTGTCGAATTCGATAAACTGTTTATACATTGTGTTGAAAGTCCCGGACTAGAGCATCCCCCTTTCAGGTGAATCACCTCGGCGGACAGATGCTCCAGGTTCAAATGTCGAGAGCCCACTTCTGCGTTTAGGCAAACGCTTGGCGCTCTAGAGCTGGAGGACGTCGCGGATCGTCACTCATCCGCGACGCATGGGGAAGTCCGAAGAGACCTGACCATATAGCGCCGCCCCGCGGCGGCAGGTCCTTCGTGGAAGGCTGCAGGCAGATATCACGAACACTTGGCGCGGCAGTTTTGCCGCGGGTGATTTATTGTTCAGGGGGTCCTCCATGCCGATGACGCTGGCGCGTGTCGCATTATTGAGCTGTGCAATTGCTGTTTTCCCGGGATATCAGGTGCTGGCGCAGAATGCGCCGCCCGCGGCACCCGTGACGGTCGCCAAACCCGTGGTCCGCGATGTCATCGACAGCGATGAATTCATCGGGCGCTTCCAGGCAGTCGACGAGGTTTCCGTGCGTTCGCGCATCGGCGGCTATCTGCAGGAGGTGCATTTCCAGGACGGCACCATCGTCAAGCAGGGAGACCTGCTCTTCGTCATCGACCAGCGGCCCTATGTCAACGCGCTGAATGAAGCCACGGCTTCCCTGGAAGTCGCGAAATCGACGCTGACGAACGCCGATGCGCAATTTGCGCGCACGCAGGCATTGGCGGGCACCGGCAGCTTGTCCGCATCCAATCTCGACGACCGCCGCCGTGACCTGATCTCGGCGCAGGCGAACGTCCGCGGAGCGCAGGCGGCTGTCGATCGCGCCTCGCTCGACATGGAATATACCAAAATCACCGCGCCGCTCAGCGGCCGCATCGACCGGCGCCTGATTTCGGTCGGCAATCTCGTACAGGCCGACCAGACCGTTTTGACGACTATCGTTTCGCTTGATCCGATCGATTTCTATTTCGACGTGGATGAGCGCCGCCTGCTTTCCTATGCCGATGAAGCGCGCAAGAACGGCAGCGCCCTGCAGCAGGGCGGCGGTGGCCTCGATGTCACGGTGACGATCGCCGATCCTCGCCAGCAGCCGTTCAAGGGCAAGCTCGATTTCGCGGAAAACCGCGTCGACAACCAGACCGGTACGATCCGCGTGCGCGCTCGCTTCCCCAATCCGAATTTCGTTCTGCAGCCCGGTCTGTTCGGGCGCATCCAGGTTTCCGGTTCCAACAGCTACAAGGCAGTGCTCGTTCCTGACGAGGCCATCGGCGCCGATCAGGATCAGCGCGTCGTCTACGTCGTCGGTGCCGATGGCAGCGTGACGCCGAAGTCCGTGCGGCTTGGGCCGAAGCTCTACGGCTACCGCGTCATCCGCAGCGGCATGACCGGTGACGAAACCATTGTCGTCAATGGGGTGATACGCATCAGGCCCGGCGTCAAAGTCGCGCCGCAAATGATCCAACTGCCCCAGGATGCGACGAATGAAGAGGCGCCGGCCCAAGCGTCGGTCCAGGGGTCGGATCAATGAGATTTTCCCATTTCTTCGTCGACCGGCCGATTTTCGCGTCGGTCCTTTCCATCGTGCTGCTGATCGTCGGCGGCATTGCCTATTTTCAGCTTCCAGTCGCGCAGTATCCGGAGGTGGCGCCGCCGACGATCGTGGTGCGGACCTCTTATCCGGGGGCGGATTCGCAGACCATCGCCGATACCGTAGCAACGCCGATCGAGCAGGAGGTCAACGGTGTCGAGGACATGCTCTACATGTCCTCCTATTCCAGCGCCGACGGTTCGATGTCGCTGACCATCACCTTCAAGCTCGGCACCGATCTCGACAAGGCGCAGGTTCTGGTCCAGAACCGCGTCTCCATCGCCGAACCCCGCTTGCCGGACGAAGTCCGCCGCATCGGCATCACCACGGTCAAAAGCTCGCCCGACCTGATGATGGTCGTGCATCTGCTTTCGCCAAGCAATCGTTATGATCAGCTTTATATCTCCAACTACGCCCGCACGCGCATTCGCGACCTTCTCGTTCGGCTCGACGGCGTCGGCGACGTGCAGCTCTTCGGCGAGCGCCAATATTCCCTGCGTATCTGGCTCGACCCGGAAAAGCTCGCCGCCTACGGCATGACCGCCGGCGATATCGTCCAGGCATTGCGGGATCAGAACGTGCAGGTCTCGGGCGGCTCGATCGGCGGGCCGCCGATTTCGGGCACCAACGCCTTTCAATATACGGTGACGACCCAAGGGCGTTTTTCCGATGCGCGGCAATTCCGCTATGTCATCGTAAAGGCGACGGATAGCGGCCGGCTCGTGCAGTTGCAGGATGTGGCGCGCATCGAGCTCGGCGCGCAGGATTATGTCACCAACAGCTATCTGAACGGCTCTCCCGCCGTTGCGCTCGGCATCTTTGCGCGGCCGGGTACCAATGCGCTTGCCGCTGCCGCGGATATCCAGAAGACGATGAAGGATCTGGCACAGGATTTCCCCCAGGGCCTCGAATACCGCATCGTCTACAATCCGACGGAGTTCATCTCGGAATCGATCAATGAGGTCTACAAGACGATCTTCGAGGCAGCGATCCTTGTTGCCATCGTCGTGCTGGTCTTTCTGCAATCCTGGCGAACGGCGATCATTCCGATCGTCGCCATCCCGGTCTCGCTGATCGGTACCTTCGCCTTTCTTCTCGCCTTCGGCTTCTCGCTGAACATGCTGACGCTGTTCGGCCTGGTGCTTGCCATCGGCATCGTCGTCGATGATGCGATCGTCGTTGTCGAAAATGTCGAGCGCAATCTCGCGCTCGGAATGACGCCGAAAGAGGCGTCGCACGTGACCATGAACGAGGTCGGCACGGCGGTGCTGGCGATTTCGCTGGTGCTTATCGCCGTCTTCCTGCCGACGGCTTTCATTCCCGGCATATCGGGGCAATTCTACCGGCAGTTCGCGGTGACGATTTCCGTTGCGACGGCGATTTCCTGCCTGAATTCGCTGACGCTGTCGCCAGCGATAGCGTCGATTGTGCTGCGCCCGCACGACCATAAGAAATCGACGAACATCTTCTCGCGCTTCGGCCGCGCGCTCGGCAATGGCTTCAACCGGGGTTTCGACCGGATGAGCAGCGGCTATTCCTGGGTCATCAGCCATCTCGTCACGACCTGGGTCGCGCTCGGCTGCGCTCTTATCGTCTTCGTCGGGCTGCTTGGCGCCACTTGGTACATGGCCAAGATCGTGCCGCAGGGTTTCGTGCCGACCATGGACCAGGGCTATGCCATCGTCGTCGTGCAGCTTCCGGACGGCGCCTCGCTTGCACGCACCAACGCTGTCATTCAGAAGGCGACGGAGATCATCAGGAAAACACCGGGCGTCGAAAATGCTGTCGCCTTCGCCGGATTCAACGGCGCGACCTTTACGAATGCCTCGAATTCCGGGGTCATCTTCACGCCCTTCAAATCATTCGAGGAGAGACTGAAAAGCGGCGAGACCGCGAGCAAAATCATCGGTCAGCTCTACGGCAGCCTGCAGGGCATCCAGGAAGCCTTCATTATCGCCATTCCGCCGCCTTCGATCCGCGGCGTCGGCAATTCGGGCGGCTTCAAGATGCAGATCATGGACCGGGAAAATGCCGACATGCGGCGGATTCTTCCGCTTGCCTATCAGCTCATGGGGATCGCCGCGCAGAACAAGAGCGTCAGCGGCGTCTTCACCACCTTCTCGGCCAACAGCCCGGAATATTTCCTCGCGGTCGACCGCGACAAGGCGCGGGCACTGAACGTGCCGATCCCGAATATTTTCGAGACCTTGTCGATCAATCTCGGCACATCCTATGTCAATGACTTCAACGCCTTCGGCCGCGTCTACCAGGTGCGCGCGCAGGCGGATCAGCAATACCGCATGGACCGAGAGGATATTCTCGCTCTGAAGGTTCGCTCGGCCACCGGTGCGCTCGTGCCGCTTGGCACGCTGGTCGACATTCAGGATACGACCGGGCCGACGCTCGTTCAGCGCTATAACATGTATGTCTCGGTTCCCCTTCAGGGCAATCCGGGACCTGGTGTGTCGACCGGCACTGCGCTCGACACGATGGAGGGACTGGCGAAGAATCTGCTGCCGGTGGGCACCACCTTCGAATGGACGGAACTCGCTTACCAGGAAAAGAACACCGGCAATACGGCGGTCTATATCTTCGCGCTGTCGGTCATTTTCGTCTTCCTGGCGCTTTCGGCGCAATATGAAAGCTGGATCCTGCCGCTTGCCATCATCCTGATCGTGCCGCTGGCGGTGCTGGCCGCGCTCATCGGCGTGCATCTGAGGGCCATGGACAATAATATCCTGACGCAGATCGGCCTCATCGTGCTGATCGGCCTTGCGGCGAAGAACGCGATCCTGATCGTGGAATTCGCCCGCCAGGCGCAGTTGGAGGGCAAGAGCGCCGTCGAAGCGGCAATCGAGGCCAGCCATTTGCGCCTGCGGCCGATCCTGATGACCGCCTTCGCCTTTATCTTCGGCGTCGTGCCGCTGATGATCGCCACAGGCCCAGGCGCCGAAATGCGCCAGTCGCTGGGTACTGCGGTCTTCTC
This sequence comes from Rhizobium leucaenae USDA 9039, assembly GCF_000426285.1. Taxonomy (GTDB): domain Bacteria; phylum Pseudomonadota; class Alphaproteobacteria; order Rhizobiales; family Rhizobiaceae; genus Rhizobium; species Rhizobium leucaenae. The sequence goes on along the minus strand of NZ_AUFB01000004.1, from coordinate 309,828 downwards.
GGGCATGCTCGGCGTGACGCTGTTCGGCCTGTTCCTGACGCCGGTGTTCTACGTCGTGCTGCGCAGGCGGCGCAGGCAGGCGGAGGAGGCCGCGGCGGAGGCGTCAGCCCGCGACGCGGCGCAGTGACACCGATCAGAGATGCGGATTGCGTGGCCGGTATTTTTTCACCAGCCGCTGATTGATTTCCTTGGCGCGGGGCATGTTGGCGCTGAGATAGACCGGCGGGTCGCCGTCCTTGCAAAGCTCGGCGGCGACCTCTGCGAAAATAGCGTTCAGCACAGTGGCGCCGATCGCGGTCGACGCCGGCCCGACCTTTAAATCGCTGCCCGGCAGGTCGATGACGGCATCACCCGGCGGCAGGCCGTTGTCGAGGACGATGTCGGCAATATCGGCCAAGCGCCGGCGGCCGTTGGCGATGGCGGCGGAGTAGGCAAGCGAGGTGATGGCGATGACCGTCGCGCCGATCTCGCGGCCGTAATCGGCGGCCTCGATCGGGGCGGCGTTGACGCCGGAATTGGAGGCAATGATCAGCACATCGCCGGGCTGCATGCCGTAGCGCTCGAAAATCGGCCGTATCAGGCCCTCGGTGCGCTCGTAGACCGAGCTGATGACGGCGCCTTCATGCAGCATGGCGGAGCCGACCAGCACGGGGATGGTGAAGGCGAGGCCGCCGGCGCGGTAATGCACCTCTTCCGCGAGCATATGCGAATGGCCGGTGCCGAAGACATAGACGCGCCGGTCGGCGCGCGCTGCCGCACTGATGACCACCGCTGCCTTTTCCATCGGCTCGGCAAGCGTTTCGCGCAAGGTTTCCAGCCGGCCGATGAGGGCGGAGAAATAGCTGTCCGTGACTGCGGTCATTTCCGTGCCTTTCTCGTTGCTGTCTCAGGCCGATGGCTGGCCGGAAATCCATGTACCGGTGACTTCGATGCCGTCATTGATGTGAACCAGATCGGCGCGCGTGCCGGGCGTCAGATATCCGCGGTCGGTGAGCCGCAGGAACTGGGCCGGATAGGACGTCGCCATGCGCAGGGCTTCCGCCAGCGGCAATTCAAGGATGTTGACGCCGTAGCGGATCGTCGAGGCCATATCGACGTCGGAGCCGGCAAGCGTGCCGTCGTCCAGCGTCAGCTTCGAGCAATAGCCGCCCTTGGTGCGATAGACCGTGCGGCCGTTCAGGGTAAAGCTCGGAAGGTCGGTGCCGACGAGCGACATGGCGTCGGTGACGAAGAACAGCCGGCCTTCGCCGCGCTTGGCGCGCAGCGCGATGCGCAGGGCTCGCGGATCGACATGGTGGCCGTCGGCGATGATGCCGCACCAGGGCGCGGGATGGTCGATCGCGGCTCCGACGAGACCCGGGGCGCGATGGCCCATCTGGCTCATGGCGTTGAAGAGATGGGTGACGCCGCGGGCGCCGGCGTCGAAACGGGCATCGGCCGCTTCCGCTGTGCAGTCGCTGTGGCCGATGCTGACGATGACGCCGCCTTCGTTCAGCGCCTGTACCTGGCGTTCGGTCACCTGCTCGGCCGCCATGGTGATCAGCAGAGTGCCGATCGCCTCGCGGGCGCGGATGAAGGTCTTGACGTCTCTGTCTTCGACCGGGCGCATCAGTTCGGCGAGATGCGCACCCTTGCGGGCCGGCGCCAGATGCGGACCTTCGAGATGCAGGCCGGCGACGCCGCGATTGGCCGTGACGGCCTCGATGGCCGCTTCGATCGCCGCCGTCGTTGCGGCTGCCACATCGGTGATCAGCGTCGGCAGCACCGATGTCGTGCCGTAGGGACGGTGCCCCTCGGTGATCATGTACATGGATTCGGGCGAGGGCTCGTCGTTCAGCATGCGGCCGCCGCCGCCGTTCACCTGCGCATCGATGAAGCCGGGGGCAAGCACCCCGCCATTCAGCCGGATCGTCTCGGCATTGTCAGGCACGTCGTTCGCGCCTGTGATGGCATGCACGCGGCCATTGCCGATCACCAGCGCACTGTCCTCATGAAACCGGTCGCCATCGAAGATGCGGGCGCCGATAAAGACCTTGTAGTCCATCACATGGTCTCCGTTACCTTAAGAAGATTAGCCGGCTTATCCGGATCGAAACCCTTGCGCCGTGTCACGGACTCGATGAGGCGATAATAGCAGAGCAGCGACACCAGCGGGTCGAGCAGGCCGTTGCCGGTGGTAGGCATACGAAGGTTGATGCCCGGTAGGGGTGCGTTGGAGAAGGATACCGCCGTGGCGCCGAGCTTCTGCAGGCGCTCCAGCGCCTGAGCGTTGTTGGCAAAGGCTGCATCGTCGGGCGAAAAGGCGACGATTGGAAAGCCGGGCTGCACCAACCGCATCGGCCCATGCATCAGTTCGGCAAGCGAAAAGGCTTCGGCATGCAGGCCGGAGGTTTCCTTGGCCTTCAGCGCTGCCTCCAGCGCAATGGCGAAGGCGGGACCGCGGCCACCGGTATAAAGCGATGTGGCGTTAAAGAGCACGTCCTCGGCGGCCTTGCCGTCGATCCCCGATGTCGCGGCAAGCGCTTCCGGCAATTTGGCGAGGCCGCCGGCAAGCGCCTGGTCTTTCGAGATTGCCGCAGTAACGCCGGCAAGTGCCGCGACCGATGCAATGAAGGATTTCGTGGCGGCGACGCTTTTTTCCGGACCGGCGTTGAGGCCGAGCACGATGTCGGCCTCCTTGGCAAGCGGGCTGTCGGTGACATTGACGACGGCGATCGTGGTGGCGCCGCCCTGCTTGGCGGCAGCCTGCAGCGCAATGATGTCCGGGCTGCCGCCGGATTGCGATACGGTGAAGTGGATGCCGCCCTTCAGGTGCAGAGGGGCGCCGTAGACCGAGGCGATCGAAGGCCCGACCGAGGCGACGGGAATGCCATGGGAGATTTCGAAGAGATATTTGAAGAAAGTGGCGGCATGGTCGGAAGAACCGCGCGCCGCCGTGGTGATCACCGTCGGGCGGTTGGAGGCGAAGAGCTTCGCAATTTCCGCAAAGACGGGCTTTTCTTTCTCAAGCAGGGCCGCGACGACATCCGGCGACTGGCCGGCTTCCGTCAGCATCAGGGATTGGGTCTCGCTCATAGGTCATCTCCAATTCTCAATTCGGCAACGAAATCGTAGGCATCGCCGCGATAATGCGAGCGGGTGTATTCAACGACGCGCTGGTCTTCCAGGCGTGAAATACGTTCGATCAAAAGCGCGGGCGCGCCGGCTTTGACGTTGAGGATCGACGCGGAGGTCGGATCGAGCGTCACCGCTGTCAACCGCTGCAGAGCCCGGACCGGCTTGAAGCCATTCCCGGCCAGCGCATCATAGAGCGAACCCTCTGAAACCGCATCCTCGCCGAGAAATTTGACCGGAACGACGGCGCGTTCGATGGCGAGCGGCTGGCCGTCCGCGAGGCGCAGGCGATCGAGCCGCAGCACAGGTTCGTCCAGGCCGAGACCGAGCAGGAAGGATTCTTCCGGGGCGGGCGCGCTGACCGTACGCGAGAGAATCTTTGCGGCCGGCTCGCGGCCGCGCGAGCGCATATCGGCCGAGAAGGAGGAGAGGCGCCAGAGCGGTTGTTCGATGCGCTCGACACGCTGCGACACGAAAGTGCCGCTGCCATGGCGCGACTCGATCGCCCCGGAGGCCAGCAGATCGCGATAGGCGGTGCGGACCGTGACGCGGCCGACCTGCAGCGCCTCAGCCAGATCGCGCTCGCCCGGCAGGGCCGTTCCCGATTTCAGCAGGCCTTCCTGGATGAGGCCGGTCAGCGCCTGCGCCAGGCGTTTGTACAACGGGCCGGTCCTGGCCTCATCGCGCAGACCACGACTGTTCAATTCAGCGATCAAACTGGTTCTGTCCATGGGTTCTTTATAGAACCTATTTAGAACCAATCTGCAAGATGAATCTGGCCTCCGGGCTAAAATGAATAGCCTGGGTGCTATCTGCACCCAGGCGACAAGTCAGGGATAGCGGTGCCTTCAGCTCAATTCTTGGTGAAAATGTAATCCGTTTCCTGTCGCAGCACTTCGCCAGGGCGAAGCACGGCGTTCGGGAAGCCCTGGTGGTTTATGGCATCCGGCCAGACCTGCGTTTCAAGGCAGAAACCTGCAAAGGGGCCGATCTTGCGGCCGTCGTGACCGGGGACGGGAACATCCAGCTTGAAACCCGCATAGAACTGCACGCCCGGCTCGGTCGTGCGCACCTCAAGCGAAACACCGGAATTGACGCTGCGTGCCAGCACCACCGAGCGCTTGGCGGTCCGCTCGGACGACAGGCAGAAATTATGGTCGTAGAGCGCCTGTTCGGCCCCATCGAAGCGCATCATCGGCGCCATTTCGCGGAAATCGAAGACGGTGCCGGCGACGGGGCGCACTTCGCCCGTCGGTATCTGCTTTTCGTCCGTTGGCGTATAGTGATCTGCAGCGATCATGATGTCGTGGCCGAGTGCGTCGTCACGGCCATCGAGGTTGAAATAGGCGTGTTGGCAGACATTGGCGAGCGTCGGCTTATCGGTCGTCGATTCGTAGGTGACCGAGAATTCGCCGTTGCCATGCACCCAATAGGTCGCCTGAATGGTGCAATTGCCGGGATAGCCGGCGCGGCCGTCGGGATCGACGATTTTCAGGACGACGCGGTCGACGGCGTGTTCGACGATCGTCCAGTTGCGCTTGGCGGTATTGTCCTTGCCGCCGTGCAGATGGGTGACGCCTTTTTCGTTGAGGTCGAGCTGATAGTCCTTACCGTCCAGCGTGAAATGGCCGGCGCCGATGCGGTTGGCGCAGCGGCCGGGCGTGGCGCCGAAATAGGAGGAGTGGGCCGGATAATCGTCGAAGTTATCGAAGCCGAGCAGAAGGGCGGGGCTATGGCCTTCCAGCCGCAGGTCCTGAATGACGGCACCCCAGGTCATGATATGGGCCGTCAAGCCGCCGCCCGCTATTCTGACGCGATATACCGTTTCTCCATCCGCAGTCGTTCCGAAAACTTCTCGCTCCAAATTGTCGTTCGTCATATCAGCTCATCCGTTCCTATCGAAAATTCGAGGCCAGACCCTGCCCCCATTTGCGTCGGTCCGCAACCGGTTCGATCGCGAAATTTAGGGGCGGGCAGAGGGGGATCAAGGCTGCATACGGTGTTCGCCGATAGCTTCGGATTGGCAAATTGCGCCGCAAATGTGCAGCGCATACGACAGGCAGCCGATTTTCCCATTCTCTGTGCTTGCTTTGCCTATACCGAGCAAGAGTGCTCGTTGCCTGATTTGTGAAGATGTGCGTTCGAGCTACGCCTTGTCGTAAAGAAGTTTAGCTGCCCGCCTGCTGAAAAACGTTCTGATCGATTGTTTCGACCCGTTCGCTTTTTCGGTTATCATGATCACCATCAACCTATCGCCGCGAATGGCAAGAAGGATATCGAACGCCTTTTGGCTATATTTTCCTGTCGGGACGTCCCATTGGCCTGTGCCTGCCGCGTAGCTCACATTTCCGCTTCTGCTCGTCTCCGCCGTGGCGCTCCAGCCGTTGTTTGCGCTGATCATCATGAATTTGCCCTGCCTTACTATTCCCACAAGGCATTTTTCGCATGGACCGGCGTCGGAATGGATCTGCTCCCACTGGCCGGAGAAGTTACCTTGCTCCGATCTTGCCGGCTGCGAGACCGACAAAACGGTTGAGATGAAGAGAAGCAATTTAACAGCGTGGCGCACGCACATCTCCGCCAATTTCCCGCGATTCGAGATAGTATTCACCAATACTGAATGTTTCTTTCTACAGCGGGTTGTGGTGGTTTGGTGGCATTTCGGCTTGCAAAAGCTGCGGCTGCCCCGAGGAGACGTAGCTCAGCGCGACAGTTCCCGCGTCGCCTTCTCCAAGCCGCCGAGCGTCAGAGGATACATTCGGTCGCCAAACAGGCGCCGGATGATCGAGATCGAGGTGGTATGGCTCCAATAGTCTTCGGGCACGGGATTGAGCCAGACGCATTTGCGGAAATGGCCGGTGATGCGGCTGAGCCAGATATCGCCGGCCTCCTTGTTCCAATGTTCTACCGAGCCGCCGGGATGGGTGATCTCATAGGGGCTCATCGAAGCATCGCCGACGAAAACGACGCGATAATCGGGGCCGAAGGTGCGGATCAGATCGGTCGTTGCCGTGACATCGGCGCGCCGGCGGCGATTGTCCTTCCACACGCCTTCATAGAGACAGTTGTGGAAGTAGAAATATTCCATGTGCCGGAATTCGGCGCGGGCTGCGGAGAATAGTTCCTCGACCACGCGGATATGGTCGTCCATCGAGCCGCCGACATCGAAGAACATCAGCAGTTTGACGGCATTGCGCCGCTCCGGCCTGGTCTGGACGTCGAGATAGCCGTGCTCGGCGGTTGAGCGGATCGTTCCGGAGAGGTCGAGTTCTTCGGCCGCCCCTTCGCGCACCCAGCGACGGAGTCGTTTCAGCGCCACCTTGATGTTGCGGGTGCCAAGCTCGACGCTGTCATCGAAATTTTGAAATTCGCGGCGATCCCAGACTTTCGCCGCTTTGCGGTGACGGGAGGCTTCCTGACCGATGCGCACGCCTTCCGGGTTATAGCCATAGGCGCCGAACGGCGACGTGCCCGCCGTACCGATCCATTTCGAGCCGCCCTGATCTCGGCCCTTCTGCTCGGCAAGACGCTGACGCAGGGTCTCCCTCAGCTTTTCGAAGCCGCCGAGCGCCTCGACCAGCTTCTTTTCCTCATCCGCCAGATGTCTTTCGGCGAGCTTGCGCAGCCATTCGTCGGGGATAGCAACCGCCTCGGCCGGCACTCCGTCGTTGCCGACGGCCTCCACCCCGCGAAAATAATCCGCAAACACCTGATCGAAGCGGTCGATGAAGCGCTCGTCCTTGATCAGCGCCGTGCGAGCCAGATAATAAAAGGCCTCGACGTCGTAATCGGCGATCCCTTCTTCCATTCCCTCCAGAAGCGACAGGAACTCCCGGAGCGTCACCGGAACCTTCGCTTCCTTCAGCTTCAGGAAGAAGGGAATGAACAAGCTCAGAACCTCTCTTGGCCGATCTCCTCGAGATCATAGGGCGTCGTCTGGTAGATCTCGTTGATCCAGTTGCCGAAGAACAGATGCGCATGGCTGCGCCAGCGGTTCTGCGGCGCGATGTCCGGATCGTTATGCGGAAAATAATTATGCGGCATCTTGATCGGCACGCCCGCATTCACGTCCCGAAAATATTCGTCCGCCAGTGAGGTGGAATCATACTCCACGTGATTGAACATGTAGAGCCGGTTGCACGCCTGCTCGTGGACCAGACAGACGCCCATCTCGCTCGATTCCATCAGGATCTGCAATCCCGGCACCTTCTCGATATCGGCGCGGCGTACTTCCGTCCAGCGCGAGACCGGAATGGCGAAATCATCGGAGAAGCCGTTGAGATAGACCGAGGACGGCTTCAAATTCTGGTGGCGATAGACGCCGAAGGCTTTTTCCTTCAGCGTATATTTCGGCACCTTATGGAAATGATAGGCAGCCGCCATTGCGCCCCAGCAGACGTTCATGGTGGAATGGACATTGGTCGTCGTCCAGTCGAAGATCTGCTGCATCTCGTCCCAGTAGGTGACCTCTTCATAATCCAGCAGCTCGATCGGGGCGCCGGTTATGATGAAGCCGTCATACTTGCGGTGCTTCACCTCCTCCCAGGTCTCGTAGAAGGCGAGCAGATGCTCTTCCGATGTGTTCTTGGCCTTGTGGCCGCCGACGCGGATCAGCGAAAATTCCACCTGCAAGGGCGAGGCGCCGACAAGGCGCGCCATCTGCACTTCGGTTTTGATCTTGTTCGGCATGAGGTTGAGAAGCCCGATCTGAAGGGGGCGGATATCCTGCCGGATCGCCACCGTTTCGGTCATCACCCGCACGCCCTCGCTCTGGAGGGCTTCGAACGCGGGCAGCGTATCGGGAATCTTGATGGGCATCGTTGTCACTCGACCAAAAACAAAAAAACCGGCCGCGATAAGAATCGCTACCGGTCCGCACGCGGCCCTTTAGCGACTTTTTTAACGTGGCTGCAAGCCGGCCGGCCAAATCACCACGGGAGAAATTCAATAGACCTGCTACCCCGGCGGGTCAATGGGGCAAGCATCGAAGGAAGGCTGGCGGCCGCGCCCTATGTCGGTTGCGGCCTACAGATGTTCAAGGAGAGCCTGCATGCCATAGCCCAGACGCTGCCTGGCGTCCTCGATCGGCAGCCAGAAGAAACGGAAGCCAATCGGATCGCCGCCGCCGAACGGCGTCATTTCGTAGTGAAGCCAGGTGGCAGGCGCCGTCTCGGAGATATGGCAGCGGAAATAGTGCCGGCGATGATGGTGCTCGCGACCTTCCTTCTCGAAACGGTAGTCGTGGACGCCGAGCGGATGGAGTTCGTCTGGCGCAAAACCGGTCTCCTCCTCGAATTCGCGCGCCGCCGCCGTTGCAATATCTTCGCCGAGTTCGACCGTGCCGCCGGGAACCTGGAGCTGGACGGCGGGAAAATCCGGCTCATCGAATACCAGCAGATGCCGGTCGCGCAATGCGTAGATCAAGACCTTAGCGGCATCGGGCTGTATCATTTCCCTTGCCCGCGCGCCATGAAAGCCAGCCGTTCGAAGAGATGGACGTCTTGCTCATTCTTCAACAAGGCCCCGTGCAGCTTCGGCAGTGCGCTTTTCGCATCGGCACGTAGCGTGGCGGGATCGACATCATCGGCGACAAGAAGGCGGATCCAGTCGAGCGCCTCGGAGGTGGAGGGCTTCTTCTTCAACCCCGGCACATCGCGGATCTCGAAAAATTGCGTGAGTGCGGCCCGCACCAGCGTCTGCTTGATGCCGGGATAGTGCACCTCGACGATACGCGTCAGCGTTTCGGCATCGGGAAAGCGAATGTAGTGGAAGAAGCAGCGGCGCAGGAAGGCATCCGGCAGCTCCTTTTCATTATTGGAGGTGATGATGACGATCGGCCTGACCGCGGCGCGGATCGTTTCGCCGGTTTCGTAGACATGGAACTCCATGCGGTCGAGTTCCTGCAATAGATCGTTCGGGAATTCGATGTCGGCCTTGTCGATCTCGTCGATCAGCAGCACGCACTTCTCTGGTGCCGTAAAAGCTTGCCAGAGCTTGCCTTGGCGGATGTAGTTCCTGACATCATTGACGCGGGCATCACCCAATTGGCTGTCGCGCAGGCGGGAGACGGCATCATACTCGTAAAGGCCTTGCTGCGCCTTCGTAGTCGATTTGATATTCCATTCGATGAGGTGGAGACCGAGGGCAGCGGCGAGCTGGCGAGCCAGTTCCGTCTTGCCGGTTCCCGGCTCGCCCTTTACCAAAAGCGGTCGTTCCAGCCGAATTGCGGCATTGACGGCGACCATCAGATCCTTGTCGGCGATATAGTCTGCAGTGCCCTGAAATTGCATTGGAAGGCTTTCATCAATCTTTGGGGCGCAAGCTATTCCTTGGCCTAACTCGGTTCAAGGCGTGAAACGGTGTATATACCGAACGTGATCACGCTGATGTATCGCATGGATGGACATGTGAGCAGGTCATGATTAACTGAGGATTAAGTGTGTCGCAGGGAAGTTTTGATGGCAGTTGAAACGCAAGCCAAGTCGAATAACGAGGGAGCTGACCGGGTCGGATACGACTTCAGCGTCCTCTATCGGCTGCGCATGATGTTTTCCGCCTTTTGGTATTCGGCGGTACGCATCAAGATAATTTCTCTCACGATTGCATTGTTCGTGATTATCCTTGTGACGGCCTATGTCCAGGTTCTGCTGAACAATTGGAATGCGCCATTTTATGATTCGCTCGCGCGGCGCGATACTGCAGCGTTTTTCCATCAGCTCGGCGTCTTCGGCATCATCGCCGGCCTGCTTTTGGTCCTCAATGTCGTGCAGGCATGGCTCAATCAAATGACCGCGCTTTATATGCGCGAAGGCCTTGCGCGCGATCTCGTCGACCAGTGGCTGCAGGCCAAACGTGCGCTTCGTCTCGCCTCGTCCGGCCTGATCGGCGTCAATCCGGACCAGCGGCTGCATGAGGATGCCCGCAATCTTGCCGAAAGCACGACAGGGCTCGCGATCGGCCTGGTGCAGGCGACCATCCTGCTGCTCAGCTTCATCGGCGTGCTCTGGGAACTCTCCAGCGGCATGGTCTTCAATTTCAAGGGCATGAGCTTCTCCATCCCCGGCTACATGGTCTGGGCGGCGATTATCTATGCCGGCTCTGCCTCGTTTCTGAGCCAGTTCGTCGGCCGCCGGCTGGTGCGGCTGAATGCCGACCGTTATTCCAAGGAAGCCGAGCTGCGCTTTGCGCTGATGCATGCCAATGAGCATATGCCGGCGATTACGATTGCCGGCGGTGAGGAGAATGAGCGCCGGCGAATCAATCTCGATATCTCGGCCGTGCTTGCTGTCATCCGTCAGCTCGCCATCGCCAATACCAATCTCACCTGGGTTTCGGCCGGTTATGGCTGGCTGGTGCTGATCATTCCGATCCTGGTGGCTGCACCCGCCTATTTCTCCGGCGGGCTGACCATCGGCCAATTGATGGTGGCGGTCGGTGCTTTCAACCAGGTCAATACTGCATTGCGCTGGTATGTCGCCAATTTCGGCCCGATCGCCGAATGGCGCGCTACGCTGATGCGCGTCACCGATTTCCGTCAGGCTTTGACGGAGATGGATGACGGTAAGGTCATGCCACATACCATTGCCTTCGATCATGCGGCGCCCGGTGAAATGGTCTGGACGGACATGGAGATTTCCACCAAGACCAGTGAGGATATCATCGAGAATGGTTTTCGTATCCGCGAGGGCACGGTGACGATTACCGCCGGCGAGCACATCATGGTCAACGGCGACCATGGCGTGAACCGCAGGCTGCTGTTCCAGTCGCTGGCGCATCAATGGAATTGCGGCGCCGGCAAGATCAGCCTGCCGCCGATGGAAGACATGCTGTTCATGCCGCATACGCCCTATGTACCGGGCGGCACGCTGCGCGAAGCGATCTGCTTCCCTGAGGATCGGGATGCCTATGAGGATGCCGCTGTCGAGGCAGCAATGGATAAGGTCGGCCTTAGCCGCCTGAAGAGCAGGCTCGATACGCAGGCGCGCTGGGACCGGCTGCTGGACAATGACGAGCAAAAGGCGCTCGCCTTCGCGCATCTGCTGCTGGCGCAGCCGAAATGGATCATCCTCGATGAAGTCATGGAAGGGCTGGAGCCCGATATCCAGGCGAAGTTCTCGGCATTGCTAACGGAATTCACCGACGCCACCGTCATCTATATTGGCCGATCCGAAGCCTATCTCCAGGCAATGTCGCCACGCGTCCTGCATCTTCAGGCGCTGGTGCCGCACGAGGAAGTGGTTGCCGAAGTCGTGCCACCGGCGGCCGTGATACGGGATGCAACCCCCAAGAGGGCGAATTCGCCGTCGCGGTAGCTTTTGGGCGGAACTCTATCTCGCCCTTGGCGGGCGAGAAAGTAAAAACTTAGGATTAGGCGAGGGCTCGGCCCTCGTCTAATTTTTAGTTTTTACAAGAGCGGGGGTAGGCAGGGACGCAATAGCTCCCGGCATGTCGGTGCAAGACATGGCCCCCCTCTCTTGCAATTTCAATGGCTTAGAAATTGCGCTAAACTTCTGAATTCGTAGAATTTTCTGTATCGTAATTTCTAAACCAGTGAAATTGCTTTCTCGCCCGCCAAGGGCGAGATAGGCCCGGACTTCCCCTCGGCGTGCAAGATCATGGCCAAAAACAAAACGCCCCATCCGTGAGGATAGGGCGTTGTGAGGATAGGGCGTTTCCGATGAAGCGATAGGCCGTTCGCTCAGTCCTTGGCGCGCTCGACGTAGGAATTGTCTTCCGTGGCGATGACGACGCGGGTACCGGCGTTGATGTGCGGCGGCACCATGGTGCGCACGCCGTTCGACAGCATGGCAGGCTTGTAGGAGGACGATGCCGTCTGGCCCTTCACGACCGGTTCCGTTTCGGTGATTTCCAGCGTGACATGGCGCGGCAGTTCGAGCGCCAGCGGAATGCCTTCGTGGATCGACAGGATGCAGGTCATGCCTTCCTGCAGATAGGCCTTCTGGTCACCCATGGTTTCGACGTCGACGACGACCTGGTCGTAGTTGGCCGGGTTCATGAAGTGGAAGCCTTCGCCGTCTTCATAGAGGTACTGGAAGTTCACGTCTTCGACGAAGGCGCGCTCGACCTGCTCGGTGGTGCGCCAACGCTCGGATACCTTCACGCCATCGACGATGCGGCGCATGTCGACCTGGGTGACCGGCGTGCCCTTGCCCGGATGAAAGTTCTGAGCTGTGAGAACGACGTAGAGTTTGCCGTCGACGTCGAGAACGTTGCCCTTGCGGACTGAAGAGGCGATGACCTTGACCATAAGACTTCCTTGTAACTCGGCCTGTCGCGTCGTAGAGGACTGTCGAAATGCACCTCGCGACGCAGCTATTGTTTGCTTGGGGGCGCAACTACCCTAAATCAGGGCAAATAGCCACCCCCATCCCCGGCGATCCCGAGAAGAAAGCGTGCAATGGAGCCAACGAGCAGCAAAGCGTCCCCCTGGTGGACCCGCAGCGTGCATGCGGACCGGCGGCCGTTCCTGATTGGCCGCAATGCCATCCAGGCGGCGCTGCGTGAATTCTTCGTTCGCAACGGCTTCATCGAAGTCGATACGCCGACGCTACAGGTGTCGCCGGGCAACGAGGCGCATCTTCATGCCTTCGCCACCGAAGCGCTGACAACGGATGGCCAGAAGGCGCCCTTCTATCTCCACACCTCGCCGGAATTCGCCTGCAAGAAGCTGCTGGCCGCCGGCGAGGAGCGCATTGCCTGTTTCGCCCATGTCTATCGCAACCGCGAGCGCGGGCCGCTGCACCATCCGGAATTCACCATGCTGGAATGGTACCGCGCGGGTGAGACCTATGAAACGCTGATGACCGATTGTGCCGCGCTGCTGGCGCTAGCGGCGGAGACGGTGGGCGCGAAGAAACTCAGCTATCGCGGCGCCGAAACCGATCCGTTCCTTACGCCGGAGCGCATCAGCGTCGCCGCCGCCTTCGAACGTTACGCCAAGATCGATTTGCTCGGGTCGATCGGCCTCGACGGGTCGACGGATCGCGAATATCTGGCGGCCGAGATGCGGCGTATCGGGATGCGCGTTGCAAAGGACGATCATTGGCCCGATCTTTTCAGCCGCGTGCTGGTCGAGAAAGTCGAGCCCTATCTCGGCTTCGGCCGGGCGACGATCCTCGACGAATATCCGGTCTCGGAAGCCGCTCTTGCCCGACCTTCGGCGCGCGATCATCGCGTGGCCGAGCGTTTCGAGCTCTATGCTTGCGGCGTCGAACTCGCCAATGCTTTCGGCGAACTCACCAATGCCGACGAGCAGCGGCGGCGGTTCGAGATCGAGATGGCGGAAAAGACGCGCATCTACGGCGAGGCCTATCCGCTGGATGAGGAATTTCTTGAGGCCCTTGCCGTCATGCCGGAGGCGAGCGGCATAGCGCTCGGCTTCGACCGGCTGGTGATGCTGGCGACCGGTGCCTCGCGGATCGAACAGGTGCTCTGGGCGCCGGTTTCGGAGTTCGGTTCATGAATGTGATGCGCCCGATCAGAAATGTCGACGACCTCGCACAGGCCGGCTTGATCGATGCCGGTGAGGCTCTGTCGCTGGAGGCGGTGGCGGAGCGATATGCCATTGCCCTGACGCCGGCGATGGCAAAGCTAATCGACCGCAGCGATCCCGCCGATCCAATTGCGCGGCAATTCGTGCCCGACGTGGCCGAACTCGTCGTTTTGCCGGAGGAGCGTGCCGATCCGATCGGCGATCATGCCCATAGTCCGGTTGAAGGCATCGTCCACCGCTATCCCGACCGCGTGCTGTTGAAGGCCGTGCATGTCTGCCCGGTCTATTGCCGTTTCTGTTTCCGCCGCGAGATGGTCGGGCCGCAGGGCCTTGGCACACTGGACGCGGCTACACTCGATGCCGCCTTTGCCTATATCCGCGATCACCGGGAGATCTGGGAGGTCATCCTGACCGGCGGCGATCCGCTGGTGCTGTCGCCGCGCCGGCTGGAGGAGATGCTGAGTGTGCTCGCCGATATCGAGCATGTGAAGATCGTCCGCTTCCATACCCGCGTGCCGGTCGTCGATCCCCTGAAGATCGATGGGGCGCTGATTGCGGCGCTGAAGGTGAGCGGCAAAACCATCTATGTGGCTCTGCATGCCAACCATCCGCGCGAATTGACCGCCAAGGCGCGCGCCGCCTGCGCGCGGCTTGTCGATGCCGGCATTGTTCTGGTCAGTCAGTCCGTGTTGCTGAAGGGCGTCAATGACGATCCGGATGTGCTGGCGGCGCTGATGAAGGCTTTCGTCGAGACGCGGATCAAGCCCTATTACCTGCATCACCCCGATCTTGCCCCCGGCACCAGCCATTTCCGGTTGACGATAGCGGAAGGACAGAAGATCGTCGCGGCACTGCGCGGCCGCATTTCCGGCCTCTGCCAACCCACCTACATCCTCGATATCCCGGGCGGCCACGGCAAGGCAGACATCGGTCGAAACGCCGTCCACGAAATCCGCGAAGGCTGCTATTCCATTTCGGATTATCGCGGCGGCGAACATATCTATCCGCCGGCGGAATAGGGTCTGCTCGCTGCCCGTTTCTGCTACTTCAGGCTGTCCGAAGCCCACGTTTGTAAATGAACTTTGCTGGAAAACTTGGCACGTTAACCTTGCTGCCAAGTACCATTTCTTCGCATATCATTCCGTCTGTATTTTAGGAATATGAAATATTATCCTGCAAACGACGGGTTATATGACTTAGATATCGTAAATTTATTTTAGATAATTTTAAAATTCAAGATTTTCTTGCTAAGTATATCCTGGTTATATTTACCACGTCGCTTAGCGGAATGTTCTAATTTGCCTGTTACTTCTCGGCTCAGGATAGGACGGCGTTGCTGCCGCCGTGTTTACGATTGCCTGGAGGGACTAAAGATGAATGAGACGATTCGCGATTTGCTGGCCAAGTTTGGTGCGCTTCCCGTTACGATGGATCAGATTGCCGACGATGCCGATCTCTATGCGGCCGGACTGTCTTCCTTTGCGTCGGTGCAGCTTATGCTCGGCATCGAAGAAGCCTTCGACATCGAGTTCCCCGACAATCTGCTGAATCGCAAATCCTTTGCCAGCATCGTCGCGATCGAAAAGACGGTCGGCATGATCCTGGACAGCCGAAAGGTTGCCTGATGAGTGTCGCGGTCGCTTTGGTTGAAGCAGGAGCCGGAGACACGGCGGCGGTGCGTGCCGCGCGCGTCGCGGCAATCGCCGGCAAATATGCTGATGCAGTCGACATAGAGGGCCGGTTCCCGCGCGAGGCTGTGGATGCGATGCGCGCCGAAAGGCTGCTGTCGATCCAGATCCCCGCCGATCTTGGCGGCGAAGGTGCGTCGATCACCGAAATAGCCGAGCTCTGCTCGATTCTCGGCCAGGCCTGCGCGGCCAGCGCCATGGTCTTCGCCATGCATCAGATCAAGCTGTCGAGCTTGGTCGAGCATGGCGCCGGCAGTGAGTGGCACCGGGAGTTCATGCGCCGCATCGCCGAGGAACAGCTTGTGCTGGCATCGGCGACGACGGAAGGCGGCATCGGCGGCAATCTCCGCAACAGCATCTGTGCCATCAAGGTGGAGGGCGACCGTTGCTTCCTCGAAAAGGACGCAACGGTTATCTCCTACGGTGCCCATGCCGATGCCATCCTGATCACCTCGCGCAGCCATGCCGAGGCGGCCTCGTCCGATCAGGCGCTGACAGTCTTCCTCAGGGATCAATACACGCTGGAGCGCACCGTCGAGTGGAACACGCTCGGCATGCGCGGCACCTGCTCCGATGGTTTCCTCTTCAGGGGCGAAGCGCCGGCCGTGCAGATCCTGCCGAAACCGTTTGCCGAGATTGCCGCGCAGTCGATGTTGGCAAGCTCGCATCTGCTTTGGAGCGGCGTCTGGTATGGCATCGCAGCCGATGCGGTGGCCCGCGCCCAGGCTTTCGTGCGCGCTGCGGCCCGCAAGTCGCCCGGCACGCAGCCGCCTGGTGCATTGCGGCTGGCGGAGGTCTCCAGCCTGCTGCAGATGGTGAAATCAAACGTCGTCGCCGGCTTGAATGTCTATGAGGAGGCCAAGGCCGATGCCGACCGGCTCTCCTCGATGGCGTTTGCCGTTGCCATGAACAACGTCAAGATCGCATCGTCCGAGATGATCCTGCCGATCATCAACCACGCGATGCTCATCTGCGGCATCATGGGCTATAAGAACGGCACGCCCTACAGCCTCGGCCGCCATTTGCGCGATGCGCATTCCGCTCAACTGATGATCTCGAACGACCGCATTCTCGGCAATACGTCGACCATGTTGCTCGTCCACAAACAAGATACCAGCCTACTGGGATAATCGTCATGGATATGCAGACCTCGTTTCTCGACCGCCTTTTTGAATCCGGTCTTCTGATCGACACCGGCGTTGACGGCCTTTATGGCCGCAGCGGCCAGTTCGAAGACGTCATTTCCGCCTTCGAGCGCTTGATCGACAAGTTTGGCGGCGCCGATGGTGCCGAAGCCATCCGCTTTCCGCCCGGTATGAACCGCGCCTTCTTCGAAAAGAGCGGCTACATGAAGAGCTTCCCGCAGCTTGCCGGCACGGTGCACAGCTTCTGCGGCAACGAGCTCGATCACATGAGCCTCTTGAAGTGCATGGAAGTCGGCGAGGATTGGACGAAGGATCAGGAAGCGACCGATATCGTGCTGACGCCGGCGGCCTGCTACCCGCTTTATCCGACCGTCGCCAAGCGCGGCCACCTGCCGGAGAGCGGCGCGCTCTTCGACCTGCAGTCCTATTGCTTCCGCCACGAGCCCTCCAAGGATCCGACCCGCCAGCAGCTATTCCGCATGCGCGAATATGTCTGCATGGGCACCGACAAGCATGTGACCGATTTCCGCCAAAGCTGGATGGATCGCGGTATCGAGATGATGAAGGCCGTCGGCCTTGAAGTGACCATCGATGTCGCCAACGACCCGTTCTTCGGCCGGGCCGGCAAGATGCTTGCCAACAATCAGCGCGACCAGAACCTGAAGTTCGAGCTGCTGATCCCGATCACCTCGCCGGCCAATCCGACCGCTTGCATGAGCTTCAACTATCACCAGGACGCGTTCGGCGCGAAATGGGGTCTGAATTTCGAGGACGGCAGTGTCGCGCATACGGCCTGCGTCGGCTTCGGTCTGGAGCGCATTGCGCTGGCGCTGTTCCATCACCATGGTCTTGATACCAAGGAATGGCCCGAAAGCGTGCGCAGGGCGTTGTGGGGCTGATCGTCTCCATGGCCTCCGTCTTCGCGGGACTCGATCCCACCGCCTATAAGCCGCATGCGCTGCACGACAGCGAGCGCATGTGGACGGAAACCAATTGCTATATCGATCTCTGGATCGAGGTGCTTTCAACCCTGAAGCTGCCGCCGGAAGCCATGCTTGGCTTCACGGTGACGCAGGATTTCGAGGGCGATCAGTTCACCTTCTTCAAGGTGCCGCTCGATGATCTGGAAGCGCTCTACGGCATCCGCTGCACCGAACTCGCAATCTACGACAAGATCCAGCACCACATCGCTGGGCAGATCGGCCGTGGCCGGCTCTGCCTTGTCGAGATGGATTCCTTCTACATGCCGGACACCCAGGGTGTCGGCTATCGCCGCGAACACGGCAAGACGACCGTCGCCATCAACAGGCTTAATATGGCGGGCCGCGAGCTCGATTATTTCCATAATAGCGGTTTCTTCCGGCTGTCGGGCGAGGATTTCGACGGGCTGTTCCAACTGCACCTGGGCGAAGAGGATCTGCCTTTCCTGCCCTATACGGAGTTCGCGAAGTTCCCCGAGAATGTGCCGGGCGAAGCTGCCATTCGAGAGACCTCCAGGCAACTTCTGGCCTTCCATTTCCGCCGCCGACCTGTGGCCAATCCCATCCGTGCCTTCGCAGCGGTTTTTCCGGCGCAGGTGGAAGCGGTGGCCGAGCGGCCCTTTGGCTTTTTTCACAAATATGCCTTCAACACGCTGCGCCAGCTTGGCGCCAATTTCGAGCTGGCGGGCAGTCATCTCGACTGGCTATCGGGAGAATTTTCGGAAACCGCCGGCGAGGCCCGGCGAATTTCGGAAGTGGCGAAATCGGTGCAGTTCCAGCTTGCCCGTGCCGTAACACGCAAGAAATTCGAGCCGTTGAAAACCGCCCTTGATCCGGCCGCGGATGCGTGGGATTCGATGATGGGGCTGCTTGAACAAAAGCTGTAGTTGCGCATGATCTTATCCAAAGCTGCTTTGCACTTTTTTGGGATCATGTCTTGAGCCAGGAGATCCAATGCACGGGCGTTTGGCAAGCTTTGGCGGCGAGACGCTGCTGAGCGAAGGGTGGAATCTCGTTTTGACGGATGCGGGCGCTTGCGCCTTGCCTTCGGATGTGCCGCTGTCGGCCGGGTTCATCCCGGCGTCGGTACCGGGCACGGTGGCCGGGGCGTTGGAGAAGGCCGGGCTTTTCGATCGTGAGCATCCCCATCCGCTGAACGATAAGGACGCCTGGTATCTCTGCCGATTGGTCGATGCCGACCCCGGCAATGCGGTTCTGCGGCTCGATGGGTTGGCAACGCTCTGCGACGTCTTCCTGAATGGCAGAAAAATTCTCGTCTCCGAAAGCATGTTCGAATCGCACGAACTTGCCGTCCACCTGCTGGGCGGCGATGAGCTGGCGCTCTGCTTCCGCGCGCTGGAGCCGCGCCTTGCCGAAGCTGGCCCCAGAGCCCGTTGGCGACCGCAGATGATCACGCCGCAGGGACTGCGCCTGGTGCGCACGACCCTGCTCGGCCACATGCCCGGCTGGTGCCCGGAAATCCAGGCCGTCGGTCCGTGGCGGCCGATCTCGCTGTTGCGTCCGCATAGCCCGGTCATTCGCGACCTCTCGCTGCGTCCGGACCTGCTCGAGGATGGTGAGGGCCGGCTTTATGCCTCGCTCGTTATCGAGGGGCAGGTCGGTGAAATCGTGCTTCGTTGTGGCGATGCAGAACAGCCGTTCGAGAAAGACAATAGCGGCCACTGCACCGCATTCCTGAAAATCCCGGGCGTGACGCCATGGTGGCCGCAGACCCACGGAACGCCTTATCTCCATGACGTCGCGCTGATCGTCGATGGCGTCGAGCATCCGATCGGACGCACCGGCTTCCGGCGGCTGGCGGTCGATCGCGGCGCGGACGAGCAGGATTTCGCACTTGTGGTCAATGGCGAGCGCATCTTCTGCCGCGGTGCCGTCTGGACGACGGCGGATATTGCCCGCTTGCCCGGCGGCCGTGAAGATTACGAGCCCTGGCTGCGGCTGGCAGCGGAGGCGGGCATGAACATGGTCCGCATCGGCGGCACCATGGCCTATGAGACGCCGGAATTCTTCCGGCTCTGCGACGAACTCGGTCTGCTGGTCTGGCAGGATTTCATGTTCGCAAATTTCGACTATCCGAAGAACGATAAGGCTTTCAATGCCCGTGTCGAGGCGGAGGCAGCGCAGCTTCTCTTCGCGACTCGCCTGTCACCCTCGCTCGCCGTGCTTTGTGGCGGCAGCGAGATCCACCAGCAGGCGGCAATGATGGGCCTGCCCGAGCGCTTCTGGGCAAGCCCGATCGTGGAGGAAATCATTCCGGCTGTCGTAAAATCGCTGCGGCCCGATGTTCCCTATGTCGTCAATTCTCCCTCGGGCGGCGCCATGCCGTTTTCCCCGAATGCGGGGGTGACGCATTACTACGGGGTCGGCGCCTATATGCGGCCGCTCGCCGATGCGCGGCGCGCTAATGTCCGCTTTGCGGCGGAAAGCCTGGCTTTCGCGCATGTGCCGCAGGCCCGGACCTTGGCGCAGCATCTGCCGGTTCCGGCAGTCCATAGCCCGCTATGGAAAGAGCGCGTGCCGCGCGACCGCGGTGCGTCCTGGGATTTCGAAGATGTACGCGACCACTATTTGAGCGAACTCTACGGCTTCGAGCCAAGCCGCTTACGGCGCGAAGATCCGGATCTCTATCTCGATCTGTCGTGCGCCGTTACCGGCGAAGTCGCGGAGGAAACCTACGCCGAATGGCGACGGCAGGGCTCCCGATGCAATGGCGCCCTCGTCTGGACGCTGCAGGATCTGTTGCCCGGCCCCGGCTGGGGTGTGATCGATTCCACTGGCGAGCCGAAGCCCATATGGTACGCGCTCCGCCGCGCCTTTCGGCCGGTGCAGGTTTTGCTCACTGATGAGGGCACCAATGGCCTCGACGTGCATGTCCTCAACGAGGGCGATGTTGCCCTTGACCTCGATCTCGATGTGGTCTGCCTGCGCGACGGTCGCCAGACCGTGGTCAGCGGCAAGCGGGAATTGTCCGTCGAAGCCCGCAGCAAGCACAAGATCGCTTGCACCGATCTCTTCGGCGCCTTCTTCGACACGACCTATGCGTTCCGCTTCGGCCCGCCATCGCATGATGTGACAGTGGCCCGTCTCACAGCGCGCGACACGGGGGCGCTGATCGCTGAAGCCTTCTATTTCCCTTTGGGCAGGACGAAAGCTTTTCACGAAGCCGAAATAACCGCTTCTGTCGCGCAGCAGGACGATCACTGGTTCCTTGATCTACGCAGCGACCGGTTGGCACAATCCGTACAGATCGATTTCGAAGCGTATCGGGCGGAGGATGACTGGTTCCACCTCGCTCCCGGGGCGACCCGGCGGTTGAGGCTTTATCCGAGGGCTGGAACTTCGGTAGAGACTGTTCCGACCGGTCAGATCAGGACCTTGGGTGGCCGAAGGATAGTCGAAGTGTGATCAAGGCATGGCAAGCGCAGCGGCCTATCTCGCCCGCCAGGGGCGAGAGAACTGGTCGTGCTGCCAGCCCCAACTACAACGTCACGCCATCCGGTCCGAACAGATGGCAGCGCTCGGGATCGATGTGGATGCTGACCGTTTCGCCGGCGCGGATGGCCTGCTGATCTTCCAGCGCGACCGTCAGCGCCTGGCCGCCATACAGGGTGACGTAGAGGATCGTCTGGCCGCCGAGATGTTCGACCAGATCGACGCGGGCGCTGCCCAGCGCCAGGCCGCGGTCGCCGACGTTCAGATGTTCCGGGCGGGCCCCGAGGGTGACGGGTTGTCCGGGCTGGAGACCGCCGAGCCGGCGCGGCAGGCGCACCGTCTGGCCGGCGATGTCGATGACCGCGGAGCCGTCGTCGGAGGCGACGATCTTGGCGTCCAGGAAGTTCATCTTCGGCGAGCCGATGAAGCCGGCGACGAATTTGTTCCGCGGCTTGTTGTAGAGATCGAGCGGGGCGCCGACCTGTTCGATGTTGCCGCCGTTCAACACCACGATCTTATCGGCCATGGTCATAGCTTCCGTCTGGTCGTGGGTGACGTAGATCATGGTATTGCCGAGCCGCTGATGCAGGCGGGCAATCTCGACGCGCATCTGCACGCGCAGCTCGGCGTCGAGATTGGACAGTGGTTCGTCGAAGAGGAAGATTTTCGGCTCGCGCACGATGGCGCGGCCGATGGCGACGCGCTGGCGCTGACCGCCGGAGAGCTGCTTCGGCTTGCGCTGCAGGAGCTGCTTGATCTGCAGGATCTCGGCCGCTTTTTCGACGCGCGGCTGGATCTCCTGCTTCTTCATACCAGCCGTTTCCAGGCCGAAGGCGAGATTCTTGTAGACCGACATGTGCGGATAAAGCGCATAGGACTGGAACACCATGGCGATGCCGCGTTTGGAGGCCGGGACATCGTTCATACGGCTGCCATCGAGATAGAGCGCGCCGCCGGAAATCGGCTCCAGGCCGGCGATCATGCGCAAGAGCGTGGACTTGCCGCAGCCGGATGGACCGACGAAAACGGCGAATTCACCGGGTTCGATTTCCAGGTCGATGCCGTGGACGACCTCAAGCTCGCCATAGCGCTTGATAACCTTCTGCAGCGAGACGCTTGTCGCCATGGGCGCTTCCTCCTTGTTCGTCCTGATGGCTCGCACGGCTGTCGTCATGCGGGCCTCCAGCTCTTGTATTTCGTGCTTTCGGGGCCGACTGGAAAGCGGACTTCGGTGCGCGTTTCCGATGATTCATAGAATGCGGTGACCAGCTCCAGCGCCTGGCGGGCATCGGCCGTCGTCACCGGCAGCGGTCCGCTCGACACCAGTGCCTCGTGGAACAGCTTCATCTGCGTGTTGAAGCGGTTCGGAATCGGCGACCAGTCGGCGAGCAGCGCATCGATCTTTGCGCCGATCTCGTCATTGGCGGGGACGATCTTCCAAGGGTCCTGGCCGGGGCTGTAGGGCTCGTGGTTGCTTTCGATCAAGACGTTTTCGAAGGCGAGGCGCAGGCGGCTGATCTGTTCCTGTGAACCAAGCGTGGCGCTGATGGTGGCAAGTGCGCCGTTTTCCATCAGCAGGCTGGCGCTGGCGCAATCTTCCACTTCGATATCGTTGACGCGGGTGGCGACGCGGCCGAAGAGGCCGGCGATCGGCCCCATCAGATAGGTCAGCATATCGTGCAGATGGATGGAGTGCGTCATCAGCACGCCGCCGAGTTCGGTATCCCACTTGCCGCGCCAGGGAACTGCATAATAGTCGGCACCGCGCACCCAATGCGTCTCGGAGGTGGCGACATAGGGCTTACCGGCGATGCCGGCCTCGATGATGCGCTTGGCCTTCTGGATGCCGTCGCCGTAGCGATACTGGAAGATCGGCATCAGCCGGCCCTTCGCCGTCTTCTCGGCAGCGATGACGGCATCGACATCGGCGAGCGAGCCGACCAGAGGCTTTTCGCAGACCACATGTTTGCCGGCGGCAAGCGCCTGCATGATGAGCTGGAAATGCGAGCCCGGAGGCGTGCAGATATCGATGATGTCGATATCGGGCATGTTGAGGACCTCGACGAAATCCTTGAGGCGCCTGCCGATGCCGAATTCATCAGCCACGGCGTGCAGGCGTTCCTCGTTGAGATCGCAGAGAACGGCGACCTCGAAGCGATCCGGATGCGGCAGATAGCCTTCGACGATGTGCGAGCGGCCGATGCCGAGGCCGATGATCGCGACTTTCTTTACGTCGGACATGTCGAGGTTACCTCTGAATGCTGTTGAGCGATGTTACCTCGGCCAGAGCCTGCGCCTTCAGCGCCAGCTCCATGGCCTTGAAGCAATGGTCCTGGCCCATCGCAGTTTCGGTGCGGTCCCTGATATCGGCGGCCAGTTGCCGGCCGTAAGGCAGCTCGACTTCGGTGCAATCGATATGCTGCATGCCCTTGCGGTCGGTGAGGAAGAGATGATCGGTGCCGGGCCGGCCGGCGACGTCGATATATTTGCGCAGCTCGATCGTGCCTTCGGTGCCGACGATGAAGAGCCGGCCGTCGCCCCAGGTGGAAAGGCCATCGGGTGTGAACCAGTCGACGCGGACATAGCCGGTGACGTCGGGCGTGCGCAGGTGAACATCGCCGTAGTCCTGCAGACCGGGCGTTTCGGGATTGGCGCGGTTGGAAACCGTCGCCGACAGTATCTCGGCCTCCAGCGAGTCCGCAAAGAACAGAAACTGCTCGCATTGATGCGAAGCGATGTCGGTGATGATGCCGCCATAGCGCTTGCGGTCGAAGAACCAGTCCGGGCGAGTAGGCTTGCGCAGCCGATGCGGGCCAAGGCCTGTCGTGTGGATGACCTTGCCGATGGCGCCCGCCTTCACCAGCTCGCCGGCCTTCACGGTCGACGCCGTCTCGAAATGTTCGGAATAGAGGATGGAGACGATGCGCTTGGTCTCGGCTTGTACCCTGCGCACTTCAGCGAGTTGATCCAGAGTCACCATGCCGGGCTTGTCGAGCATCACGTCCTTACCATGCCGCATGGCCTCGATGGCGAGGTTCGACCGCTCGTCGGAGATTGCGGCGCTGACGATTAGATCGATCGAGCGGTCCTCCAGGATTTCGCGTTTGTCGGCGACGCGTTTTGCCTGTGGGAAACGTCCAGCGAAGATGGTGGCGAGGGCGTCCTCGACGGCGTGGAAGGCGACGAGTTCGGCGCCGGCCCGCAGCATGACGTTGACCTGGCCGTAGATATGATCGTGGTTGAGGCCGATGGCGGCAAAGCGCAGCGCGCTCATGCGACATTTCCTTTCAGTGAGTTTCTTTGGTTACGGCCCCAACCTTGGGCGTTCGGGACCGTATGGTTCGTGTCAGCGTTTGAGGCCGGCCGTGGCGATGCCGTCGATCAGCAGCCTCTGGAAGAACAGGAAGATCAGGAAGACGGGGATCAGCGAGATGCTCGACATGGCGAACAGGCTGCTCCAGTCGGAGCTTCCGGTCGAGTCCACGAAGGAGCGCAGGCCGAGCTGCACCGTGTAGGTGTTGATATCGGAGAGGTAGATCAGCGGGCCGAAGAAATCGTCCCAGGTCCAGATGAAGGAGAAGATGGCGGCGGTTGCGAGCACCGGCAGCGACAGCGGCAGCATGATGCGCCAATATATGCGCCACGCACTGCAGCCGTCCATCATCGCCGCCTCGTCGAGTTCGCGGGGGATGCCGCGGAAGAACTGCACCATCAGGAAGATGAAGAAGGCATCGACCGCCAGGAATTTCGGCACGACCAGCGGCAGTATGGTTTTCACCCAGCCGAGCTTCAGGAACAGGATATATTGCGGGATCAGCGTCACATGATAGGGCAGCATCAGCGTGCCGAGCATCAGCGCGAACCAGAAATTCTTGCCCCAGAAATTCAACCGCGCGAAGGCATAGGCCGCCAGCGAGCAGGAGATGACATTGCCGATCACGGAAAGGACGGCGATGACGACGGAATTCCAGACAAAAGAGCCGAAGGTGACCTGTCCGCCGAACCAGCCGCGGGCATAGGCGCTGAAGTCGAAGTGCGACGGGATCAGCGAGGCCGTACCGAAGATCTCGTTCTGATCCTTGACCGAACCGGACAGCATCCAGAGCAGCGGGTAGAGCATCACGATCGACGCGCCGACCAAAGCGATATGGATGAGGACGGACAGGAACCACGGGCGTTCGCGCGGCGGGTTCAGATCGTCGGGAAAGTGGGTGAGCTTCGCGTCAGTCATCGTAGTGGACCCAATAACGAGCGGAGAGGAAGGAGAAGGCAGTGAAGATCGCGATGATGATCACCAGGACCCAGGCAAGGGCCGCGGCATAGCCCATGCGGAAATAGCCGAAGGCTTCCTGGTAGAGGTAGAGAGTATAGAAGAGCGTGGAGTCGATCGGACCGCCGGTGCCGGAAGAGATGACATAGGCCGGCGTGAAGGCCTTGAAGGCGTCGATGGTCTGCACCACGGCGTTGAAGAAGATGACCGGCGTTAAGAGCGGCAGGGTGATCTTGAAGAAAATCCGCGCCTTCGATGCGCCGTCCAGGCTGGCCGCCTCATAGAGATCGGTCGGGATCTGCCGGAGGCCGGCAAGGAAGATGATCATCGGCGAGCCGAACTGCCAGATCGCCAGGATGATGAGGGTATAGAGGGAATAGTCCGGATTGGAGATCCAGCTCGGCCCGTTGATGCCGAAGGCGTACCAGAGCAGGGTGTTGACGATGCCGTCGGCATCGAAGATCTGCCGCCACAGCACCGCAATTGCCACGCTGGAGCCGAGCAGCGAGGGCAGATAGAAGATGGCGCGATAGACCGGCAGGCCCTTGATACCGCGGTTGAGCAGCAGCGCCACCAGAAGTGCGAAGGCGAGCTTCAGCGGCACGGAACAGACGACATAGAACAGCGTCACCTTCATCGATGACAGGAATTTATCGTCTGCCGTCGCGATCCGCACATAGTTGTTGATGCCGACCAGGTTCGGAGACTGCAGCAGATTGTAGTCGGTGAAGGACAGATAGAGCGAGGCGATCGCCGGCCCGAGGGTCAGTCCGAAGAAGCCGATGAACCACGGCAAAAGGAAGAGATAGCCGGGTGCGTTGCGCGCGAATGCGCTCGGCGCTTTGTAGGAGGTTTTCACGCGCAACGGCGCGCGCTCGCCGACGGCCAAGCCACCGGCAACGCTCTTGCTGTTTGTACCCACGGTATCAGCCTCGCGTAATGTTTGCTGCTGCCTGTTCGGTGAACTTCGTGCCAGCGTCCTGTGCGCTGGTTTTGCCGAAAGCCACTTCCTCGGCGATCGTCTTCAGCAGGAATGCATTCTCGCCGGCGCCGTTCGGTGGAGACGGCGGCAGAGCTCCGACATGCGGCGTCAGCCGGCCGATATAATCGACGACCTGTTTGCTTGTCGCATCGAGATCCGGCGTCAGCAGATCGCGGATCTTCGGGGAGGCGGGAACGCCGCGCTCGACGCCGAGTATCTTTGCGCCTTCCGGATCCTCCACGAGATAATTGACGAAGGCGACGGCGGCGTCCTTGTTTGCCGAGGTTGCCGAAACCGACATCAGCATCGAGGGTTTCAGATACTGGCCGGGCTTGCTGCCGGGGTCGCTGGGATAGGCGATCAGGTCGATCTTTTCCTTGACGAGGCCCTGAATGGCGACGAACTGGTTGGAAAAGGCGTAGCTGACGGCCGCCTTCTTGGTCACCAGCATGTCGGTCTCGAGGGTCTGCTTGTAGAGCGCCTGCACGTCGGCCGGCACGCAGGCGCCGATTTCGCGCAGGTGGCCCCAGAAGGAAAACCATTCGGCGGCATCCTTGGCTTCGAAGCCGAGCTTGCCGTCGCTCGTATAGAGCGCCTTGCCGCGCTGGCGCAGCCAGCATTCGAAGTCGGGCTCTCCGCCGCTCTGATCTGCGGTGCCGTAGAAGCCGCGGCGTTTCTTGGCGGCGGTGACCTTGGCGCAGGCCTCTCCGAGCTGCTCCCAGGTCATGCCGTCATGCGGCGGTTCGACGCCGGCTTCCTGCCAGGCTGCCACATTGACGACGACCATGGAGGAATTGACCCCGAGATTGACGCCGTAAATCTTGCCGTCGACCTTGCCGGAATTGATATTGGGAGCCCCGAAATCCTCGATCGCCAGGCTTTTGCCGAGATAGGGCGTCATATCGAGCAGCGCGCCGCGGCGGGCATATTCGAAGATGTAGCGATAATCCATCTGAATGAGGTCGGGCGCGTTGCCGCCGCCAGTCTGCGTGGCGAGACGCGTCCAGTAGCTATCCCAGCCGAAGGATTCGCCGGCGATGGTGACATCCGGGTTCTTGGCTTGATAGGCCTTTACTGCCGCAAACGTACGGTCGCTTCGCTCCTTCGATCCCCACCAAAGAAGGCGCATCGCGGTTGCCGCATTGGCGCGTGAGAGTCCGATACCGCTGAAAGCTAGCGTGGCTGCCATGCCGGCAAGCAACTGCCGGCGATCGATCGTCAACGTCATCCTGGTCTCCTCCCCAGTTAACCGGTGATTTACGAACTGCTTGCGTGATATAACTATTTGGTTACAAGTTGGATAGAAACGCGACCGCTGTCAAGCGCCAATCGTGTCACAATCAAACGATCCGCGCTGAGGCTGGAGGCGTCCGTTGCGAAAGAGATAGATCGGTAAGGAGGAATGTCCATGGTGGTCAGGGGAACGCAAGGAGCTGAAAAATCAGCGAAAGCGGGCACTTACGACAATGCGGAAACGAGGCCGAAAAAGGTGCCGCGCAATCCGCAACGCACCCATGCCATGATCCTGGAAGCGGCGACGGAGGAATTCGCCGCCCACGGTTTCGGCGGGGCTCGGGTTGATGCGATTGCGGCGAGGGCGCAGACCAACAAGCGCATGCTCTATCACTATTTCGGCGACAAGGAGGGCCTCTATGTCGCCGTGCTGGAGGCGACCTATGCGGCGATCCGCAATGCGGAGAAAAATCTCGACCTTGCGCGCCGTGGTCCCGAGGAAGGAATGCGCGAACTCGCGCTCTTCACCTGGCATTACTTTCTCGAACATCCCAAATTTTTAAGCCTGCTGGTCACCGAAAACCTGCATGAAGCGCGCTATCTAAAACGTTCCGACAAGATTTCGGCGATGCATTCGCATTTCATTGGCGAGCTGGCCGACGTACTGCGACGAGGTGAAGCAGCCGGTATTTTCCGGCGGGCCATCGACCCGGTGTCGGTTTACCTCACCATTGCGGCGCTCGGCTTCTTCTATCTGTCCAATCGTCATACGCTGTCGACGATTTTTGCCCGCAATCTGACTGCACCGGAAGCGCTGAAAGCCTGGGGCGAGCACATCGTTTCGGTGACCTTGGCCTCGATCAGGGCTTAATGCGTTCCGCTTTGGGCATGCGGTGGCTCCGGCGATCACGAGAAATTTTCGAAAGGGCGATTGACAAGTCCGGAGATATCGCGCGATCGTGTAACTATATAGTTACATTGGCTGGCCAGCCAAACCTTTGCTATTCCTGACTCTGGAGAGGGTCGGGTCAAAATATCAAGGAGGGATCATGAAGCGCGTCGGTATCATCATGCACGGCGTCACCGGACGCATGGGCCTGAACCAGCATCTCATCCGCTCGATCGTGGCGCTTCGCGCCGAAGGCGGCGTGCTGCTGTCGAATGGCGAACGTGTCATGCCCGATCCGGTCCTCGTCGGCCGCAATGCGGCGCGGCTGGAGGAGCTCGCGCGCAAATACCGCATCGAGCGCTGGACCACCGATCTCGACGGCGCACTCGCCGACCCCAATGATACGATCTTCTTCGATGCAGCGACCACGCAGATGCGCGCCGAGCTGATTTCGAAGGCGCTCGATGCAGGCAAGCATGTCTATTGCGAAAAGCCGATCTCCGACGACCTCGACACGGCGATAGAGCTGGCCCGCAAGGCCAAGGCATCGGGCCTGAAGAACGGCGTCGTGCAGGACAAGCTGTTTCTGCCGGGCCTTCGCAAGATCGCCATGCTGCGCGACAGCGGTTTCTTCGGCAAGATCCTCTCCGTGCGTGGCGAATTCGGCTATTGGGTGTTCGAAGGCGACTGGCAGACGGCGCAGCGGCCATCCTGGAATTACCGCAAAAAAGATGGTGGCGGCATCATCCTCGATATGCTCTGCCACTGGCGCTATGTGCTCGACAATCTTTTCGGGCCGGTAAAGGCGATCAGTTGCCTCGGCGCCACCCATATTCCCGAACGCGTGGACGAAGCGGGCCGGCGCTATGTCGCCGATGCCGACGACGCAGCTTATGCCACCTTCGAGCTGGAGGGCGGCATCGTCGCCCATATCAATTCCTCCTGGGCCGTGCGTGTCCGCCGCGACGATCTCGTGACCTTCCAGGTGGATGGCACGCATGGCTCGGCGGTGGCAGGTCTCACCCGTTGTTGGACGCAGCATCGGGTCAACACGCCGAAACCGGTCTGGAATCCCGACCAGCCGCAGACGATCGACTTTTACGACACCTGGGACGAGGTGCCGGACAATCAGGTCTACGACAACGGTTTCAAGATCCAGTGGGAAATGTTCCTGCGCCATGTGCTCGAAGATGCGCCCTGGCGCTACACGCTGACCGAAGGCGCCAAGGGCGTCCAGCTTGCATCCCTCGGCCTGAAGAGCTGGGCCGAGCGCCGCTGGCTGGATGTCGAGCCGCTGGAGATTTGAGGGATGGTGGTTGCTTGGTCATTAGGATGGTCAGGACAGTTCTTCGATGCCGTATCCCTGTGCCTGGCCCCTCACCCTAGCCCTCTCCCCGCTTGTGCGGGGAGAGGGAACGACCGCGCAAAGCAACGGCCCGCATCTTTCGTGGAAGATTGCTTTTGGCAGGATAGAGCTCCCTCTCCCCGCCAGCGGGGAGAGGGCTGGGGTGAGGGGCCAGACACGCAGAAGCAGCATGGGCAGACCCGCCTGACGATTACCGGAGCCAACTGAAACCATGACCGACCCATTGAAAATCAGAGTTGTCGAGGCCGAGACTTTTGAGCGGCCGGTGACATTGCGGCTTCCGTTCCGCTTCGGCGCGGCGACGCTGCGGGAGGCGCGGCAGATTTTTCTGCGTGTCCGCATTGAAGACGCCCGGGGCGGCTCGGCGAGCGGCATGGCCGCCGAGCTGATGGTGCCGAAATGGTTCGATAAATCGCCCGAGCTCTCCAATGCCGACAATGAAAACCAGCTTCGCCGTTCGCTGGCGCTGGCGCTCGACGGCCTGACGGGTGCGGGATTGGGAACGGCTTTCTCGCTGCATGCCGCTGTCGAAGCGGCGCATCACGCGCGGGCTGCGGCCGAGAGGCTGAACGGCCTGGTCGCGTCCTTCGGCCTGGCGCTCGCCAACCGGGCGGTTCTCGACGCGCTCTGCCGGATGGAAGGTCTGACGGTCGCACGGGCGATCCAGGCCAATCGGCCCGGAATCGATGCATCAACGACGCCCGATCTCGCAGGTTTCAATCTGCGCAATTTTCTGTCGAGCCTGGCGCCGGCTGAACATCTTGCAGCACGCCACACGGTCGGTCTTGTCGATGCTATCCGGACGAGCGATATCCAGGCCGCCGACCGCCTGAACGACGGCCTGCCGGAAAGTTTCGAGGAGGCGATCGACGCCTATGGCATGACCTTCTTCAAGGTGAAGGTATCGGGCGTTCCCGATGCCGATATCGATCGTCTCTGCCGCATTGCCGATGTCATCGATGCCCAGACGTCGGCCTATTCGGTGACGCTCGACGGCAACGAGCAGTTCAACTCCGCCGAGGCGGTCGCCGATTTGCTGGGGCGCATCCAGGCCGAGCCGCGGCTGGCCCGCTTTGCGGCGTCGATCCTGTTTGTAGAACAGCCGATCGCCCGGGCGCATGCCTTCGAAAAGCCGGTGGGAGCGCTTGCGGCCTTTAAGCCGGTGGAGATCGATGAATCCGACGCCGATATCAATGCTTTCGTCACGGCCAGGCGGCTTGGCTATACCGGCATCTCCTCTAAATCCTGCAAGGGCTTCTATCGTTCGCTGCTGAACCGGGCGCGCGTCGCCAAGTGGAGCGCCGATGATGGCGTGGCTTATTTCATGTCGGCAGAGGACCTGACGACACAGGGCGGCCTCGCCGTGCAACAGGACCTGGCGCTCGCCGCGCTGATCGGCATGACGCATATCGAGCGCAACGGCCACCACTATGTCGACGGTATGGCCGGCGCGCCGGACGCCGAGCAGGCGGCTTTCGCGCGGGCTCATTCCGATCTTTACGCCGTTCGCGACGGGCGGACGCGGTTGAAGATCGAGGGTGGGAAGATCGCCATCGGTTCGGTCGTCGGCGCGGTCGGTCTCGGTTCGTCTGTCGAGCCGGATTGGAGCGCGATGGAGACGTCTTATTCACCTTCTCCCCAGCGGGGAGAAGGTCGCGCGTAGCGCGGGTTGAGGGGGCGTTGCACCGTAAGGTCGCCCTCGAACCTACTGCGCTGACCCCCTCATCCGCGCCTGAGTTTATCGATGGGCGGGCACCAACCGGGGTCGAGCCGCTGGTCTCGACCCGTCCTTCAGACCCCGAGGGAAGAAGGAGAAACCAGACTCTGGAGGAGAAACATGCCGTCATCGAAGAAGCGCTATGCCCTGGTCGGCACGGGTAATCGCGGTGCTACCATGTGGGGCAAGGATCTGGTCGAGCGCTGGAGCAATGAGGTCGAGCTTGTCGCCGTCTGCGATCTCAACGCGATGCGGGCCAGGCGCGCCCTGGACTATATCGGCGCCTCCGTGCCCGTTTATACCGATTTCGATGAGTTGCTGCGGGTCGAAAAGCCGGACCTCGTCATCGTCTGTACCCGTGATTCCACCCATGACGACCAGATCGTGAAGGCGCTGGAATCAGGCGCCAATGTCATCAGCGAAAAGCCGATGACAACGACGGTCGGCAAGATCAAGCGCATTCTGAATGCCGAGGCACGCTCCGGCAAACGGGTCGACGTGTCTTTCAACTATCGCTTCGCGCCGACGGCGGCGAAGATCAAGGAACTCATCAACTCCGGGGTTATCGGCGACGTAACATCGGTCGATTTTCACTGGTATCTCGATACCAGCCACGGCGCCGACTACTTCCGTCGCTGGCACGCCTTCGTCGAAAATTCCGGCAGCCTTTTCGTTCACAAGGCGACACATCATTTCGATCTTCTGAACTGGTATCTCGATTCCGATCCGGAAACGGTGTCTGCCTTTGCCGATCTCAAGCATTACGGCCGCAAAGGGCCTTTCCGGGGCGAGCGCTGTCGCACCTGTCGGTATAAGGACGAGTGCGATTATTATCTCGACATCAGCGCCACGCCGCTGCTCGAAAGCCTCTATGAAGAGCCCTCGACGGTCGACGGCTATGTCCGCGACGCCTGTGTCTTCCGCGAGGACATCGACATACCCGACACGATGGTTGCCTCGATCCGCTATCGCAACGGCGTCAACGTCTCCTATTCGCTGAACACCTATATGCCGATCGAAGGTCACCATATTGCCTTCAACGGCCACAAGGGACGTATCGAGCTGCGGCAATATGAAAAGCAGCATTGGACGACGCCGCCTGCCGACGAGATCGTCGTCATGAAGAATTTCGGCGATGTCGAGCGCATCTGGGTGCCCTATTCCTCGGGCGGCCACTACGGCGGCGACGACCGCCTACGCAATATGCTGCTGCGGTCCGGGCCGAACGACGAGCTGAGACAGCGTGCCGGCTCACGCGCGGGCGCGCTCTCGGTTCTCTGCGGCATTGCGGCGCTGGAAAGCAGCCGGACCGGCAAGCAGGTCTCGATCGCCGATATCTGGGGTCAGGATGATGGCCTCAATCTGCTTGAGGCGCGGCCCTAGCGGCTCGCCGGCAGCGCCAGTTCAATTGCAATTGCGCAACTGCGAGGCATAGAGCGCCGACATGCTGGCGACCTTCTGCGCCGTGCGCTGCAGTTCGCCATTGCCGCGCCAGCTTCCCTGCTGGTAGCCCTTCCAACCGACGTAATAAGCCAGATAAAGACTATAGGGATCGTTCTGCGGGATGCCGTTCCGCATATGGCTTTGCGCGTGATACCAGCCAATGAATTCGATCGCGTCGGAGAAATCAGAGCGACGCGCACCCCAGCGGCCCGTGTCGCGCTGATAGTGATCCCAGGCGCCGTCGAGGGCCTGCGAATAGCCGTAGGCGCTGGAAGGCCGTGTCCAGGGAATGAAACCGAGCAGTTTCCGGCGCGGCGGCCGGGCGTGCGGCTGGAAGCCGGATTCGGCGTAGATCGTCGCCATCAGGATCGGTACCGGCACCCCGTATTCCCGCTCCGTACGTTCGGCGGCGCGCTGCCAATTGTTGAACCAGCCGTCGCGCTGATCGAAGATCGCGCAGACGTTGCGGGTATGGGACGGGGCGGTGGCGCAGCCTGCCAGTATTCCGAGCAGCAGCACAGCGGCTATGGAGACGATACGGGTACGCATAACTGACAACCTCTTCATTGCCGCGCCGCGCGTCTTGTGGACGCGCAAAGGACGCCGCAACAACCTTGATGGCGCATGATCCTTTCCAAAAATTCGAAACCGGAATTTTTAGGGTCATGCGCAAAGAGATTGCTAGCCCAGAATGATTAAAAACGGGTTTTCCGCTTGTGCCGAAATGAGGCGGTTTGGTGATGATTCCGAGGCTTTACGCCATACGTGCCAGGTCGTCGCGGCGGATTTCGTAGAGCAACGGCTTGCCCTCGATGAAGCGGCCGACTTCATCGACTGCCATCTCGCCGAGGCGGGTGCGTTCCAGCCCGACGGCGCCGGCAATGTGCGGCGTCAGGAAGACGTTTGGCAGTTCGTAGAAGGCGGAACTTGCCTCCGGGATTTCCGGATCGGTAACGTCGATGATCGCGTCGATGCGGCCGGTCTTCAGCGCTGCGAGCAGGGCGGGTTCATCGACCAGTGCGCCGCGCGCCGTGTTGATGAAGGTCGCCCCGTCCTTCATCAGCGACAGGCGGGGGGCGTCAATCATGTGGCGCGTCGCCGGCAGCGATGGGGCATGCAGCGAGACGATGTCGGCACGCGCCATCAGAACGTCGAGTTCGGTCTTCTCGACGCCGAGCTGCCGTGCTTCCGCCTCGCCAACCAGCGGATCGTA
This sequence comes from Rhizobium leucaenae USDA 9039, assembly GCF_000426285.1. Classification (GTDB taxonomy): domain Bacteria; phylum Pseudomonadota; class Alphaproteobacteria; order Rhizobiales; family Rhizobiaceae; genus Rhizobium; species Rhizobium leucaenae. Next base: position 275,822 of record NZ_AUFB01000004.1, on the reverse strand, counting down.
AAGCAGGATCTTGTAGTCGAACGGCGCAAGCAATTCGATCACGCGACGGCCGATGCGAGACGCGCCGACGATACCGACCGTTCGACCGTAGTTGCCGATCCCTCCGCTCTGCATCGGCTGCGTGCGGCCACGATCACGGTCGGCGACGTAGATATCACGGAAGCGGAAGACCTGCTTGCCGGCGAAGATGATGACGGCGAGGGTGAATTCGGCGACCGGCAGGGCATTGGCCTGTGCCGCATGGCTCACCGATATGCCCCGGGCGAACAGGCTGTCCTCGATCAGGCCTTTCACAGTACCGGCCGCATGCGCCACCAGTTTCAGATGCGGCGCCTGCGCCAATACGGCGGCATCGATATGCGGCGAGCCCCAAGAGGTGACCAGAATCTCCGTTTCGCTTAGCAGCTTTCGGGCTCTTTCGTCGTCAAAACGCTCCATCGGCGCAGCGTCCAAAACGCGACCTATTCCGTCGAGCCGTTGGATCAGTTCCGGCGTCAGGACATGCTGCGTCCGCGTGGGCTGCATCGCGAAGGCAATGGCGGGGCGGTCGGGGGTGGAGTGGGTCATGCCGGCCGTCCCGGCACGTCGATAGCGCTGACGGTGACGCCCTTCTCGGCGATCAGCGCGCGCAAGGCATCGAGGTCGGGTTTTGCCGGCGGCTTCGTCCAGGCGCCGGAGACGGTGGCAGGGTCGTGCTCCGCCAGGACGGCGGAGACGAGAATGGTTTCGCCTGTAGGAATCGTCCCGCGCAGTTGCGGCACCAGCGTCTTGGCAACGATCAGATTGGTGTTGGGCGGCGCTTTCTGCGTCAGTCCGTCGCGTGGGACCGTCGAGTCGAGATCGACAATACCGCTGAAATCCGCCTCGCCGACGGCATAGGCAGCGTTTTTCTGCGAAGAAAGCGTATCGGCCTCGAAATCCCGCCGGGCAATGGCAAAACCGCCTTCGGCAGTCTGCAGCGGCCGCGGCGTGATGATCTTGTGCAGACGGATATGCCAGGGTGCCGCGGGGATCAGCCAGGTCTCGACAGTGACATCGGGCCAAGGGGACCACTTCGCGTAAAGCGTATCGCCGGCGAGCTTTGCCTCTTCATTGGTCTCACGCACCCGGTAATGCACACCATCGTCGCTGAAGGCGAGCATGCTGTCGAAGGCGCCGCCGGCAAAGGCGCGCTCGTCGCTTTCGACGCTGAAACCGTAGCGGGCGGAATAGGCAAATTTGGCGTATTTTTCTGATCCGAAGCGCATCTGCAGGTTTTCCTGGCCAGAAGACAGCGCCACGACATCCGCTTTGCCGTGCATCATCACCATGCCGGGATGCTTGAGCGGCACGATCGCCGGTTCAGTGACCAGCGGTTTTTCCTCGGCTGTCCAGAAGGGATGCGTCTCGGGGAGCGCCAGCGGCAGGAAGGCCTTGAAGGCCCAATAAGGGGAGCCGGCGGAATTGTAGTTTTCCGACATCAGAAGGTTGGGATAGCCGTAGCCGATCGGCAGCGTACCGTCGCGATGGGCGATCGGTTTGCCGGTCCACCAGCGCAGGTGCCGCAGGCAGAGCCCCTTGATCTCGCCCCAGGGCAGCGCCTCGACATCGGCGAAGGCAAGAGCCGACCAGAAGCCGGCGCAGGCGAAGCGGTAAGTCAGGCTGCGGCCGAACGGGATTGTGGCACCATCGGGCGCAAACCAGTGGCGGAAATCCTTGGCGAACAGCATCGCGCGCTCGCGATAGCGCTTGGCGCGGTCGTCATCGACGAGCTTGGAATAGATCAGCCCGTAGAAATGCATGGCGAAGGGAATGTAGTGATCGACGCGCCTGACATTGCCGTCGCGATACCAGCCGTCGGCAATATAAAAGCCGTCCAATTCCCTGAGGTAATCCTCCGTCAGGCTGCGATCGAACTCGGCGCCGAGCCGGTCGAGGGCGATATCGACGAGGACGCGGAAGAATTTCCAGTTGTTGTCGGCGTAGTCGAAGGTGCGGGCATGCTTGAGATAGGCGATGAGATTGCCGCGGGCTTTGCTATCGAGCGGTTCCCAGATTTTTTCCGGCACCAAGGCAAGTGCAAAACCAAGAGCGGCGAGTTCGACCATGCGCTGGTCGCGGCCGTTGACGGTGCCCCAATATTCCGGATGGCCGGGATCGACGCCATTGGCAATCCCTTCGGCATAGCGGCCCCAATGCGCAAAATCGCCGCCGCCGGCGCCGTATGGCGCAAGACCCCAGAGCGGGCGGGCGAAACCTTCGAGATCGGCGGCGGCACGGTCGAAATGCGCACCGGCGGCATCGATCCGAACGCGGGCATTGCCCTTGGAGAAGTAAGGCAGCAGCGGATAGAAGAGGTCGATCAGCGCTCGGCGCATATCGGTGCGGTTTTGCAGCGGATTGCCGGCGAGGGGGTTGCTGCTGGCGGGGTCGTAGGTCATCGGTCTGGCTCTTTTTCGGTCGTTGCCGCTAAAGATACGGGCTCAGGTTTCGGGCGGGAGCGTGCCGCCGGGAACGGGGACGACGGCATGACAGACTTGGCGCGCGGGCGCGTCGCGATCACGAAAACGAGCGGTCATTAAACCGATAGCTTCGCGTCCAATGGCGGCGCGGTCGACGCGCATGGTGGCGAGGCGCGGATTGGTCATCAATGCGCAGGGCAGGTCGTCGAAGCCGACGATGGCGAAATCGTCCGGCACCCGCAGACCCATTTCCATCACCGCTTCCAGCACGCCGACCGCGACGAAATCGTTCATGCAGAAGGCGGCGGTAAAGCTGCGATCCTCGGCAAGGGCGGCGATCGTGGCGGCATGGGCCTCCGCACTGGCGCTGCCCCGGAACGTCAACGGCACGATGCGGCCTTCACAGCCCTCGACGGAAGCAATCGCCGCCTCGAAGCCGCGGATGCGCTCGAGAATCGTCTGGCGATGCGAGCCGGTGAGATGCAGGATGCGGCGATGGCCGGCGTCGATCAGGCGCCGCGTCGCCGCATAAGCGCCAAAAAAATTCGAGGGCGAGACGCCATCGAAGCGCAGCCTTGAATCAGTGCCATTGACGAGCACGACCGGCGTGCCACTGTCCTCCAGCCAGATGCGCAGCTCATCGGAGGGATCGATGCCGACGAGGAAAAGACCCTCAGCACCGGCTGCCTGGAGATGTTCCCTGATATGATCGGGCACTGTCCTCGCTTCGCGGACGAGGCGAATGTCGAAAGGCATGCCGCGTTCGGCTGCGCCGACGCGCAGGCCCTCGACAATGCCCTCATAGAAGACGCTCAGGCCGCCCGTCGCGCTGTCGCTGGCGATCAGCGCCAGGGCGGCCGGTACAGTTTCCGCAGCCTGCTTCAGCGGGTAGCCGAGGTCGCTTGCCACCTTGAAGATGTGCTGGCGGATGGCTTCGCTGATTCCGGGCTCATTGGTCAGTACCCGCGACACCGTGGAAACGGAGACGCCGGCCCTGATGGCAATATCGGCTTGCCTGACACGTTTGGATCGAACCTCACTCATAGAGCAATAGTTCCGCAAATTATGCAAATTTGCAAGAAAAAGATTATTTATTGCATTACACAATGCAATTGCATATTCTCCCGTTGAATTTGTCCGCACCAGGCGTCGGGAGGTCGCCGCGGATAACGCGTCATAGCCATCGCAAGAGAAGGAGGAATCTCATGCGTATGAATCGTCGTTCATTCATGATTGGAACTGCTGGAGCCGCAGCCGGTCTCGCTTTCGGGGCCGGGGGGGCGGTGCCTGCTTTCGCCGACTCGACGCAATTGCGGGCGATGTGGTGGGGCTCGCCCGATCGCGGCAAGCGCACGGTCGCCGTCGCCGAGCTGTTCCACAGCAAAAATCCGGATATTTCCGTCGTTGGCGAGAGCATCAGCGGCGACGGCTACTGGGCCAAGCTCGCAACGGGAATGGCAAGCCAGAGCATCGCGGATGTCTTCCAGCTCGAGCCGAGCACGATCTCGGATTATTCGAAGCGTGGCGCCTGCATGCCGCTCGATCAGTTCGTGCCTTCAACGTTGAAGGTCGACAGTTTCGGCAAAGACGTGCTGAAGCTGACGACGGTCGACAAGAAGCTCTACGGTATCGGGCTCGGGCTTAACTCTTTCGCGATGTTCTATGATGAGGACGCCTTCAAGAAGGCTGGCGTGACGCCGCCTAGTCCGACCACGACCTGGGCGGAATATGCCGACCTCGCCGTTGAAATGACGAAGGCAGCCGGCAAGCGCGCCTATTGGGGTGGGCCTTATGGTGCGCGCTACAATTATGTCCTCGATGTCTGGCTGCGCCAACGCGGCAAAAGCCTTTATACGGACGAGGGCGGCCTAGGCTTCAGCGTCGATGATGCCAAGGAATGGTATTCCTATTGGGAAGATCTGCGCCAACGAGGCGGCACCGTCTCCGCCGATGTCCAGACGCTCGACCAGAACACTATCGAAAGCAATTGCCTGGCGCTCGGCAAATCGGCCATTGGCATGGCTTATTCCAACCAGCTCGTCGGCTATCAGCTTGTCGTCAAGAGCAAGCTCGCTGTGACGATGCTGCCGCGCGAAAAGAAGGATGGACCCTCCGGCCATTACTATCGCCCAGCGCTGATCTGGAGCGTCGGCTCCTCCAGCAAGAACGGCGAAGCGGCCGCGAAATTCATTAATTTCTTCGTCAACGATATCGACGCCGGCAAGATTCTCGGCGTCGAGCGCGGCGTGCCGATGTCACCGACCGTCCGCGCCGCCATTCTGCCGACGCTCAATCCGGTCGAGCAGCAGACGGTGAAATATGTCGAGCTGTTGAAGGATCAGGTTGGGACCTATCCTGTGCCGGCGCCGCTTGGTTCGAACGAATTCGACCAGAACGTCATGCGCCCGGTCGCCGATCAACTCGCTTTCGGCAAGATCACGGTTGCGGAAGCAGCGCAAAAATTGGTGGAAGAAGGGAAAACGAAGCTGAAGAAGGGGTAATCGGCTGAGCCTCATTCAGAGGCCGTGCGCTTTGCCGCTCCTCTGACCGCTCCGTCTCGTTGAGAACATCTCCCTCACACCGAGGGAGATGTTCGGATCGGCAGATGCCATAAATCCGTTCTGGTGCCCTGACACTTTATTCGTTGATCTCGGGCTCGACGAGTTTCGCAAGATTGCGCAGCGATTCCTGCCAACCGAGATAGCAGGCTTCCGGCGGAATGACGTCGGGCACACCCGCCTGTGTAATATTCACTTCCGTTCCGACCAGCACCTTCTTCAACGTCACGGTTACCGCCATTTCACCCGGCAGGTTGGGATCGTCGAACTTATCGGTGTAGCGCACCAGCTCGCCGGGCACGAGCTCGACATATTCGCCGCCGAAGGCATGGCTTTTGCCGGTCGTGAAGTTGCGGAAGGACATTTTGAACGTGCCGCCGACTGTCCCTTCCAGATGATGCACGGTGCAGACAAAGCCATTGGGCGGAAGCCACTTGGCGAGCGCGTCAGCCTCGATGAAGGCGCGATAGACCTTCTCCGGACTGGTTGCCAGAACGCGGTGCAGGCGTATGGTATTCGGCATGGTTGTGATCCTTCTGAATTGACGGAGTGGACGACCTTAGGACGAACGATACCTCAGCAATCCGACATTGGATCGATTTTTCTCCGAAAAAATTATTCAGCTCTTATGCTCTGCGGTTTTGACCGGGATCGTTCGCAGCAAAATGCCGGAGCCCTTTCGAGCCCCGGCATCCCCACCTCATTAGAGATTAGGCCTATTTCGTTGCGTCAGCCCAGCTCTTGACCAGTTCGTCGTAGTCGACGGTGACCGGCTTTTCCTTTTCGTTCGCGATCTTCAACTGCGGAGCGAGATGGCCGTTCTTGACGGCATCGGCGTTCCAGTAGTTGAGATCATGCTCTTCGGCGAGTTTCGGACCGATATCGCCCTGCACGCCTGCGCGTTCCAGGCGCTGCAGCACCTTTTCCTGATCGGAGCAAAGCGCATCCATGGCGCCCTGTGCATCCTTCGCGCCGGATGCGGCGTCACCGATAGCCTGCCACCAAAGCTGCGCCAGCTTCGGATAGTCAGGAACGTTGGTGCCGGTCGGCGACCACTGGACACGAGCCGGCGAGCGGTAGAACTCGATCAGACCGCCGAGTTCAGGCGCACGCTTGGTGAAGCTCTTGTCGCGGATGGTGGATTCGCGAATGAAGGTGAGGCCGACATGGCTCTTCTTCACGTCCACCGTCTTCGACGTCACGAATTGCGCGTAGAGCCACGCAGCCTTGGCGCGGTCGAGCGGCGTGGATTTCATCAGCGTCCAGGAACCCACGTCCTGATAGCCGAGCTTCATGCCGTCCTTCCAGTAGACGCCGTGCGGCGAGGGAGCCATGCGCCACTTCGGCTTGCCATCGGCGTTCACGACCGGAAGACCAGGCTTGACCATATCGGCGGTGAAGGCCGTGTACCAGAAGATCTGCTGGGCGATATTACCCTGTGCCGGAACCGGGCCGGATTCGGAGAAGGTCATGCCCTGCGCTTCTGCCGGTGCGTAAGCCTTCAGCCAATCGAGATACTTCTGGATGGAGTAGACGGCAGCCGGACCATTGGTATCGCCGCCGCGGGCGACGCAGGAGCCGACCGGACGGGAGTTGGCATCGACCTTGATGCCCCATTCGTCGACGGGCAGACCGTTCGGCAGGCCCTTGTCGCCATTGCCGGCCATGGACAGCCAGGCGTCGGTGAAGCGCCAGCCGAGCGACGGGTCCTTCTTGCCGTAGTCCATATGGCCGAAGACCTTCTTGCCGTCGATTTCGCGGCCGGTGAAGAACTGGGCGATATCCTCATAGGCCGACCAGTTGACCGGCACGCCGAGATCGTAGCCATATTTGGCCTTGAAATCGGCCTTGTTCTTCGGGTCGTTGAACCAGTCGTAACGGAACCAATAGAGGTTGGCGAACTGCTGGTCGGGAAGCTGATAAAGCTTCTTGTCCGGAGCGGTGGTGAAGCTGGTGCCGATAAAGTCGGCAACGTCGAGACCGGGATTGGTAACGTCCTTGCCTTCGCCCGCCATCCAGTCGGTCAGGTTGCGCACCTGCTTGTAGCGCCAATGCGTGCCGATCAGGTCCGAATCGTTGACCCAGCCATCGTAGAGGTTCTGGCCGGTCTGCATCTGCGTCTGGATCTTTTCGACGACGTCACCTTCCTGGATGACGTCGTGGGTGACCTTGATGCCGGTGATGGCGGTAAAGGCCGGTGCCAGAACCTGCGATTCATACTGGTGCGTCGTCAGGGTTTCCGAGACCACCTTGATTTCCATGCCCTGGAAAGGCTTGGCCGCATCGACGAACCACTGCATTTCCTTTTCCTGGTCGGCGCGCGAGAGCGTCGAAAGATCGCCGATCTCCTTGTCCAGGAATGCCTTGGCTTCGTTCATGCCGGCGTGGGCCGTGCCGGCCAAGGCCAGCAGCGCGACAGCCGTCGTCGTTAAGAGATGTCTTCGCATATATTCCTCCCTACAGGTTGCGAGTGCATTGTCAGACGGCCAGACCCCCCAGCCATCTGTATCGACTTTTCTTACGGCGCCACCTGTCCGGAAATGGCAAAAGGGGCGCGGTAACTCTTTGAACCATTAGACCAGACGGAAAACGCCGATGGCGTAGACCACCGAAATGGCGACCGCCCACCACAGGTTAGGCCCTCCAAGGCCTAGCCAGGCGACATGAATAAAGGCGGCGCCGAGCAGCGAGACGAACAGCCGGTCGCCGCGTGTCGTTTCGAAATGCAGGATGCCGACGCGCGGATTGCCGCCGGGCGAGAAATATTCCCAAATGGCCATGCCGAGCAGAAGCAGCAGGATGGTCACGAAGAACAGCGCCGTCGGCAGCGTCCAGGCCATCCAGGAGAAATCGGTGTTCATGGCGGTTTCCTCTTAGACGCGGCCGAGCGCGAATCCCTTGGCGATGTAATTGCGGACGAAATAGATGACGAGCGCTCCGGGGATCAGCGTCAGCACGCCGGCGGCGGCAAGCAGGCCCCAATCCATGCCGGCGGCGGAGACCGTGCGCGTCATGATGGCGGCGATCGGCTTGGCGTCTGTTGTCGTCAGCGTGCGAGCGATCAACAGTTCGACCCAGGAGAACATGAAGCAGAAGAAGGCGGCGACGCCGATGCCGCTTGCGATCAACGGAATGAAGATCTTCAGGAAGAAGCGCGGGAACGAATAGCCGTCGATATAGGCCGTCTCGTCAATCTCCTTCGGCACGCCTGACATGAAGCCTTCGAGAATCCAGACTGCCAAGGGCACGTTGAACAGGCAGTGCGCCAACGCCACGGCGATATGGGTATCGATCAGGCCGAAGGCCGAATAGAGCTGGAAGAAAGGCAGGGCGAAGACCGCCGGCGGCGCCATGCGGTTGGTCAGCAGCCAGAAGAAGACGTGCTTGTCGCCGAGGAACCGGTAGCGCGAGAAGGCGTAGGCTGCGGGCAGGGCGCAGGCAACCGAGATCACCATGTTCATGACGACATAAGTGATCGAGTTGATATAGCCCTTGTACCAGGACGGATCGGTGAAGATGATCGCGTAATTGCGCAGCGTCGGCTCATGCGGATAGAGCGTCAATCCGCTGATGATCTCCTCATTCGTCTTGAAGCTCATATTGACGAGCCAGTAGATCGGCAGCAGCAGGAAGATGATGTAGAGCGTCGGCACCACCCAGGACCAGCGCCCTTCCTCGCGGTGCCGGCTCACCAGTTGTGTGCCCGTGGTGGCGGTAACGCCCGCGACCGGGTTGGAAGCTGCCACCTTGTTCATGGCGGTATCGCCTGCGGAGGTCGTAAGAGGTTTGCCGCTCATCGCGTCGCTCCCGCATCATAATTGGTCATGACGGTGTAGAAGACCCAGGACAGCAGAAGCACGATCAGGAAGTAGATCAGCGACATTGCCGCTGCCGGGCCGAGATCGAACTGGCCAAGGGCCATCTTGACGAGATCGATCGACAGGAAGGTCGTCGAATTGCCGGGGCCGCCGCCGGTGACGACGAAAGGTTCGGTATAGATCATGAAACTGTCCATGAAGCGCAGGAGGACGGCGATCAAAAGCACGCGGTTCATCTTCGGGAGCTGGATGTAGCGGAAGACGGACCAGCGCGATGCACCGTCGATCTTGGCGGCCTGGTAGAAGGCATCGGGAATGGAGGCGAGGCCGGCATAGCAGAGCAACACGACGAGGCTTGTCCAATGCCAGACATCCATGATGATGATCGTCGCCCAGGCATCGGCCGGATCGGACACATAGTTGTAGTCGATGCCGAAGCCGACGAGGACATAACCCATCAAGCCGATATCGCTGCGGCCGAACACCTGCCAGATTGTTCCCACGACGTTCCACGGGATCAGCAGCGGCAGTGCCATCAGCACCAGGCAGACCGGCACGCCGATACCCTTCTTCGGCATGTTGAGTGCGATGAAGATGCCGAGCGGCACCTCGATCGCCAGGATGACGAAGGAAAAGATCAGGTTCCGCATCATCGAATCCCAGAAACGGCTGGAATGAAGGATCTCTTCAAACCACTGCGTGCCCGCCCAGAAGAAGACGTTGTTGCCGAAGGTGTCCTGCACCGAATAGTTCACCACCGTCATCAGCGGAATGACGGCCGAGAAGCCGACCAGTACCAGGACGGGAATGAGCATGAACCAGGCTTTGTTGTTCCAGGTCTTGTCCATGATCAGGCTCCCATCTCGACGCGCCAGGAGTTGGCGTAGATATTGATGCCGGCGGGGTCGAAGGCGATGTGCGGTTCGGCCGGCACGGTCTGATCCTCGCCGATGATGGCCGTGATCTCCTGTCCTTGCAGTTTGGCGCGCACTACCTTGCGGCGGCCTAGGTCTTCGACCTTGGTCACGGTCGCCGGCATGCCCTCGCGGCCGAGGCGGACGAATTCCGGGCGAATGCCGAGTTCGGTCTTGCCGGCCTGTCCGTTCGCGGGAGCGCCGGGTAGCGCAACGGTGCTGCCGGCGAGACGGGCGTTGCGGCCCTCGATCTCTACCGGCATGACGTTCATGCCCGGCGAACCGATGAAATAGCCGACGAAGGTGTGGCGCGGCCGCTCGAACAGATCATTCGGCGTGCCGATCTGCACCACCTCGCCATTGTACATCACCACGACCTTGTCGGCGAAGGTCAGCGCCTCCGTCTGATCATGGGTGACATAGACCATGGTGAAGCCGAAGCGGCGGTGGAGCTGCTTCAACTGCGAACGCAGCACCCATTTCATATGCGGATCAATGACCGTCAGCGGTTCATCGAACAGGATGGCGCTGACATCGGAGCGCACCAGGCCGCGGCCGAGAGAGATTTTCTGCTTGGCATCGGCCGTCAATCCCCGCGCCTTGCGATGGGCGCTGTCGGAGAGGCCGATCATCTCGATGATCTCATCGACCTTGCGCTTCACCTCGGCTTCGGGAACGTGCCGGTTGCGCAAGGGAAAAGCGAGGTTTTCATAGACCGTCATCGTGTCGTAGACGACCGGAAACTGGAAGACCTGCGCAATGTTGCGCTCCTGCGTCGACAGCCTGGTCACGTCCTTGCCGTCGAAGAGGATGCGGCCTTCCGAGGCGCGCACGAGGCCGGAAACGATATTGAGCAGGGTGGTCTTGCCGCAGCCGGACGGCCCGAGCAGCGCATAGGCGCTGCCGTCCTCCCAGCTATGATGAACTTCCTTCAGCGCATAATCCGCATCGGATTTGGGATGGTCGTTATAGGCGTGTCTTATATGGTCAAGGTCGATGCGTGCCATTGGCCGTGTCTCTCCTCAGGCGGCCCGTTGCAGGGCGGGTGTGACGGCGGCGCCGTTGGTGTCGAACACCATGATGTGGCGCGGGTCGATGTAGACATCGATCGCGTCGTCGACATCGATGTCCTCGACGCCCTGGGTCAGCATGACCCAGCGCCGATCGGCGAAATCGATGTGGATGAAGCTTTCCGAACCGGTGATTTCGGTGACCATCACCCTTGCTGGTGCCGCGACCGCCTCGGATGTCTGCGGTTTCAGCGCCAGATGATGCGGCTGGAAGGCGATGGTGTAGGGGCCGTCCGGCTGAGCTTCGAGGCCCTGCGGCACGGGCAGGCTCATCGCGCCGTTCAGCACGAAGAGATTGCCGCGCTTGTCGAGCGAGATCGTGTTCAGCGGCGGATCGGCGAAGGTGACGGCGGTGATCAAGTCTTTCGGCCGGCGGAAGACATCGATCGTCGGACCGAACTGCGTAATTCTGCCCTCCGACAGGGTCGCGGTATTGCCGCCCAAAAGCAGCGCTTCCGAAGGTTCGGTCGTGGCGTAGACGAAGATGGCGCCGGATTCGGCGAAAATTTTCGGCAATTCGGCGCGCAGCTCTTCGCGCAGCTTATAGTCGAGATTGGCAAGCGGCTCGTCGAGCAGCACCAGGCCGGCATTCTTGACGATGGCGCGGGCAAGTGCCGTGCGCTGCTGCTGCCCGCCGGAGAGGCTGAGCGGCAGGCGATCGAGGAAAGGACCGAGCCGCAGGAGATCGGCCGCTTTCTTCACTTCGCGGTCGATCGTCGCCGCATTGACGCCACGAAGGCGCATCGGCGATGCGATATTGTCGTAAACGGTCATCGCGGGATAGTTGATGAATTGCTGGTAGACCATCGCGACGTTGCGGCGTTGCACGGGAACGCCCGTAACATCGGCGCCATCGACGTGGATCGTGCCCGAAGTCGGCTTGTCCAACCCGGCCATCAGCCGCATCAGGGATGTCTTGCCCGAAAGCGTCGGTCCGAGGAGGACATTCAACGTGCCGCGCTGCAGCGTCAGGTTCGTTTCGGCGATGTGCATTTCGCCGCCGACCACCTTCGACACGTTTCTAAGTTCAAGCACGATATGCTCCTTCCATAGGCTGCGACGGATTGCCGGGCCGTATGGCCTGTTTGTTTCCCATCGGGTAGCAATCCGGGGATGTGCCCCGCGATCGCCTAGATTTTCACTCAGCGATACCTCTTGCCGAAACCGGCTTTGGCATCGACGCCGAATGCCCGTCCCTTCGACGGATTCGGGAGCGGCGGGACGATCTTGGAGGAGTGAATTGCGTCAATCCAGATGTGATAAATTCAAAAGCCTGCATCTCTCTTGGAAGAGTGCGGCGGCCGCGCTCGACGGCATTGCGGCTCGCACCGCAATCGATGACATCCATGACGTCGATTTGAGCTCTGGACAATTGAATCTCCCCTCGTTTCGATTTCTACCCCTCACGCGAAAACGAAACTAGAATGACGATAAATGAAGATAAAGGAATGTCAAACGAAAATTGGGCAAGCTGCAATTTCCAGCCGAAAGCAACGTCGGGGCACATGCTTTTGCCTACGCCACAACCACTTGACCAGCATCGAAAATGCCGAAAAGGCCACCCGAATGCACGAAGCCGCAGCGACGGTTCTGCCCTAGCCTGGCCCGGCTTTCCCTTGAAGAATTGACGAAAAATCCGCCGAAAAATCCGCGATCGTCTTCGCCGAGATGGCGGCTGGTCCTTTCCGGAATGACATCGACGCCTGTGCCCGGGCGATCGATAACATCGATGAAGCCGCTCTTTTAGGATCGCCCGCCATATATTCGAAAGCGATGAAGTTCGCCGGACGCGTGGCCGAAACCATGCAGGGCGAACAGGATCGAATGCAGGTGGACATCTTCGCCGATCCGCTTGGGTCGGCGATGGGAGGCTAAGCGATGTCGGAGTGCTAAAGCCAGTTGATGCGCTTCAGGACCCAGAGGGTCGCGATCGAGCTTACCGTAACGAAGATGACGATGATGACGAAGGCCCAGGTGTCGTTGACGCCGGGAATGCCGCCGACATTCATGCCGAAGAGGCCGGCGACGACGCTCGGCGGCAAAAGCAGGGCCGCGAGGGCGGCGAGGCGGTTGGAGTTGCGGGCGATGCGCTCGCTGATAACAGTCGACAAGTCGTCGTGCAGGATGCTGGTGCGGTCGCGGATGGCATCGAGATATTCGATATAGCGCATCAGCTTGTCGATCACTTCGCGCATGCGCAGCTTGTCGCGCTCGGCAAGCCAGGGCGCATCGTCATGCTCGATGCGGTTCAGCGCGTCGCGCTGCGGCGCGAGATAACGGCGAAGCTGCACGGCCCGCCGACGCAGCAGTTTCAGACGTTCGCGCACCTGACCGGCTTCGCCGTGAAAGATCAGTTCGTCGAGTTCGTCCACCTCTTCGTCCATGGCGTCGAGCACAGGTTCGAGGTCGCGCACCAGCTTGTCGCCGATGAGGGCGAGCAGGTCGCCGGTGCGCTGCGGCCCCTTTTTCTTCTCCAGCGACAGGCGGATATCGCGCAGCGCCGTGATGTAGTGGCCGCTGTCGCGGAGCGAAACGATGCGCTCGCCGTCGACCCACAGATGCAGAGGCACAAGGTCGATATCGGCGGGCTTCTGCGTCGCGCCGTCAGGCGACGTGGCGCAGACGCCGCGCAGGATGATCAACAGGCCATCGCCGACCGGTTCGACGCGGGGGCGCGAATCTTCTTCCAGCAAGGCTTCAATAACGAAGGGATCGAAGCCGCTCTTATGAGTGACCCAGTCTGCTGTCGCGGGGTGGTCGCGCTCGAGATGCAGCCAGGTCACACCATCGCCGGGTTCCCAGACACTCACCTCATCCATGCAGAGCTGCCGGCAACCGCCACGTCCGTCGAGTTGGGAAGCGAAACGCAGACCCGGTTCGGTGCCGTAGCTGACCGTCGACGTATTCGGTGCTTCCATGGCGCCTTGACCCATCCCGCCCCCCATGACAGCAAAAAGCGCAAGCAGCACAGGTATTTGTGGCGTGCCGGCGATATTTTATCAGTTCGGCTCAAGGTGGCAAGGTGATATGAATACAGAGGTCGTCCCCTCTCCCCGTCAAAACGGGGAGAGGGTTCGGGTGAGGGGCATCCTTGCTCCGCAGCGGCGAAAGCGCCCTCAGCGCGCCGCCCAGTTGGCGCCGCGACGGAAGATAGTCTTCATCTGCGGCACGTCGAATTCCTTCGCCTGGTGGCCGAGCGAGGAATAGAAGACGCGGCCCTTGCCGTATTTGCGCTTCCAGGCGACCGGCATGACGACGCCGTCGATCCAGTAGGCGTGGTCGCCGGTAAAAGTCGTGGTCGCCAGCACCTCGTTCGACGGGTCCACATGCATGTAATATTGCTCCGACGTGTAGGGGAAATCGGTGATCCCCTCCATGATTGGGTCGTCCGGCCGCGTGATGTTGACCTTGTAATCGATGATGTTGCCGGGATGGGCGACCCATTGGCCGCCGATGATGAACTGGTATTCAACGCTTTCGCGGAAACTGTCGCCCGCTCCGCCATGATAGCCGGCGATGCCGACGCCGCTTTCGATCGCCGCGGCGAGGTTCTTCACCTCTTCCTTCTCGATCTTCGACATGGTGACGATCGGCACGATCAGGCTGAGATCGTGGATCGACGGATCGGCGAAGGCTTCGGTGCTGTTTTCGAGGTAGACCTTGAAGCTGTCCTCCTCCAGCATGTCACGGATGATATGGGCGCATTCCTGCGGTTCATGGCCGCTCCAGCCGCCCCAGACGATGAGTGCTTCACGCATGATATTCCTCCTGAACTAGCTCAATTAGCGGCCGATCTGTCCGTCAACCAGGGACTCGGACAGAGGGGCAGGACGCTCCGTTTGCGTCGTGATAGTGACGGTGCGCCCGGTGTCGGAGGCCGTCTGGAAGGCTTCCATGACTTCGAGCACATGCAGCGCGAGGCTGCCATTGGCGCGATGCGGACGGTTCGAGCGGATGGCATGCGCCATGTCGGCGACGCCAAGCGAACGGTAATTGCCGTCGGCATAGGGTGCGATGATCTCGCGCTCGGCAAATTCGCCGCCCTTCTTCAGAAACTCCACCGGACCGCCGAAACGGTTGGGGTCGGGCACGATCAGCGTGCCTTCGGTGCCGTAGACTTCGAGCGGCACATGCTTGTGGCCGGCGACGTCGAAGCTCATGCCGATCTGGACGACCGCGCCATTGGCAAAGGCCATCATGCCGGCGACATGCGTCGGCACATGCACGGGGATGTGCTCGCCGTTGCGCGGTTCGCTGGTGATGATGCGCTCCTTGCGCGGCGTGACGGCAAAGCCGGCGACCTGGGAGACGGGGCCGAGCAGGTTGACGAGATCGGTGATGTAGTAGGGACCCATATCAAGCATCGGGCCGCCGCCGACCTCGTAATAGAAAGCCGGATTCGGATGCCAGCGTTCGTGGCCCGGGCACATGAAGGTGGCGGTTCCGCCGACGGGGATACCGATAGCGCCCTCGTCGATGATGGCGCGGGCCGTCTGGTGGCCGCCGCCGAGGAAGGTATCAGGCGCTGCGCCGATGCGAAGGCCCTTGACCGCCGCGGCATCCGCGAGCTTCTTGCCTTCGGCGAAGTTGATGCCGAGCGGCTTTTCCGAATAGGTGTGTTTGCCGGCGTCCAGGGCCTGAAGTCCGACGGCGACATGCGCCTTGGGAATGGTCAGGTTGACGATGATCTCGATCGATGGGTCCGCCAGCAAGTCGGCGATATCGACCGCCTTCAGGCCGAATTCGGCGGCCTTCGCCTCGGCGAGCTCGCGATTGAGATCGGCCACGCCTTTGATGTCGAGAATGGGAAAGGATTTCATGGCGGTGAGATAGGCGCCGGAAATATTTCCGCAGCCGATAATGCCGATGCCGACCTTGTTCATAGGTTTCCTCCAGATGAATTGTCTTTGGCTGTCCCGCGAATCAAAGGGCCGGTGCCGGTCCCGTCGTTCCCCAGGGCGATTCGTAGAGTTCGCGCAGAGCGACGACGGCAGCGCCTTGCGCCCAGGTTTCGTCGGTCGACTGGTCGAAAACGAGTTCGGTCACGCCCTTGATCGATGGCGGGATCGCCAGCGAATAGGCTTCCCGCAGGCTGTCGAGGAAGGGCTGGCCGAGCGCCAGGCTCGATCCCACAAGAATGACGCGTGGCGGCGCAAACAGCGTGACGATGTTGGCGAGCGCCATGCCGCAGGCTTCGCCAGCGCGGATTGCCGCGCTGATCAGCGCATTGTCTTCGGCGTCGATCAGCGTCTTGGCGTGCGCCATTCCCCGGCCGAGGCGGATGGCTTCGGCAAAGCGGCCGCTCGGCTGATCGCCAAGAATGGCGCTTTCGCCGGCAAGGCTTGCCAGTCTAACGGTGCCCTGCGGGCCCATGCCGAGCACGAGATCGCCGAGATTGTGGCTGAGGCCGCCAGCGCCGCGGAATAGCTGACCGCCATGCAGCACACCAAGCCCCAGCGTCTGTTCCAGCGACACGAGCACCACGTCGTCCAGGTCTCTCGCCTTACCGAACCAATGATGCGCCAGCGTGATGGCATGCGCATCGCTCTCGACGATGGTGGTCACGCCCAGCCGCTCCGACATTTCCTTGGCGAAATCGATGCCGGTTTCGCGGAAGATCGGGCTGGTGCGGACATGCCCGGTGCGATGCTCGATGACGCCGGGCAGGCCGAGGCAAACGGAATCGATTTCGTCCAGAGCGAGATTGGCGTCGACGACGCAGCGGCGCACGCCATCCTCGATGAGATCGGCAATGACGCCGATCGGCTGTCGATCGACGCGGAGCGCCAGCGTCAGCGTGGAAAGCACCTCGCCGCGAAAGTCCGTCACGACGAAGACCATGCGGTTGGCGGCGATTTTTGCACCGACGACGCGCGCGGCATCCGGATTGAGTTCCAGCATGACGCGGGGCCGGCCTCGAGCTGCGGCCTCGCGCAGGTCGCCTTCGGTGCGCGCCAGGATCAGCCCGTCATCCAGCAACGACGCGGTGATCGCCGACACGGTGGTGGTCGAAAGCTGGGTGCGGTCGCTGATTTCGATACGTGCGATGGAGCCCGCCCGCCGGATCGTATCCAGCACGTTGAAGCGGTTTATCGCCCGCATAAGCTCGGGATCTGCTGTTTTCATGAGAATGGCGCCGAATGATGGACCCGCTCGGCTGCGGCCTGGTATTTTTAACGGAATGCGAATTAACTAACCTATGGTCATCGCCCAATGTCAAGCCGTCTTGCGGGTAATCTGCCGAAAATTTAGCGATGGTGGTTGACATTTCAGCAAAGCTCCGTTGAATTAATCCGCATAAGGGAAAAAATATTGAGGCTCTTGGTTCCCTTGGGAGGAGAAAATCATGATCCATCTACGTGGGGCCAAGGCCCTTCGCATCGCCGCTATTGCTGCAACCACCGGGCTGACGATTCTGGCAGGTGCGTCCAGCGCTGCCGCCGACACCG
Source organism: Rhizobium leucaenae USDA 9039 (assembly GCF_000426285.1). GTDB lineage: Bacteria > Pseudomonadota > Alphaproteobacteria > Rhizobiales > Rhizobiaceae > Rhizobium > Rhizobium leucaenae. Next base: position 258,572 of record NZ_AUFB01000004.1, on the reverse strand, counting down.
TCGTCAAATGGCTGCATCTGGAAACCGATCCGAACTATGTCGCCGTTTGGCGCAAGATTGCGGATCAGTACGAGGCCAAGCATCCTGGCACGAAGATCGAGATGCAGTTCCTGGCCAACGAGGCTTTCAAGGCCAAGCTGCCGACGCTGCTGCAATCGAAGGACGCGCCCGATTTCTTCTTTAGCTGGGGTGGCGGCGTGCTGAAGCAGCAGCAGGCGACGGGCACGCTGATGGACCTGACCGCGGCGATGAATGCCAAGGATGGCGCCTGGGTGAAGAGCTACAATCCCGCGGCGGTGAAAGGCCTGACCTTCGACAACAAGATCAGTGCCGTACCCTACAAGCTTGGCACGGTGTCCTTCTTCTACAACAAGGCGCTGTTCGCCAAGGCGGGCGTCGATGCGAGTGCCATCAAGACCTGGGATGATTATCTGGCCGCGGTCAAGAAGATCAAGGCCGCCGGTATCGCGCCGATTGCCGGCGGCGGCGGGGAGAAGTGGCCGATCCATTTCTACTGGAGCTATCTGGTGATGCGCGACGGCGGCCAGCAGGTCTTCAACGATGCCAAGAACGGCAAGGGCAACGGTTTCAACGATCCGGCCATCATCAAGGCGGGTGAGCAGCTCGCCGAACTCGGCAAGCTCGAAGCCTTCCAGCCCGGCTATCTCGGCACCACCTGGCCGCAGGCGCTCGGTGTCTTCGGCGACGGCAAGGCTGCGATGATCCTCGGCTTCGAAAATACGGTTGCCAATCAGCGCACCAATGCCGGCGACGGCAAGGGCCTGGCGGATGACAATATCGGCCGCTTCGCCTTCCCGGCCGTGACCGGTGGCGCCGGCCTTCCGACCGATACGCTCGGTGGCTTGAACGGCTGGGCCGTTACCAAGAAGGCTCCGCCGGAAGCGCTCGATTTCCTTGCCTATCTGACCAATGCCGAAAACGAGCGCACCTTGGCGCAGGCCGGCATGATCATCCCGGTCGCCGTCGGTGCGGAAGATGGCGTCAAGGGTCCGCTGATGCACGAAGCCGCCGACCAGTTGGCGCATTCGACCTGGCACCAGAACTTCTTCGACCAGGATCTCGGCCCCTCGGTCGGCCGCGTCGTCAACGATGTGGCTGTCGGCATCGTCTCCGGCCAGATTTCGCCAAAGGATGGCGCGCAGCAGGTCCAGGACGCTTTCGAGCAGGACCAGTTCTGACGCCTAAACCCCTTCGCCCCAACGGGGAGAAGGTGGATCGAACGATTGAGCGTCGCGAAATCGTGAGAGACGAATGATGGGGTGTCGCGGCAAGCTCCGCGGGCGGTCTTACGGTGCAATGCCCCCTCAACCTGCCCTTCGGGCATCCTTCTCCCCGGCGGGGAGAAGGTGAAACGTGCCTTGCGCCAATTTGGCGTGACAATTGACCGGGTGAGTCAGTTCCCGAAAACCGGCTCATCATTTCCAAAGACGACGCATCTCCCTGAATTTAGGGGTCAGGATCACCCATGACCGATGTCAGCGCCACGACCGCCATGCCCTCCATTGCAAGAGCGAGGCCCGCGACCAAGCGAAAATCGCCGGCCGCGCGCGGCCGCTTGCCCGTCATTCTACTGTTCCTGCCGCCCGCTCTGCTGCTCTTCACCATCTTCGTCATCCTGCCGATGGGGGAAGCGGCCTGGTACAGCCTTTATCGCTGGAACGGCTATGGGCCGCCGACCGAGTTCGTGGGGATGCGCAATTTCCAAGTTCTGTTCAAGAACGACGCCTTCCTGACGTCGCTGAAGAATAATGCGCTGATCATTCTGGTTTCGATCGCCATCCAGGTGCCGCTGGCCATCTGGTTGGCGACGATGCTGGCGCATCGTATTCGCGGCGTCGTGCTCTTCCGGCTGATCTTCTTCTTGCCCTATGTGCTGGCGGAAGTCGCCGCCGGCCTGATCTGGCGCTTCGTCTATGACGGCGACTACGGCCTGTTTGCCGCGATCGCGCATTTCCTCGGCACCCCGACGCCCTACGTGCTCGCCGACAAGAATCTGGCGATGTATGCGGTGCTCGGCGTGATCGTGTGGAAATATTTCGGCTTTCACATGATGCTGTTCATCGCTGGCATGCAATCGCTCGATAAGAGCGTGCTGGAGGCGGCCGAGATTGATGGCGCAACCGGCAGGCAGAAGTTCCGCTACGTGACGCTGCCACTGCTTGGCTCGACGCTGCGCCTTTCCGTCTTCTTCGCCGTTGTGGGATCGTTGCAGCTTTTCGACATGATCATGCCGCTCACCGGCGGCGGCCCGTTCAACTCGACGCAGACGATGGTGACCTTCCTCTACAATTTCGGCGTCACCCGCATGCAGGTCGGCCTCGGCAGCGCCGTCGGCGTCGTGCTGTTCGTGATCTGCGTCACCCTCGCCTTCGGCTACAAACGGATATTTATGCGCAATGACTGATATGGCCTCATCCGTTCGCATGACCACCGGCACGAAGATTTATCTCTACGTGTCGCTGACCATCATCGCCGCCATCGTGCTGATCCCGCTTCTGACGACCGCGCTCGGCGGCTTCAAGACGCTCGGCGATCTCCGCACCAATCCTTTCGGCCTGCCGGCCGAGTGGCATTTCGAGAATTATACCGGCATCCTGTTTGGCGACCGCTATTGGCGGCAGATGATGAACTCTTTGATCGTCGCCGTTCTCACCGTCTTCCTGACGCTGTCGGTCTCGGCCATGGCGGCTTTCGCCTTTGCGCATGTGAAGTTCTTCGGCTCGAACTTCCTGCTGAACTATTTCCTCATCGGGCTGATGTTCCCGGCGGCCACCGCCATCCTGCCGCTCTTCATCCGTATCCGCGATCTCGGCCTGCTCAATACCTATTGGGGCGTGGTGCTGCCGCAGGTGGCTTTCGGCCTCGGCATGAGCATCCTGCTCTTCCGGAACTATTTTAGAAACCTTCCGGAAGAATTGTTCCAGGCAGCGTTTGTCGATGGTTGCGGCTATATCCGCTTCTTCTGGCATATCTCGCTGCCGCTCTCGCGACCGATCATCGCGACCGTCAGCATCATTTCCTTCGTCGGCAGTTGGAACAGCTACATCCTGCCACTGATCATGCTGAACTCGGATTCGATCTATCCCTGGCCGCTCGGCATGATGGTCTATAGCGGCGAATTCGGCACGGAATGGGAGCTGGTGCTTGCCTTCATCACGCTGACCATCCTGCCCACCGTCATCGTCTTCTTCCTGGCGCAGAAGCACATCATTGCCGGCCTTACCGCCGGCGCCGTGAAATCCTGAGCCTTATTGGAGCACAAACAAATGGCATCCGTCGAACTGCATAACATCCACAAGGCCTATGGGGCGCTGACCGTCATCCACGATATCTCGCTGGCGATAGAGGACGGCGAGTTCATCGCGCTCGTCGGTCCCTCCGGCTGCGGCAAGTCCACGCTGCTGCGGATGATCGCCGGGCTTGAGGAAATCACCGATGGCGACGTGTCGATCGGCGGGCAGGTGGTCAACGCCATGACGCCGCGTGAACGCAACATCGCCATGGTCTTCCAGTCCTATGCGCTCTATCCGCACATGACGGTCGCCGAGAACATGGGCTTCAACCTGAAGCTCTCGGGCGAAACCAAGCCGGTCATCGCGCAACGGGTCAATGAAGCCGCGCGCATGCTCGACCTCACCAAGCTGCTTGACCGCAAGCCGGCGCAGCTCTCCGGCGGCCAGCGCCAGCGCGTTGCCATGGGCCGCGCCGTGGTGCGCAACCCGGCCGTCTTCCTGTTCGACGAGCCGCTCTCCAACCTCGACGCGAAGCTGCGCGTGCAGATGCGTTCGGAAATCAAGGCGCTGCATCAGAAGGTGCAGACCACTTCGATCTACGTCACGCATGACCAGATCGAGGCGATGACGCTTGCCGACCGCATCGTGGTGCTGAATCAGGGGAAGATCGAGCAGCAGGGCACGCCGATCGAGCTTTATCGCCAGCCGGCAAATCTCTTCGTCGCCGGCTTCATCGGCTCGCCGGCCATGAATTTCCTCGATGGCGTGGTTGAAGGCGTCGAGGGGGTTCCAGCGGTGCGGCTGAGGGACAGCACACCGGTGCGCATCGCCAACGAGCGAAAAGTGAAGTCCGGCCAGAATGTAAAGATCGGCCTTCGGCCGGAACATCTGAGCTTGACGGGCGGCGGCTCGCCGCTCACCGGGCAGACTTTGCTGGTCGAGCCGACGGGCGCGCAGACCCATGTGCTGTTCGATCTGGCCGGCGAGCAGGTGACCGCCGTCGTCGACGGTGAGGCACCGGTTCGCTACGGCGAGCAACTGAAGGTCAGCGTCAATGCCGAGCAGGTCTATGTTTTCGACAGCGGAAGCGGGCTCGCCCTTTAAAAGTCGATGTTGATGGCGTCGACCCGATCCGGGTAGAAGGCCATGTAATCCTTGATCTGGCTGACGGCGGCGTGGGGATTTTCGTAGGTCCAGACCGCGTTCACCGAGCGCTCGCTACCGGCGGGGATGCTGTAGTAGGAGCAATCGCCCTTATAGGGGCAGTAGGTGGCATGGTCTGTCCTCTGAAGCGCCGACATGTCGACATCTCCGCGCGGCACATAAATAACCGGTGGATAGGAAGCTTCCCTCAGAGATAGCGCGTCACGCGTATCGGCAATGACCTTGCCGGCCACCGAGACGGTGACATGGGCGCGCTTGTTCTCGATCGTGATGGGATGATCGGGACCGGGAATCTTGACCAGCTTTTCGGACATTCTTGCTCTCCTCGCCTGACGAACTCAGTTCAAAAAAGCATATAGGAAGTGCCCCGCCGAATATCAGGCCCCCTGCGGCTTCAGCGCTTTCGGCGCCCCCCAGCGCAGGCCGTCCATCAGAAGGCGGACGAGGCGGCGGGAGCGCTCGTGCCATTCCGGTGAATTGGGCATGGAATAGGTGCCGGACAGTGCGTGCAGCACATCGGTGCTGTCGACGTCGGCGCGGATGGAACCGTCGGCCACTGCCCGTTCGATCAGGCCGCGGAGCGCGATCGGCACCATGCCGTAGCTGTCGGCGAAGAGTTCGGAATTGCTGTTGAGCAGGATGCGCAGGCTGTCGGCCATGCCACGTTTGGTGGCGATATAGCCGACGAAGCGGTGCATCCATTCTTCCAGCGCTTGATCCGGCGCGCGTTCGCGCGAAAGCTCTTGGGCGGCGTTGCAGAGCACCTCGACCTCATGGCGATAGACGACTTCGACCAGATGCTCGCGGGTTGGAAAATGACGATAGAGCGTACCGACGCCGACGCCGGCGCGGCGCGCGATGTCTTCGAGCGAGGCGGCGGTGCCGTGGTTGGCGAAGGCTTGCGCCGCGGCTTCGATGAGCTTGTCGCGATTGCGCCGCGCATCCGCGCGTAGGGTTTTTGCGCCTGGCGGCGTGTCGTCCTTCAGCTCTGACAATGGCCTCGAAGCCAATTTTCGCTCCATGCGGATTGCGACTTGACGATGTCCGACAAGTCTCTAGGATAATAAACGGAGGCTCCTCCGTTTAAGCTGAAGTACCAGAGGATTGTTATCGCATAATGGGCCAGGATGCCATTACCGTCTGATCGAGGGATCCAAGACGGTGAAAGCGCAGCCTCCCCAGGCGTCCCACCACAAGCCGCACGCGCCGGCAAAAGCGCTGTAGCCTGATTACCTGGCGCCGGCCGGGCTGACGTCAAGAGCGATGTCGCGACTGGCAAATTCTGATGTTTGCAAGATGACCCGAACAGGGAGTGACCTGATGACTACCATGCATCTCGATATCAATGGACGCGCACACGAGCTTTCGCTCGATCCGCGTGTCACGCTTCTCGATGCCCTTCGCGAGCATCTCTGTCTGACCGGTACCAAGAAGGGCTGTGATCAAGGCCAATGCGGTGCCTGCACCGTCCATGTCGATGGCGAACGTGTGCTCTCCTGTCTGACGCTGGCCGCCCAGGCAGAAGGCCGCAAGGTCACGACGATCGAAGGGCTGGCGGCCGAAAACGGCGATCTGCACCCGGTCCAGGCTGCTTTCCTAGAACATGACGCTTTCCAGTGCGGCTATTGCACGCCGGGGCAGATCATGTCGGCGGTCGCCTGCATCCGCGAAGGCCATGCCGGCTCCGATGATGAAATCCGCGAATATATGGCCGGCAATCTCTGTCGTTGCGGCGCCTATCCGCACATCGTCGCCGCCGTGCGCGAAGCAGCGGAGGCCACCCGATGAAGGCATTTTCCTATCTCCGCGCCGGCTCCGTCGATGAAGCCCGGCAAGCTGCGGCCGCTTCCGCCACCATGCTGCTTGCCGGCGGCACGACGTTGCTCGATCTCGCCAAATGCGGCTTTGCCGAACCTGAGACGGTGGTGGATATCGGCCGTCTCACTGGTCTCGATGCCATCTCCCTGACCGACCAGGGTGTTACGATCGGTGCGCTCGCCAAGATGAGCCGTGTCGCCGACGATGCCGATATCAAGGCGCAATTCCCGGCCGTTTCGCAGGCGCTGTCGCTTGCGGCCTCGGCGCAGATCCGCAACATGGCGACGATCGGCGGCAATCTGATGCAGCGCACGCGCTGTCCCTATTTCCGTGATCCGGCGACCTTTGCCGCCTGCAACAAGCGCGCACCCGGTTCCGGCTGCTCGGCAATCGGCGGCGTCACCCGCAATCATGCGGTTCTCGGCACGAGCGAGGCCTGTATCGCCACCAATCCCGGCGATCTGGCGGTGGCTCTGGTGGCCTTCGATGCGGTCGTGTATCTCGGCAGCCGTCAGGTCGCAATCGATGATTTCTTCCTTTTGCCGGGAGCGACGCCGGAACGGGAACATGCGATCGAGCCGGGTGAGATGATTACGGCGATCACCATTCCGGCCTCCGCCGCTGCACGCCGTTCGACCTATCTCAAGGTGCGCGACCGACAGTCCTATGAATTCGCCGCGGCCAGCGCCGCCGTCGGGCTCGAACTGGAGGCTGATGGCAGGACGATCAGGGATATCAGGGTGGCGCTTGGCGGTGTCGCCACCAAGCCCTGGCGTGCCCGCGCCGTGGAAAAAGCATTGAAGGGCCAGGTGCTCGATGCGGCTACTGTGAAGCGCGCCAGCCTGCTCGCTGTGCAAGGTGCCGTCTATCATGGCGGCAATCACTACAAGATTGCGCTTGCGCCACGTGTCGTCGAGCGCGCCATCCTGACGATGGGAGAAATGGCATGACCATCATGGAAACCAGAAAGCATGGCGTCGCTGACGGCGCGCTCGGCGGGCGGCTGTCCCGCCTGGATGGAACCGCAAAGATCAAGGGCGAAGCCGATTACGCTGTCGAGCGCGATCTTGAGGGGCTGACCCACGCGGTAATGGTGCAAAGCACGATCGCTGCTGGCCGGATCACCGGCATGGATACGTCGGCGGCGGAGAGCGCACCCGGCGTTCTGCTGGTGCTGACGCCGGACACGATGCCGGACCTGAACTCACCGACTACCTGGCTCGACACCCCCGGTCCGGAAGGCCCGTACCGGCCACTTGTCAAGGACATTACCTATAGCGGCCAGCATGTCGCCATCGTCGTTGCCGAAACCTTCGAGCAGGCGACAGCCGCGGCGGCACTGGTCAAGGTCACCTATGAGGAGGCTCCGGCGATTTTCAGCCTCGACGATCCGAAAGGCGGCGAAGGTTTTCCGATCGAGCCGATGACCAGGGAGTGGGGGGATGCCGCAGCCGCCCTCGCCGCATCGCCCGTCAAAATCGAAGCCGAATATAAGACGCCGCGGGAATACAACGTGCCCATCGAGCCGCACGGGCTGATCGCCAAGTGGGACGGCGACATGCTGACCCTTTGGGAGCCGAGCCAGTGGATCGACGGCATGGCGCGCACCTATGCCGAATGGTTCGGTATTCCCTTCGAGAATGTGCGGATGATCTCGCCCTATATCGGCGGCGGCTTCGGCTCCAAGGCGCTGGCACTGCCGCATGGGGCCGCTGGTGTCATGGCGGCGAAGCTGCTCGGACGTCCGGTGAAGCTGGTCATCACCCGGCCGCAGACCTTCACCGCCTTCGGCGGTCGGCCCGGCACGCGCCAGCGGATTGCGCTTGGCGCGACCAAGGACGGCAAGCTCACCTCCATCATCCATACCAGCGCCAACGAGACTTCGATTGGCGATGTGGCGGTCGAGCCGTTGGGTGTCGTCACCTCGATCATGTATGCGACGCCCAATCTTTCGTCGCGGCAGAACATCGTGGCGGTCAATACCGTAAAGCCCGGCGCATTGCGCGCACCTGGCGAAAATCCCAGCGCCTGGGGCATCGAAAGCGCTATCGACGAGCTCGCCTACGAACTCGGCATGGACCCGGTGGAAATCCGGCTGAAGAATTATGCCGAGCGGGACCAGAAAGCGGACAAGCCTTGGTCGACAAGGCAATTGCGCGAGGCTTTCGAGGCTGGTGCCAAGGCTTTCGGCTGGGCGAAGCGCTCGCATGCGCCGCGCTCCATGCGGGACGGCAAGCAGCTGATCGGCTGGGGTGTCGGCGCCGGCACCTATCCGGTACGCCGCACGCCGGGTGAAGCACTGGTGCGCATCCTCGCCGACGGTTCGGCGGAAGTGGCGAGCAGTGGCATCGACATGGGCCAGGGCACCTATACGATCCTGGCGCAGACGGCCGCCGAGACACTCGGCATCCCGGTCGAACAAATCCGGGTCAAGCTTGGCGATTCCGCCTTGCCGCGCGCGCCCGTTGCGGGCGGGTCGCAGCTTGCCAACCTCATGACCGGCGCCGTCTACAAGGCGGCTATCGCCGCCCGCGACGAGCTGGTGGGGCTGGCGATCAACGATCCCAACTCGCCGCTTCGCGATCTGCAGGCCAATACGCTGACCGTTTCGGACGGCCGCATCCTGCCGCCGCGCGAAGGCGGTGACGGCATCGCCATTGCCGAGCTTCTGCGGCAGGTCGGCCGCGATAAGATCGAGGTGCTGCGCAATACCCTGCCGGAAGACAAGCAGAGCAAGGCGGATCATTACCGCAACTTCTCGACCATCGCGACCATGCTGTCGCCCACGGACGGCGACTATTCGATGCATAGCTGGTGCGCGCACTTCATCGAAGTACGCGTTGACGAGGATTTCGGCACCGTGCGCGTCTCGCGCGTCGTCTCGGCGCTCGATTCCGGCCGGCTCTACAATCCGAAGCTGGCCGAAAGCCAGTGGAAGGGCGGCATCATCATGGGCATCGGCCAGGCGCTGCTCGAAGAGGGTATTGTCGACGAGCGCTACGCCCGCGTCATCAACAACAACCTCGGCGACTACCTCGTGCCGACCAATGCCGATATTCCCGACATCGAAGTGATCTCCGTCGGCATTCCCGACACGCACGCCTCCGTGCTCGGCGGTAAAGCGGTCGGCGAACTGGGGATCGTCGGCGTTGCGCCGGCAATTGCCAATGCGGTTTTCCACGCGACGGGCAAGCGGATACGCGAGCTGCCGATTACGCTGGAGAAGTTGCTGTAATTTTGAGGGATTTTGGGGATGGTCGGCGAGTCTGTCGCTGAGGATGTCTCGTGCCCGGCCCCTAACCCTAACCCTAACCCTAACCCTAACCCTAACCCTCACCCTCTCCCCGCTCGCGGGGAGAGGGAACGACGCTACTCTTCCGGATAGGCAATGACGCCGGTAAAAAGCGTGTCATATCCTCAGCTTGTTTTTGACAGCCGATGATTGCTGTCACTAGACTGGCTTCCGATTATGGGAGGCCGGTCGGAGGTTGGCTGGCTGTGAGGAACAGGGCGGAGCATCATGAGCCAGTATGATATTCTCGATCAGCGCTTCAAGGCGTTGATCAACGGGTCTGCGAAATTGGAGCAGCTTTGGACGGGCGGGCGCTGGACCGAGGGACCCGTCTATGTGCCGGCCGCACGCCATGTCGTATGGTCCGATATCCCGAACGACCGAATTCTGCGGTATGACGAAGTGATGGGCGCAGCCGGCGTCTTCGAGAGTCCCGTCGGTTATCACAATGGCCACACGCTCGATTTCGAAGGCCGGATCATCGCCTGCGAGCATGGAGGCCGCCGTGTCAGCCGGCTGGATCATGACGGGCTATGGCGGCCGCTCGCCGACCGTTTCGACGGCAAGCGGTTGAATTCGCCGAACGACGTTGTCGTGAAGTCGGATGGCTCGATCTGGTTCACCGATCCGACCTACGGGATCGACAGTGATTATGAGGGCTTTGCCGCACCCTCCGAAATCAATGCGTCCAACGTCTATCGCATCGATCCAGCCGATGGAGCGGTGACGCTGGTTGCCGGTGACCGCGTCAAGCCGAACGGTCTCACCTTCTCGCCGGATGAAAGCGTGCTCTATGTATCCGATACCGGCGGCTCGCATGTGCCCGGCCTGCCGCCGACGATCACCGCCTATTCCGTCAATCCGGACGGCCGCAGCCTCAGTGAGGGGCGTGTTTTCGCCACCTGCGAAGTCGGCATGTTCGACGGTTTCCGGGTTGATCGCCAGGGCAACATCTTCGCCTCCAGCGGCGATTCCGTCCGGGTCTACGCGCCGGATGGTACATTGATCGGCCGCATTCTCATTCCGGAGGTCGTATCGAACCTCTGCTTCGGCGGTCCGAAGCGCAACCGGCTCTATATCACCGCTACGACTTCGCTCTATGCAATCTATGTGAACAGCGGCCCTGCTGAGCCGGCTAATCGTCTCGGTTAGAGTTCGATAGTGTTTCAGTTCGAATTTTTTGCCGCACTGCTTTGCTGGAAGTGTTCGGCACCTTCGATTTGAACCCAATCGTGTTTCGACTGCTCAAAAACCGATCGAGCGGGGGCCGGGAATTTCGGGTCGGCCATAGCGCCGACCGCAACCCCGACGAAGGACGGCAGGTTATCGGCCTTCCAATAGACCGATGATCCGCAGCTTGGACAAAAGTAGGTATGGACCTTCCCGCCGCTTGCCGCCTCGCGGGTGAACTCTTTCGACGTTCCGGAAATCGCGACGGCGTCGACGGGATAAAAGGCGCCCACGCCAAATGGCGCGCCGGTTCTGCGTTGGCAGTCAAGACAATGACAGGCCACAACCAATTTTGCCGGCTCTGAAAGCATCAGTCTCAGAGCGCCGCAACTGCATCGAGCATCAGCCATTCGAAAACCCTCCGTTTTCTGAAGCGGGATCGTGTTGAGATTTCAAACCGGCGCTACGACGCGCTCCCGCGGCGCATCGTTCAGCATGCATCCGAGGCTCCATTTTCCAGCCTCAAATCAAAAATTCGCTGTTTGGGGAATCTCGGTTGTGCCGGGCAAGCGCCGCTGTAGTCGCCTCGATCAGGGCCTGCTGGCGTGACCCGGGCCCGCGCCTGGACCTGCACCTCGCTCCGGTCCCTGGTCGAAAGCTGAGAAGGGGCGGGCTTCGTTGGGTGGCGGCACGTCGAGATAGGTCATGATATTGTCGACGTGGCTGACTTGCGAGCGCAGGCTGTCCAGCGATTTGCCGGTGAGATTGGTGCCGGCTGGCAACTGGGCGGTCAGCGGGTTTTCGTAGCGGCCGTTGACGCGCAGTTCGTAATAGAGATGCGGACCGGTGGAATAGCCGGTGGAGCCGACATAGGCGATGACCTGGCCCTGGGTGACGCGCTCTCCGACATGCAGGTCCGACGGCGTCGAGGCAATATGGGCATAGGTGGTCTCGTAGCCGCCATCGTGGCGAATGCGGACATATTTGCCGTAGCCCGTTTCCCAGGAAATCTTTTCGACGGTGCCGTCGCCGGCGGCCATGATCGGGCTGCCCATCGGAGCGCGGAAATCGACGCCGTTGTGGAATTTCCGGACGCCGAGGATCGGATGGATGCGCCAGGCAAATCCATCACCGAGCGTGCCATTGGGCACGGGACGGTGGGTCAGCACCTTGGCAACCGAATGACCGCCCTCGTCGTAGAATTCGGAGGCGCCGTTGCCGCCGTCTTTGTGCAGATAGAAGCGATGCGTATCGCCATCGGTATGGAACTCGATGAACATCAGCTCGCTTTTGCCATTGTCCGCCTTGCGGAACAGCAGATCGACGCTGTCGGGCGTATCGTCACCCGTCAATGAAACGTCATTTGCCTTGGCAAGCTTCATGAGCTGGTCGGCGCATTCGTCGGAAAGCCCCGCCTTCTTCAGCTTGGCACGGATCGTCGTCCGATCGTCGCTGTCGATGCCCTTAAGGTCGACCGCGGCCACTTCCGAGGAGGAGGGCGCGTCAGCCTGGCTCTCGCTATAGAGCGTGGAAAACAGCCGGTCGTCGGTGAGCGGCACGAAGCCGTCGGCATCGTCGCGTGCGACGATGCGCTCCGGCGTTTTCCCGCCGCTGAGGCGGGCCATGATCAGTTTCGGCGCGGCGTCGGCCGTCCTTTTTTCGAGCAGCAGTTCCAGGCTATCGCCGGGCGAAACCGTATCGGTTTCCAAGGCGCGCTGCAGTTCGTCGCCAGCGTCTTGACCCAGGCCGGCGGAGGCGAGGATATCCTGCAGGTCCTGCCGGTCTTTGGGCATGGAAACCAGTCTCTTGAACTCGCGGCCGGTCTCGCCCGTGGTCGCCTTCGACACGCTGACATTCAACGGCACGCCGCGGACCGGGAAGCGCGAGCGCCGGACCGCATCGTAACGATTGGCATGCGGATAGATGCCCGGGCGGATATCCGAAAGCGCCGCCGCTGAAAAGAGAGCAGGCTCGGACTGGGCATCGTCGCCATAGGCCGCATTGATGGCCGTGGCGTCATCGTCGGAAGGCTCGGCAGCTTCGGCTTTGAAGACCAGCGTCGTACGGTGATAGGTGAAGATGCGGGTTTCGCCGTTTGAAGTCTTTTCCGCCACCTGCGCAAAGCGGGCGCCGTCGAAACGCTGTTTCGCGGCAATCCGGTCGCTCTTAGGTAGGGCGGGCTGTGAGCGGATGAGCTGGGCTATGCGGACCGGCACAGCCTGTTCGATCGTATGGCGGGCAAGCAGCGGGTAAAGAACGGTGGCGAGAAGGCCGAAGGAGGCGGTGCCGGCAAGGCCGATGGCGATCAGATGGCGAAGATGGGCTGAGCGGGGCAGAAAAGGAATATGAAATTCATGATGCGGCCGCGCCTGAATCGCAGCCTCTGCGGGGAATTGGACGCGCAATGGACTTTCGACCATGAATTGAGGAACCCTGCAGACTGCGGTGGGCCCAAACTAGGGCAAATCATGTCAAAATCTGGGCAAATATTACGGATCGGTTAATTACGGTGATCTTCGGCGGGTGCAGATTCTCGCATCACGGGTGATTCGTCAACCGAAGATGGTGTCGTAGAGCAGCTTGAAATTCAGCGCCAGAATGATGCCTGCAACCAGCCAGGAGAGGAGGGCAACGCTTCTCGGAACGGTGAATCTGCCCATTTTTCCGCGATCCGTGACGAACTGGACGAGCGGTATGACGGCAAAGGGCAGTTGCATGGACAGGATGACCTGGCTCAGAACCAGCAAATCCGCAGTACCTTTTTCACCATAAAATGCGGTAACAAAAACAACTGGAATAATTGCGAGGCCGCGCGTCAAAAGCCGCCTTGCCCAGTGCGGAATGCGCAGGCGCAGGAAACCTTCCATGACGATCTGGCCGGCGAGCGTCGCCGTTACGGTGGAATTGAGGCCTGATGCAAGAAGCGCCACGGCAAAGAGCGTCGAAGCGATCCCAAGGCCGAGCAGCGGCGAAAGCAACTCGAAGGCCTGACCGATTTCGGCGACATCGGAATGCCCGCTATTGTGGAATGCGACGGCTGCCACAATCAGGATGGAAGCGTTGACGAAAAGTGCCAGCATTAAGGCAATGGTGCTGTCGGTCGTCGCCCATTTGATCGCGTCGCGGCGGCCTTCATCGGTGCGCTTATAGGCGCGGGTCTGCACGATCGAGGAGTGCAGGTAGAGATTATGCGGCATGACGGTCGCGCCGATGATGCCCATGGCGATATAAAGCATCTCGTGATTGGTGACGATCTCGGGCGAAGGAATGAAACCATCGAGAATAGCGGCGACCGGAGGAGCGGCGGCGGCGATCTGGATGGCGAAGCAGATGGCGATAACGACGAGGAGTGCGATGACGAAGGCCTCCAGGAAGCGAAAGCCCTTGTTCATCAGGAGCAGCAGCAGGAAGGCGTCGAGCGCGGTGATCAGCGCGCCGCCGATCAAGGGGATACCGAAGAGCAATTGCAGCGCGATCGCGGTGCCGATGACTTCGGCGAGGTCGCAGGCGATGATCGCGAGTTCGCAGGCAAACCACAGGGCCAGATTGACCGGCCTCGAATAATGGTCGCGGCAGGCCTGCGCCAGATCGCGGCCGGTGACGATGCCGAGCCGGGCGGCAAGGGCTTGGAGCAAAATAGCCATCAGATTGGACAGCATGATGACGGCAAGCAGCGTGTAGCCGAATTGCGCGCCGCCGGCGAGGTCCGTCGCCCAGTTGCCAGGGTCCATGTAGCCGACGGAAACCATGTAGCCCGGTCCGAGAAAGGCGATCAGCCGCCGGACCCAGGTCCCGGTATGCGGTACATGAACTGTGGCATTGACTTCCGGTAGGCTCGGCCGCGCATCTTCATCGGGGTGGGCGAATTTCCATGCAGGCTGTGCGGCTGCTTCCTGAATCTGCGTCATGCGGGGCTCCGGAACGGTCTGTGACATGACCAAATAAATATGCCGGATATCAACATTATGCAATAGGCTATATTGTATAGTTTAGGCATGGTAATGGCGATCGCGCCGCCGCCGCAAAAACTATCATCCGCTTTCAAGATTGAAGCCGGTGCTATAAAGATAAAAGGGATTTTATCCGCATCTCCGGAGCCTAACGCATTGCCAGCCAGAAAACCGCCGATCTATCGAGACGAACCGCTGCCGGATGCCGAGACGCATTCGGAGGGTTTCCGGCATACGCGGGAGGCCACCCGTGGCGCCCTGGTGGAAGATTATGTCGAGCTGATCGCCGATCTCATCGATGACGGCAACGAGGCGCGGCAGGTGGATATCGCGGCAAGGCTTGGTGTGTCGCAGCCGACGGTCGCCAAGATGCTGGCACGGCTCTGCGACGATGGGCTGGTATCGCGGCGGCCCTATCGCGGTGTTTTCCTAACGGAGGCGGGCAGCAAGATTGCCCAGGACATCCGTGCCCGCCACCAGACGGTTGAAGCATTCCTTCGTTGGCTCGGCGTCAGCGCCGAGACGGCGCGAATCGACGCCGAGGGCATGGAACACCACGTCAGCGCCGAAACGCTGAAAGCGTTCCGGCGCGCCATGCAGCGCGACGGATAATCAAGGGATCGCGATCCTTATTCTGCCGCGTCGTGCTTGGAAATGGAATCGCGCACCACGCCGTATTGGCTGCCCCAGCGGTCGGTCATCTCGGCGCGAATATCCCAGAGATCGGGGAAGAAGCGGTGGCGGGTGCCGGCCTGCAACAGCTCGACCGGCCGACCCTTGAGGGATTTCGAACCTAGCCCAATCGAGCGCTGGATCAGATAGATGTGATTGGCGCGGAATTTCTGAAAGAGTTCGTCGAACTCCACCAGCGCCTCCGCGACGACATAGCTGTCGCCATGATCGTATTTGCCATCATAGAGGTCCTCGACCGTCAATCCCGGTGCGTCGAGGTAATGCGCCTTGAAGGCCCGCCAGAGATCCGGCGGCAGGCGCAGCAGGAACTTGAAACCGGGCGATTCCTGGCCGCTGCCATTGCCGAGCTGCAGGCGAATCTGCTGATATTCCTTCGGCGACATGGTTTCGAGCAGATCGAGCTGCGTCGTCATCAACCGCATCAGCCGATGCACGCGGCCCATCAGCGTCACCACCCGATGGGTATTGTTTTCTTCGATGAAGGCGATGACATCGACCAGCGTGTAGGCGATGAGCTTCATCCAGAGTTCTTCCACTTGATGGACGATCTGGAACTGCAGCTCGTCGCCGTTGACCATCTCGCTTAACGGCTTCTGACAGGCGAGCAGCTTGTCGCATTGCAGATAAACGCCATAGTCGCGCATGTCTGGCGCCTCGATGTGTGCGTAGTATTCTTCCTTCTGCATCTTCGCTCCCATTTTCCTGGCCCTTGCCGCTGGCATATTCTCTTTTTGGAAGGATACGAAAATTTCGCTTGAACATTGTTTCTCATTGTCATTCAAAATCGGCAACTGGGAGTACGATTGTCTTAGCCGAGTGCAATGGAGAGAACGATGGACTTGGACGCGCTTGACCATAAGATCGTCTCGGCTCTGGAAGCCGATGCCCGCATCTCCTTTGCCGCGCTTGCCGATCGGGTCGGCCTCAGCAAGACGCCATGCTGGAAGCGGGTGAAAGCGCTGGAAGAGGCCGGCGTGATCCGCGGTTACCGGACGCTTCTCGATCCGGCGCAGCTCGGCTTCGGTCTGGAGGCCTTCGTGCAAGTGTCGATCGACGTCGAGCGCTTCGATGCCTTCGAAGCGGCCGTGCGCCGCCATCCGCTGATCTGGCGCTGTCATGCGACCACGGGGGAGGCCGACTATCTCCTGCACATATTGGCCGCGGACATGGCCGCCCTCGACCGGTTGCTGCGCCAGGAGTTGAACCGGCTACCCGGCGTACGGCATACGGTGACGTCGATGTCGACACGCGAAATCAAGTCGGACATCTCGTTTGCCGACGCGGCGCGGCATATCAGGGGGAGCCGCTAAATTTAAGGCCCGGACGCCCGGGCCTCATCCTCCAAATCCACCAAAGCGGCGGCGAACGGTTACATCTTGCTCATGCCCTTCTCGGCATTTTCCATGTGGGTCACACAATTTTTCATCTTGTGCGCCTTCATGGCATCTTTGGCCAGAGTCACCTGTTTGGTGGCGGCTGTCTTTTTCGTCTGGTCGGTCATTGCATCCACCTTGGTCTGCAAGGCCGCAATGGAAGCATCGTCACATTTCGCCATAGATGCAGCGTAAGCAGGCGCAATGCCCGCTGCCGCAAACACGGCCGCGATCAAAATCGATCTCAGCATGTGCATTTCCTCCGAAAGGGCATAATTGCCCTTCGCGGAAACGCACATGCACGCATGAGTGTTCCGGCTCCGAGCGACCTGCGACAAATTGAAACATGTCAAAAGCCATGCGTTAGATTCCGGCATACCATTCATAGCCGCGATCCTCCCAGAAGCCGCCTTTGCCGCCCCAGATATCGTCGAACTTGTCGCGGATTTCGATGCGCATCACGTATTTGGCATGCTTGTACCCGAGATGGCGCTCGACCCGCAGACGCAGCGGTGCGCCATGGGCGACTTCGAGATCCCTGCCGTTCATCGAATAGGCAAGGATCGTCTGCGGATGGAAGGCATCGATCAGGTCGATGCTCTCGTAGTAGCGGCCGCTGCCGTCGAGCGTCTGCTCCAACTCGTCGGCGCAGTAGAACACTGCGTAGCGCGCGCCCGGCTTCAGGCCGGCGCTCTGCAGGATGAGGCCGAGCGGTACGCCGGTCCATTTGCCGATGGCGCTCCAGCCTTCCACACAGTCATGGCGGGTAATCTGCGTGCGCGACGGCAGTTTCTTCAGGTCGGCCAGCGAAAATTCCATCGGCTGATTGACCATGCCGTCGACTTTCAGCTTCCAGGTGGAGAAACCGTTTTCCACCATAGCGGCATAGTCCTCGGTGCCGGGATCGTCGGTGCCGTTCGGTCGGAAAGTTGGCGAGATGTCCCTGTCGGTATATTCACGGGCAAGCGTCTGCGGCGAAACGAGCAGGCGTTGCGTACCCATGGTCAGACCTTCGGCCAGCGCCAGAACTTTCTGGACGTTCTGATTTCCGGTGACTTCGTCGCAGCCGGTAAGGCCGATGGCGCCGAGGCTGGCAGCAGAGCCGACGAGGAAGCGGCGACGGGTGAAAATCTTGCTCATGCGTCGTCCTCCCCTTTCGTGCGGATGGCATAGCGGCCGGTGACCATGGAGCGCATGTTGTTCCAGAGGCCGGACAGGATGACCATCACCACATGGACGAGGACGAAGAGCACGATCGTCCATGCAGTGATGAAATGAATGCCACGCGCCGTCTGCCGGCCGCCGAAGATATCGAGCAGGAACGGATAGCCGGCATCGATGCCGGGCGACATGGTGAGCCCGGTCGCCAGCATCAGCGGCAGCAGAATGAAGATGACGATCAGATAGGTGAGTTTTTGCAATGCGTTGTAGCGTTTCGCCTTCTCGCCTTTTGGAAAACGCAGGCGGGCATGCTCGATAATTTCATGCCAGAGATTGCGCGGCGAAACTTCGGCACCGGAAGGCGCCAGATCGCGGCGAAAATGGCCGGCAACGAAGCCATAGAGCAGGTAAATCAGACCGTTGAAGACGAAGAGCCAGGCGAAGAAGAAATGCCATCGCCGGCCGTCGGCCAGATCCTGATAACTTGGGATCGTCGCCCAGGCGGGAAAAGCGCGTTCAGTCCATTCACCGTCCTCTTTCGACGCGCCGAGAATGCCGGTCGTCGGGATCGTCAGGTTGCCGATGCGGAGGGTGCCGTAGGGCTGGTTGTCGCTGTCGGTGGCTGATATCTGCAGCCAGGACGGATCGGCATTGGCGCCGTATTGGCCCCAATAGAGGGCGGGATGGGCGTTGAAAATCTGCATGCCGCTCATCAGCAGCAGTGAAAGACAGAGCACATTCAGCCAGTGCGTCAGGCGGGTAACGATCGAATGCCGGCGAATGTAGATCGTCCGAGGGCGCGCAGGCGCACCGGTCGCATCGATGTCGGCCATGGCTAGGCTCCTCTCGAAATCTTCAACGAACCCTTTGAAAACCGTGACTGCATGGTACCACAAATCGAGCGGCAAAGTGGCGGCGCTCCATCACCAGGTCTGACTATGGAGCGCCGCATGGCAGGCTCTCGGCGGGCGGGTGCCGGTCGGCCTGCGAGCTTCCCTTGATGGGAAGATCACTTTGTCGGGAAGATCACATCGGCGGAACGGTGCCGTTGACGCCGACGGCAATGCGATCGCTGGAAACCATGCCGTCGCCTGTGGTTTCACCAGTGATGAAAACACCGGCGCCGGCCTTCAGATCGTCCTTGGTGGCCGAGGTCAGGGTCACGACAGGTGTGCCGTCCGGAATGTTGATCTTCTTCTCGCCGCCCTTATAGGTCAGGGTTAGTGTCGGGCCGTTCACCGACTTGACGGCATTGGCCACGGTGGCGTTGGTCATGGAACTGTTCGGCTTCGAGTCCCAGGGCCGGTCGCCTTCACCGGTGCCCTTCATCGAGGCGGGAAAGATCACGACTTCAATGGCGCCGGCAACGCCGCTCTTCGTCGGCTCGTTGGCGATACCAACGAAATCGCCGGGCTTGATGTCGGCGGCGGAAGCCTTGGTCACGCCGGTGACGCCCCAGCCGGATTTCAGCATCACGGTGATGTCCTTGCCGTCGCGGGACTTGACCTTGAGGGTATCGCCATCGAGGCTTTCGATCGTGCCCCGCACGCGGAGGCGGTCGGCGGCATTGGCGCCCTGCAGCGCAGCGAGCGTTACGACAGCGCCGGCGGCCAGTGCCAATATGCTCTTCGGCAGAAGCTTGCGATCCATGAATAGTCTCCTTGATAGACCTACTAGTCGGTAGGCTTTTGGACAGGCGGTCGAGGCCGCCAACAAAATTCTTTGCATGAGAAGACCGGAAAGATCGTCATCCCGTGCTGCAACGAGGCGATCCTATCTACCACTCGGTAGCTTCGCCAATCAAACAAGCGTGAGAGGCGCGTTACCCGTCAAAATCACGAAAACACAAATGATTTCAATGGAAAGTGGCCAGTCGATCGAACAGTGGCTCGACAATGGTGGCAAAGACAACCGGGTCGCCATAGGCTCGGGCCGAAAGCATGGCGCCGTGCACAGTCGCCATGAACGAAAGAGCCTCCTCGGTTGCCGGTCGGGGCATAACGAGACGGCGGTCGGCCGCGCCTTTTTCCATGACGGCGGCAAGCCAACCCGAGAGATCGCGGAAATGGCCGCGCACCTCAGCCGCAACATCGGCCGGCAGGACCGGCAGTTCGGCGGCAAGCATGGCGCAGATGCAGAAGGGTGCGGTATTGTCTCTGATGCACGCTTCCCAGAAGCCCGTATAGGCTCGAAGGCGCGCGACCGGATCGGCAATATCAGCGTCGGTCTTAGCGAGGCCCTGCCGCGCCTCCTCTCGATAGCGCGCCACGACGATCCTGACGAGATCGGCCTTGGTCGGAAAATGGTGATGGATGCTAGCTTTCCGAATACCGACCTCTGCCGAAATATCGGCGAAGCTGAAGCTGTTGTAGCCGCCCGCGATGATCAGGCCGCGTGCGGACTGGATGATTTCGTCAGCTTTTGTCGAAATATTGCTCATCCGTTTTGCCTACCTATTGGTAGGGTGTCTGTCAAGTCGTTCGGATTGTGGCTTTCGCCGTCGAGAATTCAAGCAAATCGTGAATACGGTTGAAACTTTATAGATTCACGCAATGGCTGAGCGCAAAAGCTGATTGCCTCAAAATCCCCTTCCTGTAACGTTATGGTGTCAAACACGGAAGATTGGAGAACCGAAATGATCGCCATTCGTCCATTTTTGATCGGCATTATCCTTGTCCTGGCGCTGGTGCTGATTGCGCTCAGCATCTTGCTGGTCAACCCCGTGAAGCCCATCCATCAATCCGACAACCTTATCCCGATGCAGACCGAGCCCGTGCAGCGCCGGTAGCGGCTAAGCAATTCCAGGAAAAGCGCCAAGCGGTTTTCCGTCCGGAATGCGTAAAACAAGGGATAGAGCGTTTTCAGCTCGACGGCGTGAAGCGTGCCACCAATGTATGACGATCGCCGGGATAGGTGAGGCGGACGTGGGTGATCGGCCCGAGGTTGCTCCAGGTGCGCCGTTCTATGACGAGGCAGGCGGTGCCCTTGGCGATGTCCAGGCTTGCGGCGGCCTCACTCTCCGCGGCGATGGCGCGGATCTGGTGTTCGGCCGTACTCCACGGCACCTGATTGATGAGCCATGGCCCCGGCGGCAATTCGTCGAAATCGACTTGAGCCGCCTCTGGTACGGCGTCGAGATTGATGACGCGGTCTTCCAGACAGAAGGGCCGGCGCCCGGCATAGTGAATGCAGGTGATGTCCAGCACCGAGACCGTGCCGGCAAATTGCAGCCGCCGCGCATCGTCGGGGCGGCCCTTGCGCTTGGCGCGCTTCATGATTTTGTGGGAATAGGGCAGGTTCAGCGACAGGATCTCCGACTTGATGTCGTGGATTTCCAACACTGCCGATTGCGCCTGCGGCTGCGTGACGAAACTTCCCGAGCGCTTGCGCCGCTCGATCAGTCCAGCCCTGGCAAGCTGCGTCAGCACCTTGTTCACCGTCATGCGCGAACAGTCATATTGTTCCGCCAGGGCAAGCTCGAAGGGAATCCGATGGCCGGGAGGCCAATCGCCGGAAACGATCCGGCTCTCGATATCGCTCAGGATACGCTGATGCAGGGTCGCTTCTTTAGCTGTCGTCATGCCGCCGACCGTTTCCTCGTGAGACCTGGATGATCGCCACTCTGTTCATTTAGAATTTCATTGTCGCGAGGAAAAGTGCTTTTTCAACCGATTAGTTCGTTCATCGCAGCGCGGAATCGGGCGGAGATCGTTTGCCTCTGCTTATGCCGTCCGCCTTCGACCTGCTTGCGGCCCTGCGCCCAGACGCTGTCGACCGTAACGCCGCCGGCGAACATCCATTGATCGAGGATCTGATCGCCCGAGACATAGGGAACGGCGCTGACGTCGAGTGAGACCACATCGGCGTAACCGCCGACAGCGAGCCCTGCTTGCGCCTTCAACGCAGCGCCGCCGCCTGTAATGGCGTGGTCGAACAGGGCGCGTGCCGTCGAGCCGCCCGATGTGGCGATGACGTTGCGGCCCCTCAGCGCCAGGCGCTGGGAATATTCGAGCTGCCGCAGTTCTTCCGGAACGGAGATCAGGATATTGGAATCCGAGCCGATGCCATAGCGACCGTCTTCCTCCAGGAATAGCGGCGCCGGAAAAGTGCCGTCGCCGAGATTGGCTTCCGTCACGGGGCAGAGGCCGGCGATCGCACCGCTTCTCGCCATGCGCCGGGTTTCATCATCGGTCATATGGGTCGCGTGGATAAGGCACCAGCGCCTGTCAACCGGGGCGTGGTCGAGCAGCCATTGCACGGGGCGGGCACCCGACCAGGCGATGCAATCCTCGACTTCCTTCACCTGTTCGGCGACATGGATATGGATCGGCCCATCACCGGCTAGCGGCACAAGTTTTTCCAGCTCCTCGGGCGTTACCGCCCGCAGGCTGTGCGGGGCAAGGCCGAGTTCGGCGCCCGGCAGCCGGCCAACGATCGTCCGGCAGCCGGTCATCAGGGCTTCGAAACGATCGAGCGAATTGATAAAGCGCCGCTGGCCATCGATGGGGGCCGCGCCGCCGAAGCCGGAATGGGCGTAGAAAACCGGCAGCAGGGTCAACCCAATGCCGGTCTCGGCGCTTGCCGCGCCGATGCGCTCGGCCAACTCGGCGACATTGGCATAGGGGCTGCCGTCCTTGTCGTGATGCAGATAGTGGAACTCGCCGACACGGGAAAAGCCGGCCTCCAGCATTTCCATATAGAGCTGCGCGGCCACCGCCTCGACATGATCGGGGGTCATCGACAGCGCGAACTTGTACATGACGGTCCGCCAGCTCCAGAAGCTGTCGTTCGCCGGACCTCGGACTTCGGCAAGGCCCGCCATGGCGCGCTGAAAGGCATGGCTGTGGAGATTAGGCATCGCGGGAACCAGAACGTCGTGCCGCTCGTCGCCGGCCTCGGCCGCAACATCTGCCTCGACGCCGGCAAAGCGGCCGTCTTCGAGAGTTAGCCGGACGTTTTTCCGCCAGCCATCGTGAAGCAGTGCCGAACGTGCATGAAGTTTCGTCATGACCTAGCTCTTTCCTTTTGGATCCAGAATCCAAAATCCCTCTTGTCAGCCCTTTTAATATGTATATACATTATGAGCCCATAAGGAAAGGCGTAAAGCTGATGAGTGGGAACAATTTTTCCAGCGATAGCGTGATATCCGAAGGTAAAAGCCGCCTTTGGCGCAATGCCCGTTTGGTGACCTTGCAAGGCGATCGGCCGGGGCTCGGCATTGTCGAGAAGGGTGCGATCCTGACCAAGGATGGCCACATCGTTTTCGCAGGTCGCGAAAGCGATGCGCCTGAGATCGGCGATGCCGAAATCGTCGATCTCGGGGGACGTTGGGTCACGCCTGGTATCATCGATTGCCACACGCACATCGTTCACGGCGGCAACCGCGCCCGCGAATTCGAGATGCGGCTGGAAGGTGCGAGCTACGAAGAGATTGCTCGCGCCGGGGGCGGCATCGTTTCCTCCGTCAACGCAACGCGCGCGCTGTCCGTCAATGATCTCATTGCGACTGCCTTACCGCGCCTCGACACGCTGCTTGCCGAAGGCGTCAGCACCATCGAGGTGAAATCCGGCTACGGCCTCAGCGTCGAATCCGAATTGAAGATGCTGCAAGCCGCCCGGGCGCTGGAAGATGCCCGTCCGGTCCGCGTCGTCACGTCCTATCTCGCCGCGCATGCGACGCCGGCGGATTATAAGGGTCGGAACGGCGACTATATTTCCGATGTCGTGTTGCCGGGTCTGGAGCAGGCGCATGCCAGGGGCCTGGCCGATGCCGTCGACGGCTTCTGCGAGGGGATTGCCTTTTCGCCGGCCGAGATCGCCCGTGTGTTCGATCGTGCCAAGTCGCTCGGTATCCCTGTGAAACTGCATGCCGAGCAGCTTTCCAATCTCGGCGGCGCCAAGCTTGCCGCCTCCTATGGCGCTCTTTCCGCCGACCACCTCGAATATCTCGATGAGGATGGCGTGAAAGCGATGGCGGAGGCCGGCACGGTCGCGGTTCTCCTGCCCGGCGCCTTCTACGCCATCCATGAAAAGCAGAAACCTCCGGTCAAGGTGCTGCGTGAGGCAGGTGTTGCGATCGCCATCGCCACCGATTGCAATCCCGGCACCTCGCCGCTGACCTCTATGCTGCTGACGATGAACATGGCGGCGACCCTCTTCGGTCTGACCGTCGAGGAATGCATCGCGGGTGCCACCCGTGAAGGTGCCCGGGCTCTCGGCCTGCTCACCAAGACGGGCACGCTGGAGGCCGGCAAATCGGCCGATTTCGCCATCTGGAACATCGAAAGCCCTGCCGAGCTTGTCTATCGCATCGGCTTCAATCCGCTTCATGCCCGCGTTTTCAAGGGAGAAAAATTCGACCGATGACCGTCACACTCCATCCCGGCTCCGTCTCGCTGAAACAATTGGCTACGATCTATTGGACCGGCGAGCCTGCCAAGCTCGATACTTCCTTCAATGCCGGCATTCTCAAAGCCGCTGTGCGTATCGCCGAGATCGCCGCCGGTAATGCGCCGGTCTACGGCATCAACACCGGATTCGGCAAACTGGCTTCCATCAAGATCGACAGCGCCGACGTTGCCACCCTGCAGCGCAATCTGATCCTTTCGCATTGCTGCGGCGTCGGCCAGCCGCTGCCGGAGAATGTCGTCCGCCTGATCATGTCGCTGAAGCTGATCTCGCTTGGCCGCGGCGCTTCCGGCGTACGGCTGGAATTGGTGCGGTTGATCGAGGCGATGCTTGAAAAGGGCGTCATGCCCGTCATTCCCGAGAAGGGTTCCGTCGGCGCGTCCGGCGATCTCGCCCCGCTCGCGCATATGACGGCAGTGATGATGGGTCACGGCGAGGCCTTTTATGCCGGCGAACGGCTGGACGGCGCTGCGGCGCTAAAAAAGGCTGGACTGACGCCGGTCGTGCTTGCGGCCAAGGAAGGCCTGGCACTGATCAATGGCACGCAGGTCTCCACGGCCCTCGCTCTTGCCGGCCTTTTCCGCGCCCATCGCGCCGCGCAGGCAGCATTGATCACCGGCGCGATGTCGACGGATGCCGCCATGGGCTCGTCCGCGCCGTTCCATCCCGATATCCACACGCTGCGCGGCCATAAGGGCCAGATCGATACCGCCGCTGCCCTTCGCGGCCTGCTTGCCGGTTCCGTGATCCGTCAAAGTCATATCGAGGGCGACGAGCGCGTCCAGGATCCCTACTGCATTCGCTGCCAGCCGCAAGTCGACGGTGCCTGCCTGGATCTCCTGCGTTCGGCCGGCCGAACGCTTGAAATCGAGGCCAATGCGGTCACCGACAATCCGCTTGTCCTGTCTGATAATTCTGTGGTGTCCGGCGGCAACTTCCATGCCGAGCCGGTAGCTTTCGCCGCCGATCAGATCGCGATCGCTGTCTGCGAGATCGGCGCGATCTCGCAGCGCCGCATCGCGCTGCTGGTCGATCCGGCCCTGAGCTACGGCTTGCCGGCTTTCCTCGCCAAGAAGCCCGGCCTGAACTCCGGACTGATGATTGCCGAGGTCACCTCCGCCGCGCTGATGTCGGAAAACAAGCAGATGTCGCATCCGGCTTCCGTCGATTCGACGCCGACGTCAGCCAACCAGGAAGACCATGTGTCCATGGCTTGCCATGGCGCGCGCCGGCTCCTGCCGATGACCGACAATCTCTTCGGCATCGTCGGCATCGAGGCGCTGACGGCAGCGCAGGGCGTCGAACTTCGCGCGCCGCTGACTACCAGTCCGGAACTGACCCTTGCCATTGCCACTATCCGTGCTGCAGCCCCCACGCTGGATGAGGACCGCTACATGGCAAACGATCTAAAGGCCGCCAGCGACCTCGTCGCTTCCGGCGCGCTCAACGCATCCGTATCCGCCGGCATTCTGCCCTCTCTGGAGATATGACATGACCAACCCACGCCATAATATCCGCGAAATCCGCGCACCTCGCGGCCCGGAGCTCAACGCCAAGAGCTGGATGACCGAAGCGCCGCTGCGCATGCTGATGAACAATCTCGACCCGGACGTTGCGGAAAACCCGAACGAGCTGGTCGTCTATGGCGGCATCGGCCGCGCTACCCGCACCTGGGACGATTTCGACCGTATCGCTGCGACGCTGAAGACGCTCAACGAAGATGAGACGCTGCTCGTGCAGTCCGGTAAGCCGGTCGCCGTGTTCCGCACCCATAAGGATGCGCCGCGCGTGCTGATCGCCAATTCCAACCTCGTGCCGCACTGGGCGACCTGGGATCACTTCAACGAGCTGGATAAGAAGGGCCTTGCCATGTACGGCCAGATGACGGCCGGATCGTGGATCTATATCGGCACGCAGGGCATCGTGCAGGGCACCTATGAGACCTTCGTCGAAGCCGGCCGCCAGCATTATAACGGCAACCTCAAGGGCAAGTGGATCCTGACCGGCGGCCTCGGCGGCATGGGCGGCGCGCAGCCGCTGGCGGCCGTCATGGCCGGCGCCTGCTGCCTCGCTGTCGAATCTGATGAAACCCGCATCGATTTCCGCCTGCGCACCCGCTATGTCGACGAGAAGGCAAAGACGCTGGATGAAGCGCTTGCCATGATCGACAAGTGGACAAAGGCCGGCGAAGCCAAGTCCGTCGGACTGCTCGGCAACGCCGCAGAAATCTTCCCCGAGCTAGTGAAGCGCATGAAGGCCGGCGGCCCGCGCCCGGATATCGTCACCGACCAGACTTCTGCCCACGACCCGCTGAATGGCTATCTGCCGGCGGGCTGGACTGTGGCCGAACACAGAGCCAAGCGCGAGAGCGATCCGAAAGCCGTCGAAGCTGCCGCTCGCGCTTCGATGAGGGTGCATGTCGAAGCAATGGTCGATTTCTGGAATGCCGGCGTGCCGACGCTCGACTATGGCAACAACATCCGCCAGGTCGCCAAGGGCGAGGGTTTCGAAAACGCCTTCGCCTTCCCGGGCTTCGTGCCGGCCTATATCCGTCCGCTCTTCTGCCGCGGTATCGGTCCGTTCCGTTGGGCGGCTCTCTCGGGCGATCCGGAGGATATCTACAAGACCGACGCCAAGGTGAAGGAGCTACTGCCTGACAACAAGCACCTGCACAACTGGCTCGACATGGCGCGCGAGCGCATCGCCTTCCAGGGCCTGCCGGCGCGCATTTGCTGGGTTGGCCTCGGCGATCGCCACCGCCTCGGTCTGGCCTTCAACGAAATGGTCAGGAACGGTGAGCTGAAGGCGCCTGTTGTCATCGGCCGTGACCATCTGGACTCCGGCTCGGTCGCTTCGCCGAACCGCGAAACGGAAGCCATGAAGGACGGTTCGGATGCCGTTTCCGACTGGCCGCTGCTCAATGCGCTGCTCAACACCGCATCGGGCGCCACCTGGGTGTCGCTGCACCATGGCGGCGGCGTCGGCATGGGCTTTTCCCAGCACTCCGGCATGGTCATCTGCGCCGACGGCACGGATGATGCGGCCAAGCGCTTAGAGCGGGTTCTCTGGAACGACCCGGCAACCGGCGTCATGCGCCACGCCGATGCCGGCTACGACATCGCCCTCGATTGGGCCAAGAAGCAGGGCCTGCGCCTGCCGGCTATCCTGGGGAACTAAGATGAAGCTGCTGCGCGCCAGCGACCACAAACGCATGCCTTGGAAAAACGGCGGCGGCGAGACGGTGGAAATCGCCGTTTCGCCCGAGGGTGCCGGGCTTGCCGAATTCGACTGGCGCGTCAGCATGGCGACCGTTGCCACGGACGGGCCGTTTTCGGTTTTCCCCGGCATCGATCGCACGCTATCCATTCTCGATGGCGCAGGCATGACCCTCTTTATCGAGGGGCGCGCGCCGGAAGGCCTGACGCAGGCGAGTGAGCCGCTGCCCTTTGCCGCCGATGCGCCGACCTCGGCAACCTTGATCAATGGGACGATCACGGATCTCAACGTGATGACGCGGCGGGGACGCTTCACGCATTCGGTGCAGCGCGTTTCGGTTGACGGAAATAGTGAAGTCGCTTTCGCCGGTGGGACTAGTCTTGTTCTTTGCCATCGCGGCAATGCCGAGGTCGACGGTAGGACGCTTGCCGCGGGGGACTGCTTGCTTATCTCGGATGATCACGCCACACGGCGCTCCATCTTTGGCAAGGCGGAGCTGTTCTGCATCGCCATCGAAGCAATATAGCCGGCTATCAACTGCCTCTGACTTGACATGGACATGCCCCCGCTATCCTATTTCTGCGCAGCAGAGAGGATGCCCGCATGAGCGATGATCAGATCCCCGCCGACAGCAAGCTCACTGCCTCCAAGCGCCGCTGGGCGGCGGAGGGCAAATTTCTGACCGGGCGCATCAGCCGGCCGGAAACCGAGCGCTTGCCGCCGGGGCAGCATCTCGTCAGGAATTGGCCGGTGCTCGATCTCGGTCAGCAGCCGCAGGTTTCGCTATCGAGCTGGCGGCTTGATGTGCTTGGGTTCGTGGAAACGCGGCTCAGTCTGAATTGGGCCGCTTTTCAGGCGATCGAACAGAGCACCAGGGTTAGCGACATTCATTGCGTGACAACCTGGTCGCGCTACGACAATCGCTGGGAAGGCGTTTCGACGCGCGATCTGCTTGATCTCGCCATGCCGACTGTCGAGGCGCAGCATGTGCTGCTGACGAGCTATGACGGCTATATCACCAATCTGCCGCTTGCCGATTTTGCTGCCGAGGATGCTATTCTGGCCACGGCGTGGGAGGGCCAGCCGCTGACGCGTGAGCATGGTGGTCCGATGCGTCTCGTCGTGCCGCATCTTTATTTCTGGAAGAGCGCCAAGTGGCTGAACCGCATCGAGCTCATCGGTGCCGACCGGGCCGGCTTCTGGGAGAAGAACGGCTATCACATGTATGGCGATCCCTGGCGCGAGCAGCGATACTCGGACGATTGATGCCTGCGATGTTGCAGGCGGAGGTGACGCCAGCGCAAATCCCGGGGGAATCGCAACGCTTATGTCACCGTGTCAATTTTTGATGGCTGGGATGCGGCTTTGCGGCTTTGCAATCGATGGTGATGGGCGTATTCAATGATCGTATGATTACTGTCGGCGAACGCCCGGCCCCCTAACATTATTCTCCGAAATTTATCTCATGACCGTTGTCCGGACCACAGAGCAGCAATCCGAAGAAAGTTTCGGCCGACAATCCCGTATCATCGCTTTGGTCGTCGCCGTCGCATTCTTCATGCAGATCCTGGACGGCACGATCGTCACGACCTCGCTGCCGCAGATGGCGGCAACCTTCGGAGTCGAGCCGGTGTCGATGAGCATCGGCATCACAGTCTATCTGTTGACGATGGCGGCCTTCGTGCCGCTGGCAGGTTGGGCCGGCGATCGTTACGGCGCCCGGCGGGTGTTTCTGGCATCGATCACAGTCTTCACTGCGGCATCGCTATTCTGCGGCCTCTCCGGCAATCTCGTCGAATTCGTCATCGCCCGTGCAGTGCAGGGTATCGGCAGTGCGCTGATGACCCCGGTCGGACGTATTATCGTGCTGAAAAACGCCCGCAAATCCGAGCTCGTGCACGCCATATCGATGATCACCTGGCCGGCGCTGACCGCACCCGTCATCGGCCCTGTGCTCGGCAGTTTCATCACCACCTATCTCACCTGGCACTGGAACTTCCTGATCAACATTCCGATCGGCATCCTGGGGCTTGGGCTTGTTCTGCGCTTCGTGCCGGACCAGCGCGAAGAGAAGGTCGCGCGGCTCGATTTCATCGGTTTCCTGCAATCGGCGGTGGGGTTGACTTTCCTGCTCGCCGGCTTGGAATTCGTGGTCCAGGGGGCCACCGGATTGGCGCCCAGCGTTGGGCTCATTGCTGCCGGCGTGGTTTTCTCCGTCATTGCCACCCGGCATTTCTTGAGGATCGACGCGCCCTTGCTCGATCTCTCCGCCTTCAAGGTGCAGACCTTCGCCATGTCGACGCTTTCGGCCGGAACGGCGAGCCGGGTGGCGATCAACGCTACGCCATTCCTGGTTCCGCTGCTCTTCCAGGTCGGCTTCGGCCGTACGGCGATCGACGCCGGCACCTATCTGCTGTTCTACTTCGCCGGCAATCTCGGCATGAAGGCGATCACCACGCAGATGTTGAAAATCTTCGGCTTCCGCAACGTGCTCGTCGTCAATGGCCTGATTTCGTCGGCCAGCATCGGTGCATGCGCGTTTCTGTCTCCGTCGACGCCGGACTTGCTGATATATAGCTTACTATTCGTTGCTGGACTTTCGCGATCGATGAATTTCACGGCACTGAATACGCTCGGCTTTGCCGATATTAATGCCGCGCAGCGCAGTTCTGCCTCGACTCTTTCGAGCATGCTGCAGCAGGTTTCGCTGTTGCTCGGCGTTGCCGTCGCCGCTGCCGTTCTCAATCTCTCCCGCACCATTCATGGTGGAGAAACGCTTTCGCTCGTCGATTTCCGCTGGGCTTTCCTTGTTGTGGGTCTTATCGGTGCCATCTCCGCATTGCGTTTTATCAGCCTGCCGCACGATGCGGGCGCAGAGGTGTCCCGCCATAAAGTGAAGACCTGATCAAAACCTTCAAATTCTTAACGATATTGAGACGCAAGCCGCTGTAAAATGGCTTGCCAGTTCCCATATGAATTTTGCGCCAACTCCCATAGGAGGCAGTCTCATGCTGCTCAAAACTTTCGCCATCTCCGCCCTCGTCGTCGGCATGTCCGGCGCCGCGATGGCGGAACAGGTGCACAAGCATCATCCTAAGCGCGTCGATGTCGAGACGTTCCAGACCGATATCGGCAATGTCGACCATTCGAAGGATGCGATCCTGCCGGATGGCACTATCAATACCGATCCGTCGGTGACTGGCCCGATCCGCGCGGGCGATGCGATGACCCGGCTGCAATGCGCTGCTGCGCCGAACTCGGTCGGCGTGCGCTCCAACACCTTTACCGCCGGTTCGGCTTCGCTTTGCCCGTAACGGCGATATGGCGTCGGATGGCTCACGCCATTTCGATATCGGTTTGATTGAACCGGTCGCTTTTCGACAATAGCGGCTGGCGATAATAGCGAGCGCAGGCATAAGTCATGCAATCGTCAAGGCTGAGGCGTGCCGGATGGCCGCCTTGGCCGAAGCGCTCGTAAGCTTCGGTCGCCAAAACGGCGGCACGGGGTGGCACGGCAAGCATCTGAATGTTCATGAGCTGCAGAAACGTGCGCACCGCTTCGCCGGCCCCGGTCGGCGGCAATCCCAAAGCGGCGGAAACCAGAATTGCGGCATTTGCTGCCGCAAGCGGCGATGTCATCCGCGCTGTCGCCGGCTGCATGCGAATGGCGTAGGCGCGCGCCTCCTCCTCGTCGGTCATCATTGCCGATAACACGGACGCATCGACAAACATCACGCATCCTCCGTTGTGGCAGCGTTTCCACTGTTTGCGGTGGCTTTCTGCTTGAGATTGCGGCAGAACGCGACGGCAATATCGGCAAGGGCTGGTTTGCTCAGCTCTTCATCCAATACTTTCTGCAAGGCAAGCCGCACCGCTTCGGTTTTGGTAGAGGCCTTGGTCAGCGCCTGATAGCGCCGTGCCAGCCGATCAATGGCATCATCCTTGATGTAAAGCGGCATGGATATCCTTTCGATCTTTTCTGAATATCCTTACGGCGGATCCACCATGAGCGCAATCGCCTCCACGCCGCAGTGAAGCCGGCAGGGTTGCCGTCATCTGTCGCGCATATTTAGATGACGAACATCATTTAACGTGATAGCAATGGGCTGAAGATACCGTTTGCTGACCATGAGGAGATGTCATGCCCGCTATCGATCCTGTTGTCATCGTTTCCGCCACCCGCACGCCGCTCGGCCGTTTCCAGGGCGAATTGTCACCGTTGCAGGCGCCGGAACTCGGCTCCCATGTCATTCGTGCTGCCCTGGAGCGGGCGGGATTGGCTGCGGAGAAGGTGGACGAGGTGCTATTCGGCTGCGTCCTGCCGGCTGGGCAGGGGCAGGCGCCCGCCAGACAGGCGGCGCGAGGCGCAGGGTTGCCGGATGCGGTCGGCGCCACGACGATCAACAAGGTCTGCGGTTCGGGCATGAAGGCGACCATGCTGGCGCACGACCTGATCCTTGCCGGCTCCGCCTCGATCGCGGTTTCCGGCGGCATGGAGTCGATGTCGAATGCGCCCTATCTGCTCGCCAAGGCACGCGGCGGCTACCGCCTGGGCCATGACCGCATCTTCGACCACATGATGCTCGACGGACTGGAGGACGCCTATGAAAAAGGCCGCTCGATGGGCGAATTCGGCGAAATGGCGGTCGAAGCCTATCAGTTCAGCCGTGACGATCAGGATGCCTATGCCGTCGAGACGTTGACGCGTGCGCGCAGGGCGATCGAGACGGGCGCCTTCGAAGCCGAGATCGCGCCGATTTCCGTTGCCGCCAAGGGCGGACCGGTGACGATCGCCAAGGATGAGCATCCACAGAAGGTCTCGCCGGAAAAGATTCCAAGTCTGAAGCCGGCCTTCCGCAAGGACGGTACGATCACCGCTGCCAGCGCCTCGGCCAATGCGGATGGCGCGGCTGCCTTGGTCCTGACGCGTCGCTCGATCGCCGAGCGTGAGGGACTGCCGATCCTCGCCGAGATCAAGGCCCATGCCACCCACGCTCAAGAGCCGGCCTGGTACACGACCGCGCCGATCCCGGCGATCCGCAAGGTCTTGGACAAGACCGGCTGGAAGGTCGGCGATGTCGACCTCTTCGAGATCAACGAAGCCTTCGCCGTCGTCGCCATGGCCGCCGCCAAGGATCTCGGCATCGACCGCGACCGCCTCAATATCAATGGCGGCGCCTGTGCGCTCGGCCACCCGATCGGGGCCACGGGTGCACGGCTGATCGTGACGCTGCTGCATGCGCTGGAGCGCCAGGGCGGCAGGCGCGGTGTCGCCGCGCTCTGCATCGGCGGCGGCGAAGCGACGGCGATTGCGGTTGAGCGGGTGAACTAAGGATGGAGGCGGTGGCCGCCTCGTCCTTCGAGGCCCAGTCGTTTCCGCTGACGCTTCATCGGCTGGGCACCTCAGGATGAGGCGGAGAGGGCGCAGTGCGGAGTGAGGTTAAAAAAAGGTCAGGGCAGCTGGCGAGAAGACCAGCCCTCACTCTGAGGTGCAGAGGCCGCAGGCCGGAGCCTCGAAGAGCGAGGGCGGGTGGCTTAGCACCTCACCCCTCCGATAGCTCCTCCAGGATCGGACAATCCGGCCGATCGTTGCCATGGCAGGCATGGACCAGATGCTCCAGGGTGCGCCGCAGTTCGGCCAGTTCGCGGATCTTGCGGTCGATCTCGATGAGTTTCGATGTGGCGATCTCCTTGACGTCGGCGCTAGCGCGGCTTTTGTCTTCGTAAAGCGCCAGCAGTTGCCGGCACTCGTCGACGGAGAAGCCGAGGCTGCGGGAGCGGTGCAGGAGACGCAGCTTGTGCACATCGTCGGCGCCGTAGTCGCGATAGCCATTGTCGCCGCGATCGGGGCGGATCAGGCCGATATCCTCGTAATAGCGGATCGTCTTGGCCGGCAGGCCGGAGCGGCCGGATGCTTCACCGATATTCATGTGATCTCTCCTTATTCGCGAGCCTCAGCCGCAGTGCGTTGGCGATGACCGAGACCGAGGACAGGCTCATGGCGGCCGCCGCGATCATTGGCGACAGAAGCAGGCCGAAGAGGGGGTAGAGCACGCCCGCAGCAAGCGGCACGCCGAGGGCGTTGTAGCCGAAGGCGAAGGCCAGGTTTTGTTTGATATTGCGGATCGTCGCTTCCGAAAGGTGCCGCGCCCGGACGATGCCGTTGAGGTCGCCTTTTACCAAGGTGATGCCGGCGCTTTCCATGGCGACATCGGCGCCGGTGCCCATGGCGATGCCGACGTCGGCGGCGGCCAGCGCCGGTGCGTCGTTGACGCCGTCGCCGGCCATGGCGACCACGTTGCCCTTGGCCCTGAGCTCGTCGATCAGCGCTTTCTTGCCTTCCGGCAGCATATCGGCGCGTACTTCGTCGATGCCGAGATGCGAGGCGACGGCCTTGGCGGTCTGGGCGTTGTCGCCGGTCGCCATGATGATTTTCAGGCCGCTGTCGTGCAGCGCCTTGATGGCGGCCGCTGTGGTCGGCTTGACCCGGTCGGCGACGGCGACAACACCGGCGAGCTTCTTGTCGATGGCGACGAACATCACGGTTTTGCCTTCGCCGCGCAGACGATCGGTTTCCGCCTGCAACGCATCGGTCGCTACGCCGAGATCGGTCATCATCGCAGCATTGCCAAGAGTGATCTTGGTCTCCCCAGCGCTGCCCTCCACGCCCTTCCCGGTCTTTGCCGCGAAGCCGGATATCTCGACAAGGCTGGCGCCGCGCTCCTGTGCGCCCGCGACGATCGCCTCGGCCAACGGATGTTCGGAGCCGCGTTCCAGGCTTGCGGCAAGCGACAGCAGGCGGGCCTCGTCTACGCCGACAGCAGGGACGATATCGGTCAGGTTCGGTTTGCCCTCGGTCAACGTGCCGGTCTTGTCGACGATCAGCGTATCGACCTTGGCGAAGCGCTCAAGTGCCTCGGCGTCGCGCACCAGCACGCCTTCCTGGGCGCCTCGGCCGGTGGCGATCATGATCGACATCGGCGTTGCAAGTCCCAATGCGCAGGGGCAGGCGATGATCAGCACGGCGACGGCGGCAAGCAACGCATGCGCCAGCCTCGGCTCCGGTCCGACAAAGGCCCAGACCGCAAAGGCGATGATGGCGGCGGCCACGACGGCGGGCACGAAGACGGCCGAAACACGATCGACCATCGTCTGGATCGGCGCGCGGGACCGCTGCGCCTTAGCAACCAGCTCGACGATGCGCGATAGGGTGGTTTCGGCGCCGACCTTTTCGGCGATCATGATCAGAGTGCCATTCTTATTGATCGTGCCGCCGGTCAGCGCATCGCCCTCGGCCTTTTCGACCGGCAGCGGCTCCCCGGTGATCATCGATTCGTCGATGGTCGACTGGCCGTCGACGACCGAGCCGTCCACCGGCACGCGCTCGCCGGGGCGCACGCGCAGCCGGTCGCCGGCCTGGATGTCATCGACGGGTACATCGGTTTCGTTGCCACCGGCGCCGATGCGGCGGGCGGTCTTCGGCGCGAGGTCGAGCAGCGCGCGGATTGCCGAGCCGGTGCGCTCGCGCGCCTTCAGTTCCAGCACCTGGCCGACGAAGACCAGAGCGACGATGACCGAAGCGGCTTCGAAATAAACGGGCACAGCCTCGCCGTGGCCGCGAAAGCTCATCGGGAAAATATCAGGCACGAGGGTCGCCACGAGGCTGTAGAGATAGGCCGTGCCGACGCCGAGACCGATCAGAGTCCACATGTTCGGGCTGCGGTTGAGAACCGAATTCCAGGCGCGGCGGAAGAAGGGGAGGGCAGCCCACAGCACGACGGGCGTCGCCAGCACCAGCTCGATCCATGTGGCGGCGGGCTCACCGATCCGGTCGCGCAGGGGAAGGCCGAGCATCGGCCCCATGGCGAGGATCAACAGCGGCAGCGACAGCGCGGCGCTGATCCAGAGGCGGCTGACAAAATCGACGAGTTCCGGGTTCGGGCCTTCATCGGCGGCAGGCACACCCATCGGCTCCAAAGCCATGCCGCATTTGGGGCAATCGCCGGGATGGTCGCTGATGACCTCTGGATGCATCGGGCAGGTATAGAGCGTGCCTTTCGGCATCGGCGCCGGCGCCGGCTTTTTGCCGTCGAGATAAGCGGCCGGATCGGCCTCGAACTTCGTCTTGCAGCCTCCGGAGCAGAAATAGAATTTCTCGCCCTCGTGCTTCAGGAAATGCCGCGCGGTGGCGCGGTCGACATCCATGCCGCAGACGGGGTCTTTGGCCGTCAGATAGTTTTCAGGCGTTGCTTCGAATTTGTTGCGGCAACCTTCGCTGCAGAAGTGGAACGTATGGCCGCGATAGTCCAATGACGGCTTGCCGGCCTTCGGATTGACGGTCATGCCGCAGACGGGATCGCGGATGACAGCATCCTGCGGCGCGTCGTGATGATGATGGTGGTCGTGTTCGTGTTCGTCGTGCAATGCCATGGAAACTCCAGTGCCCGGAAGCGGGCGTTGGATAGGTTTATGAACCTTCCTGTTACTGGAAGGTCAAGAGAAAAATGGTAAGCACTGTCCACAATTGAAAGAGGCGGCTTTCTATGCCGATGCCGTCAGGGATGTTAACTTCCGTAAGAATGAATCAATCATGTGATTCCAATGCGATATGATCTTGTCACTTTGCCGCTGACGACGCTTCTGCCTGCGATGACTAGGGCGGAGGATATGCTGGCGCGGCTGGACGAGCGGGTCTTGCGGCATGTGGTCGGCGACGGCTTTCGCGAGCGCGGGCATTTTTTCGATGCGGTCGGCGCACTCTGGGTCGGCGGCGAACTGGTGCATGTCGAGGATCTGGTGCTGCATGATGCTCATGTGGATGTTCGCGCGCCGACGCATGAGCTGACCATCGCCCATGCCGTGCTCCGTGCCCGGCGACGGCTATGGAGCGCCGAGCCGGATTGGGGGCTGGGAATGGCCGGTCTTGCCACCTTGCGCGGCGATGTCGGTGATGCCGAGGAAACGGCCACTCCGCGGCCTATCTCTGTCGCGAGCGCGGAAGCAGAAGAGAAAGATGATGACGAGGACGAGGATGATTTCGGCATGGATTTTGCCGAGATCGACGCCATCATCGCCCGCTCCGGCCAAGTGCTGGATGGAAAGCTTCCGGAAGCCAAGGTCGTGACCACGGACGATCCGCTCGGCCTGATCCAAGATCAGGATTGGGACGAAAACGAGCGGTTGGAGAACTGGCGCTCAATTATCCACCAGGCCGATCTCCTGCCGCCGGCTTTTGGGGCTGCCGTGCTGTTCGACGCCTGGGAGCGGCTCGAACCGCTGCGGCGGCAGCATTGGCTGGGCAGCCTGCTCGTCAGCGCCTATCTTCGCAGCCGCGGCAAGGTCACGTCACACCTTTTCAGCCTCAATACAGGCCTGAAGTCCGTTCGGCGCGAGCGCCGCCGCTCATCTGACGGCACGACACGGCTGACCGCGTTTCTCGAAGCCATGGCACTATCGGCGGAGGCGGGGCTGAAGGAGCTCGATCGCCTGTCGCTCGCCAAGATACAGATGGAACAGCGGCTGAAAGATCGGCGGTCGAACAGCAGTTTGCCCGGTGTCATTGAGATCGTACTTTCCCGGCCTATCGTTTCCGCCAGCATGGTTGCACGCCATGTCGGCGTTACTTCCCGCGGCGCTCTCAATCTGGTGGCGGAACTCGGCGTGCGTGAGATGACCGGACGCGGGCGCTATCGCGGCTGGGGTATCCTTTAGTGTAGTGAGCTCTAGATTGCTCATCTGAAGGTCGCGCCGTTGTCCGCGCGGCGGAATGCGACTAGCTTGGTATTCCCACCTTCACGGAAATCCGCCCATGATCGATACCGCCAATGCCTTTATCGAGCTCTTCGCGCAACCGGTTCGCAGCGCGGATAGCGGCTCGTTGGCCGGGCTGACCTTTGCCGCCAAGGACAATATCGATGTCGAAGGGCGGATCACCGGCAATGGCAATCCGGTCTGGCGGCGGGCGCATGGCCCGGCGGCGGCGCATGCACCTGTCGTCGCGCGGCTGCTGGCCGAGGGGGCAGTGCTCGCCGGCAAGACGCATATGGATGAATTTGCCTATAGTCTGATGGGCACCAATGCGCATTACGGTACACCGCTAAATAGCGCCGCGCCCGACCGTGTGCCCGGCGGTTCCTCCTCCGGTTCGGCTTCGGCTGTTGGGGCCGGCCTCGTGGATTTCGCGTTGGGGACGGATACGGGCGGCTCGGTGCGGCTGCCGGCCTCCTTCAACGGCATTTTCGGCATGCGGCCCAGTCACGGGGCGATCGACATGGGCGGCGTGGTGCCGCTAGGCCCGGGTTTCGATACGCTCGGCTGGTTTGCGCGCGATGCCGGAACATTGGTTCGTGTCGGCCGCGCGCTCGGCCTTGTCGGCAAGGCAGATTTTACGGTCGCCTGGCTGCCCTCGGATATCTGGACGGGCATCGATCCGGGGCTTGCCGCTTTGCTGCGGCAGGCGGCGGAAAAGATTGCGGCGCGGTTCGGCAAAACAATTGCCAATCCGCTGCCGATCGTCGGGCCGGAAGAAAGATCCGAGGTTTATCGCTTCTGGCAGGGCTATGATGCATGGAAAGCGTTGGGCGGCTGGGTCGAGGCGCATGATGCCGAACTCGGCCCGGATATCGCCTCGCGTTTCGCCGCCGCCCGATCCGTCAGCGATGAGACCTTTGCCAGGGTGGATGCCACTCGCCGCGAGATTGCTGGGGCAATGGACGCAGCCCTTGCTGAAGATCTGGTGATCATCATCCCAACAGCACCAGGCCCTGCGCCACGCAAGGATTCATCGCGTGAGATATTCGAAATCTACCGCCAGCAGGCCCTTGGCCTCCTCTCTATCGCCGGCCATGCCGGCCTGCCGCAGATTTCCATGCCGGCCGGCAAGATGGATGGCGGACCGGTAGGATTGTCGATC
This sequence comes from Rhizobium leucaenae USDA 9039, assembly GCF_000426285.1. GTDB lineage: Bacteria > Pseudomonadota > Alphaproteobacteria > Rhizobiales > Rhizobiaceae > Rhizobium > Rhizobium leucaenae. Next base: position 220,161 of record NZ_AUFB01000004.1, on the reverse strand, counting down.
ATCGGCCGCCGCAACAGCGATGGCGGACTTCTGGAACTTCTGGAAGGGCTGTGAGGCCTATCCCAGCGGTCCCGTCGGCTGCGGGACGATCAGCCCGCCTGATACCCATTTTATCGGCACTCACACCTCCGGCGAAAGGCAGCAGCGGCGAAAGAGCGCCGGCTCGAACCATAAGCTTTGCCCAGAGTTTGTAAGACAGCGAGGACGTGTTTTGCCGCCTCCTCACTTGCAACCACAACCCTGGTTTTCGTCCAATGTAACAATTTGTTGCGCTAAGCCATACAAAAATGGACAAAATTTAATGGCCTTACCAAATTCCTTCGCGACGAGCTGCAAGCTAAAGTCGCGCCTATATCGCACCGGCAGACCATTGAAGCCGGAGCTGTGAAGGAAGGTGTGTTGATGGCTCGGACATTTCGGGTCCTGATGTCGGTAGCAGTGATTGGCGCAGTGGCTTATGGCGCCTATGTGACGCGTGAGCGCTGGCTTGGCAGCGCTGAGCGCCTGCTCGGCTACCAGAGCGCGGCGGCACCCGACGCCCAGGCTGAGGGTGGACGCCGTGGCAACCAGGGCCAGGGTTTTGGCCAAGGCGGCGGACGGCGGCGCGGCAGCCTTTCGCAATTCACCGGTCCGGTTCCAGTGCTGGCGGCGGATGCGAAATCCGCCGATGTGCCGGTTTATATCGACGGCGTCGGCTCGGTGAAAGCGCTGAACACGGTGACGGTTCGCGCTCAGGTTAGCGGCAAGGTGGTCGAAATCGGTTTCGAGGAAGGCCAGGACATCAAGAAGGGCGATGTCATCGCTCGCATCGACGATGCCGTCTATAAGGCCCAGCTTGATCAGGCGATCGGCAAGAAGGCGCAGGATGAGGCGTTGCTGGCCGGCGCGAAACGCGATCTCGAGCGTTTTCAGCGCATGGTGGTGACCGCTTCCGGCACCCAGCAGCAGGTCGATACCGCGACATCCCAGGTGGCGCAATATACCGCGGCGATCCAGTCCGACCAAGCGGCCATCGAAAGCGCTCAGGCGACGCTCGACTATACGACGATCAAGGCGCCGATCGACGGGCGCACCGGCATCCGCAATGTCGATGTCGGCAATCTCGTCAGCGCGTCGGATGCGACGGGCATCGTGACGCTTTCGCAGATCAAGCCGATTTCCGTGCTGTTCTCCATTCCGCAGCAGCAGCTTGGCCGCGTCAATGCGGCGAGCGCGACGGGGACGCTTTCCGTCCAGGCGATTGCAAGCAATGGTCAGACGGTGATCGACAACGGCACGCTGGCGGTGGTCGACAACCAGGTCGATCCGACCACGGGTACGGTGAAGCTGAAGGCCAATTTCCCGAACGACAAGCTGGCGCTGTGGCCTGGCGCCTTCGTCAATGCCCGCCTGCTGGTCGAGACGCTAAAGGGTGTGACGGTCATTCCGACCGCGGCCGTGCAGCGTGGGCCGAACGGCACCTTTGTCTATGTTGTCCGGCAGGATCAAACCGTTTCCATGAAGCCGGTAACAGTGCGCCAGCAGGATGATGTACAAGCTGTCATTGCCGATGGCCTGGCCCCCGGCGACAAGGTGGTGACGACGGGCTTTGCTCGGCTGCAGGACGGTTCGAAAGTGCAGGTTTCCGCCGGAGCCGGCGCGGCCGCGCCGGCTGCAACGACGCCGGCGGTCGATGGGCAGCCGGTTGCCGAAAACGCAGCGCAACCCGATCAGGCTCAAACCAACGGCAATACGGCCGGCGATGGCCGGCGGCCGCATCGCCAGCATAACGGTCAGGGCGGGGGCAACGGCGGTCACCGCAAACACAACGCGGATGGCGCCGGCGGTAATGACGCCAATTCCAACGCCAATAGCGGCGGGGGCGATGCCGCTTCGACCAATCCACCTGCCACGTCAACGCAACAGCAATGAACGTCTCGTCGCTCTTCATCTCCAGGCCGGTCGCCACCTCTCTTCTCGGGGTCGCGGTGCTGCTGGGCGGCATTCTCGGTTATCTTTTTCTGCCGGTGGCACCGCTGCCGCAGGTGGATTTTCCGACGATCCGGGTGACGACGCAATTGCCGGGCGCCGATCCCGATACAATGGCGGCATTGGTGACCGCGCCGCTGGAGCGACCGCTCGGGCAGATCCCATCGCTGGCGTCGATGACATCGTCGAGCGCCTTCGGCATCAGCCAGATCACCCTGCAGTTTGATCTCGGCCGCGATATCGACGGCGCGGCCCAGGACGTTCAAGCGGCGATCAATGCCGCCGGTTCGACATTGCCGCGCACGCTGCCCTATCCGCCGACCTATTCGAAGGTGAACCCGGCCGATACGCCGATCGTCACGCTGGCGTTGCGCTCCAATAGCTATTCGATCCGCGAACTCAGCGATTTCGCCGATACGATGATGGCGCAGCGGCTGAGCGAAGTCACAGGGGTCGGCGACGTCAACATTCAGGGCGGCGTCAAGCCGGCGATCCGCATCCAGGCCGATCTTCCGAGGCTTGCCTCCTATGGTCTGGCACTGGAGGATCTGCGCACTGCGATCACCAATGCCAGCGTTGCCGGCGCCAAAGGCGCGCTCGACGGCACGCAGCAGAGCTTCACGCTTGCCGCCAACGACCAGATCATCGATCCCAACATCTACAAATCCGTCATCGTCGCCTATCGCAACAATGCGCCGGTACAGTTGAAGGACGTCGCCACCGTCGTCGAAGGGCTGGAGAACAACCGTGTGGGCGCCTGGTATCAGGGCCAGCCGGCTGTCATCCTCGACATCATGCGCCAGCCGGGCGCCAACGTCATTCAGACCGTCGAGGGCGTGCAGAAGCAGCTTCCGCGGCTAAAGCAGGCGCTGCCGGCCGGTATCTCACTGGACATCGTCAACGACCGCACCGAGACGATCCGCGCTTCGATCCATGACGTGCAATGGACGCTCGTCATCAGCATCGGCCTGGTTATCCTCGTGGTTCTGTTGTTCCTGAGGACGGTGACGGCGACCTTCATCGCCGGCGTTGCCTTGCCGCTGTCGCTGATCGCGACTTTCGGCGTCATGTGGTTCGCCGGCTTCAGCCTCGATAATCTATCGCTGATGGCACTCACCATCGGTACCGGCTTCGTCGTCGACGACGCCATCGTCATGATCGAGAACATCGCGCGCCATATCGAGGAGGGCGAGAGCCCGATGCAGGCGGCGCTGAAAGGCGCCGGCGAGATCGGCTTCACCATCATCTCGCTGACCTTCTCGCTGATCGCCGTCTTCATCCCGCTGCTGTTCATGACCGGCATCGTCGGGCGCATGTTTCGCGAGTTCGCATTGACGCTGACCATCGCCGTGGTGGTCTCGGCGGTGATCTCGCTGACTTTGACGCCGATGATGTGTGCCCGCATCCTGCGCAGACCTAAGGAGCATCAGCGCGGTTTGCTGGCCGGCGCCGACCACGCCATGGAGCGGTTGATCGAAGGCTATCGCCGCAGTCTCGTCTGGGCGGTGGACCGCAGCGCGCTCATGCTGCTGATCACGGTGGTGACGCTTGCCGCGACGATCGCGCTTTACGTCATTATCCCGAAAGGCTTTCTGCCGGCGCAGGACACCGGCTTGATTACCGCCGTCGTCGAGACGGAACCGACCACCTCCTTCGAAGCGATGAAGCAGACGCAGGAAACGGTGGCCGAGCGGCTCCGTCGCGATCCCGACGTAAGAGGTGTCGTTTCGGTCATCGGCACCAGCGCCAGCAACCTGACGCTTAATACCGGCAATCTCAGCCTCGTATTGAAGCCCAGAAGCCAACGCGTGGCGTCGGCGGCCGATATCATCGACCGCATGCGTGACGAAGTGGCCGATCTGCCCGGCATCCACGTCACCTTCCAGAGCGTGCGCGATATCTCGATCAGCACGCGGGTCAGCCGCGCGCCCTATCAATATACGCTGACCGGTACGGATACGGCGACCGTGGTGGACTGGGCGGAGAAACTGGCGCAGCGGCTGCAGCAAAGCCCGAAGCTGATCGATGTCGCCTCCGAGGTCGAGATGGGCGGCGGCCGCATCTTCGTCAATGTCGACCGAGAAACCGCCTCGCGACTCGGTGTCTCGATGCAGGCAGTCAGTGACACGCTGAACGATGCTTTCGGCCAGCGCCAGATCGCAACGATCTATGGTCAGGCCAATCAGTACCGCGTCATCCTCGAGGCCGCGCCGCAATATCAGTCGGACCCGAAATCGCTCGATAAGCTTTATGTCGCCGGCGCCGGCGATACGCAGGTGCCGCTCAATGCGTTTACGACGGCTTCGTTCATGACGGCGCCGCTGGTCATCAGCCATGACGAACAGTTCCCGGCCGTGACCCTCAGTTTCGATCTCGCCAAGGGTGCGTCGCTCAGCGAAGCCGTTACGGAGGTCCAGGCGGCCGAGCGTGATATCGGCATGCCAAGTACGATCCAACGCAATTATTCGGGCGATGCAGAGGAATTCGCCTCGTCGCTTGCCGGCGAGCCCTGGCTGATCCTGGCGGCTGTTGTGACGATCTATATTGTCCTCGGTCTGCTTTACGAGAGCGCCGTGCATCCCGTGACGATCCTGTCGACCCTGCCGTCGGCGGGCGTCGGCGCGCTGCTGGCGCTGATGCTGTTCGGCCAGGACCTGTCGATCATCGCGCTCATCGGCATCGTGCTGCTGATGGGTATCGTCAAGAAGAACGCGATCATGATGATCGACTTTGCGCTGGAGGCCGAACGCAAGGAGGGGCTGGCGCCGCGCGAGGCTATCCTGAAAGCCTCGATCCTGCGGTTCCGCCCGATCATGATGACGACGCTCGCCGCTCTCTTCGGCGCGCTGCCATTGGCGTTGGCGCAGGGCACAGGAGCGGAGCTGCGCATCCCGCTCGGCATCACCATCATCGGCGGCCTGGTGCTGTCGCAGCTTCTGACGCTCTATACGACGCCGGTGATCTATCTCGCTTTCGAAAGCCTGCGCGCTCGGATCGTCGGACGCCCGACCGGCACGCCGGCTCCGGAACTGGACGAAGTTGCGGGTGGCGGGACATGAACCTCTCCGAGCCGTTCATCAAACGTCCCGTCGGGACGACGCTTCTGGCGATCGGGTTGATGATCCTCGGCATCGTGTCCTATCGTTTCCTGCCTGTTGCAAGCCTGCCGACCGTCGATCTGCCGACGATCGTCGTTTCCGCCAGCCGTCCCGGCGCCGACCCAGCCAGCATGGCGGCAAGCGTCGCAGCTCCGCTCGAGCGGCATCTCGGCACCATCGCCGGCATCACGCAGTTAACCTCGGTCAGTTCGCTCGGATCAAGCAGCATCGTCGCACAATTCGATCTGTCGCGCAGCGTCGACGGGGCGGCGCAGGACGTGCAGGCAGCGCTGAACGCGGCTGCTACCGATCTGCCCGGCGATCTGCCGACCCTGCCGTCCTTCCGCAAGATCAACCCGGCCGCGGCGCCCGTGCTGATCCTGGCGCTGACATCGGACAATGTGTCGCCGAGCGCCATTTATGACGCTGCCGATACCGTGGTGGTGCAGCGCATCTCGCAGGTGGACGGCGTCGGCGGCGTTACCGTCAGCGGCGCGGACCAGCCGGCCGTGCGTGTCAGGCTCGATCCCGACAGGCTCTCCGCCATGGGCCTGTCGCTGGACAGCATCCGCACGGCAATCGTCAATGCCAACGTGCTCGGCCCCATCGGTTCGATCGACGGCAACAGCGCCGCCTTTTCCATTTCCATGAACGGTCAACTGCGGACGCCGGAGGATTATGGCCGGATTATCGTGCACAGCGGCGACGGCACGGCCGTTCGCCTCTCCGATATCGCCACGGTGGAGCCCGGCGTGCGCAACAGCCGCTCGGATGCCTGGTATGACGGCAAACCGGCGGTGCTGCTCAACATCACCAAGGAAGCGGACGCCAACGTCATTGCCGCCGTCGATGGCGTCAAGGCGCTGATCCCCGAATTGCAAAGCCTCATTCCGTCCGGTGTCCACATCGCGGTTCTTTCCGACCGCACCACGACGATCCATGCCAGCGTCACCGACATGCAATGGACGCTGCTCGCCACCATCTGCCTGGTCATGGCCGTGGTCTTCGTCTTCCTACGGCGCGCGACGACCACCTTCGCAGCCGGGGTCACCGTGCCATTGTCGCTCTGCGGCACTTTTGCCGCCATGTGGCTCTTCGGGCTGTCGATCGACAATCTGTCGCTGATGGCGCTCGCCGTGTCCGTCGGCTTCGTCGTTGACGATGCCATCGTGATGATCGAGAACATCTATGCCAATCTCGAAACCGGCATGAAACCGATGCGGGCCGCACTCGAAGGCGCGAAACAAATCGGCTTTACCGTCGTTTCGATCAGCCTCTCATTGCTTGCCGCTTTCATTCCCCTGTTCTTCATGGGCGGTATCGTCGGCCGCTTCTTCCAGACTTTCTCGCTGACGCTCGGTTTCACCATCGTCTTTTCGACCCTGGTGTCCTTGACTCTGACACCGATGATCTGCGGCCACCGGCTGCGGGCGCGCGACATGGAGGCCCAACCAGGCCTGTTCGGCCGGATCATCGAAGGGACGCTCGGCGCGATCACCAGTTTCTACGGCCGGACACTAAAGGCGGTGCTTTATCACCGGGTACTTTCCGTCCTCGTCATCCTCGCTTGCGTCGTCATGTCCGTCTATCTCTATGTCAAGGTACCGAAGGGTTTCATTCCGCAGGATGATACCGGCTTCATCCAGGGCGGCACGCAGGCGGCGACCGATATTTCCTATCCCGCCATGGTCAAGCTGCAGCAGCAGGCAGCCGATATGGTGGTCAGGGATCCTGCCGTCTCCGGTGTCGGCTCGTCCGTCGGCGGTGGCGGTTTTTCCAGTTCGGTCAATCGCGGGCAATTGTTCATTTCGCTGAAGCCGGCATCGGAACGCGTCTCGACGGCCGAGGTGATAGACCGGCTGCGCAAGCAACTGATGGCCATTCCCGGCCTCAGCACATTCCTGTTTTCGCCGGGCGATATCCGCGCCGGCGGCCGCCAATCGCAGTCGCAATATCAGTTCACGCTCTGGGGCGCGAATTACGACGAGCTGGTGGATTGGGCGCCGAAAGTGCTCGCACGTCTGCAGACGTTGCCGGGGCTGACCGATGTCGCCACCGACCGACAGCCGAACGGCTTGCAGGCGACAGTCAACATCAATCGCGGTGAAGCCTCGCGGCTCGGTGTCAGCATTCAGTCGATCGACGCGGCGCTCAACAACGCTTTTGCGCAGCGGCAAGTGTCGACCATCTATACGCAGCGCAATCAATATCGCGTCGTGCTGGAGGCGGATCCCAGCTATGCCCGCGATCCCAATGATATCTCCAAGCTTTACGTGCCAGCGTCGGGTGGCATTCAGATTCCGCTTAGTGCCGTGGCCTCGGTCGACCGGACGCTCGCACCGCTCGTGGTCAATCATCAGGGGCAATACCCGTCCGTGACCATCTCCTACAATCTGGCGCTCAACACGACACTGGAAGCTGCAAACGATGCCATTCAACAGGCAGTGCTGCAAATGCATCTGCCGGATACGTTGCATGCGGATTTTGCCGGCGACGCCGCCAGCATTACGCAATCGACGAGCAGCCAGCCTCTGTTGCTCCTGGCGGCGCTGCTAACGGTCTATATCGTGCTTGGAATTCTTTACGAAAGCCTGGCGCATCCGCTGACGATCATCTCGACGCTGCCATCGGCCGGTCTCGGCGCGCTGCTGGCGCTGGTCATCAGCGGCACGGAACTGACGATCATCGCCTTCATCGGCATCATCCTCCTGATCGGCATCGTCAAGAAGAACGGCATCATGATGGTGGATTTTGCGCTGCAGGGCGAACGCAAGCTCGGCCTGCCATCGGAAGAGGCGATCTATGAAGCCTGCCTGAAACGCTTCCGTCCGATCCTGATGACGACGCTCGCCGCTCTGATGGGCGCCATCCCGCTGATCATCGCCACCGGTCCCGGCGCAGAACTCCGCCGTCCGCTCGGCATCACCATCGTCGGCGGCCTGATCGTCTCGCAGGTCCTGACGCTCTACACGACGCCGATCATCTACCTGATGCTGGCCAAGCTACACAGCAGGTGGTCGACCAAGCAACAAGTACAGACGCCGATATCCTCGACGTCGACTTGAGTAGGCGATAGGGCTGATCAACCGCGATGGTCCCACCGGTTGATGACCGCAATTCCGGTGTCGAGAAAATCCGGCACGTTGCGTGTGGCCAGCGTTGCTCCTCGTGATGCCGCGATGGCTGCATCGAGTATGATTATGGATCAAGTTCGACGGGTCGGCTTGGTTCGCGTGGCGCGATCTCCAATATGACACCGCCAGTTGCAGCCATGCGACGGCGAATTGCCTCCGCCAAATTTGGCTGCCGCTTTTCCGCTGTCGACAACGCCGCCCGTAGGATGTCGCGTGCCTCGTCCTCCATTGACCTCCCATGTGCCGCCGCACGAATGCGCAGTCGCGCCTTTAGATGATCGTCGATATTGCGGATCGTTATGCTGGCCAAGGGTTTTCTCCAGCCATCAATGATTGCATATCAATCGTTGATAGCAGAGTTTTCAAATGGGAGCTTGGCCGTCATCAGGCGGTCGAAACGGAAACTCTTTTGCCATGGCGCTAAGCACCGCGCTCAATCACGATCTTCAGCGCATTGCGGTTGCTGTCCCAATAGGGCAACGCTTTTTCGGCCTCTTCGAAAGGGAAGACCTTCGAGATCAGCGCGTCGGCCTTGTCGCCGATTTCCGCGAGATGGCTGATGACGTTTTGAAAATCGCGCATCAGGGCGTTGCGGGAGCCCATGATGTCGAGTTCCTTCAGGTTGAAGAACTGCGTCTGATAGGTGACCGGCGCCTTGGAGTAGCCGACATAGACGACGCGGCCGCCGAAGCAGGCAAGATCGATGGCCTGGGTGAAGGTGGCGGGCAGGCCGACGGCCTCGAATGCAACGTCCACGCCGTCATCGCCGGTCAGCTCGCTGACCCTGGCGACGACATCCTCGCGGCCTGCGTCGATTGCCTGGACGGCACCGAATTGCTGGGCGAGCGCGCGTTTTTCCTCGCTGAGATCGACGGCGATGACTTCGGCGCCGCGGGCGACGGCGGCGATTAGGACGCCCATGCCGATCATGCCGCAGCCAAGGACGACGACGCGGTCGCCTTTCGCGACCCGGCCACGTTCGACCGCATGAAAGCCGACCGACAGCGGCTCGACCAGCGCCAGATGGTGCGGCGGCAGCGTATCGTTGAGGATCAGCTTTTCAGCCGGCAGCACGATCTCCTCAGCCAGACCGCCATCCTGTTGCACGCCGAGCGTCTTGTTATAGCGACAGGCATTGAGCCGGCCCTTGCGGCAGGAGGTGCACTCGCCACAATTGGTATAGGGCATGACGATGACGCGGCGACCGGGCGCATAGGCGGAATCGACCCCGGGGCCGACGGCGAGGATTTCGCCGCCGATTTCATGGCCCGGAATGCGCGGCAGCTTCACCAGCGGGTTGAGGCCCTTGAAGGTGTTAAGATCGCTGCCGCAAAGCCCGATGTGGCGGACACCGACCCGGACCTGGCCGGCGCCGAGTGGCGCTTCCGCAACATCGTGGAAGCGCGTCATGTTTTCCGCCTCAATCATCAAAGCCCTGATCACCGTATTCTCCTCCCTTAAACTGCCTGCAGATAGCGCTTCTTAGTACGCCGTGTCCGGGGTTGGCTCCGATGCCGTGGCACTTGTCGGCCGTTTCCCGCCCTTGAAGATGCGACGCACGGAGACGAAGAGCAAGGGGATGAAGAAGATGCCGAGCACGGTCGCCGAGATCATGCCGCCCATGACGCCGATGCCGATCGAGTTCTGGCTGCCGGAGCCCGCGCCGTTGGCGATTGCCAGCGGCATGACGCCGAGGATGAAGGCGAGCGACGTCATCAGGATCGGTCGAAGGCGCTGACGGGCCGCCTCCAACGTCGCCGGGATCAGATCCTTGCCGTTCGCCTGCTGCTCGATCGCGAATTCGACGATCAGAATAGCGTTCTTGGCCGCCAGACCGATGGTCGTCAGCAGGCCGACCTTGAAATAGACGTCGTTCGACTGACCGAAAATGGTGGCGGCGAGAAGGGCGCCGAAGATGCCGATCGGAACCGATAGCATGACGGCGAGCGGGATCGACCAGCTTTCGTAGAGCGCCGCCAGCGCCAGGAAGACCACCAGGATGGAAATGGCATAGAGCTGGGTCGCCTGGTTGCCGGAGAGCTTTTCCTGGGCCGAGAGGCTGGTCCATTCGTGCCTGAAGCCCGGCGGCAGGCTTGCCATGATCTGGTCGATCTGGTTCATGGCGTCGCCGGAGGAGACGCCGGGGGCGGCGGAACCCTGGATTTCGACGGCGGACGAGCCGTTATAGCGTTCGAGACGCGGCGAGCCGTAGGTCCATTCGCCCTTGGAGAAGGCGGAGAACGGCACCATGGCGCCATCGGAATTGCGCACATACCAGCGGCCGAAATCCTCTGGCTGCATGCGGAACTTCTTATCCGCCTGGACATAGACCTTCTTGACGCGGCCGCGGTCGATGAAGTCGTTGACATAGGTGCCGCCCCAGGCGGTCGACAGCGTCGTGTCGATGTCGGAAAGCGTGATGTTCAGCGCGCTCGCTTTCTCCTGATCGATGTTCAGCGAATATTGCGGCGTGTCTTCCTGGCCATTCGGGCGGGTGCCGAAGAGCTTCTTGTTCTGTGCTGCCGCGCCGAGCAACTGATTGCGGGCGGCGATCAGCGCGGCGTGGCCTGCGCCGTTGATATCCTTGATGAAGAAATCGAAGCCGCTGGAGCTGCCGAATCCGGGAATGGCCGGCGGCGCCAGCGCGAAAACGCTGCCGTCCTTGATCTTCGAAAAGGCGCCCATGGCGCGGCCGGCGATCGCCTGCGCCTTCGATTGTGGCGTCTTGCGCAGATCAAAATCCTTCAACCTGACGAAAACGATGCCGACATTCTGGCCCTGACCGCTGAAACCGAAACCGGCGACGGCGAATGCGCCTTCGACATAGTCTTTCTCTTTGTTGAGATAATAATCCTTCACCTCGTTGAGCACGGACCAGGTGCGAGATTCCGTAGCACCCGGCGGAAGCTGAATCGCGGTCAAAAGGATGCCCTGGTCCTCATCCGGCAGGAACGAGCTCGGCAGGCGATTGAACAAATAGCCGACGGCGCCGCCGATCAAGACGAACAACAGCAGAAAGACGGCCGCGCGCCGGATCATGCCGTGAATGCCGCTTTGGTAGCGAAGCGTCGCGCGCTCGAAATTGCGGTTGAACCAGCCGAAGGCGCCCCGCTGCTTGGAGCCGTGTTCGGGCTTCTTGAGGATGGTGGCGCAGAGCGCTGGCGTGAGGATCAGCGCGACGATAACGGACAGGATCATCGCCGAGACGATCGTCACCGAGAACTGGCGGTAGATGACGCCGACAGAGCCCGAGAAGAAGGCCATCGGGATGAAAACGGCAGAAAGAACCGTCGCGATGCCGATCAGCGCGCCGGTGATTTCCTGCATCGATTTGATCGTCGCCTCGCGCGGCGAAAGCCCCTCTTCCTCCATCACGCGCTCGACGTTTTCGACGACGACGATCGCGTCGTCGACCAAGAGGCCGATCGCCAGCACCATGCCGAACATCGTCAATGTGTTGATCGAATAGCCGAACAGCGACAGCACGCCGAAGGTGCCGAGCAGCACGACGGGAACGGCGAGCGTCGGGATCAAGGTGGCGCGGATGTTCTGCAGGAAGACGAACATGACGATGAAGACGAGCACGATGGCTTCGAACAGCGTCTTGACCACATCTTCGATCGACAGCTTGACGAAGGGCGTCGTGTCGTAGGGATAGACGATTTCGACATTCGGCGGCAGCGTCTGTCTCAAGCTGTCGATGGTCGATCTCACCGCTTCCGCGGTATTGATGGCATTGGCACCGGATGCGAGCATGACGGCGAGACCGGCCGAGGGATGGCCGTTATAGGTGCTCGACGTCGTATAGCTTTCCGCTCCGAGCTCGACCGTCGCAACATCGTTGAGGCGGACGAGCGAGCCATTGGACTGGCTCTTCAGGATGATGTTGTTGAACTGCTCGGGTGTCTGCAGGCGGCTTTTGGCCGTGACCGTCGCATTGAGCTGCTGGCCCTTGCGCTGCGGCAGCGCACCGAGCTGGCCGGCCGAGACCTGCGAATTCTGCGACTGGATCGCGTTGGTGACGTCGCTGACCATCAACTGGTATTTGGCCAGCTTATCCGGATCGACCCAGATGCGCATAGCATAGCCGGCCCCGAAGATCTGCGTGTTGCCAACGCCTTCGATGCGCTTCAGCGTGTCGTTCAGGGTGCTGGAAACATAGTCGGCAAGGTCGTTGGAATTCAGCTTGCCGTCTTTCGACACGAAGCCCACGACCATCAGGAAGTTCGATGTCGACTTGGAAACGGTGATACCCGTCGACTGCACCGTTTGCGGCAATTGTGCGGTGACGAGTTGCAGCTTGTTCTGCACCTGCATCTGCGCGACGTCGGAATCGGCCTTGTTGGTGAAGGTCAGCGAAATGGATGCCTGGCCTGTCGAGGTCGATGTCGACGTCATGTAGTCGAGATTGTCGATGCCGGTCATGCCCTGCTCTATGACCTTGGTCACCGAATTCTCGACGGTCGCGGCATCGGCGCCGGGATAGTTAGCGTTGATGCTCACCGTCGTCGGTGCGATCTGGGGATATTGCGAGATCGACAACGTCAGGATCGACAGCGCCCCCGCCAGCATGATGACGATGGCGATGACCCAGGCAAAAATCGGCCGGTCGATGAAAAAACGCGACATCGCTCACCTCACTTCTGGGCGCCAGGGGCGGCCTGGGTATCGGTCTTTTCCAGCTTGGCCTGTTCAGCCGGATCTCCGGCCACCTGCTTCACTTCGCCGGTCGCGTCGTCGATCGTGACGGCGGCGACATTGACCTCCTGACCGTCCCGGATGCGCTGGCTGCCTTCCACGACCAGGCGATCGCCATCCTTCATGCCTTCGTTCACCAGCCAGCTATTGCCGATGCTTCGCTGCACTTTCAGCACACGCTGCTGCACCTTGTTGTCGGCGGTGACGAACATTGCCGTCGGTTCGCCCTTGGTGTTGCGGAAGACGGCCCGCTGCGGCAGGAGGTAGCTGTTTTCGGCGACCCCTTCCTCGATGCTGGCGCGAACATACATGCCGGGCAGCAGCACGCGATCCGGATTGGGGAAGACGGCGCGCACGGTGATTGTCCCGACGGTCTCGGCAACCGAGGCTTCCGCAAATTCGAGCTTGCCGGTCTCCTTGTAGTCGGTACCGTCTTCCAGCGTCAGGTGGACCGAGACGTTTTCGCCGTTGGTCTTCAGCCGGCCTTCCTCGACGGCGCGGCGGAATTCGAGCAGGTTGGTGCTCGACTGCGTGACATCGACATTCATCGGATCGAGCTGGCGGATCGTGGTCAGCGCCGTCGTCTGGTCAGCAGTGACCAGCGCGCCGACGGTTACCGTCGAGGCATCGACGCGGCCGCCGATCGGCGCGCGCAATTTGGTGTAATCGAGATTGATGCGTGCGGTCTCCAGCGCGGCCTTGGCGGAGGCGACATCGGCCTGCGCCTGGACGAGGGCCGCCTGCGCAGTGTCGTAATCCTGCTGGCTGACTGCGTTCTGGGCGCTCAAGCCCTTGTAACGGTCCATCTTGGCCTGTGCGCTCGGCACGGCGCCTTCTGCCTTCTGCAGAGCGGCGGCGGCGCTGTCATAGGCGGCCTGATAGGTGGCGGGGTCGATTTCGTAGAGCACGTCCCCCGCCTTGACTTCGCTGCCTTCCTTGAAATTGCGGCTGCGAATGATGCCGCCGACCTGCGGCCTGACTTCCGCAATGAGATAGGCGCTGGTGCGGCCGGGCAGCTCGGCGGTGATTGCAACCGATTGCGGATGCAGCGTCACGGCGCTGACTTCGGTCTTGACGGCTGGAGCATTGTTTTGAGCTGTCTTCTGCTCGTTGCAGCCGGCGAGCAGCAACGTAGCGCCGATGCCTGCTGCGATCAGGGAGATCCGTGTGGCTGGGAGGCGTTCGGATGCCGCCGGACGTACGAATACACGGGTAGAAGAGGCGAGCTTTCCCACGTTGCTATTTCCCATTGTCTTAATTACAGTACCAATTAGTACGGAAAATATTGGCATCGCTATAAATGTCAATCTCATTTGGCTTTTTTGAGGTTAAGATGGAAGCGCGGACGGAGGCGAGAAGAAGAAACACGGATCAAACCGCCGCTCGCCGCCCGCGCGGTCGTCCGAAGACGGCGAGTGACGACGCAAAGCGCGCAGAGATCGTTGCCGAGGCCCGCGCGACATTTCATGAGCTCGGCTATGGCGGCACGATCATGGACCTCGTCGCGGCGCGATGCAGAATTTCCAAGCAGACCCTCTATCGCTTGTTTTCGAGCAAAACCGAGCTTTTCATGGCGATTATCGCCCAGCATCGCGCCTCGATGCTGGCCCTGCCGCGCGATCCCGACGAAAATCTGCCGCTCGACGAGGCGCTGGAACAGATTTTCATGATCGATATCGATGAAGCGGCGGAGCGGGACCGTGAGGCCTTTATTCACTTTGCCGTGAACGAAGCGCAGCAGTTCCCCGAAATGGCATCACTGTTGCGTACGCACGGCGCCGAACAGTCGCGGCAAATGCTGGCCGATTGGCTCCGCCTGCAGCAGAAACGCGGTCTGATCGACATTGACGACGCCATCAGCGGTGCGCGCATGCTGATGAATATGATCTTCGGCGCGATGATCTCGCATCCCGGCAAGCTGAACGACTGGCCCGACCGCGAAACCCGCCTGCGGCACTTACGTCAGTGCATCGCAATCTTCGTGGCGGGTGTGCAGCCGCATCGGAAGCTGTGATAGGATTCAGTCTTGAAAGCAGCCGCGCTCGTTTCGAGATCACGCTCCAGCTAAAAGAGCAATGCCGGCATGGCTCCGAAGAACCATACCGGCATCTTTCTCCGGCCCCCCGCCAGAAATCCGAGAAACTGCGCCTAGTGTGCAACAGCCCTATTCACTTTGTCCATACCCTCTTCGAAAAGCGGCATCTGCAGTCCGTTTGCGTACATTTCCTGCAATACGGCACCGAGTGCGAGATCAAGGCACCAGACCGGGAATTCGGCGTTCATGCTCTTGGCGCTCTGGCGCGCATAGGTGATCAACCGTGCGATAGACGCCAGTTCTTTCAGTGAATCCGAATCGTGGTGTGCCATTTCGATAGGAAGTATTGCTGTCATTTCACGCCCCTTTGACCTCAGTTCCTGGAGAACTAGATACTCATCGCCAGGAACATGAGCAGACGTTAACCCAAGTCGCACGTCTTGGCGCGTGACATACAGCGTGACACGAGGTGAGATTGCACACGGTTTTTACGGTGCAATTTCAAGGCGGTGGAAGGCGAAGCGCCATAAACTGTTGGCCTTGAAGGTCCAATCGCGCGGCGGTTGCTGCGGTTCGTCGGGCCAGTCGGAGATCGCACGGAGCAATTCCAGGCCATCGATGCGCTTCTGGTTGACCGCATTGGCGCGCAGCAGATCGAAAATTACTTGCCGGCGCGCCGGATCCGGAAGGTCAGCGGTTTGCGCCAGGGAGCGATAGGTCAGCGATTTGAAGAACATGGTTTCGGCGCGCGTCTGCAGTGCCGCCTGTTCGGCTTTGCTGATCGCTCCGGTTTCAGCCAAGGCGCGCAACGTTGCCTGCACGTTGACCAGCGGTTCGCTGAGCGGAAGGTGTCCGAGCTCGGCCGGGCCATGGATCTGCGCCACGGCGGAGTCGTCTGCAACCGCACCGGAGGCATAGGCCTCAAAAATGCGGCCGATGCCGACCATGCCAAAAGCGGCGCATTCGGCAGCCCGCAGTGCGCCCATACTGGCCGCACCATAGACGCGGACGCCTTTCGATAGGGCAAAGAGGATTTCCTTGTGCCAGACAGGCGCGACATTTTCGAAAAGTCCGTCGATCAGGCCGATGACATTGGCTCCCTCTTCCATGGCGCCGACGATATCGCCCTGCTGTGCCGGCGGGCGTAGGGCGATAGCGGGATCGACGATCTCGGCGGCATCGGGAAGCGTGGGGCCGACGAATAGGATCTTCATAGCAGTTGCAACGTTTTCGAGATGGCGCGATAGCCGAAGCGGCGCTTGCGGTCCCCGGGCGGATTTTCCAGTTGCGGCACGATAAGCTTGGCGACGGCAAAGGGAAGCGAGCCGTCGGCAAGGGAAACGGCAATGGCGGACGTGATGCCTGCCTGGCGCAGTCGGTCGATGGTCAGGCGCAAGAGCGCCTCGGCACCATAGGGTAAGGCTTCGTCCGGTCTCGCCGCCGGCTTGGGCAGCGCCTCAAAACAACGGCGGATGCTGTCCGGCAATTCGCGGGTGAAATCTTCCGGATGAATATCGTCCCGGGCGCCGCTGATGAAGGTGAGGCGCGATTGCGCCGCCTCCGTGACAGCGCGGATCGCCGCACGCACCGGGGAGGGATGGGCACCGCAGCCCATGGTCACGTCGATATAACGGACATGCTTTGCCCGGGTTATTTCGAGCGGGCCGAGAAAGGCGGTGAAGGCTGGCATTTTCACATCGCTTGTCATGTCGAACAGCTTGAGCGTCAGATCGGCGTTCCCGATCTTTCGGAGCAATTCGTTCAACAGCGGATCGGCAAGCGAAGCGGGATCGACGCAGGCGTCCATACGCAGGGCTGGCTCGGAAACATCCCACAGTTCCTTGGCGTCCCGCTCGATGCGTTCAAGCAGGCCGTGCAGGATGGCCTCGGTCAGCACATTGCCGGAGGCGAGGCCATCGGAGGACTGCCAGAAGCGAGCGTTGCGAGGCGTTCGATCGAGCGTGATGGCGCCGAAGGGAATCCAGACGTTTCGATCGGCGATGAGATCGTGACCCTCAGTCCAGACGATTTTCTCGTCATCGTCAATGTCGGTTTGGCCGCTGGCAATGAGAGACGGGAGCGGATCAGTATGCTGTCCTTTGGCCAAGAGCTCCCGTTGACTGGCAGAGATCGTCTTGACCGCGGGGGCGCCGGCCACCATTCGTTCCAGCGCCTCCATGGCCGCGGAAACTTTGGCGTCGAGATCGGTGATGCCCTTGCCGTTGTTGATGACGATCGACTTGGCATTCGGGCTGACGGCCTGCCAGACCGGAATGCCGATGCGATCGAGCCCCGTCAGCCGGCCAAGGCGGGTGATGCCATGGCCGGCGAGACAGGGTTCGATGCGACGGTACGTTTCTTCGGCAGTGCAGACGCGATCCGAATAAAGCGAAGCGGCCGCAACGTCCCGCTCGCCGGAATTCCGTGCCAGGAATTGGGCGAGAGACAGGGACAGGTCTGCCGTCACGATATCAGCCGTCAAATACGCCGCTCGCGGCCTTCTCGGCGCCTCCGACGGCAACGGCCAGGTTGACCCCCTTGACGATGGTTGCCCCGGACTGGCGCAGCTGATCGGCGGCGTGGAGTGCGCTTTGCGCTTGCGGCGCCAGTGGCGTGACTGTGCCGGCCTGGGTGTCGGCGAGGTAAAGTTGCGGATCGCCCGGGATGCCGATTACGACGTGTGCCATCTCTAAATCTCCAATTTGATCGATAGTTAAGAACGAGCTGAGGAAAAATGTGAATTGGGGGTTATTGGCGCCTAACTAAAGCCTGCGCGTTTTAGCCCTTCCCTATAATGTTCCTTCTGCCATTGCTCTCGCATGGGTACGACGGAAAGCCACTTGTCGACCTCGAATTCCGGATAGGTTTCCTTGACCTTGCGCACGAGGCGTTTCGCCTTGCGTGTGTCGCCCGCCATGCCAGCCACTGCGGCGGCGAGCCGCGCAGCGGGCGCGGAATCGCCCATGCGGTCGATATAGCTCGCAGCCTGATCATACTGTTCAAGAAAGTAGCTGGCTCCGGCCGCCGTCCAGTAATAGAAGTCCGGGCTCATCGGATTGAGCTTGATGGCACGCTCCATCTTCTCCAGAGCCCTGCCGGGCTGGGAGGCATGAACCAGCGCGTCCGCATAATCCGTGATGATATCGGCATGATGTGGGCTGATGGTCTCGGCGAGTTCAAAGGAATTGAGGCTTTCGTCGAAGTCGCCCTGAAAGAGTTTTGCAGCGGCAAATTCACGATAGCCGTTGGCGAGATCCTGGCCCGTGGCGATCGCCTTGCCTGCCTCTTCCTCGATGCGCTTCAGCAGGTCCGCATCACCGCGCGCCGTCAAAAACCACTCGAGATGATAGGTGCGCGCCATGCCGCTTAGGGCCGGCGAGAAATAGGGGTTTTCCTTTAAAGCCGCCTGAAATGCCTTGCGGGCACGGCGGATGTCGGGCAGGCCGAGATTTTTCAGATATCGCTGGCCGAGCAGATACTGGTGATAAACGACCGGGTTGCGCTCGAAGTAGTCGCGGGAAAATTCGTTGCGCTCGACGTAGCTGGCGACAAACGCCACGATGCGTTGCGCGATTTCGCGATGCTGGTGCGGGAGAGCTTGAGCTTCCATGCTGAAGCGCTCCGCCCAGATGACTTCATCATTACCGGCGTAAATTAATTGCGCGAAAAGCCAGTAGGCACTGCCGTCGAAACTCAGCCTGGTGTCCAGCATATAATTGATGCCGTATTTTTCGAGCATTGCCGCGCGATCGAAGTGAAGGGCGATCTTTTCCGCGGTGTAGTGCGCCACCATAGTCACTGTCTTCAGCACGCAAAGGCCGACGGTGATATCTTCGAGCAGCGCCGATGAGAGAAAGATCGCCGCTTGGTGGTTACTGGCCGTGTTCACCGGCGGCAGCAGCGCGAGCTTGGGCGGCCCGCGGCGCTCGGGCGGAACGATTTCCACCTGTGGACCTGGCACCTCTCGAAGCTGCGGTGCGACGCTGCGCTGGCGTTCGAACAAGCGCCGCGCAACGCTGAGGGTCTGAGGGTCGGGGTCGGCGGGCAATTCGCCCCAGCGATATTTTCTGCGGCTCTCGAAAATGTGGCGAGCGCTTTCAAGCTGGGGTTCGCCGGCATAGGTCTCTCCCAGTATCTGGTAGATCGTCTCGTCTTCGGGATGAGCCTCGAAGAGCCGCAGCGCCGCCTCCTTGACGATGGTGGGGTCGGCATCTTTGCTCATGGCCGCGATGGCATCGCGCAGCGTCGTGAGCATCTGTGTCTTGATGCGATCGCGCTGTACGTGCAGCCACATGCGGGCCTGGCCACCGATGACTTCGGTGCGGGCGAGAAAATCCCAGCGGCCGAGTTGCAACAATTCTTCCAGCGCGGTGTGGGGATCGGTTTGCGACCCCGCGTTCAGCAGCGCGAGATCACTGGTGAAGGCTTGGACATTCACGCTGACGGTCGCCTGCTCGATCACGAGCAGTGCTATTCCGAGTTCGTCCTGCCGGTTTTTGACCCGCGACAAGGTCTGCCGCAGATTGGCGAGTGCCTTATCTAAGGGAATGTCGCCCCAAAGAAATTCCGCAAGCTCCGCACGGGTTTTTTTCTGCGCGAGGCTCGTCAGCAGAAAGCAGGTCGACAGTAGGCCTTTTTCGGGAAAAGGCACCGTCGAGCCCGTTCCGTCCACGAGACGCAGGTCTCCGAATGTCAGCAGCCTGAAATCCATACATCCCCACTGCATTTAGCAGCGTCCGGTATCGCAAACCGCGCTTTCCGGTATCGCTTGCGATCACCAACATCATGTGTGATCACAGGTGTCATCTACGATTTGTGAATTTCACACTACGATGACTGCTATCCCATCGCAATCGCTGGAACATCCTTGTTTCGGATGAATCGCATGAAAGCGGGAGAAATGCCCCAAATTCAAAATTTGGAGCCATCCGTAAGCGTTCGAATAACGCGCCGCGGTCAACCGCATTCTGCGACTGCGGATACCGCGATCGTCGATGTGGGAGCAATCTGCCCTTCGGTCGTGATCCGCGCCTCACCCATTTTTCATAGGGCGAGGCATGGAGATCAGTTTCTGAGGCCGAAAGGAACTTCCGCCGCAGGCGGCGCATGCATCGCTGCGGGCTCGGAGGCGTTGGCCAGCGACTTGATGAGCATCAGCACGGATTGGCGGACGCTGGGATCGTTGATCTTCATGAAGGCCTTGTTGAGGCTGAGACCTTCCTTGGACGTCAGAAAATCGGACAGATCTTCCAGGCCACTGATCGCGCCCAGCCCTTCCGTCGTCAGCGGCTGCGAATTGTCCTGCTGAAAGAAGAAAGCGACAGGGACAGCCAGAACCCCTGCGATCGCCTGCAATCGGCTAGCGCCGATGCGATTGGTGCCTTTTTCGTATTTTTGCACCTGCTGAAAGGTAACGCCAATCTGTTCGGCGAGCCGTTCCTGGCTCATGCCGAGCATGAGCCGGCGCATGCGCACGCGTGAGCCCACATAGGCGTCAATCGGGTTTGGTACTTTTGCACTCACTGCGCAGTCTCCTCATTCGAACGGGGGCACCCCAGCGGGCGCCACCTTACAGATGCCTGGGGAGGAGGCAAGAACACGTCCCCAATCTGCCCGTTCAGTGTGTATTAAATATCGATAATTTTCAACCAAAAGTCCTGACGCAGAGCTTTTCTTCGAACGTCGGAAAGATAAACGGCAGAAAAGAAGCGTCGCGTCAATGTGGATTAAAGACTGAGGACGATCTGCAATTGTATAGGCGACACTTCGGATTATCCTTGGTGGGTACGCTTGCGGGCGCAGCATAATGGCCGGTTCCGCACTGTCCATCGCTGGCTACGAAGCGGTCATAGAGCACCACATTGCCGCTCCTCGATGGATAACGCAGCAGCACCGCGTGCTCCCGCGAAATTATCTGCTGCACCGATGCGCAGGTTTGGCCGAGTGAATCATAGCGCGAGATCGCCAAAGCCGGATCGGCGAGAATGGTTGTAAACGGAAGCAGAGCGGCTGCCATTGTTTTCATGGATCGTTCCCCAATCGACATAACTGACGTTAAATGGAAGCTCTGTTTTCTACCGGCGCGGCAGCCGGTTTAGCACACGCCATCTCCTATCGGTGAGCTTAATATGGAGGCCGCTGGGCGTCGCATTTCCTCCACCGAACTTTTCTTACTTCACGTAGCGTTAGTCTTTTCAAGTATGCGGATAGGGAAATTACCCATTCCCGGGTTGAGTGGAGTGAGGCTGACAGTAAAAATTTTTTGCTCGAAAGTTTATTTTACGGAGAGCGACTCGTTTATATTTCTTATTATAGAATCAACGCTCTAGCGTAATACGCAAGCGTCCAATCCACTCACGGTTGAGCGACAGAACCAAAATTGGTCGGAATCGCGTCTTGACCCTATTATATTAGATGGTCTTAATGCCCATCGTCCGGTCGTGCCCGCGCCCGGACAAGTTGCTGGAGTCTTAGGCCCGCTGCACCAAGAACAGCGGGTCCTTTTTCCGCTTTCATTTTTGATTTTTGCGGGGCCCGCCATGCCAACACAGCAGGGGGGTCAGCGAGCCCCGGCCGTCCAAGCACGGCGGCCCGACGATCCACCAGAACTCCGCTGACGTCCACAAACTCCTGCTTTAATTGCCGATGATGCAACTCGCACAAGCATTGTAAATCGCCGGTACTCGCAAATATTTGCATTGGGAACTCGGAAAGCTTTTCGAGCTCAGAAGGGCCTGCGGGCAGCGGTGAGAAAAAATCGCAACGCAGTCCGGCGAAATTTCCACTGAAAGCTTACTGAAAGGTTGCCTGCGCTAGGCTCGTGAAGCTTCGTGGAGGAAGCATATGCTTGCGCGAACATGTGACGCAGGCATGTTAACAGGAGGAGACATTCATGCGTTCATCGCGCGCGCTTTTTCATACAGTAGCCCTTTCTCTCGTCATGACCGCCACATCTCTCGGTGCGACAGCAGCGCATGCCGCCGATAAGATCTCCATCATGGTGGGCGGTTATGAAAAGCAGATCTATCTGCCGGCCAAGCTTGCGGAAGGCCTTGGCTACTTCAAGGACGAAGGTCTCGATGTCGAGCTTCTGAACGAGCCGGCGGGCGTCGACGCGGAAAACGAAATGCTTGCCGGCGCTGTCCAGGGCGTCGTCGGTTTCTACGATCACTGCATCGATCTCCAGGGCAAGGGCAAATTCGTCGAATCCGTCGTGCAATTCAGCCAGGCGCCGGGCGAAGTCGAGCTGGTGTCCAGCAATCATCCGGAAATCAAGTCGCCCGCGGATTTCAAGGGCAAAAGCCTCGGCGTTACCGGCCTCGGTTCCTCCACCAACTTCCTGACGCAATATCTGGCGGTCAAAAGCGGTTTGAAGCTTGGTGAATTCACCTCCGTCCCGGTCGGAGCCGGTCAGACCTTCATCGCCGCCATGCAACAGAACGCCATCCAGGCCGGCATGACGACCGAGCCGACGGTCTCGCGGCTGCTGAAGACCGGCGAGGCCAAGGTGCTCATCGACATGCGCACGATGGACGGAACGAGGGCCGCTCTTGGCGGAACCTATCCTGCCGCATCTCTTTACATGCAGGAGTCGTGGGTCAAGGATCACAAAGAGGAAGTGCAGAAGCTTGCGAACGCCTTCGTCAAGACGCTGCACTTCATCAATACCCACTCCGCTGCCGAGATCGCAGACAAGATGCCGAAAGACTTTTATGTCGGCGACAAGGAAGGCTACGTGAAGGCGCTCGAAAACGGCAAGGCGATGTTTACGGCTGATGGTGTGATGCCGGAAGATGGTCCGAAGACGGTTCTCGCCGTGCTCTCCGAGTTCTCCAAGAATGTTCAGGGCAAGACGATCGACCTGTCGAAGACCTATACGACGGAATTCGTCAAGAACGCCAAGTAAGGCGCTCCATTGCGCCGCCGGCAAATGCCGGCGGCGGTCAGAAAAAAATCCCACTGCCGTCCGGCGAATTTTTCGCTGAAAGCTTACTGAAAGATTGTCCGCGCTAAGCTTGCGAAGCTTCGCGGAGGAAGCATATGCCACGCGCGAACTGTGACGCAGGCATCCTAACAGGAGGAGATACTTATGCGTTCATCGCGCACCCTTTTTCATACAGTAGCCCTTTCCCTCGTCATGACCGCCGCATCGCTCGGTGCGACCGCAGCGCATGCCGCCGACAAGATTTCCATCATGGTGGGCGGTTATGAAAAGCAGATCTATCTGCCGGCCAAGCTTGCGGAAGGCCTTGGCTACTTCAAGGACGAAGGTCTCGATGTCGAGCTTTTGAACGAATCCGCCGGCGTCGACGCCGAAAACCAGCTCCTTGCCGGTGCTGTCCAGGGCGTCGTCGGTTTCTACGATCACTGCGTCGACCTGCAGGCCAAGGGCAAGTTCATCGAATCCGTCGTGCAGTTCAGCCGGGTGCCGGGTGAAGTCGAACTGGTGTCGACCAAGCATCCCGAAATCAAGTCGTTCGCCGATTTGAAGGGCAAGAGCGTCGGCGTTACCGGCCTCGGTTCGTCGACCAACTTCCTGACGCTCTATATGGCGACCAAGGCGGGCCTGACGCCGGCTGACGTTACCCCTGTTCCGGTCGGCGCCGGCCAGACTTTCATCGCCGCGATGCAGCAGGACGCTATCCAGGCCGGCATGACCACCGAGCCGACGATCTCGCGCATGCTGAAGACGGGCGAAGCTTCGGTTCTCGTCGATCTCAGAACCTTGAAGGGCACCGAAGCCGCGCTCGGCGGCACCTATCCGGCCGCGTCGCTCTATATGGATGCCGCCTGGGTCGATGCCCATAAGGAAGACGTGCAGAAGCTTGCAAATGCCTTCGTCAAGACGCTGCGCTTCATCAATACCCATTCCGGTGCTGAGATCGCCGAGAAAATGCCGAAGGATTTCTACGTCGGCGACAAGGAGGGCTACATCAAGGCTCTCGACGCAGGCAAGGAAATGTTCACGGCTGATGGCGTGATGCCGGAAGATGGTCCGAAGACGGTTCTCGCCGTGCTCTCCCAGTTCTCCAAGAACGTCAAGGGCAAGACGATCGACCTGTCGAAGACCTATACGACGGAATTCGTCAAGAACGTCAAGTAAGCAGTCATTGTGCCGCTTCCGGCCGGTTCCGGAAGCGGCAGTTCAAGAGACTTTGCAGTTCACTGGGCTTTGCGTGCACGCCCCGAAGGCACGCGTCAGGATCACATCATGCAACAGGATGAACGCCGGACGCCGGCGATCGAGCTCATCAATGTCAGCCGCCGGTTCGTATCGCCGACCGGCAAATCGCTGACCGCACTGCGCGATTTCAATATGACCGTCGAACGCGGTGAATTCGTCGCCGTCGTCGGCCCGACCGGGTGCGGCAAATCGACGACGCTCAATCTGGTCACCGGTCTCGCCAAGCCGAGTGCCGGCGAAGTTCGCCTGATGGGTGGACCCGTCAACGGCATCGATTCGCGTGTCGGCTTCGTTTTCCAAACGGATGCGCTCTTTCCCTGGAAGAACGTCATCGACAATGTCATGTCCGGTCCGCTGTTCCGGGGCAAGTCGAAGGCCGAAGCCGAAAAGAGCGCCAAGGACTGGCTCGCCCGCGTCGGCCTCTCGAAGTTCCTGCATCATTATCCGCATCAGCTCTCGGGCGGCATGCGCAAGCGCGTTTCGCTGGCGCAGACCTTCATCAACGAGCCGGAAATCCTGCTGATGGACGAGCCTTTCTCGGCGCTCGACGTGCAGACACGCACAGTTATGCATGAAGAGCTGCTGAAGCTTTGGGCCGAGCGCCAGGCTTCCGTTGTCTTCGTCACGCACGACCTCGAAGAGGCCGTGGCGCTCGCCGACAAGGTCTATGTGCTGACGGCGGGCCCGGCGACGGTGAAGTCGGTCTACACGATCGACCTGCCGCGTCCACGCGTCGTCTCGGAAATCCGCTACGAGCAGAACTTCATCGATTATTGCAAGACGATCTGGGACGACCTTCGCGAAGAGGTCGAGACCAGCTATCGCCGCGCTTCGGAAGCGGCATAAGGGAGGATTGATCATGGCAAACACAGCTCTCGAAGCAGGCAACGCCCCGATCTTCCGCGCCGGTACCTCGGACGCGGAAATCGAAGCCGCAGTGCTGAAGGCGATGAGGCGCCGCAAATATGTCGTTGCAGCATGGCAAGCCGGCCTTCTCGCCGCCATCCTCGGCCTTTGGCAGCTCGCATCCGATCTGCACTGGATCGATCCGTTCTTCTATTCCAGCCCGTATGGCATCGCCCTGCGCCTTTGGGATTGGGTCCGTGAGGGCACTGAAAGCGGCTCGCTCTGGTTTCACCTCGGCGTGACGATGGAAGAAGCGCTGATCGGCTTCGTCATCGGCTCGGTGACCGGCGTTCTCGTCGGCGTGGCGCTTGGCCGCAACAAGCTGGCTTCCGATATCCTGTCGATCTACATCAAGGCGATCAACTCGATCCCGCGCGTCGTTCTCGCGCCGATCTTCGTGATGATCATGGGCCTCGGCCTGCCTTCCAAGGTCGCGCTCGCCTTCATCATGGTGTTCTTCGTCGTGTTTGCCAATGCTTTCCAGGGTGTTCGTGAAGCCGACCGCAACATGATCGCCAATGCTCGCATTCTCGGCGCTTCGAACTGGCAGGTTACCCGCAATGTGATCCTGCCGTCGGCGATGGGCTGGATTTTTGCAAGTTTGCACATCTCCTTCTCCTTCGCGATCATCGGTGCGATCGTCGGCGAGTTCGTCGGCTCTCTCGCCGGTATCGGCTACCTGATCTCGATCGCCAAGGGCACCTATGACGCCGCCGGCCTCTATGCCGCGATCATCCTGGTGATGGTGGTGACGCTCGGCGCCGAATACGTGATGACGCTCGTCGAAAACCGCATCACCAGATGGCGTCCGCAGCAGCACATGGACGTGCAATAAGCCGCCAAGGCATTCAGTTTCCTCCCAAGGCCGGGCACCCCCACCCGGCCTCTTTTTTTGCCATAAAACAGGCACTGCCTTGCCGTATCGCCGGGCCATGCGGAAACGACCACGGCACAATTTTCTCCGGGCGAGAATCAGCTTACGGTCCGATTCCGGCAAAGCCCATGCCTCCCCCCTCCATCCGGGAAAGTATTATTCATGCAGGGCTGATCGATCATCGAACCGACTGTTCGGGCGCCAAGCATAAGGAGGGGTTGCGGTCGTTGCTCGCAATAGGAGGTTTTTCACATGCGGCTTTCCAGCCCAATTTATCGTTTGAAGCGTAAAGCCCGGCTCATGTCGCGCGAGGAGAATATTCCCTTGCACCAAGCGCTTGACCGCATTGCAGCCGAGGAAGGTTTCCGCGGCTGGAGCTTGCTCGCAGCTCGCGCGGAGGCGACCACATCAGCCGAAGAGATGTTCGCGCAATTGGAGTCCGGTGATCTAGTGCTTATCGGCGCTCGCCCGTTGCAAGGCAAAACCCTGATGAGCCTCAAGCTGGCCGTCGAGGCGATGAAATCAGGCAATCGGGGCGCCTTCTTCACGCTGGAAGATACCAAAAGTGCTGTTCTCGATCGTTTCCGGATGATCGGCGCTCAGTTCGAGCTTTTTGAAGGCTTGTTCGAATTCGACAGTTCGGACGCGATCAGCGCCGATTATATTGTCCAGAAGCTGGCATCTGCGCCTGAGGGAACGCTTGTCGTCATCGATTACCTGCAAATACTTGACCAGAACCGGCAGAAGCCGGAATTGATGGTGCAGGTTCGGGCGCTGCGGTCCTTTGCGCAGGAGCGAGGGTTGATCATCGTCTTCCTCTCGCAGATCGACCGGTCCTACGATCCCACTATGAAGGCCTATCCCGATCTGGCGGATGTCCGCTTGCCCAATCCGCTGGATCTGGCGCTGTTCGACAAGACATTTTTCCTGAATAAGGGCGAAGTCCAGCTTCGGGCGGGGTAGCGGTTCCGCCTACTCCGGTTGCCGGCGGTTGGGAATTGGTCAAACCGCCGGCAGTCTTACCGTCACCAGCAGGCCGCCGCCGGTCGCGTCGCTGAGTGCGATCGTGCCGCCGGCGCCGTCGACGACTTCGCGGACGATGGCGAGGCCGAGGCCGCTGCCTTCCGGTTCCGTGCCGATGATGCGATAGAAGCGTTCGAACACCTGGCCGCGTTCGGCCTCGGGAATACCCGGACCGTTATCCTCCACCCAGAGCACCGCGTCGCCGCCATCGCGGCGGACACCGACCGTGACCCGGCCGTTCGCAGGCGTATAACGCAGGGCATTGTCGACGAGATTGACCAGCATCTCGCGCAGCATGGTGCCGTCGCCTTCGACGTGAACCGGCGCGCCATCGGCCTCCAGCCCTAGGTCGATATTGCGCCTCAGCGCTTCCTCCGCCAAGGTTTCCAGGACTTGCCGGGCGGTAGCGACGAGATCGATCGTATCGCTGCGTGGCCGGCGGCTGCCGGGTTCGGCCCGCGACAGGGTGAGAAGCTGGCTCGCCAGCCGTGTCACCTGCCTTGTGCTGGAGCGCAGTGCGGTCAGCGCTTCGTCGCGCCTGGCATTGTCGTCCTCGCGCGCCGCCACACTCGCCTGCGTCGAGATCAGGGCGAGCGGCGTACGCAACTGATGGGCGGCATTGGAGACGAAGCGGCGCTGCGCCGCCATCTGGTTCTGCACCCGTTCCATGTGATCGTTGAGCGCATGGACCAGGGGACGCAGCTCGCTCTGCACCATGTCCGGTTCCAGCGGGTCCAGCCGTTGGCGGCCGCGTTCGCGCACGGCATCGCGTAGCCGCAGCACCGGCGTCAGACCGCGCTGCAGGCCGATGATGGTGACCAGGCCAGCGAGCAGCACCAGCACGAGTTGCTTGGTGAAATCCGACAGCCACAGCCTGCGGCGCATGGCGTATTGGCTGTTGTGGGTGACGGCGACGGTCACGGAGACCGTGCCGTCTTCGCCGAGACCTACGATTGGCTGGTTCAGCATCATCACGCGAACCTGATCGGCGCGAAATGCAATGTCTTCGCCGACCTGCTCTTTCTTCGGCTGCGGCAGATCGGGATAGCCGGCGACGAGGTTCCCCCAGGCGGTCACCACCTGATAGAAGACGCGATCGCCATAGCCCGTATCGAACATCTCCAGCGCAGCCGGTGGGATATCGGCTTGCACAGTGCCGCTCGGATCGACATGCACGGCCTCGGCGATGACGCGGGCGGAAGCAAGCAGCGTATGGTCGGTGACGAGATCCGAGGTGGCATTCGCCGATCGAAAGCTAAGATAGAGATTGATGCAGATCGCTCCGATCAGCGTCAGCACCACCCAGGCAAAGAGTTGCGCCCGCAGGCTGGAGGTCAGCCTTGCGACGGCGCGGCGCAGACGTCCCTTGCGTTGGCGGCTTTCGTCATTGCGCATGGCGAAGGAGGTAGCCCAGGCCACGCAGCGTGGCGATCTGCACGGCACTGCCTTCGAGTTTCTTGCGGACACGGTGCACGTAGATTTCGATGGCGCTGGTGTCGGCTAGATCGTCGAAGCCGAAAACGCTTTCGGAGAGCGCGGTCTTGGTGACCGTCGTGCCGACCTTCATGACGAGATGTTCGAGCACGGCATGTTCGCGCGGCGTGAGCGCCAGGGTTTCGCCGCCGAGAAAGAACTGCCGCGTGCCGCCATCGAAGAGCAGGTCGCCCACAGCGATTTCGGGTGCTGCGCGGTCATGGCCGCGGCGGACGACTGCGCGGATGCGGGCTTCCAGCTCGGCGATTTCGAAAGGCTTTGCCAGATAGTCGTCGGCGCCGCTGTCGAGCCCGGCAACGCGGCCATCGAGGCTGGCATTGGCCGTCAGGATGATGACCGGCACCTTGTTGCCGCTCTGGCGCAACCGTTTCAGCAGCGTCAATCCATCCATTTTCGGCAGCGAGAGATCGAGAATGACGACCGCGTAACCGGCCACCTTCAACATATGCTCGGCGTCTTCGCCGTCATAGGCAATGTCGACGGCATATTGCGCCTGGCGCAGCGCCTTGCCGAGCCAGGACGCCAGTTCGCGGTTGTCTTCGACGATCAGGAGCCTCATGGGGCGAGTATACAGCAAGTGCCGGGTGTTGCGAGTGTTTTGGGTCGTCCGAGACCTATCTCGCCAGCGGCGAGATAGGTACTCATTTGCCGAGCCTCAATCCCATCTCTCTCACCTCGTGCAAGTACACTTTCCGCGCATAGGGCGGCGTCAGATTGTGGTCGGCGTCGGGGATGATTGTGAGGCGGATGTCCGGGAAGTTCTTCAGGCCGGCGGCGTCCTCGCCGAAATGTTCGCGAAAATGATCAAGACCGATGTCGTGGGCGCTGTAGATCAGCGAAATATCGACCTGCCGTTTGGTAAGCGTGCGGAAGCCGTTGATGACGGTTTCGTGCTCGCCGGCAAAAAAGGGAAGAACGCCGAGCAGGGGCCGACCGAGGCGGACGGCACGGCGCGCCAGGGCCACAACGATGTTGCGAGCTGCACTTTTTGCATCGATCTGGCCGCCGTAGAGCCGTTTCAAGGTCTCGAACTGCAGGAGTTTCTGGCCGTAGGTCTCAAGCGAACGTGGCACGAAGCGAAGGGCTGCGTCCACCGACTGGGTTTCATCCCAAAAGAAGGCGTAGGGATTGACGGTGATCAGACCGCTGCACCTGCTATCGCGGATCGCGCTCTGAAAGGCGAGATAGCCACCGCTGCAGCGGCCGACGGCAAAGGCGGGCAGTAGCTTCTGGATTTCGAGAAAGTCGAGTGCGGCGCGCACGTCCTGATGCTGATCGCGGGAATAGAGCACCTGCTCCTGCGCGTCCGGAAGCGGCGGGCTGTCGGCGACGTTGGCGGTATCGAAACGCAGCGACGGGATGCCGTCGCGGGCGAGTGCCCGCGCCATGATCACTGACATCCGACCCCAACCGGCATGGCGGTCATAGGCCGTGGTCAAGAGCAATGCTGTCGCGCCCGTGCGGGCGCCTGTGGGTTCGCAGAGAATGCCGAAGAGGCGGTCACCCTCCCCAAAACGCAGCGGCGTTTCGCGAAAACCATCGCCTTCAAGCGCTTCGGCGCGGGGCGTGCGGAGAATTCTGCGCGATGCCGTCGTGGATTCCACCGCGATCGACCGTGCCCAATCCAGGATTTTCCGGCCGGCTTCGAGCGGCATGGTGGCGATCGTCGGGTTCGACACCAGCTCGTCATAGCCCTCATAGGCAGCGCGTTCGACATGCGGACCGAGCGTTTCAAGATGAGCCGCGAAATCGGTATCGCCTGGACGACCAGGTCGGGTCAGGACGAGGCAGTCCGGCGCGCCCACATGGGCAAGCGTCATCAGGTTGAGCTTCTTGACCGCGGCGGCGATGGCGTCCGGCATGGACAGGCTGGCGATCGTGACGCCTTCGGTCCGGCGCTGCGTTTCGGTAAGCCCCATGCCCTCGTCGATCATTTTCGACCACACCGTCAATTCGCGCAGATAGGCGCGTCCGGAGATGGTCGGAGCCAGCAGGGCGATGCCGTCGACGGCGGAGAGCTGTTCTGCGATATCAAGGGCGACGATGCTTCCGAGCCCTTGGCTCACCAGAATCAGCCGCTCGCAACCGGAGAGCGATTGCAGCATGGCGGCAGCGGCGCGCGCCGTATCTTCCCAGAGCGCCAGCCCTTCACCTGGATCCTCGATGTCCAGCGCATCGCCTGTGCCGGCATAGTCGAAGCGGAGGCTGGCGATGCCTGTCTTGGCGAGATCTTCGGCGAGGATGCGCCAGAATTTGCGGGTGCACATTTCCTCGAAGCCCCAGGGGCTGAGGAACAATACGGCCGTCTGGCTCGTCGGTGCAGCAGCGGGCGTGAACAGGCCGACAGTTCCGGAGAAGGTCACCGGCGTGGCGGCTGCGGTGGTCTCCCTAAGCGGGCCCTGGTATTCGGCGGCTCCCAACGCAGCCATGGCATTCTCCTCAAATTCGGCGCGGCGCCAGCCATGCCAGCGCGTGAACGGCAATTGGATGGGCGCGCCGCGGCAGACGCGCAGCAATTTGTTGCAGCGCCGCAATATCCTCCGGCGGCACGGCATTCAGCAGCCGGAGCGCCAGGCCGTACACCAGGACGCCGGCGATGACGGCGCTGGCTAGGCCGGGAATGCCGGGCAGCACATGAATGAAACCATAGGCCGCGGCGGCGCAGAGCGCGGATGCGCCGGTCACCTTGGCAAGGCTGACGAACATGCTGTGCATCGAGCCTTCGAATTCCATGCGGCGCACCATCAGCACGCACATGGCGGTAAAGGCGAGCAGCCGCACCAGGGCAGCACCTTCGCCGCCATAGAGGGGGACCGCGATGAAGCAACCAACGACCATGATGGCGCTGGCGACACCGCCGATGATGGTGCGCTCGCGCATGCGGTCGATGGAGTAGAGATATTGCGTGCAGATCTGCATGAAGACGTAAGGAGCCGCCGTCAGCGACAGCAGCGCCACCATGCCGCCGCTAGGCTCGAAGGGTTTGCCGAAGATCGTCACCACCAGCTCCGGCGCGATCGCCGCAAGGCCGAAGCTCATCGGCAGTGTAATATAGGAAATGGCGCGGGCCACACCTTCGAAGACATGGACCGGCAGCTTGCCAGACGCCTGCGAATGCATCTGCTCGGAGTAATAGGGCAGCAGGCTGCCGCTCAACTGCACCGGAAGTTGCAGCGCCAGATTGGCAAGCGACAGGCCGACGGCATAGAAGCCGACGGCTTCGATGCCCCAGTAGTGCTGCAGGAAGACCAGCTCGATGCGGTTCAGAAAGATCGAGCTGTTGATGAATTCGACCGAGAGAATGAGCGAGGAACTGACGAGATAGCCAAGGCCGACGCCGCAACTGTTCCGTCTGGCAACTGCGATCCGCAGGCTCGAGACGAACATCGGGAGCTGGCCGATGGCATAGCCTGCAAGAGCGCCGGTGACGCCAAAGAAGACGGCGCCGAGAAGTACTGTGGCGAGCTGCAGAACCGAGCTTGTCAGGGTCAGGCGGAAGAAAGCGCCGAGCTGTTGCTCGCCGACCAGATAGTTCTTGCTGTATGCGCCGAGCGACTGAAGGACGAAAAACGCGCCGGTGATGACGATGATGGACGACGCATCGTTTGCCCAATGCATCCGTTCCGCTTCCCAATAATAGGCGGCATAACCGGCAAGCAGGATCAGCGTCGAAAGGATCGTCGGATGCAGGAGATAGGCCGCAAAGCCGCGCCGCTCCTCCGCCGAATACCCTTGGACCTTCAGTTGTGGCAGGATGCGCAGCAGCGTAATGCCGGTGCCGAGTTCGGCGACGAGTGCGCCGGTCGTCGTCAGCCAGAGCGAAAAGGCGATAATGCCGTTGGCCTCCGGGCCAAGCAGGCGTGCGGCGATAATCGAACAGGCAAAACCGGTCGCGAGCAGGGTTAGACCCGCCGCTGCGTTCAACGCCGAATTCGCCATGATGCTCTTCGTCATGAAGATTACCGTTTCCCCAGGTCGCAGAAAGTGGCCGCAAATGTCCG
Organism: Rhizobium leucaenae USDA 9039; assembly: GCF_000426285.1. GTDB lineage: Bacteria > Pseudomonadota > Alphaproteobacteria > Rhizobiales > Rhizobiaceae > Rhizobium > Rhizobium leucaenae. The sequence continues at coordinate 187,746 of NZ_AUFB01000004.1, read as the reverse complement.
GCTCTTCATGGAATAGCGTCTGCTGTATTTCATATGCCTTAATATTTACCGTCTATTCCTAATGTAACTTTCATTTTTACTTCAGCTAATATGCGATATCCCGATGTTGGCTGGCTTGCCGTTTGTCCGGAGGGTCTTCCTTGTTCAGCCTCGTCGTCTGTACGATCGACCGCTTCGACCAATTGGAAAGGCTGTTTCTGTCGCTGATGAACCAGCGTTACAGGGATTTCGAGGTGATCCTTGTCGACCAGAACCCGGATGATCGGCTGTTGGAGCTGATCGGAAGCTTCTCGCCCTTCTTCGTGATCCGCCGTGTCCGCTCGGCCAAGGGTCTTTCGCGGGCCCGCAACAATGGAATGGTGGCGGCAAAAGGCGACTATGTCTGCTTTCCCGACGATGATTGCTGGTATGAGCCCGATACGCTGGAGACGGCGGCGCGGCTATTCGTCGAGCATCCCGAGCTTGCCATCGTCACTGGCCGTACGCTGGATGCCGGCGGCTCAGCCTCCGTCAGTCCGACGGGCGAAACCTCGCTTGCGGTAACGCGCTGGAACTATCTGAAGTGCGGCAATTCCAATAGCATCTTCGTGCGCCGTTCAGCGCTGCCTGAAATCGGCGGCTTCGACGAGAATCTCGGGGTCGGCTCGGATTCGCCGTTCCAGAGCGGCGAGGAAGCGGATTTTCTGTTGCGCGCCCTTGCTGCGGGCAAGCGGCTGATGTTCTTTCCCGAATTGATCGTTCATCACGATCAGGTCACCAGCGAATACGGCCCACGGCAGGTCGAGCGGGCGCGCAAATATGGCCGTGGCTTCGGCGCCCTGATGCGCAAGCAGCGCTTTCCGCTGGCCTATGTCTGCTATCGGCTATGCCGGCCTGTCGCCGGCTGGCTGGCGGCGCTGCTGCGGTTCAGGGCCGATACGGCCCGCTACAAGCGCGCCTGGCTGATGGGTATTCTGGAAGGTTATGCGACCTGGCCGCGTTGGGACAGGGGTTGACGCCGTCTACCTCTCGGCGTCATGGCTTCGGCATAAACATCGACATAGCGCTGCGCGACCTCGTCCCACGCATAGGCGCGGGCATCATGAATGAGTTCTTCCCTGAGGCCGAGGCCCTCGGCCCCCAAGCGCGCGAAAGCGGCGGCTAGGGCATCGGCAGCGGTTTCCGGATTGGAGAAATCGGACAGCATCAGCGTCGGATGGGTTTCGGCCAGCGCCTTGTAGGCGTCGTTCGTGTGCAGCACCGGCAGCAGGCCGGCGCTCATCGCCTCGATCGCCACCAGGCCGAAACCCTCATATTCGGAGGCCGAGGCGAAAAGCGAGGCGCGGGCGATGATGTTGCGGATGGCGCAATTGTCGATCGACACATGCAGCGACACATGGCGGCTAAGATCGCGGGCGGCGATTTCCTTTTCCAGCGTCTGCTGGTCGAGATCGGAGACGGCGCCGATAATGTCGAGATGCCAATCCACATTGCGGGCCGCGAGCACCTTCATGACATCAAGCATGCGGTCGAGCCGTTTGTTGACGGAGAAGCGGCCGATGGTGACGACGCGGCGGCGGGCTTCGAGCGCGGCGCAATTGGCGAATTTGCCGACATCGGCGCCGTTTTCGATCAGGCGGGTGCGGTGCCCGGCGATGCTTGAAAATAGACGTTCGTCCGACAGGCTGCAGCAAATGAGCTCGGCATAGGCGAGGGCGAAAAGCCGGGTTGCGGTGTTGAACCAGAGCTTCTTGATGGCGGCATATTTCGGCGTATGGAAGAAGCCGCCATGGGTGGTGGCAACCATCGGACGGCCATGGAACAGCTTGCCCCAGGCAAGCGCGTCGAAGAAGAAATCGACGGCGTGGACGTGGATGAGGTCGGCGTCGGCGATATGCTGGAATACCTGCGGCGCCAGTGGATAACGGCTGGAGCCTGACCAGGGAATGCGGACGATCTCGATATCGTCGATCATTTCGGCCGGTGCCAGTTCGCGTGTGGGATCGGAGAACAGACTGTTACAGGTGACGACCCGGACACGATAGCCGCGGCCGATCAACTGCCGGCAGAGATTTGCGACCACATCTTCCAGCCCGCCCTTGTTGGGCAGGAACTGGCGCACGACATGCACGATCAGCGGTCCCGCGGAATTCTGCGCCTGAATATCCGAAATAGCCGATGTCATTGACCCGCCCTCGATCCTTGAGCCGCACAAAGCCGCGGCGATCAGGCGCGCGAAGGCGCCGTCTCTTGATCAGCGCAAAGCACATCATCTTGCTGGTTAAAAAGAGCTTAATTACGGATGAGAGGCCTCGGCGTTTCAAGCAAGAGGGTTAATATCGCGGCGTTCCGTTAGGGAAGGCTGGGCTCTCACCCTAGCCCCCTCCCCGCAGGCGGGCCGAGGGGACTGCTTCGGCATTTGCCGCGCTACCGCACCTCGGACGCGAAACTCAATGAACTCCCTCTCCCCGCATGCGGGGAGAGGGTTAGGTGAGGGGCATCTCGGAAAGCGCTGTCTCTGAGGCGAGGCCTGTTCTCAAAACGCTCGGAACGTCAATGTCGTCAGCGAGCGGACGATACCAGGGATATTGGCGATGTTGTCGTTGATGAACTTGCCGATGTCATGCTCGTCCTTGATGTAGACCTTCAGCAGCAGGTCGTAGTCGCCGCTGGTGGAATAGAGTTCCGAAACCAGCTCCGTCTGATAGATCGCGTCGGCAACCTCGTAGGTCTTGCCGGGGGCGCATTGGAGCTGAACGAAAATGGGCTTCATGAGATTGTCCTGGTTCTGTCGCGACCGCGATGGCGGCTGTCTTGACTCTGTCGCGGCCGCGATGGCGGCCGGCGCTTTGCTCTATAATGGTCGAAAGCGGCATGGCCATGCAAGTTTTTCTCTATCCACCGGATGTCGTTGTTGCCGCTTCCGCAAGTCGGGAGGTGGCGCTAGATTGGCCGGATTCTCTTAGGCAACCGGATCGACTCGATGCTGAATGACCCTCGCTCTCACGGACTTTGGGAGAAGACCGCTCCGCCGCCGCCTTTGACCAGGCCGCTTGACGGCGATGTTTTGGCCGATGTGGTGGTGGTCGGCGGCGGCTATACGGGGCTCTCCTCGGCACTACATCTGGCGGAAGCTGGAATCAAGGTCGTGCTGCTGGAGGCCAATGAAATCGGCTTTGGCGGTGCAGGGCGCAATGTCGGCCTGATCAATGCCGGCATGTGGGTCATGCCCGAAGACCTGCCCGGCGTGCTCGGCCCGGTCTATGGCGAAAGGCTGCTGGAGCTTCTGGGCGAAGCGCCGAAGCTGGTGATGGCGCTGATCGAGAAACATAGAATCGCCTGCGAGCTGGAGCGCAACGGCACTTTGCATTGCGCCGTCGGGCCCGAGGGGCTGAAGGAGATCGAGGAGCGCGCCCGTCAATGGGGCAAGCGCGGTGCCCCGGTCATCGTCCTCGATGCCGACGAGACGGCGCGGCGGGTGGGAAGTTCTGCTTACGCGGGAGCACTGCTCGATATGCGCGCCGGCACGTTGCAGCCGCTGGCCTATGTCCGCGGCCTGGCGCATGCGGGGTCCAAGGCCGGCGTTGTCATCCATACCGGCAGCCGCGTGACGGCGACGGAGAAGAACGGCGGGCGGTGGATTGTCAGGACCGCCGGCGGCAACGTCAGTGCGGATTGGATCATCGTCGCGACCGATGCCTACAGCACCGGCCATTGGGAGCAGGTGCGCAATGAGCAGGTGCATCTGCCCTATTTCAATTTCGCCACCGTGCCGCTCGGCGATCATCTGCGCAAATCGGTCCTGCCGGGCCGGGAGGGAGCGTGGGATACGAAAGATATCCTGTCGTCCTTTCGCATGGACCAAGCCGGTCGTCTTGTTTTCGGCAGTGTCGGGGCGTTGCGCAATACCGGGCTCGCCATCCACAAAAACTGGGCACGCCGTTCCCTAAGGAAGCTGTTTCCGCAACTCGGAGACATCGCCTTTGAAAGCGAGTGGTACGGCAAGATCGGCATGACCGATAATGCCTTGCCGCGCTTCCACCGATTTGCCCCGAATGTCGTCGGCTTTTCCGGCTATAATGGGCGCGGCATCGCGCCGGGCACGGTGTTCGGGAAGATATTGTCCGACCATATTCTTGGCCGGGTCTTCGAAGCCGACTTGCCGCTGCCGCTGACCGATCCCAGCGAGCCTGGCTTTCGGGCGCTAAAGGAAATGTGGTACGAAGCCGGCGCCCAGGCCGCGCATTTTGTTGGCGCGAGGCGCTGAAGCGCCGCGTGATCGATTGAACGCACGAAGGTCGCTCCGGTCCGCGTGCGAGTGATGCCCTGGGGACGGGAGCTGGACCTTCATAACAAGAAGAGGAAGACGACATGACCGCTACACTCGATCTCGCCGCCGAGACCAAGGCCATCCTGACCGAACTCGGCGTTGCCGCCGATCGCTATACGGGCGGAACACTTGCCGTTACCTCACCCGTGACCGGCGCTGAAATCGGCCGGCTCAGGGAGCATTCGGCTGCCGAAGCAAAGGCTGCGATTGACGGGGCGCATGAGGCATTTCTGTCCTGGCGCGCCGTGCCGGCGCCGAAGCGCGGCCAGCTGGTCCGTCTGCTCGGCGAAGAGTTGCGTGCCGGCAAGGCGGCGCTTGGTCGGCTCGTTTCCATCGAAGTCGGCAAGATTACCTCCGAAGGCCTCGGCGAAGTGCAGGAGATGATCGATATCTGCGATTTCGCCGTCGGCCTGTCGCGCCAGCTCTATGGCCTAACCATTGCCACCGAGCGTTCAGAGCACCGGATGATGGAAAGCTGGCATCCGCTGGGGCCGATCGGCATCATTTCCGCCTTCAACTTCCCCGTTGCCGTCTGGTCGTGGAACGCGGCGCTCGCCATCGTCTGCGGCAACTCCACGGTCTGGAAACCATCGGAAAAGACACCGTTAACGGCGCTTGCGGTACAGGCGCTGTTCGAAAAGGCGCTGAAGCGCTATGTCGCCGAGGGCGGTGAGGCGCCGGCCAATCTCTCCACACTGATCATCGGCGGTCGCGACGTCGGCGAGGTGCTGGTCGATCACCCCAAGATTCCGCTGGTTTCGGCGACCGGCTCGACGGCCATGGGCCGCGCCGTCGGCCCGCGTCTTGCCAACCGCTTCGCCCGCGCCATCCTCGAACTCGGCGGCAACAATGCCGCGATCGTCTGCCCGACGGCCGATCTCGACCTGACGCTGCGCGGCGTCGCCTTTTCCGCCATGGGCACTGCCGGCCAGCGCTGTACGACGCTGCGACGCCTCTTCGTGCATGAAAGCGTCTACGATCAGCTCGTGCCGCGTCTGCAGAAGGCCTACGGCTCGGTCACCATCGGCAATCCGCTGGAAACGGGGACTCTCGTCGGCCCGCTGATCGACAAACAGGCCTTCGAGAAGATGCAGGCAGCCCTCGGTCAGGCGCAGTCGGCCGGCGGCAAGGTGACCGGTGGCGAACGCGTCGAAAACGGCACGGCCGATGCCTTCTACGTTCGTCCGGCTCTCGTGGAGATGCCTGCGCAGACCGGTCCGGTCGAGCACGAAACCTTCGCGCCGATCCTCTATGTGATGAAGTACAGCGATTTCGACGCGGTATTGGCGCTGCACAACGCCGTGCCGCAGGGCCTGTCGTCGTCGATCTTCACCAACGACATGCGCGAGGCGGAAGCCTTCGTTTCGGCGCGCGGCTCGGATTGCGGCATCGCCAATGTCAATCTCGGCCCTTCCGGCGCGGAAATCGGCGGTGCCTTCGGCGGCGAGAAAGAGACCGGCGGCGGCCGCGAGTCCGGATCTGACGCCTGGAAGGCCTATATGCGCCGGGCGACCAACACCATCAACTACGGCAGGACATTGCCGTTGGCGCAGGGCGTCAAATTCGACGTCGAGTAAGGCGAACGTGGCAATCGTTGCGTTGTGATGAGGAGGGCGGGCGTAGGATCGCCTTTGCCCTCCTTCATCGTTCCAAGGTCGTTCACCATGCATCTGTCGCTCGCCGAGGCTCAAACGCTGGTTGCGGAGGCGCTGCGGCGAAATCGGGTCAGTCCGGAAAATGCCCGTTCGGTGGCCGTCGCCCTCGTCTCGGCCGAGGCGGCTGGGCAGAGTGGCCATGGCCTGCGGCGCGTACCCGCCTATGCGGGGCAGGCGAAGATCGGTAAGACCGACGGCTTTGCCAAGCCACAGCTCGTTCGGCCCTATCCTGCCGTGCTGCGCATCGATGCCGGCAACGGCTATGCCTATCCGGCGCTCGATCTTGCCGTTGCCGAGCTTTCCGTTATTGCCCGCGAACAGGGGATCGCGCTCGCAGCCATCTGCCGTTCGCATCATGCCGGCGTCATGGGTCTGACGGTGGAGCGCTTTGCCGATCAGGGGCTGGTAGCACTGATGGTCGCCAATGCGCCGGCTGCCATGGCGCCCTGGGGCGGCAAAAGGCCTGTCTTCGGCACCAACCCGATCGCCTTCGCCGCACCGCTTCCCGATGACGAACCGATCGTGATCGATCTGGCGCTATCGAAAGTGGCGCGGGGCAAGGTGATGGCTGCCCGGCAGAAAGGGGTGCCGATCCCGCCCGACTGGGCCTTCGACCGCAGCGGCAATCCGACAACCAATGCCGAAGAAGCCTTGGCCGGCACGATGATCCCCGCTGGCGATTCGAAAGGAGCGGCGCTCGCCCTCATGGTCGAAATACTGGCGGCTGGCTTGACCGGCGCCAATTACGCCTTCGAGTCCTCTTCGCTTTTCGATGATCAGGGCGCGCCTCCGGCGCTCGGCCATATGATCATCGCGATCAATCCCGCGGCGACGAGCGCTGTCGATACGGCGCAGCGGCTGGCATTGCTGGCAAGCGAGATCACCCAAGATCCCAATGCCCGCCTGCCGGGTCGACGCGGGCGGACGGCGCGACGCGCGGCAATGGTCAACGGGATTCTGGTTGAGGACGATGTGGTCGCCGCAATCGCGCAACTTTGAGATGGATCAGGCGATCGCCGGCGCCGCCTGCTTTTCGTCCAGCCAGCCGCCGGTGAAGCCGGCGCGTTCCAAGCCGCGGCGCAGGATCGGCGATTGCCGCATCAGGTTCCAAATCAGCCCGGTGCGTTCGTTTTCGATCATCATGACGAGCAGGCCCTGGTCGATGGCCACCGAACGGTCGTCGACCCAGCCTTCCGGGCCGGGGCCTCTGACGCTCGGATTGAAGCCGCCGGGAAAGCGGCCGTCCAGCAGCAGGTTCGGATAAGTGGCAAGCAGGGCCTTGGTGCCGTCGAGCGCAGCCTGACGATCAAAGGGCAGGCAGGACAGCGGCCCCCAGGGCGCGATCGTACCGTCGTCGGGACCGAGCGGCGCGCCGCGGGCGGCATAGCCGAGAACTTTCGGGCTGTAACGCCGGCTGTGCTTGGTGCCGGTCGGATTCGGGCCGTCGCAGGCCGAGAGGCCCCAGATGTCCTTGGCATAGCCGATGAAGTGGCCGGGATTGCGGTCGGTGTAATCGCGCTGAACGGCGATGGCCGTCTGGGTATTGCGGAAATAATCCGTCTCCTTATCGGCTACATGCCGGTCAGCGATGCCGCGAAAATCGATCCAGGCATGCGAGAAGAGATGGATGAACAGTGGCCCGGCATAGAGATAGGGCGTGTCCTTGAACATCATCCAGGTATAAGTCGAGGCGAAGGCGTCGTAGCTCGGCGACGGCACCGGGTGGGATGGCGAAGCGAGTGCCAGCACGTAAAGGAAGATCGCCTCGTCATAGCCCTGATAGCGCCAGCGCAGGAAACCGCTGCTCGGCTTCCAGCCCATGCTGATCGTCTTGCCCTTGTTCAGTGCCCAGTGCCAATCGCAGCGCTCATAGAGAAACTCCGCCAAGGTACGGATGTCCTCTTCGTCCTGGTCGGGACCATTGAAATAGGCGGCGGCCGTCAATACGCCAAGTAGGAAAAGACCGGTGTCGATGGTCGAGAGCTCGCTGTTCCATGCACGCTTGCCGGTCGCCATATAGAGGAAATGATAGTAGAAGCCGCGATGGCCGGTGGCGCCTCGCTCTTCGCCCTGCTGGCTTTCGGCAAAAAAGTTGAGTGCGGTCAACACGCGCTCTGCCGCCTCCGCGCGGCTGATCCAGCCGCGTTCGACGGCGACGGGATAGCTCGACAGCGCGAAGCCGACGGCGGCGATGCTGCAGTGGCTCGTCTTGATCGACGTATCCGCCACCAGCCCGTTTTGCGGATTGGTGTAGAGCATGAAATAGTCGAAGGCCGAACGTTGCAGGCGATCGATCAGTGCATCGTCGGTTTCGTTGGTCTGTTGCAGCATAGTCTGATCCATTTTCCTCGGCGCCCCCCGTCTGCTGAGCATAAGAGCTCCGACAGTTGCAAATCAAAGATGATTGATGCTGCCACGCTTTTGTGGACGATTGTTTAAAATGGAGACGCCCGCCTATCAGTAGGCGGTCGCCTCCAAAAAGCTCAATCATCGACGACGCGGATGGCCGCGAGCACCGCGTCCAGCAAACTATCCGCTGTCTCGTCGCCGGGAAGCGATCTGATCATGCCGTTCAAGCGTCCCTCTAGCAGCAGCATAGCGAAGCTATGCACCAGTGACCAGAGGGCAGTCGCCTGTGCCGCCATCTGCAGCGGCGACAAGCGCCTCGCGCGCATGGCTCAAGTCAACCTGGCTTCGACCCGCTCCTTCAGCCTTTCAAGCGTCCGCCCAAAAATTCCATCATCCCCGAGCGCTCTCGCGAGCGTCAGCGCCCCCTGGATACCGACAACCGCTTCTTCGGCGAGCGGATTTGCTTCCCCTATCTTGATGCCCGCTCTCGTCAAAGCGCCGGCAAGCGCCTTGATCCATCGGTGGAAATAGCCCCGGATCACGCCTGCAAAACGGTCGCGTGTTTCGTCGAGCGCGAAGGCGCCGATGAGACAGATGCGGTGGCCCGAGCGGAAATAAGTGTCTGTCGTCTCCCACATGCGGGCAATGGCGGCATGTGGTTCGTCTTCTTCGAGCGGCTTGAACATCTCGTTGACGAACCAGGCGTCGATATTGGCCATGATCTCCGCCGCCATCTCCTCCTTTCCGCCGGGGAAGAAATGATAGAGGCTGCCTTTCGACAGTTTGGTGCGCACCGTGATCTCGCTCATCGACGCGCCTTCATAGCCGAGCTCGCGAAAGACCTCGGCGACGAGGGTTATGGCGTCCGATTTTTCGAAGATGGTGCGCGTCATCGTCTTCGTCTTAGAGTCCGAGGTCGGAGAGCCCTGGATGATCGTCCGGACGGCGGCCGAGCGGCCAATGGAATTTCCGGTCCTCTTCCTTGATCGGCATGTCGTTGATAGAGGCGAAGCGGCGCTGCATCAGGCCGTCAGCGTCGAACTCCCAATTCTCGTTGCCATAGGAGCGAAACCAGTGGCCGCTGTCGTCGTGCCACTCATAGGCGAAACGCACGGCGATGCGATTGCCATCGAAAGCCCATAGTTCCTTGATCAGCCGATAGTCCAACTCCTTGGCCCATTTGCGGGTGAGGAATTCGACGATTTCTTTGCGGCCGCGTGGAAATTCGGCGCGGTTCCGCCACTGGCTGTCTTCGGTATAGACCTTCGAGACACGTTCGGGATCGCGGCTGTTCCAGCCGTCTTCGGCGAGGCGGACCTTGGCGATGGCGGTTTCGCGGGTGAACGGCGGCACGAGTGGGGTGGCCATGACTTGCTCCTTTTAGACCGATATGACTATGGTAGACCGATCGGTTTAGGAGGGCAAGAGCGAGTTCGGCGTCTTCAAGAGGCGCTATCGTGCGAATTTCTTTGCGCCGACGACGCAGGCGACAACGCCAAGGGTGACTGCAAGCATCGACCAACTGACGCTTTCCTTCAGCAGCGTGGCGGCGAGCGCCAAGCCGAAGAAGGGCTGCAGCAACTGCAATTGCCCGACGGCAGCAATGCCGCCCTGTGCCAGTCCTCGATACCAGAAGATGAAACCGATCAGCATGCTGAAGAGAGAGACATAGACCAGGCCGATCCAGGCCGGCTCGCCGATACCGCCGATCGTCTGCGGCATGGTCAACAGGCAAAGTGCGATCATGACCGGCAGCGACAGCACCAGCGCCCACGAAATGACCTGCCAACCGCCCAGCCGGCGCGACAGCACCGCGCCCTCGGCATAGCCGAGCCCGCAAACGAGGATTGCCGCCAGCATCAGCAAATCGCCGACCGGCGATGCGGAGATGCCCTGGGCAAGCGCATAGCCGGAAACAATGGCGCTGCCGATGGCGGAAAATAGCCAGAAGGCCGGTCGGGGCCGCTCGCCACCGCGCAACACGCCGAATATGGCCGTCGCCAGCGGCAGCAATCCGATGAAGACGATCGAATGCGCCGACGTGACATGCTTAAGCGCCAGCGCTGTCAGTAGCGGAAAGCCGACGACGCAGCCCAATGCGACGATGGTGAGGGGGATGATATCGCTGCGGACTGGCCGCTTTTCCCGAAAAGCGAGCAGCAGGCACAGCGCCAGCATGCCGGCGATCGCGGCGCGGGCGACAGTCAGGAAGACGGGGTCGAAATCCATGACCGCGACCCGCGTCGCCGGCAATGAGCCGCTGAAGATCAGCACGCCCGTCATTCCGTAGATCCAGCCGCTTGTCGTCTTGTCCATGCCGATGCTCCAAATTTGCTGCCCGGTATCGGCGAAGTCGGCTGGTCATTCCAGAGACGGTACAGTACAATTTATGCAAACTGTTATGGTATGGGGTGCAGTACGGATGAACGATGCCATCGTCATGAAAGCAGCCAGCGGCACGCGTATCGAGGGTGTGATGACGGCAATTGCGGATCGTATCGCCGCGCGCAGCCTGGCGCCGGGTGCGCGGCTTCCCTCGGTGCGCAGCTTTGCCAAAACGATGCAGGTGTCCGTTTCCACCGTGGTCGAAGCCTATGAGCGGCTGGCGGCCGAGGGCGTCATCCGCTCGCGGCCCGGTTCCGGCTTTTACGTCTGCGGGCCGCTCGCGCCGCTTTCCCTGTCGGAGATCGCTCCCCGGCGCGAACGAGATGTCGATCCGCTCTGGATTTCGCGGCAATCGCTGGAGGTGGATGACGCTGTTCTGAAGCCCGGTTGCGGCTGGCTTCCGCCCTCGTGGATGCCGGAGGCGGCGCTGCGTCGAGCGATGCGAAGCCTGGCGCGGACCGGCGGAGGCGGCGTTCTCACCAATTACGGAACGCCGCTCGGTCTGCCGCCGTTGCGGCAGCTTCTGGCGCGACGCATGGGCGAACACGGGATCGCTGCATCGCCCGACCAGATCATGCTTATGGAATCCGGCACGCAGGCGATCGATCTTCTCTGCCGCTTCCTGCTCGAACCCGGCGATACCGTGCTGGTCGACGATCCCTGCTATTTCAATTTCCATGCTCTTTTGCGGGCGCACCGGGCCAATATCGTCGGCGTGCCCTTCACGCCGACAGGGCCGGACATCGAGCTGTTCGCAGAGGCGCTCGAAAGACATAAGCCGCGCCTCTACGTCACCAATTCTGGCGTCCACAATCCGACCGGTGCCGTATTGTCGCCGGTGACGGCGCATCGCCTGTTGAAACTGGCTGACGCTTCCAACCTGATCATCATCGAAGACGATATTTTTGCCGATTTCGAGCATGTGCCGGCGCCACGCCTTGCCGCCTATGACGGGGTCGATCGGGTGATCCATATCGGCAGCTTTTCAAAGACGCTGTCGGCCTCAGTCCGCTGCGGCTTCATCGCTGCGCGGCGGGACTGGATCGACGGCCTTGTCGATCTGAAGATCGCCACCAACTTCAGCGGCGGCCAACTGGGGGCCGAGCTGTTATTCTCGGCGCTGAAGGACGGAAGCTATCGCAAGCATATCGAGGCGCTGCGGGCTCGGCTTGCCAAGACCATGAGCGAAACCATCGTTCGCTTGGAAGCAATCGGCATCATGCCCTGGCTGAGGCCGCAGGCCGGCATGTTTCTTTGGTGCCGATTACCCGAGGGTCTTGATGCGGCCGACGTCGCGCGTGACTGCCTTGCCGAGGGCATCATTCTGGCGCCGGGCAATGCCTTCAGCCAGGGGGATACGGCGAGCAATTTCCTGCGCTTCAATATCGCGCAATCGACGGATGCTCGCATTTTCGACGTGCTTGCGGCGTCGATGCGGAGATTGGCGTCCGGATGATCGGCAGCGTCTCTGCTCAGAACCCCGGCGATGGTGATCCGGCCGGCGGGGATGCCGGATGCATTATTTGTGCAGCATCTTCAGAGCGTCGATGAAATAGCTGTCGGCGCCGGAATAGTCATCGACCTTGCAGCGCTTGAGACCTTCGGCCACCAGCTCGCGTGCCCGCTTCCTTTCGGCGGCGCTGATCGCCGATGCCTTCAGCCCATCATTGATATTGTCCACCATGGCAGCGCATGGCGTTGAATCGCTGTTTCCTTTGGTTGCGGTGTTTGCCGCCAATGCAGTGAAGGACAGAGTGAGGCTAATCGAAATAAACGATGGAACGACAAGAGCGAGCGTTTTCATGTCTCTGCATCCCTCAGCTCCGTACGCAGTATACGGATAAAATATGTAAACCAAACGTCTTGGGATATGATCGAAGGCCGGGGGAGAGATCGGAAAGACAATCGGGCACTGTAAAGCAGCTCGAATACGCTCTTGCAGGTCTTGCTGAACTGAAGCATCACATTATAGCTCTGCCACAAGGCCGCTTCAATTGCGGTTCACATCGGCTCTACAATCCCTCTTGGAGATGAGATCGACCGTGCGTGTTCTGCTTGTTGAAGACGACAATATCCTTGGATCATCCCTCAAGAAGGCTTTGGAGAAACATGCTTACGGCGTCGATTGGATGCGCGACGGCGCGTCCGGTCTCGAAGCCGCGCAGCATTCGCATTTCGCGGCTGTCATTCTCGATATCAACCTGCCACAGCTCAATGGCATGGAGGTGCTGAGAGGCATTCGGCAGCGGGGCAACGCCGTGCCGGTTCTGCTGTTGACAGCGCTCGATGCGGTACGGCAGAAAGTCGAAGGGCTCGATGAGGGCGCCGACGATTACCTCGTCAAGCCGTTCGATCTCGACGAGCTGCTTGCCCGCCTGCGCGCTCTGATCCGGCGCCGCGATGGGCGGACGGAAAGCCTCATTCGATGCGGGGATGTCGAGGTGGACCCATCGGCGATGGTCGCCCGCAAGGGCAGTGCACAGGTTCATACCACCGCCAAGGAATTCCATCTGCTGAAGCTGCTGATGGAGCGCAGCGGCCGATACGTGACCAAGAACGATATCGAGTATGCGCTCTACGATGCCGAGAACACCGTCGAAAGCAACGCCATCGAGGTGACGATCTACAATCTGCGCAAGAAGCTGGGCACCGATTTCATCAAATCGATCCGTGGCGTTGGCTATATGATCGAGCGATGAGCACCTCCACACTAACCCGCAAACTCTTCTTCAGGATCGCACCGGTCGTGGCGGTGACCATCGTGGTGATCGGCGCCTTCGCATTCAACAGCGCGACGCGCGAGATCAACAATATCTACGATGCCCAGCTCATCGACGATGCCAACGTTATCTGGAGCTTGCTGCGTCGCCCTCTGGAAAGATCGCCGGATCGCTCTGCCAAGCAGATCGACGATATCGACTTCGCGATGGACAATCAGCTATCCTTCAACGAGGACGCCGACGATTATGCCGACGCTCACATGTTTCGCGCCTGGGTAGACGGCCATATCCGCTTCTATAGCAGCACGGCCTTCCTGTCCGACGTGCCGCAGCAGAAGGTCGGCTTCACCACGATCACCTATAAGGGAGAGAATTGGCGGGTCTATTCGCTGCCGATACCGAATACGACCATCGTCATGGAGATCGGCGAGAAGATCGCCCTGCGGGAAACGCTTGTCTCCAACATCCTGCTCAATCTCTTTTTTCCGCTGCTTGTCCTCGTGCCGGTCATCGGCTTTCTCATCTGGCTCGGCATTAATAGCGGCTTGCGCACGATCCATGGGCTGGTACGCCAGATCCGCACGCGTTCACCCGACGATCTCTCCGCCATCCCTGTTCAAGATCTGCCGCGGGACCTGTTGCCGCTCGGCCGCTCGATCAACCAGCTTCTCGAAAAACTTGGACATTCATTGACGCTCGAGCGACGCTTTTCGGATCTTGCGGCGCATCAATTGCGGACCCCGCAGGCCAGCGTGAAGCTGTTGCTGCAGATGCTGGGCAACACCGACAGCGAGCACGAAAGGCAGACGATTATCGCCGATCTCGTGGCCAGCAACAATCGGGCCATACATCTGATCGAGCAATTGCTGCGGCTTGCCCGGGTAAGCCATCACCCCCTCAATCCGACGCCCGTCACGCTCTATCATTTGGTGGCGTCGGTCCTGGCGGAATTCGGCAATATCATCACCAGCCGGCAGCTCGATGTCCTGCTGGAGGGTGACGAGACGGCGCAGGTCAAGACGGATGAATCCCTGCTGCGCATGATGATCGGCAACCTGTTGGACAATGCCATTAAATACACGCCCGTGACCGGCAGGATCGAAGTTGTGATCTCCTCCGAAAGCGCGCTTTGGCGGGTATCGATCAGCGACAGCGGCCCGGGCATTCCGCCCGATGAGCGTGCGGCGGTTTTCCAGCGGTTCTATCGGCTCAATACGCTGCACACCGAAGGCGCCGGCCTCGGTCTGGCGATCGTCGCCGATACGGCTGACAGGCTTGCCGCGTCAATCCAGCTATTGACGCCGCGTTGGGGCACGGGCCTGCGGGTCGATTTGCGACTGCCGAAAAACCAATAGAACAACCCTTGCACATTCATCTGAGCGCGAGGCGCTTGTCGCTGTACGGGTTCAGCTTTCACGGCGTCTTGAGCCGTTCCATTTTTCATTTTCGCATCATCCTGCCCTCATGCCTGGCTCATCCGTCGTTGTTAAACGCAACTTCAGGATAAGGCGAAGGGATATTTTCATGCAGGTGTTTTGCGATTTTGATGGAACCATATCCATCGAAGACGCGACGGATATGGTGTTATCCCGTTTCGCCGGTTCCGAATGGGAAGATATAGAACAGCAGTGGAAACGCGGGCTGATCGGGTCGGCCGAGTGCATGCGCCGGCAGATCGCCCTCGTGCAGGCAAGCCGGAAAGATCTCAACGCCCTCCTGGACGAGGTGTCCATAGATCCCGGCTTTGAGGACTTTCTCTCATACTGCAACCGCAGTGATTTGCCGGTGACGATCGTCAGCGACGGTGTCGACTATTTCATTCGCCACATCCTGGCGCGTCACGGCATCGACGACCTGCGGATAATCGCCAACGTCCTTACCTATCGCTTCGCTCATGGCCGAGAATTGTATTCTCTTTCTCCGTCGCTTGCGGCAGCCGGATGCATGTCCGGTTCAGGCGTCTGCAAATGCCGGGTTGTCAAAGGCGCCGAACTGCAGATCTACATCGGCGATGGGCGAAGCGATTTCTGTGTTTCCGATAAGGTCGACCTTGTCTTCGCAAAAGCCAAGCTCGCCGATTATTGCGAGGACCAGGGCATTCCCTATGTCGGCTTCGAAAGCTTCGTCGACCTGCTTCCAAAGATGAAAGCCATTCTTCCCAGTGTCGCCCGGGGACCCCGCGCGCTGCTGCAATCCAAGATCGCATGAACTAGATCAAGAGGCATTTAATGAAAACCAATGTAGTCGAAGCCTTCAGTGGCGAGATGGAGTCGCACGTCAAATCTGAGGCGGAGTTGCGTGTCCTTGAGGAGACCTATTGCTCCCATGGCGACACGGTCCACTACACGGCAAAGCCGAAATTCTTCGAAGAGTGCGAAGGCTCTTACGTCTACGACAAGGCCGGGACGCCATTCCTCGACCTGCAGATGTGGTATTCCGCCGTCAATTTCGGCTACCGCAACGAACGCCTGAACGCCGCCGCACACCGTCAGCTCGACCGGCTGCCGCAGGTCGCCTCGCAATATCTGCACCGGGAAAAGGTGGAGCTTGCGGCGATGATCGCCCAGGACGCCGAGAGCAAGTTCGGCCACAAGGGCCGCGTCCATTTCAACGTCGGCGGCTCGCAGGCCGTCGAGGATTCGCTGAAGCTGGTGCGCAACTACACCGGCGGCAAGAGCCTGATGTTCGCCTTCGAAGGCGGTTATCACGGCCGCACCCTCGGCGCTTCGGCCATCACCTCCAGCTACCGCTACCGCCGCCGCTACGGCCATTTCGGCGATCGCGCGCAGTTTGTTGAATTCCCCTATCATTTCCGCGGCCCGAAGGGCATGTCGAAGGAAGAATATGGGCATCACTGTGTCCAGAAATTCGCCCGCCTGTTCGAGAGCGAATATAACGGTGTCTGGGATCCGAAGGCCGGCAAGTCCGAATATGCCGCCTTCTACATCGAGCCGATCCAGGGCACCGGCGGCTACGTCATTCCGCCTATGAACTTCTTCGTCGAATTGAAGAAGGTGCTGGACGATCACGGCATCCTGCTCGTCGTCGACGAAATCCAGATGGGCGTCTACCGCACCGGCAAGCTCTGGTCGATCGAGCATTTCGGCGTGTCGCCCGATGCTCTCGTCTTCGGCAAGGCGATCACCAACGGGCTCAACCCGCTTTCAGGCGTCTGGGCAAGGGAAGAGATGATCAACCCGGAGATCTTCCCGCCCGGCTCGACACATTCCACCTTCGCCAGCAACCCGATGGGGACCGCCGTGGCTCTCGAAACCATGAAGATGTTGGAAGAGGAGGATTTCGGCGCGGCCATCATGGCCAAGGGCGCCTATTTCCTCGATGGGCTGAAACAGTTGCAGAAGCGCCATGCTATTGTCGGCGAGGTCGACGGTCTCGGCCTGGCCCTGCGGATGGAGATCTGCAAGGACGACAGCTACACGCCGGACAAGGCGACGATGGACTGGCTCTGCGACGAGGGCATGAAGGGCGACATTCAGGTCGGTTCGAAGATGTACGGCCTCGTGCTCGACGTCGGCGGCTACCACAAGAACGTCATCACCTTCGCGCCGAACCTGCTCATCACCCGCGAGGAGATCGATCTGGCGATTGCCTTGCTCGATCAGCTTCTCACGCGCGCGGCCCGGAGGTAAGTCGGTGCAACTCCTTCTTCTTCATCTCGATGATGCGTTGGAGTTGCAGCCAGATTTTGTGCGCGCCTGCAAATTTGCGGGCGCGTGCCAATATGTCGATAAGGCAACCGGCACGGCGGTCCGTCTCTGGAGCAAGCAGAAGGCACTCGCCGAACTCAGCCGCAATATCGTGCGGAACACACCGGCAGTCGGCAAGGATCCGCAGCTCTGCTTCATGGGCTCGGGCGACTTTCATCACATAACGGCGCTGCTTCTTGACGGGGCGCTGGAGCGGCAGTCCATTGCGACGACGCTCATTCATTTCGACAATCATCCGGATTGGGTCACTTTCAATGGGGGCATGCACTGCGGCTCCTGGGTCAACAGTGCCCTTGCCAACCGCAATATCCAGAAGGTCATCACCATCGGCGTTTGCAGCCACGACCTTCGTAGCCCCGAACGCAAGGGCGCCAATCTGCACTGGCTCGGCGAAGGCAAGCTCGAACTTTATCCCTATGAACATCCGCCGAGCCGGGTCCTGGCCGAGTACGGCAGCGGCGCCAGCTACCGGCAGGAAAAGGGCGCCTTGCACTGGAAATCCATTTCCGAGATCGGCGAGGAAAATTTCATCGACCGAATGCTGAGCCGGATTCGCACCGAAGCCGTTTATCTGACGATCGACAAGGACGTGCTGGCTGCGGACGACGCCGTGACGAACTGGGACCAGGGTCGCATGCGGTTGCCCTATCTCCTGGCGCTGATCAGCGAAATCGGCAACCGCCATCGCATCATCGGCGCCGACGTCATCGGCGACTACTCCGCTCCGAACTATGGCGGCAATTTTCAAACCAGGATTTTGAAAAGGGCCGAGATCTTTATCGATCAGCCGCATATCCGGCCAAAGGCCGAAGCGGTCAGAAACATCAACAGTGCCGCAAACCACGCGTTGCTGGAGGTCCTGGCGGAGTACATGGCATGAGCGGCAGCCTGACTCTTCCCATGCTTGGCCTGATCCTCTTCTGCGTGCTGGCGGAAACGGCGCGCGAGGTCTGCTTCAAGCAATCGGCAAGCCAGAACGCATTGCTTTCGGCGCTGGCCAAGCCCGTCACATGGCTGGGCATCTTCTTTTGGGCGGTGGAGCTGTTCGCCTGGACCGCCGTGCTGGAGCATGTGCCTCTGTCGATCGCCTTCCCGCTGATGGCGCTGAGCTATGTCGTCATCGTCTTCGCCGGGGCCCTGATCTTCAAAGAAAATATCAACCTCCGCCACGCGACGGGTGTGTTCCTCGTGACCGCCGGCGTGGCTTGTGTGGGAGTAACCGGACTATGAAAATCTTTGCGCACACCAGATGGGACGCCGTACCGGTTCTGGCCGCTGTGGCGCATCTCGCCTTCGACATCTATCTGATCGTCGGTTTCGAAAGCCGGCCATTGTGGCTCTCGGCCGTCCTCGGCTGCCTTTATGCCGTGTCGATCTCGTGGAACATCAACAGCATATCCCATAATTTCATCCACACGCCCTATTTCAAGCCGCGCTGGATGAACTATGCGTTCAGCCTGCTGGAATCCCTCGCGATCGGCTTCTCGCAGACCTATTATCATTGGGTGCATATGCGCCATCACTCCGGCAACAGCGACCGGCCGGACGAAAAGGGCGATACGATCGACCTCTTGTCGATCTATCGCCACGGCCGCAACGGTGAGCCGGAGAATGTGTGGTCCTACACGCTGCTGAGCTTCTTCCGTGACAGCCTTGGCGATATTCACAAGGCTATCGCCCGCAACCGGCCGTTCGATGCAAAATGGGGCCGTTTCGAACTCTTCTTCTTCCTCGGCCTTGCGGCGGTTGCGCTGATTTACGACTGGAAGGCCGTGCTTTTCTTCGTGCCCTTCTATTACTTCGGCAACTGCCTGTCGTCGCTCAACGGCTATTACGAACATCTGCATGGTGATCCGGACGAACCGATCGCCTGGGGCGTCAGCAGCCATAAGTCGTTCTACAACTGGCTGTGGTTCGGCAACGGTTACCATGCCGAGCATCATTACCGGCCGCGGACCCATTGGACGAAGATGCGCACGCTGCACGAGCAGATCAAGGAAGAGCAGGAAAAGGCCGGCACGCACGTCATCAGCACCTGCCACGCGCTTGGCTTCATGGCCAAGGAAAACCGGCAGGCGGAGCTTTCTCATGAAGGCTGATGGACTGAGCTTTTTTCTGGAAGGCTCGAATGACAAAGGCGTCCTATTGATTCATGGGCTGACGGGGGCTCCGGCGGAAATGAAGCTGGTCGCCCGCCATCTGCACCGCAAGGGCTACAGCGTCTATGCGCCGCTGCTCGCCGGCCATGGCGTGGATGCCGGTACCCTGCGGCGCACGCGATGGGAGGATTGGCTGGAGAGCGTCGTGCAGGCGTCGGAATTGCTCGCGCAGAGAACGCAGCAGGTCTTTGCAGCGGGTATCTGCGTCGGCGGCAAGCTTTCGATGCTGGCGGCCGAAAGGCGCCCGGAGACGATCCGCGCCGTAGCCATCTATTCGCCCTGTTTTCATTATGACGGCTGGGATGTCCCCTTCTACTATCCGCTGCTGTCGTCGCAGATCGGCTGGCTTTCCCGCATTCCTTTTCTCGACCGTCTCAATTTTCGCGAGACCGCATCCCTCGGGATCAAGGACGAGCGCATGCGCCGGCTGATCGAGAGCATGGGGGGAGAGGGCATTCTGGAGAAATTCCCCGGCAGGGGGCTCGTCGAGATGTATCGGCTGGGCAAGGCCCTCAGGGGTAGGCTGCCGGAGATCAAGACGCCCACGTTGATCCTGCATGCCGAGGACGACGACCTCAGCAATCCCCGGCACGCACGCTACATTTCCGACCATATCGGCGGTCCGCACGAACTGAAGTGGATCAAGGACAGCTACCATATGATCCATGTCGACCGTCAGCATCGGCAGGTGGCCGATTTCACCGCGGATTTCTTCGAGGCGAGCCATGTTCCAGCTCTCGCTTAACGATTCGCCGGCGTCGGCGCGCGATCCGGTCGCCGAGGTGCATTTCAGCATCCGCGCCATCGGCCGCGATGCCTGGAACGCCTGCTTCCATGATCAGGTCGAAGATTATGATTGCCTGCTCGCCATCGAAGAGGCCGGCATCGCGGGCTTCGAATGGCGCTACATCACGGTCGTCGAAGACGGACGGGTCAATGCCGCCATGCCGGCTTTCCTCTGCCCGTATGCGCTGGATACGACGCTGGAAGAGGGCGCGCTGCGGAGGATGGTGCGTCGCATACGGCAGCGCTTCCCGGGTTTTCTGACGCTGCGCCTTGCCTGTCTCGGCTCGCCCTGCACGGAAACGGGCGCGGTCGGCTTTCATCCGGATGTGCCACCGGCACGCCGCGATGTGCTGTTTGCCGAGTTGCTGTCGTTCTTCGAACAGCTTGCGGCAACGGAAGACTGCGCGCTGATGGGCCTCAAGGACATTCCGCAGCCGATTGCTCCCGCGCTGGATGGGCCGCTCTCGGCCCGCCGGTACGCCATGATCGGCGGCTTGCCGACCGCCTGGCTCGATATCGATTTCAAGACGATCGACGAATATCTCGCCCGGCTCTCCTCCGGCACGCGCAAGGACATGCGCCGCAAGTTGAAATCCTTTGGCGAGGTCAGGGTCGAGATCCGCACGGATTTCGGCGATTTCCTGCCTGAGGTCATGAGGCTCTACCACGACACCCGCAATCGCAGCGAATGGCAGTTCGAGGAGCTGACGGCCGGCTATTTCGAGGGAATTCTCTCGCGCATGGAAGGTCGTTCCTTCTGCGCCTTCTATTTCGTCGAGGACAGGCTCCTTGCGGCCAACCTGATCGTCCATGACGGACGCGTCGCCATCGACAAATTCTTCTGCATGGATGGCGAAGAGGGGCGGCCTTACAATCTTTATTTCCTGAGCTGGTTCACCAATCTGCGCTATTGCCTGGAACACGGCATAGGCCGCTACCAGAGCGGCCAGGCCTATTATGAGAACAAGGTGCGGCTCGGCAGCACTCTCACCGCCAACGCGATGTTCTTTCGCCATCGTAATCCTGTTCTTCAAAAGATACTGCGGCTGGCGTCTCCGCTGTTTTCGACAGATGAGGCAGACTGATGATGTCGATGCGCTTATCCTGGCTGGCTGTGCCGGTGCTGAACACGCTGTACCAATTCTTCATCAAGCATGGAGCCGGGCAGTTGGATGCTGCTACGGGAGCGGATTGGCTGTGGCAAGCGCTCGCTTCGCATTGGATCCTGGCGGCCATCGCCGCCGAAATCCTCTGCTTCTTCATCTGGATGAATGTGCTTTCCGAGCTTGATCTCAGCCGGGCTTTTCCTCTTTCCGGCATCAGCTACGTCTTGATCATCGCGACCGGCTGGTTCGTCTTCGGCGAACCGGTCGTCGGCCTGCAGGTCATCGGCAGCGGGTTGATCCTGACGGGCGTCTGGTTGATTGCAAGTGCTGCGGGCGAAACATCAGACCAAAATGACTGGGGTTCCAAGCACGGTTCGCTCAGTGCCGACACGGGTAAGGATAAGTGATGCCCAGATTGCAAGCTGAAGACCGTCGCCAAAATAAAGGCCTTGGCATCGCGTCCGGCCTTGCGGACTGGTGCCTGAAACGCGCGCTGTCGCATATCGTGACAAGGGGATCTCTGACGGTGACGACAGCCGCCGGCCACGTCCTGACATTCGGCGATGGCACCGGTCAGCCGGTGCATGTCCGCTTCACGGACACCCGCGCTGAGTGGGCTTTCCTCGTCGACGCCGACCTGCGGCTCGGCGAACTCTACATGGATGACCGTTTCCGTGTCGAACAGGGCTCGCTCTATGATTTCGTCGCGATGATGCTGCGGGAGGCGCAGAACAGCACGCATCCGCTCATTGCCCGCGTGATTGATCATATCCGCACGAGGCTGCGGATTTTCCGTCACCGCAATCTGCCGGGGCGTTCCAAGACAAACGTCGCGCATCACTACGATCTCGACGGCCGGCTCTACGAGCTTTTCCTGGATCCGGACCGGCAATATTCCTGCGCCTATTTCGAGCATCCCGACCAGTCGCTGGAAGAAGCGCAACTGGCGAAGAAAAGGCATCTGGCCGCCAAGCTGTCGATCGAGCCGGACAACAGCATTCTCGACATCGGCTGCGGTTGGGGCGGTCTCGCCTTGCACCTGGCCGAGCAGGCGCCGGGCGGCTATGTCCTCGGCGTCACGCTGTCCGAAGAGCAGCACGAGTATGCTTCGAAACGGCTTTTGGGCACTATGGATCGATCGCGGGCGGAGGTTCAGTTCGCGCTCAGGGACTATCGCAGCCTGACCGGCCATTTCGACAGGATCGTCTCGGTCGGCATGTTCGAGCATGTCGGTCTGGCATCCTATCGCACCTTCTTCCGCAAATGCGCCGAGTTGCTCGAGGATGACGGCATCATGGTGCTGCACACCATCGGCTGCTCGGCGACGCCCGGCTTCACCACGCCGTGGCTCGACAAATACATCTTCCCCGGCGGTTATATTCCAGCACTTTCGGAGATTGTGCCGGAAGTCGAGGCAGCGGGATTGACGATCACCGATGTCGAGGTGCTGCGCCTGCACTATGCCTGGACGCTCGCCAACTGGCGCGAGCGCTTCATGGCGCGCTGGGCCGAGGTGGCGGAACTCTATGACGAGCGCTTCTGTCGGATGTGGGAATATTATCTTTCGACCGCAGAGGCTGCGTTCCGCTTCGAAGATCTCGTCGTCTTCCAGATCCAGATCAGCAAGCGCAACGACATCGTCCCTGTCACGCGGAACTACATCGCCCGCAACGAAGCGAGCCAAGCTTCAAAATCGGACATCGAACGTTCTGTTGAGCGTAAAGCCGATGATGTTCTGGTTGGGTGAGCCGATCTGCGAGGTGATCGGGCTGTCAGCGGCATCGCTCACCAGACGGCTGTATTTGTCATAGACCTGCACGCTCCAGGCGGGCGAGAACGTATAGGTTGCCGCGACCGTAAAGCCCACGGATTTCAGGCCGCCGCCGGCGTCAAAGGCGTCGAGATGACCGTTTTTCGCCGCCCCGCTTTCGGAGATTCCGAAATTGTTGCGCATGTAGGTGGAGTTCGCCAGTGACATGCGCGGGCCTGCAGAAAGAAGCCAACTGTCTCCAACCGGCTGGAACCAGTCGAGCGACAGATCGGCAACCAGACCGTCGCCGCCCCAGAGCGCCTGTCGCGTCTCGGCGCGCACCCGCAACTGATTTTCGATCGGCCAATATTGCGCGAACGCGCCTGCATCGAAATTCCAGCGAACCCTGCGCAGTCCCTCCAGGCGGGAATCGTCAAAGGCCGAGCGCCCGCCCCTTAGGCCGACGACAGGGCCGACCTCGATGCCGCCGACCTCGAACAGGCTGTAGTCGATGTTATCGTCCGGGGCGCTATAGTCCTGGCTTTCGCCAAGGCGATGGAAATCGAAAGATGGCATGCCGCTGAAGGAAAGATGCTTCGATCCCTCATAGGAGGGCCCGTACTCCACCGTGCCGCCAAGCGTCACGACCCAGGTGGTTGACGCAGACTTGGCCGCCTCCTGCGCCAGCGCCGGAAATGCGCCCGTTGCGGATGCTGCCAGTAGCGCTATCCCGGCAAGTGCCGAGAACCTGTTGAACAAAGCTGTTTTGACGCTGAACACTTTGCCGACACCCGTCCCTAATCGCCTAATTTGCAGGCAGATTGTCCCGGCGGCATTACTAACACAGGCTGATGTCATACAAATAGAAAAAACTTGAGCGTCGATAGCGGCACCCATTTGGCCGTTGGAGCGGCTCGCACAATTTGCGGGAAGTGCGTTGTAATCTCTTTGACGCTTCATGGACCGATCCTCGGAAATACGACCTTTATCCGCAACCCAGGTCTGGAGTTCTCTACCAGGATCCCGGCGCCATGGAGGTCAGCGACGGCTTTTACCAGGCTGAGACCAAGCCCGCTGCCTTTGGATGTACGGCTTTTTTCCAGCCTGTAGAGACGGCGAAAGATGTTGTCGTGCTCTTGTTCGGGAATGCCGGCGCCATTGTCTTCGACGCTTGTTGTTATCGTTTCAGCATTTGCTTCACTCCGGACCAAGATATCGGTCCCGGCCGGACAATGGCGAATGGCGTTCTCGATGAGGTTGGCATACATCTGCGTCAGGAGTTCCCGATCGCCCAAAATAGCTTGGTTGGGGTGGTCAAGGCTGGTTTTAAGCCGTTGACCATTGTCCTCGGCGACGCTGAAATAGACGTCATTGAGCGATTGCAGGATATCGCCGAGGTCGACCTTAGCGAATCTGGATTTTCGGGCTCCCGCTTCGATCTGCGCAATCCGCAACAACGCCTCGAAAGTTTCATTGATGCGGTCGGCCTCCGAGCTCGCGGCCTCGAGTTCCCGAACGACGGCCAAACCAGTTTCCTGTTTCGCGAGCGCTTCATCGACGGTCATCTTGAGGCGGTTGAGCGGGGATTTCAGGTCATGGGCTATATCGGTGCTGACTTGCCGCATCCCGTCGACAGTCGCCGCGAGGCGCGCAAGGGCGTCGTTGATGTCATGCGACAGCAGATCGACGTCATCGCCGCGTCCGACGATCGGGACGCGCGCATCCAGGTTTCCACGCGCCACATGTTCCATCGTGCTTCGAACGGCGCCAAAACGCCTTTGCACGCGCAGCGCAATCAATCCGCCGCCGAAAATTGCAAGCAGCAGGACAATGATCGAAGCCCAGCCGAAGCTTTGCAGCATGATCGCTTCAATGTTTTTGGTTTCCCTCTGACTGAGGCCGACGGTCAGGCGATTTCCATCGACGGTGCCAGAAAAAATCCGGTATTGCTGGTGACCGGGCAATTGAATCTTATCGCCGCCGACGTCGCTCCAGCCGTCCGGAAATCGGAGGTCGGGCATATTGCCGGCAAGAATCTTTCCTGAGGGATCGATGAGCGAAAAGACGCGCTGGCCGTCGCCGCTTGCCCTGGTGTAGGTCTCAACCGTATCCAGCAGGTCCTGGATGTCCTGATCGCCGTAGGCTGCGGCCATCACGGCAAAGGTCTCTTGGATCGTCTGGTCCTGACGTTGTTGGAGTTCCCATTTGACAAGCTGATAGACGATCACGCCAGTCAATAGGAATGCACTGATGAACATCAGCGAAAAGATCAACGCCAGACGAAACGATGTGCTGCGCAGTATGCTATCGCGGCGCATGCAACGAATAACCGGTGTTTCTGATCGTATGAAGGAGCGGTACGTCGAACGGTTTGTCGATCTTGCCGCGCAGCCTGCTGATGTGCGTTTCGACCACGCTGGTCTTCGGGTCGAAATGGAAATCCCATACGCGTTCGAGAAGCATCGTCCGGGTGAGGACCCGGCCTTCGTTGCGGGCGAGTACCTCGAGAAGCGTGAATTCCCGCGGCTGCAGTTCGATCTCGACCCCCGCCCTAGTGACGCGGCGTTTCATCATGTCCATCGTCAGGTCGGCCACCTGCAGCACGGTTTTCTCGGAAACGGCGGGCGGGCGCCGGGCAAGTGCGTTGACACGCGCCAGGAGTTCGGAAAATGCGAAGGGTTTGACAAGGTAGTCGTCAGCTCCCGCCTCGAGACCTTCCACCCGGTCGTCGATGCCTGCAATCGCGGTTAGAAAAAGCGCAGGCGTCTTGACGCCGGCGGCACGCATCGAGCGCATGATCGACAGGCCGTCGAGACTGGGCAACATCCGGTCGATGATAAAGATGTCATAGGTTTCGCGAATGGCGTGGAAAAGTCCGTCCTGTCCGTCCGAGAGCATGTCGCACACGTGGCCTGCTTCCCGCAGGCCACGTGAGACAAATTCCCCAATTTTGATGTCGTCCTCTATGAGCAGTATGCGCATGAAACGATCTGTTCCTATTCCGGCAATGACGCGGTTTTGAAGCGAGTTGATCCGCCGTGTGTCGACGTCTCCTTGCGACTGACGGCTGCGAAGATATCGATTACTGCAAACTCATTTCACCAACCTGAAGCAAATCAGGTCATATCTCCCGGGAACCCTTGAGTTCCGCCTCCAGAGGTTCCTGAACCGCAGGTCTTTGAGCAATGGTCATGTAGATCACCAGACAAATGATCACGGCGAGGAAAAGCAGGCTGGTGACGGTCGTACCAAAACCCAGGCCGCCATATTCCTGCGGCTGCGACAGAAGATCGCCAAACGAGGCGCCGAGCGGCCGCGTCAGGATATAGGCGAGCCAGAATGCCAGAACGGCGTTCAGTTTGAAGACGTAATAGGCAATCGCAATCGCGGCGATGATGCCTCCAAAGAGAATGCCGGTTGTGAGATAGCCGAGGGCGAAGACTTCCGCCACCAGATCGCCCACCGCCGTCCCGAGAGCGAAGGTGAACAGGATGGCCAGCCAATAGAAGGCTTCGCGGCGAGTCGTGAAGATGGAGTGGATGGATAATGTTCTCTCGACTGCGTACCAGACCGCAAAGGTCACGGCGAGAGTGATCGTGAATGCGATGGCTGTGGTCTGAAGCGCGACCCCGAAATTGTCGACGAGATTGTCGGAAACGAGCGTGCCGACAATGCTGATGAGCACGACGGCTGCCCAGTAGAAGGGTGGAACATAGCGCTTTTGGGCAAACTGGAGCACCAGGGCGATAATCAGCACTGCAGTCATCAGCAGGGAGGTGACGGTCAGGCCGAGACCGAGATTAACCGCAAGATAATCGGCGGCCGTCTCACCCATGGTCACGGCCATCAGCTTGATCAGCCAGAAATTGATGGTGACCTCGGGAACCCGGTTCTGTGGAACCGGCGACGTGAGAGTATGTGACATGGGATTTCTCCAGATCGTTGGCGTTTATTTGCCCATGATCTTCATGGCGTCGGCCAGGAACTTGTCGGAGCGAGTGTCGTCGTCGGCATTGCAGCGCTCGATGGCCTTGGCTTCGAGGTCGTTGACCTTTGCCATGTCGGCATCGCTAAGCTCGGCCGTTGCCTTGGCTGCGCGCATGTTTTTCAACATGTCTTCGCAGGGCGCGGCAGCGGCGTGTGCTTGGGATGCGACGAAGCCGAGGCTCGCAATGGCGGTGAGAATGGTGGCGGCGACAATCTTTTTCATGGAAGATTCCTTTGCTCTCGTGGGCGACGGGCCCGAATTGATCGACCGGGGAAATGTTCTCCGCCGGTGAGCAAGCGATCTAGCGCAGCGCCTCTACAGCGGCCTTGCCGCAAGGATACGGTTTCGTAAGGTGGGCGCGCTCGCCGGTCATTTCGGTCTCGCCAAATGGCCGCTGCCCGCGAGGTTACATATCCGTATGTTTCAGGAAATCTCGCTGCAAAATTGCGTGTTTACGTTGAATTTGTCGCCTCTCAAGGCGCGCATGCCCATTTGAGGTCAAGGCGATGCCGTTTCGGCTCTGCCGTTCTGGCGCCGGTGAGATACCTGATGAAACAACCAACTCGAACAGGATCAAGAAGATGAAAAGATCAGTCATCATCGCAGCGACAATATTTGCGATCGCTTCGTCGACGGGGGCCTTTGCAAAGGCAATTACCGATACGATCCAGAGCGTCGATAGAAAAGGCGACTCGATTACGCTGATGGGCGGAAAGGTCTTCAGGCTGCCGGAGAGGATTGAAGTGGAACGCTTCAAGGCCGGCGAGAAGGTCAGGGTCAAGTATTCCACGACAAAGGCCGGCAAAACTACGGTATCAAGCGTCCGACCCGTTATGTAGGACATATGCCGTGTGGTCGCGCGCACGACCTCTTAACTCGAACAGGGTCTAGGGGCCGTGTTTTCCCACCCGACACGAGAGGCCATTCTTCAGCTCGACGGCGATCTCAGCACTGGACTTCCAGCCTCGTCGCTACGAGCTGCGAATAATTCGTTCCCATCGGGTCGTTGAAGAACATGCTGGTGAGTGTGGCCTGGTTCTGCGCGATGATCTCGTTCGGATTGGGCCGCGCCACCTTGTGCTTGCAGCGGGCAAATGCCTCGCCGGAGGTGGCCATGTCGCTGTCGGCGGCGAAATCGACTGCGGTATAAAGCGTCGTGTCGTAAATCCCGAAAATCGTGGTTCCCTTGAGTAGCGTCTTCTGCTGCGGCCTCAACGAGAAGGTCAGTACCAGAACGTTGTCCTTATAGTCCGCCTGTATCGCCTCCGGTTTCGCCATGGCGACCGCTTTGCCGTTGCTGGTGACGTTTGTGTAGTAGTTGTACTGCGCAAGCGAATTCCTGACCGTCTTGCCCACGGCTTTCAGCTCGCTTGGATCCAGCGTCATGTTGCCGTTCTTGTCGAAATCCAACAGCACCGACGAGGAGAAGACCTCGTCGAAACGCCAGACATTGCGAAGCTCGGCAATCGAGCCGTCCGGTGCCGCGACCACCTCGAACTTGGCGTCGATGAATATATGCGGGTGGGCAAAAGCCGAGACCGGCAAGAGCGACAGCATCGCGAGCGGCAAAATCGTTCGTCGTTTCATTCAGGCGCTGTCCATGATCCATCTGGGGTCGAGTGCCGAGGCCTGAACTTCAATTGAGACTGATTTGAGACCCTGAAGGTTGCGATCGCGGTGGCTGATGTGGGGCGAAGTCGAACCAAGATCGCTGCCGTCAGGCGTTCGTGGCCGAAATCCCGTCGACAAGGATCAAATTTCGCTCCAGGGCCTGGTTTTGCACCGCCAGAGCGGCATATTCGGATGAGCTATACCATCGGCGTGCGGTCTCGACGTCGGGAAATTCGACGATGATGATGGTTCGCGGTTTCCAGCTACCTTCCAAAGTATCGACGTCGCCGCCGCGCGCGAGATATCTTCCGCCATACTGCGCGATCGAAGCGGCTGCCTTCGTTCTGTACGTCTGAAATGCATCGGCGTCGCGTGGGGTCACCTCTGAAACAAGATAAGCAGCCATTGAAATTCTCTCACTGATTGGATGCATGACCGAGGCTGGAATAATCCACCCTACCGACTGTTCCATCTAAAGGCGGCAACAAAGCCCGAGATCAGCACCAGCAGCAAAAGCAGGTGGAATACGCGGTCTGCCGTCGTTTGCGGGCCGATGCCGATGGCGATGGTGAAGGCGCCGACAAGCGTTGCGAAAAGGGCAAAACTCTGGACCACAAGCGCCACGGAGCGGGTCCATTCCGGTTGGAGGAGGCAGGCGAATATTCCGCAAACCAGAACCGCCGCGATCAACCCTTCGGCTGCCGCGGCCCGTGTGTGCGCATAGTAGCCGCCAAGGAGCACGCCGGAGTGGACGAGCGAGGCGGCGGCAAAGAGCGTGACTTCGAAAATGAGAAGAGGTTTTGCCCAAGAATTCATGATCCGGATCCATCATTGCCGGTTGCGCAGAGATGGTATCGAACAAGAGCCTGAAACGATGCGCTTGGTTGCCTGTATTTGCCCATTTGTTTGCATCGCTCAAAAATGCAGCCGGACTTTGTCGGATTGCTCTAGCGACGTGATACGTGCGACGCATGCAAACTCGATCAAGCCAGGGTTAGTCGAAACCTTGGTTTTCGATGCGGTTCACATTATCGCGACTGCGTAGATAGACCCGCGGTTTTCTTGATTCAAATCATGTCTGCGCTAAAATTAGTAAGTCTCATGCATTTCCTTTCATTGCCCTGCCAGAGGCTCCTCCGGCGGGGCGCTTTTTGGCAATGGCGACCGATAAGGGGATATGATGATCCGCAGCATGGTGTCGGCAGGTGAGATCCCGCTGCAGAATGACGATATCGAAATCTGCCAGCGCGTGTTCGACCAGATCTGCGTTGAGAAGGGGATCAAGGATGAAGATCGGTGCGAAGAGCTTGCCGCATCCATCATCGAGTTCTATCAACACGGCGTGAAAAACGAGGCGAGTTTGAAGCGGTTGTTTTCATAGCCGCCGATCGACTGTCTTTCCGCCGATCAACCCGGAAGGCGACGGTGGATTGCCTACGAGCGTAATAGGCCTATCGTCATGTCATGGAACACAGCGAAATCTTTCAACGCCTCGGCGTGGCGCTGGCGATTGGCCTGCTTGTCGGCGTCGAGCGGGGCTGGCAGGAGCGTGATGTTCGCGCCGGTGGCAGAACTGCGGGCATCCGCACATTCGGCCTCACCGGTTTTCTCGGCGGAATAGCCGGCATATTGCAGTCCATGACCGGCCCATTGCTGCCGGGGACCATCGCCGTCTTGCTCGGCCTCATCTATATCGCTGGCAAGTGGCAGGAAACGAAAGGGGATGAGGATTACAGCATCACCTCGGTCGTTGCCGCTCTCGTCGTTTTCGCATTGGGGGTTCTGGCTGCTGTCGGCGACATTGTAACGGCTGCAGCCGGCGGCGTCGTAACGACGGCAATTCTTGCCGCGCGTCACAGCCTGCATGGCTTTCTTAAAGGGCTGAGCTGGCCGGAACTGCGTTCGGCACTGGTGTTGCTGGCCATGACCGTGGTTGCGCTGCCGTTGCTGCCGGACAGGGCGCTTGATCCCTGGGGAGCACTCAACCCTTTCTCTCTATGGCTGCTGACCATCACCATCGCCGCTCTTTCTTTTGCCGGTTACGCTGCCATCAAGCTGACGGGCACGAGACGCGGCGTGTTGCTCGCCGGCGCCGCGGGAGGGCTGGTCTCCTCGACGGCACTGACGCTTTCCTTTGCTCGTCATTCTAAGGAGGCCCCGCAGGGCTCCGCAGATCTGGCAGCCGGAGCGGCCATCGCCGGCGCCTTGTCCTTCGCCCGCGTTTTGGTCATCGGCAGCGCCCTTTCCTTCAACCTGCTTGTGCCGCTGGCATCCGGCCTGGTACCGGCGATCATAGGCTTCCTGATTGCCGGCTTCCTACGGGTCTGGCGTTCCAGCGCTGCAACGGATGTGCCGGAAATTACGCTGAAGAACCCATTTGAATTGCGCATGGTGTTTTCATTCGCCGTATTGCTCGGGCTGATCAGCCTGATATCGAAAATGACGATCGCCTATATCGGCACATCGGCACTTTTCATCGTGGCGGTAATCTCCGGACTGGTGGATGTCGACGCCATCACGCTTTCGACAGCGCGGCTCGCGGGCTCGGCGATCGATGTCAACACAGCAACCGCCGTCATCCTCATTGCTGTCGTCGTCAATGTGGTGACAAAGGCGGTCCTCGCTTTCACGGCCGGCACGCGTGACTATGGCATGGCGCTCGCGCAAGCGTCGGCTATCGCGATCGTCACGGGAGGTGTCGCCTATTTCGCGCTGCGCAGCTTCATGCCGGAGTGATGCGATCGGGCAGGCCCGGCTGCGGTGGGAATCGTCATCCCTTGCGCACCGCTTTGCAGATTGGCATTTTGGTGGTGTTGCCTAATAGGTGTGGCTATGGCCGATGATTATGAGGCTGCCCTGGTGCGGATAACCGGTCGGGTACAGGGCGTCAGTTTTCGTGTTTGGACCCGCAACGAGGCGTCAAGGCTCGGTTTGGCGGGCTGGGTCCGCAACGAAGCGGATGGGTCTGTCCTCGCTTTGATTGCCGGGCCCAATACCGCGATTTCGACCATGATCGAGCGTTTCTGGCATGGTCCTCCTGGCGCATCGGTTTCCAGCGTGGAGAAAAAACCGGCCGCGCTCACGCAGACGCCGACACGCTTTCGCATTACCGGCTGACTAGGCCAATGTGACACAGCGAGCCTTTCGAGCCGCGCCATCGTCGAGGGAGAAGACAAGTTGAGGCCGGGTTTCTGGCGTGGGCGATCCCGTCTTACAACTGCTTGACCCTCGTGCTCGTCATTGGCAGCTCGAACATCGCGCCGCCCTGTACGAGCCCCGCCTGTGTTTCGATCGTCTGCCAGAGCGCAAGGATGCGCTCCATCTGCTTTATGAGCGGCGACTTGTAGAGACCCTTGGAGAGGAAGAATCCTACCAAATGCGAGCTTCTGAAGGCGTTATATTCAGCTCTGTTGCGAGTTATCCGCCGATCGCCAGAGATCACAATCCACCGGCCCTCGGCGCTAAGCTCCCCGATCCATTGCACGTCCTTCACGCCAGGTCCGAACCGCTCCCGAACGTGGATGATTTCGTGTTTTCCAGAAAACAATGCGTGTAGGGAGCGGGCAAGCGCGGGCGGAAGGTTTTCGTCTATCAAAACCTTCACGCAGCTCTCTTCAATCCGTCTTCAAACTGCACCGCGTCGCGAACCACGCTCACTGGCACTTCGAATATTCGCGCAACATCCTCGACCGATCCCTCTGCCTCCACGGCATCGGCGAGGGCAACAGTCGGAACACCAGATTGTGAGGCAACCGGCTGACCGAACGCGCGACCGGGATCGATCACGATCGACTGCTTGCCGTTGAACGGACGCCACCGAGCAACCGCATCGTCCTCGATGTCGAGTTCTTTAAACGTGCGCTCAACGACCTGCTGGAACACGTACTGTCGGCGTTTTAGATCGAGGAGCTTCGGCTCTGCGGATCGCTCGATGCTCTGTAGGAAGATCGTGCGGCCGTCGGTCTGAAAGCGACGCGTGGAGAACGGTCGCTCGTCGTTCGCACATGTGCGCGCAAAGTCGAGGCAGTTGCGTATCGCCAATAGGCCGACGCCAGCATCTAAGAATTCCTTGACGAACCGAAGCTCGATTAGATCGCGGAAGCCGATTTCCAGATGCTCCTCGATCTCGGTATGCTGGGTTGTCCAGAGCGGCGGGATGTGGTGCTCTTTGCCTGAGCGCCGGAAGGTGTAGCCGCGAAGCCAGCGGTTCACATTGAGAGCCGACGTTTTCAAAAGCCGAGCGGCCTCCGGCGCGGTGTAAGAACCTACGCCGATCGCATCAACAGTCGATGAGTGTCCTTGCGTCGAAACCATATCAGGCAACCTACTGATATCCACACCGCCCGCAAGATGGAAATAGTCCAAGTACGAAAGGATTATCTTGAAACTTTGTGGGAGACGCGACCGTGAGCCGTCGACGCATTCCGAAACGGAGACCCGTGGGCCTAATTTCGCTCCTTCGGGTTCGCGGCTTCCAACGCCAGATCCCTTTTCGCGGGAGCGACATGAAATTCAAACAACAACGCCACTTTACAGTGGATCTGGTTATAGCCTTGATTTTCTTGAGGAAAATTGGAGCGGGCGAAGGGATTCGAACCCTCGACCCCAACCTTGGCAAGGTTGTGCTCTACCCCTGAGCTACACCCGCTCATATCCGCAGCCGTCCGGGGTAGTGTGTTGGACCGCTGGGCGTCGTCTTGCGGCGACGGGCGCTATATGGCCTAACCATTTTTCAAATGCAACAGGGAAATGACGAGGTCGCGAAGAAAAATCTGTATTTTTTGCCTTGTCCGCCGGAAAGCCCGAGAACGCTTGGCTTTGTCGTCTGGAAGATTGCAAAGGATTTGCGAGCGACGTATCAGGGGCGGGTCATTTTTATTGCGAGATGCCCATGACCGACAACAGCCCGAAAACCCGCGACGATCTTTTCCGTTTCCTGGATGGCCTCGGCATTACCCATAGCACCAAGGATCATCCGCCGGTGTTCACGGTTGCCGAATCGGTGTCGCTGCGCGACGAAATCCCCGGCGGGCATACGAAGAACCTGTTCGTGAAGGACAAGAAGGACAATTTCTTCCTGCTGACGGTCGAGGAGAATGCGAATGTCGATTTAAAGACGGTGCACACGCTGATCGGCGCGGCCAGCAAAGTCTCCTTCGGCAAACCGGAAAAGCTGTTAGAATATCTGGGCGTCATTCCCGGCGCGGTAACGGCGTTCGGCGCGATCAACGATACGGGTAAGAATGTCACCTTCGTTCTCGATGCCGGATTGATGGAGCATGACATCGTCAATTGCCATCCGTTGTCGAACGATGCGACGACCTCGATTGCCAGCGGCGATCTCCTGCGCTTCATGGAAGCGACGGGTCATACGCCGCTAGTCTTGAAAGTGACGGGCTGACGTACGATTTTAGCGCTACGATTAGAGCGAGACGGCCTATTTCGAATGTCCTGTCGCTCACGCAATTTCATTGGGCGTGATTTTATCCGAAAGCTTCTTCTTTCCTTTTGGAATCATGCTTTAAAAGGTCCAGGATGCCGGCAGGCGGGAGACACTCATGAGCGGTTCAAACAATCCTTATAACGCTTCGTTCGGTGGCCAGATGTCGGGCTCGGCATCCTACGGTGCCGCACCTGTCGCACCCGGCGGCGCTTCGCCCATCAAGGACACGACGACGGCGAATTTCGCGCGGGACGTTATAGAGGAATCGCGCAACCAGCCGGTGCTGGTGGATTTCTGGGCGCCCTGGTGCGGACCGTGCAAGCAGCTCACGCCGGTTCTGGAAAAGGTCGTCAACGAGGGCAAGGGCCGCGTCAAGCTGGTCAAGATGAATATCGACGACCATCCGGCCATTCCCGGCCAGCTCGGTATCCAGTCGATTCCGGCGGTCATCGCCTTCGTCAACGGCCGTCCGGCCGACGGTTTCATGGGCGCAGTCCCCGAAAGCCAGGTTCGCCAGTTCATCGATCGCCTCGGCGGCCCGGCTGACGGCGCCGGCGATCAGGCGGCGGAGATCGAAGCTATTCTGGAAGAGGCGGCCGGTCTTCTCGCCGGCGGCGATGTCAATGGCGCCGCCGAGCTGTTCGGTGCGGTGCTGCAGGCCGATCCGGAAAATGCCAAGGCGCTTGCCGGCATGGCCGAGTGCATGATCGCGGCCGGTCAGAACCAGAGGGCGCGCGAAGCGTTGACCGATCTGCCGGAAACGCTGGCCAATGATGCCGGCATTCAGGCCGTAGTGAAGAAGCTCGACCAGATCGAGGAAGCCCGCAAGCTCGGCGATCCCATGGCGCTTGAACAGGAATTGGCGCTCAATCCCGACAATCACGAGCAGCGTGTCAAACTCGCCAAGATCCGCAATGTCGAGGGCAAGCGCGATGAGGCGGCCGAGCATCTGCTGACGATCATGCGCCGCGACCGCGCCTTCGACGACGATGGCGCGCGCCGCCAGTTGCTGCAGTTCTTCGAGGTTTGGGGTCCGAAGGACCCGGCGACCATTGCCGCGCGCCGCAAGCTTTCGTCGATCCTGTTTTCATAGGACGCCGCGTGTTCGCACGACGTTTCATCCGGACCGCAACGGTTGTCTCGGCTGAGCAGGAAAGCGGAATGCTTCGGCGTTTTGCCCGGAAATCCTCTTGTGTTTTCGGGAGAGGGGGGCACATTGTCCTGTGGCGTGGCGTATGACGGAACAAAGTCCGTTGGGTATCGTTCTTGCGCATCTCGGAAACGAGCGGCGCAGTGATGTAACGGGACGAAAATCATGCAAGTCGGCAATGCCAGATATTTGAAGCCAAGCGATCTGCCGGAATCGGTGGTGGTCTTTCCCCTCTCCGGTGCCCTGCTTCTGCCGACCGGACAATTGCCGCTCAATATCTTCGAGCCGCGTTATCTTTCGATGTTCGATGCTGCGATCGCCGGCAACCGGCTGGTCGGCGTCGTGCAGCCGGCGCTCGGCGAGCCGGCGGAAACGCCGCATCTTTCGCATGTCGGCTGCCTTGGGCGCATTACCTCATTCGCGGAGACGGGCGATGGCCGCTATATCGTCTCGCTGACAGGCATCTGCCGCTTCCGGCTGATGGATGAGATCACCGGCCACCAGCCCTACCGCACGTTCCGTATCACGCCCTTCATTTCCGACCTCAAGTCGCGGGACGAGGAAGATACGGTCGATCGCTCGGCTCTGCTTTCGGCCTTCCGGGCTTATCTCGATGCCAACAAGCTGGAGGCGGATTGGGAGAGCGTGGAGCGCGCCAGCAATATGACGCTGGTGAATTCGCTGGCGATGATGGCGCCCTTCGACCCTGCCGAGAAGCAGGCGCTTCTGGAGGCGCCCGACCTGAAGACGCGGGCGGAAACCTTCATCGCCATCATCGAAATCGTCCTTGCTCGTTTCGGCGATACCGATTCGGTGATGCAGTAGGGGTTTGCGATGGACATCACCGTCAGCAAGGTCGACCCGAAACTGCTCGATCTCCTCGTCTGCCCCCTCACCAAGGGACGGCTGAGCTACGATCGCGACAAGAACGAGCTGGTGTCGGAAAAGGCCCGGCTCGCCTATCCCATCCGCGACGGCATTCCGATCATGCTGATCTCGGAGGCGCGGCGTATCGAGGATTGAGGGGGCGTTACCGGCAAAGGCAAACAGAACTCAGATCGCTTCGCCCGCCAGCAGCCGCGGATTGTCTCTGGCAGCCGTGCCGGCGGCCTGGCCGATGAAGAAGGATTTGAGTTTCGGCAGCCGGTCGACGAGGCCGAGGCCGAAATCGCGGGCGACGCGCAGCGGCATGATATCGTTGGAAAACAGCCGGTTCAGCACGTCGGTGGTCACCCCCATGCGGAAAGTGTCGAAGCGCCGCCAGGTCTGGTAACGCTCGAGAATATTGATCGAGCCGATATCGAGGCCAAGGCGGTCCGCTTCGACCACGGTTTCCGCCAATGCCGCAACGTCTTTGAAGCCGAGATTGAGGCCCTGACCGGAGATCGGGTGGATGCCGTGGGCGGCGTCACCGGCGAGCGCAAAACGCGGCGCGACGAAATCTCGGGCAAGTGTCAGGCCAAGCGGGAAGGCGCGGCGCTCGCCGACCGTGTGCAGCGCGCCGAGCTTGTGGCCGAAACGGCGCTCCAACTCCTCTTCGAACACCAGATCGTCGGCGGCGACCAGCCGGTCGGCGTCGGACGTGCGCTCGGTCCAGACGAGCGAGGCGCGATTGTTCTTCAGTGGCAGGATGGCGAAGGGGCCGGAAGGCAGGAAATGCTCCTCGGCGCAGCCATTGTGCGGCCGCTCGTGCTCGACGGTCACGACGATGCCGGACTGGCCGTAGTCCCAGCTCACCGTCTTGATTCCAGCCATGTCGCGGAGTTTGGAGCGCACGCCGTCGCAGGCGACCAAAAGCTTTGCTTCCAGGGCGCTGCCGTCCGAGAGCGTCAGGGTAACGTTGGTATCCCCGGTCTTGAAGTCCGTTGCGCTGACGCCGTGGCGAATCGAAATGCCCAAGCGTTCGCAGGCGCCGCGCAGCGCGCCGACCATGGTGAGGTTCGGGACCATGTGGGCGAAGGGCTGACCTTCCGCCACTTCCCCGTCGAAGGTGAGAAACACCGGCCGCACGGGATCGCCCGTGCGCGAATCGGTGACGATCATGCGGGTGATCGGTTCCGCTTCCGGCTTGATCTCATCCCAGATGCCGAAGACCTCCAGCATCTTCGAAGCGGCGGCGATGATCGCGGAAGCGCGTGTGTCTTTTTTCCAGGCAGTTTCCGGGGCGGCCTCTATGACCACGACGTCAAGATGAGGCGCTGCCTGCTTGACGGCGACCGCGGCGGCGAGACCCACATAACCGCCACCCACTACCAGCATGTCCAACATAGCGCTTCCTCGTGTCCTACTGTCATTTCCTGTTCTATATAGAGCATCCCATTCGTGGTTCCTACCGTTGGAGTTCAATCAAATGTCGCGCGAGAACGAGAGACAGACCGCCATGCAAGTCGTACTCGCGACGCTCGATCTCGAAACAATCGAGATGAACCTTTTTCGCGGCAACAGTCCGCAGGTCGGCTGGCAGCGCGTTTTCGGCGGGCAGGTTATCGGTCAAGCCTTGATGGCGGCGCAGCGGACGGTGGCGGACGAGCGTTTCGTACACTCGCTGCATGCCTATTTCATGCTGCCCGGCGATCCCGCCGTGCCGATCCTCTACCAAGTCGATCGCCTGCGGGACGGCTCGAGCTTCAATACGCGCCGCGTGCTGGCGATCCAGCACGGCAAGGCGATCTTCGCGATGACGGTTTCCTTCCAGATCGACGAGCCTGGTTTTGAGCATCAAAGCGAGATGCCGCAGGTGCCGGCTCCGGAAGAGCTGATGGACGAAGAGCAGATCAAGGAACGCTATATCGCCAACGCGCCTGAGAATGTGCGCCGCTATTGGGAGCGGAAGCGGGCGATCGAAATCCGGCCGGTGTCGCTTGATCATTATTTTTCCCGTTCGCAGCCCAGCCAGCGGCAGGATATTTGGGTTCGCTTAACCGGCCCGGTGCCGGATGACCGGCTTTATCAGAATGCCGTGCTTGCCTATCTCTCGGATATGACGCTCATCGACGCGGCGCTGCATGCACATGGCACGTCGGTTTTCGATCAGGGCCTGCAGGTCGCAAGCCTCGATCATGCCATGTGGTTCCACCGGCCGTTCAAGCTTGATGATTGGCTGCTTTACACCCAAGACAGCCCGAGCGCTTCGGGCGCCCGTGGCTTGGCCCGCGGTAGCCTTTTCACGCGATCCGGTGTCCTGATTGCGTCGGTGGCGCAGGAGGGTTTGATTCGCAAAAAGGCAAATGATTAAACCGTGTGCAATTTTGTAAATTTGCATATTATTTGAGCGCAAGCGCCGCCGCGATCTGCCGCTTTATTAGGTGTTTTCAGAAAAGCCGTTAAATTTCAATTAGTTATAACAGTGTCACGAATCTGGCACGTCCTTTGAATGTGTACCCTCAGTCGCTGCTGAAACAGTCGTCAGCGGCAAGGAGATCGGCTTCGCGCCGAGGGTAAACAAAGGATGGGAAACCAGATGAAAATTGTGATGGCCATTATCAAGCCGTTCAAGCTCGATGAGGTCCGTGAGGCCCTGACGGCTGTCGGCATCCAGGGCCTGACCGTGACCGAAGTGAAGGGTTACGGACGTCAGAAGGGGCACACCGAAATCTATCGCGGCACGGAATATGCCGTCAGCTTCCTGCCGAAGCTGAAGATCGAAGTCGCGGTCGCAACCGAAATCGTCGACAAGGCCGTCGAAGCCATCGCCGGGTCCGCCAAGACCGGACAGATCGGCGACGGCAAGATTTTTGTCTACTCGATTGACCATGCCGTGCGCATCCGTACGGGCGAAACCGATTCAGAAGCGCTGTAAGAGACGGCCGATCAGGGAGTTATTTGCAATGACATCTACAAAGCTTTCCTCCACTCTGGCTCGGGTAGGTGCGCTTTCTGCGGCCCTGCTCGCGCCGGCGGTTGCCTTTGCGCAGCAAGCCGCGACGACCGCAGCCCCGGCCGCCGCTGCCGCAGCACCGGCAATGACCATGGACAAGGGTGACAACACCTGGATGCTGGTTTCCACGGTTCTCGTTCTCCTGATGACCATTCCGGGCCTTGCGCTGTTCTATGGCGGTCTGGTGCGCGCCAAGAACATGCTGTCCGTCCTGATGCAGGTCTTCATGATCACCGCGATGGTCATGATCATCTGGTGCGTCTACGGCTACTCGCTCGCCTTTACCGACGGCGGTTCGTTGAACAGCTTCATCGGCGGCTTCTCCAAGGCTTTCCTTGCCGGCGTCAGCACCGATCCGAAGGATCTCGTCGAAACCTTCACCAAGGGCGTCGGCATTCCTGAGCTCACCTATGTCTGCTTCCAGATGACCTTCGCCTGCATCACGCCGGCCCTGATCGTCGGCGCCTTTGCCGAGCGCATCAAGTTCTCGGCTGTCATGCTCTTCGTCTTCCTCTGGGTCACCGTCATCTACTTCCCGATCGCCCACATGGTCTGGTTCTGGGGCGGTCCGAGCTCCTACTCGGCTCCGTCGGGCATGGTCTTCGGCTTCGGCGCGATCGATTTCGCAGGCGGCACGGTCGTTCACATCAATGCCGGTATTGCCGGTCTGGTCGGCGCGATCATGCTCGGCAAGCGCACCGGCTACAAGAAGGAGATCATGGCTCCGCATTCGATGACGCTCACCATGGTCGGCGCTTCGCTGCTGTGGGTCGGCTGGTTCGGCTTCAACGCCGGTTCCAATCTCGAAGCCAACAGCTATGCATCGCTTGCGATGATCAACACCTTCGTCGCCACCGCTGCCGCCGCTCTTTCGTGGTGCGTCGTTGAAACCTTCACCCGCGGCAAGGCTTCGATGCTCGGTGCAGCTTCGGGCGCCGTCGCCGGCCTCGTCGCGGTCACGCCGGCTGCCGGCTTTGCCGGTCCGATGGGTTCCATCGTCCTCGGCCTGCTGGTTTCGCCGATCTGCTACTTCTTCGTCGATGTCGTGAAGAACAAGTTCAACTACGACGACAGCCTTGACGTCTTCGGCGTCCACTGCGTTGGTGGTATCTTCGGTGCCATCATGACCGGCATCCTGGTTAACCCGGCGCTCGGCGGTGCAGGCATCGTCGACTATTCGACGGCCGACTTCGCAGCCTCCTATCCGGGCACTGCAACCCAGGTGCTTGCTCAGTTGAAGGGCGTTCTCACTACGCTGATCTGGTCGGGCATCGGTTCGGCGATCCTTTACAAGATCGTCGACCTGATCGTCGGCCTGCGCGTGTCGCCGGAAGCCGAGCGCGAAGGTCTCGACCTCGCCTCCCACGGCGAAGCCGCTTACCACAATTCCTAATCTGCAGCTTGCGGCGCCGGGGCAAAGTTTTCGGCGCCGCGCAACATCCCGTCGCGGCCCATTCATCAGAAATGAGCCGCTCTTGACCCGGACCTTGGTTCGGGCTTTTTTTGTTGGTGCGACTGCTCGCCACGCACCCATATTTCACTGATTCGCCCGCCGCACCCGCATGGTTAACATGGCATTAACCCTCCTCTGATTAGGTAGAGCTGACGTACTCTGTGAGTGGCCATGAGGCCGATTCGCGCGGCTTTCGACAACGAACGGGCTGGATAATATGGGCAGAAGCAATTCGGCAGCGTTGGGCGGTCCTTCCGGCCGTCTCTCGCTTTCGGGAGTGGTTTGGCGACAGGTGAGGGGCCTCGGCGGCTTCGCGCTGCTGTTCCTGCTGGCGCTTGCCGTTGCGGCACTGGCGACATGGAACGTCATGGACCCCAGCTATTCCTATGCAACGAGCAACACGCCGACGAACATACTGGGCTTTCCGGGCGCTGCCTTTGCCGACATTCTGATGCAAGCGCTCGGTCTTGCCTCCGTCGTCGCGCTGCTGCCGGTCGTTGCCTGGGCTTTCGCGTTGATTTCCAATCGCAGAATTCATCGCGTGCCGGCTCGCCTCGGCGCCTGGGTTGGCGGGGCGATCGTCGCCGCCGGTTCCATCGCCTGTTTCCCCGCGCCTCCGACCTGGCCGATCCCGAACGGTATCGGCGGCGTCATCGGCGACATCGTCCTGCGCTTCCCCGCTCTTTTCATCGGCACCTATCCGAGCGGCGTCTTTGCTACGGTGTTCGGCTCCATTCTCGCGATTCCGGCGGCTTGGCTCATGCTGTTTGCTGCCGGCGTTCTCGGCCGCAGCCTGCCGGAAGACGAGGAGGAGGAAGAGGAATACGAAAACACGCCGAGCCGCGCGCGCAATGTCGGTGATGATGACGAGGATGACGATCGCGGCGGCTTCCTCGCCTTCGGCGCCCTCATGCACTCATGGTACAATACGCAGGCGCGTCTTCGCCGGCTGTTCGGCATGGGTCCACGCAAGCGCCGGGACCACGCCTTCGATGCGCCTTACGACTTCAACGATGACGAATTCGGCACGTTGAACGAGCCGGCGCGCGCCAAGGCGCCTGTCGTCCGCGGCGAACGCGTCGAGCCGTCGATGAACGGTCCAGCGCGCCGCGTCGTTTCTCCGCCGTCGATGAGCATCGACGATGACGAGGATGAGGACGAGGATCAATCCTATGAGCGCGAGTTGCCGCGTCCGGCCGGCATTTTGCCGGATGATGAAGAGGACGAATGGGCGCTGGGTGCCGCTTCGCCGAAAGTTCCCGGCGGCCATGCCGGCCACCGCGTCGTTCCTGCTGCCGCCCGACCGAAGCCCGGTATCCGCGCCGAGCGCGAGGCACAGACCTCCTTCATCCGTCCCTATGGTTTCCAGCTTCCGGCCGTGCATCTGCTTGCCGAGCCGAAGACCATCGTGCGGGACGCAACGCTCTCTTCCGATGCGCTGGAGCAGAATGCCCGTATGCTCGAGGGCGTGCTCGAGGACTTCGGCGTCAAGGGTGAGATCATCCATGTCCGTCCCGGCCCTGTCGTGACGCTTTACGAGCTCGAGCCTGCGCCGGGCATCAAGTCTTCGCGCGTCATCGGTCTTGCCGACGATATCGCCCGTTCGATGAGCGCGATCGCCGCCCGCGTCGCCGTCGTTCCCGGTCGCAATGCCATCGGTATCGAATTGCCGAACTCCACCCGCGAGACCGTCTACCTCCGCGAGCTCATCGCCAGCCGCGATTTCGAAAGCTCGAAGGCCAAGCTTGCCATGGCGCTCGGCAAGACGATCGGCGGTGAGCCCGTCATCGCCGATCTCGCCAAGATGCCGCATCTGCTGGTCGCCGGTACCACCGGCTCGGGTAAATCCGTCGCCATCAACACCATGATCCTGTCGCTGCTCTATCGTATGACGCCGGAGCAATGCCGCCTGATCATGATCGATCCGAAGATGCTCGAACTCTCCGTCTATGACGGCATTCCGCATTTGCTCTCGCCAGTGGTCACCGATCCGAAGAAGGCTGTGGTCGCGCTCAAATGGACCGTCCGCGAGATGGAAGAGCGCTACAAGAAGATGTCGAAGATCGGCGTGCGCAATATCGACGGCTTCAACACCCGCGTCGAGCAGGCCGTTGCCAAGGGTGAGGCGATCAGCCGGACCGTGCAGACCGGCTTTGACCGCCAGACCGGCGAGGCGATCTACGAGACCGAGGAATTCGATCTGAAGCCGATGCCATACATCGTCGTCATCATCGACGAGATGGCCGACCTGATGATGGTCGCCGGCAAGGATATTGAAGGCGCCGTGCAGCGCCTGGCACAGATGGCGCGCGCGGCCGGCATCCATGTCATCATGGCGACGCAGCGCCCGTCCGTCGACGTCATCACCGGAACGATCAAGGCGAACTTCCCGACCCGCATCTCCTTCCAGGTAACCTCGAAGATCGACAGCCGTACGATCCTTGGCGAGCAGGGCGCCGAACAGCTTCTCGGCATGGGCGACATGCTCTATATGGCCGGCGGCGGGCGCATCCAGCGCGTCCACGGCCCGTTCGTCGCTGACGGCGAGGTGGAAGATATCGTCTCCTACTTGAAAACGCAGGGTTCTCCCCAATATCTCGATGCGATCACTGCCGACGACGATGACGACGACGATGGTCACGGTCCGGCAGGTACGGCCAACCTTTCCGACTCGGAGGATCCCTATGACCAGGCCGTGGCGATCGTGGTGCGCGACGGCAAGGCATCGACCTCCTACATCCAGCGCCGCCTCGGCATCGGCTATAACCGTGCCGCTTCGCTGATCGAGCGGATGGAGCAGGAAGGCCTGATCGGCCCGGCCAACCACGCCGGCAAGCGCGAGATTCTCGTGCCGACCGAAGCGGATGTTCTCGATCGCTAAGGGATCGCGAGCCTGATGTCACCTATCCCGAATATGCTTTCGGAGATTTGATCGCGGCCGGTGATCGAGCATGGGCCGGCGCGCCATGAAGACGCCGATTTTGCGCGCGATGGACAAAGCATGAAGGAGAATTCGATGAAAAAGACCGATGCGCAGCCCTCGACCCGCCTGAACCTGACCCGCCGTCATTTTCTCGGCGCTGTGCTGGTGGCGGGTGCGGCAGGCGCGACACCCGTTGCGGCGTTTGCGCAGGCGCAGGCTGCTGCACTCAATCCCGGCATTGCCCAGGCAATCGCCGATCATTTCTCGTCCATCAAGACTATGAAGGGTGGCTTCCTGCAGATCGGGCCGCGTGGCGACCAGATGAGCGGGTCGTTTTTCATTCAGCGCCCCGGCAAGATGCGCTTCAACTATGACCCACCGTCCCGCATGCGTGTTATCTGCGACGGCAACAACGTGCAGGTCATCAACGACCAGACGCATACGAATAACATGTATCAGCTCTCGAAGACGCCGCTGAGCCTGTTGCTTGCCAACAAGATCGACCTTTCCGCCGACATGGTGCGCAATGTCGATGCGCAGCCGGATCTGACCAAGATCACGCTCGGCAATCGCACCGTCTTCGGTGATTCGACCATCGCGATGATCTTCGATTCCAAGACATACGACCTGCGCCAATGGACGGTCATCGACCCTCAGGGCAAGACGACGGATGTCATCATCAATAATGTGAAGACCAATATTTCCTTCGACGACAGCGTTTTCCGGATTGATTATACCGGTACGAACCGGTGATCGCCTGCCGGCCATGAGGAACGGGGAGAAGAGGTTGAATGATCTTCCTTTTCTCTCCTTGCCGGTCTAAATCCCTAGCCTG
Organism: Rhizobium leucaenae USDA 9039; assembly: GCF_000426285.1. Classification (GTDB taxonomy): domain Bacteria; phylum Pseudomonadota; class Alphaproteobacteria; order Rhizobiales; family Rhizobiaceae; genus Rhizobium; species Rhizobium leucaenae. Next base: position 143,519 of record NZ_AUFB01000004.1, on the reverse strand, counting down.
ACTACAGATAAGGGTTTGGGCATGGGATTCTCAATTGCGACTTGGAACATCAACTCGGTGCGGCTGCGCATGCCGATCGTCGAGCAATTCGTGATGCAGGCCCGTCCCGATATTCTCTGCCTGCAGGAAACGAAGGTCCCGAACGAGCTCTTCCCGCTGTCGCCTTTGAGAGCGCTTGGCTACGAACACATCATCGTCCATGGGCAAAAGGGCTATCACGGCGTCGCCATCGCCTCGCGCTTCCCGCTGACTGAAGATCATCGGCAGGATTATTGCGGAGTCGGCGATAGCAGACATATCTCGGCGATCTTCGAACGCGGCGGCCGGCGCATTCGGCTGCATAATTTCTATGTTCCGGCCGGCGGCGACGAGCCGGATCGGACGATCAATCCGAAGTTCGGCCATAAGCTCGATTTCATCGAGGAGATGAAGCGGCTGCATGCCAATGCCGAGGCGAATACATCCGCAATCCTCGTCGGCGATCTCAACATCGCGCCGCTCGAACATGACGTCTGGTCGCACAAGCAGTTGCTAAAGATCGTCAGCCACACGCCGGTCGAAACCGATGGATTGATCGAGGTGATGAAGCGCGGGGCCTGGCTGGATCTGATGCGCCAGCAGGTGCCGGAGAACGAAAAGCTCTATACGTGGTGGAGCTACCGCGCCAAGGATTGGGAGGCAGCCGATCGCGGCCGGCGTCTCGACCACATCTGGTCATCATCCGATCTCGGCCCGCTCCTGCAGCGCATCGAGATCCTGAAGGCGGCACGCGGCTGGGACCGCCCATCCGACCACGTGCCGGTGATTGCGCATTTCAATCTCTGAGACTGAGTTCAGAGCTGCGCAGGCCATGGGGCCACCTCGATCCTTCGAGGCCTCGCCGCTTGCGCTGACGCTCCAGCGTCAAGGTGCCTCAGGATGAGGTGGCGAGAGTTTCGCGGCTGGGCGAGACGATCAGCTCTGATGGTGATGAAGGAGTTCGCTCCGCCCTCATGGTGAGGTGTGCGGGCCAAAGGCCGTAGCCTCGGACCACGAGGGTCGGCCTCCGGTTCCGCAACCGCGGAGGCCGGAGCCTCAAGAAAACCGGTGCAGCAACGCCGCCGCCTGCTTGGCGAGGACGGCGAAATTTTCGCGGACGCGGTTTTGGATGAGCAGACCGGCGTCGGGATATTCTTCGATCAGCCGGTGAAACAGCGCCCGCGTAATGCGGATGACATCGGAGTCTTCCAGTGCCACGGCGGTGTATTTGCGTTCCACCAGCGTCACCAGCGCCAGCTCGGAGAGCATGGCACCCTCGTGCACGGTGGCCTCGACATGCGGTTGCCCAGAGGGGTCAAGGGTGCTCAGCTCGAAGCTGCCGCGGGCGATGACATAGGCGCATTCGGCCGGCGATTTTTCGCGGAACAGAGTAAGCCCGGCCGTGACGTGACGGCGGTCGGCGCCGAAGGCGATCAACCGCAACGGCTCATCGCCCATGCCGTGGAAGAGCGGCAGTTGCGACAGCAGGCGGATATCGTCGTTGAGCGCCATCGCTATCGCCTATGGAATGATCTTGTAGCCGCCGTTTTCCGTTACCAGGATTTCGGCGTTGGAGGGATCGCGCTCGATCTTCTGGCGCAGGCGATAGACATGGGTTTCGAGCGTGTGGGTGGTGACGCCGGAATTGTAGCCCCAGACTTCTTCGAGAAGGATGTCACGCGTGACGACCTTCTGGTCGGCGCGGTAGAGATAGCGGATGATCGCCGCTTCCTTTTCCGTCAGGCGGATCTTCTGGCCGTCTTCCGTGGTCAGCAGCTTCTGGCTCGGCTTGAAGAGATAGCGGCCGACCGTGAAGGTCGCGTCCTCGCTCTGCTCGTGCTGGCGCAGTTGCGCACGGATGCGGGCGAGCAGCACGGCAAAACGGAATGGCTTGGTGACATAGTCGTTGGCGCCGGCTTCGAGACCGAGGATGGTATCGGAATCGGTGTCATGGCCCGTCAGCATGATGATCGGTGCCTTGAAGCCGTTCTTGCGCAGCAGCTTCACGGCTTCGCGGCCGTCCATATCGGGCAGGCCGACGTCCATGATCAGCAGATCGACGGGAGCGGCACGGGCGGCCTGGACACCCTTGGCGGCGGTCGCTTCCTGCACAACCGTAAATTCCTCGTAAAGGGACAGTTGCTCGACCAGCGTTTCACGCAGGTCGTTGTCGTCATCCACCAGTAGAATGGTGCGTGCGGTCATGCCGTTGCGGTCCTTGTTCTATTGCCTCCTAAGTCCTACGCCAAATTGCATTTTTAGCAAGTCGTGAGGCGGCTCAGGCTTGGTCGTCCAATTGAAACTGCTATGATTTCAAACGAAATCACACGCAAAGCAAAAACATGTGAGGAAAATGCAAAGAGCAAGGGCGGGCGACAGGAGGGCCGTTTCCACAATCGTCGTCCGTCCGGCGCCGGGGAAACCCACGCGCGCCCTGGTGCAGATCGGGCCGCTGACGCTGCCGGCGGCGATCGGCCGATCGGGCCGCAGCGTCATGAAGCGGGAGGGGGACGGCGCGACGCCGATTGCGGCGATGACGCTGCTTTACGGCTTTGTCCGTGGCGATCATGTCCCCTTTCTTCAGACGCCTTTGCAGATGCGGCGTATTCGCAAGGACATGCTCTGGTGCGACCAGCCCGAGGACGCCAATTACAACAGGCTCGTCAAAGCGCCGTTCAAGCCAAGCCATGAAGAGATGCTGCGGCGAGACGGGCTCTATGACATCTGCCTGGTACTCGACTGGAACATCCGCTCGCGCCGGCGCCATCGCGGCTCGGCGATCTTCTTTCATCTGATCAAGCATGGCTACGAGCCGACGGCGGGCTGCGTCGCGGTCAATCTTCGCGACATGCAGCGAATCCTGCCGCTGCTGCGCAAGGGGACGATCATCCGGGTTCTCTGAGCAGTGGGTTGGGATTAAAATTCTGGGTAGTGGGCTGGGGTTAAAATACCGACGTTCCCCACTATATAGGTTTGCGACCGGTGCGCCCGCGCGGGCTGAGGCCGGAGTCTTTTCTTTGCGAATTTAAATCACGCCTTCACTCCACCCACTTCTCATTCTCTGGAGACTTATCGTGACCACGCAACCGACAATCACGTTCAATGACGGAAATTCCATTCCGCAGGTCGGCCTCGGCGTCTGGCAGACGCCGGAAAACGTCGCGCCGATGGCGGTCAGCACGGCTCTCAAGGCCGGCTATCGCCATGTCGACACGGCCGCCATCTATGCCAACGAGGACGGCGTGGGCGAAGGCATGCGCCAGTCCGGCGTCGCCCGCAAGGACATCTTCCTGACCACCAAGCTCTGGAACGAAGCCCAGGGTTTCGACTCGACCCTGAGGGCATTCGATGAAAGCCTGAAGCGGCTCGGCACCGATTATGTCGATCTCTATCTCATCCATTGGCCGTCGCCGCATCGTGGGCGTTATGTCGATTCCTGGAAGGCTTTCCTGCGCATCAAGGAAGAAGGCCGCGCCCGCTCGATCGGCGTCTCCAATTTTGCCAAGGAGCATCTGGACCGCATCATCGGCGAGACCGGTGTCACCCCGGTATTGAACCAGATCGAATTGCATCCGACCTTCCAGCAGAAGGCCCTGCGCGAGGTGCACGACAAGCTCGGCATCAAGACGGAGTCGTGGAGCCCGCTCGGCCAAGGCAAGCTTCTCGGCAATGCCGTCATCGGCCAGGTCGCCGCCAAGTATGGCCGCACGCCGGCTCAGGTCATCATCCGCTGGCACATCGACAACGGCCTTATCGTCATCCCGAAATCGGTGACGCCGAGCCGTATCGAAGAAAACCTCAAGGTGTTCGACTTCAGGCTCGATGCCAATGATCTCGCCGATATCGCCAAATTGGATTCGGTTGGCGGACGTATTGGGCCGGACCCGCTGAAGGCTTCATTCTGATCGTCAGAACCTGCGGACGGATTGCCGTTCCGCCGGACACTCGGCTCGGCGCTGATACTCCGGGCCGCTTTACGCCCTCCAGTCGAAAGTTCTTCAAACGCGGCGGCGAAGCGCATTGACCACAAGGGCGAAGGCCGGCGAGGCCTGCCGCCTGCTCGGGTAATAGAGGTGATATCCGGCAAACGGCGGGCACCAATCCTCGAGAACCCTGACGAGCCGCCCGTCGCGCAGATAGGGCTGTACGATATCCTCCGGAAGATACGCCAATCCCAGCCCCGCCAATGCGGCATTCAGGCGGAGTGCAATATTGTTGAACACGAGCCGGCCTTCGACCCGCACCTTCAACTCCCGTCCTTCCTTCTCGAATTCCCAAGCATAGATGCCGCCATAGGTCGGCAGGCGCAGATTGATGCAATTGTGACCGGTCAGATCCTGCGGTGTCAGGGGTTTCGGCCGACCGTCAAAATATGCGGGAGCGCCGACGGTGGCCATACGCATGTCCGGACCGATGCGAACCGCGATCATGTCTCGCGCCACCTGTTCGCCCAACCGCACGCCGGCATCATATCGTTCGGCAACGATATCGGTCAGGCCATAGTCGACGATGATTTCCACATGGACGTCCGGATATTGCGGCAGCAACGGTTCCAGCGCCGGCCATAGAATGGTTTCGGCCGCGTGCTCGCCGGCGGTGATGCGAATGGTGCCTGCCGCCTTTTCACGAAATTCGCGAGGGCGGCCAGTTCATTTTCGATCTCGTCAAAACGGGGCCCTATGGTCACCAGCAACCGCTCGCCTGCTTCGGTCGGCGAGACGCTGCGGGTGGTGCGGGTCAGCAATCTCAGCCCCAGACGAGCCTCAAGTCCCCGGATAGTATGGCTGAGCGCCGATTGCGAAACCCCGAGTTTTGCGGCTGCTTTGGTGAAGCTCTGTTCCCGCGCCACGGCGAGGAACGCAATCAGGTCGTTGACGGGCTGACGCGGCATTCATGAAACTTTCTCATAAGCCTTTGCCACTTCTACCATCTAATCGAGACCAATCGCACGTCTTAAATTCCGAGCATCAGCAGCCGAATTGATCGGCTGCGTATTAGTCAAAGGATGAGATCATGGACATCAAACGAAACGGTTCGCAGCCATCGGGCAAGGGACCGGCCGACTGGTTTACAGGAACGATCCGTGTGGATCCGCTGTTTCAGCCCCATGATTCCACACGCGCGGCTGCTGCCAGCGTCACATTCGAGCCGGGCGCCCGTACGGCATGGCATACCCACCCCGTCGGCCAAACCCTGATCGTGACGGCCGGGCTCGGCCGGGTACAGCGCGAGGGTGGTCCCATCGAAGAGATACGGCCGGGTGACGTTGTCTGGTTTGCTCCGGGCGAGAAGCATTGGCACGGCGCTTCTCCCACCACGGCCATGACCCATATCGCCATCCAGGAACACCGCGACGGCAAGGTCGTCGAGTGGATGGAGCATGTCAGCGACGAGCAATATCAAGCCTGATGGAGAAGAAGCCATGCAGATGCGCAAACTTGGAAACAACGGTCTCGAAGTCTCAGTCCTCGGTCTCGGATGCATGGGCTTGAGCTATGGCTATGGCCCCGCAACGGACATGCAGGACGCGATCAAGCTGATCCGCTCGGCCTTCGACCGCGGCGTCACCTTCTTTGACACCGCCGAAGCCTATGGCCCCTACAAGAATGAGCAGCTTCTGGGCGAAGCCCTGGCGCCCATTCGGGAAAAGGTCGTGATCGCAACGAAGTTCGGCTTCGAATTCGATGCGAATGGCGGCCAGAGCGGCATGAACAGCCGGCCGGAACACATCCGCTGGGTTGCCGAAGCCGCTCTGACGCGTCTGAAGACCGACGTCATCGACCTGTTCTATCAACATCGGGTCGATCCCAACGTCCCGATCGAGGATGTCGCTGGTGCGGTGAGGGATCTGATCCGGGAAGGCAAGGTCAAGCATTTCGGATTGTCGGAGGCCGGCGCACAGACGATCCGGCGTGCCCATGCGGTGCAACCGGTCGCAGCCCTTCAAAGCGAATATTCGCTCTGGTGGAGGGAGCCGGAACAAGAGGTCCTGCCGACGCTCGAAGAACTTGGCATCGGCTTCGTTCCGTTCAGTCCGTTGGGCAAAGGCTTCCTCACCGGCGCGATCAGCGAAAACACCACATTCGACAGCAAGGACTTCCGCAACATCGTCCCGCGCTTCACGCCGGAAGCCAGAAGAGCGAACCAAGTCCTCGTCGATCTGCTGGGCGCAATCGCGGCGCAGAAGCGGGCGACGCCGGCTCAGATCGCCCTTGCCTGGCTGCTCGCTCAAAAGCCCTGGATCGTTCCGATCCCCGGCACCACTAAGATGCACAGGCTTGAAGAGAACATCGGCGCGGCTGATGTTGTGCTTACTGTCGACGAACTTCGCAATATCGAAGGCGCACTTTCGCAGATCGCCGTGCAGGGGGACCGTTATCCTCCGCATCTGCAAGCAAGGGTGAACCGCTAAGCGGATACTACCCGGAAAGGAAAAGCCATGACACAAGGCATCACGGACAAGGTGGTTGTCATCACCGGAGCAAGCAGCGGTCTCGGCGAGGCGGCTGCCCGCCGCCTGGCGAAGGACGGAGCCAAATTGGTGCTGGGAGCACGCCGCCTCGATCGGCTGAAGGCTCTCGCCGAGGAGCTTTCGCTGGATCCTCAAGCCGTCCTGCAGACCGATGTGACGCAGTTCGAGCAGGTCAAGCATCTCGTCGACCGCGCAGTGAAGCTCCACGGCCGTATCGACCTCATCATCAACAATGCCGGACTGATGCCGCACTCTCCTCTGGAGCGCTGCAGGGTCGAGGATTGGGATCGCATGATCGATGTGAATCTCAAGGGGGTCCTTTACGGCATCGGCGCAGCGCTGCCGCACATGAAGGCGCAGAAGAGCGGCCACATCATCAACGTGTCCTCGGTGGCCGGCCACAAGGTCAACCCGGGAGGAGCGGTCTATGCCGCGACGAAGCATGGCGTACGGGTGATCTCCGAGGGGTTGCGGCAGGGGGTCAAGCCTTACAACATCCGGACAACCATCATCTCGCCCGGCGCGGTCGCAACCGAGCTTCCCGACAGCATCACCGAAGCTGACGTCGCCGAGCGTGTTCGGAAGGTCTATGAGCTCGCTATCCCTGCCGATTCCTTCGCGAGCATGGTTGCGTTTGCTATGAGCCAGCCGGAAGACGTTGACATCAACGAGATACTATTCAGGCCGACCCGACAAGAATACTGAGCGTGAAAGTGACCCGTGATCCGCGGGCCACTTTTCGGAGGTTCAGTTTGCGGCGGAGTTCTCCAGCGCAGAGGTTTCGAGGTCGGCTAAATATTTGCCGAGCAATGCGTTCAACGCTGCTCTCTCCTCTTCCGACAGGCTTGCGACGAGACGGGCCTGCGTCTCGACATGGGCCGCCACTGCGCTGTCGATCAGCGCAAATCCCTTTTCGGTCAGCGACACCAGAAAGCTGCGGCCGTCTTCGGGATTGGTGCCGCGGGCGACAAGGCCTGCTTTTTCCAGTTGATCGATGCGGTTGGTCATGGTGCCGGAGGTGACCATCATGGCGGCCATCAGATCGCTGGGCGAGAGAGCATAGGGCGCTCCTGAGCGGCGCAGGGTCGCCAGCACGTCGAAGGTTGCGCGATTTAAGCCGAATTGCGCGAAAGTCCGATCCATCTCACGGCCGAGATGATGGGCGACGTTTCCGAGGCGGCCGATCAATCCCATCGGGGTGGTGTCGAGATCGGGCCGTTCCCGGTTCCATTGGGCAAGAATCTTGTCGATGCGATCCATGTCCAGACATCGCCATGGAAAAACCTTGACGTCAAGATATTTTGAATTATCTTGAGGTCAAGGTAAATTTGGACGCATGACATGACGCGCAATTCCGACCTATTGCTGACCGCCGTCTCGCCCACGATCTGGGGCAGCACCTATCTGGTGACGACGCAGCTTTTGCCCGCCGGCTATCCCCTCACGGTCGCCCTGTTGCGTGCGCTGCCCGCAGGGCTGCTTCTGCTCGCGATTGTCAGGCGATTGCCGCACGGCATCTGGTGGGCGAGATCGCTCGTCCTTGGCGCGCTGAATTTTTCCATCTTCTGGTGGATGTTGTTCATTTCCGCCTACCGGCTGCCGGGCGGAGTGGCGGCAACTGTCGGTGCGATCCAACCGCTGATCGTCATCGTGCTCGCCCGCCTTTTGCTGGGCTCGCCGATCCGCGGCTTGTCCATCGCGGCGGCCCTTGCCGGCATTGTCGGCGTCGCCTTGCTGATCCTTACGCCGGGGGCGGCGCTCGATCCGCTCGGCATTGCGGCCGGGGTTGGCGGTGCTGTCTCCATGGCGGCCGGTACCGTACTCAGCCGGCGCTGGCGGCCGGATGTCTCGCCGCTCACCTTCACCGCCTGGCAGTTGACATCAGGCGGCTTGCTGTTGCTCCCTTTCGCCATGATGATAGAGCCGCCGCTTCCCTTTCCGACTCCCGCCAATATCTTAGGTTTTGCCTATCTCGGCCTGATCGGAGCGGCGCTCACCTACATTCTCTGGTTTCGCGGCCTGTCGCGCCTGGAGCCATCCGTCGTCTCGCCGCTCGGCTTTCTCAGTCCCATGACCGCGGTGATCCTCGGCTGGGCAGCGCTCGGTCAGCAGCTAAGTCCGATGCAGATATTCGGTATTGCCATCGTGCTTGGCAGCGTCTGGCTCAGTCAGCGGACGCAGCTTCCTTCGGCCGGGAAATCAGCGCCCGCCGATCCGACAATCGCGTCGAAACGATAGAGCGGCGACGGCAATCTACTTCGTCCATCGCACAAACAAAAAAGGCGGCCCGAAAGCCGCCTTTTCCATCGGTTACCTAAAACCAATCAGTTCCATTCGCGAATATCGACGAAGTGGCCGGCGATCGCGGCGGCTGCGGCCATGGCGGGCGACACCAGATGGGTGCGGCCCTTGAAGCCCTGGCGGCCTTCGAAGTTGCGATTCGAGGTCGAAGCGCAACGCTCACCCGGCTTTAGGCGGTCGTCGTTCATCGCAAGGCACATGGAACAGCCCGGTTCGCGCCAGTCGAAGCCGGCAGCCTTGAAGATCTTGTCGAGGCCTTCGGCTTCCGCCTGTTCCTTCACAAGACCGGAGCCCGGAACGATCATGGCGTCGACAGTCGATGCCACCGTCTTGCCTTCGACGACTTTGGCGACGGCACGCAGGTCCTCGATGCGGCCGTTGGTGCAGGAGCCGATGAAGACGCGATCGACGTTGATCTCGGTCATCGGCGTGCCCGGCTTCAGGCCCATATAGTCGAGCGCACGCCACTTGGAGGCACGCTTGGTCTCGTCCTGAATCTCGTCCGGGTTCGGCACGATGCCCTGAACGGAGACGACGTCTTCCGGAGACGAGCCCCAGGAGACGATCGGCGGCAGGTTGGCGGCATCGAGCGTCACGATGCGATCGTAATGCGCTCCTTCGTCCGACTTCAGCGTCTTCCAGTAGGCGATGGCCTGTTCCAGAGCTTCGCCCTTCGGCGCGCGCGGCTTGCCCTTGATGTATTCGAAGGTGATCTCGTCGGGCGCGATCAGGCCGGCACGGGCGCCGCCTTCGATCGACATGTTGCAGATGGTCATGCGGCCTTCCATCGACAGCGAGCGAATGGCTTCGCCGGCATATTCGATGACGTAGCCGGTGCCGCCAGCAGTGCCGATTTCACCGATGATGGCGAGGATGATGTCCTTGGCGGTGACGCCGGGCGGAAGCTGGCCGTCGACCTGCACGAGCATGTTCTTCGCCTTCTTCTGGATCAGCGTCTGGGTCGCCAGAACATGTTCCACTTCGGAGGTGCCGATGCCGTGCGCCAAGGAGCCGAAGGCGCCGTGGGTCGAGGTATGGCTGTCACCGCAGACGATGGTCATGCCAGGCAGGGTGAAGCCCTGCTCGGGGCCGATGATGTGGACGATGCCCTGGCGCTTGTCGTTCTCGGAGTAGTATTCGACGCCGAATTCCGCGGCGTTCTTGGCGAGCGCCTCGACCTGGATGCGGCTTTCTTCGTTCTTGATGCCGAGATGGCGGTCAGGAGAGGTCGGGACGTTATGGTCGACGACGGCGAGCGTCTTTTCCGGCGCGCGGACCTTGCGGCCGGTCATGCGCAGGCCTTCGAAGGCTTGCGGCGACGTCACTTCGTGAACGAGGTGACGGTCGATGTAGAGGAGACAGGTGCCATCGTCCTGGGCGTCGACGAGATGGTCATCCCAGATTTTGTCGTAAAGGGTGCGTGGAGCGCTCATGGCTAAAGATCCATATTGGCATTGTCGAAAATGGGGAGTGACGGATCAGGACCGCCGGCCTCGGGAGTGATCAGCGAAGTCGGCTGTTGAGCGCGCCCGAAATCATCGCAAAGAATCGGGCCGGCAGGCGCTTATGGTCCTGCAGCACGAAAGCCGTGACGACTTGTCCGTCTTTGCTCATGATCTTATTCATGGGCATGCTCATATCAATTTTCAAAACCTTCGGCAATGGCGGCGATAGGGTGTGTAGGGAAGGGCCGGCATTTGGCCGCACCAATCACACTTGCGCACCCGGCGGCTGTGCCGCCGCCATGCGGCGGAATGCAGAGCGATCGCTGCCTGAACGTCGGCGCATCCACGCTTCGAGTTGCCTGAGCAGCAGCGACAGACCGATCGTCAGCAACAGATAGATGAAGGCGAGGATCGAAAGCGTTTCGAAGTATCGGAAATTGGCCGAGTAGTAGAGCTTGGCAAGCTGGGTGATATCGGCCACCCCGAGGACGGAAACCAGCGAGCTGTCTTTCACCATCGCGATGAAGTCGTTGGACAGCGGGGGCAGGATGACGCGGATCGCCTGCGGAAAGACGACGAGGCGGAAGCGCTGGAAGCGGGTGAGGCCCAGCGCCTTTGCCGCTTCGATCTGGCCCTGGTCGACCGCCTGGATGCCGGCGCGGAAGATCTCCGCGATGAAGGACGAATAGCCGATCGTCAGCGCGATGATCGTGCGCCAGACGAACGGCACGTCCCGTACCACAAGCGGGCTTGTCCAGCCGATGGAAATCAACGGCGAGATGATGACGTTATAGACGGCGACGAAGGCCGGTGTGCCGACGAAGGCGACGTAGGAGAGCAGCACCAGCATCGGAATGCCGCGCACGATCTCGATATAGAAGCGCGCGACCTGCCGCAGCACGAGGAAGTCCGACAGGCCGAGCAGCGCAAGTCCGAGGCCTAGCAGCATGGCAAGCGTAAATGCCACCAGCGTCACGAAGATCGTGACGCCGATGCCGTTGAGCAGAAGAGAGAAGATCTGGGCGTAAAGGCCGTTTGCCGCGATTGCGATGGAAACGACGACGCCAAGTATGGCGAGGGCGACCAACCACCAGGGAAAGTCCTCCTTGCCGTGGGGCCCGCCGGGGCCTGCCAATGGTGCCATCAGAGCGGGCTTCCAGTATGTCGATCTGCAGGGCTCATTGGCCCATCTTATAGTCGAGGAACCACTTCTTGTTCAGCGCTTCGAAGGTGCCGTCGGCCTTGAGGCTGGCGATCGCTGCATTGATCGGGGCAACGAGATCGGAGCCCTTCTGAAAGATGAAGCCGAAATCTTCGGTGCCGAGCGGGTCGCCGATCAGCTTCAGGCCGCCGTTCGAAGCGTCGACATAACCCTTGCCGGCGGTGCCGTCGGTCAGCACCAGATCGACATCGCCCGTCTTCAGCGCCTGCACGGTCGCTCCGAAAGTTTCGAAGGTCTTGATGCGCGGGTTCTGCTCGTTGCCGTCGAGGACTTCATAGACGGCGGTGTAGAAGGGAGTCGTGCCTGGCTGCGCGCCGATCAGGCCTTCCTTAAAAGCGGCGAAGCTCTTGGCATCCGTGAAGCGCTTCTCGTCACCACGCACCAGCATGAACTGCTGCGAGCGCATATAGGGATCGGAGAAGTCGACCTTCTGCTTGCGGTCTTCCTTGATGGTGATGCCGGTCATGCCGATGTTGTACTGGCCTTCGGAGACCGCCTGGATCATCGCATCCCAGCTTGTGTTCTGTTACTCGACCTTGAAGTTCAGCCGCTTGGCGATCTCGTTCATCGCATCATATTCCCAGCCGATCGGCTTGCCCGACTTGGGGTCGACGAATTGCAGGGGCGGATAGGCATTCTCGGTGACGACAACGACGGTCTTGCCGTTGAGATTCGGCAGCTCGGCGGCAAAGGAGGCAAAGGGTGCAAGCACAAGGGCGGTAAGGCCCAGAAGGAACGAACGACGGAATGCCATGGAAATCTCCCCGGATAGTGTGATGGAAAATTGTCATATTTAGAAAGCGAATGGCAAGGCTATTGCCATGGCGGCGATGATAAAAACAGAAAAGCCGCTCCAAAGCTCGTGGTCTGCGGAGAATTTTCCTTCATCTTTTTCCCCGCAACAAAAAAGGCGACCGGAAGGCCGCCTTGATCTCTGCAATCCCTGGGGAAAGCTTATTCTGCTGCCGTTTCCGCGGCGGCTGCAGCGGCTTCGGCTGCTGCCTTTGCTTCGGCGGCTTCTGCTGCTGCCTTTTCGGCTGCGAGAGCCTGAGCTGCGGCAACCTTTTCAGCCTCGACGCGAGCCTTTTCGTCGGCAATGGCCTGGCGCTCGGAATCGTTGAGCTTGCGGGCGCGGGTGCCGGTGTTTTCGACGATACGAGCAGCCTTACCGCGCAGGTCGCGCAGGTAGTAGAGCTTGGCGCGACGGACCTTACCACGGCGAACGACTTCGACGCTTTCGATCATCGGGGAGTAAACCGGGAATACGCGCTCGACGCCTTCGCCGTAGGAGATCTTGCGGACGGTGAAGTTTTCCTGCAGACCGCCGCCGGAGCGGGCGATGCAAACGCCTTCATAGGCCTGAACGCGTGTACGGTTGCCTTCCGTGACCTTCACGTTGACGCGGACGGTATCGCCGGCCGAGAACTCGGGAAGGGTGCGCTTGGCTTCGATCTTCGCGGCCTGTTCGGCTTCCAACTGCTGAATGATGTTCATGTTATCAACCTCTTTGTTGGTTCAACAGCCAGAGCGCCCTGAACGATCTATCTTTGGTCGGACCTATAGGTCTCGCCTTGGATATATGCCCGCGAAGGCAGGAGCGAATACGTCTGCTTTTCTTTGGTGGTTGATGGGAAATTTCCCATGCCGGGCGCGCACATATCCTATTGTCGCGGCTTTGTCACCCCTTTATGGGGCAATTTTATGAGCGAGACGTCGCTTTTGAGGGGCGCACTCCGTCCGCTGGCTAAAAAATAAGCCGATATCCGAAGCGTTTAAATAATTGTCAAAATTCACGTCGTGCGGCACACTTCTCTCGTTAGGGGAACTGACAAAAAGTTTCGCCAGGGGAACTGAGAAAAGGGGCAGTCATGACAGTGAATAATCCATCGCCCTCGCTTTACAACGAGGATCTAGCACCAGCCGAAGAGCGGAAATGGGGAGCTTTCAGTATTTTCAACGTCTGGACCTCGGACGTCCATAGTCTGTGGGGCTACTATCTCGCCGCCAGTCTTTTTCTGCTCTGCGGCAGCTTCATCAACTTCGTCATCGCCATCGGCATCGGTTCGCTGGTGATCTTCTTCTTCATGAGCCTTGTGGGAAACGCCGGCGTCAAGACTGGCGTGCCCTTCCCGGTGCTGGCGCGTGCTTCGTTCGGCACATTCGGCGCCAATCTGCCGGCGCTGGTCCGCGCCGTCGTTGCCTGCTTCTGGTATGGCGCGCAGACGGCGGCCGCCTCCGGTGCGATCGTCGCACTGCTGACGCGCAACGACAGCATTCTTGCCTTCCATCAGAACAGCCACTTGCTCGGCCACTCCACGCTGGAAATCATCTGCTATGTCATCGTATGGGCCTTGCAGTTGCTGATCATTCAGCACGGCATGGAGACGGTGCGCAAGTTTCAGGATTGGGCCGGTCCGGCGGTCTGGGTGATGATGCTTTTTCTTGCCGTCTATCTGGTGGTGAAGTCCGGCACCTTCTCCTTCGGCGCCGAAATTCCGCGAGATGTGCTGCTCGAGAAGACCAAGGACGCCGGCGTGCCGGGTGAACCGGGCAGCTTTGCCGCGCTTGCCGCAGTCGCCGCGACCTGGATCACCTATTTTGCGGCGCTCTATCTGAACTTCTGCGATTTCTCGCGCTATGCAACGGACACGAAAACCCTGCGCAAAGGCAATCTTTGGGGTCTGCCGATCAACCTTTTGGCTTTCTGCCTCGTTGCGGGCGTGACGACCACGGCAGCATTTGCCGTTTATGGCGAAGTGCTGCTGCATCCGGAAGCGATCTCGGCAAAATTCGACAGTTGGTTCCTGGCCTTGCTGGCGGCGCTCACCTTCGCGGTGGCGACGCTCGGCATCAACGTCGTGGCGAATTTCGTCTCGCCGGCCTTCGACTTCGCCAATGTCTTCCCGAAGCACATCAGCTTCAAGCGCGGCGGCTATATCGCAGCATTGATCGCGCTGGTGCTTTATCCCTTCGCGCCATGGGAGACCGGTGCCGCGCATTTCGTCAACTTCATCGGTTCCACCATGGGCCCGATCTTCGGCATCATGATGGTCGACTATTATCTGATCCGCAAAGGTCAGCTAAACGTCGAGGCGCTCTATCATGAGAATGGCGAGTTCGAATTCCAGAGCGGCTGGCACGTCAACGCTTTGATCGCCTTCGTCATCGGCGGCCTGTTCTCGTCGATCCTGCCGACCTTCACCAGCATTCTGCCGGATTGGTGGGGGACCTATGGCTGGTTCTTCGGCGTCGCCATCGGCGGCGGGGTCTATTATGTGCTGAGGATGCGCGGCGCACCGGCTGCCGCCGCTTTGCAAAAGTAATATGCGATGTCCGGCTTCGGTCGGGCATTTGCCACAAAGCTTTGATCCGCCACTCCTGAAGTGGCGGATCAAGCAAATTCGCCGGGTCACCATAGTTTATAATGGCAGCGGCCTGCCGGCCTGCTCGCTGACCATGTACTCGGCATACCAAGCCGGCCATTCCTCATCACGCTTGCCGGTCCGCTTCTCGTGTTCGCCATGGGCCATCTCTGCGCGGCGGAGCGCGCTTGCGAGATCGGCCGGCGAGGTGAACGTCGTCGTATTCGCGTCCACGCGTCCGGGCAATCTTCCCGTGATCTCCTGCAACAGCCAGCCATTGCCGTCCGGATCGTTGAACGAGGCGAAGGAACGGTAGCTGCGGTGATCGGGATCGCGACCGCTGACCCGAATTCGCCCAAACAGATAGGGTTCGTCCGCGCCGGCGTAAACGCCGCCGGCATTGTGGAACACCTCGCTGATCTCGGCGCCGCGGCTGCGCAGCTCCTTGCGGGCGGCTTCGATGTCGGAGACGATCAGGTAGAGCCCCTTTGCGGAGCCGGGTGCTGCCGCGGTGACGTTCTTGCCGAAGATAACAGAGCAACCGGAGCCCGGCGGCGTAAACTGGATAACGCGGTAGCCGCCATCATCGGAGGCGAAATCGGCGTCAAGCCTCCAACCCAGTCCATCGTAAAAACGCTTGGCGCGATCGACATCCGAAACTGGGATGACGACAATCTCGAATTTCATATCAAGGGAATTGCTCATGCTCAGCTCCTTAGGTTTGGGTGCCTTGAGAGGAATGACACATGTTCAAATTCAAGCAGGCGGATAATAGGGATGGCACGCAGCCAGATCAATTACCCTGAGGTATTAGCGGGAGAATGTGCTATCTGGGATTGTGTAGAATTTCGATTGAACGATGGGGTTTCGGCAGGCGCCCCCCTTCGATCGGCTACTCCCTGGGCGTTTGATCAAGCAAATCCGGCCGGCGTTCTTTCGTCAGTTTCTCCGCCTCTTGCCTCTGCCATTTGGCGATGGCGCCGTGATTGCCTGACGTCAGTACCGCCGGGATTTCGCGGCCTTCCCAGACCTGCGGCCGCGTATACTGCGGATGTTCGAGCAGGCCGCCTTCAAAACTTTCGTGCAGGCCGGAAAGATCGTTGCCCATGACGCCGGGCAGAATGCGGACGATGGCGTCGAGCAGGATCAGCGCCGCCGGCTCGCCTCCGGAGAGGATGTAATCGCCGATCGAGACCTCTTCGAGATTGCGCCCGTCGATCACCCGCTGGTCGACACCTTCGAAACGGCCGCAGACGATGATGACGCCGTCGCCGGCGGCGAGTTTCCGAACGCGCTTCTGAGTCAGCGGTTTTCCACGCGGGCTCATCAGCAGCCGCGGGCGATCGTCGTTTTCACTGGCGTGGTCGATAGCGCGGGCAAGCACGTCCGGTTTCAGCACCATGCCGGCCCCGCCGCCGGCCGGCGTATCATCGACGGTCCGGTGCTTGTCGGTGGCGAAATCGCGGATCTGCACGGTGTCCAGCGACCATTGCCCGCGCTCCATCGCCTTGCCGGCGAGAGATGCGCCGAGGTGGCCCGGAAACATTTCCGGATACAGCGTCAGGATGGTTGCCCGGAAACTCATGGCCGGGTCATTTCTTTGTTTTGCCGGAGCGCTTCGGTGGCTTGCCGGTGAACTCGTCGGGGTTGTCGACCAAGCCTGCCGCCATCGGGTCGATCAGGATCTTCCCGCCTTCAAGATCGATTTCCAGCACGGCGGCTTCTGAAAAGGGGATGAGTACCGGGCGCTTGCCGGGGCCTTTCAACTCCAGCAGGTCGCCGGCGCCGAAATCATAGATGCCGCTGACAGTGCCATAGCCGGTGCCCTTGTCATCGACCGCTTCCAGGCCCTCGAGATCGGCATAAAAGAACTCGTCATCCTCCAGCTCGTCGTCGGGCAGGTTGTCTCGCTCGATATAGAGTTCCAGCCCGTTCAGCGCCTCGGCGGCATTGCGGTCGTTGACGCCGCGAAAGCGGACGATCACCACGTTCTTGGCTTCGCGGATTTCCAATACTTCGAAGGTACGGCCGTCGAGGCTGTGCAGATGGCCGTAGTCGCCGAGCGCTGTGGGATCGGAGGTGAATGCGCGGGCGCGCACTTCGCCTCTCAGGCCCTGCGCGGCGCCGATGGTGGCCATCAATACCGGGTTTTCAAGTTTCGTCATGGTCCTGTGCCGACTGCCAGAAGATCGATTGCGTTCTCTCATAAGATGAACGCTCGCCGATGGGAACAAAAAACGGGCGGCATGTCGCCATGCCACCCGTTTCAAATAGGCGTCGCGGCCGATTATTCAGCAGCAGCGGCGGCGTCAGCAGCCTTCTGTGCCTTTTCAGCAGCGCGTTCCTGGGCGCGCTTGCCCGGCTTTGCCTTTTCCGGGTTGTTCTTGGCTTCGCGCGTAGCAATGCCGGCTTCGGCGAGGAAGCGCAGAACGCGGTCGGTCGGCTGGGCGCCGCGGTCGAGCCAATGCTTGATGCGCTCGGCCTTGAGTTCAACGCGCTTGGCGTCGTCCTTGGCAAGCATCGGGTTCCAGGAGCCGAGGGTCTCCAGGAAACGGCCGTCGCGTGGCGAGCGAGCGTCGGCAACGACGACGTGATAATACGGGCGCTTCTTGGAGCCACCGCGGGCGAGACGAATTTTCAGTGCCATGTCTTTACTCCTTAGGCTTTTCTTGACCGCTTCGTTTTGGCGGTATGGTTACTTCGCGCTGCTGTCTTGTGTGTCGCATGATCTCTTCCGAAAACCGCTTCACACTTTTTGCTACGCGGTCCTTCGGTTCGGGATCATGCTTTGAGATCAGCAGCGATCTGTTCATGATGCCGGATGACTTCCTTGATGACGAAGTTCAGGAACTTCTCGGCGAAATCCGGGTCCAGATTTGCGTCCTTTGCCAGGCGGCGCAGGCGTTCGATCTGGTATTCCTCGCGCGCCGGATCAGCCGGCGGCAGATTGTATTTGGCCTTCAGCACACCGACTTCCTTTGTGCAGCGGAAGCGTTCGGCCAGCATATGCACCAGTGCGGCATCGATATTGTCGATCGACTGGCGGTAGTTGCCCAGTTGGGCTTTGACGTCTGGATCAATCATCGGGTCTGCGATCCTTCTCACTTTTTCTTCGGCAAACCGGGCAGTCCCGGCAAACCACCACCAAGGCCGGGGAGCTTGGCGCCGCCGAGACCCGGCAAACCGCCGCCGCCGCCAAGACCCGGCAATCCGCCCGGCATACCGCCGGGACGTCCGATACCAGCGGCTTCCGCCTGCTTCTGCAGGGCTTCGAGCTGCTTGGGATCGATGTTCGAAAGGTCTGGCATGCCGCCCATGCCGCCGCCGAGGCCCATCTTGCCGGCAAGGCCGCCCATGAGCTGCTTCATCATGCCGCCTTTGCCCTTGCCGCCCATCATCTTCATCATGTCCGCCATCTGGCGGTGCATCTTCAGAAGCTTGTTGATGTCGGAGGCGTCGGTGCCGGAGCCGCTAGCGATGCGCTTCTTGCGGGAATGCTTCAGGAGGTCGGGATTGGCGCGCTCGGCCTTGGTCATCGAGGAGATGATGGCGAGCTGGCGGCCGAAAAGCTTGTCGTTGAGGCCTGCAGCGGCCATCTTGTCCTTCATGCCGGCCATGCCGGGCATCATGCCCATGATGCCGCCCATGCCGCCCATCTTCTGCATCTGCTTGAGCTGGTCGGCGAGGTCGTTCAGATCGAACTTGCCCTTGGCCATCTTGGCAGCCATGGCGGCCGCCTTTTCGGCGTCGATATTCTCCGCCGCCTTTTCGACCAGCGAGACGATGTCGCCCATGCCGAGGATGCGGTCGGCGATACGGCGGGGGTGGAATTCTTCCAGCTCGCCCATCTTTTCGCCGACACCGATCAGCTTGATCGGCTTGCCGGTGACGGCGCGCATCGAAAGGGCGGCACCGCCACGGCCGTCGCCATCCATACGGGTCAGCACGAGGCCGGTGATGCCGACGCGCTCATCGAAATTGCGGGCGAGATTGACGGCGTCCTGACCGGTCAAGCTATCGGCGACCAGCAGGATTTCATGCGGATTCGATTTCTTCTTGATGTCCGCCATCTCGACCATGAGCGGCTCGTCGATATGCGTACGGCCGGCGGTGTCGAGGATGACGATGTCATGGCCGCCGAGCTTGGCCGCCTGCACGGCGCGTGCGGCAATATCGGTCGGCGACTGGCCGGCGATGACCGGCAGGGTGTCGACGCCCGTTTGAACGCCAAGCTGGCGCAACTGCTCCTGCGCGGCCGGACGGCGCGTGTCGAGCGAGGCCATCAGGACCTTCTTGCGGTCGCGGCTCGTCATGCGGCTGGCGATCTTCGCCGTGGTGGTCGTCTTACCAGAACCTTGTAGACCAACCATCATGACGACGACCGGAGCCGGGGCGTTGAGGTCGATGCCGACACCTTCGCCGCCGAGCATTTCGATCAGCTCGTCATGAACGATCTTGACGACCATCTGGCCAGGCTTGATCGACTTCAGGATCTCGGCGCCGACGGCCTTTTCACGGACGCGATCGGTAAAGGAGCGCACGACGTCCAGCGCCACGTCGGCTTCCAACAGCGCGCGGCGAACCTCGCGGAGTGCTGCGGAAACATCGGCTTCCGAAAGCGCGCCGCGGCCAGTCAGTCCATTCAGAATGGAACCAAGACGGTCCTGGAGGTTTTCAAACATCAATTCTTCCTTATCGATCGCTTGGGATTTGGACTTGCGCAACTTGCGCGGTTCCTCGCCCGAAAACGTCGTGCTTTTCCATGACGAAAACAAGACGCAAAGCCAAAAAGCACCCGAGGGCGCATCGCGCTGTCGGGTGTTGACCTCCGGGATCTCTTTATACCTTAACGGGTCCCGGTCGGTGGCTCGGAGGCTTGTGCTCGTCGCAGATGGCGGGGATAAACAGGAAACGGGTGGGAAAGTCAAGCCGAGAGAGCCGAAAGGCTTTCAAAAGCCTGATGTTTGCCCCACATCTGGCCGAGAGAAAAATCCATCGGCGCATTCATGACAGACAAACCCGGCTTCCGGAAGACATCGAACCCCTATTATCAAGGTCCCATCTCCGATCATTTCGACGGGCTACGCTTCTTCAATCCGGACGGTGTGGAACCGGGTGGCTTCCGCGACCTGTTGAAATGGCAACTCGGCGGCGGGCGCGCGCGTTGGCCGCGTCCGGTCGTCAGCCTAATTCCCCCGGCCAAGCCCGACAGCCGGGTTTTCGGCGACGCGTTGCGGGTGACCATGGTCGGCCACGCCACGATGCTGATCCAGGCGGCCGGGCTCAACATGTTGACCGATCCGGTGTGGTCGGAACGCGTCAGCCCTTTCACCTTCATCGGACCGAAACGGGCGGTACCGCCCGGCATCCGCTTCGAAGACCTGCCGCCGATCGATCTCGTGCTGGTCTCGCACAATCACTACGACCATCTCGATCTCGCGACGCTAAAGCGGCTGCACGAGACGCATGCGCCGAAAATCCTGACCCCGCTCGGCAACGATGCCATTATCCGCCGCGGGGCGCCCGATGCCCGGATCACGACGATGGATTGGGGCGATCGCATCGCCATCGCCGACGGGGTGACCGTCGACGCCGAGCCCTGCCATCACTGGTCGGCGCGTGGCGCCGGCGACCGCCGCATGGCGCTCTGGGCCGCTTTCGTCATCACGACTCCCGTCGGCAAGATCTACCATATCGGCGATACCGGCTTTCACGGCGGCCTATATTACGAGGCGGCGCGGCAAAAGCACGGCGGCTTCCGCCTCGCGATCCTGCCTTTTGGCGCCTATGAGCCGCGCTGGTTCATGAAGGGCCAGCATCAGAATCCGGAAGAGGCGGTTCAGGGCATGAAGCTCTGCAACGCCGCCCACGTCGCCGGCCATCATTTCGCGACCTTCCAGCTCACTGACGAGGCAATCGATGCACCGGTGAAGGCGCTGGATGTGGCCTTGAAGGCCGAGGGCATAGATGCCGACCGGTTCCGGCCGCTGAGAGCGGGGGAAGTGTTCGATGTGCCGGTTGTTTGACAGGTAATGCAAACCCATGCTCAGCCGCCCTGCAAAATAGGACGGCCGGTGCTTGAATACCAGGTTGAGCAGGCCTCGATGCTCCACGCCGGATCGGAAGCGGCGGCTGCGCCCGGTGGTGATTTCAACCATACCGCGACATAAGGCACAAATAATCGATCTTAGCTCGTGCGAACATCTTGAAACAACAACCGATAGTATACGATATGAATCGCAACATCAGTTTCAGCGGCGATTGTTCGATGGGCGGATCAGTGGACTGGAAAATTAGGCATCCCGTGGTAAGAGCGGCTGTGCTTGCGGCTTCATGTTGGTTCCTTTTTTGCCTCCTATTCCTCTTCGTCGAAGCGCTCTGTAGCGCGTTAACAGGCTATCGCTTTCTTCCTTCGACTGAATGGGTTTCGGCGACTGATCGTTTGGGCACCGTAGCGGGCGGCATCACGGCCCTGCTTTTGTGCTCGCTTGTGCTCTTTGGAGTCATACAGAAGTTGCAGGACGGGACATTGGAAGGCAAGCTGAAGCCGGCGTTGTATGTCTTGTTTTCGCCGATCATGGGGTATTTTGGAGGGAGATTGGTGGCGATCATCGCATGGCCGATCATCCTGGCCTTGGTCGCTGGGCATCACGAAGAGCTTGCTTACACGGTGGGGCGCGCCGACAATCATTATGAAAAGCATTGCTATTCACCCTTGGAACTTCAGGGTCTTATAGTCGGATTCGACAGGGTGTGCGGTGTTTCCGATGAGTTCAGGCAAGGCCTTAAGACCGGCACGCATATCATCGTTGCCGGCCACGGCACTCGCTACGGATTATTTGCAACCGAGCTACGTCTAGATAATTGACGCTCCCTCTTGGCCCGGTCCGATGTCCGACGCCGTAGGCCCATCATGCCACTGGTAATTCCCCCGCATTTCCGCCATATACAGCTCGAAAACACTGACGGACATACCACTATGAGCAATACGGTCGAATTCGCGCGGATGAACGGGCTTGGCAACAAGATCCTGGTTGTCGACATGCGCGGCCGCAAGGACGTGGTGACGGCGGCTGCGGCGATTGCGCTGAATGCGGATCCGGCCACGGAGTTCGATCAGATCATGGCAATCCACGATCCGAAGGCGCAAGGCACCGACGCCTGGATCGATATTCTGAATTCCGATGGCACCAAGGCCCAGGCCTGTGGCAACGGTACGCGCTGCGTCGTGCAGGCGCTTGCGGCCGAAACCGGCAAGAAGATGTTCACCTTCCAGACCGTCGCCGGCATTCTGAATGCCATCGAGCACGAGGACGGTACGATTTCGGTCGATATGGGCAAGCCGGTCTTCGCCTGGGACAAGATCCCGCTCGCCGAGGAATTCGCCGACACGCGCCGCATCGAGCTGCAGATCGGGCCGATCGACAATCCAGTCCTGCATTCGCCCTCGGTCATGTCGATGGGCAATCCGCATGCGATCTTCTGGGTCGACAAGGACCCGATGTCCTACGATCTCGCCCGCTTCGGGCCGCTGCTGGAAAACCATCCGATGTTTCCCGAGCGCGCCAATATCACCTTGGCGCAGGTGCTTTCGCCGACCATGCTGCGCACGCGCACCTGGGAGCGTGGCGCGGGGCTGACGCTTGCCTGCGGCTCGGCCGCCTGTTCGGCCGCCGTCTGCGCAGCGCGCACCGGCCGTACCGGCCGCAAGGTGACGATCGATGTTGCCTCTGCCCCCGCCTCAGGCCAGCTCACCATCGAATGGCGGGAAAGCGATGATCACGTCGTCATGACCGGCCCCGCGGAATGGGAGTGGTCCGGTGTCGTCGATCCCGTGACGGGTCGCTGGACGCGCGATCAGGAGCAGGGGGCTCAGGCGCGGTGAGCGGGGTCGAGGTCATCACCTTCGGCTGCCGTCTCAACACCTATGAATCCGAAGTGATGAGGTCGCAGGCGGAAGCCGCCGGGCTCAACAACGCCATCCTGGTCAATACCTGTGCTGTAACCGGCGAGGCCGTGCGCCAGGCGCGTCAGGCGATCCGCCGCGCGCGGCGCGACAATCCGCATGCCCGCATCATCGTCACCGGCTGCGCCGCGCAGGCGGAAAAGCACGCTTTTGCCGAAATGGCGGAAGTGGATGCCGTGCTCGGCAATGAGGAGAAGCTGACGAGTGCTTCCTATCGCTCGCTGCCGGATTTCGGCGTTTCGGCGGAGGAGAAGCTGCGGGTCAACGACATCATGAGCGTGCGGGCGACCGCGCCGCAGATGATCAGGCATATCGACGGGCATGTGCGCGCCTTCATCCAGGTACAGAATGGGTGCGACCATCGCTGCACCTTCTGCATCATCCCCTATGGCCGCGGCAATTCGCGCTCCGTGCCGATGGGCGCGGTGGTCAGCCAGGCGCGCAAACTGGTCGAAAGCGGCTATCGCGAGATCGTCCTGACCGGCGTCGATGCCACCAGCTACGGCGCCGATCTGCCCGGCCAGCCGACGCTTGGCCTTCTGGCAAAGACGCTATTGAAGCAGATCCCTGAAATCAGCCGGCTGCGGCTGTCCTCGATCGACAGCATCGAGGCCGACCGGCATCTGATGGATCTGATTGCCGATGAGCCGCGCTTCATGCCGCATCTGCATCTGTCGCTGCAACACGGCGACGACATGATCCTGAAGCGGATGAAGCGACGGCATTCACGCGCCGATGCTATCAATTTTATCGAGGATGCCCGCCGTCTTCGGCCGGAAATGAGCTTTGGCGCCGATATGATCGCCGGTTTTCCGACCGAAACTGACGCGATGTTCGAGAATGCCGTCAGCCTGGCGGAAGAGGTTGGCATTGCGCATCTGCATGTCTTTCCCTATAGCCCGCGTCCGGGGACGCCGGCTGCGCGGATGCCGCAGCTCGACCGCGCGCTGATCAAGGAACGCGCTGCACGGCTGCGTTTGGCTGGACAAAAACTGCATCAGTCCCATCTCGACTCCATGGTCGGTACGCGGCAATGGCTGCTTGTGGAGAATAACGGGCTGGCGCATACGGAAAACTTCACGCTTGTCGCAGCCCCGAGCCTCAGGCCGCGCGATCTTGTGCAGGTGGCGATCACCGGCCACAATGGCAAGCATCTCGACATGCAACTTGCGGCCGCCGACGCGGCCTGATCCTACTCGCTCACGGAATATTCATGGCGCTCAATTTCATCAAAAAAGTCTTCACCTTCGGCCGCGAAAAGCCGGTGGAAGAGCAGGCGCCGGGTGAGGTTTCGCCGGTTGAGGAAGCGGCTGCTGCGCAAGAGGCGCCTCTTGGGGAATCTTCCGCTGCGTCCGAATTTGCCGAGCCTGCGTCACCCCCCTCTGTCCCTTCGGGACATCTCCCCCACAAGGGGGGAGATCGTTTGGAGGATGCTGCGCCTTCCGAACCAGAAGAGCAGGCCGATGCGCAAGCGGAAGACGTTCGCGTTGCGTTGAATGCTCAGGTAATCGAGGCTGAGAAAGCTGTTTCGGCAGAGTATCCTGTGGCGACTGAAGTTGGTGATAAGCCTGACGAGACCACCTCCGAAACGATCTCCCCCCTTGAGGGGGAGATGTCCGATAGGACAGAGGGGGGTGACGCAGGCTCGACAAACTCGGAGTTCTCGTCGGAAAGCACAGAATCTCCAACAGACTCAGAACCTTCATCGGAAACCGCCGAAACCCCGGCCGCATCCCCCATCCTCCCCAAGGGCTTCTCCACGGCCGCCCCCGCTCCAGCTCCCATTCCGGAAGCCCCCAAGCAGAAGCTTTCATGGTTCCAGCGCCTCCGGGCCGGCCTGGCGCGCACCTCGTCGCAGCTTACCGGTCAGATTTCGGCGCTTTTCACCAAGCGCAAGCTGGACGACCAGACCCTGCAGGATTTGGAAGACCTGTTGATCCAGGCTGATCTTGGCGTCGAGACCGCCATGCGGGTCACCGATACGCTGGCCTCGGAACGCTACGGCAAGGATGTGACCGGCGAGGATGTCAGCCGGATCATGGCGCAGGAAATCGCCAAGGTGCTGAAGCCGGTCGCCAAGCCGTTGCAGCTCGATCTCGGTCATAAGCCGCATGTCATCCTGATCGTCGGCGTCAACGGCACCGGCAAGACGACGACGATCGGCAAGCTTGCCGCGAAACTGTCCGGCGCGGGTTTGAAGGTCATGGTCGCAGCCGGCGATACCTTCCGCGCTGCCGCCATCGAGCAGTTGAAGATCTGGGCCGACCGCACCAAGTCGGAATTCATCGGCACCAAGCTCGGCGCCGATGCCGCCGGCCTCGCCTTCGATGCTTTCCAGCAGGCCAAGGCCAACAAGAGCGATGTGCTGATCATCGACACCGCCGGCCGCCTGCAGAACAAGGCGGAGCTGATGGCGGAGCTGGAAAAGATCGTCCGCGTTCTCGGCAAGCTCGATCCGGATGCGCCGCATACCGTCCTGCAGACGCTGGATGCGACCACGGGCCAGAATGCCTTGAATCAGGTGGAAATCTTCCGCAACATCGCAGGAGTCAACGGGCTGATCATGACCAAGCTCGACGGCACGGCGCGCGGTGGCATTCTCGTTGCCATCTCGGCCAAGCATAAGCTGCCGGTCTATTTCATCGGCGTCGGCGAAGGTGTAGACGATCTCGAGCCGTTCGAGGCCGAGGATTTTGCCCAGGCCATTGCCGGGATCGGTCAATGAACGACAAGACCAAATTCGATGATAGTGAGAGTGCCGCAATGACGACCAGCGACAGTGACCTAACCCCAAGTGCTGCCGACAAGCATCATCCCCTGCTGAAGCTGGTTCTGGAACTTGGGCCGTTGCTGGTCTTCTTCTTCGGCAATCTGCGTGGCGAATGGCTGGTGCAGCATTTTCCGGCATTGTCAGCACTCGGCGGTCCGCTCTTCGTCGCAACCGCCTTGTTCATGGCGGCAACGGTGACCTCGCTCATCGTCTCGAAGATCATGCTCGGTCATCTGCCGCTGATGCCCTTCGTTTCCGGCATCGTCGTCGTCACCTTCGGCGCGCTCGGCATCTATCTGCAGAACGAGACCTTCATTAAGATGAAGCCGACCATCATCAACGCCCTGTTCGGTGTGGTGCTGCTCGGCGGGCTTGCCTTCGGCAGATCGCTGCTCGGCTATGTCTTCAATGCGGCTTTCCAGTTGGATAGCGAAGGCTGGCGCAAGCTCACGCTGCGCTGGGGCATCTTCTTCCTGTTTCTCGCCGTGCTCAACGAAATCGTCTGGCGCGGGTCGAACTGGTATTACCTGCCCGATGTCAAAGCCGCTGATAATCTCTGGGTGCTGTTCAAGGTCTGGGGTACGATGCCGATCACCATCATCTTCACCTTGTCGCAGATGCCGCTGATCATGAAGCACACGGTCAATCCGCCAGCGGAAGCCGAAGAATGACGACGCTGGCTGACGCCGAAAATCGCTATCGGCAGCAGAGCTTCTGGTTCATTGCCTGCGCGATGGTCCTGCTCGTCCAGATCGTTGCGGAATATATGATGGGCCGGGTGCCGATCTGCACCTGCGGCTATGTCAAGCTCTTCGAACCCGTCGTGAAATCCAGCGGCAATTCGCAGCATATGGCCGACTGGTACACGCCGTCGCACATCATCCACGGCTTCCTGTTCTTTGGGCTGACGCATCTGATCATGCGCCGCAAGCCCCTGTCGATGCGCTTGTTCGTTGCCATGCTGATCGAATCCGGCTGGGAGCTGCTCGAGAATTCGCCGATCATCATCAATCGTTACCGCACGGCGACGATCTCGCTCGACTATTTCGGCGACAGCATCATGAACTCCGCGATGGACGCGGTGTTCATGGTCGTCGGCTTCCTGTTCGCATGGCGCGCGCCGGTGGCGCTGACCATCGTGATCGCCATTTTCTTCGAGGTGTTCACCGGCTGGCTGATCCGCGACAATCTCACGCTGAACATCATCATGCTGGTCTGGCCGATCGAGGCGATCAAGACTTGGCAGGGCGGGCTTTAGTTTCTTTCCCTCGCCCCATCGGGGAGAGGGGGCGCTCCCGAGTTTATCGAAGGAGCGCCGGGTGAAGGGGGCGTTGCCGGAGATTGCCTTTCGCTGCCGCTCAAGGCCCTCGTCGCTTCGCTTCTCGGCCCCCTCATCCGCCCTTCGCCCCAGCGGCGGGGAGAAGGGGTTAAAGTGCCGACTTCCCTTGAGCTTTCTCTATCGCCGGATAAAGCCCCTCTTTGAGGCTGTTAGCCGTAAATGGCCCGACCTGTTTATAGAGGATCGTGCCGTCGGGGGCGACCAGGTAGGATTCCGGAATGCCGTAGACGCCCCAGTCGATGGCAGCCGAACCGTTCGGATCGATGCCGATGGCGCTATAGGGATTGCCGAGTTCGCCGAGGAAACGCAGGGCGTTTTCGCCAGTGTCCTTGTAGTTGATGGCGACGATGTTCAGCCGGCCATCTTTGGCGAGTTGCTTCAAGACCGGGTGTTCCTCGCGGCAGGGTAGGCACCAGGAGGCGAAGACGTTGACGAGCGTCAGCTTGCCCTTAATGGCATTGTCTGTCAGCGCCGGCAGGTTGGAGCCGTCGAGCGGAGCGAGCGCCAATGTCGGGGCTCTTGTGCCGATCAGGGCAGAGGGGATGGCGGAAATATCGGTGCCGTGGACTTCCTGGTCATACATCACCTTGCCAACGGCGAGGGCAATGCAGGCAAAGACGATCAGTGGAATGAGCGCCAGCAGATAGCGACCGGTGCCGGCCGATTTCGGCTTGTTGCCTTCTTCGGTTCCCAAGCTCATTTCGCCTTGCCTTCCGGCGTGCGCTGCGACCGGCGGCGGATGCCGGAGGCTTCGAGTGCGGCGATTTCCTTGCGCCGCAGACGCCCATCGATCCATGTCCAGGCGAGGACGGCGATGATCATGGCGGCGGTAAAACCATAGGAGCCGTAGACGTAGAAAGGATGCGTCATACTATTCCTCCCGGGCGGCCATGCGGGCGGCGAGACGGCGCTGCGCGGCAATGCGGCGACGCCAGATCTCGTTGCGGATCGCCATCAGATGCAGCGTGAAGAACAGCAGCGTGAAGGCAAGCGCCATGGTGAAGAGCGGCCAAAGGAATTGCGCATCGATGGTTGGGCCGTCCACGCGCATGATGCTTTCGGACTGATGCAGCGTGTTCCACCAGTCGACCGAGAACTTGATGATCGGAATGTTGATGAAACCGACAAGGATCAGCACGGCGCTGACGCGCGCTGCCTTCGATGGATCATCCATGGCGCGGTTCAGCGCGATCAACCCAAGATACATCAGGAAGAGGATGAAAACCGAAGTGAGCCGGGCATCCCAGACCCAATAGGTGCCCCACATCGGCTTGCCCCAGAGCGAGCCGGTGACGAGGGCAATAAGGGTGAAAGCGGCGCCGAGCGGCGCGGCAGCCTTGGCGGCGACATCAGCGAGCGGATGGCGCCAGACCAGCGTGCCGATCGCAGACATGCTCATGATCGTATAGCACATCATCGACAGCCAGGCGGCCGGCACGTGGATATACATGATGCGGACTGTATCGCCCTGCTGATAGTCTCCCTCGGTCGAGAAGGCGAGATAGAGACCGATCGCGAAGAGCACGGCTGATATGGCCGCCAGCCAGGGAATAAGACGCGCCGAAAGCGCCAGGAACCGCGTTGGGTTGGCGAGGTCGGAAAATCGGCTGATCGCAGGACTGATATCGCTCATTTTTCCTGTTTAAACCGATATCGCTTATACGGCAATCGACCCCAGCGTCTCGGGGCGATCAATCCGTCGTGTTGCGCAAGGCAAGAGCCGCCGCCGCAGGCCCGAGCACGGCGAAGAATAAGGTCAGGGCCATCAGAATCAGGAAAGGCGGCAGGAAGGGCTGCGGACCTTCGACGGCGGCATAGGTGGCGCTGACGCCGAAGATCAGCACGGGAATGGTCAGCGGCAGCACCAGGATCGACACAAGCAGCCCGCCGCGCGGCAAGGCGACGGCGACGGCGGCGCCGACCGCGCCGATGAAGGTGATGGCCGGCGAACCGACAAGCAAAGTCAGCGCTGTCGCGCCGATTGCCGTCTCGTTCATGTTCATGAAGAGGCCGAGCAACGGCGAGGCGATGACCAGCGGCAGGCCAGTCGCCGTCCAGTGCGCGGCGCATTTGGTGAGCACGGTCAGCACCAGCGGCGTTTCCTGCATGACCAGCAGATCGAGCGATCCGTCATCGCGTTCGGCCTGAAACAGGCGATCGAGGCCAAGGAGGGCAGACAACAGCGCGCCGATCCAGACGATGGCCGGGCCGATGCGCGACAAAAGCTTCAGATCGGGGCCGACGCCGAAGGGAATGACGGCGACGACGGTCAGAAAGAAGAGGATGCCGATGAGGGCGCCGCCACCGGCGCGCACCGAAAGTCGGAGGTCGCGGAGGAAGAGGGCGGTCATGGGGATATCCTGCCGTGGTGAGAGATGCCCCCCTCTGTCCCTTTCGGGACATCTCCCCCACAAGGGGGGAGATTGGTAACTTGCGGCACGTGCATACTCTCATTCAAAATCGGATCTGCTGAAGCTGAGCTTTGCGATTTTGTAAGACGGTGCGGCGAACTCCAAACGATCTCCCCCCTTGTGGGGGAGATGTCACGAAGTGACAGAGGGGGGTATCGCAGGTTCGGCAGACTCTGCATTGTCGAACTCATCCCCAAACCCCCGCATTCACTCCAGCAAACCCGGTCATCCGCATTTCCCGCGCATTCGAAAGACCCAGCGGCTGATGGGTCGCCGCCAATACAATGCCTCCGGACCTCTGATGGGCCGTGATGAGCTGCGCAAGCAGCCGGTCGGCCGTCGCGTCCAGCGCTGCCGTCGGTTCATCGAGGATCCAGATCGGGCGATAGGCGACCAGCAATTTGGCAAAGGCGATTCGGCGTTGCTGACCGGCGGAGAGATAGCCGAAGGGCAGGTGGGTGATGCCGGCAAGGCCGACGGCATCCGCGGCTTCATCGATATCCAAACTGGAGCCGCCTGGCATGTCGCCCAAGAAGGTTTTCCAAAAGGAGAGATTTTCGGCCACGGTGAGCTCCGATTTCATCGCATTGCGATGGCCGAGATAGTGGCTGACCTCGCACGCCGGGCGGTCTGATTCGCCCTTGGAATCGGTGAAAACGACGCAGCCTTTTTCCTGCTTCAGGAGGCCCGCGACAACACGCAGAAGCGTCGATTTTCCCGAGCCGTTGCGGCCGGTCAGAATGAGGGCCTCGCCACTGCTCAAGCTGAAGGAAACATTCGTGAAAATCAGGTCTTCGCCCCGCCTTGCCGCCAGGTTTTCAGCGCTTAGATGCATCTGCTCAGGCTTTCCCGTTTTCATTGCCGCGCGCGCAAAAAATTGTCCAAATTTGCGCTTTGCCACTCTGGCAAGTCTTTACGAAATTATCTATAAGACCCGCAACCACGCCAGCGGTCGGCGTGAATTTCATCCTTGCGCCGAACATAAGGTTTTCTGCCTTACGTGCGGACAGCGGAAATGGCCGTACCCGCATCCTGATGTGCATAAAGTGCATAGGCGTTCGCACGACTGTGTTGGCTATCAGAAACGGGGTCTCTCGTGTCTAAATCTCTTGACAGTTTCAATTGTCGTTCCACGCTGACCGTGAACGGGAAAGACTATCTCTATTTCAGCCTGCCCAAGGCTGAGGCCAATGGTCTGCCCGGTGTTTCCAAGCTGCCTTATTCCATGAAGGTGCTTCTGGAAAACCTGCTGCGTTTTGAAGACGGGCAGTCGGTCACCAAGGACCATATCGTTGCAGTCGCCGAATGGCTGACCAACAAGGGTACCGTCGAGAACGAAATCGCCTATCGCCCGGCGCGCGTGCTGATGCAGGACTTCACCGGCGTTCCGGCCGTGGTCGATCTCGCTGCCATGCGCGACGCGATGGTGTCGCTCGGCGGCGATCCGGAAAAGATCAATCCGCTGGTTCCCGTCGACCTCGTCATCGACCACTCCGTCATCGTCGACGAATTCGGCACGCCGCAGGCCTTCGCCAAGAACGTCGAGCTGGAATACCAGCGCAACGGCGAGCGCTACCGCTTCCTGAAGTGGGGTCAGCAGGCTTTCAAGAACTTCCGCGTCGTTCCCCCCGGCACCGGCATCTGTCACCAGGTCAACCTCGAATATCTCGGCCAGACGGTCTGGACGAAGGAAGAAGAGGGCGAAACGATTGCCTATCCCGACACTTGCGTCGGCACGGATTCGCACACGACCATGATCAACGGTCTCGGCGTTCTCGGCTGGGGCGTTGGCGGTATCGAAGCTGAAGCTGCGATGCTCGGCCAGCCGGTCTCCATGCTGCTGCCGGAAGTCATCGGCTTCAAGCTCACCGGCAAGCTCAAGGAAGGCGTAACCGCGACCGACCTCGTTCTGACCGTCGTGCAGATGCTGCGCAAGAAGGGCGTCGTTTCCAAGTTCGTCGAATTCTTCGGCCCTGGCCTCGACAACATGCCGCTCGCCGACCGCGCTACCATCGGCAACATGGGTCCGGAATACGGCGCGACCTGCGGCTTCTTCCCGGTCGACAAGGAAACGTTGAACTATCTCAACATGTCCGGCCGTGCGAAGGACCGCATCGCGCTCGTCGAAGCCTATTCGAAGGCGCAGGGCATGTGGCGCGAAGGCGACGGTTCCGATCTCGTCTTCACGGATACGCTGGAACTCGACCTTAACGACGTCGTGCCGTCAATGGCCGGCCCGAAGCGCCCGGAAGGCCGTATCGCGCTGGAAAACATCGCTTCCGGTTTTGCCACCTCGATGGACACCGAATACAAGAAGCCCGGCCAGCTCTCCAACCGCTATGCCGTCGAAGGCACGGATTTCGATATCGGCCATGGCGACGTCGCCATCGCTGCCATCACGTCCTGCACCAACACCTCGAACCCGTCGGTGCTGATCGCTGCCGGCCTGCTCGCCCGCAACGCCGTTGCAAAGGGCCTGAAGACCAAGCCCTGGGTCAAGACCTCGCTGGCTCCCGGATCGCAGGTCGTCGGCGAATATCTCGCCAAGTCCGGCCTGCAGGCCGATCTCGACAAGCTCGGCTTCAACCTGGTCGGCTTCGGCTGCACCACCTGCATCGGCAATTCCGGCCCGCTGCCGACACCGATCTCCAAGACGATCAACGACAAGGGCCTGATCGTTTCGGGCGTTCTCTCCGGTAACCGCAACTTCGAAGGCCGCATTTCGCCCGACGTCCAGGCGAACTACCTGGCGTCCCCGCCGCTCGTCGTCGCTTATGCGCTCGCCGGCACGGTGCAGATGGATCTGACGAAGGAGCCGATCGGCGAGGACCAGAACGGCAAGCCGGTCTTCCTCAAGGATATCTGGCCGACCTCGCAGGAAGTGCAGGAATTCATCCTGAAGTACGTCACCCGCGAGCTCTATGAGAGCAAGTATGCCGATGTCTTCAAGGGCGATGCCAACTGGCAGGCCGTGCAGGTTCCTCCGGGCCAGACCTATGCCTGGGACGACAACTCGACCTATGTGCAGAACCCGCCTTACTTTGTCGGCATGGGCAAGACCGGCGCCGGCGTTTCCGACATCAAGGGCGCTCGCGTTCTCGGTCTCTTCGGCGACAAGATCACCACCGACCACATTTCTCCGGCCGGTTCGATCAAGGCTGCCTCGCCGGCCGGTTCCTACCTCATCGGTCATGGCGTCGGCGTTGCCGACTTCAACCAGTACGGCACGCGCCGCGGCAATCATGAGGTCATGATGCGCGGCACCTTCGCCAATATCCGCATCCGCAACCACATGCTCGGCCCGAATGGCAAGGAAGGTGGCTACACCATCCATTATCCGTCCAAGGAAGAGACTTCGATCTACGACGCGGCCATGCAGTACAAGGCCGAGGGCGTTCCGCTCGTCATCTTCGCAGGCGTCGAATACGGCAACGGCTCGTCGCGCGACTGGGCTGCCAAGGGTACGAACCTGCTCGGCGTACGCGCCGTGATCGCCCAGTCCTTCGAGCGTATCCACCGCTCGAACCTGGTCGGCATGGGCGTCATCCCCTTCGTCTTCGAGGACGGCACGACCTGGGCCAGCCTCGGCCTGAAGGGCGACGAGCTCGTGACGATCGAAGGCCTGGAACACATCAAGCCGCGCGAGCGCAAGATCGCCAAGATCACCTATGGCGACGGCTCCGTGAAGGACGTTCCGATCATCTGCCGCATCGATACGCTGGATGAGGTGACCTACGTCAACAACGGCGGCATTCTGCAGACCGTTCTGCGCGATCTCGCGGCCTGATTGACGTAAAAACTTGTACACGCCGCCGGAGCACAGCTTTCCGGCGGCGTCTTGTTTTTCACGCCGATGTGTACGACGCTAACGTCTCCAGGCCTTGGTCTCACCCCTTCGTGACTTTGCGTCATCGTGCTTAGCTATTATCTCTTGTTTCAGATTTATCAGGCTTGATGAGGCTTTACGGCATCCTGAAAAGCGGAAGTGGTTTCGGGGTTCGTGCCAGCACAAGGCTTTCACGGTCTGGGAAAGAGGTATAACGGCATGCGCTTACGGCTTTTGGTTCCACTTCTAGCAGGCATCGCGCTCGCAAGTTCGCTGCATGCGCAGGAGCTTGCCAAAATCAAGGGCGTCGTCGAACTCTTCACCTCTCAGGGCTGCGCCTCCTGTCCGCCGGCCGATGCTGCATTTCAAAAGCTGATCCGCCAGGGCGACGTCGTCGCACTCGCCTACCACGTCGATTATTGGAACTATCTCGGCTGGAACGACACGATGGCGTCCAAGGACAATACGGCTCGGCAATATGCCTATGCCCGTACCCTCGGCCGCAGCGGGGTCTATACGCCGCAGGCGATCATCAATGGCCGCGACCATCTGAACGGTGCCGATCTAAACGCCATCAATTTCAAGCTCGACGAGTTCCAGCGCCAGGGCAAGGGCCTGACGGTCCCCGTCAGTGCTGCGATGAAGGGCGACGAACTGGAGATTAAAATCGGCGCCGGCCAGGGCCGTGCCAATGTGGTTGTCGCCTATTTCGACCGGGAACAGCAGGTGTCTCCGAAGACCGGTGAAAACAGCGGCCAGCAGATTACCTATCTGCACTCGGTTTCGGACGTCGAGACGGTGGGCATGTGGGACGGCAAGGAAATGAATGTCGTGCTGCCCGCCAATGTTTTGGAGAGAAGCGGCCGGCGCGGCCTCGCGGTTCTACTGCAGTCCTCGACGCCATCCGGCGATCCGGCCGCGATTATCGGCGCGACCGTCCTGACGATCGGGACCGACGGCTGACCTGCATTCGACAGAAGTCGAAGTTTGCGGCTTCGGCTGGCGCCGTAAGTTCTCTATTTCGGCTGGCGCCGAAAAGGTCTCTATTTCGGCTGGCGCCGAAAAGAGGAGGTGCCCGGCGAGGGCGCATTCGGGGCTGGGGTTCGGTCGACACGCCCCCGACCGGGCTCGGTTTGGCGCGGCGGCACCAAACCGAGCCCTATAGTTCCGGTAAATGGGGCGTCGTTTTGACTGAAATACGGCGGCCCCAAGATGCTTTCCTTGAAGCGCAAGAAATTGTGAGTGGCTCTTGGTCTTGCAATTTGGTGTGGCTGAGGCAAACTGTCATCTTCTTGTCATGACACAACCCCTGGGGGATTGATGACTGATCAGCCGGAATTGCGACACGGCGAAAGCCGTTCCGTCGACACCACTTCTTCCGTCGTCGTTGATCTCAGAGAATACAAACAGAGCAAGGACCCGCTGCCGGTGACCTTCCATCGCAGGGAGCTGGACGCCATTCTGTGGATCTACGGCCGCATGGTCGGCGAAGGCGAATGGCGCGACTACGCCATCGACCATCTCAGGGAAAAGGCGGTTTTCTCGGTCTTCAAGCGGGCAGGCGAGCTGCCGCTCTTCCGTATCGAGAAAAACCCAAAGCAGGGCGCCAAGCAGGGCGCCTTTTCCGTGATCAATATCAACGGCATGATCCTGAAGCGTGGCCACGACCTGAACCAGGTGCTGAAGGTTTTCGATAAGCAGCTCAAGCTGGTGGAGAAGTAGCGTTGTTCCTTCTTCCCTCGGGGAGAAGGTGGCCCGCCCCTCGACAAGCTCGGGAGGTCGGATGAGGGGCGCGGCATACTCGAAGGATGGGGCTTTGACCCTCACCTAATTTTGAATAAATGAAGATTTCCCGGTAACGCCCCCTCAACCCGCGCCCCTTCGATAAACTCAGGAGCGCGACCTTCTCCCCGCCGGGGCGAAGGTAAAGGCAATATTATCCCTCAAACAAAGTCCCCGGATAGACCGATGGATCCGGATCCGTTTCCGCGCCTTCGCCCAGCGGCTTCTGCATCAGCATCGTATCGAGCCAGCGGCCGTGCTTGTAGCCGGTGCCTTTCAACAGGCCCGTCTCCGTAAAACCGGCGGCGCGGTGGAGGGCGACGGAGGCCGGGTGGGCACCGCCAATGACGGCGATCATCTGGCGGAAGCCGAGGGTCTGGCAGGTTTCCACCAAAGCTGCCAGCAGCGCTTTGCCGACGCCGCGACCGCGCGCTTCCGGCGCGAGATAGATCGAATCCTCCACCATCCAGCGATAGGCCGGCCGCGTGCGGAACGCGGAGGCATAGGCATAGCCCAGGAAAGCGCCGTCTTCGCCTTCAGCGGCGATATAGGGGTAACCTTTGTCGCGGATCGCCTGGAAGCGGCCGGCCATCTCCTCTTCACCCGGCGGGACGATCTCATAGCTTGCGGTGCCGTTCAAAACGGAGTCGCGATAAATGGCGGTGATGAAGGGAAGGTCGGCTGATGTGGCGTTGCGAAGGCGGAAGGACATCTGCGTTTATTGCCTGATCTGCGATTCCAAGACGCAGGTATAAAGCCGCGTGTGAAGCTACAAGGCAAACAGAAAAGGCGGCCGGAGCCGCCTTTTCGAAGGTTCATTCATGTCGCAGCAATTATTTGCGGTTGCCCATGAATTGCAGCAGGAACATGAACAGGTTGATGAAGTCAAGGTAAAGCGTCAGCGCGCCCATGATCGCCTTGCGGCCAGCAACGGCAACGTCGTCGGCTTCATAGTACATTTCCTTGATCCGCTGCGTATCCCACGCGGTCAGGCCTGCGAAGATCAGCACGCCGATCGCCGAGATGGCGAACTGCAGGGCGGACGAATGCAGGAAAATGTTGACGAGCATGGCGATGATCAGGCCGAAAAGACCCATCATCATGAACGAGCCCATCGCGGACAGGTTACGCTTCGTCGTGTAGCCGAACAGCGAAAGCGCGCCGAAGGAGGCGGCGGTCACGAAGAAGGTCTGCACGACGCTCTGGCCGGTGTAGATGATGAAGATCGATGACAGCGACAGGCCCACCAACGCGGCATAGACCCAGAAGGTGGTCGTCGCGGCGGCAACGCTCATGTTATTGATCCTGAAGCTTAGGAAGAACACCATCGCCAAGGGAGCGAGGATGACGACCCAGCGCAGCGGGCTCAGATAGATCGCCTGACCGAAAGCTGTGAGCTGCCCGTCAGCGAAGGCGAGCGTGAATGCGAAGTAGGCGGCCAAACCCGTGATCGCCAGACCCAGCGCCATCAGGTTATAGACCTTGAGCATATAAGCTCGAAGGCCCTCATCTATCATCGCACCGGTCTGCGCACCGCTCTGGGGCGCCCGGTTTTGGTAATTGCGGAAGTCAGCCATGTTTTCCTCTTTCAAGCTCCGATGTGAGTAGCGTGTCGGGCACTTTGGTCCCAGGCGCCGCTGCGGAGCTCCAGCATGCCTGCACAGAATATGAGGCTTTCACGCCCTATGCACAAGGGCTAAGCGGGGGCAGCAGGGTTAAATCGGCGTAATATCGAGCAATTTCGGGGTGCTCGGTTAACGCCCAGGCAGCCTTGGCTGCGGACCGGCCTTTCCGAAAACCCATGGTGTTATGCGCTCAGAGTTCACGCAGGACCGGCGCGGCCTTCTGGCCGAGAATGCGCCAGGTGCCGATCAACCCGATCCCGACCGTCAGCAGCAGTGCGATGATGAGGGTCGAGAAAGCGACGTCGGGAAGAAAGGTCGACGGCAGGTGCATGATGCGGCTGACGATGTACCAGGCTGCAACGGAACCGGCGAGCAATGCAAAGACGGCGGTCGCTGCACCCAGCATCAGATATTCGTAGCTGAAGGCGCGGATCAGCATGGCTCGCGTCGCGCCGAGGGTCTTCAGCACGACCGCGTCATGCGTGCGTGCGCGATTTCCGGCTGCGAGCGCGCCCGCAAGAACCAGCACGGATGCGATGAGCGCCACGGACGCCGCGGCGCGGATGGCGGCGGCAAGCTGGCCGACCAGCGTGTTGACGATATCGAGCGCATCCTTGACGCGGACACTGGTGATCGTCGGATAGGTGTTCGTGACATTCTTCAGGATCGCGGCTTCCTGCGCCGACGTCGCGCTGGGGTCGGTGAGGGTTGCGAGCCAGGTATGCGGCGCGCCCTTGAAGGTATTGGGCGAAAAGATCATGACGAAATTGATGGACAGCGACTGCCACTGGATCTTGCGGAAGCTGGCGATCTTGGCCGTCAGGTTGCGGCCGAGCACGTTGACGGTCACGGTGTCGCCGAGCTTCAGCCCGAGCGCCTTGCCTTCTTCGTCGGAGAAGGAGACCAGCGGCTCGCCGCTGTAATCCTTGCCCCACCACTGCCCTTCGGTCAGGGCGGCGTTCTCCGGGATACTGTCGGCATAGGTAATGCCGCGGTCGCCGCGCAATACCCACTGGCCGGCCGGTGGCACTTTCCTCTTGCTCACATCCTCGCCATTGAAGGCGACGATGCGGCCGCGCAGCATCGGCACTTCGACGAGCTTGCCCTGCGGCGCCTGCGCCTGCACGACCTTACGGAAGCCGTCGAGCTCCGAGCCCTGGATGTCGACGAAGAAGAAGTTCGGCGCCTGTTCACTCATGCGCCCGGTGAGTTCGTGGCGCATATTGCCGTCGATGAGCGTCAAGGTTACCAGGAGTGCGAGGCCGAGACCGAGCGAGAGGACGACGGAGGCGGTGAGCGCGCCGGGCCGGTGGATGTTGCCGATCGCCAATCGCAGCGCCGGCGAATGGACGCGCGGGCTACGACGGGCAAGCCAGGACAGCAGGGCGGCGACAGCGCGCAGCACGACGAAGGCGACGGCGATCGAGATGACGAAGACGACCGCGATGAAGCGGTCATAGGCGGTGAAGATCGCAAGCGCCGAAAGTGCCGCCATCAGCAGACCGGCGGTGAGCAGGTAGGGCCAGCTTGGGAGGCGGCGGGCCTCGAAGCCTTGCTCCCGGAACAGCGCCGTCGCCGGCACTTCGCGGGCATGGCCAAGCGGCAGAATGGCAAAGGCCAGCGTCGTCAGCAGGCCGAAAAGCGCTGCCAGCGTCAGCGGACCGGGATAAAGTCGCGGCGCGGTCGAGATCGGCAGAAATTCGGCCATGAACTGCGAGGCGAGCAATGGCGTGATGGCGCCGAGCACGAGACCGACGGCGATGCCGGCCAACGCAATCAGGGCGATCTGGATCAGGTAGATCATCACCACGACCAAAGCCGGTGCGCCGAGGCATTTGAACGTGGCGATGGTGGTGCGTTTGGAATCGAGAAAGGCGCGCACGGCATTGGCGACGCCGACGCCGCCGACGATGAGCGCCGTCAGCCCGACCAGGGTCAGGAATTGCGAGAAGCGGGTGATGTTGTCGGCAAGCGCGGGCGCTGCCCGGTCGCTCGTTCGGACCGACCAGCCGGCCTGCGGGAAAGCCGTATTGGCACGGGCGGCGATGTTGTTCAGGCCGCTGGCGGGATCGTCCATGCGGATCTTGTAGACCTGCTCGACGAGACTTCCGGTCGTGATCAGGCCCGAGGCGACCAACGCGTCCCGGCTGGTAAGCAATCGCGGTGCAAAGCCAAAACCTTCCGATACCGAATCCGGCTCGGTTTTCACCGTGCCGGTGATTCGGAGCCTGGCGTTGCCGAGCAGCAGCTCGCTGCCGATCTTGAGGTTCAGTCGTTCCAGCAGCAGAGGCGCGGCGACGGCGCCATAGGTTCCGTCCTTTGCCGCGAGCAGCGTCGATAGCGGCTGATCCGGATCGGCCTCGAAGGTGCCGTAGAGCGGGTAGGCGCCGTCGACCGCCTTGACTTCGACCAGCGCCTGATCGGAACCGTCGGGCAGGCGCGCCATCGAGCGCAGGCCGGTGGATCGGGAGAGCTGGCCGAGGCTGTTGAGGTAGGCCAGTTCGCCCGGCGTCGCCTCGCGATTGTTGAGTTCGAAGCGGACGTCGCCGGCAAGCAGTGACTGACCTTGAGTCGAAATCGCGTCGGTGATCGAGCGCGAGACCGAGTTGACGGCCGCAATCGCGCCGGTGCCGAGGGCGATGCAGGCGAGGAAAATATAGAAGCCGCCGAGACCGCCGCGCAGTTCACGCAGCGCCAGGCGAAAGGCAAGCGTCAGACGCGCTCCCGCGGCAGTCATGCCATTGCCGCCTGATTGGTCCGTGCGCGGGCGCTGTCGCCCTCGATTTCGCCGGAGCGAACGTGGATCTGGCGGGAGCAGCGGGCGGCAAGCGCCGGGTCATGGGTGACGAGCAGCAGCGTTGTGCCGCGCTCGGCCTGCTCAGCGAAAAGCAGGTCGGCGATCTGCCGGCCGGTATCGGTATCGAGATTGCCTGTCGGCTCGTCGGCGATCAACAGGGCTGGTGACGGGGCAAGCGCGCGGGCGATCGCCACGCGCTGCTGTTCGCCGCCTGAAAGCTGGCCCGGATAATGGCTCAGCCGCTCGCCCAAACCCACTGCCTGCAATTCGCGTCGGGCAATGTCGAAGGCATCGCGGACATTGGCGAGCTCCAGCGGCACGGCGACATTTTCCAGCGCGGTCATGTTGGCGATGAGATGGAAGGACTGAAAGACGATGCCGATGTTGCGGCCGCGAAAATCGGCGACGCGGTCTTCGCTGAGGCTATGCAAGGGCGTGTCGCGGATCAAGAGTTCGCCGCTGTCGAGCTTTTCAAGGCCGGCCAGCACCATCAGCAAGGTCGACTTGCCGGAACCGGAGGGGCCGACGATGCCGACGGATTCGCCTTCGGCAACGGTGAGATCGATGCCTTTCAATACATGGACAGAGGCGGCAGCGTTGCCGAGCGTCAAATCCGCCTTCTTCAGCTCGATGATGGTTTTTGCCAATGCGAACGCCCTATATACGTCAGAGACCGTGGCGGGCGCGATTTGGCCCTTACGGCGAATTTAGGGAATGGATCATGGGTTTTAAAGTTGTCGCGTTTCACTTCGCTGTCATTGCTTTCGGTCTTTTGTTTGGCGCTGCGGGTGCGGCCGATGCACGGACGATCCAATTGGTCGGCCTCGGCGACAGCCTGATGGCCGGTTATCAACTGCCGCCCGGCGGTGGATTTCCCGCCAGGCTGGAGGCGGCGCTGAAAGCCAAGGGGCTGGATGTAGCGATTGCCGATGCCGGGGTATCCGGCGATACCAGCTCCGGCGGCCTGTCGCGCGTCGACTGGTCGGTGCCGGATGGAACCGACGGCGTGATCCTCGAACTCGGCGCCAACGACGCATTGCGCGGCATTCCGCCGGAACAGACGGAAAAGAACCTCGACGCCATCATCGGCCGGCTTAAGGAGCGCAACATTCCCATCCTGCTCGCCGGAATGCTGGCGCCGCCGAACATGGGTCCGGACTATGCAGCCAAGTTCAACCCGATCTACAAGCGGCTTGCCGACAAGTATCAACTGCCGCTCTATCCATTTTTTCTCGATGGCGTCGCGACGCATGCGGACTTACAATTGAACGACGGTATGCATCCGAACCCGCAGGGTATCGATGTGATGGTGCAACGCTTTCAACCCGCAGCGACGAGTTTCATTGGGACGATTGTCGCACACGCGA
Source organism: Rhizobium leucaenae USDA 9039 (assembly GCF_000426285.1). Lineage (GTDB taxonomy): Bacteria > Pseudomonadota > Alphaproteobacteria > Rhizobiales > Rhizobiaceae > Rhizobium > Rhizobium leucaenae. The sequence continues at coordinate 102,816 of NZ_AUFB01000004.1, read as the reverse complement.
AATAGGAGCTTGCACCGGCTGCAATTGCATGATTCCCTGCTGTTATCTGCAAGAGATTCGGGGAGTGCTCGTTATGCCGAGACTTTTTACCGCCCTCGAAATTCCGCGCAACGCGGCCATGAGCCTTTCGTTGTTGCGCGGCGGTCTTCCCGGAGCCCGGTGGATCGACGTTGAAAATTATCACATCACTTTGCGTTTTATCGGCGATGTCGACGGTCGTACCGCCGATGAAATCGTCGAGCGACTGGACCGCATCGACCGGCCGGAATTCCAGCTCCGGCTGGAAGGCATCGGTTCCTTCGGTTCGAAGAAACCGCATTCGGTCTGGGCGGGCGTCACCCAGGCGCCCGATATGTACGCGTTGCAGGGCGAAATCGAGCGCATCTGCCAGCGCATCGGCCTGCCGCCGGACCCGCGCAAGTTCACACCGCATGTCACGCTCGCGCGGCTGAAGTCGTCGCGTGTCGATGATGTCGTGCACTATCTCTCCGGTCGCGGTAACTTCTATACCGCGCCGTTCACGGTAGGACGCTTCGTGCTGCTGTCGTCGCGCGAATCGGTCGGCGGCGGTCCCTACCTCACCGAAGAGATCTTCCCGCTTCATGAGGCTCGCAGCGCTTTTCCCGCGATGGGCAACAACGCTCTGCAGCCAGCCAAGAGCATGGTATAGACCGCTTCAAAGTCCTCATGGCCTCCATAATAGGGGTCCGGAATGTCTTTGGGGCTGCCTAGCGTGAAGGCGTTGAAGAGGTGCAGCTTGCCGAGTACATCGGTAGGCGCGATCTTGCGCAAATTCGTCAAATTGTCTTGATCCATTGCCAGGATCAGGTCGAACCGATGAAAATCGGCTGTCTCGATGCGGCGTGCGTGTTGAGCGGAAATATCGACGCCGTGGCCTGACGCCATTTGCACGGAGCGGCGGTCCGGCCTTTCGCCATGATGCCAGTCGCCGGTGCCGGCCGAATCGATCTCGAACTCGGAGCTTCGCCCAGCTTCGTTCGCAAGATGCCGGAAAATGCCTTCGGCAAGCGGGGAGCGGCAGATATTTCCGGCGCAAACAAACAGAATTCTGTGACGGGCCATAGTATCGTTCGATCGATAGAGAGGAGTGATCTTGCTATGAAATACGAGAAGCTGGAACCGGCGGCAATCGATGAAAATCTGGCTGGCCTTAGCGGCTGGACATTGGCGGCCGACCGCCTCTCGATGTCGAAGAGCTTCAAATTCCGCAATTTTATCGAAGCTTTTGGCTTCATGACCGAAGCGGCGTTGGCGGCGGAGAAGTTCAATCATCATCCCGAATGGTTCAACGTCTATTCCCGGGTCGACGTGAAACTGACGACCCATGACGCCGGCGGACTGACGGAACAGGACATCAAGCTCGCCAAGGCAATGGAAAAGGCCGCGGCCCGGCGCGCCGATTGAATCGCAGGGGCCGATCACCATATGTTTGATGCGGTCCAGAAAAGGGCTTCCGACAAGGGATGAGTGGAATGGATGACATCAAGTACGGGGAAATCCTGATGCCTGGTGACGAAGAGACACAAGAACGGCAGGAAAAGTCGGTGCGCAGCAAGTTCTGGCCGACCTTACGCAAGGCAGCACGGTATATCCCGTTTTCCCGCGATGTCGTCGCCGCTTTCTATTGCGCGCTCGATCCGCAGACGCCGACGCGCGTCCGCGGCATTCTGCTAGCGGCGCTCGGCTATTTCGTCATGCCGGTCGATATCATTCCGGATTTCTTCGCTGTTATCGGTTTTTCGGACGATGTCGCGGTGCTGACGCTCGCCTTCGGCATGATCAAAGGCCACATCCGGCAGGAGCATTACGACGCCGCCGACCGGGCCTTGGCCAACGAGCCAGAGGCCGTAAAAACGGCTTGATCCTCGTCCACTTCGCGGTGATGGGATTCCTGCCGGGTTTCCAGGCCTTTATGAGGTCTTCCTGATTTTAGAGAGGTCAAACTCTTGCCTGAATCTTTCTGTCTTAAATCGATCCCATAGGGTGGTATTCCGCCATCCGGGTTTTCCAATTCCTCCTGATGCATTTCAGGCCCGGCCCACTTGGGTTGAAACGGCACAGATCGGGGGCAATCACCGCCCCGTTGACGGTTTGGTAACCTAAATAAAGTCAAAATAGGGCAGCTCACGAGCATAGGCGTGCGTTATTTAAATCGTCTTGAGCTCTGGACCGCAAGAAATCGGCAGGAAACCATGTTTGTAAAAAGCTTCGCAATCGCCCTCTCGCTCGTTCTGGCCGGCACCGGTATCGCATCGGCGCAGCCCAAGACCAAGAAGCAGGCAGCGCCCGCCCCACAGGCGCAGGCAGCAGCACCGGCGGCTCCGACGCGCATCCAGCAGTTCGATGCCTGGGGCGCCTATTCCTACCAGTCCGGCGCCGGCAAGGTCTGCTACGTCCTTTCGGTGCCGACGGCAAAGTTGCCGGCGACCGGCATCGACCATGGCGATAACTTCTTCATCGTTTCCCAGCGTCCAGGCCAGAACATCTCCTATGAGCCGCAGGCGATGATGGGCTATCCGCTCAAGGAAAATTCAAAGGTCGACGTCGTCATCGACAATAAGACTTTCGTGATGTTCACCAAGGACAAGGCCGCTTGGGTCGAGAATGCCGCGCAGGAGCCGGCACTGGTCGCAGCGCTGAAGTCCGGCCATTCGCTGAAGGTCACCGCGACCTCGAAGAAGGGCACCGGCACCTCCTACACCTACTCGCTGAAGGGCGTCACCGCCGCGCTGAAGCAGATCGAAAGCTGCAAATAAGTTCGATGATGTCTCGATCACGTCAAAGTGATCGGCGTTTCCGTCGAAACCAAAGCGATGAGGCCGGCCTGAATGGCTGGCCTTTCGCCTTTCTTCAAGAGGGATGACGCGGCCCCAAAATAATGTTAAAGGCCGCGCCGACGAGCGGTGTATTTGCAATTTCCTGTCCCGCTACCAGATGAACCTCTGATCTCAGTGCCTTGCCCGCGCCCGCAGCTTTCCGGCTTTTGGGGCATCGCCGATATGAACCATTGGAATGATCCTATGTCCGCGATCGATGTCATGACCCCATCCAAGCTGAAGCCGGTGCCCATGTCGCAGCCGGTCGAGCTTTCGCCGAAGCCGTCGCTGATCGGCCTGACGCGAGAGGAGATGGGTGCCGCGCTTAAGGAAAAGGGCGTCGCCGACAAGCAGATCAAGATGCGCGTCAGCCAGCTTTGGAACTGGATCTATGTGCGCGGCGTCTCCGATTTCGATGCCATGGCGAATGTCTCCAAGGACATGCGCGAAATGCTGAAGACGCATTTCACCATCGCCCGGCCGGAGATCGTCGAGGAGCAGGTTTCCAACGATGGCACCCGCAAATGGCTGCTGCGCTTCCCGCCGCGGGGCGCCGGCCGGCCGGTCGAGGTGGAAACCGTCTATATTCCGGAAGAGGGCCGCGGCACGCTTTGCATTTCCAGCCAGGTCGGCTGTTCGCTCACCTGTTCCTTCTGTCACACCGGCACGCAGCGCCTCGTCCGCAATCTGACGGCGGAGGAGATCCTGTCACAGCTTCTCCTGGCGCGCGACCGGCTCGGCGATTTCCCGGATCGCGAAGCGCCGCAAGGGACGATCATGCCCGCCGAAGGCCGCAAGGTCAGCAATATCGTCATGATGGGCATGGGCGAACCACTCTATAATTTCGACAGCGTCAAGACCGCGCTGCTGATCGCTTCGGATGGCGATGGCCTGTCGCTCTCCAAGCGCCGCATCACGCTCTCCACATCCGGCGTCGTGCCCGAAATCTACCGCACCGGCGATGAGATCGGCGTCATGCTGGCAATCTCGCTGCACGCGGTACGGGATGACCTGCGCGACATGCTGGTGCCGATCAACAAAAAATATCCGCTGAAGGAGTTGATGGATGCCTGCCGCGCCTATCCCGGTCTTTCGAACGCGCGCCGCATCACTTTCGAATATGTGATGCTGAAGGGCGTCAATGACAGCCTCGAGGATGCCAAGGGATTGATCCAGCTCCTGAAGGGCATTCCCGCCAAGATCAATCTCATTCCCTTCAATCCGTGGCCGGGCACGAACTACCAGTGTTCGGACTGGGAGCAGATCGAGAAGTTTGCCGATTTCATCAATTCGGCCGGTTATGCCTCGCCGATCCGCACGCCGCGCGGGCGAGACATTCTGGCTGCTTGCGGCCAGTTGAAGTCGGAGTCGGAGCGCATGCGCAAGACCGAACGGCTGGCCTTCGAAGCCATGATGATCGCCAACCATGGCGAAGATTGATATCCGTGCTTCGCGGTTTGCGTAGGCCGATACGGCTTCTGTGGGGCTATCTCGGGGCCTGTGTTCTGATGGGCTTCGTGCTGGCTTGCGTTGCCGCCTGGACGATGCCCGGAACGGCTGCCCCCGAGCTCTTCGTGCTCACCGTTGCGCTGACCAAGCTCGCGATAATCGTCAGCGTCCTGCCATCGCTTGTCGTCATTGCGATCTTCGAATGGCGCCGCATGCGCCGCTGGTACGGTTATGCCATCTACGGCGCCATGCTGTCGGCGTCGGCATCCGTTCTGATCTCCGGGAGTGTCGAACGGCCGCAGACCCTAAATCTGATCACCATCGTCGTTTGTTTTGCTTTCCTGGGCATCGCCAGCGCCACCGTCTACTGGTGGATCGCCGGCCGGTTTGCCGGTCGCGGTCCCATACTTAGCGGGAATGGGTGAGAAAGATCTTCACGGCAAAGAGCGAAAAGACGCTCGCAAAGACATAGTCGAGGCCGCGCATGACGCCGCGGTTCTTCTGCAGCCACGTCGACAGACCGTCGGCGGCAAGCACGACGAGCGTGTTGACCGGCATGCCGATCACGATGAAGAAGAAGCCCAGAAAGAGAAGCTTTTGCGTGACTGCCGGGTCTCCCGCGGTGACGAACTGCGGCAGGAAGGTCATGAAGAAGATAATGACCTTCGGATTCAGCAGGTTGACCCAGAAACCGGTGGAGACATTGGCGAGCGGCGTACCCTTTGCCACATCAACCTTCTTGACCGACAGGCTGGACCCGAAACGGATCGCCTGGATCGCCAGCCACAGCAGATAGGCAGCACCACCGGTTTTCAACATGGTGAAGGCGAGCGGTGAGGCGGTAATCAGCGCCGAAACGCCGAAAGCCACCAGAAAGGTATGCACCACGATGCCGAAGCTGGTGCCGAGGACCACGAAGAGTGCTGCCTTCTTGCCCTGCGCCAGTGCACGGCTGATCGACAGGGTCATATCGGGGCCGGGGGTCGCCGCCAGCAGCAGGCTTGCAGCCGAGAAAGCAAGAAGGGTCGGCAGGCTGGGTATGAAGTCCATGGCATGCTCCGAAAGCCGGATAAAAGGATCAACGTTTTTATCCGGCTTTCTGTACTTTGCCAATCAGTCCTTCTTTTCCAGGAATGCCTTGAACTTGTCGGCGTAATCGGGATGCCAGCGCGACAGCGGCGGGCGGTTTTCGATGATATCACCTGCGGCCCAGAGCATGCGGCGCTCGTCCGTCGGCCGCGCAACGTCATTGTCCGGGCAGAGAATGTAGAAGTCGCCGCGCTCGATGCTCTCGACCATGAAATCGACCGTCTGCTCCGCTGTCCAGGCGCCCGCCGGCTTTTCCTTGCGGTCGCCCTTGGTCAAGCCGGTGAAAACGAAGCCGGGGATGAGGAGATGCGCGGAAATCTTTGAGCCCGCAGTGTTGCGCAGCTCATGCTGCAGCGCCTCGGTGAAGACCTTCACGCCGGCTTTGGAAACATTGTAAGCGGGGTTGCCGGGCGGCGTGGTGATGCCCTGCTTCGAGCCGGTGTTGATGATCAGGCCAGGCTCGCCATGGGCCAGCATACCGGGTCCGAAGACGCGCGTACCATTGATGACCCCCAGCAGATTGACGCCGAGAATATTGTCCCAGCCGGCCTGCGCGCCGAAAATCGAAGTTTCCGGGCCGATGCCGGCATTGTTCATCAGTACGTGCACCCGACCGAAACGCTGCAGGACGGCGCGTTCGAGAGCTTCGAGGGACTCCTTCCGGGCAACGTCGGTTTCGACAGCCATGATCTGGTCTTCGTCGGCGATTGCTGCGAGTTCGGCGCGTGCATCGGCCAGCCGATCGCCGCCGAGATCGGCGATGGCGACGCTCATGCCGAGACTTGCGAAATATTTGGCCGCGGCAAGGCCGATGCCGGAGGCGCCGCCGGTGATGACGGCAACATTGGCTTTCTTGAAAATCTCTTGAATGTCCGTCACGAGCGGCGCCCTCCCTAGGCATTGTTTGGTCGCCGCCGAATATGGTATTTTCCGTAATCAAGTCAAACCGACCGGAGGTCGCGCCTGTGACAAAGCATGTGTCCGTAGAGATCGACGAGCAGATGGAAGCATTCATCGGCGAGCAGATCAGCCATGGCCACTACGGTTCGCCGAGCGAGGTCATCGACGCCGCGCTGAAGCTATTGCGCAGCCGAGCGGAAATAGCAGCCATTGCGGCCGCTATTGCTGAAGGCGAGGCTTCGGGAGAGCCGGAGGAGTTTGACTTCGACGGATTTATCGAAGGAAAGCGAAAGTTGCGCAATCAGCGATGAAGAATTTGGTCTTCTTGCCCAAGGCAGCGTCCGACATCGATCAAATCTACGACTATACCGAGGAAAAATGGGGTTATGAGCAGGCGGAGGATTATGTCTTCGCTCTGCGTGATCGCTGTCATGCTTTGGCAAAGGGTATCGCGCGCGGCCGTAAGGTCGGTAGTATCAAACCCTCTCGCTTTGGCCTCCGGCTCACACTTCATTATCTACAAAGACGCCGCTCAGACGATTACGATCGTTCGCATCCTTCATCAGCGGATGAATATTGGCGCACATCTCTGACGTTGTTCTGCAACGGTCTCCACCGCGCTTCCCCTTGCGCCTCGCGATAATCTCGCTAAAAGTGCCGCGACAAAGGGTTTGCGGGCGTCTCCGCGGGCTCGCATTGAAACGGACCTCATCACCATGGCATCACATAAGAACGTGAAGAAAGTCGTCCTCGCCTATTCCGGCGGTCTCGACACCTCGATTATCCTGAAGTGGCTGCAGACGGAGCTTGGCGCAGAAGTCGTCACCTTCACCGCGGATCTCGGCCAGGGCGAAGAGCTGGAGCCGGCGCGCAAGAAGGCCGAGATGCTCGGCATCAAGGAAATCTATATCGAGGATGTACGCGAAGAATTCGTGCGCGATTTCGTATTCCCGATGTTCCGCGCCAATGCCGTTTATGAAGGCGTCTACCTGCTCGGCACCTCGATTGCCCGGCCGCTGATCTCCAAACACCTCATCGAGATCGCCAAGAAGACCGGCGCCGATGCGATTGCCCATGGCGCGACCGGCAAGGGCAACGACCAGGTCCGTTTCGAATTGTCAGCCTATGCGTTGAATCCGGACATCAAGATTATCGCGCCGTGGCGCGACTGGTCGTTCAAGAGCCGTACCGACCTGCTCGAATTCGCCGAAAAGCACCAGATTCCGGTTGCCAAGGATAAGAAGGGCGAGGCGCCGTTCTCCGTCGATGCCAACCTGCTGCACTCCTCCTCCGAGGGCAAGGTTCTGGAAGATCCATCGCAGGAAGCGCCGGAATATGTGCACATGCGCACGATTTCGCCGGAGGCCGCTCCCGACCAGGCGACGATCATCAAGGTCGGCTTCGAAAAGGGCGATGCCGTTTCGATCAACGGTGAGCGTATGAGCCCGGCAACGCTGCTCTCTACGCTCAATAATTACGGCCGTGACAACGGTATCGGTCGCCTCGACCTTGTCGAGAATCGCTATGTCGGCATGAAGTCGCGCGGCGTCTACGAAACACCCGGCGGTACGATCCTGCTCGCCGCCCACCGCGCCATCGAATCCATTACGCTCGATCGGGGTGCCGCTCACCTCAAGGATGAGTTGATGCCGCGTTACGCCGAGCTGATCTATTACGGCTTCTGGTTCTCGCCGGAGCGCGAAATGCTGCAGGCCCTGATCGACAAGAGCCAGGAGCATGTGGAAGGCGAAGTGACGTTGAAGCTCTACAAGGGCAATGTCATGGTTATCGGCCGCGAAAGCCCGAAGTCGCTCTATTCCGACAAGCTCGTCACTTTCGAAGACGACCAGGGCGCCTACGACCAGAAGGATGCGGCAGGCTTCATCAAGCTCAACGCGCTGCGTCTGCGTACGCTCGGCAAGCGCAATCTGTCGAAGTAATCAGCTTCGCGATGAAATACGAACCCGCTTCCGATTGTCGGAGGCGGGTTTTTATTTTTGGATAAAAAACGGCCGGATTACTCGGCAGCCCTCAATTCGCGTTCCATCTCTGCCGGCAGCTCCGCATTCTGCAGATTGCTGCGGAATGCACGGAGCGCATGATGGAGCTCATCCTGCAGGCCGTGATCGAAGCCCTGCATCGCGTCCTTTTCCACCGCGTAGATCTCGCAACCGATCTGCTTCAGCTTGGCGCCGGCCGCCTCAGACAGCACGATGCGCTTGGCGCGGCGGTCAAGTGGATCGGGCTGACGCTCGATCAGGCCGCGGGCCTGCAACTTGTCGAGAAAGGCGCTGACCGTCATCGGCTCCAACCCCATTCGCGTGGCAATATCGAGTTGACGGCTGCCATTGACGGCGGCGACCTGAATCAGCGTGCGCGCTTCACCCGCGGTCAAACCCAATCCCGCGACCATGATGCGCCGTTCAAAGGCCGCTCGCATCAATCGCGCGCAATCCGCCACCAGAAAGGCAAGCGAATCCGTATCTATCCTGCTGCTCATAAGCGCTTCCCTACTTACGCTCTGTTTTTAGGCCCCGATCAATCTTTAGTGATTTCGCCCCCCAAATTCAACGGATTCTTCCTGTTTCAAGGGACTTGTTTAGCTTGACCCGATTCGACGCGTGGTTAATCTGTGCCGATCACCAGCGGGAACTTCCAATATGACGCAATCACTTATCGTCGGCGCCTTTTTGGCGGCGCTGTTCTATGTGCTCATTCCCGGACCGGCTTTCCTGGCGCTGCTCGGCATCGGCGCGGGGCAGGGGCGGAAGGCTGGCGCCTTCTTCGTAAGCGGTCATTTGGTCGGGGACATCATTTGGTCTTCGCTCGCGCTGATTGCGATCATCGGCGCGAAAACTATCGGCACCGTCGTATTCGACGTGCTCGGCTTGCTCTGCGGTTTCTATCTTGCCTGGATCGGCTGGAATGCCTTCACCGCCAAGCCGAAGAGGGATGGCAAGGCCCTGCTGACTGTCGACCGCCCCTTCCGCCGTGGCCTGATCTTCGGTGTCACCAATCCGAAAGGATATCCGGTGGCGCTGGCAACGTTTACAGCGCTGGTGGCGGGGTCGGCGGGCGCATTGACGTTCAGTGCGCTGCCACTGCTGCTCACCGTTTCTTTCGTCGGCTTCGTCACGGCCGACATTATTCTCATCGGCGTTATCGGCGCAGGCGCCGTCCGGCGTTTCTACCGTGCGCATGAGCGGCTGATCGTGCGCTGCTCCGGCGTGTTGTTCATGGGCTTTGCGGCGCAGGCATTGTGGCATGCGACGCCCGGCCTGCTCGGCTGGCGCAAGGCCTGACCGTTCCTCTTTTTTGTTCCACCCTCGCCATACCAATTTGGCGCGGAGGGTCTTATATCGTGCTTCGATCAGATGCCTGCCGAAAGGATGCCTTGCATGTCCTCCCAAACCGCCGTCAACCCAGCGCTCGTCGAATGGACCGGACATCAGGGATTGCCGCGCTTCGATGCCGTGAAAGACGTCGACTTTGCGCCTGCCTTTGACGCAGCGCTTGCGGCCCATGACGCGGAAATCGATGCGATCGCCGACAATGGTGAAGCGCCGTCTTTTGCCAACACCGTTACCGCGCTCGAAATCGCCGGTGACGAGCTGTCGCGCGTTTCCGCTCTATTTTGGAATCGGGCTGGGGCGCATACCAACGAGGTGATCCAGACCCTGGAGCGGGAGATCGCGCCGAAAATGTCGCGGCACTATTCGAAGATCGGCATGAATGCCGCGCTTTTTGCCCGCATCGATGCACTTTGGGAAGCGCGTGAGGACCTTGGCCTGACGATGGAAGAGACCCGCGTGCTGGAACGGCATTGGAAGGGTTTTGTAAAGTCGGGCGCCAAGCTGGCGAAGGCAGAGCAGGAACGGCTCGCCGAAATCAACGAGACGCTGGCGGGGCTCGGCGCGCAGTTCGGACAGAATGTTCTTGCCGACGAAAAGGGCTGGGCACTGATCCTCTCCGAAGAGCCCGATCTTGCCGGCCTTCCTGATTTCCTGAGGGACGCGATGACTGCGGCGGCGCGCGAGCGCGGCGAAGAGGGCAAATTTGCCGTCACTCTGTCGCGCTCGATCATCGAGCCGTTTTTGGCTTCGTCCGAGCGTCGGGATCTGCGCGAGCAGGCGTTCAAAGCATGGGTGGCACGCGGCGCGAACGGCGGCGAGACGGATAATCGCAAGATCATCAAGGAGACGCTGGCGCTGAGAGCCGAGAAGGCCGAATTGCTCGGCTACGGCAACTATACCGAATTGAAGCTCGACAACACCATGGCCAAGACTCCGGAGGCCGTGAACCAACTGCTGAAGACGGTCTGGGCGAAGGCGGTGGAGCGTGCTCGCGAGGAAGAGGCTGACATCGCCGCGCTGATCGCTGAAGAAGGCCGCAATCATGAGGTCATGCCTTGGGATTGGCGGCATTATGCGGAAAAGATCAGGACACGGAAGTTCGATTTCTCCGAGACGGAGCTGAAGCCCTATCTGCAGCTCGAAAAGATCATCGCCGCCTGCTTCGATGTTGCCGGCCGGCTTTTCGGCATTCGCGCCGTCGAGCAGAAGGGCGTTCCCACCTATCATCCCGACGTGCGGGTCTTCGAGATCCGCGATCGCTCGGACAAACTAGTGGCGCTGTTCCTCGGCGATTATTTCGCCCGCAGCTCCAAGCGTTCCGGCGCGTGGATGAGCTCGTTTCAGTCGCAGCACAAATTGCCGCTGAAGAATGGTCACGTCGGCGAACTGCCGATCATCTATAATGTCTGCAATTTCGCCAAGCCCGCTGAAGGCAAGCCGGCGCTGCTGTCGCTCGATGATGCCCGCACGCTGTTCCATGAATTCGGCCATGCACTGCACGGCATGCTCTCCAACGTCACCTATCCTTCGGTGTCCGGCACCGGCGTTTCCCGCGATTTCGTCGAGCTGCCGTCGCAGCTATATGAACACTGGCTGACCGTGCCGGCGATCCTCAGGGAATATGCCGTCCATTACGAGACCGGCGCGCCGATGCCGCAGGCTTTGCTCGACAAGGTTCTTGCCGCCCGCACCTTCAATGCCGGCTTCAACACAGTGGAATTCACCTCCTCGGCGCTCGTCGATATGGCTTTTCACACGCGTGGCGCCGTCGAGGACCCGATGGTGGTGCAGGCCGAAGTGCTTTCGGATATCGGCATGCCGAATTCGATCGTCATGCGCCACGCCACCCCGCACTTCCAGCACGTGTTTTCCGGCGACGGCTATTCGGCGGGCTATTACTCCTACATGTGGTCGGAAGTGCTGGATGCCGATGCCTTCGCCGCCTTCGAGGAAACCGGTGATGCCTTCGATCCGGATATGGCCGGAAAGCTGAAGGACAACATTTATTCCGTCGGCGGCTCGATCGACCCGGAAGATGCCTACAAGGCCTTCCGCGGCAAGTTGCCGAGCCCGGATGCAATGCTGAAGAAGAAGGGGCTGGCGGCCTGATCTTTGCGTTGGGTACGCAGCGAAGCTCAGTCGCCAAGGTCAACTTTGGCGGCCGATGTGTGCGGCAGTGTCTGATCGGATTGATTTGGCCAGGTAAATCAGGACCTGCGCGAGAGCAGAGCTAACAGTTCACTCAATTGATCGGCTTGGATGTCGTCCAGCTTGTCACCCAGATGGCGTTGAAGCGCTGAGGCATAAACAGTCCACATGTCGCTCCGCATGGCAATTCCTGCCTCGGTGATAACCGCCCAGCGGCCCCGGCCATCCTCCGAAAATACCTCACGGTGAACAAAACCAGCCTTTTCCATGCGGTCAAGAAGGCGAGACAGATTGTGTTGGGCTAGGAGCGTGCGCTCCTCGATCTCGTAGGGACGCAGTCTGCCGTCTGTCGCCCGCGTCAATTCCAGCAGCACGTCATACCAGCCGAGCGGCGGCAGGCCGGCTGCTTTCAAGTCCTGCTCGATCGCCGCAAGGACGATTTGCTGAGTGCGCATGAGGCGCACCCATGCTCGCGTGATGGCTGGGGAGGGCTGCGGGGATTCGAAATCTGAATTATCGGACATAGATGCAATTACATTTATATTGACCAATTTGGCAAGCATGCATATAGATGCAATTACATCTATATCCGTGGAGATATTTCCATGCTCCATTCGCTTGGACTAGGTAATAGGAGATTTCATGTTCGACGCGAAGTTGATCCTCGTCAGCCACCATCTTTGCCCCTACGTTCAGCGGGCTGTCATCACGCTTACCGAGAAGGCGGTGCCGTTCGAGCTCCGCTATGTCGATCTGTCGGCAAAGCCTGATTGGTTTCTCGCCATTTCTCCGCTCGGCAAGGTGCCTCTTCTGATCGTGAGGCAGGGCGACGGCACAGAAACAGTGTTGTTCGAGAGCGCAGTGATCTGCGAATATCTCGAGGAAACCCAATCGGGCGCCAAGCTCCATCCGGCTGATCCTCTGGCTCGTGCCCGGCATCGCGGCTGGATCGAGTTTGGCTCCTCCGTCCTTTCGGATTTATGGGGTTTTGAGACCGCTAAAGATGAAGCGACCTATGAGGTTAAGCGCAAGGCGCTCATCGACAAGTTCGGTCGTGTTGAGACCGAATTGAACGACGGACCATTTTTCGCTGGCGGAGCCTTCAGCCTAGTCGATGCGGTCTTCGCACCGATCTTCCGTTATTTTGACGTGTTCGACACCATCATGCCGACCGGCATATTCGATACGCTGCCGCGTGTCACGGCATGGCGTGCAGAATTGGCATCACGGCAAAGCGTGCGAAATGCGGTGACGCACGACTATCCCGACCGCCTCAAAGTCTTCCTGGTGGATCATGATGCGTGGCTGCTGAAGCTCGGTGCCTAAGGATTAGCGGAATCGGGACTAAGGCGATTGCGCACAGACAGGTTTAACGTGCTCCTGACGCGCAAAGCCAGGCTTAGCGCGGCTTTCTTGCCTCCCCCCTTTCGCAGACGCGAAAAAAAGGGTATGAGCGCGCCAAATGAAATTGGCGTGTTCACTTCATACCGCGCCCCAGCCTCAGAGATACAAGATTATGGCACTTCGCAACATCGCGATCATCGCGCACGTTGACCATGGGAAAACCACCCTCGTTGACGAGCTTCTGAAGCAGTCCGGCTCCTTCCGCGAGAACCAGCGCGTTGCCGAACGCGTCATGGATTCCAACGACCTGGAAAAGGAACGCGGCATCACCATTCTCGCCAAGGCGACCTCGGTCGTCTGGAAGGATACCCGCATCAACATCGTCGACACCCCCGGCCACGCCGACTTCGGCGGTGAAGTCGAGCGCATCCTGTCGATGGTGGACGGCGCGATCGTTCTTGTCGACGCTGCCGAAGGCCCGATGCCGCAGACCAAGTTCGTCGTCGGCAAGGCGCTGAAGGTTGGCCTGCGCCCGATCGTTGCGATCAATAAGATCGACCGTCCGGACGCTCGGGCCGACGAAGTCATCAACGAGGTCTTCGACCTCTTCGCCAACCTCGACGCCACCGACGAGCAGCTCGATTTCCCGATCCTCTACGGCTCGGGCCGAAACGGCTGGATGAACTATTCGCCGGAAGGTCCGAAGGACGAAGGTCTCGGCCCGCTTCTCGACCTCGTCGTCAAGCACGTTCCGGAGCCGACCGTCGGCGAAGGTCCTTTCCGCATGATCGGCACCATCCTGGAAGCCAACCCCTTCCTCGGCCGCATCATCACCGGCCGCATTCATTCCGGCTCGATCAAGCCGAACCAGGCCGTCAAGGTTCTGCACGCCGACGGCAGCACGATCGAAACCGGCCGTATTTCCAAGATCCTCGCTTTCCGCGGCATCGAACGCCAGCCGATCGAGGAAGCGCAAGCGGGTGACATCGTCGCCATCGCCGGCCTTTCCAAGGGCACGGTCGCCGATACCTTCTGCGACCCGCAGGTCAGCGAGCCGCTGATCGCGCAGCCGATCGATCCGCCGACCGTCACCATGTCCTTCATCGTTAACGACAGCCCCTATGCCGGCACCGAAGGCGACAAGGTCACCTCGCGCGTGATCCGCGACCGTCTGTTCAAGGAAGCCGAAGGCAACGTTGCGCTGAAGATCGAAGAAGCCGAAGGCAAGGACTCGTTCTACGTCTCCGGCCGCGGCGAATTGCAGCTCGCCGTCCTGATCGAAACCATGCGCCGCGAAGGCTTCGAGCTTGCCGTGTCGCGTCCGCGCGTCGTCATGCACAAGGATGAGAGCGGTGAGCTTCTCGAGCCGATCGAAGAAGTCGTCATCGACGTCGATGAAGAGCATTCCGGTATCGTCGTGCAGAAGATGTCGGAGCGTAAGGCAGAAATGGCGGAGCTGCGTCCGTCCGGCGGCAATCGCGTCCGTCTCGTGTTCTTCGCACCGACCCGCGGCCTCATCGGCTACCAGTCGGAACTTCTGACGGATACGCGCGGCACCGCCGTCATGAACCGTCTGTTCCATGACTACCAGCCGTACAAGGGCGAAATCGGCGGCCGCGTCAACGGCGTGCTGCTCGCCAACGAAGCCGGCGAAGCCGTCGCCTATGCTCTGTTCAACCTGGAAGACCGCGGCCCGATGATCATCGACGCCGGCGAGAAGGTCTATGCCGGCATGATCATCGGCATCCACTCCCGCGACAACGACCTCGAAGTCAACGTGCTGAAGGGCAAGAAGCTCACCAACATCCGCGCCGCCGGCAAGGACGAAGCCGTGAAGCTGACCCCGCCGATCCGCATGACGCTCGACCGCGCACTCTCCTGGATCCAGGACGATGAACTGGTCGAAGTCACGCCGAAGTCGATCCGCCTGCGCAAAATGTACCTCGATCCGAACGAGCGTAAGCGTTTCGAGAAGGCTCGCTACGCATAATAGAGCGACTTGTACCGCTTCGGACGAATTGACCCCGGCCCCTGTGCCGGGGTTTTATTTTGTGTGTTCGATTTTTGAGCCCTTGTTGCAAAGGTTAAAAAGGGGTTAATTTTCAGCAGTCGTCCACAGGTAAAGACTGTGGGCAAATCATCTGTCTGCATGATTTGTGGATGGTTAATTTTCGCTGGCGGGACCAGAGTAGACGTTATGAAGACGTTGTCGATCGATGTTCGGCGGGCTGAACCGCATGATGCCCGGGCCATTTCCGAGGTGCACCGCCAGTCTTGGCAGTACGCCTATACCGGCATCATTCCGCACCGCGCGCTCAGCCAGATGATCGAGCGCCGCGGCGAAGCCTGGTGGCGCAAGGCGACCAGTGGCCCGGCGACGCTTCTGGTTCTCGATGTCGCCGGCGAGATCGCCGGCTATGCTACGCTCGGCCTCAACCGCGCCCGCGCACTGCCTCAGGAAGGCGAGATTTACGAGCTCTATCTTCGCCCGGAATATCAGGGCATCGGCCTTGGCCGGCTTCTCTTCGGCGAAGCGCGCCGGCTGTTGAAGTCGCTCGGCTGCAAGGGGCTGGTCGTCTGGTGCCTTGAGGAAAACGAGAATGCCGACCGCTTCTATCGCGGCCAAGGCGGCGCGGATTTTTGTGAGGGTATCGAGACCTTCGACCGCAAGCAGCTCAAGAAGATCGGCTTCGTCTGGCCCTAAAGCGTGTCGCGGTTTTTCAGACTGCTCTTTGCGCTTTAGGCTCTTGATTTTGCGCATGTCGTTATTGCAAAACCGTTGCGCGACATGCGTTGAGACGCCCGTTGCGACAATCGATTAAAATCCCCCATTGTCCAATGCCTTGTTGCGTTGCGTCATGATTCCGATTATCTGGCTGGCAGCAACCATCCTTATTAGGGGAGACGCATGCGCATCGACGCGATTTCCATTGGCAAGAACCCGCCCGAAGACGTCAACGTCATCGTTGAAGTTCCGGTCGGCGGCCATCCGATCAAGTATGAAATGGACAAGGACGCCGGCACGCTGGTCGTTGACCGTTTCCTCTACACGCCGATGACCTATCCGGGCAATTACGGCTTCGTCCCGCACACGCTCTCCGAAGACGGCGACCCGATCGACGTGCTGATCGCCAGCACCCGCCCGCTGGTTCCGGGCTGTGTCATCAACGTCCGCCCGATCGGCGTGCTCATGATGGAAGATAATTCCGGCAAGGACGAAAAGATCATTGCCGTTCCCTCGCCGAAGCTGACACTGCGTTACGAGAAGGTCAGGGAATATACCGACCTGCCGGAAATCACGGTGAAGCAGATCGAGCATTTCTTCGAGCACTACAAGGATCTGGAGCCCGGCAAGTGGGTGAAGATCTACGGCTGGAAGGGCTCGAAGGAAGCCGGCGAGCTCATTCTTGAAGCGATCGAGCGCGCCAAGAAGGCGAAGTGATCAGGTCTTCGATATAGCGTTCAGCTTGCCTATCAAATCCTCCGGGTCGCCATCGATCCGGAGGATTTTTTTACGCGCGGTGTCGCCGGAAATCAGGCTGATCGGGGATTTGGGGATGCTGAGGTTCTTGGCGATGAGCACGATCAGCGCCTTGTTGGCCTTGCCCTTTTCCGGCACCGCGGAGACGCGCGCCTTGAGAAACGCCTCGCCATCGGCACCGGTCTCCAATCCGTCGATCGCATCACGTCCACCATTGGGCGTGAGCCGGACAGATAGTCTCACATGGTCGGCAAAAACCTGCCAGTCCTCGCTCACCGGCCGACGAGCGGATAAAGCGTATTCCACATCAGGGAACGGAAGAAGAAGATGATCAGCAGCAGGATAATCGGCGAAATATCGATGCCGCCGAGATCGGGCAGCACGCGCCGGATCGGACGGAGTGCCGGCTCCGTGACCGCATAGAGAAAACTTCCAACCGAGTTGACGAACTGATTGCTCGAATTGATGACATTGAATGCATAGAGCCATGAAAAAATAGCGCTGGCGATCAGCACCCAAGTATAAAGATTCAAAGCCAGATCAATGGTTTGAAATAAGGCGAGCATATCCGTCTCCATTTCGCGGTTGACAGACATGTAGACATTGGCGACTTAACGGGCAAGTCCCATGCTTTGAAGCACGCTGAATCATGTTTAACAGGCCGAGGTCTCAGGAGTGCCGGCCGGAAAGCCTCATCTCATGTCGTCGGTTCCGAGCGGTGACCGGTTTGCCGCGTTCAGGCATGTTGCCTACACCTATTTTTTCTTCGCCCGTTTTCTGACGGCTTTCGCAACGCAAGTGGTCAGCGTCTCCGTCGGCTGGCAGATGTATGATCATACCGGCAATCCGATCTATCTCGGCCTGATAGGTCTGGTCCAGTTCCTGCCTTCGCTGCTCCTGATCCTCGTGACCGGCACTGTCGCTGACCGCTATAACAGGCGGATGGTGGCCGCCATCTGCATTTTCGTCGGCACGATCTGTACTGCGGCATTGTTGTTCCTGACTGTGTCCGGTACCTTCGCGCCGCTTCCGGTGTTCGTGATCCTCGCCGTCTTCGGCATCGAGCGCGCCTTCATGACGCCGGCAACGCAATCGCTGGCGCCCAACCTCATTCCGCCGGAAGATCTGTCGAACGCGGTCACCTGGAATTCAATGTCCTGGGACGCGGCCGCCATTCTCGGCCCCGTTGCGGGCGGCCTGCTCTACGGCATCGGTCCGAGCATTTCCTATACCGTCGCTGTCCTGTTTTTCGCCGCCGGTTCGCTGCTGACTTTCCTCATTCCAAAACCGCAGCAACGTGTTGCGCATGAATCCAGAAGCTTGAATGAGATTCTCGCCGGCTTCCGGTTCATCTGGTCGGAAAAGGTGGTGCTCGGCGCGGTCTCGCTCGATCTCTTTGCCGTGCTGCTCGGCGGTGCCGTAGCGCTGATGCCGGTCTATGCGCGCGATATTCTAACACTCGGTCCGTGGGGCCTTGGTTTGCTGCGCGCCGCTCCAAGCTTCGGCGCCATTGCCATGGGCTTGTTTCTGGCGACCTATCCCATCCGGCACCGTGCCGGGATTTACATGTTCAGCGGCGTTGCAATGTTTGGCGTGGGAACATTGATCTTCGGCATTTCGCATACGCCATGGCTGTCGATCGCAGCGCTTACCCTCATGGGCGCCTCCGACCTGATCTCGGTCTATGTTCGCGAAACTCTGATCACGCTCTGGACGCCGGATCATGTGCGCGGCCGCGTCAATGCCGTGAACATGGTCTTCGTCGGCGCATCAAACGAACTCGGCGAGTTCCGCGCCGGCACCATGGCGCATTATTTCGGCGCCATCCCCGCCGTCGTCATCGGCGGCATCGGCACCTTGGCCGTCGCGATCATCTGGGCAGGCGGCTTCCCGCAATTGCGCCGGATTGATAGCCTGAATGCGCCGGATCGTGGGGGCGAGCCGCAGGTGGCATAAGCCACAATTTTCTTGTCATGATGGTAACTGCGCGCGCATGTTATCGCCATGAGCAATATGACGAGCAACGAACCGATCGAACCGGAGCCATCTGCTTCGCCGCCGGCTGTTTCCGCCGAGCGCCGGCGCGCCTTCCGGCTTGTCGTGGGTATAGCCTGCCTGGCGGCGCTATGGGCGGTTTGGCAGGTTTGGACGTCATTCGTCGCCTATACGGACGATGCCTATGTCACCACGAATTTCGTGACGGTTGCTCCGCAGGTGACGGGCGTGGTCGTGAGCGTCAACGTCGCCAATGACCAGGAAGTACGGCGCGGCGACCTTTTGGCTGTCGTCGACAAGGTGCCGTTCCAGCTCGTCGTCGATCAGCGCAAAGCGGCGGTTCAGGACGCTGTTGCGAACCATAAGCTTGTGAGTGATGAGCTGAAGACGGCTCAGGATCGGCTGACGGCTGTGACGGCCGCGCTCCAGCAGGCCGGCGACGATCAGAAACAGGTGGCCTTGACTGGCGCCGATATGGTTTCCGCCAAACAGCGGGAGCAGGCGGCGGCGCGGGATGCGGTCGACAAGGCATCGCAGTCGGTTGTCAGCCAGGACGCCGTCGTCGCGCAGGCTAAGGCTGCGCTCGCCTTGGCGGAATGGCAGCTCAGCCAGACCGAAATCCGTGCGCCAGCCGACGGTGCGGTCAATAATCTCTCCGTGAGCGTCGGCGATACCGCCTCGGCCGGCAAGGCGCTCGTCGGCATCGTCGATGCGGCGGGCTGGCGCATCATCGCGAACTACAAGGAAAGCTACATCCGGAACCTTGAGACCGGCAAAGCAGCCTGGGTGTGGCTCGACACGCATCCATGGCGCCTCTACCGCGCTCGCATCGAGGGCGTGTCGCGCGGCATCAGCAGAGGCCCTGATCAGGATGGGATATTGCCCTATGTCGCCCCGACCACCGATTGGATCCAGCTGAAACGCCGCTTTCCGGTAACGCTGAGACTGGTCGATCCTCCATCCGACCTCACTCTTTATATGGGATCGGATGCCAGCACGCTGATCTTCCCATGAGGCAGGCTGTTGCAGAGCTCGTCGATGCGATCTGCGGCGAGCTGGCGGAACTCAGCCTTTACGGTCCTCGCGTGCGGCACGCCAATATCGCCGCACTGGCGGTCGGGCTCGCCCTCGTCCTCGCCCTGGTCCTGCGGCTCAACAATCCCTGGTGGGCGGCGATCAGCGCTTTTCTGTGCGTGCAGGCGAGCCATCCGCAATCCTGGCAGAAAGGCGGGATGAGGATCATGGGAACGCTCGTCGGCGCGGCGGTGAGCTTCGTCCTTACACCCTGGCTCGTCTATGATCCCCTGGCGACGGTGCTGCTGCTTTTTGCGGCCGGCACGCTTGCCATACTCGGCGCGTTGCTGAGCCCCCATGGCTATGCCTGGCTGCTTGGTGGAATCACCGCCATGATGGTCACCCTCGGCTCATTGGACGATCCGACGCTGGCGCTTTCCATTGCCTTCTATCGTGCCGTCGAGATCGTGCTCGGCACCGCAACGGCGCTTCTGATGACACGGTTGCTGGCACCTGTGGAAGGCGGGGCTGTGGCGCCGCCGCCTGGTTGGCATAGTTTGCTAGGTCGAAACTGGCACGTCCTATCGTATGCCATGCGAACCGGGATGGCAGTGGCCGCGGTGCCGCTTGTCTGGCGGCAACTGGAATTGCCGAATCTCAGCCAAATGGCGATTTCGATCGGCGCGGTCATGGCCGTTCCCACTCTCACCGGAGTCTCGGAGACCGATCAATCGGCGATTGCTCAGCGCATGTTGCAGCGGATAGCCGGCTGCATCCTGGGCGGCTGCTTTGGCGCGATCGTGCTGTTCCTGCCGATCAGCCAATCCTTCGTGCCCTGGCTTTTGCTGCTGATGGCGGGTACTTGGCTTGCCATGCAGATCCAGAACGGGCGGTACGGTATCGCCGGCGTCGGCTCGCAGGCCGCTATCGCTTTGATCCTGACGCTTGTTCAGGATACAGGCCCGGCGGACAGCCTGCTGCCGGCTATCAATCGCATCGCCGGCATGATGGGGGCCATAGGGCTCTTGGTGCTCATCAACC
Source organism: Rhizobium leucaenae USDA 9039 (assembly GCF_000426285.1). Lineage (GTDB taxonomy): Bacteria > Pseudomonadota > Alphaproteobacteria > Rhizobiales > Rhizobiaceae > Rhizobium > Rhizobium leucaenae. The sequence goes on along the minus strand of NZ_AUFB01000004.1, from coordinate 82,165 downwards.
TGTTGCTTGGACCGCCGCTCGGTGCCTGGCAGGCAAATGAAGAAAAGTAGGGCCGACGTAAAGAAGGGGTGAAGCGGAGCCGTTCAGGCCGCCATTGCCTGCTTGCCCGCAAAAACGAGATCGAGGAATTCGGATAGCCAGGCTTTGAGCGGCGGGTCGAAGATCATGCGGCCCTCCAGATGCTCGCGGCCTTGCTGGGCGTTCGGCATGCAGAAGCGGTGTTCGCCGTGCACGACCCAGCGCTGCATCATGGCCCGGGTGAGTTCCGCGTGGAACTGCAAACCCCAGGCATTGGCGCCGTAGCGATAGGCCTGGTTTGGATAGGTCTCGCCGGTCGCGAGCAGATCGGCGCCGTGCGGCAGGTCGAAACCTTCACGATGGAAATGATAGACCATTTGCGGCCAGTGGCGCATCAGAAGCCGGCCCTTTTCCGTCGGCTGCAGCGGATACCAGCCGATTTCGGTCTTGCCGTCGTCGCGGGCTTTGACCTTGGCGCCGAGATGGCGGGCAAGCATCTGCGCGCCGAGACAGATGCCGAGGTAGGGGCGGTTTTCCTTGAGCGGCACTTCGAGCCAGTTGATCTCGCTCTTGACGAAATCGTCGGGATCATTGGCGCTCATCGGGCCGCCGAAGACCACCGCGCCCGCATGACCCTCCAGTGTCGTCGGCAATCCGTCGCCGAGCACCGGCCGGCGGATGTCGAGATCATAGCCCTTGTCCAGGAGCATCTGGCCGACACGACCGGCGCTGGAACGCTCCTGGTGCAGGACGATCAATACGGGGCGGTGGCCACCGCCCTGCGGCGCCTCAATCATCATCCCCGGTTTCCTTCCTGGGACCCGGGGCACGGGCGGCTGCTTCCTGGCGCTTGACGACGCGGTCTCGGTCGGAGATGCCCATGAGATCGGCGATACGCCAGATCGCATGATCCTCCATTTCGCTGCGTTCGCCATCGGCATAAACGATATCCCAGAGGATGCCGAGAAGTTCGAGGCGCTGTTCGCTATTGAGATGGCGCTTCAGATCGGAGGTGAAGCGATAATAATCGACCGCCTCGCTTTCGGCTTCCTGGCCTGCTGCAATCAGCGCGTCGAGCTGGCGACCGTCGAGACCGTATTGGCTCTTCAGCAACTTGCGGAGCCGCTTCTTCTCGCTTTCCTCGATCTTGCCATCCGCCTCCATCACCTGGAAACAAAGCGCCGCAACCGCTATACGCGGATCATCGGGAGCAAAACCGGACTTGGGGTGTTCCTTGGTCAGGTTTTGAAAGAATTCCTGAAAGCGTTCGAACATTCGATTCCATTCTTAGAAGAGCTTCAGCCGTGTCTTGGGTTCCGGTTCAAGCTTAAGATCTTTGACGCCCGGATCATCGGGCGCACCGCCGAAGAAGGGCTTTGCTTCCGGCTCCTTCGTCGGCTCCAATTTGGCGGCGGGTGGAGGCGCCGGCTTCTTGGCGACCGGCTCCAATTCCATAACAGAGACATCGGCAGCCGGCGAAGCAACAGTTGGAGAGACCGGTTTAGGCGCAACGGTTGCGGGAGCGGCCTCGCGCACCGGCGGCAGCGATTTCAACGCCGCATCGACCGAGGCTGTCGTGCCCTCTTCCACCGGCCCTTCGAGTTGGCCGAAGGGCGCTTTCCATTCGAAGGCATCAAGGCGGCCGGTAATCGGCGACAGAGGCAGCCATTTGTCGGAGACGAAGCCATCGGCCAGCCAGGCCGGATCGCGGGGCGCGCGCAAAGCTTGCGCCATCCAATGGCGGACGCGGCCCTGGTCTCCGGTCTCCGCCTCTTCGATGTCGGCCAGCAGCAGGAAGGCGCTTTCGCGGGCTTCGATGCGGGCCGCGGCCTCCGCCTTGGCGCGAGCCTTGGCGAAGTCGCGGGCGTCGAGGGCGGCCTTTGCCGTGACCAGCAGCGCTTCGGCATTGTTCGGGCGCATCGCCTCCAGCCGTTCGGCACGCTTCAGGCGATCGGTGACAGAATCGCCGCTGCGGGCGCGGACATAGGCTCGGCCGATCTCCGGATGCGGTTCGGCCTTCCAGACCTGTTCGAGAATGGAAGCGGCCTTGCGCACCTTGTCTTCGCGAAACAATGCCTTGGCGGCCGTCAGCGCGGCCGGCACGAAATCGGGGGACAGCTTCAGTGCTGCCAGCGCATCGTCGCGGGCACCGGAGGGATCGCCTTCGAGCTTTTCATTGGCGCGCGCGGTCAGCAATACGGCGCGCTGCCGGTTGGCGGTATCCTTATCGATGACACGGGCGATCTTCTGCTGGTCAAGCAGCTTGATCGCCTCGTCCCAATCGCCGGCCTGGCTGCGGTATTCAAGCGTCGCTTGTGCCGCCCAAGGCAGATAGGGGGCGTGGTCGGCCGCCTTTTCGGCATAGTGCCGCGCCGCCTCATGCGCGCCAAGGCGTTTGGCTTCGAGATAAAGGCCGCGCAGACCGAGTTCTCGGGTTTCCGGGTCGTTGGCCATCAGTTCGAATTTTTGGCGGGCCTCGTCGTGCTTGCCCTCGATCAGCGCGGCCTGCGCTTCGAGCAGGTTGATCAGCGGCTCCTGATCGGCGCGGATCAGGCCGCGCGAGCGCGCCGCCATCTTGCGGGCAAGCAGCGCATTGCCGGCACCGGCGGCGATCAGCCCCGTCGATAACGCCTGATAGCCGCGGTCGCGCTTGCGGGCGCGAAAATAGCGGGTGACGGAATGCGGCGAGGTCCAGATCAGGCGGATGAACCACCAGACCACCATGACGGCGGCGATCAGCGCGATCAGGATGCCGGCAGCGACGATGAGCTTGGTCTGATAGAGCTCGCCGCCCCACACCAGCGAAAGATCGCCCGGGCGATCCGCAAGCCAGGAAAAGCCATAGCCAAGCAGCAGGACGAGAACGGCGAAAATAAGCAGTCTGATCATTCTCTTCCCCGCCCTCAGCTTTGTTTTCCGGTGTTGGCGATCGCCTTCGACAGGGCGTCGCCGACCAGGTCTTCGACCCGAATGCGAGCTTCCAATGATTGTTTGAAGGCGGCGGAGGCCGATTTGGCTGGGTCCGGCAGGCTGTTCCATTCGGTGATTGCGCCGGGCAGATCGCCGTTCTTCACCTTGTCCTCGAAGCGGGCGGTAATGGCCTCGACGCTGTCGCCGGTGACGTTCCCGACTGGGCGCACCTGCACCAGGGATTTGGCACTGGTCAGCAGCCGGTCGCTCCAGCTCTGGTTCGGATCGTCCTGCTGCGTCGAAGTGACGATCGCCGTCGCAACGTCCGATACCCGGCGGATGAGATCGGCGCGCGAGGGAATGCCGGTCTGGGCGAAAGTCTTGAGATCAGCAACGGCAGAGTCGTCAGGCGCGACATTGGCGTAGGTGTCGAGCTCTGGCTGAAAGGGGCCGCCGCGGTCGATCGCAGCCTTCAGGGCCGCAGCCGCAATGGCGCGGGCGACGGCGCTTTCCTGGCTCGGCGCGTTCAGCTTCTTTTCGGCGTCCTCCAGACGCTTGCTGACATCGGCGTCGGACGAGGCCCGACTTTGCGTCGTCTGAGCAAGGCTCGCCTTCAATTGATCCACTTCGGCGGTGAGAGCGGCAATCTTCTGGTCGGCATCGCTGCTGCTCGCACCGGACGAAGGGCTTGTGCCCGTGTTGTTGGCGGCAGCTGTCTCCAGGGCTGAGACGCGGGCGGCGAGAGTGGTGTCAGATGCTGCGGCGGGAGCGGCGGCGAGATTGGTCACCGTTTGCTTCAGACCATCAATTTCGGCGGAGAGCGCTGCGATATCAGCGGAATAGTCCTTTGCAGGCCTGCCGCCGGGCAGGAGACCGGCATATTGGATGGCGCCGACGCAGATGAGAGAGATCAGCCCGCCGACAATGCCGGCGGCGATCAGGCCGGACGTTGCGCCTGGCTGCCGCTGGGGCGCGGAAGGTTGTTCGGCATAAGAGCGGGTGGGTTCCGGTTCCCTGACGGCCTCGGTTTTCGGCTGTTCTGCCGCAGTTTCCGCGCCGGCTTCATCCGCGTCTCCCCCCGCTGGGCCGTTTTCCGGTCCAGACGATATTTCCACCTCATTGGCGGACGAGCTGCCGGGTTCGCTATGATTGCGCTCCGGCATCTCCTCGGAAGCCGCGGTCTTAGCAGTGTCCTCAGCTTCCAGATCGATCGTGATCGGCTCGTCGTTGGGCTTCGAATGGTTTGGCGGATTTCCCGATACCATGAGGTCCTCTTTTCATGCGCTGCAGCGAAAGTAGACAGACAAGTCGATTATGGAAAGAGCTTAGATCAAAATTGCGACCTCACTTCGCAGCAAGAAGCGCCAGAAGGCTGTCTTCGTCCGGCATATTAGCGATATCCACATGAGAATGTAGGAAAGCGGGGACCGCTTCGGCAATTGCTTTGCTGAGGCAAAGGAATCTTGTCGAGGCGAGCAGGTTCGAATGTTGCTGCAGGAAAGGCAGGCTGAAGAAGCGGATCGCCGTCTGATGCGAATAGAGCAGTACGGCATCGGCGGAAGCATCGAGAAAGAGCCGGCGAAGGACCGCGCCGCCGATGACGATATCCTGCATTCGATAGCATTCGACCGTCTGGAAGGGGATATTCAGCCCCGTCAATCTTGCTTCGAAACCTGCGGCGCGCGGCGCGCCGGCGAGATAGAGCAGAGGGGCTTGAGGATTGCCGGTGCATTTGCGGGAAACCAGCTCCGCCAGCTCGGTGCCGCTGCCCTCAGATGCGAAAACATCGATAAAGCCAACACTTTTAGCCTCGTCAGCGGTCGCTTTGCCGACGGCGAAAAGCGGTCGGCCGAGATGAGGCTCGAGAGGATTGCCTATTGCAGCCAATGTGCGGATCGCTTCGGCGCTGGTGACGGCAATGGCCCCGCGCGTATCCGATAGGGCTTGCCAGGTCGCGTCGACATGGTGGACGGGTTTTGACAGCGGCAGGAGCACCGCCTCATGCCCCATCTCCGCAAGCCGCCGGGCGGTGCGTTCACCCGAATGCTCAGGACGGGTGACGACGACGCGCATCCGCTATCAGGTCCAGTCTTCGAAGAAGGCGCTACCAGCCTCGGCGCGGATCGCCTGGCCGGCATTGGTGCCGAGCGCCTCGGCATCCCGGCGGTGCCCTTCGATGGTGGTGGTGTGCACTTGCTGGCCGTCGGGGGTCAGGATCATGCCGAAGAACCTGATGTGATCGCCCTCGCAGACGGCATAGCCGGCAATCGGCGTGCGGCAGGAGCCGTCGAGCGCTGCTAGGAAGCCCCGTTCGCAGGAAACGGTGTCGAAGGTCGGCCCGTCATTGATGGCGGAGAGCAGGTCGTTCGTCCGGTCATCCCCGATGCGGCTTTCGATGCAGATCGCACCTTGTGCCGGCGCCGGCGGGAATTCGTTCGGGTCAAGAATGTCGGTGATCACGTTCACCTTGCCGAGCCGCTTCAGGCCGGCAAGGGCCAATAATGTCGCGTCTGCTTGGCCTTCCTCCAGTTTGCGCAGGCGCGTTTCGACTGCGCCGCGAAAGGTTATGACGTTGATATCGGGGCGCAGGCGCCGGATCAGCGCCTGACGGCGCAAAGAGGCGGAACCGACGGTCGCACCGTGGGGCAGGTCGATCAGCTTGGGCGCCGTGCGGCCGATAAAGGAATCGCGGATATCCTCGCGCGGCAGATAGGCTGACAGCGACAGCCCCTCCGGCAGCTTCGTCGCCATGTCCTTGGCCGAGTGTACGGCAAAATCGAGCTCGCCTGTGGTCAGTTTCTGTTCCAGCTCTTCCGTAAACAGGCCTTTGCCGCCGATCAGCGCCAGCGAGCGGTCGGTAATGCGATCGCCCTTGGTGCTCAGAACGACGATGTCGAACATCTCCTCCGGCAAGCCATGCGCCGCCATCAGGCGGTCGCGGGCCTCGTGTGCCTGCGCCAGCGCAAGCGGGCTGCCACGCGTGCCGATCCGGAAAGGTTTTGTTTGCATCCGCTTTGATCCGTTGTTACCGACAGTTCCCGTAACCATATTTCCGCTTCATCGCAATCGACCAACCGACAACGACAGCTTCCATGGCGCCCATTCTTCGCATTCTCGGCATTGAAACTAGCTGCGACGAAACCGCCGCGGCCATTGTCGAGCGCCACGACGACGGCAGCGCCACGATTGCCTCCGACGTGGTCTTGAGCCAGTTGGACGAGCATAGCGCCTATGGCGGCGTCGTGCCGGAAATTGCCGCGCGAGCCCATGTCGAGGCGCTGGATACGTTGATCGACGAGGCCCTGAAGCGCGCCAATGTGTCGCTGTCCGACGTGGACGCCATCGCGGCCACATCCGGTCCCGGTCTGATCGGCGGCCTGCTGGTCGGGCTGATGACCGGCAAGGCGATATCGAGGGCGACCGGTAAGCCGCTCTATGCTATCAACCATTTAGAGGGCCATGCACTGACGGCAAGGCTGACAGATGGTCTCACCTTTCCCTACCTGATGCTGCTCGTCTCCGGCGGCCATACACAACTGATCCTGGTGCGCGGCGTCGGCGAATATGAGCGCTGGGGCACGACCATCGACGATGCGCTGGGCGAAGCCTTCGACAAGACGGCAAAGCTGCTCGGTCTGCCCTATCCCGGCGGCCCGGCGGTGGAAGAGGCGGCGAAGAATGGCAACCCGGATCGATTCGACTTTCCGCGGCCGCTGGTCGGCGAGACCCGCCTTGATTTCTCCTTCTCCGGTCTCAAGACTGCGGTGCGACAGGCGGCAACGGCGATCGCACCGGTGAGCGAGCAGGATATCGCCGATATCTGCGCTTCGTTTCAGAAGGCAATTTCGCGTACGTTGAAGGATCGGATCGGCCGCGGCCTGCAGCGCTTCAAAAAGGAATTTCCGAAGACGGCGGACAAGCCGGCGCTGGTGGTTGCGGGCGGGGTCGCGGCCAATCTCGATCTGCGGCGCACGCTGCAGGAGCTTTGCGACCTCAATGGTTTCCGCTTCATCGCGCCCCCACTCAGGCTCTGCACCGACAATGCGGTGATGATTGCCTGGGCGGGGCTGGAGCGCATGGCGACAGGGGCAGCACCCGATGGCCTTGATGTGCAGCCGCGCTCGCGCTGGCCGCTCGATCAGAAGGCGGAAACTCTTTTGGGACATGGCAAACGAGGAGCGAAGGCATGAGCGGCAATGAACGCATTGCAGTGATCGGCGCCGGCGCCTTCGGAACGGCGCTCGCCGCCGTCATCGCCTTAACCGGAAAGAGCCAAGTGACGCTGGTCGGGCGCGACGCGGCTGTTATGGCGGATCTCAGCGTCGACCGGATGCACGACGCGGCGTTGCCGGGCATCGATTTGCCGGATTCACTGCAATTTTCTGCCGAGCCGGACGCGGTTTCGGACGCCGGCATCGTGCTCTTTGCCATGCCGTCGCAGGCGCAGGCCGATGCGGCACGCCATTACGGACCTTATCTCGCAGAGGATGCCGTCGTCGTCACCTGTGCCAAAGGCATCGACAAGGTTTCCGGCGATCTTTTGACCGACATGCTGGAGCGGGAATTACCGCATCATACCGTCGCGGTTCTCTCCGGTCCGGGCTTTGCGACCGATATTGCCAAGGGCTTGCCGACGGCAATGGCGATTGCTGCCGGCGACATGGCGGTGGCGGAACGGCTGGCGCAGGCGATTTCAGGGCCGACATTCCGTCTTTATGCATCCGACGATCGCGTCGGCGTGCAGCTTGGCGGCGCGCTGAAAAATGTCTTGGCGATCGCATGTGGCATCGTCGAGGGGCGTGGTATCGGCGATTCGGCCCGCGCGGCGCTGATCAGCCGCGGCTTGGCGGAAATGTCGCGCTTCGTCGTTGCCAAGAGCGGCAAGGCCGAAACGGTGCGCGGGCTCTCCGGCCTCGGCGACCTGGTGCTGACTGCGACCAGCCACCAATCACGCAACTTGCGTTTCGGCATTGCGCTCGGCCGCGGCGAGGCGGCCGATCCATCGCATGGCGATCTCGTCGAAGGTGCCTATGCCGCTTCCATCGCGGCGCGTCTGGCACGCAAGCTGGGTGTCGATATGCCGATCACCGAAGCAGTGTCGGCCATCATCGACGGCAAACTCGATATCCCGACGGCAATCGAGCAGTTGATGACACGGCCGATTACGACGGAATAGGAAAACTTGAACATCGACAGCGCACTGGATTTATTACTGGATATAACCGGAGGCCATGATGGGCAGCTCACAAAAACGCGCGATTCAGAATTATCGTTCAAGGCTTAGCGAACGTGGTCTGGCCCGTTTCGAGGTGCTCGGCCTTGACGGCGATCGTGCTCTCATTCGCTCGCTCGCGCGACGTTTAGCGGAAGATAGTCCCGAGTCAGCCCGTATTCGCGATGTTGTCGCCAAGACGATCTCAGGGGAGCCACCGAAGAAGGGTGGCGTCATTGCCGCGCTGCGGAGTTTTCCTCTTGAGGATGCGGAACTTGATCTCGAACGGCTGCGAACTCACCCGCGTGAGATTGATCTGTGAAGCGCTATTTGCTTGACGCCAATATCGTCAGCAATGCGATCAAGCCTGAACCCTCTCTGGCTCTTTTGGCATGGTATACCGAGCAGCTAGATAGCGATTTGTTTGTTCCATCGCTTGCAATTGCCGAGATTCAACGCGGTATTTTGATTTTGCCGGTGGGGCGCAAACGCAATTTGCTGGAGGCATGGTTTTCAAGTAGCGCAGGGCCGCAGGCGGTGTTTGCCGGCCGGATTCTTCTCTTTGACGAGCATGCTGGGCTGGTTTGGGCACAGCTTATGGCTGAAGGGAGAGCCGCTGGTCGGCCACGTAATTCCTTTGATATGATTATCGCTTCGGTGGCGATCGTAAATGATTGCATTTTGGTGACCGACAACGAAAAAGACTTTTGGGGTCTGGATATTGTCAATCCTCTTCGGAGGAGCACTGGATAATTGCGCCAAATGCCAATCATATCTCAAACATGATTCCCATAGGAGAATGAAAACATGCTGTTTGCCTTTGTGTGCAGGGACAAGCCCGGTCACCTGAATGTCCGCATGGACACGCGCCCTGCCCATCTCGAATATCTGAATAAGCTCAATGCCGAGGGTACGCTAAAGATGGCAGGTCCGTTCCTCGATGCGGAGGGTAAGTCGAATGGCACCCTCGCCATCGTCAGCGCCGAGACGATCGAAGCGGCGAAGGCGATCGCGGATGCCGATCCCTACACCAAGGCCGGTTTGTTCGAGAGCGTCGAGATCAAGCCATTCAACTGGGTCTTCAACAATCCGGAGGCGTGAGTATGGCACATTGGCTATATAAATCCGAACCGTCCTCGTGGTCCTGGGACGCGCAGAAGAAAGCCGGCGAAAAGGGCACGGAATGGACCGGCGTGCGCAATTATCTTGCCCGCAACAACATGCGGGCGATGCAGATCGGCGACAAGGGTTTCTTCTATCATTCCAATGACGGCCTGGAGATCGTCGGCATTGTCGAGGTCTGCGCACTGTCGCATCCCGATTCGACCGCCAAGGACGATCCGCGCTGGGACTGCGTGGACATCCGCGCCGTGCGCGACATGCCGAAGCCCGTATCGCTGAAGGATATCAAGGCCAATCCGAAGCTTTCGCAGATGTCGCTCGTCACCTCGATGCGGCTCTCCGTGCAGCCGGTGACCGACGAGGAATATCTCGAAGTCTGCCGCATGGGCGAACTCGACAATCCGCCCGTCTGATCCGTAATTCGAGGGCGCCTTGAAGACCGATCCGGAAAGTTTCATCCGCGCGAACACCAGTCTCACGGCGCCGCCGCATGTGCCGGAAATCCGGCTGCATCTGGCGAGCGAGGCTCATGATCTCTGGCTGAAGACGGAGGAAGAACTCGAAGCGATTGGTTTGCCGCCGCCGTTCTGGGCTTTCGCCTGGGCGGGCGGGCAGGGGCTTGCGCGCTACGTTCTCGATCATCCGGACACGGTTGCCGGAAAACGGGTCCTGGATTTCGCCAGCGGCTCCGGCCTCGTCGCGATTGCCGCGAAGCTTGCGGGTGCGAGCCATGTGCTCGCCGCCGATATCGATCCCTGGGCTGAAACCGCGACAAGGCTCAATGCGGCGGAAAACGATGTCGCGCTCGACTTCACCGGTGACGATCTCATTGGCCGGATAATGGATGTCGACGTCATTCTTGCCGGCGATGTCTTTTACGATCGCGATTTCGCCGATCGCCTCATTCCATGGTTCCGGCAGTTGGCGGGCGAGGACCGTCTCGTGCTGGTAGGCGATCCCGGCAGGGCCTATCTGCCCAAGGATCGTCTGGAGGCTGAGGCCAGCTATCAGGTGCCGGTGACGCGGGCGCTGGAGGATAGCGAGGTGAAGAAGACGACGGTCTGGCGATTTCTGGCCGGCTAGAGCGGGATCCCGCTAGCCCTTTGTTTTAACGCATTCCGGACGGAAAACCGCTTCGCACTTTTCCTGGAACTGTTTAAAGACCGTCAGGGACGAATCACACAGACCCCGGCTTCGTAGGAGCAGGCATTGCCAGCCCGTTTGACGTCGATTACCTTGGCTCTCGGCTTCAGCAGAGCGGGTTCGCCTCGGTATGGATCGTAGCCGCCGCCATAGCCGACAATATAGGTCCCGCCATCGGCCTGATACATGTCGGCCGTGCCGGCATAGGTGCCGACGTCAGCCGCATATTGCCGATCCATGAGAATGATTCTGGTCGGTTGCGGCTGCGTGTAGTGCTGCGGCCAGGAGATTTGCTGCAACCGAACCGGGCCACGATGGCCGAATGGCCGATATCCGTGGCGATAGTCGGTCGAAAAGGCGGCCGCCGTGGCATAGGCGCCGACGCGGGCCGGGTGCAGGGGAAATGGCCCATGATGCCGGAACGGACGGTACCCATCATGATAGCCGCCTGCGGAGGCCGACATGGACGACAGGGCGGCGGCTGCCGCTAAGAGGAGCGTTGCTGCCTTGAAAAGATGCCGTCCCATAGGTTGCCTCGCGCTCCAAATGCTTAATAAAGTATGAAGAGCAGAGTGCCTTAAGAGCGACATCAAGTCCACTCGGCTGGCGGGAAAATCGTATCGGACCGCCTATCGGAGAATGTCGTTTCTGTGCACTCGCTAAAATTGCCCGACGATCCGAATCGATTAAATTGAAGGCAGACAGCAATTGTGCTTGTCGACGTGGCTTTCCGTCATTAATGGTCGCAATTGATGCAACGCACACAGGACTTCCCCCAAGCGTGTGTTGCCCCGGAGATATCCGGGATAGAAGCGTATCGTAACGCCGCGAGGTTCTGATGGCGAACGTCACACAAAGCCGGCCCCTGTCGCCGCATCTGCAAGTTTACAAACTCATTCCCACTATGGTCATGTCGATCGTCCACCGCGTTACCGGCGGCGCGCTTTATTTCGGCACGCTGCTGGTCGCCTGGTGGCTGATCGCGGCGGCGACCGGCCAAGGCTATTTCGAGCTGGTCAATTGGATCATGGGTTCGATCATCGGCCGGCTCGTGCTGCTCGGTTATACCTGGGCGCTGCTGCACCATATGCTCGGCGGCTTCCGCCATTTCATTTGGGATCTCGGACACGGCTATGATCCCGCTGTCTCGACCAGGATGGCCAAGGCGACGCTCGTCGGCTCGCTCTGTCTGACCGCACTGGTCTGGATTATCGGCATCGCCATCCGGCTGATTTGATTGGCATGATTGTTCCCGGACGCGCTCTAACGCCTGCGGGATCATGCTTTAAAGGATATTTCTCATGGATATGCGCACTCCTCTGGGCAAAGTCCGCGGTCTCGGTTCCGCCAAGGAAGGCACGGAGCATTTCTGGCGCCAGCGCCTGACCGCCGTTGCAAACGTTCCCCTCATCATTTTCTTCGTTATCTTCCTGATGATCTATGCCGGCGCGCCCTACGCGGAAGTCGTGCATGCGCTGTCGAACCCGATCGTTGCCGTGATCTTCGGCCTGATGGTGATCTCCGGCGTCATTCACATGAGGATCGGCATGCAGGTCATCATCGAGGACTATGTCCATAGCGAGATCAGCAAGATCGTCCTTCTCATGCTCAACACATTCTTCGCGATTTTCGTGGCTGGGCTCTGTCTCTTCGCCATTCTGAAGATCGCGTTCGTAGGATAATTACCGATGGCACCGAATTCATCCCCTCAGAATGGGCCCGCTCAGAATGGGAAAGCCTATAAATATGTCGATCACTCCTATGACGTGATCGTCGTCGGCGCCGGCGGCGCGGGCCTGCGCGCCACACTCGGCATGGCAGAGCAGGGCTTCCGCACCGCCTGCATCACCAAGGTATTTCCCACCCGCTCGCACACGGTCGCAGCGCAGGGCGGTATCGCCGCCTCGCTGCAGAACATGACGCCGGATAGCTGGCAGTGGCATCTCTACGACACGGTCAAGGGTTCCGACTGGCTCGGCGACGTCGATGCCATGCAGTATCTCACCATGGAAGCGCCGAAGGCGGTCTATGAGCTCGAGCATTACGGCGTGCCCTTCTCGCGTAACGAGGAAGGCAAGATCTACCAGCGTCCGTTCGGCGGCCATATGCAGAACTACGGCGAAGGCCCGCCGGTGCAGCGCACTTGCGCTGCTGCCGACCGTACCGGCCACGCCATCCTGCACACGCTTTATGGCCAGTCGCTGCGCAACAACGCCGAATTCTTCATCGAATATTTCGCGCTCGACCTCATCATGTCCGACGACGGCAGCCGCTGCACCGGCGTTGTTGCCTGGTGCCTGGACGACGGAACGATCCATCGCTTCGCGGCCAAGATGGTGGTGCTGGCGACCGGTGGCTACGGCCGTGCCTATTTCTCGGCGACCTCGGCCCATACCTGCACCGGCGACGGCGGCGGCATGGTTGCCCGCGCCGGGCTGCCGCTGCAGGACATGGAGTTCGTGCAGTTCCATCCGACCGGCATCTACGGTTCGGGCTGTCTGATCACCGAAGGCGCGCGCGGCGAAGGCGGATATCTCGTCAACTCCGAAGGCGAGCGCTTCATGGAACGCTACGCGCCGTCCGCCAAGGACCTTGCCTCGCGCGACGTCGTTTCGCGCTGCATGACGCTGGAAATCCGAGAAGGCCGCGGCGTCGGCAAGAACAAGGATCATATCTTCCTGCATCTCGACCATCTCGATCCGGCCGTGCTGCATGAGCGGCTGCCGGGTATTTCCGAGAGCGCGCGGATCTTCGCCGGCGTCGACGTCACCCGCGAGCCGATCCCGGTTCTGCCGACCGTTCATTACAATATGGGCGGCATTCCGACGAACTATTGGGGCGAGGTGCTGAACGCTGACAGCAACAATCCGGAGCGCATTCTGCCGGGTCTGATGGCCGTCGGTGAAGCCGGCTGCGCCTCGGTGCACGGCGCCAATCGGCTCGGCTCCAACTCGCTGATCGACCTCGTGGTCTTCGGCCGTGCCGCTGCCATCCGCGCCGGTGAGGTCATCGACCGCGCGAGCCCGGTGCCGCCGGTCAATGTTGCCGCGTGCGACAAGATCATGGAGCGCTTCGACCGTCTGCGCCATGCCAGCGGCTCGACGCCGACGGCGGTGCTGCGCGAAAAGATGCAGCGCGCCATGCAGGAAGACGCCGCCGTGTTCCGCACGCAGGAATCGCTGGAATCCGGCTGCCGCCGCCTCTCGGCGATCTGGAAGGAGCTGCCCGACGTCAAGGTCACCGACCGTTCGCTGATCTGGAATTCCGATCTCGTCGAGACGCTGGAACTGCACAATCTGATGGCAAACGCCATCACGACGATCTACGGCGCCGAAGCCCGCAAGGAGAGCCGCGGCTCGCATGCCCGCGAGGATTACACCGAGGGCAAGTTCGCCGGCCGCGACGACGAAAACTGGCGCAAGCATACGCTCGCCTGGGTCAACGAAGCCGGCGACGTGAAGCTCGACTATCGTCCCGTTCATACCGAACTGATCGCCGAAGGCATCGATCCGCACAAGATCGAGCCGAAGGCACGCGTGTACTGATCTGAGAGGAACTGACCATGGTTGAACTCGCTCTCCCCAAAAACTCTCAGATGCGTGAAGGCAAGGTCTGGCCGAAGCCGACGGGCGCGACGAACACGCGGGAATTCCGCGTCTACCGCTGGAGCCCGGATGATGGACTGAACCCAAGCATCGACACCTATTACATCGACGTCGATGATTGCGGCCCGATGGTGCTCGACGGTCTGCTCTATATCAAGAACAAGATCGACCCGACCCTGACGCTGCGCCGCTCCTGCCGCGAAGGCATTTGCGGCTCGTGCGCGATGAATATCGACGGCACCAACACGCTCGCCTGCACCAAGGGCATGGACGAGATCAAGGGCACGGTGAAAATCTATCCGCTGCCGCACATGCCCATCGTCAAGGATCTCGTGCCGGATCTGACGAACTTCTACGCCCAGCATCGCTCGATCGAGCCCTGGCTGAAGACGGTGTCGCCTCCGCCGGCAAAGGAATGGAAGCAGAGCCATGAGGATCGTCTGAAGCTCGACGGCCTTTATGAATGCATCCTCTGCGCCTGCTGCTCGACCTCCTGTCCGAGCTATTGGTGGAACGGCGACCGCTATCTCGGCCCGGCTGTTCTTCTGCAGGCCTATCGCTGGCTGATCGACAGCCGCGACGAGGCAAAGGGAGAGCGTCTCGACAATCTCGAAGATCCGTTCCGACTCTATCGCTGCCACACGATCATGAACTGCGCCCAGACCTGCCCCAAGGGTCTGAACCCGGCCAAGGCGATTGCCGAAATCAAGAAGATGATGGTCGAGCGGCGGATCTGATCGCCATGATTCCCGCTTCGTCCATATCGGATAGAAGCGGGATCGCCCCCCAACTGCTCGTGGTCAAGGAGCAGTTGCGAGAGGGCCGCCGCGGGCGCGGCTCACGGAGTTTTTATCTGCCACGTTCACACGCCATTCCGATTTCCCTGGCAAGCTGCAGCGTGACAGACCACGCGATAAAAGATGCAGGAACTCGCCAATCATTTCTATTTGGATGAGGTTCATCGGGTTAAGCCTTGAAATGACCGGATTCTTGCGGAGCTATGGCCTCCGGCGATTTGTGCCCTGTAGCGACTTGATTAACCAAAGTGAAATACGATAATCCCAACCTAACTAAGCGCCAGTTTGCAAACATCGATGGTGGACAATTAGGAGGATGATGATGCAATTGAGATATGCAGCGACGGCTGCGGCGATAGGTCTGTCGCTTGCCGGTTGCCAGCGCACAGCATACAACAACGACGATTATTCTGCCCCGCCACTGCAGGCTCAGCCCGTCCCTTCTGTCCAATCCAGCCAGCTTCCGCCCACGACCGGCGGCGCCTCGCAATTTCCGGCAGCGCCGACGAATGCGCCGAACGCGGGCAATCAGCAGCAACAGCAGGCGATGGCCGCTTCCGCGCAGGACGTGACCAAGGAATCCATGGTCGGTAGCTGGAAAGTCAGCAACGGCGGTGCGAGCTGCGACATGTTCCTGACGCTCACCAATCTCGGCAGCGGTTCGCGCGGCGGTACGCGCGGTTGCGCGGGCGAACTCACGACGATGGGTTCCTGGGAGGTTTCCGGCAAGCAGGTTATCCTGAAGAACCGTGATGGCAGCCAGATCGGCTCGCTCTACAAGACGGCCGCTTCACGCTTCGACGGTTCCACGGCGTCCGGCCAGCCGCTCAGCCTCAGCCGATAGCACTCTTTAGAAGCGGTTGGGCCATCCCGGCCGCTTCCTCCTTGCACAGGTGGGTATCTCCCCATGCAGCCCATGCCCGACTATTCCATCAGCGTCGTCGAACATTTGAAGGCGCTGACGGCTTCCGGATCGCTTCAGGTGGATTCGGCGCAGATGGATGTGGCGAAATCCCTCGATCGCGTGCTTGCCAATCTCAAGCGAAAGCGACCGGCGACCAAATCGAGCGCGCTCGGCTGGATGTTTGCCGCGCGCAAGAAGCCGACTGAGATCGTTCGCGGCCTCTATATTCATGGCAGTGTCGGGCGCGGCAAGACCATGCTGATGGACATGTTCTTCGGCATGGCGCCCTGCAGCAAAAAACGCCGGGCGCATTTCCATGAATTCATGGCGGACATACATAACCGCATCGCCGCCCATCGGCTGAAGTTCAAGAACGGTGAGACCAAGCAGGCCGATCCGGTGCCGCCGGTCGCAGCCGAGCTTTATGGTCAGGCCGAGCTGCTTTGCTTCGACGAATTCTCCGTGACCGACATCGCCGATGCGATGATCCTGTCGCGGCTGTTTTCCGAGCTGTTTTCGCTCGGCTGCGTGTTGGTTGCCACATCGAATGTCGAGCCGGACAATCTCTATCGCGACGGGCTCAATCGTGGCCTGTTCCTGCCCTTCATCGATCTCCTGAAACGCTATGTCGACGTCGTCACGCTTGACTCGCCGACAGACTACCGCATGGAGAAGCTGAACAGCCAGCCGGTCTATCTGACGCCGATCAACGAGCGTACCGATATGGCGATGGATGCGTCATGGGTGCAGGTGCTGCATGGACGCAAGGCACAGCCGCTGGAGATTCCGATGAAGGGCCGCTCTATCCATGTGCCGCTCGCCGCCGATGGCATGGCTCGCTTCTCCTTCGCCGATCTCTGTGAGCAGCCACTGGGTGCGAGCGATTTCCTGGCCATTGCCAAGCGGTTCGACACGATTTTTATCGACCGCGTTCCGAAGCTTGGGCCGGAAAAGCGCAACCAAACCAAGCGCTTCATTATTCTCATCGACACGCTTTACGATCATGCGGTGCGGCTTTTCATTTCGGCCGAAGCGATGCCGGAGGACCTTCTGATCGAAAGATGCGGCACGGAAGGCTTCGAGTTCGACCGCACCGCGTCACGGCTTTTCGAGATGCGCAGCGCGGAATATCTCGCCCAGACTCACGGAAAGCGCGCCGCCGAGTAACGATTTAGTGACGGAATGTCTTACGTTTACGTAAGACATTTTCGATCTAACCGATTGAAATACCTGATCCAAAAATAATCAATTGCCAATTTCGGCCTTTGGGTCTATGCGATTGGCGGCAATGGTGGATGCCTTGCAAGGTGTCCCGCCACGGATTTTGATCGCAAAGGATACACCGAAATGGCGCGCAACAAGATCGCACTTATTGGTTCTGGCATGATTGGTGGCACGCTGGCGCATCTCGCCGGCCTGAAAGAACTGGGCGACATCGTCCTGTTCGACATCGCGGACGGCATTCCCCAGGGCAAGGGTCTCGACATCGCCCAGTCTTCGCCAGTCGAAGGCTTCGACGCCAACCTCACCGGCGCCAGCGACTATTCCGCGATCGAAGGCGCTGACGTCTGCATCGTCACCGCCGGCGTTCCCCGCAAGCCGGGCATGAGCCGCGACGATCTTCTCGGCATCAATCTCAAGGTCATGGAACAGGTCGGCGCCGGCATCAAGAAGTATGCCCCGGACGCTTTCGTGATCTGCATCACCAATCCGCTCGACGCCATGGTCTGGGCTCTGCAGAAGTTCTCGGGCCTGCCGACCAACAAGGTCGTCGGCATGGCCGGCGTGCTCGACTCGTCGCGCTTCCGCCTCTTCCTCGCCAAGGAATTCAACGTATCGGTCGAAGACGTCTCTGCTTTCGTTCTCGGCGGCCACGGCGATTCGATGGTGCCGCTCGCTCGTTACTCCACCGTTGCCGGCATTCCGCTGACCGACCTCGTCACCATGGGCTGGGTCACCAAGGAGCGCCTCGAAGAAATCATCCAGCGCACCCGTGACGGCGGTGCCGAGATCGTCGGCCTGCTGAAGACCGGCTCGGCCTACTACGCTCCGGCCGCTTCCGCCATCGCGATGGCTGAATCCTACCTCAAGGACAAGAAGCGCGTTCTGCCCTGCGCTGCCTACCTCTCCGGCCAGTACGGCGTGAAGGACATGTATGTCGGCGTTCCCACCGTCATCGGTGCCGGCGGCATCGAGCGCGTTATCGAGATCGACCTGAACAAGGCCGAGAAGGAAGCCTTCGACAAGTCGGTCGCAGCCGTTGCCGGCCTCTGCGAAGCCTGCGCCACCATCGCGCCGTCGCTGAAGTAATTTCCGCGTTCCAACAGGGATAAATCCATGAACATTCATGAATATCAGGCCAAGGCTCTGCTGAAGACCTATGGCGCACCCGTCGCGGACGGCGTTGCCATTTTCTCCGCCGATGAAGCCGAAGCCGCCGCAAAGCAGCTTCCGGGCCCGCTTTATGTCGTCAAGAGCCAGATCCATGCCGGCGGTCGCGGCAAGGGCAAGTTCAAGGAACTCGGCCCCGACGCCAAGGGCGGCGTTCGCCTTGCCAAGTCGATCGAGGACGTCGTTGCCAATGCCAAGGAAATGCTCGGCCACACGCTGGTGACCAAGCAGACTGGCCCGGCCGGCAAGCAGGTCAACCGCCTCTACATCGAAGACGGCGCCGACATCGACCGCGAACTCTACCTCTCGATCCTGGTCGACCGCTCGGTCGGCAAGGTTGCCTTCGTCGTTTCGACCGAAGGCGGCATGGACATCGAGACCGTTGCGCACGACACGCCGGAAAAGATCATCACCGTCGACATCGATCCTTCGACGGGCGTGACGGCTGCCAACTCGGCTGCCCTTTCCGACGCGCTGAAGCTCGAAGGCGCTGCCCGCGAAGACGCTGCCAAGCTCTTCCCGATCCTCTACAAGGCCTTCGTCGAAAAGGACATGGCCCTGCTCGAAGTCAATCCGCTGATCGTCATGACCAACGGCAACCTGCGCGTCCTCGACGCCAAGGTCTCCTTCGACGGCAACGCGCTGTTCCGTCACGAGGATATCGTTGCGCTGCGCGACACGACGGAGGAAGACGCCAAGGAAATCGAAGCGCACAAGTATGACCTCGCCTATGTCGCCCTCGACGGCAACATCGGCTGCATGGTCAACGGCGCCGGCCTTGCCATGGCCACCATGGACATCATCAAGCTCTACGGTGCCGAGCCGGCGAACTTCCTCGATGTCGGCGGCGGCGCTACCAAGGAAAAGGTCACCGCGGCCTTCAAGATCATCACCGCCGATCCGGCTGTCGAAGGCATCCTGGTCAACATCTTCGGCGGCATCATGAAGTGCGACGTCATCGCCGAAGGCGTGCTCGCAGCCGTCAAGGAAGTCGGTCTGAAGGTTCCGCTCGTTGTCCGCCTCGAAGGCACCAACGTCGAGCTCGGTAAGAAGATCATCAACGAATCCGGTCTCAATGTCATCTCCGCCGATGACCTGGACGATGCCGCCCAGAAGATCGTGAAGGCAGTCAAGGGCTGATCGGGATGGCTGCTTCCTTCGCTCCAACGGCTGCTCATCTTCGCCTCGGTGCCTTTGCGGGCACCTGGGAAGGGGAAGAGCGTGTCGCGGCTTCGGCCTGGACGAAGGAAGGAACGGCAACCGCGCAGCTCACGGCCGAGTGTCTGTTCGGCGGATTTTTCGTCGAACAGCGCTACATGCAGATGCGGGACGGCAGCGCGTCGTTCGAAGCCAGGAACATTCTCGGCTTCGACGCAGCGGATCAGGCCTACAAGCTTTATCAGTTCGATACGATGGGCTTTACGCCCGCCGCGCCGGCCTCCGGCGAATGGATCGACAACAAGCTTGTCCTGACCAAGGTCTCGCCGCGCGGTCAACAACGCACTCTCTTCCAGTTCGAAAATGAAGACTGCTACCGCATGGGCGTCACTTTCTCGCCCGCCGGCAGCGATACATGGCAGGAGGTTGTCAGCGGCGTCTATCGTCGCGTTGCCTCCGCGTCTTCCAACCTCTCGTAACAAAGGCCTCGCATGTCTATTCTCATCAACAAAGACACCAAGGTTCTGGTTCAGGGCCTGACCGGCAAGACCGGTACCTTCCACACCGAACAGGCGCTTGCCTATCACGGCACGAAGATGGTCGGCGGTATCCACCCGTCCAAGGGTGGCGAAACCTGGACCGGCAAGGACGGCGAAAAGCTGCCGATCTTCAAGTCGGTCGCCGAAGGCAAGGATGCGACCGGCGCCAACGCCTCGGTCATCTACGTGCCGCCGGCAGGTGCCGCGGCTGCGATCCTCGAAGCGATCGAAGCCGAAATCCCGCTGATCGTCTGCATCACGGAAGGCATTCCGGTCGCCGATATGGTCAAGGTCAAGGATCGCCTCCAGAAGTCGAAGTCGCGCCTGATCGGCCCGAACTGCCCGGGCGTGCTCACCCCGAACGAATGCAAGATCGGCATCATGCCGGGCTCCATCTTCAAGAAGGGCTCAGTCGGCGTTCTCTCGCGTTCCGGCACGCTGACCTATGAAGCCGTGTTCCAGACCACCAATGAAGGGCTCGGCCAGACGACGGCCGTCGGCATCGGCGGCGACCCGGTCAAGGGCACGGAATTCATCGACGTCCTGGAAATGTTCCTCGCCGACGACGAGACCAAGTCGATCATCATGATCGGCGAAATCGGCGGCTCGGCGGAAGAAGACGCCGCGCAGTTCCTGAAGGACGAAGCCAAAAAGGGCCGCAAGAAGCCGATGGTCGGCTTCATCGCCGGCCGCACGGCACCTCCCGGCCGCACCATGGGCCATGCAGGCGCCGTGATTTCCGGCGGCAAGGGCGGCGCGGAAGACAAGATCGCTGCGATGGAATCGGCAGGCATCCGCGTGTCGCCTTCGCCGGCACGTCTCGGCAAGACGCTGGTGGAAGTCCTGAAGGGCTGATCCTACCTGTAGCAAGACCCGGACGGGCAGCGGCTTTCGCACATTCCGTCCGGCTTCGAAGTTGTAAAAGCAGATGTGCGGTCCGAGGACCGCAGACGGAATATGGTCGCCGGATTTCCGTAAGCCGGCAAAGTAAACAAGTCGGGAGGCGGACGAGAGTGTCCGCATATCACCATGGCAAGGCAAGAAGCCAACGAGCAATTTCAGATCACCTCGTTCCTGGACGGCGCCAACGCTGCCTATATCGAGCAGCTTTATGCGCGCTACGAGGAAGACCCGTCGTCGGTGGCCGACGAATGGCGGTCGTTCTTCAAGGCACTGGAAGACAGTCCTGACGATGTGAAGAAGGCGGCCAAGGGCGCCTCCTGGCAGCGCAAGAACTGGCCGATCCAGGCAAACGGCGAGCTCGTTTCCGCGCTCGACGGCAACTGGGGCATCGTCGAGAAGGCCATCGAGACCAAGGTGAAGGCCAAGGCCGAAGCCGCCGGCAAGCCGACCGATACCGCCGACGTCCTGCAGGCGACGCGCGATTCCGTCCGTGCCATCATGATGATCCGCGCCTACCGCATGCGCGGACACCTGCACGCCAAGCTCGATCCCCTCGGCATCGCCGCTCCCGTGGAAGACTATAAAGAGCTGTCGCCGGAAGCCTACGGCTTTACCGAGGCCGACCTCGACCGCAAGATTTTCATCGATAACGTGCTCGGGCTCGAATATGCGAGCGTGCGCGAGATGATGGAAATCCTCGAGCGCACCTATTGCTCGACGCTCGGCGTCGAATTCATGCATATCTCCAATCCGGAAGAGAAGGCCTGGATTCAGGAACGCATCGAGGGCGTCAACAAGGGTATCAACTTCAGCGCGGACCGCAAAAAGGCGATCCTGCAGAAGGTGATCGAATCCGAGGGCTACGAGCAGTTCCTCGACGTCAAGTTCAAGGGCACCAAGCGCTTCGGCCTCGACGGCGGTGAATCGCTGATCCCGGCGCTGGAGCAGATTCTCAAGAGCGGCAGCCAGCTCGGTCTCAAGGAAGCCGTGTTCGGCATGGCCCATCGCGGCCGCCTCAATGTGCTTTCCCAGGTCATGGGCAAGCCGCATCGTGCAATTTTCCATGAGTTCAAGGGCGGCTCGTATGCGCCGGACGAGGTCGAAGGCTCGGGCGACGTCAAGTACCATCTCGGCGCTTCCTCGGACCGCGATTTCGACGGCACCAAGGTGCATGTTTCCCTGACGGCCAATCCGTCACATCTGGAAATCGTCAATCCCGTCGTCATGGGCAAGGTCCGAGCCAAGCAGGATATGAGCGCCACCCTCTGGGACGGCGACATCATTCCGCTTTCCGAGCGCTCCAAGGTCATGCCGTTGCTGATCCACGGTGACGCCGCTTTTGCGGGTCAGGGCGTCGTGGCGGAAATCCTCGGCCTTTCCGGCCTGCGCGGTCACCGCGTGGCCGGTACGATGCACGTCATCATCAACAACCAGATCGGCTTCACCACCAATCCGGCCTTCTCGCGTTCGTCGCCCTATCCGTCCGACGTTGCCAAGATGATCGAAGCGCCGATCTTCCACGTCAACGGCGACGATCCGGAAGCGGTCGTCTATGCGGCGAAGATCGCGACCGAATTCCGCATGAAGTTCCACAAGCCCGTTGTGGTCGACATGTTCTGCTATCGCCGCTACGGCCATAATGAAGGCGACGAACCGTCCTTCACGCAGCCGAAGATGTACAAGGTCATTCGTGCCCACAAGACGGTGCTGCAGCTCTATTCCGAGCGGCTTGTCGGCGAAGGCGTGTTGAGCGAAGGCGAAGTCGAGAAGATGAAGGCCGACTGGCGCGCCCATCTCGAACAGGAGTTCGAGGCCGGCCAGTCCTATAAGCCGAACAAGGCCGACTGGCTGGACGGCGAATGGTCGGGCCTGCATACGGCCGACAATGCCGACGAGCAGCGCCGCGGCAAGACTGCCGTGCCGATGAAGATGCTGAAGGATATCGGCCGCAAGCTGTCGGAAATCCCCTCAGGCTTTCATGCGCATCGCACCATCCAGCGCTTCATGGAAAACCGCGCCGGCATGGTCCAGACCGGCGAAGGCATCGACTGGGCGATGGCGGAAGCGCTGGCGTTCGGCTCGCTCGTGGTCGAAGGCCACAAGATCCGTTTGTCGGGCCAGGATTGCGAACGCGGCACCTTCTCGCAGCGTCATTCGGTTCTCTACGATCAGGAAACCGAAGAGCGCTACATTCCGCTCGCCAACCTGTCGCCGACCCAGGCCCGCTACGAAGTCATCAACTCGATGCTCTCCGAAGAAGCGGTTCTTGGCTTCGAATACGGCTATTCGCTGGCCCGCCCGAATGCGCTGACCCTCTGGGAAGCACAGTTCGGCGACTTTGCCAACGGTGCTCAGGTCGTCTTCGACCAGTTCATCTCGTCGGGCGAGCGCAAATGGCTGCGCATGTCCGGCCTCGTCTGCCTGCTGCCGCATGGCTATGAAGGCCAAGGTCCGGAACACTCTTCGGCCCGCCTCGAGCGCTATCTGCAGCTCTGTGCCGAGGACAACATGCAGGTCGCCAACGTCACCACGCCGGCGAACTATTTCCACGTCCTGCGCCGTCAGTTGAAGCGCGACTTCCGTAAGCCGCTGATCCTGATGACGCCGAAGTCGCTGCTGCGCCACAAGCGCGCAGTGTCGGCACTTGCGGAAATGGCGGGGGAAACCTCGTTCCATCGCCTGCTCTGGGACGATGCGGAAGTGATCAAGGACGGCCCGATCAAGCTGCAGAAGGACAACAAGATCCGTCGCGTCGTCATCTGCTCCGGCAAGGTCTATTACGACCTGCTGGAAGAGCGTGAAAAGCGCGGTATCGACGATATCTACCTGCTGCGTATCGAACAGCTCTATCCGTTCCCGGCCAAGGCGCTCATCAACGAGCTCAGCCGCTTCCGCAATGCGGAGATGGTCTGGTGCCAGGAAGAGCCGAAGAACATGGGCGCCTGGTCCTTCATCGACCCTTATCTGGAATGGGTGCTTGCCCATATCGATGCCAAGTACCAGCGGGTTCGCTACACCGGCCGTCCGGCCGCCGCCTCTCCGGCGACGGGCCTGATGTCCAAGCATCTGGCGCAGCTTGCCGCGTTCCTTGAGGATGCGCTCGGCGGTTAAAGGCGAATAGGGGTGCGCGATGGCCTATTTTCATCTGAAACTCGTGCCGCCGCGCCCCAGCTTCCCGCATGACGCCACAGGGGAGGAGATGGCTGCCATGCAGCAACATGCCGCCTACTGGCGCGAACATGCGAGTGCCGGAACGGCTGTAGTCGTCGGTCCGGTGTTCGCGACGGACGGTGCCTTCGGCATGGCTGTCATCGATGTGGACGATGCCGATGCCGCCAAAGCACTTGGTGATGCCGATCCCGTCCTTCTCGCTGGGCTCGGTTTCCATATCGAAATCTCGCCGATGCCCTCGATCATTCTCCGGCCGTCCGCCGCTGGAAATTCCATCTAAATTTTATAACGACGAAAAATCAGGATCTGAACAATGGCCACTGAAATCCGCGTTCCTACCCTCGGCGAATCCGTCAGCGAGGCGACCGTCGGCACCTGGTTCAAGAAGGTCGGCGATGCCATCAAGGCCGATGAGCCGATTCTCGAGCTGGAAACCGACAAGGTGACGATCGAAGTTCCCGCACCCGCAGCCGGCACGCTGTCCGAAATCGTTGTCCAGGCCGGTGAAACCGTCGGCCTCGGCGCGCTGCTCGGCCAGATCAGCGCCGGCAACGGCGCTGCGGCTGCTCCGGCCCAGGCTGTTGCCGCACCGGCCGCTGCCGCCGCGCCCGCACCTGTTGCTCCGGTTGCCGCACCCGCTTCCGCCATGCCGCCGGCGCCCGCAGCCGCCAAGCTGCTTGCCGAAAACAATCTCTCCGCTGATCAGGTCGATGGCAGCGGTAAGCGCGGCCAGGTCCTGAAGGGTGATGTCATTGCCGCCGTCGCCAAGGCCGCTTCGGCCCCTGCTGCCGCACCGGCTGCTCCGGTTGCCGCCCGTGCTCCGACTACTGTCGAAGACGCCGGCCGCGAAGAGCGGGTCAAGATGACCCGTCTGCGTCAGACGATCGCCAAGCGCCTCAAGGATGCGCAGAACACCGCCGCCATGCTCACCACCTATAACGAGGTGGACATGAAGGCCGTCATGGACCTGCGCAACAAGTACAAGGACATCTTCGAGAAGAAGCATGGCGTGAAGCTCGGCTTCATGGGCTTCTTCACCAAGGCCGTCACGCACGCCTTGAAGGAACTCCCGGCCGTCAACGCCGAGATCGACGGCACGGACATCATCTACAAGAACTACTGCCACATCGGCGTCGCCGTCGGCACGGACAAGGGCCTCGTGGTTCCGATCGTGCGCGATGCCGACCAGATGTCGATCGCCGAGATCGAGAAGGAAATCGGCCGCCTCGGCAAGGCAGCCCGTGACGGCCAGCTCTCCATGGCCGACATGCAGGGCGGTACCTTCACCATCTCCAACGGTGGTGTCTACGGCTCGCTGATGTCTTCGCCGATCCTGAATGCGCCGCAGTCCGGCATTCTCGGCATGCACAAGATCCAGGAGCGTCCGGTTGCCATCGGCGGTCAGGTCGTTATCCGCCCGATGATGTATCTGGCGCTCTCCTACGATCACCGCATCGTCGACGGCAAGGAAGCCGTGACCTTCCTCGTGCGCGTCAAGGAAAGCCTGGAAGATCCGGAACGTCTGGTTCTCGATCTCTAAGGGAGCGCCGGCTCATGTCGAAATGGCCCATGCGGACGATGCGCGGATTCTTATGCGCCGTCGCCGCATGGATGCCATTTTCCGCTGCCGCGGATGAATTCGACCTTGCCAAGCTCAGCAGCAATCTCGATCTGGCGTCGCTGAGTGATGCCGATCTCGCCGCCCGGTCGATCATCGTCTTTCATATGGGCGATGTCGAACGGCCGTCCGGCCTCATTGTCGCCAGCGATCCTCTGGTTAAGCCGAGGGGGAAATAACCATGCCGGCGAGCCATACGATGGCGCGATTGACCCCCGTGCACTGGGCGATAATGGCATTCGCGGCCATTCCTGCGCCGGTGCTGGCGGATGAATGCGTGCAGGAAAAAGCTGTCTACGGCGACATGGAGAATGCCTACGAACTGCGTTTCGAACCTGTCGGTTCTGAAGCAGCGGCTGCCAGCAACAAGTTCAAATTCGCCGTACGCAATACGCCGATCGTGGCGGATGGCGTGGTGATGCGCTCGGATGATCAACTGCGTGCCAATGGCCTGATCATGTTCAACTGCCCGGAAGGCGATGTGACGGGCGCCGATCTGCGCGCCTGTACCGTCTGGCAGGGCATGATCTATGCCTCCGACCTGACGGGCAATATCAGCGTCTTGCCGGCGGAGGGCGCGGGCGCTGCGGCGCGATTGGTCCTGCCGGCGCTCGGACCTTCGATTCGTGACTCCTCCATCTGGGGCAAAGGCAAAGCGACCGTCGCCCCCTGGGATGTCCTAGCCTTGAAAGGATGCGGCGAATGACTGGCAAATCCCCTGTTCTTCTCGTCACCGGCGGCAGCCGCGGCATCGGGGCGGCGGTTTCGATTGCGGCTGCCCGGCAAGGCTGGGCCGTGGCCGTCAACTACGCTTCGAACAAAGCGGCTGCGGAAGCGGTCGTCGCGGCGATCCGCGATGCTGGCGGCGAGGCGATTGCAATCGCCGGCGACGTCGGCTCGCCCGAGGACATCCGGTCCATTTTCGCAACCGTCGACGGGCATTTCGGCCGACTGGACGGTCTCGTCAACAATGCCGGTATCGTCGATCGCGTGCAGCGCCTGGACGAGATGACACCGGAGCGACTCGACCGCATGTTTCGCATCAACATCACCGGCTCGATGCTTGCGGCCGCGGAAGCCATTCGCCGCATGTCCACCCGCCATGGCGGCAAGGGCGGTGCGATCGTCAATCTCTCCTCCGTGGCAGCCACTCTTGGGGGCGGCGGACAGTATGTCGATTATGCGGCGTCCAAGGGTGCGATCGACACGTTCACGGTCGGTCTGGCGCGAGAGGTGGCGGCCGAGGGCATAAGGGTGAACGCGGTCAGGCCCGGCATCATCGATACGGAAATCCACGCTGCCGCCGGCCTCCCCGACCGGCCTCGCGAGATCGCCCCGCAACTGCCGATGAAGAGGGCAGGAACGGCGGTAGAGGTGGCCGACGCCATCCTCTACCTCTTAGGCTCCCAGGCATCCTATATAACGGGCGCCATCCTCGATGTGAGCGGCGGCCGTTGATCGGAAAGGGCGGAAATCATGCAGTATATTTTGGAATTCCTCGGCCTGATGGCGGTGTTTTCGATTTTCATCGTCGCACCGGGCGCTGATTTCGCCGTCATCCTCCGCCAGAGCATCGTCCATGGCCGCCGCGCAGCCGTCATGACGGGCCTCGGCATGGGCTTCTCGCTTCTCTTCCATATCAGCTACACCATTCTCGGCCTCGGCCTCATCGTCTCGCAATCGCTGATGCTCTTCAGCCTGATCAAATGGGCCGGCGTCCTTTATCTCGTCTATCTCGGCATCAAGTCCTTCCGGGAGCCTGGCTTCAAGGTGAAGGAGATCGAGATCGGCGAGGAGGACCTCAGGCCGATTTCCATCTGGCGCTGCCTGGGAACGGGTTTCATCACCAATGCGCTCAATCCGAAGCCGGTGCTGTTTTTCCTGTCGCTGTTTTCGACGCTCGTGCGTCACGACACGCCGGCGCTGATCCAGTTTTCCTATGGCATCGGCATGGCGACGGCGCTGGTCGCCTGGTTTGCCGGCGTCTCCGTCTTCTTCACCGTCAAGCCGGTCCGCGATCGTTTCATCGCCAGCGGCAAATGGTTCAACCGCATCACCGGAGCGGCACTTGTCGGCTTCGGCATCCGCCTCGCGTTGGCGCGGGCGGCTGACTAGAGCCGGATGATTTTAGGTCGAAACGACCTAAAATCTGAATCCGCTCTAGAATCAAAGAAGTAGAGCATGATGTCGTCCGAAAACCGCTCACACTTTTCGGCATCATGCTCTAACAGAGTTACAAAACAAGGAAATTAAAACCATGTCCTACGATGTGATCATTATCGGAACCGGCCCCGGCGGCTATGTCTGTGCTATCAAGGCGGCGCAGCTCGGCCTCAAGGTGGCAGTCATCGAAAAGCGTACCACGTTCGGCGGCACCTGCCTCAATGTCGGCTGCATTCCGTCCAAGGCGCTGCTGCATGCCTCCGAAATGTTCCATCATGCCGGCCATGGCATGGACGCGCTCGGCATCGAAGTCACCGCACCCACGCTCAATCTTTCGAAGATGATGGCGCATAAGGATGCGACGGTGAAGTCGAATGTCGATGGCGTCGCCTTCCTCTTCAAGAAGAACAAGATCGACGCCTTTCAGGGCACCGGCAAGATCGTCGCTGCCGGCAAGGTTTCCGTCACGGCCGACGATGGCAAGGTGACCGAGATCGAGGGCAAGAACATCGTCATCGCCACCGGCTCCGACGTTGCCGGCATTCCGGGCGTATCCCTCGAAATCGATGAGAAGGTGATCATTTCGTCCACCGGCGGGATCGCGCTCGACAAGGTGCCGGCCAACATGATCGTCGTTGGTGGCGGTGTCATCGGCCTCGAACTCGGCTCGGTCTGGTCGCGCCTCGGCGCCAAAGTCACCGTCGTTGAATATCTCGACACCATTCTCGGCGGCATGGATGGCGAAGTTTCCAAACAGTTCCAGCGCATGCTCGCCAAGCAGGGCATCGATTTCCATCTCAGCGCCAAGGTTACCGGCGTCGAGAAGGTCGGCAATGGCGCCAAGGTCACCGTCGAGCCGGTCAAGGGCGGAGACAAGGTGGTGCTCGATGCCGATGTCGTGCTGGTATCGACTGGCCGTAAGCCCTACACGGCCGGTCTCGGCCTCGAAAAGGCAGGCGTTGCCCTCGACAACCGGGGCCGCGTCGAAATCGATGGCCATTTCAAGACCAATGTCCCGGGCATCTATGCCATCGGCGACGTGGTGAAGGGCCCGATGCTGGCGCACAAAGCGGAAGACGAGGGCGTGGCGCTCGCCGAAATCCTCGCCGGCCAGGCAGGCCATGTGAACTACGACGTTATTCCGAGCGTCGTCTACACGCAGCCGGAAGTCGCCTCCGTCGGCAAGACCGAGGAAGAACTGAAGGCTGCAGGCATTGCCTATAAGGTCGGCAAATTCCCCTTCACCGCCAACGGCCGCGCCCGCGCCATGCTGGCGACGGATGGATTCGTCAAGATCCTGGCGGACAAGGAGACCGATCGCGTTCTCGGCGGCCACATTGTCGGCTTTGGCGCCGGCGAAATGATCCACGAGATTGCCGTTCTGATGGAATTCGGCGGCTCGTCGGAAGATCTCGGCCGCACCTGCCATGCGCATCCGACCATGTCGGAAGCCGTGAAGGAAGCCGCCCTCGCGACCTTCTTCAAGCCAATCCATATGTAATATGTAAACCCTCCCCACAGGGGGGAGGGGCTTCACATGCCATACCTTCCAGCTCAAACCTCGCCACCGGTGGCTATGCGAAATGGCTCGCCACGCAAACTGAACGCCATCGTTTGGCGCGGTTGCGCAACGCGTTAACCCCCTCCCTCTTGTGGGGAGGGTTGGGGAGGGGTCTTTCGAACTGTCGGTTAATTTACAGCCGTCACCGTGAAACCCTGCTTGCGCAGCAGTTCCACTAACCCCTCATCACCCACCAGGTGCAGCGCACCGACGGCGATGAAGATGTTGCCCTTGGCGAGGATCGGTGCGGCGCGCTCGGCCATCACCTTGTTGCGGTCGAGAATGATGCGCTGTTCGAAGGCGGCAGTATCGTCGTCGGACAAAGTCTGGTCCGGCACGATATTCTTCAGCATCGGTATGATCGCGCCGATATTGCCGGCCAGATAGAGATCGGTCATCGTTTCATTGACATCGTTGATCTCGTCGCCGAGTTCCAGCGTCTGAATCAGTGATTTCAGGTGAAGTTGGATCGGCAGATCGCTCATCGCCTTGGCCTGTTCGGCGAGCGTTTCCAGGCCCTTGACCTGCCTGCCGCTGGCGGCGGCGTCGCCCGCAAGCTTCTGATCGAGGAATTTCAAGCCGGTTGCCTTGCGGCGGACTTCGCAGGCGGTCATTTCGAAGGAACTCGAAATCAACCAGGGCTGCATGTGTGCGACGGCGGCAAGCGGCACGCCGCGCTGCTTCAGGCCCGCTTCCAGCTTGGCATTTTCTTCGGGCGACAGATGCTGGCTGATGGTCGAGCCATCGGTCAGCATGGTCAACGACGGATTGATGAAGAGCGTCGCCATCGCTTTCTTATCATCGAGGATTTCATCGGATTCGACGACGATCGTATCCGCCGCGGCACTTGCTTCGGCTGCGCCTTTCGGCATGCTCAGTACGCGCGCATCGCTGACATGCATAGTCCCGAGCAGCCAGGAAGGTTTCAAGCCGGGCTTTTCGATCTTCCAAAAGATGCTTTTGCCGTTCACCACCTTGTCACCCTCGGCGAGGACCAAGGCATATTTCGCTGGGTCGGCCGTTTGCAGTCCGGTCATGAGGTTTTTCCCACCGCAGGTCTCGGATACGGCTTCTCCGGCATGTGCGGGCGCCAGCGACAGCAGAACCACGATTAGCGCAGTCGCCAGCATCCAAGGGAAGGCGGCCGCCAACCACAAGGCAATGTCACCGAATCTCGGCGCCGTCAGCCGCGCTGTCTTGAGTCCGAGAGCAGACATCATCTCAACCTTTCGAGAGCAGAAAACATGACCACAAAGGCGCGAAGCGACTTTGGCCGGGATGCCGATACATGTTTCTGCTCTATCCGCCTGAAACGCATATTCCCTTAACGCGAGAGGTTAACGCTTTCTTACGCCCGCGGATGAGCCCGATCATAGACTTCCAGCAGCCGCGATGAATCGACGCCGGTATAGACCTGCGTCGTCGAAAGGCTGGCATGGCCGAGCAATTCCTGGATCGTGCGCAGGTCGCCGCCACCTGCGAGCAGATGCGTGGCGAAAGAATGGCGCAGCGCATGCGGCGTCGCTGTGTCCGGTAGCCCGAAGGCACTGCGCAGTTTCTGCATGCCGCGCTGGATAATGCCCGGCTGCAGTTTGCCGCCGCGCGCACCGCGAAAAAGCGGCGTACCTGCATCGAGATGATAGGGGCAGAGAGCGCGATATCTTTCGACCGCTTCGACGACGATGGGTAGCAGCGGCACCAAGCGTGTCTTGTTGCCCTTGCCGGTGATCCGCAGCGCCGTCGCGCCGGGGCGCACATGTTCCGGCGTCAGATCCAGTGCTTCGGAGATACGCAGGCCGCAGCCGTAGAGCAGGGTCAGCACGGCCGTATCGCGCGCGGCGATCCATGGTTCGTCATGCATCTGCGCTTCGTCGCTGACGACGGTGATCGCCTGGGTATCCGACAGCGGCTTCGGCAGCGATTTCGGCTGTTTTGGCGACCGCACCGCGCTAGCGCCGGCCGCATTCACCAGCCCCTTCTTTTCGAGATAACGCAGCAGCGAACGAAGGCCGGCGAGGTTGCGTCCGAGCGAACGCGCCCCCGCGCCGTCCTTGCGGCGCGCAGCCAGAAAGCCTCGGAAGTCGGCGGGGCGCAACGCGTGTATATCCTTGATCGTCGCAGGGCCACCGAGATGGCCGGTCAGAAACGTCAGGAATTGCCGCGTGTCACGCTCGTAGGCATCCAGCGTATGCGCGGAAAGCCGCCGCTCCTCACGGAGCGTTTCCAGCCATCGGCTGCGCTCGGCCATCAGCTCGGGAGCGGCGATAATCAGCAACTCGTTCAGTGGAAAACCCCTTGAAACTCAAATTCATTCTGCCACTTTGAAGGAGGGAAGGTTATGGAATCGCTAACATTCCTACTGTGCCGTGCCTCTCCTTTGTGTACGGAAAGATCGCAGTGGTCCTTTTCAACTGCGTATAAGCCGTTCCTTAAATCAATATCGATTTAAGCGGGTGTACGCGAGGCGTTCGTCATGCTTCGATCATATTCGATTGCAATAGAGTATAAGCCAACCATCCAGGGCATTTCATGGCACGTCGCGGTTCGATAACTGCATTGGGACAACTTGCGGAAGCGATCGCTTTGGTGTCCCAGGGCCAGCCCGGGCATATCGTCGATACGCTGATTGCGGAACGTGGCCAGAAGATCGTTCGCAACCCGCTTTGGCCGTTGATGCGGCCCTTTCTCTACACGCTGCTGCGCTACAACAAGGCGATCGAATTTGCCGACGATATCGCCAATCTGCCGGGTTTCCAGTGCTTCGAATATATGAGCGATCTGCTGCGGCTTGATATCGGGGTGACCCATGCCGAGCGCATACCGGCTTCCGGCGGCTTCATTCTCGTCAGCAACCACCCGACCGGCATTGCCGACGGCGTCGCCGTTTTCGATCTCCTGAAGACGCGCCGCCCCGATATGATGGTTTTCGCCAATCGCGACGCTGTCCGCGTCAATCCGCGATTCGCCGAGATGATTATTCCCGTCGAATGGCGTGAGGAATATAAGAGCAAGCTGAAGACGCGCGAAACGCTGCAGCTCACCAACCGCGCCGTTGCCGAGGGCAAGGTTACCGTGCTCTTCCCCTCCGGCCGCATCGCCTATTGGGCTAACGGCAAGTTGAACGAGCGGCCATGGAAGACCTCGGCCGTCGGGCTGGCGCGCAAGTATAATCTGCCTATCCTGCCGGTGCATCTGACGGCGCGCAATTCCGGCCTGTTCTATTGGTTCGCCAAATGGTCGACCGAGCTGCGCGACATGACGGTGTTCCACGAACTCCTGAACAAACGCGGCGACCGCTTCGATTTCCTGATCGGCAACCTCATCCCGGTTGAGCATCTCGATGGCGACGTTAACGAGGTGACCAAGGCGCTGGAGAAGCATACGGTGTTCGATCTGGCGGCGGACGGAAATGCCAGTTTCACGCCGCTCGGTCCTTTGGCTCCGGTCCAGGATACGGGCGCGACCGTCGCGGAACATTCCATTTGACGGTTGTCTGCAGTTCATTGAAGCGGCTTTCGAACGATACTGTGCCGAGCCACTCCCGGGTTTCTTTTTACCGCCGCTCGGGGCATGGTCTGGCGCGATGACCAAAGATTCGTCCGATCTGTTCGGCGCGCTTTTCGAAGCCGCGCCCGTACACCCGACCATGAGCCGCACGGTCCCGGTTCTGGTGCCGATGCCGGCGCCGAAGCCCTATTCCTATGCGGTGCCGGAAGGCATGGCGGTCGAGCCCGGCTCGGTCGTGCAGGTGCCGCTCGGGCCCAGGCAGGTGATCGGCGTGGTCTGGGCCGGTGGCGACGAAGGCGGCGTCGATCCGAAGAAGCTGCGGCCGATCAGCCATGTTTTCGATTGCCCGCCGCTCACCAAGGAAATGCGCGATTTCATCGATTGGGTGGCCACCTACACGCTGTCGCCGCCGGGGCTGGTGGCGCGCATGGCGCTGCGTGCGCCCGCAGCCTTCGATCCCGAGCCAATGGTCGAGGGCCTTCGTTTTGTCGGCGGTGCGCCGGAACGGCTGACACCGGCGCGCGCGCGGGTCATGGAGACGGCCGCCGATGGGCTTTCCTGGACGCGCATTGGCCTGGCGCACGCGGCTGGTGTTTCGACCAGTGTGGTCGACGGGCTGATTGCGCAAGGCATTTTTGAAACCGTGTTCCTGCCGCCGCCGCCCGTTGTCGCGAGGCCCGATCCGGACTACATCGCCTCGCGACTCGAAGGCCCGCAGCGTGAAGCGGCGGATGAAATCCTTGCGGAGGTGCGCAGGGGCGCGTTTTCCGTATCGCTGATCGACGGTGTCACCGGCTCAGGCAAGACCGAGGTCTATTTCGAGGCGATCGCCGAGACGCTGAAGCGCGGCAAGCAGGTGTTGATCCTGTTGCCGGAAATTGCGCTGACGGCCAGTTTCCTCGAGCGCTTCCAGGATCGTTTCGGCGCCAAGCCGGCCGAGTGGCATTCGGATCTGGCGCCGCGCATGCGTGAAAAGGTGTGGCGGCAGGCGGTGACCGGCGAGGTGCGGGTCGTTGCCGGTGCGCGCTCGGCGCTGTTCCTGCCCTTCGAAGATCTCGGTTTGATCATCGTCGACGAAGAGCATGATCCTGCCTACAAGCAGGAGGATCGCGTCTATTATAATGCCCGCGACATGGCGGTCGTGCGCGGCCGGATCGGCGATTTTCCGGTGGTGCTGGTATCGGCAACCCCTTCGGTCGAGAGCCAGGTCAACGGCCAGAGCGGGCGCTACAGCACCATCCATCTGCCGACCCGCTTCGGAGATGCGGCTCTTCCGGACCTGCATCTGATCGACATGCGCCGGCATGCGCCGGAGCGTGGCGGGTTCCTCTCGCCGCTGCTGATCCGGGCGATCGGCAAGACGGTGGAGAAGGGCCAGCAATCGCTGCTGTTCCTCAACAGGCGCGGTTATGCGCCGTTGACGCTCTGCCGCGTTTGCGGGCACCGTTTCCAATGTCCGCAATGTTCGAGCTGGCTGGTGGAACATCGTTTCCGCAGCCAGATCCAATGCCATCAATGTGGCTACGCCGAACGGACGCCCGAGGCCTGCCCGGAATGCGGCACGCTCGACCATCTCGTCGCCTGCGGTCCGGGCGTTGAGCGCATCGCCGAAGAGGTCGAGCGGCATTTTCCTGAAGCGCGAACGATCGTGCTCTCCTCGGATATCATGGGTGGCGTCAAGCGGCTGCGGCTGGAACTGGAAGCTATCGCCAAGGGTGAGGCGGATATCGTCATCGGCACGCAGCTCGTCGCCAAGGGCCACAATTTCCCGCTGATGACACTGGTCGGCATCGTCGACGCAGATCTCGGCCTTGCCAACGGCGATCCGCGTGCCGCCGAGCGGACATTCCAGCTTCTGTCCCAGGTGACCGGCCGCGCCGGCCGAACCGGTCTCAAGAGCCATGGATTGTTGCAGACCTATCAGCCGCAGCACCCCGTGATGCAGGCGATCGTCTCCGGTGATGCCAGCGCTTTTTACGAGCGCGAGATTTCGGAGCGCGAAAGAGCCATATTGCCGCCCTTCGGCCGGCTCGCCTCGATCATCGTCTCGGCCGATACCCGGCAGGATGCGGAAACGCATGCGCGCGGCATGCGCAATGCCGCGCCCCAGGTCTCGGGCATTTCGGTGCTTGGGCCGGCCGAAGCGCCGCTTGCGCTGGTGCGCGGCCGCCACCGCTTTCGATTGCTTGTGCATGGCCGGCGCAACTCGGACATGCAGGGATTCCTTCGCGCTTTGCTGGCACAATCGCCAAAGGAGCGCGGCTCCGTGCAGGTGCAGCTCGACATCGATCCACAGAGTTTCCTGTAGTTTGGCGAAACCGCGCCTTTCCGGCGTCTTCCCCTGTTTCGCGTGTTCATGCCATAAGTCGGCCTGTTGATGTGATTGATTTGGTTTAGGTTGATTTTGGGGACGACCGATGGAGCTTTATTTTCCGACAGATATCGGCGAGCAGCTTGCCTATTGCTCCGCGGCGTTTACGGCGCTCATCGGCTTCCTCGCGATGTTTGCCCCCGGCTACACCTATCGTTTTCTCAAGCTGCAGGTGAG
Organism: Rhizobium leucaenae USDA 9039; assembly: GCF_000426285.1. GTDB lineage: Bacteria > Pseudomonadota > Alphaproteobacteria > Rhizobiales > Rhizobiaceae > Rhizobium > Rhizobium leucaenae. Next base: position 46,895 of record NZ_AUFB01000004.1, on the reverse strand, counting down.
CGAAGGGCGGCCTGAAGCTTATGCCGAGGGGCGTTCGGCCGGCGGCTTCTATCTCGGTTTCGGGCTGGTCGCGATCCTGCTGGCCCAGCCGATGGTTTATCTGGCACTCGGGGCGTCCTTTGCGGTTGCTGCCTTCGGCCGCATTCTCTCGATCATGTCGGATCGCGGAAGCGTTCTCGTGAATCTTTTACTTCTGGTTGTGCAGGCGATTTTGGCGGCTCTACCGATTCTCTATGGATTGGGCTACATTTGAGCGAAAATGCTCTCGCTTCGGCTGTGATTGCCCGCGCTATCCCCATGGTTTTGAATTTTTGCCATCATAAATTCACCCGAATAGCGTATTCGGCGATTACGCGTGTTGCGAGTCTCAATATCCTATGTTAGACGAACCCCGAATTTCGGATGAGGTAGGGGGAAGCCCCTGCTGATTTCTGGGGGAAATCAAAACGAATTCAAGAACATGTGACTTCCGTCTCCCGGAAGCAGGATTCTTGGGTTGAAATCAGGGAATTTTGTGCCCGTGGCAGACACATCCCAGCATATTTCTGGTGTCGCAGAGCGATATGCCTCGTCATTGTTCGAGCTGGCCCTCGACGAGGGTGTCATCCCGGCAGTGACCGCCGATCTCGATCGGTTCCAAGCCATGCTGGATGACAGCGATGATCTGAAGCGTTTCATCTTGAGCCCGGTCTTTTCGGCCGAAGAGCAGGTCGGCGCCGTCGAGGCGCTGGCGACCAAGGCGGGCTTCGGCAATTACGTCACCAATTTCCTCAAGGTCGTGGCAGGCAACCGGCGCCTTTTTGCGCTGCCGGGCATGATCAAGGCTTTTCGCATCATTGCCGCGCAGCATCGCGGCGAAGTTTCCGCCGAGATCACCTCGGCGCATGCGCTGACCCCGGCGCAGGAAGATGAATTGAAGGCGGCGCTGAAGGGCGTCACCGGCAAGGACGTGGCGATCGCCGTCACCGTCGATCCGTCGATCCTTGGTGGCCTGATCGTCAAGGTCGGCTCCCGCCAGATCGATACGTCCCTTCGCACCAAACTCTCCACCCTTAAGCTTGCATTGAAAGAGGTCGGCTGATGGATATCCGCGCCGCGGAAATTTCCGCAATTCTGAAAGATCAGATCAAAAACTTCGGCAAGGAAGCTGAAGTCTCCGAAGTCGGCCAGGTTCTCTCCGTCGGTGACGGTATCGCCCGCGTCTATGGTCTGGACAATGTTCAGGCCGGCGAGATGGTCGAATTCCCCGGCGGCATCCGCGGCATGGCGCTGAACCTCGAATCCGACAACGTCGGTGTGGTTATCTTCGGTTCGGACCGTGACATCAAGGAAGGTGACACCGTCAAGCGCACCGGCGCGATCGTTGACGTTCCGGTTGGTCCGGAACTTCTCGGCCGCGTCGTCGACGCGCTCGGCAACCCGATCGACGGCAAGGGCCCGATCAACGCGACCCGCCGCGCGCGCGTCGACGTCAAGGCTCCGGGCATCATTCCGCGCAAGTCGGTTCATGAGCCGATGTCGACGGGCCTCAAGGCCATCGACGCTCTGATCCCGGTTGGCCGCGGCCAGCGCGAGCTCGTCATCGGCGACCGCCAGACCGGTAAGACCGCCATCATTCTCGACACGATCCTGAACCAGAAGGCCATCCACGATGCCGGTCCGGACAGCGAAAAGCTGTACTGCGTCTACGTCGCCGTCGGCCAGAAGCGTTCGACTGTTGCTCAGTTCGTCAAGGTGCTCGAAGAGCGCGGCGCGCTGAAGTACTCGATCATCATCGCTGCAACGGCGTCCGATCCGGCTCCGATGCAGTTCCTGGCGCCGTTCGCCGGCTGCGCCATGGGCGAATATTTCCGTGACAACGGCATGCACGCGCTGATCGGCTATGACGATCTGTCGAAGCAGGCTGTTTCCTATCGCCAGATGTCGCTGCTGCTGCGCCGCCCGCCAGGCCGCGAAGCTTATCCGGGCGACGTTTTCTACCTGCACTCGCGCCTCCTCGAGCGCGCCGCCAAGATGAACGACGAAAAGGGCGCCGGTTCGCTGACCGCTCTGCCGGTCATCGAAACGCAGGGCAACGACGTTTCGGCCTTCATCCCGACTAACGTGATTTCGATCACCGACGGCCAGATCTTCCTTGAAACCGACCTGTTCTATCAGGGTATCCGTCCGGCCGTTAACGTCGGTCTGTCGGTTTCGCGTGTCGGTTCGTCCGCACAGATCAAGGCGATGAAGCAGGTTGCCGGCTCGATCAAGGGCGAGCTCGCCCAGTATCGTGAAATGGCCGCCTTCGCTCAGTTCGGTTCGGACCTCGATGCCGCAACGCAGCGCCTGCTGAACCGCGGCGCCCGCCTGACCGAGCTCCTGAAGCAGCCGCAGTTCTCGCCGCTGAAGACGGAAGAGCAGGTTGCGGTGATCTTCGCCGGCGTCAACGGCTATCTCGACAAGATCGCGGTTGCGCAGATCGGCAAGTTCGAGCAGGGCCTGCTTTCCTACCTTCGGTCGGAAGGCAAGGACATCCTCGACGCGATCCGCACCGAAAAGGCCATCAGCGACGCGACCAAGGGCAAGCTCATCGCTGCTCTCGACAGCTACGCCAAGTCTTTCGCCTGATCGGGCCTCACTTCTAGGACGGATACCGGATGCCTTCACTTAAGGATCTGAAAAACCGGATCGCCTCCGTCAAGGCGACGCAGAAGATCACCAAGGCGATGAAAATGGTCGCCGCGGCGAAGCTTCGGCGTGCCCAGGAGGCGGCCGAGGCCGCACGGCCCTATTCGCAGCGCATGAGCGCCGTTCTTGCCAATATTGCCGCTGCCGTCAGCGATGCGGACAGTGCCCCGCCGCTGATGACCGGCACCGGCAAGAGCGATGTGCATTTGCTCATCGTCTGCACGGCCGAGCGCGGCCTTTGCGGCGGTTTCAACTCTCAGATCGCACGTTTTGCCCGCGATCACGTGCGCAAGCTGCTGGCCGAAGGCAAGACCGTGAAGATCTTCACGGTCGGCAAGAAGGGCTATGACATCCTGCGCCGCGAATACGCTTCGCTCATCGTCGAACGCAAGGAACTGCGCGACGTCAAGCGCATCGGCTTCGATAATGCCGATGCCATCGGCAAGCGTGTCATCGAAATGTTCGAAGGCGGCGAGTTTGACGTCTGCACGTTGTTCTATTCCGAATTCAAGTCGGTGATCAGCCAAGTGCCGACCGCGCTGCAGCTCGTGCCGGCTTCTGCTCCGGCGGCTGTCGAAGAAGATGCCGCTCATAAGGGCGCCATTTACGAATACGAGCCGGATGCGGCTTCGATCCTCGCGGACCTGATCCCGCGCAACATCTCCGTCCAGATCTTCCGCGCGTTGCTCGAAAACGTCGCCGGCGAGATGGGCGCCAAGATGAGCGCGATGGACAATGCGACGCGCAATGCTGGTGAGATGATCAACAAGCTGACGCTGAACTACAACCGTCAGCGCCAGGCACAGATCACCAAGGAATTGATTGAAATCATTTCGGGCGCGGAAGCGCTCTGAGGTTAGGGAAAGAGGGTAAGAATATGGCTGACGCAGCTATGGCCGCAGTTTCGGTCGGCAAGGTTACGCAGGTTATCGGCGCCGTCGTGGACGTTTCTTTCGATGGCGATCTGCCGAAGATCCTGAATGCTCTCGAAACCGACAACAACGGCAACCGCCTTGTTCTGGAAGTCGCACAGCACCTGGGCGAAAACTCGGTTCGCACCATCGCCATGGACTCGACCGAAGGTCTGGTTCGCGGCCAGCCGGTTTCGGACACGGGCGCGCCGATCTCTGTTCCGGTCGGTCATGAGACGCTGGGCCGTATCATGAACGTCATCGGCGAGCCGGTCGACGAAGCAGGTCCGCTGAACACTTCCAAGAAGCGCGCCATTCACCAGGATGCTCCGTCCTACGTCGAGCAGTCCACGGAAGGCCAGATCCTCGTCACCGGCATCAAGGTCGTCGACCTGCTCGCTCCCTATGCAAAGGGCGGCAAGATCGGTCTGTTCGGCGGCGCAGGCGTCGGCAAGACCGTTCTCATCATGGAGCTGATCAACAACGTCGCCAAGGCGCACGGTGGTTATTCGGTGTTCGCAGGCGTTGGTGAACGTACCCGCGAAGGCAACGACCTTTACCACGAAATGATCGAATCGGGCGTCAACAAGCATGGCGGCGGCGAAGGCTCCAAGGCCGCGCTCGTTTACGGCCAGATGAACGAACCGCCGGGCGCGCGCGCCCGCGTCGCTCTGACCGGTCTGACGGTTGCTGAAAACTTCCGCGATGAAGGCCAGGACGTTCTGTTCTTCGTCGACAACATCTTCCGCTTCACCCAGGCAGGTTCGGAAGTGTCGGCTCTGCTCGGCCGTATTCCTTCGGCCGTTGGCTATCAGCCGACGCTCGCCACCGACATGGGCCAGATGCAGGAACGCATCACGACGACGACGACGGGCTCGATCACCTCGGTCCAGGCCATTTACGTTCCGGCCGACGACTTGACCGACCCGGCGCCGGCCACCTCGTTCGCCCACCTGGACGCAACGACGGTTCTGTCGCGCTCGATCGCTGAAAAGGGCATCTACCCGGCCGTCGACCCGCTCGACTCCACCTCGCGCATGCTCGACCCGTTGGTCGTCGGCGAAGAGCACTACGAAATTGCTCGTAAGGTTCAGTCGACGCTGCAGCGCTACAAGGCCCTGCAGGACATCATCGCCATCCTGGGCATGGACGAACTCTCCGAAGACGACAAGCTTGCCGTCGCCCGCGCCCGCAAGATCGAGCGCTTCCTGTCGCAGCCGTTCTTCGTCGCTGAAGTCTTCACCGGTTCGCCGGGCAAGCTCGTCGCTCTCGAAGACACGATCAAGGGCTTCAAGGGCCTGGTCAACGGCGAATACGACCACCTGCCGGAAGCCGCTTTCTACATGGTCGGCTCGATCGAAGAAGCGATCGAAAAGGCCAAGAAGCTGGCTGCCTAATAAAGCCGATCGAACGGCGCGCGAAGCTTCGTGCGCCGTTGCCTTGAAATAAAGACAATCGAGAAGTGACCGGTCATGCCTGACAATTTCAATTTCGAACTGGTGTCTCCGGAGCGTCTGCTTCTGTCGGAGCAGGTTGTCGATGTCGTCATTCCCGCCAGCGAAGGCGAAATGACCGTCATGGCCCATCATGCGCCGACGATGACAACGATCAAGCCGGGCGTCGTCAAGGTGCATTCGGCATCGGGCAAGAAACAGGATTATGTCGTATTCGGCGGCTTCGCCGATATCCTGCCGACCGGTTGCACGCTGCTTGCCGAATCCGCAATTCCGGTGGAAGACATGAGCCGCGACGAGCTTGACCGCCGCATCAATGCTGCCAAGGCTGAACTCGAAGATGCCGAGCATCATGAGCATAAGTCACGCCTGGAGCATTTCATCATGGAACTCTCGCATCTGCGTGGCTCGATCCCGCAGGATTGATGCGCTCCGGACAGTGATGATTGAGCTGAAAGCGGTCCCACGGGCCGCTTTTTTGTTTGCGATGTCGGGCCTTTGCTGACGCCGTTGTTCGGTGAGTCACGACCGAGCTAGGGCAGTTGCATATAAGGTAGGTTGGTAACGTGAGCACCTTCTCCCTCGGAGAGAAGGTGGCCCGAAGGGTCAGATGAGGGGCTTTCCGATTTGAATTCATGAATTTTCCTGCTCTTGGCAGGCACGCCCTCATCCCGCCTGCGGCACCTTCTCCCCGAGGGGAGAAGGAGGTGTGCAGCAACGATTTCACATGTGATTGCCCTGGGGCAACGGGCATTCTTTTCGAAGTCGTATCAAACCTGTTGACCCTGCAGCAGGAACCGGTGCAACTGGGCCGCTTCCGGAGAGAGCGAGCGAAAGCGCGGCGCACCAAGAAAATATCCGAAGCCGCTCTCGACGCGATCGTTGCCGACGGTGACGAGGGTGCCGGACTGGAGATATTCTTCGATAAGGCCGAGGCTGCCGAGTGCTATACCTTCGCCTCTGAGTGCTGCTTCCACGGCCATGATATAGGTCGAGAAGGATAGACGCGGTCTTGGCAGTTTGCCTTTCAAAGGATTGCCGATGCGGTCGAACCATTGGCGGAAGCTGATCCAGTGGGCGTTGGGACGCTCGTAATCGATGAGATCGAGCCCGACTATCTCGACTGATGTCAGTGCCTGAGGGTCCAAGCCGCGGATCGCCAGATAGTCCGGCGATGCGATGGGCACCAGCACCTCTTTCATCAGCGGCGTCAGGCTCCAGCGTGGGTGTTCGCCTGTCGAGTAGATGATGATGAGATCGTTGTTCTCCGACGCAAGTTCGGAATGGACGTCTGTCGTCAGCAGGCGCACGGAGATGCCGGGGCTCTCCTTACCGAAATCTCTCAGCCGTTGTCCGAGCCAGAGATGCGAGATGGAACCGCTCGCCGCGATCGAGATGATTTCGCCCGTGCCGGCGCGAAAGGGCTCCAGGCTTTCCTCAAGATATTCCAGCGTGGCGCGCACGCGCTGGAATAGCCGCTCGCCATCCGGTGTCAGCGCGAGATTTCGGCCGCGCCGGGTAAAGAGCGTTGCGCCGAGGTGATCCTCCAGCCCCTTGATGCGGCGGCTGACGGCTGCCTGGGTGATGTTCAACTCGCGGCCGGCGCGGGAAAAATTCATGGCGCGCGCAGCGGCGTCGAACACGCGGAAGGCCTCCAATGGAATCTTGTCGAGCATGGCCTCTCCATGACTTCAGATCATCAATATTCCCGATAATTGCCCGGATTTGAAGAGCTGAAATTGTGATGCAGAATTGCGGCATCATATCAGCCGCTTTTCCAAGAGGATTCTTTCGTGTCCTTCTCCATATCCGCCATTCCAGACATTCGTTTCGGCGAGGGTGTGCTCTCCGGCCTTCCGGCTGCGGTCAAATCCTTCGATGGCGTTGGCACCGTTCTACTTGTCATCGATGCTTTCCTGGCGCAGTCGGGTCTCGCTGGCAGGATCAGCGCCGAGCTTGCCGAAGCGGGCGTGAAGACGCAGGTTTTTTCCGCCTTTTCCGGTGAGCCGAAGCTTTCGCATCTGCATTCCGCAATCGAGGTTGGGCAGGGTGCGGATATGGTGATCGGCGTCGGCGGCGGTTCGGCGCTCGATATCGGCAAGATCGTCGCCTGCTGCATCGCTTCCGGTCAGGACCCCATGCATTACGCGCTGGCGGCCAACCCGTTGGCCAGGAATCCGCTGAAGAAAATCATGGTGCCCACCACGGCGGGCACGGGTTCGGAAACCTCGGCGACGAATATCTTTGCCGGGCCTGAAGGCAAGAAGCTCTGGATCTGGGGACCGGAGACGAAGGCCGACCTCGTCTTTCTCGATCCGGCGCTGACGAAGACGCTGCCCGCCAATCTCACCGCCTGGTGCGGCCTCGATGCCTTCATTCATGCCTTCGAGGCGGCGACGAACCGCAACACGCATCGCGGCGCGCAATTCTACGCCCATCAGGCGCTGCGGCTGATCACCGGCGCTCTGGAAACGGCGGTCAAGCGGCCCGATGATATCGCAGCACGCGGCGATGTGCTGCTCGGCTCCTGCTTTGCAGGTATCGCCATCGATAATTGCGGCACGGCGATCGCCCACAATGTCAGCCATGCACTGGCGGGTCTTGCGCCGGTTCACCACGGGCTTGCGACGGCGCTCGGCTTTGAAGCGACGCTTGCATGGCTCACCGAGGCGGATACGGCAGATCTCAATGCCGCGGCCAAGGCGTGCGGTCTCGATAATGCCGCGCAGCTTCCTGCCTTCGTTTCGGGCTGGATGAACCGCTGTGGAATTACGCGCTCGCTGCCTGCTCCCTTCAAGCCGTTCGATGCCTCCGATCTCGCGCGGGAAATGCGTGCGACCGAAAACCAGCCCATGCGGCGTTCGACGATCCGCGATGTGACGGATGCCGATATCGACCGCTTTGCTGCCTCCGTCATGGCGCTGCCGAAAGGAATCTGAGATGAGCAAGATTTACACGCGCGACTATTGGGAAAGCGTTCTTTCCGGCCTCAAGCCCGAAGGGCGTCACTTCATCGACGGCGCCCATCGCGCTGCTGCATCGGGCGCGACCTTCACCCGCATCCGGCCGATGGACGGCAAGCCGGGCGCAGAGCTCGCTCGCGGTAATGCTGCCGATATCGATGCTGCCGTGGTTGCCGCCCGCGCCGCCTTCGAAAGCGGCGTCTGGCGTAAGAAGGAGCCACTGGAAAAGAAGGGGATCATGCTGAAATGGGCCGAGCTGATCCGCGCCCATGGCGAAGAACTCGCCATGCTGGAGACGATCGATGTCGGTAAGCCGGTCATGGCGTCGCTTGGTGTCGATGTGCGCCTCTGCGCCGACGGCATCCAGTTCTATGGCGAGATGATCGACAAGATGTACGACGAGATTGCGCCGACTGGCCCGAACGCGCGGGCGCTGGTGCGCAAGGTCCCGCTTGGCGTGGTCGGAGCGATCACGCCCTGGAACTATCCCATGATCATCGATGCCTGGAAGCTCGGGCCGGCGATTGCCGCGGGTAACTCGGTGGTGCTGAAGCCGGCGGAACAATCCTCGCTCTCGGCCATCCGCCTCGCCGAACTTGCCTTCGAAGCAGGCCTGCCCGCCGGCGTCTTCAATGTCGTTACCGGCTATGGCGAAGAGACCGGCAAGCCGCTGGCGCTGCACATGGATGTCGACATGATCGCCTTCACCGGCTCGACAGAGGTCGGCAAGCTGATCATGGGTTATGCGGCGCAGTCCAACGTCAAGCGCGTGGCGCTCGAACTCGGCGGCAAGTCGCCGCTGGTCGTCTTCGAAGACGCCGATCTCGACGCGGCGGCGAGTGCGGCTGCCTGGGGCTGCTTCTACAATTCCGGCGAGACCTGCCACGCCTCGACGCGATTGATCGTGCAGCGCTCGGTGCAGGAGAAGCTGATCCAGAAGATCGAGGCGGTAACGCGGTCCGATATAGCGCTCAGGCATCCGCTCGACCCCTCGGCCCAGATCGGCGCGCTGATCGAGGAGGAACATATGAACAAGGTGCTTTCCATGATCGCCGCCGGCGAGAAGGAAGGGGCCCGACGCGCCTTCGGCGCCGAGCGGGTGCTGAGCGAGACCGGCGGCTATTATGTCTCGCCCGGCGTCTTCGTCGATATGACCAACGATATGAGCCTGGCGCGGCAGGAGATTTTTGGGCCGGTGCTTGCCGCCATTCCCTTCGATACCGAGGAGGAGGCGCTCACGATTGCCAATGATACGATCTATGGCCTTGCCGGCGCAGTCTTCACCAAAGACATGGACCGCGCCCACCGCCTTTCCGAGGCGATCCATGCGGGCACCGTGTGGATCAATACCTACGATATGTCGAATTTCGCGACCCCTTTTGGCGGCTTCAGGCAATCCGGTTTCGGCCGCGACCGTTCGGTGCATGCGATCGACAAATATTGCGACTACAAGACCATTTGGCAGCAGTTCGGCTGAGGTTTGCGGGGAGGCACGACCATGAGCAAGATCGTTTCCATTGAGATCACCCATCACCGCCTGCCGCTCGATCCGCCGTTCAAGGCGAGCTGGGATGGACGGCAGCGCCGGCATTTCGATGCGACGATCGTCCGGGTTCGCGATGACGATGGCCGTGAAGGCATCGGTTCCGGTGACCTCATGAAAGGCTTCGAGGGGCACGAGGACCTTTTCATCGGCGAGGATCCGCGGCATCTGGAGCGTCACTACGAGGTCCTGTCGCATATCAATTTCCATTATGGCCGCTGCTGGCCGATGGACCTGGCGCTGTGGGATCTTTCCGGCAAGATTACCGGCGAGCCCGTCTGGCGGATGCTCGGCGGCCGCGCCAGCCGCGTGCGGCTCTATGCGTCCTCCGGCGTGCTGCGCGAGCCGGCTTCGATGGCCGAGCAGGCGGAACGCTATCTCGAAGAAGGCTTTCCGGCGATGAAGGTGCGTTTCTCTTCGTCCGCGGGTGGGCGCGGCAGTTGGCGGGACGATGTAAAGGCCCTGGAGGCGATCCGCGCCCGGGTCGGCACCAAGCTTGAGCTGATGGTCGACTGCAACCAGGGTTGGCGCATGCCCTGGGATACGACATTGCCATGGACCTTCAAGGACGCGCTGGCGGTTGCCAAAGAGCTGGAGCGCCTCGGCATATACTGGATGGAGGAGCCGCTGCACCGTTCGGACCGCAAGGGCATGAAAGAGCTGAAGCAGGCGACTTCGGTGCGCATTGCCGGCGGCGAGATGACCCGCGAGCTCTATGAGTTTCGAGACATCATCGAGGAGCGCGCCTTCGATGTTATCCAGCCGGATGTGGCGCTGGTCGGCGGCATTACCGGCTGCCGGCGGCTGGTCTATCAGGCGCGCGAGGCGGGTGTCCAATTTACGCCGCACTCATGGACGAATGGTATCGGTGTGCTGGCGAACGCGCATTTGACAGCGGGTGTCGGCGATGCGCCTTGGCTCGAATATCCCTATGACAATCCGGAGTGGAGCGAGGCCCGTCGTGACTATCCGATGGCGATGCCGCTCAAGCACGATGAGGGTTGGCTGGATTTAGGGCTTTCTCCCGGCCTCGGCGTTGTTCTCGATGAAGAGCGTCTGAAAGCCACCCGCATCTGACATGATGCTCGGCCTCTCCCCGGTCGGGTTTCGTTTCCCACCTTATTTGCCGCCCAACGGTTTCCGTTGGACGGCTTTTTTCTCGGATAGGGGCGATATGCGTCCGGTCTGCTCGCGCCTGCGAGCCCAGCGGATGACCGGGCGTTCCAGTAAGAAATAGCTGGCAGTTCCGATCGTGAAGATGATGACGGTTGCGACGAGGCTCGATGTGATCCAGCCGCGGAGCACATCACTTGAGCCGGTGCCGAAGGTCCAGGTGAAAAGCGTGGTCATCAGCGTCAGCACGATATCCTGCCAGATATAGACGCCGAAGGAGACCGTCGCGACATAGCGGCTGAGACGATTGTCGAGCAGCTTTGCCAGCAGCAGCGATTGCGGCAGCGTGCAAAGGGCGATGGCGGCCGCCAGGGGAAGCAGCGGGAATTGATAGGGAATGCCAAGCCAGGCATAGCCTTCCGATGCGCCGCCGACGGACTGCGGCAATTGCCATGCGCCCATGACGATCGCGAGTGCTCCGATGACGTCGTAGATTGCCGAGCGGCGGGCCGGGAGGATGGTCTGGATTCCGGCGGCCAGCGCCCCGATCGCAAATATCGCAAAGAAGCCGATGGGATTGAAGCGTGGCATCCATTCCTTGGCGCCACCCTGGAAGCCATATTGCCACCCCCGCCCGACGGTGTCCGTCGGCAGATAGGTCGCCACCAGCCAATGGCCGATCAGGGAGACTGCGATGACGCCGATCCAGAGCAGGCGGCTGACGAGAACGGAGCGTGATCTCGGCACCGCATAAAACAGCAGCAGAAAGCCGATCGGCAAAAGCACATAGCAAGTCGTCTCGAAGGGGATCGACCACAATGGACCGTCACCCTGCACCGGAAAAAAGGTGCGCCAATGCCATTGGCTCATCAGGAAAAAGCCGGCGATATAGCGGCCGACCAGCTCTCCATCGAGCGGAAATCTATAGATCGTGAAGCTGAGCACGAAGCCGACCGTGAGGGCAAACCAGAATCCCGGCAGGATGCGCGCGGCGCGGCGCATGGTGTAGGTCTTCAATGACGGTAAGGGCTGGGCTCTATCCAGGGCCAGCCAGAAGGGGCGCGAGAGAAGAAAGCCGCTGAGAACGAAGAAGACCGTGACGCCGTGATTGCCGAAGCGCGCCAATATGAAGGTTAGGTCTAAGGCCGGCGGAATCTTGTTGAAATCCATTCGAAGCGAAAGATGGTGAACGAGCACCATCAGACATGCGACGGCGCGCATGAAATCCGCTCCTCCCAGACGTTTCTCGTTCTCCATCCCCATACCGCCGAAACTGCCTTCCTTTGGGTTAGGTCATCGAGTCGACTTCGGCAAGTGCGGCGTTCCGGCAAGGTAAACTTCTGAGTGCCTAACAGACGCCCGAACCTGAAACGCCAGGTTCGGGCGTCAAGCCGCTCTTCCGTACCTGCCAGAAACGAAAGACCGGATTCGAATATTGCTGAAGGCGATCAGGCGGCGATGGAGCGATAGGGGCGCGTTGCCCGGGCTGGTTTCAAGGCCGCGCTCCACCAATTCAGCCGCGCCATCATCTGTACCAGCGCTCGACGGGCTTCGATCGGGTTTTCGAGAGAGCCGTCTTCTGCGAACCGGCCCCATGGATTGGCGAAGCTGACGGTGTCGCGCACCGTGACGGCATGCAGTTCTGCAAAGACCAGCCGCAACTGTTCGACGGCGCGAAGCCCGCCGGAAATGCCGCCGTAGGAGATGAAGGCGACCGGCTTGCCCTGCCATGGCTCGTAAACGAGATCGAGCACGAATTTCAGCGCGGCCGTGAAGCTGTGATTGTATTCCGGCGTGACGACGATGAAGGCGTCCGCCTCGGAGAGCCGCTCGGCGAGATCCGCGACAGCCGGATGCTCCTTGTCGTGCTGGACCGGCAGGCCGAATTCCAATGGATCGATAATATCGAGATCGATCAATGGATAGTTCGCCAGCTCACGGACGACCCAATTGACCACGCGGTCACATAGTCGACCCTTGCGGGTGCTGCCGTAGAGAATTGCCAGGCGGGTTGGTTCTGTCATGCGTTGCTCCTGCTTTACGCGCTTGGGAGCAGGACCTATAGAACCTCAAGTAAAGTTGAGGTCAAGGGCTCATTATGGGAAAAATCGAATCCGATGAATTTTCCAAATTATTGGCGGTGGGCGAGGTGGCAGCGCGCAGCGGCATTGCGGTTTCGGCGCTGCATTTCTACGAGGCAAAGGGACTGATCGAGAGCCATCGCAGCCGCGGCAATCAGCGGCGTTACGCCCGCGAGGTGTTGCGCCGGGTGGCGGTCATCAAGGTGGCGCAGCGTGTCGGCATTCCGCTTGCGGAGATTCAGGCGGCACTTGATACGCTGCCGCAAAGCCGGACACCGACAGGCGCCGATTGGCGGGCGCTTTCGGCGCGGTGGAAGGATGATCTCGACAACAGGATCAGGCGGCTGCAGGGCCTACGCGATAAGCTTGACGGCTGCATCGGCTGCGGTTGCCTCTCGATGCAGAGCTGTCCGCTGCGCAATCCCTGGGATGAGCTGGCAAAAGAAGGGCCTGGGCCGCGTCTGTTGGATCCATAACCCCGAAGCCAATGGCGCTCGGCTGATCCCGAGGCACTTGTGGGGAATTCGGCTGAAGCCTTCGCCTACTCAGGCATGAACGCGCGTGCCGGCCATATAATCATCCAGCGCGGCGGCTTCATCCTTCGAAAGATAGAGGCCCTTCTTCGAACGGCGCCAGAGGACGTCGGCGGCGGTATAGGCCCATTCATGCGCCATGAGATAGCGGACTTCCGCCTCATAGAGATCGCTGCCGAAGTGACGGCCAAGGTCCGCCGTGGTCTTCGCATCTCCGAGAAGCATGGCGGCGCGGGTGCCGTACCGGCGCACCAGCCGGCGGGCATGCGGGTCGGCGAGGAAAGGATAGCGCGCCTTCAGCTTGGTGACTTCGGCCTCATAGCCGCGCACCGGGAAGTCGCCGCCCGGAAGGGAGCTCTTGGCCGTCCACGGCGTACCTTTCAAGCCGATGACTTCGCCGATCTTTTCCAGCGCATGTTCGCTAAGGCGGCGATAGGTAGTGAGCTTGCCGCCGAAGACGTTCAGCAACGGCGCCTGACCTTCGGCGCCTTCGACCTTCAGCACGTAATCGCGCGTCGCTTCCTGCGCCTTCGAGGCGCCGTCGTCATAGAGCGGGCGTACGGCGGAGTAGGTCCAGACGATGTCCTCGCGGCGCACCGGCTCCTTGAAATATTCGCTGGCGGCATTGCAGAGGTAGGTGGTTTCCTCGTCGGAAATCCTCACATCCTTCGGATCATCCTTGTAGTCGCGGTCCGTCGTACCGATCAGGGTGAAATCCTGTTCGTAGGGGATGGCGAAGATGATGCGGTTATCCGGATTCTGGAAGAAATAGGCGCGGGGATCGTCGAACTTCTTGCGGACGATGATATGGCTGCCCTGCACGAGGCGAACATTGTGCACCTGATTCTTGCCGAACGCGTCGGACAGAACATGATCGACCCAGGGGCCGGCGGCGTTGACGAGCATGCGCGACTGTAACGCGCGCTTCTCGCCGGTAATGGTATCCTGCGTTTCGATCGTCCAGGCAGCACCTTCGCGGCGAGCAGAGGTTACCTTGGTCCGCGGCATGATGGTTGCGCCGCGATCGGCCGCGTCGCGGGCGTTGAGCACGACCATGCGGGCGTCGTCCACCCAGCCGTCGGAATATTCGAAAGCCTTGGTGAACAGCGCCTTCAGCGGTTTTCCCGCCGGATCCTTCTTCATGTCGAGCGTAGCGGTCGGGGGCAGCAGCTTTCGTCCACCGAGATGATCATAGAGAAAAAGGCCAAGGCGGATGAGCCAGGCCGGGCGGATGCCGCCCTTGTGATAGGGCAGCACGAAACGCATCGGCCAGATGATGTGCGGCGCCATCGCCCAGAGCACTTCACGCTCCATCAGCGACTCGCGCACGAGACGGAATTCGTAATGTTCGAGATAGCGCAAGCCGCCATGGATGAGCTTGGTCGCTCCGGACGAAGTGCCGGAGGCGAAATCATTCATTTCCGCAAGAGCCACTTTATAGCCGCGTCCGGCAGCGTCACGAGCGATGCCGCAGCCGTTGATGCCGCCGCCGATAACGAAAATGTCGTAAATCTGCTCGCTCACCCGCCCCTCCGAAAAGGTTTTCCATCCCGAGAAACGGAAAATCCGAAAACTGATTCATCTAAAACGAAATCAATCCGAATGTCAAACGAACGTTTCGTGACGAAAGCGATGAGATGATCAATTCTGGCGGCGGGAGGTTTCCAACAGACGGACGCCGTGTTCGGCCGCGGCGGCGCGAACGGACTCGACGCGGCATTCGTCGGTTACGAAGGTGTGGACTTGCGAGAGATGGCCGATGCGCACCGGGGCGGTGCGTTCGAACTTGGTGCTGTCGGCCACCAGGATGACGTGGCGGGCATTGGCAATGATCGCCTGCGCGACTTTCACTTCGCGAAAATCGAAATCCAGAAGCGCGCCGTCGGAATCGACGGCCGAGGTGCCGATGATGGCGTAGTCCACCTTGAATTGCTTGATGAAGTCGACTGCGGCCTCGCCGACTATGCCACCGTCCGAGCCGCGCACGACGCCGCCGGCAATGACCACCTCGATCGACGGGAAGATGCGTAACTTATTGGCGACATTGATGTTGTTGGTAATGACCATCAATTCATGGTGGCCGAGAAGAGCCTCTCCGACCGCTTCTGTGGTGGTGCCGATATTGATGAAAAGGGAGGTATTGTTGGGGATCAGGCCGGCGGCGGCGCGGCCGATCGCCTGCTTTTCGGGGGCGGCGATGGAGCGGCGGGCTTCGTATTTGACGTTTTCCGTACCACCCGGAAAGATGGCGCCGCCATGGACGCGCGATAGAACGCGGCCGTCGCAAAGATCGTTCAGGTCCTTGCGGATGGTCTGCGGCGTTACGGAAAAGCGGAGCGCCAGTTCCTCCACCAGCACGCGCCCCTCAGCCTTGGCGATTTCCAGAATTTCCGTCTGGCGTCCGGATAGGAACATTGTCGACGCTCCCTTTCTTTCGTTTTTTCGTCATCATATGATAAAGTGAAAATTCCGCAATTGCCGACGCGCGGAATCTGCAATTTGGGGAGGTCATGGTGTTTCATCCGAAGCTATTCGAAAATCGCAATGTCGTGGTCACCGGCGCCGGTCGCGGCATCGGCCTGGAGGTGGCGCGGCAGTTTCTCGACTGCAGCGCACGTGTCCTCGTCCATGTCGGCCGCGATCCCGGCCGCGAGTTGCCCGATTTTCTGCTGGAGGCCGAGGTCGACCGCCGTGCCTTTCTCGTTCCGGCTGATTTCACCAGTGAAAGCGGAACGAGGGACTTTGCTCTTGCCGCTGCCGACGTGTTCGACCGCATCGATGTGCTGGTCAACAATGCCGGCACCATGGTCGGCCGCTTTCCGGCCGGCGAATTGACCGATGAGTGGTATGACCGGATCGTTCAGCTCAACCAGACCTCCGTCGTCGAGGTCACAAGGGCGCTGTTGCCGCTATTGCGGGCGGCGGGGCAGGCGGCAATCGTCAATACGGTCTCGATCTCGGCTCTGACCGGCGGCAGTCCGGGCTCGGCGATCTATTCCGCCTCCAAAGCCTTCGTCGCCACCTATTCGAAAGCATTGGCGCGCGAGCTGGCGCCGGACGGTATCCGGGTGAATTGTGTATCGCCGGGGACTATCGCCACCGATTTTCACGAGCGTTACTCGTCGAAGGACAAGCTCGAACAGACCCGCCGATCGATCCCGTTGCAGCGTCTGGGCACATCGGAGGATTGTGCGCCTGCCTATCTCTTCCTCGCCGCGCCGACGCTTTCCGGCTACATCACGGGACAGGTGATCGAGATCAATGGCGGACAGCTTATCTGCTGATAAATCGGACCTTTTTTGGTGTTCTGCCGCTTTTGGAGCCAGCATATAGACTCATAATATTATAAGCATATCTCTATGTGAGTTTATCACTAGAGGCTATCCTATGTCGCTGTCTCCACCGCCTGGCGGTGCTGTCGAGCCTAATGTCGAGGAACTGGCTGCGAACGCTCGAAGGGCGAGCATTCTGCTGAAAGCTCTGTCGCACGAGACGCGGCTGATCATTCTCTTCATGCTGGCCAAGCGCGAGAAGACCGTGACGGAAATCGAGGGACTTCTCGGCCTGCAGCAGGCGGTGGTCTCGCAGCATCTGGCGCGGTTGCGGCTGGAAAAGCTGGTCGACACCCGCCGGCAAGGCCGGCTCGTCTACTATGCCGTCGCCAGTTCCGAAATCTGCACCGTGGTCAATTCGCTGCAGCAGATCTTTTGCGGCGGTTGCTGATGATCCCATCTGGCCAATTGTGCAATGACCTTCGGTCAGACTTGAACGGCACCTGAGATGCTCGGAAATTCCGGAAGTCTCGTTTTGGCCTTCAATTGATCATCGTATCGTCAACTGGCTGACACGACAATGTTATGCAGGGACGCTAATACTTCTCCAAGACATATAAGGAGGATAGGTCCGTGCAGAATAATGAGATGACGATGTCGGAAGTTCTGCGAGATCCGATGATCCGGCAGATGCTCCGTGCTGACCGCGTGTCGCTGAGCGACTTTGCGAGACTTCTGAAGAAAACGGCCCGTGCGAGACATGCCGCTTCCGTCGAAGAAGGTGCGATGCCGCTCGTCCGTCCCGTTTTCATGGAGCGTCCATCTGCTGGTGGCGAGGCAGGTCTCTAAGGCGTTTCCGTAGAGGTGCAGCCTCAAGTCGGACACCTCCCGCCACGCTCCCGTTTCCAATGTTGCGCTGATGGCCTGCCCCGTTTAACTCTCGTATTCAGGAGAGTTAAATGATCGACAAGCTGGAATTCTTCATCGCGCTTGCCAACCAGAAGCATTTCGGCCGCGCCGCGGAGGAATGCGGCGTGACGCAGCCGACATTGTCGGCGGCGATCAGGCAGCTGGAGGATCAGCTCGGCGTCATGCTCGTCAGCCGCGGCTCGCGCTTTCAGGGTTTGACGCCGGAGGGTCAGCGCGTGCTGGAATGGGCCCGTCGCATCGTCGGCGATACCAGAACCATGCGCGAGGAAATGCGGGCGGCGCGCAAGGGGCTTGCCGGTCATATCCGCATCGCCGCCATTCCGACGGCGCTGGCCATGGTGCCGAAAATCACGGCGCCCTTTCAGGAGCGGCATCCCGACGTCACCTTCTCCATCACCTCGCGCAATTCGCTGCAGGTGTTGAGCCTGCTCGAAAATCTCGAGATCGACGCCGGCATCACCTATCTCGAAAACGAGCCGCTCGGCCGCGTCACCAGCGTGCCGCTCTATGCCGAGCGCTATCATCTGATTACGGCAGCGGGCAGTCCGCTGGCCGAGCGTGAAAGCGTGACCTGGAAGGAAGTCGGCCATCTTCGGCTTTGTCTATTGACCGCTGACATGCAGAACCGCCGGATCATCAACCGACATCTCGCGGAAGCGGGCGCGGTGGTGCAGCCAACACTGGAGTCCAATTCGATGATTGTGCTGTTTGCCCACGTCCAGACCGGACGCTGGGCGAGCATCATGCCGAAGAATATCGCGGATTCCTTCGGCTTTCCCGCTGATATTCACAAGATCCCCATCACGGAACCGGATGCGGAACATCTCGTCGGCCTGGTTGCGACACATCGCGAGCCATTCACGCCGCTCGTCTCCGCTTTGTTGCACGAGGCGCGATTGCTTGCTGAAGCAGATAAGAATCGATAGAAATTTTCTATCGATTGACGAGGCTGCGTTATTGATTCCTCCGTTCTTCCCTGCGATTTTCGTTTCATTGGCCATGCGTTCGTGTGTTCGCAGAGGAGAAGCCTGGGAGGCTGCTTATGAGTTTGCATCTTGGTTCGGGCGAGATCGCAGCCCGCGCCGGCGTTATCATCGACCGCATGAAGTCGATGGAAGGGCCGCTCCTGCCGATCCTGCACGGGATCCAGGACGAGTTCGGCTATGTGCCGCAGGATACGCTGCCGCTCATCGCAAAGGCGCTGAACCTGTCTCGCGCCGAAGTGCATGGCGTGATGACCTTCTATCATGATTATCGCGATCATCCGGCTGGCCGGCATGTGCTAAAGCTCTGTCGCGCCGAAGCCTGTCAGTCGATGGGCGGCGACCGGCTCGCCGAGCGGGTCAAGCAATTGCTCGGTATCGATTTCCACCAGACGACACTGGATGGCGGCGTGACGCTGGAGCCGGTATACTGTCTCGGCCTTTGCGCCTGTGCGCCGTCGGCGATGCTGGACGGCGAGCTTCATGGCCGTCTGGACGATGAGGCTGTCGAGGATCTGGTGATGGAGGCGCGCCGATGACGGTGAAGATTTACATTCCCCGCGATGCCGCCGCTCTTTCCCTTGGGGCCGAGAAGGTGGCAAAGGCTGTCGCGCAGGAGATTGCCAGCCGCGGCCTTGATGCGCAGATCGTGCGCAACGGCTCGCGCGGCATGTTCTGGCTGGAGCCGCTGGTCGAAGTCGAGGTTGAGGGAAAGCGTATCGGTTACGGGCCGGTGAAGGCCAAGGATGTGGCCGATATCTTCGAGGCCGGGCTGATCACCGGCGGCGCTCATCCGCTCTGTCTCGGGGAGGTCGAAAACCTCCCATTCCTCAAAGAACAGACCCGTCTCACCTTCGCCCGTTGCGGCATCACCGATCCCCTTTCGCTGCAAGACTATGAAGCCCATGGCGGTCTCAAGGGCCTGCGCCGTGCTGCCGGCATGGCTGCGGCCGACATCGTGAAGGAAGTGACCGATTCCGGCCTGCGCGGTCGCGGTGGTGCGGGTTTTCCGACCGGCATCAAATGGAAGACCGTGCTCGACACGCCCGGCGTCCGCAAATACATCGTCTGCAATGCCGACGAAGGCGACAGCGGAACCTTCGCCGACCGCATGATCATGGAGGGCGATCCCTTCGTGCTGATCGAGGGCATGGCGATTGCCGGCCTCGCAACCGGCGCGACCAAGGGCTTCGTCTATACGCGCTCGGAATATCCGCATGCGATCGCCGTGATGACCGAGGCGGTCGAGATTGCCAGAGCTGCCGGCATTCTAGGTGCTTCGGTGCTTGGTTCCGGCAAGGCTTTCGATATGGAGATCCGCACCGGTGCAGGCGCCTATGTCTGCGGCGAAGAGACATCGCTGCTGAACAGCCTGGAAGGCAAACGCGGCGTCGTGCGCGCCAAGCCGCCATTGCCGGCGCATAAGGGGCTGTTCGACTGCCCGACGGTCATCAACAACGTCATTTCGCTCGCCTCAGTTCCCGTCATCATGGACAAGGGCGCAGCCTTTTATCGCGATTTCGGCATGGGCCGCTCGCGCGGCACGATTCCTCTCCAGATCGCCGGCAACGTCAAATATGCTGGCCTCTATGAGACCGCCTTCGGCCTGTCGCTCGGCGATATCGTCGACAGGATCGGCGGTGGCACGAGAACTGGCCGGCCGGTGAAGGCGGTGCAGGTCGGCGGGCCGCTGGGCGCTTATTTCCCGCGTGCCCTGTTCGATACGCCGTTTGACTACGAGGCCTTTGCCGCCAAGGATGGTCTGATCGGTCACGCCGGCATCGTTGTTTTCGACGATACTGCGGATATGCTGAAACAGGCACGTTTTGCGATGGAATTCTGTGCGGTCGAAAGCTGCGGCAAGTGCACGCCCTGCCGTATCGGTTCGATCCGCGGCGTAGAAACGGCCGACAACATTGCACGCGGCATCGAACCAGAGAAGAACCGCGCCTTGCTTGCCGATCTCTGCAACACGATGAAGTTCGGCTCGCTCTGCGCACTCGGCGGTTTCACGCCCTATCCTGTCATGAGCGCGATGACCCATTTCCCGGAGGACTTTTCTCCGGCTCCCTTGATTGAAGCGGCGGAGTAAGATCCATGTCCCTCGTTCACGAAATCGACTACGGCACACCCGCCTCCCAATCCGAAACCCTGGTGACGCTCACCATCGACGGACGCCAGATCACGGTGCCGGAAGGCACGTCGATCATGCGCGCCTCGATGGAAGCCGGCATTGAGGTGCCGAAGCTCTGCGCCACCGATATGATGGATGCCTTCGGCTCCTGCCGGCTCTGTCTCGTCGAGATCGAAGGCCGCAACGGTACGCCGGCCTCGTGCACGACGCCGGTTGCCTCCGGCATTGTCGTGCATACGCAGACCGGCCGGCTGAAGGACATCCGCCGCGGCGTGATGGAACTCTATATTTCGGATCACCCGCTGGACTGCCTGACCTGCGCCGCCAATGGCGATTGCGAATTGCAGGACATGGCTGGTGCGGTCGGCCTGCGCGATGTGCGCTACGGCTATGACGGCGACAATCACGTCAAGGCGCGCAATGACGGCGAGATCAATCTGAAATGGGCGCCGAAGGACGAGTCCAATCCCTATTTCACCTATGATGCTTCGAAGTGCATCGTCTGCTCCCGCTGCGTGCGCGCCTGCGAGGAAGTGCAGGGCACGTTCGCGCTGACCATCGAGGGCCGCGGCTTCGACTCCCGCGTCTCGGCCGGTATGCACCAGAATTTCATCGACAGCGAATGCGTTTCCTGTGGTGCCTGCGTGCAGGCCTGCCCGACCGCGACGCTGACCGAAAAGTCGGTGATTTCGATCGGCCAACCGGAACATTCTGTTGTCACCACCTGCGCCTATTGCGGCGTCGGCTGCTCCTTCAAGGCGGAGATGCGCGGCGAGGAAGTGGTACGCATGGTGCCGTGGAAGGATGGCCGGGCCAATCGTGGCCATTCCTGCGTCAAGGGCCGTTTCGCCTATGGCTATTCGACCCACAAGGACCGCATCCTCAATCCGATGGTCCGTGAGAAGATCACCGACCCGTGGCGCGAAGTGACTTGGGATGAGGCCTTTGCCCATATCGCCACCGAGTTCAAGCGGCTGCAATATCAGTACGGCCGCGACTCCGTCGGCGGCATCACCTCGTCGCGCTGCACCAATGAAGAGACCTACCTGGTGCAGAAGCTGATCCGCGCCGGCTTCGGCAACAACAATGTCGATACATGCGCCCGCGTCTGCCACTCGCCGACCGGTTACGGTCTCGGCCAAGCCTTCGGCACCTCGGCCGGCACGCAGGATTTCGACAGCGTCGAACATACCGATGTCGTCATCGTCATCGGCGCCAATCCGACGGATGGCCATCCGGTCTTCGGCTCGCGGCTGAAGAAGCGGCTGCGTCAGGGCGCCAAGCTTATCGTCATCGATCCACGCCGCATCGATCTGGTGCGCACGCCGCATGTGGAGGCGAGCTATCACCTGCCGCTCAAGCCCGGCACCAATGTTGCCATGCTAACGGCACTCGCCCATGTCATCGTCACCGAAGGGCTGTTCGACGAGAAGTTCATCCGCGAACGTTGCGACTGGTCGGAGTTCGAAGATTGGGCCGCCTTCGTCGCCGAGCCGCAGCATAGCCCGGAAGAAACGGAAAAGTTCACCGGCGTTCCCGCCGATCTCGTTCGTGGCGCAGCGCGCCTCTATGCCAAGGGCGGCAATGGCGCGATCTATTACGGCCTCGGCGTCACCGAGCACAGCCAGGGTTCGACCACGGTCATGGCGATCGCCAATCTTGCCATGGCGACCGGCAATATCGGTCGTCCGGGCGTCGGCGTGAATCCGCTGCGCGGCCAGAACAATGTGCAGGGTTCGTGCGACATGGGTTCCTTCCCGCACGAACTGACGGGCTATCGCCACATCTCGGACGACGCAACGCGCGAAGTCTTCGAAAAGTTGTGGGGCGTGAAGCTCAACAATGAGCCCGGCCTGCGCATCACGAATATGCTCGATGCGGCCGTCGACGGCACGTTCAAGGGCATCTACATCCAGGGCGAGGATATCCTCCAGTCCGATCCGGATACCAAGCATGTCGCAGCCGGCCTTGCCGCGATGGAATGCGTCGTCGTCCACGATCTCTTCCTGAACGAAACGGCCAACTATGCGCATGTCTTCCTGCCCGGCTCGACCTTCCTGGAAAAGGACGGCACCTTCACCAATGCCGAGCGGCGTATCAACCGCGTGCGCAAGGTTATGACCCCGCGCAACGGCTATGCCGATTGGGAAGTGACGCAGAAGATGGCGCAAGCCATGGGGCTTGCCTGGAACTACACGCATCCGTCCGAGATCATGGACGAGATCGCCGCGACGACCCCGACCTTCGCCCTAGTCTCCTACGACTATCTGGAAAAGATGGGCTCGGTGCAGTGGCCCTGCAATGAAGAGACGCCGCTCGGCTCGCCGATCATGCATGTTGACGGCTTCGTGCGCGGCAAGGGCAAGTTCATCCGCACCGAATATGTCGCGACCGACGAGCGCACCGGACCCCGCTTCCCGCTGCTGCTCACCACCGGGCGTATTCTCAGCCAGTACAATGTTGGCGCGCAGACGCGGCGGACGGAGAATGTCGTCTGGCATGCGGAGGACCGCTTGGAGATCCATCCGCACGATGCAGAACAGCGCGGCATCCGCGATGGCGACTGGATCAAGCTTGCCAGCCGCTCCGGCGACACGACGCTGCGGGCGCTGATAACCGACCGCGTTGCCCCGGGCGTCGTCTATACGACCTTCCATCACCCGAACACGCAGGCAAATGTCATCACCACGGACTACACTGACTGGGCAACGAACTGCCCGGAATACAAGGTGACGGCGGTGCAGGTCTCGCCTTCCAACGGGCCGTCGCAATGGCAGATGGACTATGACGAACAGGCGCGGCAGTCCCGTCGGATTGCCGGCAAGCTGGAGGCCGCTGAGTGAGAATGGATGGGCCGATCCCTTCTCCCCTCGGGGAGAAGGTGCCCGAAGGGCGGATGAGGGGGGCTTTCCGCGCGGGCGGAACTGTCCTTCGCTTGCGCTCAGAACGCTCGGAACTATCGCTCCTCGCCCCCCTCATCCGACGCTCCGCGCCACCTTCTCCCCGTGCGGGAGAAGGGAGGGCACCCGCATGACCCGCTTCAAACCGACCACCACCGCCACTGAGACCGTGCGCCGCGACGGCATCGTCCGCTCCGGAACGCGCATCGTACCCGAAGAGGTGCCGATCGCTTTTTCCTATGGCGGCTCCTCGCATGCGGTTATGATGGGGACGCCTGCCGACATCAATGATTTTGCGGTTGGATTCAGTCTGACGGAAGGCATCATCACCCATATCGATCAGATCGCCGCAGTCGAGCCGATCGAGGACGAGCAGGGGATCGATGTGCAGATCACCCTTGTCGAGGACGCGGCCGATGCATTGCGTACCCGGCGGCGGCATATGGCCGGACCGGTCGGCTGCGGGCTTTGCGGCATCGAATCGATCGAGCAGGCGGTGCGCAAGGTGCCGGATGTTTCGACGGTCGGGCTGACGGTTTCGCATGGGGACATCGTCAAAGCAGTCGCTCTTTTGAGCGACGGACAGTTGTTGAATCGCGAGACCCGCGCCGTGCATGGGGCGGGCTTTTATATTCCGGGCGAGGGATTGATTGCCGTGCGGGAGGATGTCGGACGCCATAACGCGTTGGATAAGCTCTGCGGCGCCGTCATCCGTTCCGGCCATAAGCGCGCCCAGGGCGTCGTTGCCGTCACCAGCCGGTTGTCGGTCGAAATGGTGCAGAAGGCGGCGATATTAGGCAGCCCCGTCCTCATTGCCATTTCCGCCCCGACGGCACTCGCCATCCGCACCGCCGAGGAGGCCGGCATGACGCTGGTGGCACTGGTGCGCGGCGACGATTTCGAAATTTTCACCCATCCGCAGCGCATCACCCCAGGGAGCATCGCCGATGTCGCCTGACGAAACACACCACGGCAAAACGTCAGCCAAGCTCGTCTATATGGCGAACCAGATCGCAACTTTCTTCAAAACGCAGCCTGCCAATGAGGCGGTGCAGGGCGTTGCGACGCATATCAATAAATTCTGGGAGCCGCGTATGCGGCGGCAGTTTTTCGAAATAATCGACAATGGAAACAGCGGGCTGGATCCCCTGGTGCTGGAGGCGGCGACCTTGATCCACAGGCCGCAGCCGGCTCAACAGGATTAATCCTTCTAATCATTAAGTATTAATAGTATGATAGAGGAGCGGCGAACTTTGTTCGTTGCTACAATTTAAAATAGAGTAATTGCCGATCCTAAGTCTTTGAATCAAGGAAAAGTTGTTGATGACGACTGCGGAAACAGATCTTTCAAGAGAAACGGTAACATCAGGTTTGCTCGATCGCGAGCGCATCATCGCCAAACCCGGCTTCAACCGATGGCTGGTGCCGCCGGCAGCCCTGGCGATCCATCTTTGCATCGGCATGGCTTACGGCTTCAGCGTCTTCTGGCTGCCATTGTCGAAAGCGCTCGGCATATCGACGCCGGCGGCCGAATGCGCCAGCCTTAATCTTCTCTCTGCCCTCGTTACCACCACTTGCGATTGGCGCGTCAGCGATCTTGGCTGGATCTACACGTTGTTTTTCGTGCTGCTCGGTTCCTCGGCCGCCATCTGGGGCGGCTGGCTGGAGCGGGTGGGGCCACGCAAAGCGGGCGTCGTCTCCGCTTGCTGCTGGTGTGGCGGCATCCTGATCGCTGCGATCGGCGTCATCTTCCACCAGCTCTGGCTGATGTGGATCGGCGCCGGCGTCGTCGGCGGCGTAGGTCTCGGTCTCGGCTATATCTCGCCGGTGTCGACGCTGATCAAATGGTTTCCCGACCGACGCGGCATGGCAACGGGCATGGCCATCATGGGCTTCGGCGGGGGAGCGATGATCGGCGCGCCGCTCGCCAACCTGCTGATGACCAGCTTCCGCGGCGACGGCTCGATCGGAGTCTGGCAGACATTCATCGTCATGGCGGCGATCTATTTCGTCTTCATGATGGGCGGCGCTTTCGGCTATCGCCTGCCGCCGGCCGGCTGGCGTCCGGAAGGTTGGACGCCGCCCGTCGCCAAGAGCACGATGATCACGACCAAGCACGTGCATCTGCGCGATGCCCATAAGACCAAGCAGTTCTGGCTGATCTGGGCGGTGCTGTGCCTCAACGTCTCGGCCGGCATCGGCGTCATCGGCATGGCTTCGCCGATGCTGCAGGAAATCTTCGGTGGTGCGCTGATCGGTCTGCCGGACGTGAAGTTCGCCGCTCTCAGCAAGGACCAGGTGGCAGCCGTCGCTGCGATCGCCGCAGGCTTTGCCGGTCTGCTGTCGCTCTTCAATATCGGTGGACGCTTCTTCTGGGCGTCGCTCTCCGACAAGATCGGCCGCAAGAACACCTATTATTGCTTCTTCGTCCTCGGCATCGCGCTTTATACGCTTGCTCCCTGGGCGGCGGGCATTCACAGCAAGGTGCTGTTCGTCGGCGCCCTGTGCATCATCCTGTCGATGTATGGCGGCGGCTTCTCCACCATCCCGGCCTATCTTGCCGATATCTTCGGCACTCAGTTCGTCGGTGCCATCCATGGCCGGTTGCTCACCGCCTGGGCGACAGCCGGCATCATCGGCCCGGTGGTCGTCAATTATATCCGCGAGGCGCAGAAGGCTGCCGGTGTCGAAGGCGCGCAGCTTTACAGCTTCACCATGTATATCCTCGCCGGCATGCTGGCCTTGGGTCTGATCGCCAATGCGTTCGTGAAGCCGCTTTCGGACAGATGGTTCATGTCCGACAATGAGGTTGCGGCTCTGCAGGCGAAAAGCGCTGCAGCCAACGCCGGCCCAACGGGCTCCTTCGGCATCGGCACGGGCGGCCTCGACGCCAAGGCGTTGATCGCCTGGGCGATTGTCGGCATCCCGCTGCTTTGGGGCGTCTGGGTAACGATCAAGAGCACATACGCGCTGTTTGGCTGAACCCCAGACAGATTGATTGCATGAACAAAGCCGCCTCGAAAAACCGGGGCGGCTTTATCTTTAAGCCTTCGCAACTTCGGCCGGAAAATCGCTGAGCGCGTTTCCTGCAACCGCTTTAGGCGGCGACGAGTTCGTCCGTTTCGTTTTCCTTGAACATCTTCGCGAGGTTGAGGAAGCAGATCATGCCGCTTTCGGTGGCGATGATGCCTTCGCAATAGGCGCGATCGAAGGAGGCGGTGACTTCTGGGACCGGCTGGACCTGGCTCGAGGAGATCGTCAGAATGTCGGAGACGCGGTCGACCAGCATGCCGATGACCATGTTGTGGACTTCGGCGACGACGATGGCGCTGCGTTCATTCGCGACCGTGCTCTTCATGCCGAGCTTATAGGCGAGGTCGATGATCGGAATGACCGATCCGCGAAGATTCATGACGCCGATGACATCGGCAGGCGAATGGGGGATCGGCGTCGACGGCGCCCAGCCGCGGATTTCGCGGATCGTGGTGGTCTTGACGCAGAACTCCTGATCATGAAGCCGGAAAGCAATGATCTCCAAAGTGTCGCCGCTGAAGCTGGTGGAATTGATCGTGGCCATGAACATTCTTCCCATTGAAGCATGGCGCCAAATCTGGCGCGCTATCACGAAGATAGCGGAAGAATGTTGCTCAAACCTAAACCGCAGAAGAGATTTCGATAGGATATAGTTGAGCTCTCTCCAGAGCGGTTCAGCGTTTCACGGAATTGCTTTCCCGCTCTATCCCTTTGTTTAGACGCATTCCGGACGGAAAACCGCTGCGCACTTTTCCTGGAAGTGCTCTGAGGGCTGGCCTATTGGGCCAGCACCTTGTCGATCTGTTCCAGCGCCCCATCGACCTGATCGCGGCTGATGACCAGCGGAGGCGCAAGGCGGATCGTGTGGTCGTGCGTATCCTTGGCGAGCAGGCCGAGATCCTTGAGCTGATAGCAATATTGCCGTGCCCCGCCGGCTTCCGGCACCAGCTCCACCGCCATCATCAGGCCGCGGCCGCGCACGTCCTTGACGATATTCGAGCGGATCGAGCGCAGGCCTTCGAGGAAATAATCGCCCATGACGGCGGCATTCTTGATCATGCCTTCTTCGGTCAGCACGCGCAGCGCCGCGCGAGCGACGGCGCAGGCCAGCGGATTGCCGCCGAAGGTGGAACCATGCTGGCCGGGCTTCAAGACGCCGAGCACTTCGGAATTGGAAAGCACGGCAGAGACGGGGTAGAAGCCGCCCGACAGAGCTTTGCCGATCAGCGTCACGTCGGCCTCGATGCCCTCGTGCTCCTCGGCGAGCAGCTTACCGGTGCGGCCGAGGCCCGTCTGGATCTCATCGAGGATGAGGGTGACATTGTTGACGGTGCAGAGTTCGCGCACGCGGGTGAAGTAACCGGGTGCGGGAATGATGACCCCGGCCTCGCCCTGGATCGGTTCGATCAACGCCGCAACGGTGTTTTTGTTGATCGCGGCGGCAAAGGCGTCGGCATCGCCGAAGGGGATGGTGCGGAAGCCCGGCGTATAAGGGCCGAAGCCGGTGCGGGCATCCGGATCGGTCGAGAAGCTGATGATGCTGAGCGTCCGGCCGTGGAAATTGTTGGAGCAGACGATGATCTCGGCCTGGTTTTCCCGGACGCCCTTCACCTCATAGCCCCATTTGCGCACGGCCTTAATCGCGGTTTCGACGGCTTCGGCGCCGGAGTTCATCGGCAGGATCTTGTGCGAGCCGGTCAGCGCCGCCAGCTCCTCATAGAGATAGGCGAGCTGGTCGTTGCGGAAGGCGCGGGAGGTCAGCGTCAGCTTACCGGCCTGCTCGATCATCGCATCGCGGATCTTCGGATGGCAATGGCCTTGGTTGACCGCCGAATAGGCGGAGAGGCAATCCAGGTAGCGCTTGCCGTCGGTATCCCAGACGTAGACGCCTTCGCCGCGGGTCAGCACGACATCGAGCGGCTTGTAATTATGGGCGCCGAGGCGCTGTTCGGTGGCAATCAGATCGCTTGAATCGCTCATAGTAATTTCCCCCCAAGAATTATGCTGCCCGTGTCGGGCGATCGAAAATGCGCCGTCCGAAGAGGCTCGCCGCCATCTCGACGAGGACGCGGGCGCTCTTGCCGCGATCGTCGAGGAAGGGATTGAGCTCGACCAGATCGAGCGACGAGACGAGGCCGCTGTCGGACAGCATTTCCATGATGAGATGGGCTTCGCGGAAGGTCGCGCCGCCCGGGACCGTCGTCCCGACGCCCGGCGCGATATCCGGATCGAGGAAATCGACATCGAAGCTGACATGCAGCAGGCCGTTGGCGGCGCTGATCGTGTCGAGCACCCGGCGCATGATTGCCGCCACGCCCTGCTCGTCGAGAGAGCGCATGTCGAAGACGTTGACGCCGTGCTCGCGGATTTCCTGGCGCTCATGCGGATCGACGGAGCGTATGCCGACTTGGAACACCTTCTTCGGATCGACCAGCGGGCGGGAGGCCGGCAGGATCTCGGCAAATTCCGCTTCGCCGCAGAAGAAGGCGACCGGCATGCCGTGAATATTACCCGACGGAGATGTGGCCGGGGAATTGAAATCCGAATGCGCGTCCAGCCAGAGCACGAACAGCGGTCGGCCGACCTCAGCCGCATGGCGCGCCATGCCGGAGACGCTGCCCATGGAGAGGCTGTGATCGCCACCGAGGATCAGCGGGAAGCCACCGGAGGAGGCAACGTCGTACACCTTGGCTTCCAGAGCACGGGTGAAGGCGCCGACGATTTTCAGATTATGCGCCTGCGGATGGTCCGGCAGGTCGGCGGCAGGGGCCGGATGCAGGTCGCCGCTGTCGGTGACGCGGTGGTTGAGCTCGGTCAGCGTGGTTTCGATGCCAGCGATGCGCAGCGCGGTCGGACCCATGCCGGCACCGCGGCGGCCGGAGCCTTCCTCGAGCGGAACGCCGATCAGCGTGATGGATGTGGATTCTACGTTCATCGGCGGCGCTCCGTTCAGCGCATAACCCCGAAAAATGCAAAGCAGTTTTCGGAAAAGGCTTATGCGTTATCCAAGATTCAGGTTGCTTATTGAGCTCGATTATCAACGAGGGAGATGACAGCAAAAAGATGGAAAATTGTCGAAAATCGAGTAGTCTTTGACAGATTGATTAGTACGATTTAGCAGAATGATAAGCCCATGGATGACCTCGATCGCGACCTCCTGAGTGCGCTGCGCCACAATGCCCGCACCTCCGTCTCGTCACTGGCGGCGGCGACCGGCGCCTCGCGCGCCACGGTGACGGCGCGCATCGAACGGTTGGTCGATAACGGCACCATCACTGCCTTCACCATCAGGACCGGCCACGAAGCCCGCTCCGCCGGCGTGCGGGCCATCGTCATGATCGAGGTGCTCGGCAAATTGGCGGACAAGGTCGCCGATCAGCTTCGCGGCCTGCCGCAGGTGAGGGCGCTGCACAGCACCAACGGAAAATGGGATTTCATCGCCGAGCTGGAAGACCGCGATCTCGCCTCCTTCGACGAGACGCTGCGCCGGATCCGGCTGATCAATGGCATCAACACGACGGAGTCCAATATCTTGCTGAAGACGAGCAAGATGGGGTTTTAGGAGAGTTTACCCTCGCCCCTTGGGAAGAGTTGCATCCCTGAGCTTGTCGAAGGGATGCCGGGTGAGGGGGCGCTGCCGGGAAGACGCCGTCGACGAGCCGGGACATAGCGCGCAATCCTTACGGTGCAACGCCCCCCTCAACCCGCGCGTTGCGCGACTTTCTCCCCGCCGGGGAGAAAGCAAGGCTCCTCAATACTCATGCTCATAGACTATCCCGGCTTCGCCCGCGCCGTCCGAGCCGGCCGCACCCCGCAGCTTAACGCCGCGCCCCACATCGAGGTTTATGATCGCCTTGGTGTTGTTGGAGGCGCCCTGCTGCAGCTCGATATAGGTGCGCTTGTTCAGATACTTGCCGGCGCCGACCTGCGCCTGACCCTTTGAGTCCGTCGTCACGTCGAGATCGTCGACGCCGAGATGGCTGCGCAGGCCCTCGAACAAGGAGGTGGAGCGGCCGCCGGCGAGCTGGCTTGCGGCATCGGCGAGCTGGGCGATCTGCAGGGCCGAAAGTTTCGACATCGATTGGCCGAAGATCAGTTGCGCCAGCACCTCGTCCTGCGGCAGGGCAGGCGAGGAGGAGAAGCTGATCTTCGGGTCTGTGGCCAAACCGGTGACATCGACGGTGATGGTGGTGGAACTCACGCTCGACGTGGCTTCCATGTCGAGGGCGGGCGTCAGGTCGCCGCCGAAGGTGATCTTGCTGGAATTGGTGAAATCTAGGCGGCGGCTGAGGATGGTCAGGCGGCCGCGCCTCATGGTGAAGCCACCGGAGACGACCGGATCCGCCGCCGTGCCGCGGACGGTGATGCTGCCGCCGAGTTCCGCGTCGATGCCGCGGCCGCGGACGAAAATCTGCGAGGGCGCATCGAGTTGCAGGTCGATGCCAAGGGTGGTGGACTTATCACGCGGTCCCTGCGGCTTCTGATCCTTGAACTGGGCGCTGACGGCGGCCGGTGCGTTCTTATGCTTGATATTAATCTCGGAGAGCGAGGCTGGCAGCTTTTCCGGTACAGTGATCGATGCCTTGTTGAGCTTCAGATTTCCGCTGAGCACCGGAGCGGTCAGCAGCGGCCCCTTGATGCCGAGCGTACCGTTGATGGTCGCGGTCACCAGCGTGCCGTCGACATAGGTGGCATTGTTGAATTTCAACTGGATATCGGCGGGAAAGCCACCGTCGGGAGCAATCCCGACCGTGCCGCTTGCCGATACGCTGCCGCCGCTGGCGAGATTCCCGTTCAGTCGAGAGATAACCGCCTGCCTGCCGTCGAGCGTGACTGTGACGGCGAGACCGTTGAGGGTGAGATTGCGGCGAACGTCGACGAGCTTGGCGCCGTCGGTGGAAATCGTGCCTGTGACGGCGGGCGCCGCCGTCGTGCCGGCAATCTGTATATCGATCTTCGCGGTGCCGGACATATTGAGGCCCTGCGCGGCAAGCTGTCCGGCCATCGCGTCGAAGGGCAGAGTGCCGGAAAATTTCATCGCCAAGGCTTTGTTGCCGGCGACCGCGACGGTGCCGCCGCCATTGAGCGCCAGGCCATTCTGGCCGGTGAGGTTCGTGTCAATGGTGACCGTATTGTTGGCAAACTGGCCGTTCGCCTTGATGCCGAGCGGGCCGAGGCCGGCCGATTTCGTCTGGCTGGTCGCAGCCCCCGACCAATTGGTCTGAAAGGCGACGACGGGTGCGGCCGGCTTCCCGGTCACCGTCACCTTGCCGGAGATCGCGCCTTCTGCCGCCAGTGTAGGCGCGAAGACATTGGCAAGGCTGGCAGGCAGGTTGGCGATCTCAGCGGTAATATTCAGCATCTGTCCGGCCGTGCCACTGACAGTCACCGAGCCGCCGCCGGTCCGGATCGTCAGGCCGCTCAGCGTTGCCATGCCGTCCTTGACGACGATCTTGGTCGGCGAGGCCAGCTTGATCGGGATCGTGCGCGGAGCGCCGGCGAAATCGTCGAGGCTGACGACCGTCTGGCCACCGCCGGTTTCGACATTGCCGCTGGCGGTCAGCGGCGCGTTGTCGTAGTTCGATTTGAGATCGAAAACCGTGCGGCTGCCCTGTTGCGTAAAGGTCAGCCCGAGATCGGTAACGCGATTGGCGCCGGAGGCGATGGCGCCGGCGCGGATGCTGCCATTGGCCGAAAAGGCCTTGAGATCATCGACGGTCAGCGCAATGGCCGGCTTGTCGATCGAGAGATCGTCGCGACGGATGCCGCTACCGCTGGCGTCGACCTTCAGGCCAATCTTGCCATTGGCGCTGGAGAGATCGATCGAGCCTTTGAGATCGCCGTCAGCCTTCTGCCCGGCCAGTGCCGCAAGCAGGCTGAGGTCGGGAAGATCGAAGTTCAACGCGCCTGATGGTTCGAAACTCGGCGAAAGATCCAGCTTGCCCTGCAATTTGTTAGCGCCGACTTCGACGGCGAGCTTCGGAATGCTGGTGCGGCCGTTCTGCGAGATCGCATTGGCGGTGATGCTGATCGGTTTGCCGTCGATTGCGCCGTTTGCCTGTACGTTTGCTTGCGGTGCGTTTGGATCGGCGGTTCCGGTCAGAGCCACATCGAGCGTGTCCAGCAGCCGGCCAGCCAGCTTGACGTTGACCGCCTTTACCGTCGCGTCGATGCCGAGCGCGGTCAGCGGACCCTTGGCCTTGAGGCCGATATCGGCCTGTCCTTCGGCATTCGGAACGAGCTTGGAGAGATCGAGCAGTTTGCCGGTGATCTCCGATGTCAACATCTGTCCATTGAGCACAGCACTGCCGCTGATTTCGCCGACATTTGATTTCAGGGCGAGGTTCGAGAGGTTCATTTTCGTCGGCACCGTGCCGGCGACCTGGCCTTCGAGCGAGATCGTCCCCTCGAACTTGTCCGACACACCGTCCGGCAGCACGCCGGGCAGCGCAAAGATCTTGAAGTTGCCGGTGAGCGACTTTGACGACAGCGTATATTTGCCGTTGACGGTGCCACCGATGCTGGCGCTTTCCAACGTCGTATTGTTGAAGCCGATCGTGTCGGGAGAAAGCTGCAGGGGCGCAGTCAGCGCGACGGGCGCGCGGATCAGGCGGTTGAGATCGGGGCTGATGAAAGCGGTCTGGCCGACCACCAGGCGAAGCTGTAGCGGGCCGGAGCCGTTGGTCAGGTTGAAAGCGTCGCTTTTGGCAATGAGGTTCACCTGACCGATCCGGCCTTGCGGTGTGCTGGCGCTGTCGAGCGAAGCCTTGGCATCGATCTTCACCGCCTGCGCCGCGCCCGTCAGCGCGACATCGGCACGCGAAATCATCGCCCGTACCTCACCGTCTTCCATCGGCCAGCGGAAATCCACGGGGCCTGAAGTGCCGAGCAGGTTGGCGTTGAGGCTGTTGTTGCCTGAGGGATCGAGCGTGCCGGAGGCGGCGATGACGACGCTACCGGTGGCGAGATTGCCGGTCTGGATGTCGATCTTGCCCTTGCCGTCGAACGTGGCGGCGAAGTCGATCGTCGTCTGGCCGGCGAAAAGAGGTCGAAAGGTCGGCGGCAGCAATGAATCGACGTCGCCGCCGCCCTTTACGTCGACGTGGTGGAGCCCATCGGCGGAAATGGCATGATGGCCATCGATCGATACCGTAGGCTTGCCATCGAGCGCGGCCTGCAGCTTGCCGGCCCAGTTGGACAGCGGGCCTTCACCGGAGAGATTGATATTGATCGCCGGCCCGCCCGGCAGATGCAGCATTCCGGCGAGCATGCCGTCGCGCGGTTCGGCGATTTCGGCCTTCAGGTTCAGGCGGTTTTCGGCCGGCGCAAAAGCAATGGTGGTGGAAAGCTTGGCGTCGGGGACATCCTGGCGGTTGGCATCGAGGGCGAGGTCGACGCTGCTGCTGTTCGCCTTGACGCTGCCGTTGGCGGCAAGCGCGAAATCCTGACCGGCAACGGCCTGACCGATGCGAAGATTCGGCAAGGCGAGAGCGCCGATATCAATGGCGATGGGCAGCGAGAAGCCCTTGCTTTCGCTCGTCGCCGCCTGCGGCTCCGCCGCCGCTTTTGTCGTCGAAACCGGCAGGCGTTGAAAATCGACGGCGTCGGCGGCAACGCGATCGGCATGGAAAGTGCCTGTCAGCAGCGAAACCGGCGACCAGTCGACGGCGAGATTCTGGACCTTCGCGAAGGTGCCCTTGGTATCGGCAACGGCAATCGAGCCGACACGGAGGTTGCCGGTCAAGAGACCGGACGGTGCGGCAATCGTAATGGTCTGGTCGGGGGTTGAGACGAGCTTTGCGACTTGATTGACGGCATAGCTGGTCGCGGCCGGCACAAAGCCGACAATGAGCACGGCGGCGACCGCAAGCACGAAGATTGCCACGACCGCATAGGCGATGAGGCGCACCAATCTCCCGAGAATTCGAATCAACATGCTCATGAGAGCGACAGTAACCTCAATTTTCTAACCGCGTGCTGAACCGTCTGCGACTTTACGGCGTGTCAGAAGGCTTGACCGATGCCGGCATAGATGCCGTATGCCGTACCGTTCTCATATTTCCTGAGAGGAACGGCGACGTCGAGCCTGATGGGACCGAAGGGTGTAGCGTAGCGCACACCGACGCCCGCGCCAATGCGAACATCGGAAAAGTCAGGAAAAGTGCTGCCGGTGACGCTGCCCATATCGACGAAGGGCACAATGCCGATCTTGTCGGTGATCTTGACGCGGGCTTCGATAGAGGCGGTGGCGTAGGAGCGGCCGCCAAGCGCATCGCCATCGGAATTATAGGGCGTGATTTCCTGGTAGGCATAGCCGCGGACCGAGCCGCCGCCACCGGCATAGAAACGCCGGGTCGCCGGAATGTCCGAGATGCCGTTGGAACCGATCAGCGAGCCGAGGGAGAGCTTACCGGCGAAGACGACATTATCGTTGGCGCCGACGCCCTGATAGCCGGAAATCGAACCCTCGAACGAGCTGAACACCGTGCCACCGAGTGCTTCATAGCTCGGCTTGGCGCTGATCGAGGCGCGATAGCCCTCGGTGGGATCCAGTTTGTTGTCGCGCGTGTCCCTGACATATTCGAGCGGAATCGCCAGCGTCAGATAGTTTTGATCGCCATAGGCGTCGGTGCTGTCCTGCTCATAGCTCACTTCGCCGCCGGCGGAGACGGTATCCTGATCGGACAGCTCGTAGGCGAGGCTGCCGTTCGCGGTAATGGTGTCGGCATCGTAGGCATCGGGATGCAGGCTTTGCATCTTCAGGCCGGCTGTAAGGGTTGCCGAGGGATAGAAGGTTGCAGGCCGGACATAGGTAATGCCGGCGCTGTAGTCGAGCTGGCCGACATCGGTCGTTTCGCCGATGCGGGAGACCGATCCTTCGATGCGCAGCGAATCCGCCCGGCCGGTCAGGTTGCGATGGCCCCAATAGCCCTGCAGACCGAAACCATCTATGGTGGAATATTGCGCGCCGACGCCGAAATAGCGCTGCTTGCCCTCGGACACTTCGATGGTCATGGGAATGCTGCCGTCCGGGGCGAGCTTGTCGGCCTCGCGGATGGTGACGCTGGAAAAGACGCCGAGTTTGCGCAGGCGGTCGGAGGCCTTTTTCAGTTCGTCCGGCGAATAGGGCCTGCCCTCGTTGATGCGGGCATAGCGCTTGATAAAATCCGGATCGACCGATTTCTGGCCACTGACCCCGACATTGCCGATGGGCGCCACGGGGCCGCTTTCGACGCTGAGCGCGACATCGACCCTGTTTGTCTGGTGATCGGCGACGACATCGCGCTTGGTCAGCTTGGCGAGCGGATGGCCTTCGTTCTTGAAATCGGCGACGATCTTGTCGCCGGCTTTCAGGATCGTCAGCGAGCCGGCGTCGCCGCCGGGCACAAGCCCATAGCTGGCAGGATCGAGACTGTGCGCATCGCCGAGCAGGCTGATCTTGCCAAGCGTGAAGATGGGACCCGGATCGACGCTGATGGTGACGGGAACCGGTTTCGAACGTCCGAAGGCGGGATTCGGCGGCAGCGCATCGATATTCGTGCCGTTGACGGTGATGGTGACCACGCCGCCATAACGCGACTTTTCATAGAGAGTGGCGATCAGCCGGTCGCGGTCGTCGCGCGCCTTGATGACGACGCCGAGATCGCCGGACACAGGCTTCTTCTTGTCCGAAACCAGCATGGAACTCTCGGTCAGGGCCTCCTTGAGATCCTTGTCGAGATTGTCCGTCTTGAAGTCCACGGTGTAGCGAACGGGATCGGAAACCTGCTCTGCCGTGTCGTCTTCGCCCCAGAGCGTCATGCCGAACAGTTTGAAGGCAAGCGCGTTTCCAGCATAGAGCGGGCCGAGTGCAATCGCTGCCGCAACCGCCATTACGGTGCCTGCTCGCCGATACGCAATACTCTTCCTCGGACCAGTTCTTTTATGCATACGCCGCTTTACGGTTATATAAGAACTTTCTCAGTTTGGCGTTTCCCCCGGGTTAACGCGGGGCCACCATAGAGGCAAAAGCGTTCCGCGTGTACCTTTTAGAGTCAAAAACCTGCAAAAAGACGGTGGCCCAAATGAAAAATCCCGGATTTTCCTCCGGGACTTAGGGCGGTTTCAGTGCTTTTTGTGGGGCCGCCGGCGGACGTTGGGGCCTATTCACCCTTCGATCCAGCGTTGAATTTAGCTTGTTTGCATCCGCCCGAGGGCGGTTTGCCTCCTCTCGGAGATGAAAAGACGAGGAGCCGGAATCGAAAAATCCCGGACCTCAGGCCCGGGACTTCGATAGTTCGATCGCTATTCGATCAGTAACCGCCGCCATTATAGTAGCTGCGACGATAGCCGCCGCGCGGGCAATCGTCGATGTAGCGGCGGCCATAACGGTCACGGTAGTAGCACTGGCCGGGCTGTTCGGCGACGCTGCCGATGACAGCGCCCGAAACACCGCCGATTGCTGCGCCGACGGCTGCACCGCGGACGTTACCGGTCACGGCGCCGCCGATGATGGCGCCAGAGGCAGCGCCGATGCCGGCGCCTTGCTCGGTCGGGGTGCAGCTTGCGATAGACAAGCTGACCAATGCGAGCATAAGAGCTTTCTTCATATATTCTCTCCAACGTTAGTTAAGCCGGTACCCCCGGCGAACGCCGTCCCATTTTTTCAGCTCCACCACGATGGGCTGTCCTTGCAGTCCTGCAGCTAAGAAGAAATATCGTGCAAAATATGTTTGTCCATTGGGCACTTGCGGTTTTTTTGGTGCTAAACTCGCTAAGTCTACATTCGGTAAACCAAAGGAACCGCACGGGAGAAAAAACCACGGCCTTTCTAAAGTAGAGGTTGATCGCACTACAAAAAAGTCAAATGATGGCTGTTGCCTCTGGAGGAGAGGCGAGGAGGAAAATATGTCAAAAGTGACTTTGACGGTGAACGGCCGGACGGCCAGCGGCGAGTGCGAGGATCGCACGCTGCTCGTCCATTTCATCAGGGAAAAGCTTGGCCTGACGGGAACCCATGTCGGCTGCGACACCACTCAATGCGGCGCCTGCGTGATCCACATGGACGGCAAATCGGTCAAGAGCTGTTCGATTCTGGCCGTGCAGGCATCCGGCTCCGATATTACAACCATCGAGGGTCTGGCCGCCAATGGCGAACTGCATCCCGTCCAGGCTGCTTTCAAGGAGCATCATGGCCTGCAATGCGGCTTCTGCACGCCCGGTATGGTGATGACGGCTGTCGACATGATCAATCGCCACGGTGGCGCGCTGGACGAAGAGACGGTCCGGGCCGAGCTCGACGGCAATATCTGTCGCTGCACCGGCTATCACAATATCGTCAAGGCAGTCCTTTCTGCCAATGCTGAGATGCACGCCGCCAAGCAGGCGGCCGAATAAGATTTCACCGAGATTGTCTGGCGAACGCCAACGACCGTTATCTTGGCGGATTGCCGACCCCGGAACCCCAATGGGAGGATATCATGGGCGTTGAAGGCATTGGCGCGCGCGTCGCGCGCAAGGAAGACAAGCGATTTCTGACGGGCAAGGGGCGCTATACCGACGACATGGTGGCGCCGGGCATGAAGTATGCCTATTTCGTTCGCAGCCCGTATGCGCATGCGAAGTTCACCGGCATCGACGCGTCGGCTGCATTGGCCATGCCGGGCGTGATCGGCGTGCTGGACGGTAAGCAATTGCTGGCCGATGGCATCGGCAATCTCATCTGCGGCTGGATGATCCACTCCAAGGACGGGACGCCGATGAAGATGGGCGCCTGGCGGCCGCTGGCGGTCGATACCGTGCGTTATGTCGGCGATGCCGTGGCGATCGTGGTGGCCGATTCGCTTGGCGAGGCCCGCGATGCGGCCGAGGCCGTCGTGGTGGATTATGAAGAGCTTCCCGCCGTTATCGAAGCGGTCGAGGCGCTGAAGCCCGGCGCGCCACAGCTTCATCCGGAAGCGGCTGACAATTTGATCTTCGACTGGGAACTCGGCGATGCCGCCGCGACCGACAAGGCAATCGCCGAAGCGGCCCATGTCACGGAGCTCGAAATTCACAACAACCGCCTGTCGCCGAATGCCATGGAGCCGCGTGCGACCCTCGGCATCTATGATGCCGGCGACGATCACTATACCTGCTACACCACCAGCCAGAACCCGCATGTGGCGCGGCTGGTCATGAGCGCTTTCTACAATGTCGCGCCGGAAAACAAGCTACGCGTCATCGCGCCGGATGTCGGCGGCGGCTTTGGCTCCAAGATCTATATCTATCCCGAGGAGATCGTCTGCCTCTGGGCGTCGAAGAAGACCGGCGTGCCGGTCAAATGGACGGCCGACCGTACCGAGGCATTCCTGACCGATGCGCATGGCCGCGACCACGTCTCCAAGGTGAAGATGGCCTTCGATGCCCAAAACCGCATCACGGCGTTGAAGGTCGATACCATCGCCAATCTTGGCGCCTATATGTCGCTCTTCTCGTCCTGCGTGCCGACCTACCTTTATGCGACGCTACTATCAGGCCAATATGCGATCCCGGCGATCCACGCCAATGTTCGCACCGTCTATACCAATACGGTACCGGTTGACGCCTATCGCGGTGCCGGTCGTCCGGAGGCGACTTATCTTC
This sequence comes from Rhizobium leucaenae USDA 9039, assembly GCF_000426285.1. Taxonomy (GTDB): domain Bacteria; phylum Pseudomonadota; class Alphaproteobacteria; order Rhizobiales; family Rhizobiaceae; genus Rhizobium; species Rhizobium leucaenae. Next base: position 7,772 of record NZ_AUFB01000004.1, on the reverse strand, counting down.
TGGAGCGCACCGTCGAAACGGCGGCGCGCGAGCTCGGCGTGTCACCCGCGGAACTCAGGCGAGCCAACTTCGTCCGCTCCTTCCCCCATCAGACGCCGGTCATCATGAATTATGACGCCGGCAACTACGAGGCATCGCTGGATGCCGCCATGCAGCAGGCCGATTGGAACGGTTTCCCGGCCCGCAAGACTGCGGCGGAGGCGCGCGGCAAGAAGCGCGGCATCGGCATGAGCTGCTATATCGAGGCCTGCGGGCTTGCGCCCTCCCAGGCGGTCGGTTCGCTCGGCGCCGGGGTCGGCCTGTGGGAATCGGCGGAAGTGCGGGTGAACGCGGTCGGCACCGTCGAGGTGCTTACCGGTTCGCACAGCCATGGCCAGGGGCATGAGACGACCTTCGCACAGCTTGTCGCCGACCGGTTCGGCGTGCCGATCGACAGCGTGTCGATCGTTCATGGCGACACCGACAAGGTGCAGATGGGCATGGGCACCTACGGCTCGCGTTCCGGCGCCGTCGGCATGTCCGCCGTCGTGAAGGCGCTCGACAAGGTAGAAGCCAAGGCGAAGAAGATCGCCGCGCATCTCATGGAAGCCGACGAGAGCGATATCGTCATCGAAAACGGCGAGGTCAAAGTCGCCGGCACCGACAAGTCGCTGCCCTGGTTCCAGGTGGCGCTCGCCGCCTATACCGCACATAACCTCCCCTCCGGCCTGGAACCAGGCCTGAAGGAAACGGCCTTCTACGATCCGGCGAACTTCACCTTCCCGGCCGGCTGCTACATCTGCGAAGTCGAGGTCGATCCGGAAACCGGCAAGACCGATATTATCCAGTTCGTCGCCGCGGACGATTTCGGCAATATCATCAATCCGATGATCGTCGAAGGTCAGGTGCATGGCGGCATCGCGCAGGGAGTCGGACAGGCGTTGCTGGAAGCCGTGCACTACGATGCAAGCGGCCAGTTGCTGACGGCGAGCTTCATGGACTACGCCATGCCGCGCGCCGACGATCTGCCGTCCTTCAATCTGTCGCATCAAAACACGCCCTGCCCGAACAATCCGCTGGGGGTCAAGGGCTGCGGCGAGGCGGGCGCCATCGGCTCGCCGCCGGCGTTGATCAACGCCATCACCGATGCGATCGGCAACAATGCCCTGACCATGCCCGCCACGCCGCTAAAGGTGTGGGAAGCAGCCCGGGCCGTGGCCTGAGACAAGGGGAGGAGAAAACCATGTACGCAACCAACTATCACCGCGCCTCCTCGGTCGACGAAGCCGTCAAGCTTCTGTCCGATATGCCGGAAGGCAAATATGTCTCCGGCGGCATGACGCTGATCGCCACCATGAAGCAGCGTCTCGCGTCGCCGAGCGATCTCGTCGATCTCAGGCATATCCCGGCGCTGAAGGGCATCCGCGCCGACGGCCGCAGGGTAACGATCGGCGCTGCGACGACGCATGCGGAGGTCGCCTCCTCGGCGGCGATCCGCGCCGTCTGCCCGGCGCTCTGCAATCTTGCCGGGATGATCGGCGATCCGCATGTCCGCCATATGGGCACGATCGGCGGCTCGGTCGCCAACAACGACCCGGCGGCGGACTATCCTTCGGCCATGCTGGGCTTGGGGGCCACCATTGTGACCGACAGGCGTCAGATCGCAGCCGATGATTTCTTCACCGGGCTGTTCGAGACGGCGCTGGAAGAGGGTGAGCTGATTACCGCCATCACCTTCGAGGCGCCGGAAAAAGCAGGCTATGCCAAGTTCCCCAATCCGGCCTCGCGCTATGCCATGACCGGCGTGTTCGTCGCCAAGGGAACGGACGGCGTGCGGGTTGCAGTCACCGGGGCGGGTGCTGATGGCGTGTTCCGTCACGGCGGAATGGAGCAGGCGCTTGCGGCGAACTGGTCGCCGGATGCGCTCGCCAGCGCAGCCGTCGATCCATCGACGCTCCTGTCCGATCTGCATGCCACGGCTGAATATCGCGCCAATTTGATCAAGGTCATGGCAAAGCGCGCGGCTGCGGTGGCATAGGTTCGCGCGGAAAATGCAGGAAGGGCGGCTTGGCCGCCTTTCCGGTTTCGCGCATTCCGGAGATTGGGCTCAATTGTCAAATCTCGGTGATTGACAATTCTTGTCTGGAATAGTTCAAAATTAAGGGCCATTTGCCGCAGCGAGTGCGAAAGCGATGCGGAGGGGTTGACGTGCAGACCGGCAATCATGAAAAACGGTCGCATGGTTCTGGAGCAGATGATGGATTTCGAAGCATTTTTCAAAGGTGAACTGGACGGTCTTCGTCAGGAAGGCCGGTATCGCGTGTTCGCCGATCTGGAGCGTCAGCGCGGCAGCTTTCCGCGCGCGACCTGGCATACGCCGGAAGGCTCCAAGGACGTAACGGTCTGGTGCTCGAACGACTATCTCGGCATGGGCCAGCATCCCAAGGTGATCGAAGCCATGAAAGAGGCCGTCGATCACTGTGGCGCGGGTGCGGGAGGCACCCGGAATATTTCTGGCACCAACCACTACCATGTTCTTCTGGAGCAAGAGCTCGCCGATCTGCACGGCAAGGAATCCGCCCTGATCTTCACCTCCGGCTATATTTCCAACTGGGCGACGCTCGGCACGCTCGGCGCGAAGATTCCTGGCCTGATCATCTTTTCGGATGCGCTGAACCATGCCTCGATGATCGAGGGCATCCGTTATGCCAAGTGCGACAAGGTCATCTGGAAGCACAACGATCTCACTGATCTCGAAGCGAAGCTGAAGGCCGCCGATCCGAAGGCGCCGAAGCTGATCGCCTTCGAGAGCGTCTATTCGATGGATGGCGACATCGCGCCGATCAAGGAAATCTGCGATCTCGCCGACAAATACGGCGCCATGACCTATCTCGACGAAGTGCATGCCGTCGGCATGTACGGACCGCGCGGCGGCGGCATTGCCGAGCGCGAAGGGCTGATGGACCGGCTGACGGTGATCGAGGGTACGCTCGGCAAGGCCTTCGGCGTCATGGGCGGCTATATTGCCGCTTCGACTGCACTTTGCGATTTCATTCGCTCCTTTGCCTCCGGCTTCATCTTCACGACGTCGTTGCCGCCAGCACTGGCGGCAGGCGCTGTCGCCTCGATCCGGCATTTGAAGGTCAGCCAGTTCGAACGCGCCCGACATCAGGATCGGGTGCGCAGGCTGCGCGCTCAGCTCGACGCTGCCGGCATTCCGCATATGCCGAACCCGAGCCATGTCGTGCCGGTTTTGGTCGGCGATGCCGCCAAGTGCAAGTGGATCTCCGATCTGCTGCTCGACATGGGTGTCTACGTGCAGCCGATCAACTATCCGACCGTGCCGAAGAAGACCGAACGCCTGCGCATCACACCGACGCCGTTGCATTCGGATGCCGATATCGAGCATCTCGTCGGCGCGCTGCATGCGCTCTGGTCGCGCTGTGCGCTGGCAAGGGCTGTCGCGTAAGAGGCGGCTTACATTTTCATTCTTGATCCGGGCGCGGAGATACTGTTTCCGCGCCCTGACTTGTGAATTTCGGGCGACAATCAGGATGCTTGCCAAGCCTGCAACTGCGTGAGGGTGGCGGTCGCTCCGCCGCAGGCGATCATTAGCACGCGCTCGAAGCGCGCCAGCCGATCGGCATGGGCGTAGGCTACGGCCAATGCAGCGCCGCAGGCCGGCTCTACGAGCACGCGATGATCGTCGAGGAAGCGCATGCATGCGTCGACAGCAACCCGATCATCGACAACAACACAATCGACCGGCCTGTTCCGCGTAATCTCAAAAGCGCGTTCGGCGACTTTTCGTGCGCCCAATGATGTTGCGATGCTGGTGATGGCGGGCAGTTCGGTGAGCTTGCCAGCCTTCACGGAGGCTACGAGCGACGCGGCGCCTTCTGTTTCGACAGCAATGATCGGAACATTTTGAAGGCCGTTACGATCAAGCCCTTCCGAAACGCCGGCCAAAAGCCCTCCACCGCCGACCGAAAGAACGACCGCATCGAACGTGATGCCGGCTCTGACGACCTCGTCGATCATCGTTGCGTGGCCCGCCCAGAGGAGCGGATCATCAAACGGGTGAATGAATGCGGTTTCCGCGTCGACCGCCTCGAGCGCGCGCTCGTTTGCCTCTTGCCAGGACGCGCCATGGACGAAGACCTCAGCGCCCTCCTGGCGGATCAGCGACTTTGCCCTTTCGGTCGTGGTCTGCGGAACGAAGACCGACACCGGGATCGAGAGGCGGCGTCCGGCATAAGCCACCGCAATGCCTGCATTGCCTCCGGAGGAGGATACGAAGCGGCGCTTTCCGCTTCTGGCATGATGCTCGCACGCTGCCCCAATACCACGGATTTTGAAGGAGCCGGGCGGCTGAAGCGCATCCATCTTCAACCAGACGGATCGCCCCGACGCCAAACTCAGGGGGCGGGATTCGAGCAGCGGAGTTTCGAGATGCAGTGCCATGGAAAGACTCTCGCTAACAAACAATTCGCAGATCTGCCGATGAGAGCAGTTATCCGTTTCCGGCTTTCACGCCTTCTTGCAGGCGGGTTACGCCGCCTTTTCCTTTTGCGCGACAAGCGCGCTGGCGCGGCTGCGGGCCTCATCGTCGGCGGCAAAGACCGCATCCATCGTTTCGGCGCTGCCGGTGCCGATCATCTGGTCCATGACCGCTTCGGCGATATCGGCCATGTCGAGGAAGCCGATGCGCTCGTCTACGAAGGCCTGAAAAGCTATCTCTTCGGCAGCATTCATGACGGCGCCCTGCAGCCCGCCGCGTTCCAGCGCGGCACGAGCAAGACGCAGCGCGGGAAAACGGACTTCATCCGGCGCTTCGAAATCCAGCCGGGCCAGTTTGGCAAAATCCAGCCGCTCGACATCGAGCTTCGGCCGGGACGGATAGGTCAGCGCATAGCCGATGGCCGTGCGCATGTCCGGGCAGCCGAGCTGCGCCAGCACCGAGCCGTCGGTATAGCCGACCATCGAATGGACGATGGATTGCGGATGGACGATGACCTCGATGTGATCCGGGCCGACATTGAACAGATGTTTGGCCTCGATCATCTCCAGCGCCTTGTTGAACATCGAAGCGCTGCCGATGGAGATCTTCAGGCCCATCGACCAGTTCGGATGCGCGCGCGCTGTCGCTGCCGTGACATTGGCCATCTCTTCGCGCGACCATGTGCGGAAGGGGCCGCCCGAGGCGGTCAAAATGATGCGCTCGACCGCATGCTGCTGGTCATCCTCAAGCGCCTGGAAAATCGCGCTGTGCTCGCTGTCCACCGGGATCAGCCGTCCGCCTCCTTCGCTGACGGCACGAACGAAGAGATCGCCGGCGGAAACCAGGCATTCCTTGTTGGCGAGCGCGATATCGGCGCCCCGTCGCGCGGCTTCCAGCGTCGGCGCAAGCCCTGCCGTGCCGACGATCGCCGCCATTACCCAATCGGAAGGAATGGCGGCAGCCTCGATGAGAGCGTTCCTGCCCGCGGCTGCGGCAATGCCGGTTCCGGCAAGCGCCGCCTTGAGGTCGTGATAGCGCTCCTCATTGGCGGTGACGGCGAGAGCGGCGCCGCAGGCTTTCGCCTGGCTCGCCAAGAGATCGATATTGTCATGCCCGGTGATTGCGGCGATATCGAAGGCTTCGCGCCCGCCCAGTTGGGCAATGACGTCGAGCGTGTTCTGTCCGATCGAGCCGGTCGAACCCAATATCGTCAGGCGGCGCGGCGCCTTGCTCCCGGTGGTCATTCCAGTATCCGCATCTTGCTGTGATTGCCCATGGCTCTACAGGGGATCGCGGGAGGCGGCAAGTCCGCAGCTCTGTCGGCGCGGGCAATACCGGTCCCTTCCCGCTGAAATTACTGGCTTTAGTGGTAATTTCGGGCTGCGAATGAACCAATACGCAGATACCGCGTTTCCCATCCGGCAGAGGCGCAGGAGAAGGGGCAATGGTTTTCAAAGCAGCGACGTTTCATGGCTCAAAGCCCGAAATAGAAAGCGAAAATGCCAAACGCTCGGCGCTGGAATCCACCGTCGCAGACGCTCTCGCCGTCGCCGGCGGCCTTGACGCCTCCGAGGTCACGGTCACCGCCGTGGGCCAGGAAATCCGATTGGACGGAACCGCGGCCACACCGCAGGAAGTCGAGCGGGCAACCGTCGTCGCGGAAGCGGTGCCGGGGGTGAGGCTGGTGAGGAACAGGATTCTGGTGGGGTGAAGCACTTTATTCCACCAAACTACTCCGTTGCTTATGGCGGGCATCACGGAAATAACTGACGCCAATCCTGAGAGTGCCGATGCTTCCAGAAGACGATATCGGACGGCGCCATGTATCTTCAGCCGCAACAACGAGAATTAAGATCGTTTGACTGCTAGGCAAAACCTGCTCCGATCGCATCCTCCGCGAAAATATCCTATCGGAGTCGCGTAATCTCCATGCTATATATCGAGGCGCAATAGTGACTTAGAGCAATAATCGCCGCTCGTTGTCACATCGTTCCTGTTTCCAAATTTCAGATATCTGATCAGTTCGCCATCATTCGACGAAGAGCGCATCGCAAAAGCGCCCCCGTCCCGCCGACAACGATCTCGACGGAACAAAAAACCCATGCAGCAACTTTCAATGCCTCTGTTCTAGCTTCCGGCTCACGGATCGATATTGCGGCAGCCTGGCGCATTTCTTTTGTCAATTGATGTTGCGGCTACTCAAAGCGCATCACTTGAGGACGAGGGACAAATGAAGCTGTACCATTACACCACGTTTTCCGGTGCTCTTGGGATTCTCGGGTCGAAGTCTCTGTGGGCGTCGTGCATTCATTTTCTGAACGATAAGGAAGAGTTCAGGCACGGAATTGCTCTCGCTTCCGAGATTGCCGAAGGCCGGATCAACACGCAGGGTCTAAATGGAAAGCGACTGCTTGGGAGTATAGAGAAAATCCTTCACACGGTTCGGCGAAACTTCGTCTGCGTAGCCTCATTTGCGGAAAATGGGGACCTGCTTAGCCAATGGCGGGGATATGCCGCACTCGGTGGCGTTTCCTTGGGCTTCCATAAATCCGCCCTGGAAGCAGCGGGACAACGGACCCATTTCAAACTGCTGAAATGCGTTTACGACGATAGCGACAAAATCAAGATCATAAACAATTACCTCGAGCCGTTCCTGTTCGAGCTTGAGGAGCAACAATTTTCAGACGAAAATATTTGGCACCTTGCCGAAGGGTGGGTCGCCGGTTTCCATGTCTATGCCTCAAGCTTCAAAGATAAAAGCTTTGCGGAGGAGAATGAGTGGCGGCTGATCTCAGATCCGACCACGATAGATCACGACAAGGTCCGTGTCCGCTCAGGCCCCGGCTTTCCAATCCCTTATTTCGATCTTCCGCTGCAGCAATCGCTTGTTGAGGGACAAACCGATCTGGGCTTGGATTCGATCATGATTGGACCGCATAGCGAGCAGGAACTGGCCGAGACCGATGATGTCCCAGGGAGTGGTGTAGCTCGGTCGATCGTCGAGCTTTCCGGACAGGGCCGGGAACGGGTCAGCTTGCCGCAGCAGGCAAGTTGATGAGCGGATCATCGCTCATTGTCGCGATGGTTTCCAGTGTCATGTACCGCGAGCGCTGAACAGCCCACTCATCATTTTGCTCCAGAAGCAAAGCGCCGACGAGCCTGACGATGGCATCGTCGTTTGGAAAGATGCCGACGACCTCGGTCCTTCGCTTGATTTCTCCATTCAATCGCTCAATCGGGTTCGTGCTGTGAAGCTTGGTCCAGTGCTGCTTGGGAAAGGTCATGTAGGCGA
>NZ_AUFB01000003.1 GCF_000426285.1 Rhizobium leucaenae USDA 9039 | reverse complement strand
TGATCGTGCGTGCCTCGACCGGCGTGGCGCCGGCCGACTAAGATAATGTAATTGGCACGACCTATCCGAAAACCGCTTCACGGTTTTCGGGATCATGCGCCAATGCTTTAGAATTTCGGCGGCGTCCGACCGGCAGCACGGTGCGCAGCAATCGAGGTATTGGCCATCAGCATGGCAATCGTCATCGGCCCGACGCCACCCGGAACCGGGGTGATGACGGCGGCAACTTCGCCGGCTTCCGCAAAGGCGACATCGCCGACCAGGCGGCTCTTGCCCTCGCCTCTTTCCGGCGCATCAATGCGGTTGATGCCGACATCGATCACCGTCGCGCCCGGCTTGACCCAATCGGCTTTCACCATTTCCGGCCGGCCGACGGCCGCCACCAGAATATCGGCATTGCGGGCAACCGCCGGCAGATCCTTCGTCCGCGAATGCGCCGTCGTTACCGTCGCATTGGCATGAAGCAGCAATTGCGCCATCGGCTTGCCGAACAGATTGGAGCGGCCGATGACGACGGCATTCAGACCCGACAGATCCTCGCCATGCACACGGCGCACCAGCAGCATGGCGCCGGCCGGCGTGCAGGAGATCAGGCCGGTGGCCAAATCGCCGGTCGCCAGCTTGCCGGCATTGACGACATTGAGGCCATCGACATCCTTGTCCGGCCGGATCGACTGGATGATCGCTTCGGCATTTAAATGCTTCGGCAGCGGCAGTTGCACCAGGATGCCGTGGATGGACGCATCCTCGTTGAGGGATTGCACCAGCTTAGCCAGCTCACCTTGAGTCGTCTCGGCCGGCAACGTGTGCTGGATGGAGTTGAAGCCGCATTCCTTGGCCATGCGGCCCTTGGCGCCGACATAGGTGTGGCTCGCCGGATCATCACCGACGATGACGACCGCAAGGCCGGTCTTTACACCCGTGTCTTTCTCCAGCGCTGCGGTCGCCGTCCTCACCGCATCAATTACAGACGCAGCCACCTGCTTGCCATCGATCACAGTCGTCACGAATATCTCCCGACATTGTTTCGGCGGCAATCTACAAGCCATCGGCCCAGTGGATTTGCCTGCCAACGCCCTATGGTGTCTGAAAGCGGTAATTGCAAGGAAAAAGCCGCGACGGAATCAGCCGCCCGCCGTCTGCCGGCGCGAAGCATAGGTCTGGACTTTTGCACGCAATGACGCCAATTCGCGCTGGATCTGCGTCAGCTCCTCCGAGACGATGAGACGATCGTTGGCAACGGGAACGGTGGCGTCGAAGTGCGGTTGCGGCAGATCGGGTATCGGTCGCGGCGGCAAGGGGACTGGCTCGGCGGCAGGGCTGAAAACCGGCTCGAACGCAGGGAGGTGTTGGGCTAGCCGATCCTCCGCAGCTACCGCGCCACTCATCCATTTCCGCAGAAAGACCAGGCAAAGCGCTGCGCCAAGGCCCATGACGAAACCGAAAACCTGACGACCCCCAAGATTGTCGTCGATCGGCGCCTGGGCGGCCGTGGCAGGCGTGATGACGGCGATCGGAACCTCGACTTGGGGCGGAGCCGTATCCGCATTTTGCACATCGGTTTCATAGCGGCTCTGCGCTGCTGCGACATCCCCCTGAAGCTGATCCAGGCGGGCCATATCGATATCGATGCTTTTCTGGCTGAGCGCAGTCATCCGTGCGGAAAGCGCCGTGCGGTTCTCAAGTGCAGCTTTCAAGGCCGCATCGCTGCTGGCGACAAGGCGCTGCAGTTGATTGCGGATATCGGCGGTCAGGCCGTCGACTGTCGCCTGCTGCGCCAACAGACGGGGATGGCGTGGACCAAGCTGCGTGGAAAGCTGGGACAGGACGACTTTGGCGGCGCTATAGCGGCTGCGCAGATCATCAAGAGCGGCAGATGACAGACTGCCCGATAGCGCGCCACTCGTGACGCTGGCAGGTGTGGCGGATTTGGCGGCGGAGAGTCGGGCTCGTGCGCTCTGCACCGCGGCCTCGGCGGCCTTGATCTCGCCATCCAACTCTTGACGCCGCTGCTGAAGATCGAGAGCAGCATTGATTCTGTCGTCGCCGTATTGGGTCTTGAAATCGGCCAATGCGGCCTTAGCCTGAGCGAGATCCTTGAGACTCTTGTCCGCAGGCGCGCTGTCTTTGCCAGCAAGCCCTGCGCCTTGCGCGATGGTGGCGTCATAGATCGTCGCATCGGCCAGACGATTGGCGATCTCGGCCGATCTTGCCGGATTACCTGTGGTGACGGCGAGACGCAAGGTGCCGCTCGGCGCATCGGTGGTGACGGCGATATCTCTGCGAAGGGCTGCCTGCGCGCGCGAGGGCGCGTCGGAAGCGCTACCATTGCCGGACAGTAGTTCCATAGCAACACCGAAAGCGCCGGCCCGATCGCCGGTAAATTCCGGATCGCGGTCGAGCTTCAGCCTGGCGACGAGATCGGAAAGCAAGGACGGAGCGGCGGCACGTTTGGCGCTGACGTCCAAAAGCGCCTGTCGCGCAGCCCCCTGCCCTTCCATCTGCAACACGGTGTGAGAGACATAGCGAGGCGGAGCTGCCAGTACGGTCGGTAGAAGCGCGCCTGCCAGCGCGGCGACGATGACGAAGCCGATGGAGCCGAACCCGAACACCCAGCGGCGATGCGGTGGAGGCGCGACGGAGACGGCAGGCGGTTCGACCAGAAGCGAAAGACCGATTTCGGTGTCTTCGACGTGGGATGTAGCCACTGGTTGATCTATGACCGGCTCCCGCTGCCGAACCATGATCGTTTCGGACGCGATTGGATGGTCTCGCAGAATGCCGCGGATAAGATCGGGCAGCGGCTGAGCCTCTGCGGTATCAACCACCTCGGACTTTTTTTGCCCGGAGATCGGATAGGGATCGCCGTCCAGCATCTTTTGAATGAGGGCCAGCAATTCCGCGTCGCTCGCGGCTTGACGATCGGCAGGCTGGACATTGGCGGCTACGAGATAGCCATCCTTTCCGCGATCGAAACGCGCATGCCGCCCGGCGCGCGAGGCCTCGAAGGCTTCCGCATCGTCGGGAAGAAGTCTGGTCCTGGCCTTGCTTTCGAACATGGCGGGTTGTCTCGCGCGCATGGTCAGTGACCGATGCCGATGGTTAACCCACTCTAAATTTTCATGGCAAAGAAAAGGTTAACGACCGCTACCGCAATCAACCGGCGAGCTTGTCCGGCGCAGGAAGCCGTGGCAGAGGCATCGGCTGTGGCTCGGCGGCACGAAGGATACGCTCTTTGCGGCCGAACTGATGCCGAATGACCTGGTAGAGAAAAAGCGGCACGCCGAGAATATAACGCCGCCACAGCCTGCTCGGCTCCTGGAGCAGGCGGTACATCCATTCGAAGCGCATGCCGCGTACCAGAGCCGGGGCACGCGGCACCGTGCCAGAGACGAAATCGAACAATGCGCCGACTGTCAGCACCAGCCTCGCATGCTGCGGTTCGATATGATCGGCAACCCATTTTTCCTGGAGCGGCGTCCCCATGCCGACAATCAGCACGTCGATCTTCTGGCGGCCGACCTCGGCGGCGATCAGATCGCTTTCCGCCTTGTCGAAATAACCGTCCGCAATAACGATAAAGTCGTGCCACGGCGCATGCTTGCGGAAATTTTCAGCGGCCTTTTCAACGACATCGCGGCGGCCACCAATCAGACCCACCCGCTTGCGCCGCTCCATGAAGGTCAGCAGAGCCGGAACGAAATCGGTGCCGTTCAAATTGGCCGGGAAGGAGACCCCATGGGCAGCCCGCGAGGCCATATCCAGGCCAACGCCGTCGGGCAGGACAAGATTTTTCGCCAGCACGTCGCGATATTCACGGTCGCGCAGCATCAGCAGCATGTTATGGGCGTTGACGAAGGAGATGACCGTCTGGCCGACCGGAAGGGACGCCAGTTCGTTGATGAAGTTCAGCGCATCTTCCCAATCGAGGTCGCAGACCGGCAAGTCGAAAATCATTCGACGCGACGTCAGCACGGCAAAATTGGCGACTAAATTCACCCAAGACCTCCTGCCGCGGACGCTTCCTAAGCCCGACGCCGGCAATTTTTCGACGCAGATCCTCCACCGCCTGTCCGTTCGGTGACATCGGACGCATCGCTGAGGAGGCTTATAACAAGGCTATGCCAAGCTTCCGTTAGGAAAATCGATCGGAATTGCGCGAGGAAAGCAGGGATTTGTTAAGGCTGTTTCGGCCGTGAGATGTAACAGGCCGCTCCGCAAGGGAGCGGCCATCATCGGCTTGCTTCGGGCCTAATGCGCCGGCTTCGGCTCGGCGTCCGGTGCCGCATCGCCCTGGACGATCTTTACGGGCTTGACGGTTCTCTTGCCGGCACCGTCGCCATTATTGATCTCGTCCTTGGAGAGGTAGTCGAGCTGTTCGACGAGAACGTCGGCAACATAGTCGCCGCCGAGACGTTCGTTCATGTTTTTCTTGATATCGCTGCGGAAACTGGCGACGTCGAAGCTGGCGGTATGGCTTATGTCGATCGCCTTATTGCCCACCAGCAGCGAATAAAGCTCATCGGTCGTCAATTCCGTCAGTGGCATCTGGAGCTGGCCCGCCTTGCCCTTCTCCATCATGAAGGAGATGCGGGTGATGAAATAGCCGTTCACCTGGCCGTTGGCAATGACGGGCACGTTGATCGATTCGCCCTTGACGAATTCCTGCTGCGCCTTCTTGGCGTCATCGGGATTGGTCGCAGGCGCCGTCGCCATCTGCACCGAAAAATAGACCGAAGCCAGCGTTACGGCGCAGACCCAGAGGCCGGTGAGGACGAGCTTGATCATCCGGCCTCACGGACGCGGAACTGCTCCTGCGAATAGGTGCCGTCGGCATCGGCGTTCTGCACCGCGTTCTTCAAGATATCGGCAACGGCACGCACGGCTTCGAGATGGGCTTCGACGCGGCGCGCGTTCAAGACCAGCTTCTTCTTCAGCCCGTGCAACTGCTCGATATGCGCGACCGCAAGCTCGGCCGGATTGGTATCGCGAAACAGCATCGACAATTCGTAGAGGCAGCGGCTCTTGTGCGCATTCGATACCTTGAGATCGAATTCCGGATCGGTGCCGATCCGGCTGTTCTCGTTATCGATGATCATCTCCAGGCGGCCAAGGACCGACTTGATCCGGTAGTCGTTCGAAATCACTTCCATATCCATCCCCCGGTCATACTTTCTTGGACGTCAGCGTATCTTGGTTGGTGACCGTGGTATCGCTGTCACCATTGGTCTCGGCCGCCGCAAGCGTCTTTCGCTGGAAATCGGTAATTGCACTCAGCGCCATCTTCTTATCGTTCTCGTTGGTCGCCGCGTTAACGGCGCCGGTGTTGCGCATCTTGTCGACCTGTTCCTTGTACATTTGCTCGGCAATGCCGACGCCGCCATTCTTGGCCAGCGTATTGCCGAGTTGCTCGGCCATCATGCCCTTCCAGATTTCGCCGGCGGAGCCCTTGCCGTACAGCGTTTCGCTGTTCGGCAGCATGTTCTTCACGAAGTTCTGCAGCACCATCGCTTCGAACTTGTGATAAGCCTGCGGCACCTTTGTCGAAGCCGTATGGGTGTTGGCATTGCTGAGACCGGCCTTCGTTGCGGCGCTGTCCAGCGCACTCACGGTCGAGGCGAAACCATTGCCGTTTTCCGCCAGGCTTGTGGCGGCAAAGGCAGCCCTGTTGGCCGCGAGCTTTTCCTGGGCTGCCTGAACGTCGGCCGGATTGGCGGCCTTGACGACATCCAGGACCAAATCACTCGGAGGCGAAATAGCCACGTCACATTTCCTTTCACTAAAGCATGGTCCTGCGACGCTTGAAGCAGCCATCGAGCAAGATCATGCCGAAATCGAGCGGTTAGAGCGTCATGGTTCATTTAAACGCGTGAAGATCGTCTAATCTTTTGAATCCGGAACAAGGCGGCGATTCGGGGATGTGCCATCTTGTTTTGAGATCGCGATGATTATGGTTTTTGAACCTTGCTGGAGGCTGGCGTTGCGCCTGCGAAGCGCTGATCGATGATGTCGTAAACGGCATTGTCGTCCGCCTCGCGCATTTCCAGCTCGCGAGCGTCCTTCATATGCTCTTCCAACCGGTCCGCCTTGGTGCGCTCCTGCAGGACTTTCGTCTCGATCAGCTTCTGGATACCATCGAGCTGCTGATCCTTGAGCGTCAGGCGGCCGTAGCGCCCGGCATAATGCACCGAAAATGCCATATGGACGGGATCGGCCGAGCTAATGGCGTCAATCAGCTTTTCCATCGACTGGCTGACCTCGTTGCGCTGGCGGGTGGTATCCGCAAGCTCGTTTTCCGCTATCCGCTCGAGATGACGCTGCACGGCGACGAGCCGCTTCAATTTTTCGGACCGGCTTTTTTCCGCCATCGCTTCCGCCTCGCCCCGCTAATGCCCGTTGAAGACGCTGAGGAAGGCGCCGGAGAACTGGCTGACGATCGCCGCGATACTGAGATAGAGCATGAATAGCCCGCCCATCAGCAGATAAGGCGTAGAGATGAAGTAGATCGGGATCTGCGGCGCCAGTTTATTGATGAAGCCGATCGAAATCTGGAACATCAGACCATAGAGCAAAAAGGGGCTCGTCAGCCGCAGCATGATGAAAAAGGTGGCCTCCAGCGTATCCGCCACCGACACCAGCGATGCGCGCGCATCGATATGGCCGCCGAAGGGCACGACCGAATAGGAATCGACGAGCGCCTGCAGGACGTGATGGTGGAAGTCCAGGATGAACAGCATCATCAGGCCGCAGAAGCTGATCAAGCTCGTCAGCGTCGTCTCGTTCGTCTCTTCGATGACATCCATACCGCCCGGCGCATTGAAACCGATCAACATCGATATGGCGGTGCCGGCAAATTGCAGCCCGAGCGTATAAAGCCGTGCAATCATGCCGTACATCAGGCCGATCACCGTTTCGGTGAAAATCAGGCCGATATAGGTAGCGCCGCCTTTCGATACTTCCGGATAGATCGTGTTCCAGAGCAGCGGCAGGATCGCCATCGACAATGCCGCCGCAAGCAGCACGCGAACCTGCTGCGGCACCCGGCCCGACGAAAACCCCGGTAGCACCATGATGCAGCCGCCAATGCGGCAGAAGGCGAGAAACAACGCCAGAATGGTGCCCTGGGGGTCTGTTATCATGAAATGGAACCTAGAATCTTGATCTCGATCCCCTTGGCCAATTCCACATGCGACAAGACCGGCAGGGTCGCGAACAGGCGTTCGATGATCATGCGCACATAGGAGCGCGTTTCCGGCGATGTGACAAGCACGAACGGCAAGCCGCGGTCCATGTATTCACGGATAACTTTGCCTGCCTGCTCGCTGAATTCTTCCAGATTGCGCGGATCGATGTCGAACTCGACGATCTCGCCCTTCTGGTCGCGCTTCAGCGCCTGATGGAAGATGAGATCCCATTTGCTGCCGAGACGGAGAACGCGCAGCACGCCATTGTCCGCAAGGTCGCCGCAGAGCTGCTGCGCCATTCGCGCCCGCACATGCTCGACGATCTGCTCGGTCTTGCGCACATGCGGCGCGAGTTCCGCGACGGCTTCCAGAATGAGGTGCAGGTTGCGGATCGAGACACGCTCGGCAAGCAGGAGCTTGAGCACCGCCTGTAGGCCGGAATAGGACATGTGCGACGAGCAGATCTCGTCGGCGAGCTTCTTGTATTCCGGGTCGAGGCGCTCGATCAGGATCTTGACATCCTTATAGGAGAGAAGCGCCGGCAGGTTGTTGCGGATAACTTCGCTCATATGCGTCAGAACGACGGAGACATTGTCGATCGGCTGGAAGCCTTCGCGCTTCAGATCCTCGGTGAAGGCCTCGAGGACGGAGACGGCGGGCATGCCGAAGGCGGGCTCGCGGATCTCGTCGCCCGGAACGGTCGGTTTGCGGCCCGAACCGGTGACGACGAGCACTTCGCCGACACGGAGCATATTGGAAGCGACCGTCGTGCCGTGAATACGGATCTGGTAGGACTTGTCAGCAATGGCGATGTCGTCGGTCACCTTGATTTCCGGTACGACGAAACCGTATTGCGTCGCGAATTTCTTGCGCATCTTGCCGACGCGGAAGGCCAGCTCCTGATGCGCGCCGAGCAGCCGGGTGGAGACGATCTTGCCGAGCGCCAACTCGATTTCCGAGGTCGTCAGAACCGACTTGACCGAATCTTTCTCCATTTCCTTCGTCTGCATCACCTTCTTTTCCTCGGCGTCGCGGCGAAGCTTGTTTTCGGCTTCGATCTGCCGCGGGATGAACCAGGCGCCGCCCGCCATCAGGCCGCCGAGAATGAGGAAGGGAAGGAATGGCATGCCCGGCATGATGGCCAGGATGCCCATGAGGATCGCAGCGACGGCGAGCGCGCGCGGATAACCGCTCAACTGGTTGATAACGGCCTGGTCGGTGGAGCCGGCGGTACCGCCGCGCGAAACCAGAAGGCCGGCGGCGAGCGAGACGATGAGCGCCGGCATCTGCGACACCAGACCGTCACCCACGGAAAGCTTGACGAAGACGTCAGCCGCCTGGCCGATCTGCATGCCATGGCGGAAATAACCGATAATAATGCCGCCGAAGATGTTGATGCAGGTAATAAGCAGACCGGCGACGGCATCGCCGCGCACGAACTTCGAAGCACCGTCCATGGCGCCGAAGAAGGAGCTTTCCTCTTCCAGCTCGCGGCGGCGGCGCTGCGCTTCTTTTTCGTCGATCAGGCCGGCCGACAGATCGGCGTCGATCGCCATCTGCTTGCCGGGGATGGCGTCAAGGGTGAAACGCGCGCCGACTTCGGCGATACGCGTCGCGCCCTTGGTGATGACGATGAAATTGATGGTGATCAGGATCATGAAGACGATCAGACCGATCACGAAATCGCCGGACATTACCAGGCTGGAGAAACCCGCAATCACGCCGCCGGCCGCGTCGTGTCCTTCATAGCCGTGTGAAAGAATGACGCGTGTCGTCGCGATGTTCAGCGACAGACGGGTCATGGTGGCGATCAGCAGGATGGTCGGGAAAGACGAGAATTCCAGCGGCTTCTTGATCCACAGCGCCACCATCAGGATCAGCACCGAGAGCGCGATCGAGAAGGCCAGACCCATATCGATGAGGAATGGCGGGATCGGTAGGAACAGCACACAGAGGATGACCATGATACCGAGGGCGAACCCGATATCACGCATGCTGGGATTGGCTTTGGGAAGTGCTATTGCGGGTGGTTGCGCCATCGACCGGTTCCGTCTCTTCATGAGAGGGGGCAAACGGCTGACCCGTTTGCCCTATTCGATCAGATCATTAAAAGGCGAAGCTTGCGCGAGAATGGCCTCGCTCAGATAGCCAACCGTCTCAAAATCCCGACTGAATTCTCGAAAAGACGAGGTTGGTGAAGATCGATATCTGCGAGCCGACGAAGGGAGCCGTGATGCCGACCGTCACCATGACGGCGACGATCTTCGGCACGAAGGTCAATGTGGCTTCCTGCACCTGGGTCAGCGCCTGGATCAAGGCGATGACGAGGCCGACGATCATGGCGGCGAGAACGGCCGGGCCCGATGAAACGAGTACCGTCCAGATCGCCGCCTGGAAGATATCCAGTGCATCGGCTTCATTCATGATATCTTCATCCTTTAGTTCAGCCGGCTCCTCATGAGCCGCTGGTCGAGTTGGTGCTGTCCGTCGAATCGCTGCTGCTAGTATCCGTCGTCGACGTCGGCTTATCAATCGTTGTTCCAGAAGGAGCAACAGTAACGCCGGCCTGCAGCAGGACTTTGTCGCCCGCCTCGGTTTGCGCGATGATACCGTCCGAATAGACGGTCACTTCCTTGATCGTGCCGGTCACGGTGCCGTCGGCACTCATGATCTGCTTGCCGATATAGTCGGACGCATTCGAAATCCATTGGTTCTGCAGCACCGTTTCCAAGTGTGAGTTCGTCTGGATCTGCTGTTCGACCTGAGAGAAGCTGGCGAGCTGCGAAATCTGCTGGCTGGCATCCATCGGGTCGGTCGGATCCTGCGTCTTCATCTGGGCGATGAGGAGCTGGAGGAAGTCGTTGTAGTTGAGAGTGGCGCTTTTTGATGCCGCAGCAGAGGTACTCGAACTGGTACTGCTACTGCTATTGTTCGTGCTGATCTGGCTGACCGGATCTACCGCCACGGTGCGATCTCCCGGCGAATATGCTCGATCGTTGCCGCCGGCATCTCCTGGCTGTGGAGAATATTGTCCTCGACCGGGTAGAGAGCGCGGATCGCCTTCAACGCGTCGAAGGCACGGCCGGTGGCGACCAGGCCGTCGATACGCTTCAGCTCGGCCAGCACTTCCTCATTGCGGAAGCACGAGAGCAGCATGACGATCGACTTGCGGAACATTGCCGTCGATTGCTCTTTGCCTTCCGGATTGATGAGGATCATCTGCGCGATGAAATAGAGCTGGCGCAGCGGCGTCGTCGCATCCTCCGGCTGGAGAACGTGGTTCTCGAGCAGGAAGGTCACATCATTCAGGAATTCCAGGGCAACCTTGCGGTCAACGCGCAGCACGGCCCCGTTGATAAAAATTCTTTCCCCGGCTTTAAGCGATATGCGAAGCGTACTTTTCATTTAAGTCCATCCCTGATGATGGTGGTGACATCGATGATGCCTTGATAATTTTCAGACTGGCGTCTGCGGATCCGGTCGCATTCCTTTAAAATCCAGATTGCGATGGAGATCAGATTGGCGCGCAGTTCGACGTTAAGCTGGTTCTCCGGACTTTTGAGATCCTCGATAAAGCTGATCCAGACGCGTCTTGTGTAGAACAACGCCTCGATCGCTTCGCGGCCGTACTTCCCCTTATCACGGGCCGCAGAGAGAAGAGCTATCGACCGGTCCAGAACTTGCCGTTCTCTTTCCTTGGCGTCGGCCACCGCATCCTGCATGACTTCCGCATATGAGAACTGATACATTCATGCATCCTTCCTGGTCATTACATCCCTTTGATCATCAAAGGTAATTTACAAGGCTCAGCTGCTGTATCTTGGAGACGATAGTATAGGCTGTCTCAAGCTGAGTTTCGAGGCTGTTGACCTTCGTCGAAGCCTCGTAAGGATCGACTCCGGTAAGGTCCCCGATATTAGTGTTAATGATGTCTTTCTGAGCGTTCAGCGATGTGTTCGCATCTGAGAGACGCGATTGCGACAGGCCGAGTTGGCTCGACTGATCGTTGATTCCGTCGATCGCCTGACGCGTATAGCTTGTGGCCTGGTCGTTGACTGCGTTCAACGCATCCTGGCTCAGGTTCAAAGTTGAATCCATCAGCGAATTGACCACGGTGGTTGCGAGCGCCAGATAGCGCATGCCGGGTTCATTGGCGTTGGTCGAGGAATCGATCACTTCCGAGTTGCTGATGCGGCTCGACATGTTCTGATCCGAAGCGGCCGACCAGCTTGCCCAGTTGTCTGGCGCAGAAGCGCTGTCCGAAGTGAACATCGGCTCGACCTGGGTGGTGATGAAATCTTTCATCTGATCGCCGGTCATATCGGAGATGGAGGGAATTCCGTTCGCGCTCACGTAGTCATTGAGCGCACTCTGGATCGCCGAGGTGGCCGCCGCGGTATTGTCGGTCATCGGCTGCACGTCGGTATTCGTGCCGGCAAAGAGATATTCGCCGTTGACCATGGTATTGGCATCGGAAAGGAAGCTCGAAAGCGTCGCGCTCGCCGTCTGCTGCGTCAGCGACACGCTGCTGCCATCGGTGTTGCCGCGCAGCGCCACCAGTTGGTCCATCAGCTTCTGGGACTGGGACGACATGTCGCTCAGGGCCGTCTGCGAGGACGACATCCGCTGGTCGGCGATCGAGTTGCTGCTGAGAAGGGAATCGATGCGCGTCACTTCCCGTGTGAGATTGACGCTCAGAGCGGTGTTGCTGCCCAGTGCGACGCCGATATCGGCATACACACCGGTCGTCGCTTCTGTCGAAGCATCCGTCATCTCATTCTGCGACTGACGGATCGTCTGGCGCATAGCGTTCTGAATGGCTGCGCTTGAAATGAAGGAAAGTTTCATGGCTTAGCTCGCAATATCCAGTACCGATTGAAGCATCTCGTTCACGGCGTTCAATATCTTCGTTCCCGCCTTGTAGGATTGCTCGATGTCCATCATCAGAGTCAGCTCTTCGTCGAGGTTGACCCCCGTCTCGTTCGAGTAGACTTCGGATGACCGAGACAGTGCCGCCGAGGTATTTTCCGCCGCCGTATTGGCGGAGCTGCGCTGATCTTCCAGCCAGCCGATGGAATCGGACGCGTAATTCATGATGCTGGCCGTCGTGTCGGAACCGGCATCGGCGTCGAAGTCCATCTTCGTGTCAAAGCCGGTGACGTAGGAATCGAGCAGAGTGGAATAGCCACTATCGCCACTGGCGTTGACGACATAGTCGGAACCGTTGATGCCACCATCCCGCAAAAGAGTGGGATCGCCGCCCTGCGAGGTGATCAGTGCGGGATTGACCGCAATCGTACCAGCCATGCCGGCGATGGCAGTGGCATCGGTCGGCACGGTACCGCCACTCCAGGTGAAAAGGCCGGGCAACGCATCTTGCGTAGGGTCGGTCTGGTTTTTTTCCGAAAACATCGACACGAGGCCGCGCGAGATTTCGTCGAGTTGCTTCTGGTAGGTCGGAGCAACGTCATCGCGGACCTGAAGAGTTGCCTGAAGGCTGCCCTGCGCCGTCGTATCGGCGCCCTGACCGGGATCGACCGCCACACCATCGATATAAACACTGTTGCCGACGGTGCCATCCGTGTAGGAATTGGTCGCCGTAAAGGTCACCTGGCGCGGTATCGTCTCGAACAGCGTCGTGCCGCCGCTGGTATAGAGTGCGATATCGCCGTTCGGCCGCGTTACCGTTGTGACGCCGACGATCTTGGAAATCTGCTTCAGGACCGCGTCGCGTTGGTCCGTCGCATCCGACAGCGCAGAGGATGTGGGACCGGCGGTCGCGGTCGCGGTCTTGACCGCATCGTTCGCCTGCTCGAACTGCGAAAGCAAGCTGTTCAGCGAATCGACGTCAGATCTGATTTCCTTGTCGGCATCGGTGCGAATTCCGTTGACCGCCGTGGTGGCGTTGTTCAGGGAATTCGCGAGATCCTGGGCAGCATTGACGGCCGATTGCGCCGCGGTGGTGCTGGCCGGCGAACCGGCGTAGGTCTGCATTGCCGTTTGCAGGGCGGCAAGGTAGGTGGCCGGCGCGATCTCGTTGTCGTTGCCGCCAATCGTTCCGGATTGAATATCCTCATAGCCCTTCAGCAGGCGCTGCTGAGCAGCATCGTCGGACGTGCTGCCCAGGAACGCTTTCTGCAAGGAAGGCTCGTCGGCGCGGGCGATCTTTACGACCTGTGCGCCACTCATGTCCGTCGTCAACATCGCCTGGCGACGGGTATAATCCGTGTTGCCGGCATTGGCGATATTGTTCGATACGACACTGCTCTGCGTGCCGGTATTGTTGAATATCGCTTGCGCGTTATTGAGTGCTGTGGTGAGGGACATGGCTGGCTCGGTACCCTATCGTACTGATTAACGCTGCAGGTTGACGAGAACGTCCAGAAGGTCGGAACCAGCCTGGAACACCTTGGAGTTCGCGGTGTAGCTTTTCTGCGCCTCGATCATGTTCGTCAGTTCGGTCGCAAGGTCGACGTTGGATTCTTCCAGAGCACCGGATTGGATATAGCCGAAGCCGCCGGTCTGCGGGAAACCCGTCACCGTAACGCCGGACTCACCGTTGGCCGAATAGACGTTGCCGCTCTCAAGCGTCAGATTGTCGGGGCTTGCCACGGTCGCGAGCGGGATACGATAGAGAGCCTTGGTGGAGCTATCCTTGTAGACAGCATTGACCGTCCCGTCCTTGCCGATCGTGACGCTCGTCACCGGGTTCGGAGCCTGACCGTTCATCTTGCCGGTAGCGTTGAAGTCGGTGGCGACCTGGCTGAAGCCCGAGAAATCCATCGAAATGGTTTGCGTCGACGATCCGCTGCTGAAGTTGAGATCGAACGTTCCGCCTGATGTCAAAGCGCCGGTGTCGTCAAAATCCAGCTCCGTGCTGCCGACCAGGCCGTCGCCGCCATAAGGGAACGGAGTGTCGCCCGAAGCCGCATCAGCGTGATTGTAGACCGACACGTCCCACGTGTTGTCCGCTGTCTTGGTGTAATAGACGTCGAAGGTGACGGCATTGCCCTGGCTATCATAACCGGTGATCGAACTCTTGCTCGTGTCGCTGGTTACAGGTGCCGTATTGGAGGCTGGCAGGTTACCGGTTGCGATAGCGGCGTTGGAATTGAGGTTGCCTGACATCTCGCCAGTCGTCGTGGCGACGGCGGTCACGCCGTTCTGACTGACATTGACCGGCTCCAGGCCGCTGAAGCCGTTGACGACCACAGAAGGCGCCCCGGAGCTAGCGGGATAGCCCATCAGCGTGAAGCCGGCGGAATTGACGAGGTTGCCCGAGGAGTCCGCCGAAAAGTCACCGGAGCGGCTGAGGAATGTCTGTCCGGACGAGCTCTGGACGACGAAGAAGCCATTGCCCTGGATTGCGAGGTCGGTGTTCGAGGTCGTGTAGGAGATGTTGCCCTGCTGCGAGATAGCATGATGCACCGACGTTTCGACGCCGCCGGAATTGTAGCTGCCGGCCGAGGAAGGGAGGACGAGGGAGGAAAAGCTCGTCGATGCTTCTTTGTAGCCGGTGGTATTGGCGTTGGCGATGTTGTCAGAAACGGTACCCAAACGGTTCGCCTGGGCGTTCATCCCTGAAACCGCGGTTTTCATGCTGCCGAAAATGCTCATCTGGAATCCTCGTTTTCCTCGTAAAGCTGAGAGTATGGGGCGGGCCTTGCGTGAAGCTGTCTGAAAAGAGGAAAAGCCGGTCATCATGATGCAGCTTTTCGGAGATTGCTGCGACGCGTCCGCAGGAGCGCTCACGGGTCGCAGCAAGGGTAAGAGTTGGCGCACCCTTGCATCCGAACACCGCTATCGGTGTTCGGGAGAGCCGGCGTATAATTCTGGGGAACTGGGAGAAATTCTGGGAGGGAATTACACGCGGGATTCAAGCGTTGCTACGCCAAATCGCGGTCGATGGATCAATTCCAATCGATGCAGTAGCCAAGGAAGCGCTTGGAATCGACGGGATCGAAACCGAGCTTCTTGCGCAACTTCTTGCGCAGCTTGGAGATATGGCTTTCGACGACGTTTTCTTCGACTTCCTCGTCGAAGATGCCGTAGATCGCGTTGAAGATCTGCGTCTTGGTCACCCGGCGGCCGCGGTTGGAAATCAAATATTCCAGAATGCGACGCTCGCGCCGCGGCAGGGCGAAGACTTCGCCGTTGATCTCCGGATCACGGCCGTCGGCGAAGACGCGAATCGGACCGATATCGGTGTAGCTGGTGATCGCCTTGAGCCTCCGGCGGATTGCCGCTGCACGGGCAAGAATCTCACGGGGATGCACCGGCTTGCGCACGACATCGTCGACGCCGCAGTCAAAGAGCGCCAGCGTCGATTCCAACGAGGGCTGATCACTGACGGCAATGACGGGAGCTACCGACCGGTCGCGAATTGCCCGGGGCAATTCGTGCACATGCTGTCCCTGTCCGATCAGAAATGCTTCGACGGCGGCAATATCGCCGTCTGCAGCGGTCGTGACCCATTCGCCGAATTCCCGGGGATCGAACCCCGTCGACGGGATGCCTTCGCGCCCAAAGAGAGAAGTATAACCATCCTTAACGAGCTCTCGCTCATCAACCACTACGATCATTCGTCCGCCTCCGAATCAGTGTGGTGTTTCGATGACCTATGGGTACGAATCGGGCGAATCACGAACAACTGTCGGAAATGAGTGACGGGAATTAACAATTGATTAAGATTTGGGGGCCGATTTGCACTATATGTAGTGGGTACCTTGCGTTTTACACCGATAAAAAACTGGTTAGTTAGTATATTATGAATATATGTAATTCAGGCGATCTGCATGTTGTCAACCATGCCAAATAGGTTAGCGACGACGTACGAAAAGTCAGATACAACTTTCGGTTAGATTAATTCTGACAGAAGGTCGCCGCGTTGGGTGTCCATTTTCCATATCCGGTGGCAACCAGATTGGCGATGACACGGCAGACATAGACCTTCTGGGCGGGGTCGTTATTCGGGCCGGCGTGGTATCGCGCTACCGCCATCGTCCAGGTTTCATGCCTGTCATGGAGGTCGCGGAGGAACTTGGCAGCGTATTCCACATTGCGATGCGGGTCGAACATATCGGCAACGGAGGCGAAATTTTCGCCGTGAAAATACTGGTTGATCTGCATGCAACCGATATCGATCAGCTTTGCGCCGCTCTGTTTTGCCGCAACAAAGGTCTGCAGGGCGACGCCTTCGGATGGCGGGAAAACCGGCTTGCCTTCGATATTGAGGGCATAAGGATAGAGCGAGCCCTTGCGTCCGGTCTCTGTCAAACCGACCGAGTAGAGGATGCCTTCCGGTATTCCGAACTTCGCCGCAGCCGACTGGATTTCGCGCTCGCACAGGCCGGCGGCGCCGTTGTCTGGCGGAGCGCCGTTCGCGGAGGCAAAAACGTCAGAGGTAAACGTCGCCAGAGCGCAGGCGCTGAGCAGTGCCAGCAGCGCCATCTTCCGTGCCACGTTCGCTCGAACCGCGATTGCCGTCATTGCCATTTGCCTGCTGCCCTGAATAGCTCTGCCCCCTGGGTCGCGCGTCCCCGCCCTGCCCCTGGTTCAGCAGGGATTGCTGTTGGGACTGCCCCTGAAAGCCGGATTGCCTGCCGCTATCCGATTGCTGATCTGCGTTCGAAGCCAAGGTCACGGTGATATTGTCGACCTGATAGCCTTGGGCGCGCAACGCATCGACCATATGGCTCTGATCGGCGTGGAGCTGCCGATAGGCCTCGCTGGTCTGCACCTTGAGGTCGACACTCAATTGATCGCCGGAGAGCCGCATGGTGGCAGTGACTTGGCCTAAGTCGTTGGGGTGCAGTTGGATTTTGAGCGTATTGACGACCTTGCCGGTGCTTGTCCAGCTCGCCGCGTTGGAGAGCGCCGAAGCCGGCTGCATCGCACCCGACCACTCGCCGTCACCCGCCAAGGCGTTTGTGACGAGCGCCGCGTTGGAATTGGCAGCAAGACCGAGATAGCGGCGGGAATCGAGCACGGTAACGGTCTCTGCATTGCCGCCGCTTGATGCCTTGACATCGACCTGTGCCGTGTCGTCGCTGCTCGTTTTGCTGATCGACATCTCGAGTGCGCCGCCGCGGCCATCGGCGCGCACCAATCGGAAGGTCTGCGCAGTGGCTGTAGCGTCGGCAGCGACAGAAGGGGTTGTGTCGGCGTCCGTGGCATTCGCCGATGCATCCTTCAACGCCACATCGGCGAGTTTCGGCAAGGGCTGATCCGGCTCCGCCTGCGTTTTTGTGTCAGCGCCGGCAAACACATTTGCCGCGTTCTGCGGTGCGGCAGCGATTACACCGGCCGCCGTCTGCGGCACATTGAGAAGCGACAGCGCGTCCGAGGCTGCGCCGCTGGACTGCATGCCTTGGGTCGCCGAATCCTTACCGTCATCGTCTGTTGACGTCGTCTTGCTCGTCTTGCCCGGCGCCTGCGTCTTGCCGTCGCCATTGCTTTGCGCTGGCTGATTGCCGGCAATCACGTCCGCCAGTTGCTGCGCCGCAATATCATCGAGCTGATCCGAGGTCTGCGCCTGGGCCTGGCCCAGAATTTTGGCCGCATCCGCATTGCTGGCCGGGGTGGCCTGAGCCTTGTCGGCAGATGCTATATCTGTATCGACCTCAGCCGGCTTTTGAAGATCCACCAGCGATTTTGAAAGAGCGGCGTCTGCTCCCTGCGGGAGCTTGGCAACGCCAGGCTGCTTGGAGCCTTTGGCCAAGTCGGCGAGGGCGGCGATATTGGCCGCCGACGGATCGATCATGCCGGCTCCGATGCCGCTATCATCCGTCGCGGGTGCGGTCGCCGTCGGATCGCCTGCCGAATTTTTCACCGTATTTGCATCTGCATCGGTACCGCTATCGGTCCCCGTTGCCGCATCGGTCGTGTCCGTATCGTCCTGAGCGGTCGTGTCGGACTTTCGCCCATTGCCGCGCGAACTGGTCAGTGCATCCAGAAATCCTTTGCCGTCACTGTCATCCTGCTTGGCCGAACGCCCGCCTTTGGCAACAGCAACCAGATCGGCCCCGGGTGGGGCACTGGCGATACCGATATCCATCATGATCAATGACTTTCCTGCTTCAACAGGCCGTCGATGGCATCAAGCTTCGAGCGGCTCGTCGTGACGAATGCGTTGAATGAAGAGTCGGCCTCCTGCCTCCCTTCCTCCGGGGCGTGAGCCGCCTTTGCCGGGGCTCCCTCCTCAACACCCGCCGTGCCAGGGGACTTGGCCCCAGGTTGGTTCGTCACAGCAGCATCGTGTTCAGTATTTTCTTGATTAGGCAGATTAAGAGGTGAGACTTGCGTCAGGCTTGTCGGGTCCGGCGCACGCAGGATTTCGTCCGCCACCACCTTGGCGGCGTCGCGCAGAGCGCGGTCCTGCGCGTTCAATTCGCCGGCCGGCATCTGTTCGATGTTGCGCACCGCCGCCCCCAAATCGGGCGTCGACACGCCGGCAACGCCGCCATAAAAGCTCGCCAGCGCGCCGAACGCATCGCCGCCCTCGTTGGAAATGGCTTGCGCGCGACCGGAGGCGAGTGCGGCAAGATCGGCCTTGCCGGCGATCGCAGCGCGGCGGGCCATTCGCAGATAGATTTCCCGCTGCCTCGGCGGGTCCATGAAGGACAGGATATCGACGATATCCTGCTGCTTGACCTCACCGTCATGATCGACGACGAGTTGCACGAAGAGATTGGCGAACTGGCTGGCATAGGGCGAATGCAGGAAGCGCCTCGTGTAGCGCTGCGCATAGTCGAGACCCTGCGACACCATATTGGTGTCGGTGCACAGCGCAAGAGAGCGACGCAGCGCCGATTCCTCGACAATGGTGCCCGGCGACGTCAAGCGCGCCCAGTCATAGAACTTCAGGGCCGCCTTCGGATTTTTAGCGGACATAACGTTGCCGGCAACGAGCGAAAGATAAGGGCCGATCTTTTTGTCCCGATATTCCCTGGCAATATCTGCGAGCGTGTTGACCACCAGCAGTCCTTTGCCGTTCAGATATTTCCTCAACACGTCGGCAACGCGATTGTCGAAATTGCCGTTGAGGTCGCGGGACATCAGATATTCGAGCGTCGCAGGATTGCCGCCGCTCATCGCGTAAATCAACGCGGCATCGACGTTGCGGCTATCGTCGAAGGCGGATTTGTCGGCGGTGCGCAGGCGTTCGTCAATGGTCGACAGCATGAAACGCTGCATCTCGCCGGCCGAACTATCGCCCGCCACGACGGAGTCCTGAATGAATTCGAGCGAGCGCAGCATCTTATAGGGCGGCAGGTTGTCCGGCCCCTCGGCACCAGCGATCCCCGGCATGAAAATGCCGAGGGTCAAAGCGAGCGCGAGGCGATGACGATGCTGAAGGCGCGCCATGGACTATCCCTGTTTGCCTTGGCTCGGCTTGCCTTGGCCCTGTTTACCCTGCTTGCCTTGGCTCTGCTTACCCTGCACCGGTTTAACCGGCTCCTGATTGCCGCCATCGGTCTCACTCTTGGCGGCCTGGTTCGAAGCACCCTGAATCAGAATTTCGATGCGGCGGTTGGCGTCGTTGAAGGGATCGTCGGGCAGCTTCAGGCGGCGGTCGGCAAAGCCCGAAACCTGTGCAATCCGCTTCTCGTCCAGCCCGCCGTTGATGAGCATGTAATAGGCGCTCTGGGCGCGGTCGAGCGACAGGCGCCAATTGTCGTTGCGGCCGTCGACCATATAGGGACGCCCGTCGGTATGGCCGCGGATCAAGATCGAACCCTTGCGGTCCGCGAGAACCTTGCCGATCTTCGCCATCGCCAACACCATCTCCTGGCGTGGAACCGCCGAGCCGATGTTGAACATCGGGTCGTTGGTCTGATCGGAAATCGTCACGAGAAGACCGCCCTCTGCCGGCATCACCTGAAGGCCTTCGGCGAGCTGACCGGCAACGCCGCTGATCTGCTTCTGGATCGCCTGCTGCAGATCCTTGGCGTCCTGCTGCTGGTCTTTCGTCGGCGCGGCGTCCTTGTTCTGCTCGGCCACAGCGCTGCTTTCGGCTGTGGACGCATCGCTTTGTTCAGCCGCGGCGGTGCTGGCGCTCTGCTGGTACGCGGTTTGCTTTTCAGCCTGTTTGTTCTGCTGGTCCTTATCCGGGGTCTTCTGGTCCGTCAGCGCCTGCTGATCGCTCAGCGTCGGCTGCTCCTCCGGGTTTTGCAGCTGTGTGGCCGGCTGACCGGAATCGGCGGCAGTCGCCTTGGAAAGGGCAATCACTTCGCCCTTCGGAGACTGGTCGGATTTTGCGGCCTGTTCTTCGTCCGCCTTCTTCGAAGCACTGGAGACCTGAACCTGCTTTGTCCAGAAATCCGGATCGAAGGGATCGCGATAGGCCTGGCCGCCATCCGCGCCGGTGGCGGGACCCGACTGGGCAGCGCCCCCCTCACCCTTGGCGCTGACATTGGCCTGCTGACCGACCTGCTGGGCGATTTCGGCCAGAACCGAATAGGGGTTTTCGAAGAAATCGGCTTCGGAATAATTGGTCTGATCGCCCGACGTCGAAGTCTGGTCCTCGCCGGTCTTGGCGGACTTGCCGTCGTTCGGATTGTCTTCCTTGTTCTTCGACTTCGCCTGGTTCTTCTGCCCGTCCGCCTTGTCGACGGGTTTCTTCAATCCTTTTTCGGTCGGCTTTTCGTCGGCAAGCTTGATCGGATTGAAATAGGAGGCAACAGAGGCCTTCGTCTCTTCGTTTGCAGCATTCACCAGCCACATTACCAGAAAGAAGGCCATCATCGCCGTCATGAAGTCGGCATAGGCGATCTTCCATGCGCCGCCATGGCCGCCTTCATGATCACCGCCGCCATGCCGTTTGACGATGATAATTTCGTGTTTGCCCTGGTTCTGATCGCCGTCGCTCATTTCAGAATCTCTTTCAGACTAGCGGCCCAGGCAGACATGCGGGTGACGAGAACGCTCTCCCCGATCGTTACGGTGAGATCGACATCGCGAGCCTCGGTGTGGCGTAGCAAAACGCCGTTTTGGCCGAGGCTGGCATGCAGGACTTCAAAGAGATGGCGGGGGCCGCTGACCGTAATCGGGCCTGCCGCGCCATCGAGAATCGCCGCCGTCACCCGTTCAGCGAGATCGGCGACGGCCCTGGCCGTCAGCGCTTCGGTCATGATCGGCGCGAGTGCGACAGCAGCCTCCGCGCTGATCGCCTGCCCGAGCGTCGTGGCGAGCTGCGTCAATCCGTTGACAATCCTCTCGGCCGCGCGCTCCTCATACCGGGCGCGCAAGGCGTCCATCTCGCCTCGATGTGTGTCGGCGATCGTCGCCAGCTCGGCCTGATGCTTTTGCTCCAATTCCTGCGTTGCGGCTTCGTGCCCCTGCGCATAGGCTTCGCGGCGTTCCGCCTCGATATCGATCAGCGGCGCTGTCGGCGTTTCGGGAAAGTCCAAAGTCTCTTCGAACGGCATATCCGGCATTGCAGGGGATGGCGTCGGCTCACTGAAATCCTTGAGATAGCGGGATAGTGTCGGGCTCATACTGACATCCTCCCCTTTTCATCCGCAGAAGGCCGCGAGCTCATTTCCCGACAGGCCTCTTGAATTCCCATGCTCAAAACGTCGATCATCACGCTTCCGGTTTCCGTCCTGCGGCTATGCTTTGCGGACGTAACGCCGAACGTCACCCGAAAATAGCGCAGCCATGCCATTGCGATGGACCGTAGGGGGTCAAACTTGTGCGAGGATGAATGCGGCAGGCGCGAGCCTCTTGGCCGCGCCGACCCGGAATTCACTTTGCCTGAAGCAGGATCAACATCTTGCTCGACATGGTGTTGGCGATCGACAGCGCCTGAATGCCCATCTGCTGCGCCGTTTGCAGCGCGCTTTGGCGCGCGGATGCCTCTTCCATGTTGGTATCGACAAGATTGCCGACGCTGGTCTTGATGGCATCGCTGAGCTTCGAAATGTAATCGGACTGATCGTCGATGCGGGATTTCATGACGCCCAGCGTCGAATCCGCTGATGTCACCTGCTTCAGGATCGAGTTCGTGACGTTGATCATATCGGTGAGTTGATCGTCGGTCGTGCTGTCGGAAATCGAAATTTCAGTGCCGTCGGATGGCGGCGTGCCGGAATCTGCAGCAAGGAGATAATAGTTGCGGGACGTCGACGTTCCACCGGATGTATCGAACGTGCTGGCATCGGTGTTCTTCGTCAGAAGTCCGCGGCTCGCCTCAGAGGTGTCGATCATCAGGGTCTGCGAACTGTCGTAATTGATCGTTACAAGATTGACTTGGCCGCTCGAACCGCGCGTAAAATTGCTGATGACGGATTGCTCGGTATCGGGCTGCGCATCGGCGTTGTAGAGCCAGTTCTCACCGGAGAAGGACGCGGATTGGGTGACTGACTGCAACTGGTTCTTGAGCTGCTGAATGTCCGCATTAACCGCGGTCTTGTCGGTGCCCGGCTCCTTGGCGGAAACCAGTTTGGCCTGAATTTGGGTCACGAGATTGACGACCGAATCCATGGCGGTGGAGGCGGTATCGACCTTCGAGGCGCCGAGGCCGAGCGCGTCGCTGATGGTGGAAAGACTGCTCTGGTCCGATTGCATCGTCTTCGACATCGACCAATAGGTCGGATCCTCGCTCGCGTTCTCGACGCGATACCCGGACGAAACCTGTTCCTGCACGACGCCAAGATCTTTGTTGACGCCGCGCAATACGGTCAGCGCGGCCAAAGAGGCGGGGTTGGTCGTCACATTGCTCATCGGAAAATCCGTAATTCTATTGGGAACGGCAGACCGGACCGATCCGGCAGCAACGAATGGCCTCATGCCTGCCAGCGGGAATGATCCCAACGCGGCCCGTCGCTAGATAAAGCCCTGCGGCTCCAACGAAATTGGTTGGACACCGGGGCTCTGCGCAGATACTGCAAATCAGTACCCGGGACGCTAACAAAAGCCTATGCGCGGCGGCAAGAGAGAAATGCCGCCGCGCTTTCCCAACGTAAGCTCCGGTCAAGGCTCACTTGAAGAGCGCCAGAACGTTCTGCGCGCTGTTGTTGGCGATCTGCAGCGACTGGATCGCCAATTGCTGCTGGGTCTGCAGCGCCGAGAGCTTGCTCGATTCCTCTTCCATGTTCGCATCGACAAGCTTGCCGACGCCGGAGTCGATCGTGTCGCTCAGCGTTGAAACGAAGCTTGTCTGCAGGTCGATGCGGGTCGACAGCGAGCCAAGCTGCGAAGCAGTGCTCGTCATCGTATTGAGGGACGACTGCACCAGGTTCATCGCCTGGGAGATGTCGCCGCTCGTCATGTTGGTAATATCGAGGCTGAAGACGGAATAGGCGATGCCGTTGATATCCTGTGTGGTGCCGAGGATGCCGGAGCTCGTATCGATCGTGCCGTCGGCATTGGCGCCGAACATCACGTTGCCTTGCGATCCCGTATCGAACGTATAGCTGGTGCTGTTGACCGCGACGGTGCCGTCGTTGTTGCGGACAAAGGAGGAGACGACAGACGCAGAGGCGCCGTTGGCTCCGATCATCCAGTTCTGCCCGGAGAAGGAAGCGGACTGCGCGATGCTCTCAAGCTGCTGCTGGAGCTGCGAAATCTCCTCCTGAACGTCAGCCTTGTCGACGCTGTTTTCCGTTGCCGCGACAAGCTTGTCCTTGATCTGCTCGACGACACTGATGGAATTGTCCATTGCCGTATAGGCGGTGTCGACCTTGGCGGCACCTAGACCCAGCGCGTCGGAGACGGCCGAAAGGGCGCTGTTGTCGGAGCGCATGGTGGTTGCGATCGACCAATAGGCGGCGTTGTCGGAGGCTTTGGCGACGCGATAGCCGGAGGAAACGCGGTTTTGAGTATCTTCCAGATTATTGTTGATCGAGCGCAGAGTCTGGAGAGCAGACATTGCCGCATCGTTGGTCAAAATGCTGGTCATGGAGAAGTGCCCCTTGTGGCTGAAATTGGAAGGGACATTCCGGTCTTCGGCCGGGAACGGCAGTCAGCGTCATGCCTGTTAACCGGCTCTTAGGAGAAGTTAACCAACCGTTGCGTTAGCCGCAGATGACAACATTAGGCTTAATAAAAGGTTAACGGCAAAACCGGAAAGTTAACAAAATCATATATCCTGAAAGGCTAACCGCGCATCAGGTCAGCTTCGCGCCACCTTGGGCGGCATAAGATTGGCACGATCGGACGACTGTCCCGCCGGAAACGGTGTGAACGCGACGTCGACAATTCAGCCAATGCGGGATCGGCATGCTAAGTTTACAAGACGGCGAATTGCCGTGGGACAGCCCTCGTCAACGAACAAGCCTCGACCCCGACGACTGGCAAATCCTGCGCAAGCAGGGTCACCAGATGCTGGACGACATGCTCAACCATTTGGCAACGCTCTCCGAGAAGCCCGTCTGGCAACCGGCCCCATTGCCCGCGCGCACCCTGTTCGACGCGCCGCTGCCGGTCGAACCGACTGCTATGGCGGATGTCCATGCCATATTCCGCGACAACATCCTTCCCTATGGCAGCGGCAATATCCACCCGGGATTCATGGGCTGGGTGCAGGGCGGCGGAACCGTTGCCGGCATGTTGGCGGAGATGCTGGCCGGCGGTCTGAACGCCAATCTCGGCGGGCGCGACCATATGCCGATCGAGGTCGAGCGTCAGATTATCCGCTGGACGCGGCAAATATTCTCATTTCCCGATACCGCTGGCGGCCTGTTCCTGACCGGCGCCTCGCAAGCCAATTTTGTCGCCGTCCTGCTCGCGCTAGGCAGAAAACTCGGTGCAGATGTCCGCGCAAAAGGCCTGTCGAACGGGGCACGACTGGTGGCCTACGCATCGAACGAAGTGCATGGCTGCGTCCCACGCGCCTGCGAAATGTCCGGCATCGGCAGCGATCAGCTCAGGCGTATCCCGGCCAACTCGGCCGGCCAGATCGATATTGCTGCCCTCGAACGTGCCATCATACGCGACAACAACGAAGGACATACGCCCTTCCTGATTATAGGAAGCGCGGGGACGGTGAACACCGGAGCGATCGACGATCTCACCGCCTTGCGCAGTATCGCCAACGCCCATGATCTGCATTTTCACGTCGACGGCGCGCTGGGGGCCTTAGGCATCCTGTGCGATGATCTGGCGCATCTCTTCACTGGCATCCAGTCCTGCGATTCACTCGCGTTCGATTTCCACAAATGGGGCCAGGTGCCGTACGACGCTGGCTTCCTGCTCGTCAGGGACAGCACTTGGCAGCGCCAGACGTTTGCTTCGGACGCGGCGTATCTCAGCCGTGCGGCGTCTGGCCTGGCTGGCGGCGACTGGTGGCCTTGCGACTATGGCCCGGACCTGTCACGCGGCTTCCGCGCACTCAAAACCTGGTTCACCCTCAAGACCTATGGCCTCAAGGCACTAGGAGATTCGATGGCTGCCAACTGTGCTCTGGCGCGCGGTCTGGCGGGCCGTATCGAACGGGAACCGGCCTTGCGGCTCCTCGCGCCGGTCGCGCTCAACATCGTCTGCTTTGCCTATGTCGGCCCCGGCGGTGACGCGCCGCCGCAGGTCAATGCACGGATCATCGAACATCTCCACGCCGAAGGGCGCGTTGCCCCTTCCCTCACCCACTTCAACGGACAACCGGCAATCCGCGCCGCAATCGTCAATCATCGCACGCAGCAGGCGGATATCGACGCGCTGATTGACGGGGTTCTGAAACTCGGTTCTCGACAGGATTTGCTCCAATGCTGATGACATCCGGCCTCGTGGCCGATCGCGCCCCTGACGAAATCGGAGGCGCCAACCGAATTCTGGGCATGCAGAGGATCGTGTCGCTTATCTATGCGGGGGCGGACGTGACGCCGCTCTGGAACGAGCTGATGCAACGCGTCGGGGCCGACGGCACTGATGCGGCGGCGATCTTCGACCTGGCGACGATCCTGCAGACGCTTAACCGCGCCGAGGAGGCTCAACAGGTCCTGCGGGGCGCGGTGGACCTGAGCCGCAATTTTTGCATCGTCCATGGGAATGGACGGGGACCTCGGCTGCTGGCCTTCGTGACGCCGGGGAATTTCATGGCGAATACGCCGCTGGATTTCCTGCTGGCGGATAGCGACTGCGTGCTTTGGCTACATTATGTGGATACCGAAACGACCGCGCTGGCGGACTTGCCGGATCACGACGTTGCATTCATGGCGATCGGCGAATCGACGGAAAACGCCCCCGTGCTCGAACGGATGCAGAAGCTGCTGGCCGATTTCAACGGCCCGATCATGAACGATGATCCGGAACTGATCAGCCGCCTGACACGCGATGGCGTCAGCGGCATGCTGGCCAACGAGCCCTCCATTCTGTCGCCGAGCACGCATCGCATATCTCGCGGAGATCTTATTGCTATCGGTGCCGGCACAAAGATTCTGGATGAATGCGCACCGGGGCTGTCGTTTCCGCTGGTCGTTCGTCCGATCAGCACCCATGCCGGCAACGGAATGGAGCGCATCGCCGACATCTCGGAACTGTCCGCGTGGATTGCCACGCAGCCGGCTCCCGAACTCTATGTGGCTCCCTTCATCGATTTCCGCGGGCCGGACGGCCTCTACAACAAGCAACGCATCGTATTCATCGACGGGAAGGCTTTCGCCAGCCATATGGCGCTCTCCGACCATTGGATCGTGCACTATCTGAGCGCCGGCATGGCGGAAAGCCCGGCGAAGCGCGCTGTCGAACAGGCTTGGATGGAGAATTTCGATACGGATTTCGCAATCCGCCACAAGGAGAGTTTCGAGGCTCTCTATCGCCACATAGGGCTTGATTATTTCGGCATCGACTGCGCGGAGCTTCCCGACGGACGTCTGCTGGTGTTTGAACTCGACGTGGCGATGGTCGTCCATAACATGGATAGTGCCGCCGTCTATCCCTACAAGCAGGTTGCCATGCGCAAGCTGTTTGATGGCTTCATCGATGCCGTGCGCAACAGAAAGATCGGCGGGGGCACGAACGGGGCCTGAGCAAACCGCCCTGTTCACCGAGAGCAACAAGACGATAGAGGCTCCCTGAAATGCAAAACCGCGCCTCTTGGGAAGGCGCGGTAGATCTTTGTTTCGGAATTTCGACCGGCGCCATGCGCCGGCTCTTCCTATTAACGGAACAGCGACAGGATGTTCTGCGAAGAGGAGTTGGCAATTGAGAGCGACTGGACGGCGAGCTGCTGCTGCGTCTGCAGAGCAGAGAGCTTGCTCGATTCCTGTTCCATGTCGGCATCGACGAGCTTGCCAACACCCGATTCGATCGAGTCCTTCAGCGACGAAGCAAAGCTCGTCTGCAGGTCGATACGGGTCGAAATGGAGCCGAGGCGCGAACCCATGCTGGTCATGGAGTTCAGAGCGGTCTGAACCATGTTGAGAGCGCTGGAGATCTGGCCGCCGGTCATGCCGGTGATATCGAGGCTGAAGACCGAGGCACCGACCGTGCTGTCCACGGTGCCGAGAATGCCGGACGTGGTGTCGATCGTGCCGGAATTCGAGCCGAACAGAACGTTGCCCGTCGCGCCGGTGTTGAAAGCGTAGGACGTGGTGCTGACCGAAACGGTGCCGTTGGTGCCGCGGATGAAGGAGGAAACAACCGAAGCGGAGTCGTTGGCGGCAGCCACAACCCAGTTTTCGCCGTTGAACGAAGCGGACTGAGCAACGCTCTGAAGCTGCTGCTGCAACTGACCGATTTCTTCCTGAACCTGACCCTTGTCGACCGAACCTTCCATGGCGGTTACAAGCTTGGACTTGACCTGGCTAACGATGTCGAGGGCGCTCGTGACGGCGGTGGTTGCCGTGTCGACCTTGGCGGCACCGAGGCCGAGGGCGTCGGAGACCGCGCCGATAGCGCTGTCGTCGGACTGCATCGTGGTGCCGATCGACCAATAGGCGGCGTTGTCGGAAGCCTTGGAGATGCGCAGGCCGGAAGAAACGGCATTCTGAGTGCTCTGCAAGTCATTGTTGATGCCGCGCAGCGTCTGCAGGGCGGACATTGCAGCGTTGTTGGTAAGGATGCTCGTCATAATATTTTGCCCCTTTGGCAGCGGTTAATTAAGGGACATTCCGGACCTAAAAACCGGTAACGGCACTCAGCATCATGCCTGCTAACCCAATCTGTTAAGGTTAACTCGCCGTTTCAATGGTGTTAGAAAACAGCAATATGGTTAAGAAAACCTGAACCGATCCCAATCCGAAAATATAAAAAAAACCGCGCCTTACGGAGGCGCGGTTAACTTGGTGTTTAGAAATTTCGGCCGGCGTCGAGCGCCAGTCCTTCTTCTTAACGGAACAGCGACAGGATCGACTGCGAAGAGGAGTTGGCGATCGAGAGCGACTGGATAGCCAGCTGCTGCTGCGTCTGCAGAGCAGAGAGCTTGCTCGATTCCTGCTCCATGTTGGCATCGACGAGCTTGCCAACGCCCGATTCGATCGAGTCTGACAGCGACGAAGCGAAAGACGTCTGCAGGTCGATACGGCTGGAAATCGAGCCGAGCTTCGAACCCATGCTGGTCATGGAGTTCAGAGCGGTCTGAACCATGTTCAGGGCGCTGGAGATCTGACCGCCGGTCATGTTGGTGATGTCGAGGCTGAAGACCGAGGCATTGACCGTGCTGTCCACGGTGCCGAGAATGCCCGAAGACGTGTCGATCGAACCGCTGTTCGAGCCGAACAGAACGTTGCCCGTCGCACCGGTGTCGAATGCGTAGGACGTGGTGCTGACCGAAACGGTGCCGTTGGTGCCGCGGATGAAGGAGGAAACGACCGAAGCGGAGTCGCCGCTTGCAGCCATGACCCAGTTTTCGCCGTTGAACGAAGCGGACTGAGCGACGCTCTGCAACTGCTGCTGGAGCTGGCCGATTTCTTCCTGGACCTGACCCTTGTCAACCGAACCTTCCATGGCGGTGACGAGCTTGTCCTTGATCTGGCCGACGATGTCGAGCGAGCTGGTCACAGCGGTAGATGCCGTGTCAACCTTGGCGGCACCAAGGCCGAGGGCGTCGGAGACGGCGCCCATAGCGCTGTCGTCGGACTTCATCGTGGTGGCGATCGACCAATAGGCAGCGTTATCGGAAGCCTTGGAGATGCGTAGGCCGGAAGAAACGGCTTCCTGCGTATTCTGCAGGTTGGAGCTGATGCCGCGCAGAGTCTGCAGTGCGGCCATAGCGGAATTGTTGGTTACAATGCTGGTCATAAGTGTGTCCCCTGGAAACTGAATACGAAAAGGAGGACATACCGGACTTCAAATACCGGCGATGACGGAGCGGCTTCATGCTCCTCGGCCCCATTTCCTAGAAGGCCAAACCCGTCATGTCGCAGGTAAACTCGCATGCATTGCTTGCGAATTTCTTAAACACGCAAGCCCGGGAGGCGGCCGACCGCAACGTAGCTAACGATGCGTAAAGGAGCGTTCAACCATTGCTTCGGTTTCAGGCAAGCTACGCGCGCGATTATCCCACGAATCCATGATGACGGACTTCGGCCCTTGCCGGAGACTGTTCAAAGTTCGCCCGGAGTTCTCGCTCGTGAATACGAAAAACGCCTATGTGACAGCGTCCAGCCTCTATCAAAAGGGGCAATATACGCGTGCGCTCGAAACACTGAACGAGCTGCTCAATACCGACAAATCGCCGAAGACCTACGCCTTGCTGGCAAAGACGCTGGTAAAACTCGGCTTCAGATCGGACGCGGCGAGATCGTACGAATTGGCAGGCAGACAAAAGCCAATTCGCGAAGACTATCTGCGGGAAGCCTTGCTTTTGCATTTTGCCACCGGCAACGAAGACGCGACGCTCTCGATCGGAAGCCTGATCCTGCCTCAGGCGCTCAAGGATCCTGAGCTCGCCTATGCTCTTACAAGCATCTTTCTGAGCCGTCAGCAAAGAGACCTGCTGGCCGGCTTCAAGACCGTCCTCGTCGAAGGACCGGAGCTCAGACACCGGTTGATGGCCGCGAAACTGTTGACCGACGACCTTTACGACGAGGGCAATCGCCACATCGTCGCCACCCTGTTCAAGAAGCATCCGGACAACATCATCTTCCGCACGCTCCATTTGATCTTCGCCCGCGAATTGTCCGATCTCGCCACGGTGGACAAACATATGGCGCCGATCCTGACGTCGATCGCCGCCGGCAATCTCGACTATGTCAGACCGGATAACCCCTTCTTCCATCTGCACTGGTGCGGCGACGAAGCGATCAACAAGTTTGCGGTGCATGACACAGTGCCGCTGCCCGCCGGCCACGCCGAGGCGCGCCGCAAGGCGCCGCATACATGGGCGGACAAGATTCGCATCGGCTATCTCTCATCGGACTTCTGGCCCGGCCATGCGACGATGAAGCTCATTCAGCGGACATTTGAACTGCACGATAGGGGCCGGTTCGAAATTACCCTCTTTGACCATTCTTCTTTGACTTCTCAGCGCGAGGAAGAGTTCGATTTTTCGAGATGGGGTACTGTCGTCGATATTCGCAGCCTTTCCGATCAGGCGGCGGCAGAGGCGATCCGCGCTCGGG
Source organism: Rhizobium leucaenae USDA 9039 (assembly GCF_000426285.1). Taxonomy (GTDB): domain Bacteria; phylum Pseudomonadota; class Alphaproteobacteria; order Rhizobiales; family Rhizobiaceae; genus Rhizobium; species Rhizobium leucaenae. Next base: position 391,130 of record NZ_AUFB01000003.1, on the reverse strand, counting down.
GGATCGACATTCTTGTCGACCTCAAGGGGCATACCAAAGATAGCCGCGTCCGCATCCTCAATCACAAGGCAGCGCCGATTCAAACGGCATGGCTCGGCTTTCCGGGCTCTGCCGTCAACATCGATCTCGACTACATCATCGGCGATCCCCACGTCCTGCCGGATCATTCCAAGCCGCATTTCCACGAGAAGTTCTGCCGGCTGCCCGAATGCTATCAGCCGAACGATCCGATATATCGTCCGAAGGCACGGCCGACGACACGAGCACAACATGGTCTGCCTGAAGATGCCTTCGTCTTCGCCTCGTTCAACGGCAACCGCAAGATCACTTCACAAATGGTCGATGTCTGGTGCAACATACTGAAGCGCACCAAGAACAGCGTGCTCTGGCTGCTTTGCAACGGTCCGAGGGCGGAGGCCAACCTCTGGGCGCGCCTGGAGGCGCGCGGCGTCAACCGCAAGCGCATCGTCTTCACCACCCGTATCCGTTATGAAGATCACATCGACCGCCAGCAACTGGCCGATCTCGGTCTCGATACCTTTCCGGTGAACGGCCATACGACGACCTCGGAACAGCTCTGGGGCGGTTTGCCGGTGTTGACGATGAAGGGCACGAACTTCGCCTCACGCGTCAGCGAAAGCCTGCTCACCGCCATCGGCGTACCGGAATTGGTGGCCGCCGATGTTCAAGCCTACGAAGATATGGCCGTGGAGCTTGCCGGGCAGCCGGAGCGCATTGCCGCGCTCAAGGAAACACTGGTCGTCAACCGATATACCAAGCCGCTCTTCGACGCCGAACGCCTGACCCGTCACATCGAGACCGCTTACGAAATGATGGTCGAACGCGCCAGGAAGGGTCTCGGGCCGGATCACATGGACGTGCCCGCACTGCCGGTGCGCACCGAGCCGTTCATGGCCGAAGATCAGAATGCGGCGGCAATCGCCGCGGAGTGAGGACCTAAAGCTCCTCGCGATCTTTCAGGTTCGCTCCCACGCTTTAGCTCCTTGTTTTTGCATGTCGTTCTCGCAAAACCGCCGCACACTTTTGCGCGACATGCATTAAGCGTTTCAGCACTTCGCTGAAACGCCCTACCCTGTTTTACGCAATTCCGGACGGAAAATCGCCGTGCACTTTCCCAGAGTTGCCTGGCGTCACCGGAAGCTCTGCTGCCGATGACTGCCCCGCCGGCGGCAGCGATTAGTGGAAAGAACGCACGAGACTGCCGACCAGCAGGTTCCAGCCGTCGATCAGCACGAAGAAAAGAATCTTGAAGGGCAGAGAGATCGATGTCGGCGGCAGCATCATCATGCCCATCGCCATGACGATGGTCGAGACGATCAGGTCGATGACCAGAAACGGCAGAACGACCAGGAAGCCAATTTCAAAACCGCGGCGGATTTCCGAGATCATGAAGGCCGGGATTAGCACGCGGTAATCGATCTTGTTGTCGACCACGACCGTCTGCCCACGCTCCTGCGCCAGATCGACGAAGAGCTTGATGTCCTTGTCGCGCGTGTTGTTGGACATGAAGGTACGGAACGGCTCGGCGATGCGCTGAACGGCGTCGGCCTCCGAAATCTGGTTGGCAAGCAGCGGCTGCGCGCCATCCTTCCAGGCCTGATCGAAGGTCGGCGACATGACGTAGAAGGTCATGAACAGCGCGAGACTCAGCAGGATCATGTTGGACGGCGTGGTCGCGAGGCCCATGCCCGAACGCAGGATCGAGAAGGCGATGATGAAGCGCGGAAAGCTGGTCACCATGATGAGGATGCCGGGCGCGATCGACAGGATCGTCAACAGCCCGAAGGTGCGAATGATCCAAGCCGCGACCGACCCGTTCACCGGGACATTCAAGAGATCCGTCGGGAGCTGAGATGGCAATTGCTGCGCCATCGCCATTTCAGGCGAAAACGCAGCAAAAGCTAATATAAGTAAAGCAAGTAATAATCGAATCATTCGATCACGAAAGTTCTGAACATAACTTTCGATACGCGCCCTTCCGAGCGCAGGTCAACACGTTCCTGAATGTCATCCCGAAGATATTGGAAGCCGCGCGGGCCCTCGACCTGCTGCAGCGAAACGGTGCGGACGTAGGCGAGGATATCCTGGTGGATGGCTTCCGCAAGCTGCGCGTCCGGCTTGCCCTTGAACATCAGCGCGATTTCCAGCCGGATCCAGTTTTGGGAGGGATAGGCAAGATTGGTCGTGATCGGATCGAGCTGAATGATGCCGTTTGCTTCCGCGGCGGCAGCAGCCTGCTTTTCGCCGGTCGGAGCCTGCGCCGCGGCCTGCACCACGGCCGTCGCCGTCTTGATCTTCGGCGCCACCATGGTGCCGAGGAACCAGCCGCCGCCGCCGCCGAGAGCCGTCAGGACCACCAGTCCGGCAATCATCATGATCAGCGGCGATCCCTTGCTTTTTTCCGATGCGTCTGCCGCTGCCATGTCTTTGTCCGCCCGTTATCGAATGCTATGTGCTGCCCGGCCGTCAGAGCGGCGACAGCAGATCGACCGCCTGCTGGCCGCGCGGCGGCTGCTGCACTTCCGTCAGGCGGCCGCGGCCGCCGTAGGAGATACGCGCTTCGGCGATCTTGTCGTAGGAGATCGTGTTATCCGAGGTGACGTCCTGCGGCCGGACGATGCCGGCGACGTTCAGGATGCGAATTTCCTGGTTCATCCGCACTTCCTGCGAACCGCTGATCATCAGATTGCCGTTTTCAAGGACGCCGGTGACAACCGCGGCCACAAGCAGAGTAATCTGCTCGGAACGCTGCATCTTGCCCTTGCCGTCGGTGCTGGTGTCGGAGCCGGAGGTCGCGTCGGCATTGGTGCTCGGCTGCCAGCCAAAGATCTTGGCGGTGATGTTCCAGTTCATGTCGCTCTTGTTCGTGCGACTGCGGTTCGTCTCGTTATCCCAATTCGCCTTGTCGTTGATCGAGATATTGACCGTCAAGATGTCGCCGACATTGAGGGCGCGCGCATCCTTGAAAAGGGCCGCCTGCGAATCGTTCCAGAGCGAGTAACCTTGTGCGACCTGATGCGGCCGCTTCGGATACTGCAACATCTGCGGCGTCTGCGCATATTGCAGGCCGCTGCCGATCGGGCTCATGGCGGGCGCGCGGCCGATTTCCTTCAGAGCCTGCGACTGACAACCGGCGAGGAAAACGACGACTGCGCACGTGGCCGTAAGACGCATGTTCATGAGGGGTCCTTCGACTTCGATGTATTCGGATCGGACGCGCTGGAGATGATGTTGGTGACAACAGCCGCCTTCTGCGCGTCCATCTCCGCCAGAATGAGGCTCGACTGGCGCGGCGAGAGTTTCATGATGATCGCGGCCGCCACGGTGACCTTGACGTCATTAAGGCTTGCCGCCGCCGCATCGGGCTTCATATTCTTGTAGATGTCGACCAGGCCGGAATCGGCGGTCTTCAGAAAGTCGTCGCGCCGCTTCAGCCAGTCTTCGTATTCCGCCTTGCGCTTGTCCATCGTGGCGATGCGCTGGTCGATATCGGCCTGCAGCTTCTCAAGCTCCTGCTTCTGCAGCAGATAGCGCTGATCGCGGGCCGGATCGGCGATGTTGGTGCAGAACTGTTTGATCTCGTCCTGGCTCGAAGCCGGATCCATGACCGGCTTCGGCGCTTCCTGCGCTGCCGCAGAGACCGACAGCAGCAACGCTGCCGCGACGCAGCCGGAGGTCAGCAATTTCCTGGCAATGGTGATCGATGTCATTGCAGCACGAGCTCCGCTTGCAGGGCGCCGGCCGATTTGATGCCCTGCAGGATGGCGATGATGCCGTCCGGCTTGACGCCGATATTGTTCAGCCCGGAAACCAGCGTCTTCAGATCGGGTCCTTCGAGCACGGCGACGCGGCCGCCGCTCTTGCTAGCGGTGATATCCGTCTGATCCTGAACGGCCGTTTGACCATTCGAGAAGGGCTCCGGCTGGACTATCTGCGGGTTTTCGCTGACCTGGACCGTCAGGGTTCCGTAGCTGACGGCGACCGGCGAGACGCGGACATCGGCGCCGATGACGATCGTTCCGGTGCGTTCATTGATGACGACCTTGGCAGGCGTGTCGGTCTGGACGTCGAGATTTTCGATATCTGCCATCAGCCGCGTCAGATCGGCCATCTTTGGCTTTTCAATCGCGACTTCCTGGGAATCCTTAGCCTCGGCGATTGGAGCGCCGAAGTGCGAGGTCGCCCAGGCATTGACCGTATCGGCGATGCGGATCGAAGTAGAGAAATCCGGATTGCGCAATTGCAGGACAAGATTGACCGAGTCTTTGAAACGCGAAGGCAGTTCGCGTTCGATGATGGCGCCGCCCGGCACGCGGCCGGCGGTGGTGGTGCCTTCGGTGACGCTGGCAGCAGCCCCTTGGGCCTGGAAACCCGAGACGATGACCGAGCCCTGCGCGACGGCATAGATCTGCCCGTCGGCGCCGCTGAGCGAAGTCATGATCAGCGTACCGCCGCGAAGCGACGTCGCATCGCCGAGCGAACTGACCGTGACGTCGATGCGGCTGCCGGGGCTTGCGAAGGGCGGCAGATTGGTCGTCACCATGACCGCGGCGGTATTCTTGGCGGCCGACTGACCGCCCTGCGTCGAAATGCCGAGGTTCTGCAGCATCGCGCGCATGGACTGCTCGGTAAACGGTGAGGCACGCAAGCTGTCGCCGCTTCCCTGGAGACCGACGATCAGGCCGTAGCCGATCAACTGGTTGTCACGGCCGGCCTGCAGCGAGGCTATGTCCTTGATGCGCGATTGCATCGCCAGGGCCGGATCGGCGATGATCAGGCTGGGCAATGCCAGCAAAACCCTGAGGAAATTACGAAGGCTTCTCATTTTGCGACCACTCGGATCGTGCCGTTTTCGAGAACCGTGCCGTTGACGATGATGCCGGAGTCCAGATTGCGGGCTCGTACGCTATCGCCGACCGCGCCGTCATCCAGCGGCGTTCCGGCCGCGGTGATCGTCATGCTGCCCATGTTCATCACCAGACGGATATTGGAGCCACGTGTCACTGCGAAGGGCTGGCGCAGGGCGGAAATGGAAATCGTGCGGCCCGGAAGAAGCGTCCGCTTCGATACCAACCCCGTGACATCGCGAAGCCGCTTGGCATAGTCGCCTGTGAGGTTGGGATTGGTGACCTCGACCTCTTCGAGCTGACCGCTGCTGATGATATCGCCCGGATAAATCGTCTCGGTCGGCACGACCGCGGTCCCCAGGCTGGTGCCGTCGGTGCCGGTTGCGCCGGCGGGAGTGGCCGACACGAAGATGCCGGAGAGGCTCGCTGCGGCGAACCAGGCCATTGCTAAGCTTTTCATCCGGCGAAACCTCATGTTCGGCCCGTCCTCTCGTTACTTCAGATCTTTGCTGACGATCTGCGCCATGTCGTCGGCGGTGGTGATGACCTTGGAATTCATCTCATAGGCGCGCTGCGCCGAGATCAGGTCGGTGATTTCCTTGACCGCATCGACGTTCGACGATTCCAGGTAGCCCTGCTTCATGTAGGCGAAGCCGTTCTGGTTGGGATCGGAGACGACGGGATCGCCGGAGGCCGGCGTCTGGGTGAAGAGGTTGCTGCCCATCGGCTGCAAACCGGCTTCGTTGACGAAGTTGGCAATCTGCAACTGGCCGAGAACGGTCGGCGTCGTCGCGGTGCCGATCGTCGCCGAGACCTGACCGGATTCATTGATGACGATGTTGCTGGCATTGTTTGGGATAGTGATCCCCGGCTGCAGCACGTTGCCGTCCGCGGTCACCATCTGGCCCGTATCGCTCTTGTTGAACGAGCCGGCGCGCGTATAGGCCGTCGTGCCGTCGGGCATCTGAATCTGGAACCAGCCGCGGCCGACCAGCGCGACGTCGAGATCGTTCTGCGTCTGCGACAGTTCGCCCTGGATCTGAATGTTGCGCACGGCCGTCGTCTGTACGCCGAGACCGATATTGGCGCCTTCCGGCACCACGGCCTGGTTCGGCCGGTTGGAAATGCCCTTGGCGCGTTCGGTCTGATACAAAAGGTCCGAGAACTCGGCGCGGGAACGCTTGTAACCCGTCGTATTGATGTTCGCGATGTTGTTCGCGATCACTTCGAGGTTGGTCTGCTGGGCGTCCATGCCCGTCGCGGCAATAGCGAGCGCTCTCATGTCTTGGTCCTTCGAGCTAGAGCGTGATCCCGAAAGCCGCTAAGCGGTTTTGAACAAGATCGCGCCAAATCAAATAATGGGAGCGGGGCCACCCGCCCTAAATCTGCATTTTCGTAATATCGAGAAAGGCCGAGACGACCTTGTCGCGCAGTGCGATCGCCGTCTGCAGCGTTTGATCCGCCTGCATGACCTTGTCGACCACTTCACGGGTGCTCATCGTCCCCTTGATGCCGGCGAAGGAGGCATTTTCAGCTTCCTTCAGCGTGTTGACCGTGTCTTTCGCCACATTGGACATGACCGAAGCGAAGCTGGTCCCGGTCGCGTTTCCGAGCGTTGAGCCAAGCGTCGATGCCGGGCTGTTGGACGAAGAGGAGCTTTGGTCCGTGGCGATGCTGCCGAGACCGCGGACTGCCGAAAGGGAGGAGATATTCTTGATAGCGTCAATCATTGTGCATTCTTCAAGAGATCAATGGTGGAGTTGATGAGATCGCGCGACTGCTTGATCGTTTGCAGATTGGCCTCATAGGAGCGATTGGCTTCGCGCATGTCGGCCATTTCAACGAGAACGTTGACGTTGGGCATCTTGACATAGCCCTTGGTGTCCGCCGCCGGATTGTCTGGGTCGTATTCCTCGATGAACTTGCCGGTGTCCTCCCCCAACTTCTTCACCCCCACCGTGGTCAGGCCGTTGGCGCGATCAAGCTCGGCACCGAACGTCACGGTCTTGCGGCGATAGGGATCGGAACCGGGAGTATCGCCCGTCGAACGGGCATTGGCGATATTTTCGGAAACAACACGCAGGCGGGTCGATTGGGCCTCCAGGCCGGAGCCCGCGATCTTCAACGCGGCTGATAAAGGGTCCATAACATCTTCACTTCATCTATTGTTTTACGGTCATCAACATCATGCGATGAAAGGAGCTGACCAGCGCGGTGTTCAAACCGTACTGGCGCTGGATGTCGCCGGATTTGGCGAGCTCGTCTTCCAGGCCAACGGTGTTACCCGACTCCTGGACGCCGATTTCCTGATTGAGCGACGCTTCCTCGACGTTCACGTCGCCGCTCTGACTGAATTCATTGCCCGAAAAATGCGCCGGATTGGTCTTCGCCATGGCGACGTTCTCGTTGTCGAGAACGGCTTGAAACGGCGTGACGTCCTTCGCGTGGAACTTCGGGGTATTGGCATTGGCGATATTGCCGGCAACGACCTCCTGGCGAACCTGGAGCCACTCGGCTTGCCGCGAGGCCAGGTCAAAGAGCTGAATCGGTTGCATGGGCTTCTCTCCGTTCTTACAGCAGGGACCCTAGAGGGATAATCTTGCGTGGGACTTGCGGGGAATGCGTTCTTGCTAAAGTCTTTACTAAGCCTGATACGCAGGCGATTGCGGGTTATCAGTCATGGCCGTAGACATCGCCGGTAGAGGTGACGATGATCCACTTTCCGTCACGCTGCTCGATCGTCGCCAGACGGCTGTTATCGGGCAGGATCGAGCCGACGCGCACGACATACATGCCGGTGTCATCCTCGATCAGAGCCCGGCCGTTGGCGACGTGCAGCAAATGGAACGGCGACTTGCCGGGGAACGGCTGATCTTCGGCCGGCTGGCCCTTATCGTCTTCGCGTCCGACGTTGCTGATCGTCGCCGTCGTCAGCGGATCGGGAGCGATAACCTTCGGTTCGTTCGGATTCTTGTTGACCATGGCGAGCGGCGAGACGTTGACGATCTCGCGTCCCGGCCAGTTCGGCAGGTCACGGGTGCGATCGCCTTCGGCAACGTGAATGCCGAACTTGTCCGGGTTCAGGAATACGTACCAGGGGAAGAAGGCCGAGATACCGGCGAGCAACAGGCCGGTGCCGGCCAGTGCCTTATCGGTGAAGGTCCGCTTTTTTACCGGCTTCAGCGGAGCGACCGGTTCGTCTGCATCGGATTCTCTCACGTCTGGCCTCTCTCTCGGCATGGCCCGAACGGCGTGAAGCAATTTCGGACCGGGGGATGCGACATCAATTGGCTGGAGCGAACGACATTGCGTGGAAACATCATTTTGCTCTCGGCTGGATGTTTGCGGCCGAGCCGTTTTTCAACGCGGTCGCAAGGTCGGTAAAGGCATCGGCCGAGGGGCGTTCGCCCGGGGTCTGTTTCAGGATGTCGTAGATGATCGGTACCTGGCGGACGGCCATGTCGAGATCCGGGTCGCTGCCCTGGCGATATCCGCCGATCAGGCGCAGGTCTCGGGTTTCCTCATAGCGGTGCACGAGCGCCTTCAGGCGCGAAACCAACTTTTCCTGATCCGGCGTCCAGGCTTTGCGCGCTAAGCGCGACACCGAGGCCAAGGGATCGATCGGCGGATAACGACCCTCCTCCGCCAGGCTGCGCTGCAGGACGATATGGCCATCGAGAATGCCGCGGGTGGAATCGGCAATCGGGTCGTTGTGATTGTCGCCGTCGACGAGGATGGAAATGATGGCGGTGATCGTGCCGGTCCCTTCCGGCCCCGGACCTGCGCGCTCGAGAAGGCGCGGCAGTTCGGTGAAGACGGAGGCCGGATAACCGCGCGCGATCGGCGGTTCGCCGGACGCGGTCGCAACCTCGCGGATCGCATGGGCGAAGCGGGTGACGCTGTCGACGATCAACAGCACATTGTCGCCCTGATCGCGGAAATGCTCGGCGATGGTGATGGCCGACAACGGCGCCATCTTGCGCAGCATCGGGCTCTCGTCGCTGGTCGCGACGATGGCGATCGACTTCTGCATGTGGGAACCGAGCGTGTCCTCGATGAATTCGCGGACTTCGCGGCCACGTTCGCCGACCAGGGCGATCACCACCTTGTCGAAAGCATTGGCGCGGGCCAGCATCGACAGCAGCGTCGACTTGCCGACGCCGGAACCGGCGAAGATGCCGAGACGCTGGCCAAGGCAGAGCGGCGAGAAGATGTCGATGGCGCGCACGCCGGTTTTGAAGCCCGTCTCGACGCGTTTGCGCGTCATCGAGGGCGGCGCAGTATTGGAGATCGAGCGCGACTCCATGCCCGCCGTCAGCGGTCCCAGGCCATCGATCGGCTCGCCCAGCGAGTTGATCGTGCGCCCGCACCAGCTATCCGACGGAGCGATACGGAAGGCGCCTTTGCGGATGACCGTGTCATGGATGCCGATCGGCTCGCCCGGCTCGATCGGGCAGACATAGGTCAGCTCAGGCTCGACGCGGACGACTTCGCCGAGATGGATGCCGGTCGAGGATCGGTGGGCGACGAACTCGCCGAGACGCACATGCCTGGAAAGGCCGGCGACGGTGTACTGTCCGGCGGCGATAGTGCGCACATGGCCGCCGTCGGCAACCGTATTTTCCGCCATCAAATATTGATCCGCCAAAGCGGCCATACGCGAAAATCTTGGCGACATCGCGCCCTCAGGCAGCCCATCCTCGAACATCATCCGACCCTCTTACTGGCTGCCGCCGAGGGTCTTGATCGCATCCGAGAGCGTGCCTTCGCTGCTGTTCGTCAGCGTCGAAATATTATCGAAAGCACGGCTGACTTCGATAAGCTGGGTCATTTCCCGCATGCCGTTGACGTTGGAGTTTTCGAGATACCCCTGGGCGATACCGACATTGGAGCGGTCGACGACGGACTGCGGCGGGTCTGTCGGCAAGACACCGCTATTATCATAGCGCAGGAAGCCCTTGCTGATATCGGCGCTGTAGAGCCCGATCTTGCCGACTTGCTTGCCGTTCTGCGCGATCGTGCCGTCCGAGGAGACGCTCGGTGCCCCACCGCCGGGATCGAGCTGGATCGGTGCGCCGCCGGGATCGAGCACCGGATAGCCTCGCGTGGAGACAAGCGCTCCGCTCTCGGTCATGGTGAAGCGGCCGTCGCGCGTCAGGACCAGGCCTGCCGGCGTGTTGATGCCGAACCAGGCATCGCCCTTGACCGCAAAATCGAAGAGATTGCCGGTGTTTTCCAGTTCGCCGTTGTCGGTGGAGAGATAGTCGTTGCCTTGCGAGACGAAGGCGACCTTGGCGTTGAGCTTGTTTTCGGTATTGCTGAGCACTTGATTGAACTTGACCTCGGTGCCACGAAAACCCGTGGTATTCACGTTGGCCATGTTATCGGCGATCGTCGTCAGACGCCGCTCGAGCGCCATCTGCGATGACAGCGCCACATAGATACCAGACTGCATTTTCAACGCCCTCCGGACATTGGAGAATAACGGGAAAGGAAACGCCAATATTGCGGCGCTCCTACATTTCGTTAGCCGGGCGTGGATGCCCTTACCCGATACCCTACCCGCATTGGCTTGTGCGAAGCTGACACGTCGAAAGGCCATTTTCGGAGCGCACCGAACAGCCTCACGCAAGGCAGGTCCCCTACTTCAACGAAGGAAGCAACGTTCAGGTGTGGACTGGCGATGAATATTATTATCGGATTTGTAGTGACCTGCGGCTGCATCATTGGCAGCTTCATGGCGATGGGCGGGCATGTGGACGCGCTGTTCCAGCCCTTCGAATTTGTCATCATCGCGGGCGCAGGCATCGGCGGCTTCATTATGGCCAATCCGATGAAGGTCGTGAAGGATTCCGGTAAGGCGCTGGGCGAGGCCTTCAAGCATGCGGTTCCGAAGGAACGCAACTATCTCGACACGCTCGGCGTGCTCTATGCGCTGATGCGCGACCTGCGCACCAAGTCGCGCAACGAAATCGAAGCGCACATCGACAACCCGGACGAATCCATAATCTTCCAGGCCGCCCCGACGGTGCTGAAGAACAAGGAACTGACGGCGTTCATCTGCGATTATGTCCGCCTCATCATCATCGGCAACGCCCGCTCGCATGAGATCGAGGCGCTGATGGACGAGGAAATCAACACCATTCTGCACGACAAGATGAAGCCCTACCATGCCATCACGATCATGGGCGATTCCTTCCCGGCCATCGGTATCGTCGCCGCCGTTCTCGGCGTCATCAAGGCCATGAGCCACATCAACGATTCGCCCGAAGTGCTCGGTCACCTTATCGGCTCGGCACTGGTCGGCACCTTCCTCGGCATTATCCTTTCCTACTCCGTCTGCGCCCCCCTCGTGTCGCAGATCAAGATCGTTCGCAACAAGCAGCATCGCCTCTACGTGATCGTGAAGCAGACGTTGCTCGCCTACATGAATGGCTCGGTACCGCAGGTGGCGCTCGAATATGGCCGCAAGACCATCTCCTCCTACGAACGGCCGTCGATCGATGCCGTCGAGCAGGAAATGATGAATCCCGGCGGTGAGAGCAAGGCGGCCTGACGATCATGAGCCAGCAATCACCAGCCAAGGTACAGTCGATGGATCGCGCCCTGTTTGCCAAGCTGACCGGTGGCCTCGGCGACCAGGCAACCGTTGGAAAGCTCGCCGCCGCCTTCGGCCAGGTCTACGGCGAATTTCTCCCCGACTTCATCAAGACCGAAACCGGTCTCGACGTGTCCATCGCCTATGCCGGCTGCCGATCGGGACTGATGAACGATCTCATCGCCGGCCTTGGCGGCAATTATGCGCTTGCGAATGGATCTCTGCGCAACTGGGCACCGAAGTTCGTTCTCGGCTGCGGCTCGGGCTTCATCATGACCCTTATGGAGCACATGCTGGGTGCGCTGCCTGAGAGCATCGAGGCGCCCGTTCCGCGGCCGCTGTCGACGATCGAGCTCGATCTTGCGGTCATGGTATTCGACAAGATCGCCAACGTGCTGCGCTCTGCCGTCAACGCGGCCGGTGGTTTCGAACCTTATCTGGACCCGCCGTACAATATCGAGAACCGCCCGAAGCCGGTTGCCGACCAGGCAGATGAATTCGCCGCTGCCATCACCATGATGATCTCTCTCGGCAAGACCGTTTCGGAAATCGTCGTCATCATCCCGCAGCAGGTTCTGCTGCGCACCGTGGTCAGCGCACCGCGGGCGAAGAACCCATCCGCCGCATCGGAAGCATGGACGGAGCAGCTCAGCGAGCAGGTGCGTCGCTCGCAGGTGACGCTGGAGGCCCGGATCCGGCTGCAATCCCTGACGCTGAACACGATTTCCAGGCTCGCGGTCGGCGACGTCATTCCCTTCATGGATGCGGGTGATGTCCGCGTCGAGGTCAGCGCCAACAGCAAGGACCTCTACATCTGCGAATTCGGCCGCTCGGGCGAAAATTACACGGTGCGCGTCAAGGATAATGTGAATTCCGACGACGAGCTTCTTCGACACCTGATGAATTGACCGGCTGGCGGGTGGCTCGCCTACCCACGGCAGCTTGAGGCAAGTTTCAACTGGAATAGTGATTTCATGGTTAGGAAGACGACACAGAAAAGCAGCGAGGAATCGCTGGAAGTGGAAAACAGCGACGCCGCATTGGACGAGGCCATCGACGGCCTGCGCGGCGTGTTGAAGAAAGACACCGACGGTGGCATGCCAGACTTCGGTGCCGATACATTCGGGGCCGAGCCGGGCACGGATCTTTCCGCCTTCGGTGGCGATTTCGGCGACGACAGCGCAGGCTCCACCTTCGGCGGCGGCGATTTCGGCGGCTCCTCCTTTGCCGAACCGGCCGCTCCGGGAAGCGCGCTGACCGCCAATCTCGATCTGATCATGGACATCCCGATCGACGTTCAGATCGTGCTCGGCAGCAGCCGCATGCAGGTCTCCGGCCTGATGAACCTGACCGAAGGCGCGATTATCGCCCTCGACAAGAAGATCGGCGAGCCCGTCGAAATCACTGTCAACGGCCGCAGAATCGGCCGGGGCGAAATTACCGTGCTGGAACATGACGACACCCGGTTCGGCATCAAGCTTATTGAAGTATCGAATACAAAGAAAACCTGAACCCGGTTCAGGATAAGCCCACTCCCGGTTTGGGACGGAGACGAAGACCATGATGGACTTTGACGATTTCAGCGGTGCGATTGCCGAGAAACCGTTAACTCAGGCTGAAAAAGCCGCAGCCGTTCTTCTTGCCATGGGAAAACAGGTGGCGGGGCGGCTGCTGAAGTATTTTACGCAGCATGAATTGCAGCTCATCATCGCGTCCGCGCAATCGCTGAGGCTGATTCCGCCGGACGAACTGGCTCAGCTTGTCGCGGAGTTCGAGGATCTCTTCACCGAAGGCGCGGGTCTGATGGACAACGCCAAGGCGATCGAAAGCATCCTCGAAGAAGGCCTGACACCCGATGAGGTCGACAGCCTTCTCGGCCGGCGCACGGCTTTCAAGGCTTACGAGACCTCGATCTGGGATCGCCTCGGCGAGGCGGACCCGACCTTCGTCGCCAAGTTCTTCCTGCGCGAACATCCGCAAACCATCGCCTATGTCCTGTCGATGATGCCATCCTCCTTCGGCGCCAAGGTTCTGCTGCAACTGCCGGAGGCGCAACGCGCCGACATCATGAACCGCACCGTCAACCTCAAGGATGTCAGCCCGAAAGCGGCGCAGATCATCGAAAACCGCGTGCTGGGGCTGATGGCCGAAATCGATGCCGAACGCAATGCTTCCGGCTCGACCAAGGTGGCGGAGCTGATGAACGAGCTGGACAAGCCGCAGGTCGACACGCTGCTCACTTCGCTGGAAACGCTCAACAAGGAATCGGTCGACAAGGTACGCCCGAAGATCTTCCTCTTCGACGACCTTACGCTCATGCCGCAGCCGAGCCGCGTCATGCTGCTCAACGACATTGCAGCCGACATTCTCACCATGGCGCTGCGCGGCTCGTCGTCCGAGATTCGCGAGATCGTGCTCAGTTCGATCAGCCCGCGCCAGCGCCGCATGATCGAATCCGACCTGCAGATGGGCAATACCGGCATCAATCCACGCGAAATCGCCATCGCGCGGCGCGCCATCGCCCAGGAAGCCATCCGGCTTTCCAATTCCGGCCAGATCGAACTCAAGGCAAAAGACAAGACGCCTGTGGAAGAAGCCGCGTGACCTCAGCGCGACTCACCTAAATCGTCTTAGACTGTTCAGAACAAGGCCGTGCATGATGCACGGCCTCTTTCCGTTTCATGAAGGACGGCTGCTTTGGCTGACGAAGACAAGGACAGTAAAACAGAAAAACCGACGGAGAAAAAACTCCGCGACACCATGGAGAAGGGCAATGTGCCTCACTCCAGGGAAGCAACGCTCTTCGCATCGATGCTCGCGACCGTCATCTACGTCACCTTCTTCCTGCCGGCGCGCATGGGGCGCATGGGCGAGGTGCTGCGCGATCTCTTCGAAAAACCCGATCAGTGGCGACTCGATACTGGGCCGGACGTCATTTCCCTCTTCATCCGCATCGGCTGGGAAGTTGGTAACCTGCTGCTGCCCGCCGTCGTACTGTTCTTCGCCTTCGGTATCGGTTCCTCGCTGTTCCAGAACCTGCCGACACCCGTTCTCGACCGCATCCAGCCGCAGTTTTCCCGCATATCGCCGGTGGCCGGCTGGGGCCGAATCTTCAGTACCTCGGGCCTTGTCGAATTCGGCAAGTCGCTTGCCAAGATCTTCGTGGTCGGCGTCATCATGTTCTTCGTGCTGCGCGGCCAGTTCTTCCACGCAATCGATTCGCTGGTTTCCGATCCGCAGACGATCTTCGTGCGGCTGTCGACCATCATCCAGAGAATTCTGACCATCGTGCTTTTGGCAACTGCCATCGTCGCCATCGGCGACGTGCTCTGGACCCGTTTCCATTGGGTCGATCAGTTGAAAATGACGAAGCAGGAGGTCAAGGAAGAGTTCAAGCAATCCCAGGGCGACCCGATCGTTAAATCGCGCCAACGCTCGATTGCCCGCGACCGTGCCCGCCGGCGCATGATGAAGCAGGTGCCCCGCGCCACTCTGGTCATCGCCAATCCGACCCACTTTGCCGTAGCGCTGCGCTATGTCCGGGAAGAAAACGATGCGCCGGTCGTCGTCGCCAAGGGACAGGACCTCATCGCCCTCAAAATAAGGGAGATCGCCGAGGCAAACGGCATTCCCGTCTTCGAAGACCCGCCACTCGCGCGCTCCATGTTTGCGCAAGTCTCGGTAGATAGTGTCATCCCGTCAGTATTTTACAAGGCCGTCGCAGAACTGATTCATCGGATCTATGCCGCGCAGTCGAATAGAAAACGGGTACGATAAATCGAATGAAAAAATCCCCCTACTCTGCCCAACGTGAACAAATTCTGGCTGAGGCCATCAGCCCGGTCGCCAGCGAATTGCGGCTTCTCGACGCGGCCGATCTGATCTCGCTGCTGCGCTTCGAGCGCTATGGCAATCTCGCCGACCTCGTGGCTTCGGCGGCGGAGCTTTATTTCCATCCGGGCACGGTCAATTTCGGCCTCGGGGGCGACTACAAGCTCGAATGGGGCGGGCCGGCGGAAGTCACCATCGACCTCGAAATCAAACCGCGCGGCGTTACCGTCTATGCCAAGCTCGCGCTCGCCGAACATCATGCCGGCATCGAGATCAACCATATCGCCTTCGACAAGGCCTCGGCCGATCCGGACGAAAACACCGCGCTTCTCGCCCGCAGCCTGCGGGACGCCCGCTACGCGATCGGCACGACGCACGCAGCCTGAAATAGGCTCAAACCATCCCAAGTTTTAAAAAGAAAGTCGGCCGAGCCATCTCGGCGTTCCAGCGGTTCTGCTTTTCAGAAATGCGCAGAACCGCACCCTCACTCCGCATTTCCACAATTTGGGGGAGATCTTATCCGCCATGAAACATATGTGGCGGATAAAATGTGTAGATTTAAGAGACCTGGGCCGGCCTTTGTGCGTCCCGTGAACGCGACCGCGCTCTAGCTGATGTAACCGAAGCGGATCGCTTTCGCGATTGCCTGGATACGGTTGACGCTGTCGAGCTTGATTGTCGCCGAGCCGAGATAGGCGTTGACGGTATGCACCGACAATCCCAGCTTTTCGGCTATTTCCTCACTGATCCGGCCATCGCCGGCAAGCTGCAGGCAGGCGATTTCGCGTTCGCTCAGCGCTTCGGCGGCCGGCGATCGACGTTCGTCGAGCGACAGGAGATCCATCATGATCTGGCAGCTACGACCATGCAGCTCGACGATCATATCGCTCGTCAAATCCATGAATTTCGCGGCGAACACGACATAGCCGTTGCCGACCGATCCCAGACGCACCGGAAAGGCGACGCCGGCAAAAGGCAGGAGATGCGGTTTCAGGCGCTGGGTGAACGAGGCAAAATCGGGCGTCTCGGCGGTGCTGTCGCCATCGCGGCCGTTCCACATCAGCGGCAGCAGCGACTTTTCGATATGCTCGATCATCGCCTCGCCATAGGCTTCCACGAAGGCCTTGTTGAGGACGGTATTGGTCGAGCCCCAGTTTTCCAGCTCGCAGACCAGGCGCTGCTTGCTTGGCAGGCCGGAGCCGCTGAGGCGATAGACGGCAAAATTCTGCGCGTCGATCAACTTCTGCATCGACACCAGTTTGGGGAAGAGATCAGAACGGCTCGATATCCGATGCGAACGGCCGAGCCTTGCTTCGCTTGGCGCGTCCGTCGTCCTAACCGGCTGATATCGCATCCATCGACCCTTCAAACGAGGTTGTTTCTAACAGCAAAGGCGATCGCTTCCGATCGCGTCTTGGTCGCGGTTTTGCGCATCACGCTGGTAATATAGTTGTTGATGGTGTTTCTCGAGATGCCGAGGATCATGGCGATCTCGTCGCTCGTCTTGCCCTCCGCAATCCAGAACAAGCATTCAAGCTCGCGCTCGGTGAGATCGAAATCGCGCTCGGACTTGCCTTCCATGCAGCGGGTGAAGCTCGCAAAGTAGCCCGACAGCAATCCAACGTCACGCAGCCGCTCGGGCGACAGCAAAAGGCCGTCACGGGCAAGCAGCATCAGCGAGAAGCGCGTACGCCCGACATTGAAGGTCAGTGAGCAATATTGGCGGCTGACGCCTTCCGGCAACTCAACATCGTCTGGCAGGAATGCAAAATTCGGCTGGAACAGCGACATGCACTTTTCAAATTCGCTCGTGCGGCCGTAGCCGCTTGTGAGTTCGGAAGCGAGACGCCGGACAAGATCGAAAGGCCAATCGGAGGATACGACGAAATCGAGACCGCTCTCCTGGATCAGGTCGCAGCGCGCCAGAAGATAGTGGGAAGCGCCGACATAGTCCGTCAGCACGCGCAGACCGGATTGGAGATAGGCCGAGCCGGCAAGGGCGCTCAACTGCTGAATGAGCTGGTCGCGCGACATGGTATTGGCGGACGCGGCCAATCGCATATCCTTGTCGCCCTTGCTCCCCTGCAATATCTGCATGTCCATTTTTTGCATTTCCTGCCGCTGTCAGGCGCTCGAACACCAACGTGAGCATTGCTCGGTCTGGACCCGGCGCATAACCTCGAAGATGGCATCGATCTTCAAACAGGCGTCTGCGCCAACTCAACTTGTTACTACGTCTCCCACGACTCTCTGCGGACGCAGGACGCGCTAAATGCGCTAATATATAAATTCGATTTGGGCAATCGCATTGGCGCGAATCGCCTAAATCGCAATCAACCAACTATAGACTGATTTCTCCGCATATCGGCATCTCCAAAATTCTCCGAATTACCGAACACGGACTCCATGGTCTGATTCGCGCCGCTTCGGCGCAATTTCGAATAGGTATGATGATTGTAAGTCGATTCTTTCTACCCAGCAATGAAATTTCCGAACCGGCGAGATCTTGCCAACACCTACGGTCACTCGAATTCGTCCGGCTGAACCGCGTGAAACGTTTGCGAAACCCAAAGTTGGCCTGATCAAGCGCTCCCCTTCCGATCGCATGAAAAGACCGGGAGCATCTCCCGGTCCTCTTATCAAGCAGCGTTGTCGACGGCCCATTTTCTGAGGATCTTGGCGGCGCGTTCCTCGCTGATTTCCACCATACGCGAGAGGCGACGTTCCGGCCCTTCCTTGACACGGCGATTGAAGGTGCCGCCGTCTTCGCCCATCGTCAGCAGATCGTCTGTACTGTCGAAGCCGAAGTCCGAGCCGAAGCCGTCCATCAGCGCGGCGCCCGGCCCACCGACGGCAGGAGCGAAATCCGGCAATTCCAGGCCCGCCGCTTCCGGCAGAGCCGCGCCACCAGCGGCGCCGCCGCCGAGCGAGCGGATCAGCGGACGGAAGCCCATCCAGACGATGAGGAAGGCAACCGCAACGAAGGCAGCCGAATTGATGATGCCGGCCATATTGCGGCTCAGCATATCCATGATGCTGAAGCCCGAAGAGGTGTCGTCGAGAAGCTGATTGTCGAGGAAGTCCATCGCATTGACAGTGACAACGTCACCACGGCTGGTGTCGAGCCCGGCGGCAGTCGCGACAATCTTCTGCATCTCGGCGATATAAGCGTCGACCTTTGCCTGATCGGCCGGCTGACCGACCATCTGGGCGATGCGACCCTTGTTGACCACCACCGCCACCGAAAGCTTCTCGACCCTATAGCTGTTGCGGGTCGTGGCGGTCGTCTTGCTGTTGATTTCGTAGTTGGTCTGTTCTTCGCGCTTGTCGGACTGATCGTTCGATGTCGGTCCGCCGCCACCGGCCTGCGGAGCAGCCTGCGGAATGTTCTGCTCAACGGTTGCTGCCGTATCCGACTGGCGCTGCTGCGATTTCTGCGCTTCCTTGGTGGTGCGAACCGAGCGCTCGACCTTCGAATCCGGATCGTAGGTAGTTTCCTGCACCTGCTGGCTGTCGGTATTGAGCTGCGCCGTTACGCTGGAGCGGAAATTGTCCATTCCGAGAAACGGCGCAAGCGCCTTGTTGATATTCGATTCGACCTCGTCCTGAACATTCTGCACGATGCCGAGATTGCGGTTCAGCGCGCCGTTGCTCGGATCATCGCCCGAGGCGAGCAATTGGCCGGTGGAATCGAGAATCGTAACATCGTCGACCTCCAGGCCGGGCACGGCAGAGGCGACGAGATGACGGATGGCCTGGGCCGACTTGCGCGCCGCTTCGGCGTTCGCTCGGATCATGACCGAGGCCGTCGGTTTCTGGTCCGCTTTTCGGAAGTTGCCGACATCCTGCATGACGATGTGGACTCGTGCCGCGCTGATGCCCGAGATCGACGTGATCGTGCGAGAGATTTCGCCTTCGAGCGCGCGCACGCGGGTCACTTCCTGCATGAAGGAGGTCAAGCCGAGAGAGCCGACATTGTCGAAGAGCTCATAGCCGGCATTGGTGCTGTTCGGCAGGCCACGCTCGGCGAGCAGCAGGCGCGCCTTGCCGGTCATGCCGGCCGGCACGGTCAGGCTGGTGCCATCCGTGCCCACCTGGAAACCGATATTGGCTTCGGCAAGCGCAATGCTGATCTGGTTCAGATCGGTTGCATCCAGGCCAACATAGAGCGTTTCCTGGGCAGGTTTATTGACGTAAAGGGCTGCAAACAGAATCAACGCCATGGAAACGACGCCGACGCCCGCCATGATCAGCAGGCGTGTCCTCCCCAGGTTCTGCAGATTCCTGAACAAGGGAACTAATTGATTTAACAGATTCATTCTGTTCTCGCACGATTCGTCAAAGACCTGATGGCTTTGTGCCCTGCAGCGAAGATAGAAATCGAAACTTGTGCGAGCGTTTCGTCCGGGGCAGGAAAAATGAAGAACTCGAAAAATTTATCCGAGATAATATAAGAAAAACAATATCAGGCGCCGGCGCTTCCCGTCAGAAGAAATCGAAATCGCCGGCGGCCTTGGCCAAGGGTTGGGAGTGTCCGTGGCGGCCGCTGCCGCCGAGAGCCTTCTGCATTTCGGCCAGCTTGACCAGGCTCAGCGCCGTAGCAACATCGACCATCCAGCCCTCAGGCATGCCGCCGGTGATCGTGTCGATGAACTCGGCAATGCCCCGCGTCTTCTGCACGGCAAGATCGATGCCCTGCATAACCTTCATGGAATCGGGCGATTCCAACACGTTGATGCCACCGAGATCGAGCAGTTGCGGTTCGATGCGCTCGATCAGGTAGGCGACGTCGTGCAATTCCGAGACGATACGCATGAGGATGGCTGGGAGCGCTTCCTGCATGGCGGATGCTTCGGCACGCGGCATGGTGGTCATCAGGTAGTCCTCGTTGATCAGAAAAATTCGATCGTGTTGTCGACCGGCTTCGGGGCGGCAACAGGGCGCTGTTCCAGAGCCACGGTCTTCTGCGTTTCGGCGCCGGTCAACGGGTATTGCCGGGCACGGCCGGAGATCGGCCAGTATTCGATCTTGCGTCCATGCTCGCCGCCGGTGCTGGAGCCGACGACCGGAATGCCTTCATCCCTCAGGAACTGCATGGCGAAGGCGGCGTTCTGTTCGCCGACATTGGAGAAGGTGGCAATCGTTTTTGCGCCGCCAAAGACCTTGGCCTCCAGCCGGTCACGACGCGCGCCCTGCTTCAGGAGACCGTTGATCAGAAGCTCCATCAGATGCACGCCGTAACGCGTCGCGTCGCCACCGCTCGTCGGCGAAGCGGCCGTCCCCGGCAGCAGGAAATGGTTCATGCCGCCGACGCCCGCGATCGGATCGCGCAAGCACGCCGCCACGCACGAGCCCAGAATGGTCGACAGCACCACGTCCGGGTCGTTGATGACCTTGTACTCGCCCTGAATGATGTGCACGCGACGGGCAGCACCCTCGACGATCATTTCAATGCTCCGAACACGGCCTCGATCGCCGCTTTCATCTTTTCAATGGTGAAGGGCTTGGCGAGAACGTTGTTGGCGCCGAGCTGGGCGGCCTTCTGCACCAGCGCACGGTCGCCCTGCGCTGTCAGGATGATGAAGGCCGCTTTCTTCGTCGTAGGATTGGTGCGCACGGCCTGCAGCAGGCCGAGACCATCCATCTTCGGCATGTTGAAGTCGGAAATCACCAGATGATGCGGCTGCTGCTCCATGATCTTCATGCCCTGCTCGCCGTCACCGGCAGAAGTGATCTGCTTGAAGCCCAGTTGCGTCAGCGCGTCGCTCAACAACAGACGGCTGGTGACCTGATCGTCGACGATCAGAACTTTGATTTTCTCCGCTAGAGACATTATTCGCTCCCTTCCTTGCGGGCGGCTGTTACTTTCAATATTTCCTCGCCAATGGCGTTCAGCGGAACCTGCTGCTCGACTGCACCGAGTTCGAATGCGACCCTCGGCATTCCGTAGACCACGCAGGTCTTTTCGTTCTGGCCGATCGTCCGTGCGCCGGCATGGCGCATCTTGAGAAGGCCGGCGGCGCCGTCGCGGCCCATGCCGGTCAGGATGACGCCGACTGCATTGCGGCCGGCGAGCTCGGCGACCGAATCGAAGAGCACGTCGACGGAAGGACGATGGCCGTTGACAGGCCCGCGGTCGATCAGGCGGCAATGGGGCGCCGATGCGTTGGCGACCTGCAAATGCCGATCGCCGCCCGGTGCCAGATAGATCTTGCCGATTTCCAGACGCGCGCCATCGGTCGCCTCCTGCACCACGGGTGCGCAGAGACGGTTAAGCCGTTCGGCGAAGCTGCGGGTAAAGCTTGGCGGCATGTGTTGGGTAATGACGGTCGGCGGGCAATTGGCCGGGAATTTCTGCAGGACCGCGATCAATGCCTCGACGCCGCCGGTGGACGAGCCGATTGCGACGATCTTGCGGCCGACGCGGAAGTCGGCGACTGCTGGCGGCGGAGTATGGTTTGCGGCGGGCTTGGAATATTGGCGCTGCGAACGGGCTGCTGCCTTCACCTTTTCCGCCAGATCGCCGAACGGGCGCGGCTCGCCCGGAGCAGGCTTGCCGACGCAATCGAACGCGCCGATTTCGAGGGCCGCCAGGGTCGCCTCAGCGCCGCGGTGCGTCATGGTCGAGACCATGATGACCGGCATGGGTCTCAGCGTCATGATTTTTTCGAGGAAATCGAGGCCGTTCATGTTCGGCATCTCGATGTCGAGTGTCACCACGTCGGGATTGAGCGCCTTGATCGCCGCGCGCGCTTCCATTGCATCGCCGGCCTGGCCGATGACATCGACCTCCGGATCGGAGCGCAGGACAGCGGTGATCAGGCCCCGCATGGTTGCGGAGTCATCGACGACGAGAACACGGGCGGCGGCGCTCATACTTTCCTCCCGGTCGAAGTGGCAACACGGCGATAAGTGGTAATGCCGATATTGTCGAAAACGTGCTTGGCTTCGCCCGAGACGCGCTCGGAATGGCCAATATAGAGATGGCCGTTCTCCGGCAGCAGACCGGCAAAGCGCGACCAGATCTTCGTCTGCGTCGGCTCGTCGAAATAGATGACGACGTTGCGGCAGAAGATGACGTCGAACATGCCCTTGAACGGCCATTGCGCCATCAGGTTCAGTTCGTTGAAGGTGATCAGCCGCTTGACGCGATCGTCGATCTGAAACTTGCGGCGCCCCTGGATGTCGACTTCCTGGAACCATTGCTTGCGCATGGCGGGCGAAACCGTTTCCAGCGATGTCTCGTCATAGGCGCCGGCGCGAGCGAGGCCGAGGATCTTCGGATCGATATCCGTCGCCAGGATCTTGAAATCGAATTCGGCGGCATTGGGCAGCAGCGACAAAACCGTGAGCGCTATGGAATAGGGCTCCTGCCCGTCGGAACAGGCTGCCGACCAGATGCGAACGCGGCCGCCGCTTTTGGCGCGCGCCAGAAGCCCAGGGAGAACCTCGTCGCGCAGATGGTCGAAATGATGGTTCTCGCGGAAAAAGCGGGTGAAATTCGTCGTCAGATGCGACAGCATCTCGCGCCGCGCCGCAGCCCCCGCCGGCGAGGAGACCAGCACGCAATAATCGCGAAAGCCCGGCAAGCCCAGTGCGCGGATATGCTTCGACAGCCGCGAATAGACCAGCGAGGCTTTGGTCTCGTTGAGAGAAATTCCGGCGTCCGAGTAGATCATGGCGGCAATTTCGGAAAGATCGCGCCTCGTCAGCGGATATTCGCCGCTGGCCAGCACCTCGTCCGGGGATGCCCTGAAATCTGTCGCTCCCATAATGCTCATGCAGCTTCGCTTTCGCTGTCCGGGAACAGGGTTTCGAGTTCGATAAGGCAGATCATACGGCAGTCGATCGCCAGGATGCCGCGCGCGAACTGCCGCTCATAGTCGGAAGAAATTTCCGGCGTCGGCTGAATATTGTCGTCGGTAACCGTCAGAATATCGGACACGGCGTCGACCAGCAGGCCGACCACCTTGCGCTTGACCTGCGCCACGATGATCACATGGCGTGCGGTCGGCTCGGCGCGTTTCATGCCAAGACGGGCCGAGAGATCGACGATCGGCAAGACAGCGCCGCGCAGGTTGATAATGCCGAGGACATGAGCCGGCGCATGCGGCATAGCCGTCGCCCGCGTCCAGCCGCGGATTTCACGGACCGACATGATATCGACGCAGAATTCCTGATCGCCGATGCGGAAGGCGATCAGCTCACGGGCTCCCTGGGTCAGGTTCTTGACGGCGTATGACATAGGCTTAACCTGCTGCTGCGTATGACATTTCAGCCTTCAGCGATTGCCCGCGGGAGGCTCCGACCACAGCATCAACATCAAGGATGAGAGCGACGCGCCCATCACCAAGGATGGTCGCAGCGGCAATACCGGGCACATGCGTGTAGTTCGCTTCGAGGCTCTTGATGACGACCTGGCGCTGGCCCTGGATGGCATCGACCATCAGAGCGCGCTGTCCGCCGCCTTCCGATTCCACCAGCAGCGCGACACCGTCGACCGGATTGGCCTGCGTGGCGCGGAAGTTCAGGATGCGGCCGACATCGACCAGCGGGCAGAAGCTGTTGCGGATCGAGATCAGGCGGTGGTTGGCGCCGAAGGAATGGATCGCGGCGGCTTCCGGCTGCAGGGTTTCGACTATGGCGGTGAGCGGCACGACCAGCGTCTGGCCGGCCACTGTGACCACCATGCCGTCGAGGACGGCAAGCGTCAGCGGCAGGCTCATGGTGAAGACCGAGCCGTGTCCCGGCTTGGAGCTGATATTGATGCGGCCACCGAGTGCCTGGATCGAGCGCTTGACGACGTCCATGCCGACGCCGCGGCCGGAAATGTCGGAAATCTTATCGGCTGTCGAGAAGCCGGGCAGGAAGATCAGGTTGTCGATTTCCTCGTCCGAGAGGTTGGCATCGGCGGGGATGAGATCGTTGTCGATGGCCTTCTGCCGCACCTTTTCGCGGTTGATGCCGGCGCCATCGTCGGCGAGTTCGATCAGGATGCGGCCGGAGCGGTGCTTTGCGGTCAGGCGAACCGTGCCTTCCGGGTTCTTGCCGAGCGCCGTACGCTTTTCCGGTGTTTCGACGCCGTGGTCGACGGCGTTGCGGATCATATGGGTCAGCGGCTCGGCCAGCTTGTCGATGACCGTCTTGTCGACTTCGGTGTTTTCACCTTCGGTGATCAGGCGGATCGACTTGCCGGTCATGTCGGCGATTTCACGGACGATACGCGACATGCGCTGGAAGACCGGCTTCACCGGCTGCGCGCGGATCGCCATGACGCTGTCCTGGATCTCACGGGTGAGCTGCTGCAGCTCTTCGAGGCCCATATTGATCGAGGATGCGCCGTTGTTGTCATTCTCAATGACGCTTTGCGACAGCATCGCCTGGTTGATGACAAGCTCGCCGACGAGGTTGATCAGACGGTCGACGCGGTCGAGATCGACGCGGATGGTCTGGCCGGCGGCGGCGGCATTGTTCTGCGCGGCGGCGTTGGCAGCGGCAGCGGCGGCGGCTGCCGCAGCTTCCTTCTTTTCGACACGAGCGGCAGCAGAGGCAAGCTGCGTGACATTGCTTGCCGTTTCGGCGGCGGCAACAGCGGCGGCGGCATCGCTTTTCGGCCTCGGCGCTTCAGCAGCCGCTTCCACAGCCGGCTCGTCGCCGTCGAGAACGGAGAGATCGAAGGGCACGGGAACCATCGGCAATTCTTCATCGCCACCGACAGCGGCATCTTCGACCAGCCGGATATCGAGCTCGCAATCCCATTCGGCGAATTCGAAGACCGTGCGGATGGCGTCTTCGCCCTTGTCCGTTCTGACTGAGATCGTCCACTTGAAATAGGCGCCCTCGGGGTCGAGCTGATCGAGGCCCGGCAGGGCGTCCATGTTGCAATGGATGCTCATCTCGCCGACGCGCGAGAGATCGCGCAGCAGCAGCGTCGCATCGTTGCCCTTGGCGTAGAGGTCGGAACGCGGCTTGAAGCTGACTTCGTATTCCGGCATGCTCGAAGACGCTTCGTCGCCACCGAAATGATCGTCGAAGCTGAAGGGGATCGGCTGAAAACCGCTGTCATCCGTGGGAGCGGGTGCGGCTTTGACTGGGGTGGGGGCCGGGGCGGGCGCTGCGGCCTTCACCGGCTTCGGCGCGGCCTCAGCGGCTGTCGATGCCGATGGCAATTCGCCGTGGGCCAGCGCTTCCAGTTCCTTGACCAGTCCCTTGCTGCGGGCCTGGTCGACGCTGCCGCCATCACGGGCGGCGTTGGTGAGGTCCGCCAGCACATCGGCGGCCTTGAGCATGACCTTCAGGACATCCTGGGTCGGCTCCAGCTTGTTGGATCGAACACAATCGAGCGTCGTCTCGAAGACATGGGCAAAGGACACAAGGTCGTCCAGACCGAAGGCCCCTGCCCCACCCTTGATGGAATGAACGGCACGGAAGACGGCGTTGACGGTTTCCGGATCCCGGTCGCCATCATTCATTTTCAGGAGACCGGATTCCAGTTCGGCGAGCTGCTCCTCGCACTCCTGGAAAAAAATCTCTTTGATTTCGTTCATATCCATAGGAACAGATCCTGTTTAAGCGGTTACACGCTCGATGGCATCGATCAGCTTGGCGGGATCGAAGGGCTTGACGATCCAACCCGTCGCCCCGGCCTGGCGGGCACGGTTCTTCTTTTCGGCGTCGCTTTCGGTCGTCAGCACCAGGATCGGAATGGCCCGGTACTTGTCGTTGCGGCGCACGCCCTCGATGAAGCCGAAGCCGTCAAGGCGCGGCATGTTGATGTCCGTGACGATCACATCGGGATTGGCTTCTTCCAAAACCTCGAGACCTTCGACACCGTCTTCGGCCTGAATGGTCTCGAAGCCGGCGTTGTTGAGGGTGACGAGAAGCATGTTTCGAATGGTCCGTGAATCATCCACGGTCAGTACTTTTTTCTTCATTGCCGGATCTCCTTGGCAAGCAGGTGATCGATGTCGACGCCGATCAACTGCATCGTTTTTTGAAATGCATCCGACACCTTCGAAAAGGTGAAGGACAGCTTGTCTTCATCCCAAGTCTTGGCGGCAGCCATGATGACCTGGACGCACAAGGCCCCGATCCTCTCGACGCCGGATGCATCGATCACGACATTGCTGCCGCGCAGCCCCACCAACTTGCCGCGAAGCGTCGAGGCTTCATTGAGGTCCAGCACCGCAGCCAGACTGATTGTCTTTTCGCCCTTCCTGCTCGGCATCGCTTTATTCCTTGTTGCCTGAAATTGGGTTCCACAGCCCGCATGCGCATAAAACAGAGATGTCAGTAAGCATTCCGTTCGCCTCCGAAACCGACCCTGCGAAGCGGAACATCGAATTCGTCGGCACTGCCCTCATCATGGCTGGTAGCCCCTTCCCGGTGCCGAGCGACCGGCAAGCGTTGGGCGGCAGCCGTCGGGCGCGGCGCAACCGCCTGGCGGCGCTCGCGCTCGAGGCGGAATTCGCGGATCGTCTGGCCAAGCTCCAGGATGACGGTATGAAGATGATCGGCACCTTCATTTGAGCGAAGGGCAAGGCTTTCGTTGGCAGCGGCACGTTCGCCGAAGCCGCCGATGTCCGCCGTGACCGTGCGCAAGCCGGCGGCCTGTTCATCGGTGGCGGCTGCAATGCCGGAAATGGCTTCGTTGATATCGGTCACCTGGCGGACGATGCCGCCGATCGCCTCCTGCGTGCGGCCGACCATCTGTACGCCGGCATCCACCTGCGCCTTGGTGCCTGTCACCAGCACCTTGATCTCGCGGGCGGCATCGGCGGAACGTTGGGCAAGCGCGCGGACTTCCTGGGCGACGACCGCAAAGCCGCGGCCGCTGTCGCCGGCGCGCGCCGCTTCGATACCGGCGTTGAGCGCCAGCAGATTGGTTTGGAATGCGATCTCGTCGATGACGCCGATGATCTGCCCGATCTTTTCCGCCGACGTTTCGATATCGGCCATCGCCGAAATCGCCTGGCCGACGACCCGGCCGCTGTCTTCGGCCGCAACACGGGTGGAGGCGGCGGCGCGCTCGGCAGACCGGGTGCTCGCCGCATTGCTGCGAACCTGATCGGCCAGTTCGGCGAGCTGCTTTGCCGACGCGGCGAGCCCTTGGGATTGCTCCATGGAATTCTGAGCGAGGAAGCGGGAATCGCGTACGAGCGCATCCGTGGCCGCATCGGCCGCCTGCACCCTGCCGGATAATGTCGCGAATTGCTTCTGGATGTCGTCCAGAGCGGCATTCAGCGTCTGCGCCAGCTCGGCATAGGCTTCCGGACCATCCACAGGCAGGCGGGCAGTCAGATCGCGTTCTGCGAGGCTGCGAATGACATCGGCAAAGAGTCCGGCGGCTTCGGCATGATCGGAGCTCCGCTGTTCGGCAAGCGCCCGCTGATGGTTGAGCCGCAGCTCGTTGAAGCGCAGCGACACGGCGATTTCGACATCTACCATGACGAGGCGGACGGCAGCCGTGATCAGCTCGCTGAGTTCACGGGCGCGGCGCTTGGTACCGGGCAGGATGGCGCGGCTGCCCAACTCCTCGACGAGGCCGGCAAGAATATGCTCCAGGACAACGCCGTGGCCGGCGACGTGCCAGCGCGGATCAAGCCCCATCTTGCTTTCAGTATCGGAGAGTACCTTGACGCGCTCGGCGTAGAGGCTGTCGAAACGGGCGTCCGTCAGTACGCCCCAATGCGAGGATTGCAGGTCCTGCAGCCGTTCGAGCTGGCTCTCGCTGTTAAAATTGCGTGCGGCGTCGGGAAATGTCTGGAGGCGGTGGAAGAGATCGCGCAGGCCAGCCTTCAGATGCGCATCCAGCATCGGCCGGTTGCGGCGCACGATTTCGCATTGCTCGGCATCGAGACCAGCAAAACGCAAGCGGTCGCGAAGGCTGCCCGCCTGCGCCCGTCCTGCCTGATCTGACGGCGAATCCTGCGCCAAAATCGTCCCCACCGAACTGCCGGGCGTAAGCAACGCCGGCGAAACCATTGGTGATCCGGTTCAGACGCGATGAAGAGACGAGGACAGGTGCACGCCGCCGCCGGTTCATTGACCGGGACGCTGAAGCTCGCTCGTTCATCAAAGCCTGTTCGGACCGTTTGATGACATGGATACCGGATCTGACCCGGTACGACGGGGCGGCTTCATGCCTGGTGAGAACGAGTGACAGTTTTCCCATTCCGACGTGCTAGTCCAATGTTTATGGTTAATTCCTTGCTTGAAGGTTAATAAGTCCGGCAAGCTATCCCGTTTTGGTTTAAACAGTCGCGCGTTCGAATTCTGCCGGCGGTCTTTTCGAGTAAAAACCGCAGTGGCCGCAAGTCACAGGCAAGCTTCCTATTTTAAGTCGATAAGTAGAGACACCTTCGATGTCGATACGGAGAGAGCAATGATTGTTCTTGGTTTGACTGCTTCGCTGACGGCCGGCATGACGCTTGCTGCCTTCGTGTTCCTAAGTCTCATCGAAGAGGCTCGCAGCACTATCGCTCCGCGCGTACTCTAAGCATCCGGCCTCAGGCGCCTATAGGTGAGACAAATCTTTAATAAAGGCGGGTTATGCGCGGCGTCGGGCCGCGCTTTTTGCCGTTATCTCAGCGAGAGCTAGCGTTGGGCTCGATAGTTCCGTATGAAGCCTGACGACCCGGCACAGAGATCGACCTGTTGATGTCCGACACCACCTATTCCGAAACGAACCACAAGACACTTTCACTGCGGCTTGCTCTTGCAATCATCTTCGGCGTCACGCTTTGGCGTGTGGTAATGCTTGCCTTCAATAAGACCGACCTCTTCGTCGACGAGGCGCAATATTGGTTCTGGGGCCAAAATCTCGACTTCGGCTATTATTCCAAGCCGCCAGTCATCGCCTGGGTCGTTCGTTTCTTCAATGCGATATCGGGATCGGACTCGACCTTCTGGATCCGCGTTTCCGCGCCTCTCTTCCATCTCGTCACCGCCCTGATGCTGATGCGCACGACGCGGCGCCTGATCGACGGAGAGGCCGGGGAGGAGATCGAGCCCTGGGTCGGCGTCATCTTCGTCACCCTGCCGGCGGCTTCTCTTTCGGCCGTGCTGATGTCGACGGACACGATCCAAATCCTGTTCGTCACCATTGCCATCTGGGCCTTTCTCGGCCTTACCAAGCGCTCCTCGATCACCGACGCGCTGATCCTAGGCGTCAGCCTCGGGATCGCTTTCCTGACGAAATATTCGGTGCTTTTTCTGCTGCCGGGCGTCGGCGTCGCCATGCTGACGCTGCGCTCAGCACGCATTGCCTGGCGGGACGTTTTCATCGCCGCCATCGCCGGCGCGATCGTCGTTGCCCCCAATCTCTGGTGGAATTTCGCCCATGATGCCGCGACGGTGCGCCATACCGAAAGCATCGCCCATTGGAACGGCGAAGGAAAAGGCGGCGGATTGGTGAAGCATCTGCTCGGCGCGCTCGGATTCCTCGGCGCGCAATTCGGTGTCGTGGGTCCCGTCATTTTCTATGGCATGCTTTGGGCGGCATGGCGGACGATCCGCGGGCAAAGCGACGACAGGGAAAAGCTGCTCGTCTGGCTGTCCATTCCGGTCATAGCGTTGATTACGCTGCAAGCGCTGTTTGCCAAGGCCTATGCCAATTGGGCGGTCACCGCCTACTCCGCCGGCACCATCCTCGCCGTCTGGCTGCTCTACCGTCTGACGAAGAAAGGGCTCGCCGTCTCGCTGATCATCGGCTCGGTCGTCGCCTTCCTGCTGCCGATCCTTACGGTCTTTGCCTATGACATCAAGCTGCCGAACGGCGATCTCATCATGAAGCGGTATGTCGGCCGCAGCGGCGTCAGCCTGGAGATCGCTGATATTGCCGCCCAGGCAAATACGTCGACCATCGTCGCCGATAACCGGGATATTCTCGCCGATTTGTTCTATACGCTGAAGGGCAAGCCCTATCATATCTACGCCCGTAACTCTGGCGGCTTCCCGAAGAGCTATTACGAGCAGAACTTTTCGCTGCCACCTGCCGTGACCGATGATGTGCTCTATATCGACGACGAACCGTTCGATTGCATTGCGGGCAAATCGGAACTCATCAAGAGCTGGTCGCCGGATTTCGGCAACATGAAAGGCAGGACGCTCTACGCCTACCATCTTTCGCCAAGCTGCCTGGCGCCGAAAGCTTAGAGCAATTCCAGGAAAAGTGCGTAGCGGTTTTCCGTCCGGAATGCGTAAAAACAAAGGGATAGCGCGCGAAAGCGAATCCGTGAAACGCTAAAGCGCTCTAATCGCGGTCGGAAGCCGGCCGTAGGCAAACGCCCCAACCAAGTCCCGGCATTTCCACGAAAACGACCCCGCCCTCTTCGAAGGCTAGGCGCAATTGCGCCTCCGTCGCCCGGTGAATGTCGTGGCGCCCGCCTTCGTAATCGCGGATGGTGCTCCGTGACACGCCGGCCCTCTCGGCTATATCCAACTGTGTCCAGTCGAGCAGCCCGCGCGCCGCGCGACAGAGCGCGGGAGTCAGAATCGTCAGGTTGCGGCCTTGATTCACAATCTGAAACCACTCATATTGGTCAACTTAAACCAAATATGTCATAAGCCATACGGGATTACCAGTATCGAGGGACAGCGATGCCGCATGACACGCCTCTGATTTCGACCATCGTCATGGGCCTTGTGCTGGCATTCATCTTCGGGGCTATTGCCAACCGCTTCAAACTGCCGCCGCTCGTCGGCTATCTGATTGCGGGCGTGCTTGCAGGCCCGCATACGCCGGGCTTTGTTGCCGACCAGAGCCTTGCGCCGGAACTCGCCGAAATCGGCGTCATCCTGTTGATGTTCGGGGTCGGGCTACATTTTTCGCTGAAGGACCTGCTGTCGGTCCGCGGCATCGCCGTTCCCGGCGCGATCGTCCAGATCAGCTTCGCCACCCTGCTCGGCTGGGGGCTTGGCGCACTGATGGGCTGGCCGCTCGGCGGGAGCCTCGTCTTCGGCCTCGCGCTCTCCGTCGCCTCGACGGTCGTTCTCTTGAAGGCCTTACAGGAGCGGCGGCTGATCGAGAGCGAACGCGGCAAAATCGCGGTCGGCTGGCTGATCGTCGAGGATTTGGCCATGGTGCTAGCCCTCGTGCTCATCCCGGCTGCCGCCAGCATCTCCGCCAACGGCCACGGCGCGGCCGAGCCGCTATCGGCTGGCCTCAACCGGCTGCTTGGCCTCGATCTCGGACTCACCGGGATCATCGGCATGACGCTGCTGAAGGTCGCGGCCTTCGTCGGGCTGATGCTGGTCTTCGGCCGGCGGATCATTCCCTGGATCCTGCATCGCATCGCCCATACCGGCTCGCGTGAACTCTTCCGCCTCGGTGTCCTCGCCATTGCGCTCGGCGTTGCATTCGGGGCTGCGAAACTCTTCGGCGTCTCGCTGGCGCTCGGCGCCTTCTTCGCCGGCATGATCCTGTCGGAAAGCGAGCTCAGCCACCGGGCGGCGCAGGAAAGCCTGCCGCTGCGCGATGCCTTCGCCGTGTTGTTCTTCGTCTCGGTCGGCATGCTGTTCGATCCGAACATCCTCATCGACAACCCGCTGCCGCTGCTGGCGACGGTGTTCATCATCGTCATCGGCAAGTCCGTCGCCGCCTTTTTCATCGTGCTCGCCTTTCGAAAGCCGATGAGCACGGCCCTGACCATCTCCGCCAGCCTGGCGCAGATCGGCGAATTCTCCTTCATCCTCGCAGGTCTCGGTTTCGATCTCGGCCTGCTGCCGGGCGAAGGCCGCGATCTGATCCTTGGCGGGGCGATCATTTCGATCATTCTCAACCCGCTTGTCTTCATTGCTTGCGACTGGTTGCGGAAGACGCAGGAAACCAGACCGCAGGGCGAGATGACGGAAGGCATCGAACCGGCCGCGCAGGCAGAGCCGACGGAGGGCGAAGCCTTACCTGCCCCCGCCAATCGGCCAGCGGCCCATGATGTCGATGAGGAGTTGCACGCCGTTACACTGACGGACCACGCGGTGCTGATCGGCTATGGCCGCGTCGGCAGCATCGTCGGGGAGAAGCTCAAATCTTCCGGTACACCCTTCGTGGTCATCGAAGATTCCGACAAGCGAATCGGCGATCTCATGAGTGAGGGAATCGAGGCGATCTACGGCAATGCCGCCTCCGCCGAGGTTCTGGCCTATGCCAATATTTCCGGCGCCCGCAGCCTGGTCATTGCCATTCCGAATACCTTTGAGGCGTGCAGCGCCGCCGAGCAGGCGCGCGCCGTCAATCCATCGATCCTGATCGTCGCCCGCGCTCATTCCGATGCCGAGGTCGACGTGCTCAAGCAATATGGCGCCGATACGGTGATCATGGGAGAGCGGGAAATTGCGCTGGGGATGGTTGACCGACTGGCGCAAGTGCATCATGACAGGCCGCACTATGAAGACGCGCAGCGTCCTGATATCATGATTGAACCGCCGGAATCCGCTCCGGCAACGGAATGAAGGCCCTTTTAACCGTTGAACCCGTTCGAATTCGGCGCTGCCGATAGCGAAGAGAACGATAGCAGGATGACACGCCGCGCCGGAGCGCGCGTGATTGCCTCATTGTTCGTCGCCTTCTTCGCCTATCTCGGACTGGCGCTTGGCGGCGGCATCAATCTTGCCGCGCGGGCCGATGCGGAAGCCTTCTCCTCCGGCAAGGACACCCAACCGCTCTATCTCGCCCTGCGCGATCCGGTGCGTGGGACTGTCGTCGCCGATCGAACGGTCACGCCGAAAGCCACCTGGCATGATATCGGACCGGCAACGCTTTCGACCCTTCCGTCGCTCGGACTCCTGAGCAATCCGGGACAGCCGCGCACCCGCGGCGAACTCGCGCGGCATGAATCGCTTGCTTTCCGCGCCTATCTTGCCCGCGCTCCGCCAACCACTTTCATCTAACCGGTTCGCGCGCCTGACGGCGCATCTTCGACATGACCTCACATTCGCCAGCGGCAGGCTCCGCTGGTATCAGTGTATTCAAGGATAATACTCATGCGCACCTCACCATGGCTGGTGGTCACCTATACGGTGATCATCGTGCTTGGCCTTTTCATCGCCCTGCCGAACGTGCTGCCGCAGTCGGTCTTAAGCAAAATGCCGTCTTGGCTGCCGCACAGCCAGGTTTCCCTCGGCCTCGACCTTCGTGGCGGCTCCTATCTCGTCCTCGAAGTCGACGAGAAGGACCTGACCAACGGCAGGCTGCAATCGCTGCTGCAAGATTCGCGCCGTGTCCTACGTGACAAGAACATCCTGACCCGTTCGATCGTCCGCAATGGTGACCAGATCGTCGTGACGCTGACCGATCCGGCGCAGAGCAACGATGCGGTGACGCAGCTCAAAACTCTTGCCAACACGATCTCTTCCGGCCTTTCCGCCGGCCAGTCCGATCTGACGATCACGCCGAACGGCAGCGCGATTGCCATGTCCTTCTCGCCAGCCGGCATCGCCGCCAACGTCGATTCCGCCGTCCAGCAGAGCCTGGAAGTCATCCGCAAGCGCGTCGACCAGGTGGGCGTCGCCGAACCGACCATCCAGCGCGTCGGCCCCAATCGTGTTCTCGTACAGCTTCCGGGCGCACAGGATCCGTCGCGCCTGCGCGAACTGCTCGGCTCGACCGCGAAGATGTCCTTCCATCTGCTCGCCGAGAATGTCGATCCGAAGAATCCCGGCCCCGGTGTTTCCATCCTGAAGGATGATCAGGGCAACAGCTATCCGGTTCTCGATCGCATCGAGCTTGCCGGCGACCGTCTTACCGACGCCCGCGTCAGCTTCGATCCGAATACGCATGAGCCGCTCGTCACCTTCCGCTTCGACAGCGCCGGTGCCAACCGCTTCGCAGAGATCACCCGCGAGAATGTCGGCAAACCTTTCGCCATCGTTCTCGACAACAAGGTGCTGAGCGCGCCGAATATTCGCGAGCCGATCACCGGCGGTTCAGGTCAGATCTCGGGCAACTTCACTGCCGACAGCGCGACGACGCTTGCAGCCCTGCTGCGCGCCGGCGCCCTGCCGGCCAAGCTGACGGTCATCGAAGAACGCACGGTCGGCGCCGATCTCGGTGCAGACGCGATCCAGAAGGGTATCTATAGCGGCCTAGTCGGCTTCGTCTTGGTTGCCGCCTTCATCTTCGTGCTCTACGGCGCTTGGGGGATTCTCGCGAATTTCGCACTGCTCGTCCACACGATCCTGACATTCTCAGCCCTGACGCTTGTCGGCGCCACGCTGACGCTGCCCGGCATCGCCGGTGTCGTCCTTGGTATCGGCCTTGCTGTTGACGCCAACGTTCTCATCAACGAGCGCATCCGCGAAGAAACCCGCAAGGGCCGCGGCGCCTTCGCCGCCATCGATAACGGCTTCAAGAAGGCTTATTCGACGATTATCGACGGCAACATGACGGCCCTGATCGCCGCCGCCATCCTGTTCTACTTCGGCTCCGGCCCGGTTCGTGGCTTTGCCGTGACCATGGGTCTCGGCCTCATCATCTCGATGTTCACCTCCGTCGCCTTCGTGCGCGTCGTGATGATCGCTATCACCCGTCGCCGCAAGCTGAAGGTGCTTAACATCAGGCCGCTGATCCCCTTCAGCCCCTATGACAAGCACATCCAGTTCATGAAGGCCCGTTTCTTTGGCGTCACCGTCTCGGCGATCCTGTCGATCGCCTCGGTGGTCCTGTTCATCCATCCGGGTCTCAACTACGGCGTCGATTTCCGCGGCGGCATCCAGATGTCGGTCAAGACCAAGGACGCGGCCGATTTGTCTACGTTCCGCGCGGGCCTGAACACACTCGGCCTCGGCGAAATCGCACTGCAGTCCTTCGGTGACAACAGCAGCCTCCTTGTCCGCGCCCAGCGCCAGGACGGCGGTGAAGAGGCGCAGACAGCCGCAGTCACCAAGCTCAAGGCAGAAATCATCAAGATCGACCCAACCGCAACCATCGAAGGTACGGATGTCATCGGTCCGAAGGTTTCGGGCGAGCTTGCCTGGGCCGGCATCCTGTCGGTCGTGATCGCCAGCCTGGCGATGCTCGTCTACATCTGGGTGCGGTTCGAATGGCCGTTTGCGGTCGGCGCCATCGTCACTCTGGTACTCGACGTCACTAAGGCGATTGGCTTCTTCGCGATCACCGGCCTCGATTTCAACCTGACGGCTATCGCCGCTATCCTCACGCTGGTCGGTTACTCGGTGAACGACAAGGTCGTGGTCTATGACCGTATGCGTGAAAACATGCGGCTCTACAAGTCGATGCCGCTGCGCGACATCATCGACAAGTCGATCAACGAGACCCTGGCACGAAGCCTCTATACCAACGCCACCGCCTTCCTGGCGCTGGTGCCGATGGCGATCTGGGGCGGCAGCGCCGTCTCCAGCTTCGCGATCCCCATGGTGTTCGGCATACTCGTCGCTGGCGCCTCGTCGGTCTTCATCGCCGCTCCGATCCTGCTCTTCCTCGGCGATTGGCGCCGCCGCCATGCCAAGACTGTCGCCAATGATGAGAAGCCTGGCGACGACAAGTCCGGCAAGGACAACAAGCAAATCCCCGCCGCCGAATAAGCGGCGAAGACTACTGAAAGAGGACATGCCCGGCTTCCGGGCATGTCCTCCAACGTCCGGATCAAACGGACGGCATATGCAGCGGCAGCCCTGGACGCGGTGCTGCTATTCTCTCCAAAACACCGTTTTCCTGCTCCGTAATCAACGCATATTTGCCATCGAGGGTGAAAGCGATATTGCCCGGCCGCGCGCCATTGGTGCGGATACGGCCCGTGATCTTTCCGCCGGGATCGACCAGGCAGATCTCGCCTTGTCCGTAGATTGCGCAATAAAGCATGCCATTGCGATCGAAGGCCATGCCGGCCGGCCCGCGCAACGCCTTTACGGCAGGCGTCTGCATAACCTGCGCAAACAGTTCCTGCCGCCCGCCGACGATCTGGCGATGGATTTTCCCGGTCAGCGTCTCGCTATAATAAAGCAATCCGTCCGGCCCGAACGCGATGCCATTGGCATAGAGCAAGCCGGTCGCCAGCACGCGCAGCACCCGGCCTTCCGCCGGATCGATCTGGTAGACACGACCGTTATACGGCACCTGGAAAAAATCGGGATTGATGTCGGCGCCATCGAGCAGATCGGAGATGCGGACGCCGGAATCGGTCATGTAAAGCAGGCCATCCGGGCCAAAGGCAAGATCGTTCGGAGACAGAAACGGGCCGTCCTTGCCGCCTTCGATCACCTGTAAGGTGCGGCCTTCCGGAGAGACCCGAACAAGGGAGTTTTCCGGACCGCCCGCCACCCAGAAACAATGATCGCCATCGACCGCGAGCCCGGTCGGACGGCCGCCGGGCCGGCAGATTTCACGGCGAGCACCGGCCGCAATCATCGTCAGGCAACGGCGGCTCTCATCGGTCTCCACAAGGGCGATGCGTCCATCCATCAGGGCTACCGGCCCCTCAGGCTGGCGCAATCCGGTGGCGATCGTCTCGTTCATGGTCGGGAACCCTCACCCAGCGCGCCGATACCCCAAAATCATGAGTCATAATGGTAAATAAGTACCCCAACGGCATTTTACGAGCCGACGCTCGTTAAATCTGAACCAAATTCATGACGGCAGGGTCACATCTTTGTGCAGATTCGGCCGAGCTTGACAGTTTCAGCCAATTGGGAACATTCATCGAACATTCGGATATTATTGCGAACATGATTCGTCGGAGATTCCGCGTTCGCGCGCCTGTCGTCCGAAGCCTTAGGAGAGCCCATGACCGCTGCCTATCTGGAAAAGCTGAACCCGGAGCAGCGCCTGGCGGTGGAGCACGGCACGACGATCGCAGGCAGCCATATCGCCGGGCCGCTGCTGGTGATTGCCGGTGCGGGCTCCGGCAAGACCAATACGCTGGCCCATCGCGTCGCGCATCTCATCGTCAAAGGCGCCGATCCCCGCCGCATCCTGCTGATGACTTTTTCCCGCCGGGCGGCGGCCGAAATGGGCCGCCGCGTCGAGCGCATCTGTCGCGATGTGCTTGGCGCCAATGCCGGCATCATGGCCGACGCGCTGGCCTGGACCGGTACGTTTCATGGCATCGGCGCGCGGCTGCTGCGCGACTATGCCGAACAGATCGGCCTCGATCCGGCCTTCACGATCCATGACCGCGAAGACAGCGCCGACCTGATGAACCTCGTGCGCCATGAGCTCGGCTTCTCCAAGCAGGAAAACCGCTTTCCGACCAAGGCGACCTGCCTCTCGATCTATTCGCGCGCCGTCAATTCGGAAGCGCCTCTCGAAGAGATACTGCGCGATTTCTTCCCCTGGTGCGCCGCCTGGGACACGCAGTTGCGCGACCTCTTCGCGGCCTATGTCGAGGCCAAGCAGGTGCAGAATGTGCTCGATTACGATGATTTGCTGCTCTATTGGGCGCATATGCTGCACGAGCCGCTGATTGCCGAAGATATCGGCGGCCGCTTCGACCATGTGCTGGTCGACGAATATCAGGATACCAACCGGCTGCAGTCGTCGATCCTAATGGCGTTGAAGCCTGACGGTCAGGGGCTGACCGTCGTCGGCGACGATGCGCAGTCGATCTATTCCTTTCGCGCGGCTACCGTCCGCAACATCCTCGACTTCCCGGCCTCGTTTAGCCCCGCCGCCAACATCGTCACGCTCGACCGCAACTACCGCTCGACGCAGCCGATCCTGGCCGCCGCCAACGCGGTGATCGATCTTGCTTCCGAGCGTTTCACCAAAAACCTGCGCACCGAACGTCAGAGCGCCGAGCGCCCGCGGCTGGTCACCGTGCGCGACGAAAGCGATCAGGCGCGTTATATCGCCGATCAGATACTGGAAAATCGGGAGAGTGGTGCGACGCTCAAGCAGCAGGCCGTACTTTTCCGCGCCTCGCACCATAGCGGACCATTGGAAGTCGAACTTACCCGCCGCAACATCCCCTTCGTTAAATTCGGCGGACTGAAATTTCTCGACAGCGCCCATGTCAAGGACATGCTCGCCGCTTTGCGCTTTGCGCAGAATCCGCGTGATCGCGTTGCGGGCTTCCGGTTGATGCAGCTTTTGCCGGGCGTCGGGCCTTCGACCGCCCAGCGCGTGCTCGACCATATCGGGGAACAGGCCAGTCCGATGGCCGCTCTCGCCGATTTTCCGGCACCGCCGCGCTCGGGCGAGGACTGGACGGCTTTCGTTGCGACCATGCAGGAGCTGAAGAGCGGCAAGGCCGGATGGCCGGCGGAAATCGGTCTGGTGCGACAGTGGTACGAACCGCATCTGGAGCGGGCGCACGAGGACGCAGCAACGCGCCAGGCAGACTTGATCCAGCTTGAACAGATCGCCGGCGGCTATGGCTCGCGGGAGCGCTTCCTGACCGAACTGACGCTCGATCCCCCCGATGCCACCAGCGATCAAGCGGGCGTGCCGCTGCTCGACGAGGACTATCTCATCCTCTCGACCATCCATTCCGCCAAGGGGCAGGAATGGACGAAGGTGTTCGTCCTCAATGCCGTCGACGGCTGCATTCCGGCAGATCTCGCGGTCGGCTCTTCCTCCGAGATCGAGGAGGAACGACGGCTGCTCTATGTCGCCATGACACGGGCGAAAGACAATCTCGATCTCGTCATCCCGCAACGGTTCTTCGTGCATGGTCAGCATGCACAGGGCGACAAGCACGTCTTTGCCTCGCGCACGCGCTTCATCCCGGCGACATTGCTGCAATTTTTCGAAGTCTGCGGCTGGCCACAGGCAAGAGCTGAAAGCGCCGCCGCCATTAGGGCGCGGCAGGTAAGAGTCGATGTGGGCGCGCGCATGCGCGGCATGTGGCGGTAATAGACTCACTCCGCCTCGCGAAACATCTCAATAATCGCCGAAAAATCGCGGCCGCCATTGCCGAGCTTTTCGAAGAGTGCGTAAAGCTGCGCCGCCTCGGCACCCAGAGGCGTCGATGCGCCGCTCGACAAAGCCGCCTCCTGTGACAGGCGCAGATCCTTCAGCATCAGGGCTGCCGAGAAGCCGGGCTTGTAGTCGGTGTTAGCCGGCGAAGTCGGCACCGGCCCAGGCACCGGGCAATAGGTGTTGATCGACCAGCACTGGCCGGACGACGTGGAAGCCACATCAAAGAGAGCCTGGTGCGATAGGCCGAGCTTTTCGCCAAGTACGAAGGCCTCGCAGACGCCGATCATGGAAATGCCGAGGATCATGTTGTTGCAGATCTTTGCCGCCTGCCCCGCACCCGCATCGCCGCAATGGACGATCTTCCGGCCCATCACTTCCAGCAGGGGTTTGGCGCCTGCGAAACTCTCCGTCGAGCCGCCGGCCATGAAGGTGAGCGTTCCGGCCGCAGCGCCCCCGGTGCCGCCGGAGACCGGCGCATCCAGTGACAGGCAGCCGACATCGCCAGCCATGGCATGGGCTTTGCGGGCACTGTCGACATCGATGGTCGAACTGTCGATCAGCAAAGTACCCTTCGGCACGGAGCGCAGGATATCGGTCCAGACCGTCAACACATGCTGCCCTTTCGGCAACATGGTGA
Source organism: Rhizobium leucaenae USDA 9039 (assembly GCF_000426285.1). Taxonomy (GTDB): domain Bacteria; phylum Pseudomonadota; class Alphaproteobacteria; order Rhizobiales; family Rhizobiaceae; genus Rhizobium; species Rhizobium leucaenae. The sequence goes on along the minus strand of NZ_AUFB01000003.1, from coordinate 351,321 downwards.
CGACGGCTTCGGCATCGGCGAGCGCCTCGGTCAGCACGTTTGCGGCCTTGACGCCCGTCGCCTCGGCGGCCTTCAGCATATCATGGGAGAGATCGAAGCCCACGACGTCGTGGCCGGCCTTGACCAGATTGGCGGCCATGGGACCACCCATATTGCCGAGCCCGATGAATGCGATCCGTGTCATGATGCTTTCCTCCCATTCTCTTTACATCGCGAAAAGTGGCGGTTGCGCCGGCACGAAGAAGCGATCGATGGCGGCATCTTCGACCTCGGCAAGGCTTGCCGGCGACCATTTCGGATTGCGATCCTTGTCGATGACGGCAGCGCGGACGCCTTCGTAAAAGTCGGGATTATACAATATCCGCAGGCAGGCGCCGAGTTCACGATCCAGGCATTCGGCAAGGCTCGCACTGTTGCGCCCGGCGCGCAGCAGCCGCAACGTCAGTTTCAGGCTGGTCGGAGAGCGCGTGCCGATGATCTGCCGGGTCTCGGCGGCGAAATCGCCCGCCTCTCGCGCCAGAGCCTCCTGAATGTCCTCGACGGTGTCATATGCCAAAGCCCGATCGATCATATTGCGGTGGACGGTCAGGCGGCTTTCGCCGGCGGAAATCGCCATGCCCGCAATCACCCCATGCACATCGGCCGGCGATGCAGCGGCGGGGAGCGCGCCGATCGCCTCGATCAATGCGGAGAGATCGGAAGACGCAACGCAATGATCGGCCAGCCGCGCTTGGATCGCGTCAGCGGCATGGATGGCAAGGCCGGTCAGTCCCATCCATGTGCCGGCTTCGCCGGGCGCCCGCGGCAAAAGCCAGGTGGCGCCGACATCGGGAAAATAGCCGATGCCGGTTTCCGGCATGGCGAGCCGGGTGCGTTCGGTGGCGACGCGATGGCTGCCATGCGAGGACAGCCCGACGCCGCCGCCCATGGTGATGCCGTCCATCAGCGCCACATAGGGTTTGGGATAGCGGGCGATGGCGTGGTTCAGGCGGAATTCCTCGCGCCAGAAGGTCTCGGCGTCTGGAGAGCCTCGTTTGCCACTCTCATGTAGCAGGCGGATATCGCCGCCGGCGCAGAAGGCGCGGTCGCCCTCTCCCCTGACGATGACGCTGGCGACGGACGGATCGGCCGCAAAATCAGCAAGCGCCGCTTCAATCGCCCGGATCATCGGCAGCGTCAGGCTGTTCAGCGCCTGCGGCCGATTGAGGCGGATGAGCCCCGCCGATCCCTGCCGGCCGATGATGACCTCGTCTATGCTGTGCATTCGAAAACTCCCTATCCTGCCTCCATCCCCATCAATAGGCGCTCAGCGGTTGTCGGCAAGGATCATCTCCGCCGCTTTTTCCGCAATCATGATGGTCGGCGAGTTGGTGTTGCCCGAGGTGATCGACGGCATGACGGACGCGTCGGCGATCCGAAGTCTTGCCAACGCCCGAAACCGCAGGCGCGGATCGACCACGCTTTGCGGATCGCCTCCCATGCGGCAGGTGCCGACCGGATGAAAGATCGTCGTGCCGATATCGCCGGCGGCGCGCTCGAGGTCAGCGTCGGTCTGATAGGACGGGCCGGGCTTGAATTCTTCTGGTTTGAACTTGGCGAAAGACGGCTGCTCCACGATCCGCCGCGTCAGCCGGATGGAACGCACGGCAATTTCGCGGTCGCGCGATGCCGAGAGATAGTTTGGACTGATCACCGGCTGAGCGGTGAATTCGGGGCTCTGGATATGTACCGAGCCGCGACTTTCCGGCCTCAGATTGCAGACGCTGGCGGTGATCGCCGGAAAGGAATGGACGGGATCGCCGAACTTATCGAGCGAGACCGGCTGCACGTGATATTGCAGGTCCGGCGTTTCCTTGTCGGGGCCGGAGCGGGTGAAGATGCCGAGCTGGCTCGGCGCCATCGCCATTGGTCCGGAGCGGCGCATAAGATATTCCAGGCCGATGGCTGCTTTGCCGAAGAACTTCGTCGCCTTCTCGTTCAAGGTCGGCACGCCAGTCACCTTATAGGCCATGCGCAGTTGCAGGTGATCCTGGAGGTTTTCGCCGATCGCCTTGACCTCCCGCACCACCTCGATGCCGGCCTGGCTCAAGACCTCGCCGCGACCGAGCCCGGACAGTTCGAGAATCTGCGGCGAGCCGATCGCGCCCGCAGAAAGCACCGTCTCCTTGTCAGCATAGGCGCGTTTGGTGATGCCGTCATGCTGGAACTCGACACCGGTCACGGCATCGTCCTCGATCAGCAGGCTGCGGACCTGCGCCTTGGTAAGAACTGTGAGATTGCCCTGTTTCAGTGCCGGCCGCAGGAAGGCCTTGGCGGTGTTCCAGCGGATGCCGGCGCGCTGGTTGACGTCGAAATAGCCGGAACCCTCATTGTTGCCACGATTGAAATCCGCGGTTTCGGGAATGCCGGCTTCGCGTGCGGCCGCCTGGAAGGCATCGAGGACATCCCAGCGCACGCGAGCCTTCTCGACCCGCCATTCGCCGCCGGCGCCGTGCATCTCGTCCTTGCCCCTATAATGGTCTTCGGATTTGACGAAATAGGGCAGCACATCGTCCCAGCCCCAGCCAGTGCAGCCGAGCTGCCGCCAGAGATCGTAATCCCGTGCCTGGCCGCGCATATAGATCATGCCGTTGATCGAAGAGCAGCCACCAAGCACCTTGCCGCGAGGATAATTCAGCGAGCGGCCGTTTAACCCGACTTCCGGCGCGGTGGTGAAGCACCAGTCCGTGCGGGGATTGTTGATGCAATAGAGATAACCGACCGGGATGTGGATCCAGTGGTAATTGTCGCTACCGCCCGCCTCCAAAAGCAGGACCCTGTTGTTGCGATCCGCCGACAGCCGGTTGGCAAGCACACAGCCGGCACTGCCGGCGCCGATGATGATGTAGTCGAAGCGGTCCATCTGCATGCCCCCTCACCCTAACCCTCTCCCCGAGGGGAGAGGGGACTATTTCGGCATTTGCGGCGCCCACCAATCCACCGAATTTCAGAAACAATTCCCCCTCTCCCCTCCGAGAGAGGGCTGGGGTGAGGGGGTGCATACCAAAAATGCATGGGCCTAATTTTTACCGCCGATACTCGAATCCAAGCTTCCGCCCCAGCCGCGAAGCGTAGAACTCGCCGATAATACCGCGGCGGAAGAGCAGCACGCAGACCATGAAGACGATGCCGGTGATAACGGTGACCGGAAATTCCGACGTCGCGAGGTAGTTTTCCAGCGTTGCCACGAAGCCGGCACCGAAAAGCGGGCCGATCAACGTGCCAATGCCGCCGAGCAAGGTCATCAGGATCACCTCGCCCGACATCTGCCAGGCGACATCCGTCAGCGTCGCGAACTGGAAAACCAGCGCCTTGACCGCACCCGCAAGCCCGGCAAGTGCCGCCGACATCACGAAGGCGCCGAGTTTGTAATGCGCTACGGAATAGCCGAGCGAAATCGCCCGCTGCTCGTTTTCCCGGATCGACTTCAGGATCATGCCGAAGGGTGAATTGATGAAGCGCCAGATGATCAGCACGCCGATGATGAACACCGCTAGCACGAAATAATACATGTTGAACGAATTATTCAGGTCGATGACGCCGAAGAGATAGCCGCGCGGCACCGACTGAATGCCGTCTTCGCCCTGGGTGAACTTCGCCTGCAGGCAGAAGAAATAGAACATGTAGGACAGCGCCAGGGTGATCATGGCGAAATAGATGCCCTGCCGGCGGATGGCGACGAAGCCCATGATCAGGCCGAGTAGCGCAGCGCCGGCAACGCCGATCAGAATGCCGAGTTCCGGCGGCACCCCCCAGGCCTTCACGCTATATGCCGTGAAATAGGCCGCGCCGCCGAAGAAGGTGGCGTGGCCGAAGGACAGAAGGCCGGTATAGCCGAGCAGCAGGTTGAAGGCACAGGCGAACAGCGCGAAGCAGAGCACCTTCATGACGAAGATGGGGTAGATGAAAAACGGTGCCCAGATCAGCAGGACCAGGCCGGCGATCAGGAAGCCCTTCTGCACGGACGAGGGGCGGCGGCTTTCGGATTTCAGCGTATCGGTCATATCAGCCATGTCACGCATCCCGGCCAAAGAGGCCTGCGGGCCTGAGGAGCAGCACGATCGCCATGATCACGAAGATGACGATGTTGGATGCTTCCGGATAGAAAACCTTCGTCAGGCCTTCTGCTACACCAAGCACATAGCCAGTAATGATGGCGCCCATGATCGAGCCCATGCCGCCGACGACGACCACCGCGAAGACGATGATGATCATGTTCGATCCCATCAGCGGCGAGACCTGGTAGATCGGGGCGGCCAGCACCCCGGCAAGGGCGGCGAGCGCGACGCCGAAGGCATAGGTCAGCGTCAGAAGCACCGGTACGTTAACGCCGAAAACCTGTACCAGAACCGAATTTTCCGTTGCCGCACGCAGATAGGCACCGAGCTTGGTCTTTTCGATCAGCAGCCAGGTGCCGATGCAGACGATAAGCGACACGACGATCACCCAGCCGCGATAGATCGGCAGGAACATGAAACCGAGATTGACGCCGCCCGCCAGCGCCGTCGGCACGGCATAGGGTTGGCCGGACGAACCGTAGAGATAACGGAACGTGCCTTCGACAGTCAGCGCCATGCCGAAGGTAAAGAGCAGACCATAGAGCGGATCGACCTTGTAGAGCCGGCGCAGGCACAGGCGCTCGACGATCGCGCCGAACAGGCCGACGATCAACGGCGCCAGCACCAGCGACGGCCAGTAACCGATGCCGGCATAGGCGAGCAGCAGATAGGCGGTGAAGGCGCCAAGCATATAAAGCGCACCATGGGCGAAATTGATCACCCGTAGCATGCCGAAGATGATCGCCAGTCCGAGGCTTAGCAGCGCATAGAAGGAACCGTTGATCAGCCCGATCAGCAATTGTCCGAGAAGCGCCTGCAATGGGATGTCGAATATCATGGTCATGGCATCAGACCCCCAGAACCTTGTGCAGCATGCCCATCCGCTCCGGCAATTCGCCGACCGGAAATTCGGAGACCATCTGGCCATGATCCATCAGATAGAAACGATCGGCAATGCGGCTGGCGAAGCGGAAATTCTGCTCGACTAGCAGAATGGTCATGCCGCGCTCCTTCAGTTTCTTCAACACCTCGCCGATGCGCTGGACGATGACGGGGGCCAGTCCCTCGGTCGGCTCGTCGAGCAGCAGCATTCGCACGCCGGTGCGCAGAATGCGCGCCATGGCGAGCATTTGCTGCTCGCCGCCGGAGAGTTTCGTGCCGGGGCTGTTGCGGCGCTCGTACAGATTGGGAAACAGCTCGAAAATCTCGTCGACCGTCATCCCGCCCTGCGCCACCACCGGCGGCAGCATCAGGTTTTCATGAACGTTGAGCGTCGAGAATATCCCCCGCTCCTCCGGCACGAAACCGATGCCCCTGTGCGCCGTCTTGTGCAGCGGCACCTGCATCATGTCGGCGCCGGCAAAGGCGATCTTGCCCTTGCGCGCCCGGACGATGCCGATGATGGTGCGCAGCGTGGTCGTCTTGCCGACGCCGTTGCGGCCGAGAATGGTGATGGTTTCGCCCTCGCCGACATTCATGTCGACACCATGCAATATGTGGCTTTCGCCATACCAGGCATTGAGACCCTGGACTTCAAGCAGTGCCGCCATGCTCAAGCCTCCTCCGTGCCCATATAGGCCTCGCGGACGCGCGGGTCCTGGCTGACCGTGCTGTAGTCGCCTTCGGCAAGGATTTCGCCGCGCTGCAGCACGGTGACGTGATGGCAGATATCGGCAACGACGGAGAGATTGTGTTCCACCATCAGCACCGCCCGATCGCGCGCCACGTCGCGGATGATGGCGGAGATGGTGTTGACATCCTCCAGCCCCATGCCGGCCATCGGTTCGTCGAGCAGCAGCACCTTGGGATCAAGCGCCAAGGTCGTCGCAATCTCCAGCACCCGCTTGCGACCATAGGAGAGATCGGCGGCGATGGCATCGCGCTCTTTCGCGAGGCCGACCGCCGCCAGCAATTGTTCGGCGCGATCGTCGAGGCTCGCCAGCGCTGAGATCGGCCGCCAGAATTGATGCGCCAGGTTGTTCGGCCGCTGCAGGGCGACACGGACGTTGTCGAGCACGGAGAGGTGTGGAAAGACCGCCGAAATCTGGAACGAGCGCACCAACCCCATGCGCGCCACCTTGTCCGGTTTCGTCCTGGTAATATCGGTGCCGAGCAGCGTGATCGTGCCATGCGTCGGCTGCAAGAACTTGGTCAAGAGATTGAACACGGTCGTCTTGCCGGCGCCGTTCGGGCCGATCAGCGCATGCACGCAGGCATGGCGCACATCGAGATCGACATTCTTGACGGCCGTGAAGCCGCCAAAATCGCGCCGGAGGCCGCGGGCGGATAAAACCACCCGTGGCTCTTCCTGTTTCTCTGTCGCAGAGATCGCCATCGGCTGATCGCAAACTTACTGCTTGACGAGATCGCAGCCGCTCTTGGCCGGATCGATATAGGCTTCCTTGCCGGGAATCGTTGCCAGCACGTTATAATAATCCCATGGCTGCTTGCTCTCCTCCGGCTTCTTGACCTGGAGCAGGTACATGTCGTGGATCATGCGGCCATTGGGGCCGACGGTGCCGCCGCGGCCGAAGACATCGTCAACCGGCATTTCATGCAGTTCCTTGGCGACCGCTTCCGTATCGTCGGTGCCGGCCTTCTGCACGGCCTTCAGATATTGCAGCACGGCGGAATAGGTGCCGGTGTGGATCATGTTCGGCATCTTGCCGGTGCGATCGAAGAAGCGCTTGCCGAACTTGCGGCTTTCGTCGTCGCGGTTCCAATAATAGCCCTCGGTCAGCGTCAGGCCTTGGGCGGCCTGCAGGCCAAGACCATGAACTTCGGCGAGCGTGAAGAGCAGCGCCGCCAGATGCTGGCCGCCCTGGGTGATGCCGAATTCGGACGCCTGCTTGATGGCATTCGAGGTGTCGAGACCGGCATTGGCAAGGCCGATGACCTTGGCGCCGGACGATTGCGCCTGCAGCAGGAAGGACGAGAAGTCATTGGTGGACAGCGGATGACGCACAGAACCCAGGATCTTGCCGCCGTTCGCCTTGACGAAATCACTGGTCTGCTGCTCCAGCGAATAACCGAAGGCGTAATCGGCAGTCAGGAAGAACCAGGTATCGCCGCCCTGCTTGACCAGCGCGCCGCCGGTGCCGACGGCCAGCGCGTGCGTGTCGTAGGCCCAGTGGAAACCATAGGGTGAGCATTGCTTGCCGGTGAGATCGGTCGTCGCCGCGCCGGTGACGATATCGATCTTCTTCTTTTCCTTGGCGATCGCCTGAACCGCCAGCGCCACCGACGAGGTCGTCAGCTCCATGATGGCATCGACCTTGTCGGTGTCATACCATTGGCGAGCGATGTTGGAGGCGATATCAGGCTTGTTCTGATGGTCGGCATCGACGATCTCGATCGGCACGCCCAGCACCTTGCCGCCGAAATCCTCGACGGCCATCTTCGCGGCCTCCACCGAGGACTTGCCGCCGAAGTCGGCATAGACGCCCGACTGGTCATTCAGGATGCCGATCTTCACCACACCGTCGGACGCGCCGGCGGCGAACGCCGAGGTGCCGGTTGCAAGCAGAAGTGCCAGGGATGCAATGAGACTCTTTCGCATATCCTCTCCTCCCAGAGATTTTGGCAAAAATGAATCTGTTCAAAATTGGCCAGCCGTTATCCTCAAAACGACTTTCCTGTCCGTCAAGATCATTGAAATCCTGCGTTGACGCAAGTGAAGTTTACAATTAATTCCAAACAGTGTCTGTTCATTTTTGAACAGAAGGGGACGCATGAAAACCGCGCCGCATTTTACCTGGGATGATCTGCAATTTTTCCTGGCGGTGGCCCGGACCGGTCAGCTTTCGACCGCCGCACGGCAATTGCGGACGAGCCACGCCACCGTCTCGCGCCGAATCGATCGGCTGGAATTTGCCCTGCAGGTCAAGCTCTTCGAGCGCAATCCGCGCGGCTATATGCTGACTGGCATGGGCCAGCGCTTCGTGGATACCGCCGAGCGGATGGAGCAGGAAACCGAGCGGCTGCGGTCTGACCTGACGGCCGGCTCGGCCGCCCAGCGCGGTGTGGTGCGCATCAGCGCGCCGGAAGGTTTTTCCAATTTCTTCTTCACCACCATGCTTTCGGAGTTCACCGCGCGGTATCCGAACATCTCGCTGGAGTTGGTGACCATCCAGCAGATCATGTCGCTATCGCGCAAGGAGGCCGATATCGTCGTCGTGCTCGACCCGCCGAAGGCCGGCCCTTATTTCACCGAAAAGCTGACCGACTATCATCTGCAGGTCTATGGCTCGCGGGATTACCTCGCCAGCCACCCGCCGGTGGAGAGCCGCGATGACCTGCCGGAGCATGCCTTCATCGGCTATATCGAAGACATGATCTTTGCGCCCGGTCTCGATTATCTCGGCGACATCCATCCGCGCATCAGGCCGCAATTCCAGAGTTCCAGCATCTTTGCGCAGTTGACGGCGACCAAGAACGGGCTTGGGCTCTGTGTCCTGCCCTTCTTCATCGCGAACCGGCATCCAGACCTGCAGATAGTGCTGCCCGATGAAGTCGACCTGAAACGCCATTATTGGATCACCTGCCACCGTGACCTCAGGCAATCGCCGCGCGTGCGCACGGTCATCGATTTTCTGGTGGATGCCGTGCATCGCAATGCGCCGGCCTTTCTTGGGCACGCGTCAGCTTAGGCCTTTGCCACATGCCGCGTCTGATGGCCGGTCTCGCTCGCCTCGGCAAAGGCGATGGCGTCATGCAGGCGCAGCGGCCTGGAAAAATGATAGCCCTGCGCCAGCCGTACGCCGAATGCATGCAGCGCCTCGGCGATCTCAGCACTTTCGACGCCTTCGGCGACCGATGCGATGCCGAGATTGCGGCAGAGATTGGCGACGGATCGGGTGATGCTCATGCAGCGGACATCACGGTCGAACTGCATGACAAAGCTTTTGTCGATCTTGATCTTATCGAATTCCAGCCGGTGGATATGGCTGAGGCTGGAAAAGCCCGTGCCGAAATCATCGAGCGCGATGGTAATGCCGGCGGCACGCAGGAGGCTTATGACATCGTAGGCGGTGTCGAAATCCGACAACAATGCCGTCTCGGTGATCTCGAATTCGATACGGCGCGGATCGACCTTGGCGGCATGGATCATGCCGAGCAGGGCCATCGAAGTCTCGTGGTCGCAGATATCGCGGGCCGAGAGGTTGAAGGATATCCGCAGCGGCGGCGGCATGATCGACAATGCCTGCAGCGCCTCGGCAAAGAGAATGCGGGTCATCTTGCCGATCATCGCAGTGCGTTCGGCGGCAGGGATGAAGGCACTGGGGCTGACGCGTCCGAGGCGGGCGCTGTTCCAGCGCGCCAAGGCCTCGAAGCCGACGACATGGCCGTCATCGAGATCGATGATCGGCTGGAATTCCAACGACAATTCCCTGGCGAAATTGTCGCCCTGCAATTCCAGCTCGATCAGGTGTCGTTGCCGAAGGATTTCTTCGAGATCGTGGGAGAAGAACTCGACGCTGCCGCTGCGGCGGCTCTTGACCTGGTAGAGGGCGAAATCCGCCTTTTCGTACAATTGTTCGGCCGTGTGGCCGTCGCCTTCCGGAACGACGATGCCGCAGGAGCCGGAGATGCGAATGGAGCCGCCGGGCACCTCATAGGGTTCGCGTAGCGCGGCACAGAAAGCCTGCCCCATGTCGGAGACGCGATTTCGGTCGAGATCACTTGGAAAAATCACGCCGAATTCATCGCCGCCGAGGCGGGCAATGGTGCCCTCGCCGCCCATCAGCGCCACGAAACGCTCGGCCGTCTGCTTCAACACGAGATCGCCGGCCGCATGGCCAAAGACGTCGTTGACCGGCTTGAAACCGTCGAGGTCGACAAGACCGACGATTGGCGGCTCCTCCGGCCGTTGCTGCAACAGATCCTGCAATTCGCGAAAGAAGCTGCGGCGATTGGCAAGACCGGTCAATTGATCCTGCAGCGCGTTGCGGCTGTTGATGAGGTTCAGCCGTTCGGCTTCCGCCTGCTTGTCCCCAAGTTCCTCCGTCAGCCGCACCAGCCCGGCAAAATTCCGAAAGTAACTGTTGATGACGCGGACGAAGGGGAAAGAGAGGAAGATGACGCTGGTCGCGGTAGCCACGAACACGGAGTTGCCGGAGAACATGAAGGTGACCACCATGAAGGAAAAGGTGATCGCCGTCGTCAGCAAGGCGGCGGCCGGCAGATGCATGAGACAGAAGACGCAGGAGATGCCCGTCACCACAAGGAAATAGGAGATTTGACCCTGCTGATAGGCATTGCCGTATTGATAAAGTCCGACGGCCCAGGTGCCGAAAGCAAGGGTCAGCACCCCGGCTAGCACGACTGTTCGACGCATCACACTGTAGGCTCGATCCGCGCTGACGGGATCCTGGCCGTGCATCTGCCACCAGATGATGCGGAAAACGCAGAGGATGCTCAGGCCGACCGGCACGTAAAGCGCCAGCCACATCGGCGCGGTGTGGATATGGGTGGCGGCCACGGCAAGGGCGTTGATGATCAGAAGAATGTAGAGGACCGGTATCTGTGACGACAGCGCTTTATATTGCGCCAGCAGAAATGTCGGGTCGTCTTTCTGCAGGCGCAAGCCTGAAAGCAAGTTCCTCATGGCGTCCTTCCCCCACCCATCCAAAACCACAAAAAACTTGATTTTCGGTTATTTTTATTGGGAAATATTACCAAGGATCAGCATCTGCTTTGTATTCCACCCAGCCAGCGAATGTAGATGCCGACGCCGGAGCATCGTCAGATGCTTGGCGCCGCGAACACCTTGCGCAAACCGCTGGCGTCGAAACCGGATCTATGGGCGAGGTTGATTTCCCACTCTAGCGACGAGCGCACGATCGTCTCCATGCAATTGTATTTCGGCACCCAGCCGAGTTCGCGATGGGCGAGGGTGGCATCGGCGACGACACTGGCGGCATCGCCCGGCCGGCGCGGCGCCATGTGAATGCGGAACGCGCGGCCATTGACGCGCATGACCATGTTCAGAACATCGAGCACCGAATAGCCCATGCCATAGCCGCAATTGGCAACCAGCGGCCGGCCACCGCTTCTCAGGTGCTGCAGCGCCATCATATGCGCTTCGACGAGATCGGAGACATGGATGTAGTCGCGCACGCCCGTGCCGTCATGCGTTGGATAGTCGGTGCCGTAGATATCCACCTGGCGGCGGCGTCCGAGGGCCGCTTCGCAGGCAACCTTGACAAGATGTGTGGCGCCGTCGGTGGATTGGCCGGCCCTGCCCTTCGGATCGGCACCGGCGACATTGAAGTAACGGAGTGCCACATAGCTGAAATCGTAAGCGGCGGCGGCATCGCGCAGCATCAATTCCGACATCAGCTTGGATTGCCCATAGGGCGTTTCCGGGCGCAACAGCGCGTTTTCCCGCACCGGTTCGTCGGAGGGCTGCGGGCCGTAGACGGCGGCGGTGGAGGAGAAGACGAAGTGGCGAATACCTGCCTTGATCGCCGCGCTCGTCAGGACGCGGGTTTTGCCGGTGTTATTGTCGTAATAGGCAAGCGGATCTTCGATCGACACGGGCACGACGGCGGAGCCGGCGAAGTGAATGACGGCGTCGATATCATTTTCCGCGAAGATCTTCTGCAGCAACACTTCATCGGCGACATCGCCGAGATAGAAGCGTGCCGCCGGCGCGACTGCCCAGCGAAAACCGGTGGAGAGACGGTCGATGACGACCACATCCTCGCCGGCGTCCAGCAATTTCCAGACCATATGGCTGCCGATATACCCGGCACCGCCTGTCACCAACACTGTCATTCTTCGCGCCCCTGCAAAGTAATATGAGAAGCATATGAAGCCCGCTTTCTTACGGATTTGACTAAAAGCAGGGGTTGAGCAGGCTGCCGCCAAGGAAAGATTGTTCCTATGGTTAGGCGGAGTTTTCGGAGATCGGTCGAATTTTATCGAATGGCGGAAAATACCTTCGCCCCAACAGCGAGAAGGTGCGCCAAGGGCGCGGTTGAGGGGGCGTTGCCCGGATTTCATGTTTCAGGGACTGTTCGCCGCCTAACGGTGCAATGCCCCCTCAACCCGCGCGTAGAGCGCGGCCTTCTCCCTGTTGGGGCGAAGGTATCGCTCAAAGACTCAAGATATACCGGCTCAGCCGTTCGGCGGCATCCGCCACCTGTGCGGGATCACGCAGGAAACAGGCACGCATGAAGAGTTCGCCGCCCTTGCCGAAGGCCGTTCCGGGCGCAAGGCCAACGCCGGTCTTATCGACGATATCGAGGGCGGCCTTGCGGCTGTCGGTGACGCCGTCGATCTTCAGGAAAGAATAGAGCGCGCCATCCGGCTTCAGCGTGTGGACACGATTGGTGGCGATCAGCGCGTCGCAAAGGATATCGCGCGAACGAGCGGCCTTGGCGATGTTGGAGCGGACGAAATCGTCACCTTCGTTCAGTGCGGCAACGGCGCCCTTCTGCATGAACTGCGCCACGCCGGAGGTCGAGTATTGCACGAGGTTTTCGATCACCTGGCCAAGTTCGGGGGGCGCCACGATCCAGCCGACGCGCCAACCGGTCATCGACCAGTTCTTCGAGAAGGAATTGACGAACAGGATCTTGTCGTCGGCCTCCTTAACGTCGAGGAAGGAGGGCGCGCGGCCGCCGGCATAATAATAAAGTGCGTAGATCTCGTCGGCCATGATCCAGAGGCCGTGCTCCCGGGCAAGCGCCAGAATATTCCTGAGGTCCTGATGCGTCGCCGTCCAGCCGGTCGGGTTGGAGGGAGTGTTGATGAAGAGACCCTTGGTTTTTGGCGTGATCGCCGCCTTCAGACGCTCAAGACCAAGCGTCCACTTGCCGTTTTCGAACTGCAGCGGCACCGCGACCGAGCGGGCGCCGGCGATCTCGAGCGCGGCCGCGATGTTCGGCCAAGCCGGCGACAGATAGATCATTTCATCGCCGGGCGAGGTGATCGCCTGCACCGACAGCTGGATCGCCTGCATGCCCGAGCCGGTGACGTAGAAATGCTCCATCGGCAGGGAGACGCCGAAATGCCGTCCATAGTAATCGGAGAGCGCTTGGCGCAGCTCCGGAATGCCGCGCTGCCAGGTGTAGAAGGTTTCACCGGCGTTGAGCGAGGCCATGGTCGCGCGGTTGATGAAATCCGGCGTCGGCAGATCGCCCTCGCCGACCCAGAGCGGCAACAGCCCATCGCGCCCACGGGCATAGTTCACGACTTCCACGATCCCGCTTTCGGGCGCGGTCAGCGCACGCGGGCTGAGGCTATCCAATATCGACATGCAAAGTCTCCGGTTTCCGCCTTCTTAGAGCAATTCCAGGAAAAGTGCGTAGCGGTTTTCCGTCCGGAATGCGGGAAAACAAAGAGATAGAGCAATTCGGGGGGCAAATCCCATGACTTTGACTGAGCGACCAATCGATTTTCGTGATGAATGGACCCCGGCCTTTCATAGGCCGGGGCTGAAGATAAAGGACGGTAAACGTGCCTCAGACGGCAGGGCGTCTGGCCAAGAGATCGCGAATTTCGGTGAGCAATTGCACATCGGCCGGCGGCGGCGCGGTCTCCTCGCCCTTTTCCTGTTTGCGCTCGACCTGCTTGCGCAGCGTATTCACGCCCTTGACCATCAGGAAGATGATCCAGGCGAGGATGAGGAAATTGATGAGGACGGTGATGAAATTGCCGTAGGCGAAAACCGCGCCCTGCGCGCGGGCGGCGGCCAGCGTCGGTGCGTTGACGGTGGATGAGAGTGGAAGAAAATAATTCGAGAAATCGAAGCCGCCGAAAATGGCGCCGACGATCGGCATGATGATATCGTCCACCAGCGACTTGACGATACCGCCAAAGGCGCCGCCAATGATCACGCCGACCGCGAGATCCATGACGTTGCCACGGGCGATGAAAGCCTTGAACTCATTGAGCATCGAATGATCCCCTTTGCGTTGCCGTTGAATCTATTCGGCAACCATTAGCATCATCTTTGCCGTTGTTCTTCAATAGCGAAATGGCGCGACGGAGACATCGACGCTGCATATCCCAAGGGAATCACTGACCGCAGCATGTTTCAAACGTGATCGCTGTCTTACTTTTTTGGCCGGTTGGGGGGCAACGCAGCCTAAACCAGCGGAAGAAGCGAACCCATTGGGGAAACCGTCAGGCGCCCGAGACATCAACTGTTGCTTCCGCAGTTTCAGGACTTGGCGCACCTTTCGGCATGACCCGAGATATCAGGCCATGAATATAGTCGCTGTTCGGCACCTGATCGAAGAGAATGCGGTACATGATCGGCGAGATGACGAAGTCCATCAGTTCGGTGAGCGTCGGAAACGCCTCACCCTGCTCTTCCGCCCGGGCGACGATCACGCGCAATTGCTGCTGCGTGTATCCAGAGCACTTCTCCGCATTCGCCGTGTCGGATACTGCAAGGATATCGCGGATCATCTGCCGGCCGGCACCGGAGGACATTTCGTCGGCATATTGCTCGGCCCAGGCCTGCAGGTCCATCCTGGCGCTTCCGGTTTTAAGTGGCTCCGTTTCCGGCTGCAGGCGGGAAGCCGCGACATCTGCCAACAGTTCCTGCAGATCGCCCCAGCGGCGATAGATCGTCGATGGCGTCACATTGGCGCGCTGTGCGATGAGCGGGATCGTGACGTCGGCGCGCTCCATCCTGGCTAACATCTCGCGAACCGCCTGATGCACCGCGGCCTGAACCCTGGCGCTGCGGCCGCCGGGACGCGGATTTTCTCTTGAAACCATAGATTGATGCCAATCTTTCCCTTTGTCGCTGTTATCGCATCGAAAGCATCCGCTCGTTGCTAACGCAAATTATTTGCTTTTAGCTGTGCGGCACCCTACATGTGCTTAACGCAACTTTTTTGCTTTAAGCCAGGATATAGTCGATGATCACGATGGATTCCACCGCCAATTCGCCACGGACGGCTGGCCGGCGATTAGCACCGCTCTTTCACGCCGCCACCAGCGCTACGTTCTTTGCCGCCTCCTCCGCTCCGACGCCGCTCTATCGCATCTACCAGCAGGTTTTTGCCTTCTCGCCGGTGCTGATCACGGTGATCTTCGCCGTCTATGCCTTCGCGCTCCTCATTTCGCTTCTGATCATCGGCTCGATTTCCGATCATCTGGGACGACGGCCGGTGATCTTTGCCTCGCTCATCCTCAATATGGTGGCGATGGCGCTGTTTTTAATGGCCGATGGCCCGAATTGGCTGATTGCCGCGCGCGTCGTGCAAGGCTTGGCCACCGGTGCCGCCGCAAGCTCGATCGGCGCCGCCCTTGTCGATCTCGATCCGATCAAGGGAGCGATCACCAATAGTCTTGCGCCGCTTACCGGCATGGCGATCGGTGCCCTCGGCACGAGCCTTCTGGTCCAATTCGCCCCGGCGCCGACCCTGCTCGTCTATATCGTTATGCTCGCTCTGCTGGCCCTGCAGGCGGTGCTGCTGTGGCTGGTGCCGGAGACGACACCCCGGCGGAGCGGGCTGCTCGCATCGCTGAAACCGGAAGTCGCAGTTCCACAACAGGTGCGCCGGACGCTGCTGGCGCTGACGCCGGTCAACGTCGCCGTCTGGGCGCTCGGCGGCTTCTATCTGTCGCTGGTGCCCTCGCTGGTCAGCGCGACGACGGGCAGCACCGCACCTCTCGTCGGCGGCTCCGTGGTCGCAGCCTTGACGATCAGCGGTGCGGCGGCCGTATCCCTGCTGCGCAAGAGATCCGCCACCACGGCCATGACGTTCGGCATACCCAGCATGATGCTCGGCATATTGACCGTCATCGCCGGCGTGCATGCGGCGCAGGTGTCGATCCTTGCCTTGGGAACGCTGATCGCTGGCGCCGGCTTCGGGGCGACCTTCCTCGGCACAGTTAGAAGCATCATGCCATTGGCCAAGCCCGACGAACGCGCCGGCCTGCTTTCGGCCTTCTACATCCAAAGCTACCTCGCCTTCAGCCTGCCCGCCATTTTGGCCGGGTTTCTGTCCAAGGCTGTCGGATTCACGGCAACGACGGATATCTATGCGGCCGCCATTCTGGTCCTGATCGTCAGCGGCGTGCTGGCGTTGAGGGCCGGACGGGAGAAGATCACAGCGTCAGCCTGAACCTGCGATTACGGCTTCAATCCAAGCTCCGCCAAGCCGCTGCCGTCCATGGCGAAGGGGACCGATGTGTGATCATGGGCGATCTTCCAGACGCCGGCTTCCTTTCTGAGACCAAGCGTCTGGCGGAACCAGAGGTCGACCTTGGTGCCGTCGGTCTTGGTACCCAGCATGTGCGTCAGACCACTCCAGAAGGCGATATCCCCGCCGATCGTCAGCTTCTGATCTTCGACATCGCCTTCGATGGGCCCCTGCCAAGTATCGAACCAGCCCTGCAGACCAGCCTGATCCTTGCCCTTATATTGCAGCGGCGGCGCCAAAGTGAATTCCACAATGTCGTCGGTCACATGCGACAGGACGCCGGCGGTATTCTTCTCTCCGATCGCCGTCGCCCAAGCGACAAGCATGGCAAAGATAGCGTCAGCCTCTTCGCGGTTTCCGATGATTTCGGCCATCTTTCATCTCCTCTGTGCAATGGAACTGAGCAGAGGACGAATGGTAAGGGCCGCTCCCGACAGGAGCGGCCCACTATTTTTCGCGGGTTTGCGTGGCCATGTTCTCTCTTGGAGGAAAACTCTTTTACGCTGCCGTTTTCACGCCATACGGGTCAAATCGCCCATAAAACGTCTCGCCCTTCGCCGCCATATCCTTCAGCAGCGCCGTGGGCTTGAACTGCCGTCCGTAAGCCTTAGCCAACGTTTCGCAGAGTTCCACGAAGGCTTTGACGCCCATTGCGTCGATGTAGGAGAGCGCACCGCCGGTATAGGGGGCGAAGCCAAAGCCGAGGATGGAGCCGACATCGGCTTCGCGCGGGTCGGTGACGATGCCCTCTTCCATGGTCCGCGCCGCCTCCAGCGCGATGGTGGCGAGGAAGCGCTGCTTCAGGACGTTGACATCGATCTCCTCGGCCTTCTTCTGCGGATAGAGGTCCTTCAGGCCCGGCCAGAGAGACTTCTTGCCCGGCTTCGGCGGATAATCGTAAAAGCCCTTGGAATTCTTGCGACCGAAGCGGCCTTCGTCTTCCACCAGGCGCGTAACCAACTGCATGTGCCTGACATCAACAGCCTTGTCGCCGAGATCGGCGACGGCGGCCTTAAGGATCTTCAGCGACAGGTCGATGGCGACTTCGTCGTTGAGTGCCAATGGCCCGACCGGCATGCCTGCCATCTTCGCGGCGTTTTCGATCATGGCCGGCGGCACGCCTTCGATCAACATGTCATAGGCTTCCGACATGTAGCGCAGCACGCAGCGATTGACGAAGAAGCCACGGGTGTCGTTGACGACGATCGGGGTCTTCTTGATGGCAGCGACGTAATCGAGCGCAACGGCAAGGGCGCGGTCGCCCGTCTCCTTGCCAAGAATGACTTCGGTCAGCAGCATCTTCTCGACCGGCGAAAAGAAATGGATGCCGATGAAATCCGTCGGGCGCTTGGAATTCTTCGCAAGGCCGGTGATCGGCAGGGTCGAGGTGTTGGTGGCGAAGACGGCGCCCGCGGGCAGCACGGCTTCAACGGCCTCGATGACCGCTTTCTTCACATCACGATCCTCGAACACCGCCTCGATGACGAGATCGGCATCGCTGAGGTCGGCATAGTCGGCCGAAGGCGTGATGCAGGCAAGCAGAGCCGCGCCTTCGTCTCGCGTAATTCTTCCCTTACCGACAGATTCCTTCACCAGACCTTCCGCGACCGCCTTGCCCTTGCCGGCCGCTTCGATGTCGCGATCGATGAGGGTGACGGCGATGCCGGCTGCGGCGGTGACATAGGCAATCGAGGCGCCCATGAATCCGGCGCCGACGACGCCGACCTTCTTCAGCTCGGTCTTCGGCTGCCCGGCCGGTCGCCGGGCGCCCTTGCCGAGTTCCTGCATGGAGATGAACAGCGAGCGGATCATCGAATAGGCTTCGGTTGTCTGCAACACCTGGGTGAAATAGCGCTGCTCGATCTTGAGACCGGTGTCGAAGGGAACCTGCAGGCCTTCATAGACGCATTTGAGGATGGCGAGCGCGGCCGGATAGTTGCCCGATGTCTCCCGACGAAGGATTGCGGGCGCAGCCGGCCAGAGCTGCGCGGCAGCAGGCGTCCAGATGCCGCCGCCGGGCACCTTGAAACCCTTTTCATCCCAGGGAGCGACAGGCTTCAGACCATCCTTGATCATCTGCTTGGCGGCGGAGATCAGTTGATCCGGCTCAACCACCTGATGCAGGAGGTTCATCGCCTTGGCGCGTGCTGCCGTCAGCGATTGACCCGTCGTCATCATTTGCAACGCCGACTGCGCATCGGCCAGCCGCGAGATGCGCTGGGTACCGCCGGCGCCGGGGAAGATGCCGACCTTGACCTCAGGCAGCGCCAGCTTGACGCTCTTGGCGTTGGAGGCAACGCGGCCATGGCAGGCAAGCGACATCTCCAGCGCACCGCCCATGCAAGTGCCGTTGATCGCGGAAACCCAGGGCTTGCCGCAGGTCTCGAGCTTACGGAACAGACCGGTCATCCGGCCGACGAGATCAAAGAGCTTTTGCGCCGCCGTCGCCGGATTCCTCGCCTTCTCGTCCTGATAGACGGAGAAGAGCGATTTGATCATCGACAGATCGGCTCCGCCGGAAAAGGAGGATTTTCCCGAGGTAATGACCACGCCCTTGATCGCCTTGTCGGCAACGGTCGCATCAATGAGGGCGTTCAGTTCCTCCAACACCTCGGCAGTAAAGACGTTCATCGATTTGCCGGGCATGTCCCAGGTGACGAGTGCAATGCCGTCCGCGTCGGTCTCGACGGTGAAATTCGTATAAGCCATTGTTTCCGCTCCCCTCAGACGCGTTCCACGATCGTCGCAGTGCCCATGCCGGCGCCGATGCAGAGTGTCACCAGCGCCGTATTGAGATCACGGCGCTCCAGCTCGTCCAGCACCGTGCCGAGGATCATCGCGCCGGTGGCGCCGAGCGGATGGCCCATGGCAATCGCCCCGCCGTTGACGTTGATCTTGTCATGCCCAATATCGAAAGCCTGCATATAGCGCAGCACGACGGCCGCAAAGGCCTCGTTGAGCTCGAAAAGATCAATGTCGGCGAGCGTCATGCCGGTGCGCTTCAGCAGTTTCTCGGTGACGTCGACCGGGCCGGTCAACATCAGCGCCGGGTCGGAGCCGATATTGGCGAAAGCCTTGATCCGGCCGCGCGGCTTCAGTCCCATGCTCTCGCCGCCGGCCTTGGAGCCGAGCAGCACGGCGGCGGCGCCGTCAACGATGCCGGAGGAATTGCCCGCATGGTGCACGTAATTGATGCGTTCGATTTCCGGATGCGACTGGATCGCGACGGCTTCGAAGCCGCCCATCTCGCCGGGCATCTGAAAGGATGGATTGAGCGAGGCCAGCGCCTGCATATCGGTGCCGGGGCGCATATGCTCATCCCTGTCGAGAATGGTCAGGCCATTGATATCCTTCACCGGCACGACGGAATTCTTGAAATAGCCTTTATCCCAGGCATTTGCCGCTCGCTTCTGGCTCTCGACGGCATAGGCGTCGACATCGTCGCGTGAAAAGCCGTATTTGGTGGCGATGAGATCGGCGGATACGCCCTGCGGCATGAAATAGGCCGGGAAGTTGACCGAGGGGTCCATGAACCAGGCGCCGCCGGACATGCCGAGCCCGACGCGCGACATGCTCTCGACGCCACCGGCGATGACGATATCATCGGCTCCTTGCGCGATCTTGGCTGCGCCGAAATTCACGGCATCGAGGCCCGAGGCGCAAAAGCGCGAGATCTGCATACCGGGCGCCGTGGTCGAATAACCTGCTTCGAAGGCGGCTGCCTTGGGAATGACGGCGCCGGCATCCATCACCGGATCGACGCAGCCCATGATGATATCGTCGACCCTCTTCGTATCGAGCCCGTTGCGGTCGCGGATCGCCTCCAGCGTCTTGGCGGCAAGGCGAACGGAGGGCACTTCATGCAGCGCCCCATCCTTCTTGCCACGCCCGCGCGGCGTGCGCACATGGTCGTAAATGAAAACCTCGGTCATGTCTCATCTCCCTGCGGCGGCAAGCGCCGTTGTATTCATACCCACCTTCTCCCCGGCGGGGAGAAGGATGCACGTTAGCGCAGGTTGAGGGGGCGTTGCACCGTAAGGCTGCCTTTCGCTCGTCGCTCAAGGCACCCCCTCATCCGCCCCCTGAGTTGATCGAAGGGCGGGCACCTTCTCCCCGCTGGGGAGAAGGGGATTTTCATCAAAACGCTTCCGCCGCCAGTTCCATCATCGTATCCGCGCCGGTTTCGATGCGAGCCTTGCGCAGCGCCGTTTCCGGCATGATGCGCTCCATGTAAAACCGCGCCGTGACAAGCTTGTTCTTCAAATAATCCGTGCGGGCGCTGTCGCCGCCGGCGAGACCGGCTTGCGCGGCCTTCGCCATCTTCGCCCACATGTAACCGAGGACGACGAGGCCGAAGAGGTGCATGTAATCCGTCGAGCCGGCGCCGGCATTGTCGGGCTTCGCCATGGCGTTCTGCATGAACCACATGGTCGCGGCCTGAACGTCGTTCAACCCCTTCTTCAGATGCTTTGTGAAGAAGGCCATCTCGCCGTCATTGCGGTTCTCCTCGCAGAAATCACCGATCTCCTTGAACAGCGCCATGACGGCGCGGCCGCCGTTCAGCGCCAATTTGCGCCCGACGAGATCAAGCGCCTGGATGCCGTTGGCGCCTTCGTAGATCATGGTGATGCGAGCATCGCGGACATACTGGCTCATACCATGCTCTTCGATATAACCGTGGCCGCCGAAGACCTGCTGCGCCATGACTGCGTGCTCGAAACCCTTGTCGGTCATGACGCCCTTCAGGATCGGCGTCGCCAGGCCAAGGACATCGTCGGCCGCCTGACGCTCCTTCTCGTCTGGCGAGCGATGGGCGATATCGGACTTCAGCGCCGTCCATAGCAGGAAGGCGCGGCCAGCCTCGTTAAAAGCGCGGATGGTCATCAGCGAGCGGCGGATATCGGGATGAACGATGATCGGGTCCGCCTTTCTGTCCGGCGCCTTCGGGCCGGAAAGCGAGCGACCCTGGATGCGCTCGCGGGCATAGGCGACGGCATTCTGATAGGCGATTTCGGCAACCGACAGCCCCTGCAGGCCGACGCCGAGACGGGCTTCGTTCATCATGACGAACATGGCGTTGAGGCCTTTGTTCTCGGCGCCGATCAGGAAGCCGGTGGCCTCATCATAGTTCATGACGCAGGTGGCGTTGCCGTGAATGCCCATCTTGTGCTCGATCGCGCCGCAGGAGACCGCATTGCGAGAGCCTGGCGAACCATCCGACCCGACCGTGAATTTCGGTACGATGAACAGCGAAATACCCTTGGTGCCCTCCGGCGCTCCCTCGATGCGGGCGAGCACCAGATGCACGATATTATCCGTCATGTCGTGTTCGCCGGCGGAGATGAAGATCTTCTGGCCCGATATTTTATAGCTACCATCGCCTTGCGGAACGGCCTTGGTGCGCAGCAGGCCGAGATCGGTGCCGCAATGCGGTTCCGTGAGGTTCATGGTCCCGGACCAGGTGCCCTCGACCATCTTCGGCAGATAGGTCCGCTTCTGCTCCTCGGAACCATGTACGAGAATGGCGGCGATCGCGCCTTGCGTCAGGCCCGGATACATCATCAGCGACATGTTGGCGGCGGAGGTATATTCGCCGACGGCGCAATGCAGCGTGTAGGGCAGCCCCTGCCCTCCGAATTCCTCCGGCACCGCCAGGCCCAGCCAGCCGCCCTCGTAATAGGCACGGTAAGCCTCCTTGAAGCCCTTCGGCGTCGAGACCGTGCCGTCGTCATGGCGCACGCAGCCTTCCTGATCGCCGGAATAATTCAGCGGAAAAAGCACTTCTTCCGACAACTTGGCCGCCTCGCCGACGATCGCCTCGATCATATCGAGACTGGCTTCGGCAAAACCCGGCAGATTGTTGTAGCGTTCCAGTCCGAGCACATCGTTCAGGACGAAAAGCGTATCGTTCACCGGGGCCTTGTAGACTGGCATCTTTCGAATTCCTCCAATTCGCCGCCGGGACTCGTATTCCGGCCTTTCACCTAGCCTTACAAAATATTGACGTTTGCGTAAACGTCAAATTTGGACGGCAAAGCGAATTTTTAGGTAGGATGGCAAAGCGGGCAATGGAAATAATGCCGCAGGCGACGGAGATATGCTTACCCTGTGGCCGCTCGCTTAACCGAAAATAGGATCATCGATCTCTCCGACATCCGGCGATCGGTCATGCGGAGCTTCTGCAAACTCGAAGTCAGGCGAGAGTTTGCTCGACTGGGCGGCGGCTGAACATGGCGTTGAGCGTGGCACGCAGCGGGCGTTCTATGAGATAGTAGCTTGCCACACCGCAGGCGATACCCAAGACAAGCAGGAAAACAGGCGGTACGACACCTAAGCCTGTCAGTTTGAAAAAGGGTTCCTGCCATAAGTAAATCGAGAAGGAGCATTGCCCGATAAAGCGGAGCACATCGCCTTCGAAATTTCTCCGGAACCACGGGGCTGAATATTCGATTCCGATAACGGCCGTCGCCAGCAGGATCGTTTTGACGCCGAAAAATACAATGGCATCTACGCCAAACATCCGCGCCAAGATCGCGCTCACCAGGGCACATGGCGCAATCCATGTCCAATGATCCCGATGCAAGCTTGGTCGGAGAAAAATAAAGAGGGCTGCGGAGATGAATATCCCGGCCATGGCGACATCGGTGCGCCACATTATCAACCCCCAGTCTCCCTGCGACAGATGTATCCGAACCACTCCGTTGATCAAGGCCATCAATCCGGCTGCAAGAATGAGGCCCCAGGCGATGGGTTTGCTCCATAAGCGCGTAGCGAAGGCGATCAAACCCAGGAGGATATAGCTGTGCTCCTCGACGCATAGGGACCAGATGTGATCCAACAGGGAAAAAGGGTGCCCATAGGCCATGGCGTAGTTCAGGGTGAACGTCAGCGCCAAAGCGGCGACATTCAGGTCATATTCGCCGACCCTGCCATGAAAAGCGAGGCCGGTAATCAATACGAACATAAACAGCGCGGGATAAACGCGCGCAAACCGTTTGGCGAAAAACATCGGTAGCGGCATGTGCTTGATGAACAAAATGTCCGCCATCAATCGCCCCGACAGCACGAAGAACAGATCGACGCCGAATGAGCTGAAGTTTGGCAGATATCGGTCGGCCCCGAAATGGCCCATCAACACCATGATGACAGCCAGCCCGCGCCATCCATCGAGGGCCGGGATGTGATGTACCTGATCCGGTTCACGGGCAATGGATGGCGGCACGCGTTCGGCTCCCAAGGATATTTAAATCAACCCATGGTTCCACAGCTCAATTGAGAAAAATATAACGCCGCTCAATTTTAAGAATTTGCAATTTCTGTCCATCGGACCACGGCACGATAAGAGAACGTTTGATGTTCAACACGCCGATCTCACCAGCAGCCACTCCGTCAGCCATATAAGAACGTGAGCATATTCAATAACAAGGCCAAAATAAAAGGTTAAGATTTCGGCAAAACTTAACGGGTTGTTTACTACGTTTCGTGAATTGTGCGGGATGAGCAGCGATGCTTCGCGTTTCTTTCATCTTTAGCTTGATGGAGCGCCGTTTCGCGGTTCAGCCTGAGGAAAGCCTAATACATTATTTCTTTCCGAACGGTGGGATGCGGTCTGCGCGCGAACCCGCGAAGCTGCCTTCCCACAAGCGAAGATGGCCTTTGAGTGGTCCATATGTCGAAGCGAGCAAGAAGATGAGCGGATCGCGATCAAATCCTACCGGCACGGGCGACTGGGCGTCGCTGGATGCGTTGAGCCGCACCATCGAGGGGCTGGAAGCGCGCATCGAAGGCCTGATGGGCACGGCTGGCGCCCGGGACACGCGCCAGCGCGTGGCAAACGGCTATGCCGCGGCGCCTGAGCGGACCCCGATGCCGGAGCGCGCTCCTCTTTCCGACCGCACGCCACGCACCGAGCGCGATGCGTATGCCGCGCGCCCTTATGAACGTCCGCTCCGCACCGAACGTGCGGAAAGCGATTTGCGGCCCGATCCGCTCGCCGAAATCCGCCAGCGCCAGCGTGCTCTCGAAGCGAGCCGCGAACGCCTGCATGCACGTCGCGAGGAAGCTCCGCTTGGCGGGCGCGTTGGCGAAAACCAGGCCTCGCGGCAGCCTCTACCTTCAGCACTTCGCTCTACCCCGGAAAGCTCCGTTGATATCGCTCAGGCGCTGGTCAACCTGCGGCAAGACCTTAAACGGGATATTGCAGAGAGCATTACCCGCGAAGTCAGTGCGTTACGCGCAGAAATTCGCGACATCCGGGACAATGCCGAGGACAAGCATTTCGCCGCCGATGTGCGCGAGGACATGGCGCGGCTTGCCGACAGCATCAGCCAGCTTGCCGGTCATCCCGGCCAGCCGGAAACCGCTGGCCTAAAGGCGGAGTTCGAAGAGCTGCGCTCGCTGATGGACGGGCTTGCCCGCGAGGACTCGCTGCACCATGTCGAACGCCAGGTGCAGGCGATCGACACGAACGGCCTGCAGGACGAGCTGGTGTCGCTCGCCTATCGCCTGGACGATATCAAGCAGCATCTGGGCAGCATGAGCGACAGCCCCGCCGTGCACGCGCTGGAAAACAAGCTGCTGTCGATCGCCACTGCCGTGGAAAGCTTCGGCGGCATGATCCAGCCGCAGGATCAAGCAATGCAGCGGCTCGAAGGCCGCATCAGCGGTCTCGCTGACCAGATCGACATGATGAGCCGCGAAGCGGCGCGGCGCCAGCCGGCGGACGACCTTTCCGGACGCCTAGAAGCGTTGGCAATGCGCATCGACGAACTCGGCAATGCCAAGGCCGCCGCCCGGCTGGAAGAGCGCTTGGATCAGCTCTCCTATCTGATGGAGCGCTCACAGAGGGCGGCGCCGCAGCCGGAACTGGTCAACCATCTCGCCGATATTTCCCGCAAGATCGACGCACTGGAACAGGGCTCGGTCGATCATGCGCTGGCCGAGCGCCTGGATTATCTGGCGCGGCGCATCGACGAAATGGATTTCCACCCGCCGCAGTCGGCCGCAAATCTCGATGATGGCGCCGTCCGCCGGCTGGAAGGCCGTCTTTCCGATATCGCCATGCGGCTTGAGGCGAGCACCGCGGCGGCGCCGACCGATACGCAGGCGCTGCGCAATCTCGAAGAACAGATCGCCCATCTCTCGACGCTGCTGATGCACGAACCGCGGGCCGTCGCCGACCATATTCCCGCCGATCTCGACCGCCGCATGAGTGCGATCGAAGATTATATGGCGACCAATGATGAGTATATTATCGAGGCCGCGCGCCATGCGGCGGAAGCGGTCGTCGAGGCCTATTCGCGCGAAGGCATGCTCGGCCATGGCGGGACTGCCGCCGACATGTCTGCGATGACGGCATTGGCCGAAGACCTTCGCCATCTCGAAGACCTCAGCCGCAGCAGCGACGAGCGTACGCATCGCACGTTCGAGGCGCTGCACGGCACGCTGCTGCAGATCGCCGACCGGCTGGACCACATGGAACATCGCCAGCCGGCGCCCGCGATGCCTGCCGCAAAATTCGAAAGCGATGTTTTTGCTACCGCCGACAGCTCGACGGTGAAAGCGCCTCTGGCCGCGCCGCACAAGGCCGGACCGGTGATCCGTACCGTCGCGCCTGCCGAATCCGCGGCATCGCCGGAAGTCGCCGTCGCGCAAGCGGTGGAAGCTGTCACCAAGGCGGAGATCAAGGCCGCGGCGAAGAAGGAGGGGGGGAAATCTAGCCTGCTCGCCAGCCTCGGCAGACGTTTCTTCATGCCCGAGAAGGCCGAACCCATCTTCTTGCCCGACCGGCCTGTCATCGAGCAGGCGCCGTCGATCGATCCGGTCGACATGATGCCGGCTGAGGAAGCCAATGAGTTGCTCGAGCCCGGCTCGGGAGCGCCCGATATCAAAAAGATCCTGGAACGCGTGCGCGCCAGCCAGAATGCCGCGCGCAACGGCGCCACCAAACAGCCGAGTGAAAACGAGCGCGCCGACTATATCGCTGCTGCCCGCCGCGCCGCTCAGGCAGCCGCTATGGAAGTCGACCAGACGCAGCGCTCGGCGCCTGCCCCCAAAAACGGCGAAAAGAAGCGCGGCGCATTCTCGCGCTTCCGCCGGCCGATCCTGCTCGCTATCGGCGCGGCCCTGCTCGCCATCATGGCCTTCCCGCTCGTGAATACGCTGACGCGCGGCCAGAAGGCGCCGCCGCCGGCGGAAGTCTCGGTGCTGACCTCGACTGCCGAAAGTGGCGCGACAAACGGCGCCTCCGCCAATGCAGCTCAAATGCCGGCACTGGGCGCTCAGGCGCCAACGAACGCGCCCGCCACGCAGGCGCCGGCCACAGAAGCACCGGCTGTCGATGCCGCAGCAACCGCGCAGTCCTCTGCGGCGCCGACAAATCCGGCCACTTCTCCGACGAACGATCATCTGACGACCGCCGCCACCCTCGATGGCAGCGAGGCCAGCGAAACGCTCGCGCCAGCCGGCAGTGCCGCGCCGGCCCAGCAAACCGCAGCCTTCGTGCCTGCCAATGCCACGGCTACCCCGGTAGCGGCTGCGACACAGGCATCCGCACCGACCGCCGCCATCACCGTGCCTGACGGCATCCAGCCGCCGACGCTCGTTGCCGCCGCCAAATCCGGCGATCCCGTCGCTCTATTCGAAATCGGCGTACGCTACACCGATGGCCGCGGCGTTGCGGCCGATCTCAAGCAGGCAGCGAACTGGTATCAGCTTTCCGCCGATAAGGGCTTCGCGCCGGCCCAGTACCGGCTCGCCAGCATGTATGAGAAGGGCAATGGCCTCGAGCGCGATCTCACCAAGGCCAAAGACTATTACGAGCAGGCCGCCAAACAGGGCAATGCCAGCGCCATGCACAATCTTGCCGTCCTCTATGCTTCCGGTGCTGCCGGCCCGCAGGACTATCCGACGGCGGCGAACTGGTTCATCAAGGCAGCCAATCTCGGCGTGTCCGACAGCCAGTTCAACCTCGCCATTCTCTATGCGCGCGGCAACGGCGTGAAGCAGGACCTGCAGGAATCCTACAAATGGTTCGCGATCGCCGCCAAGGGTGGCGACAAGGATGCCTCGCAGAAGCGCGACGAAGTGGCGAACGCCATGAAGCAGGACGAACTCGAAAGCGCTCGCGCCAAGGTCGATCTCTGGAAGGCGCAACCGTTGGACGCCAAGGCGAACGGTACGACAATCCCCGAGGAATGGACGACCGGCAAAGGCGTCAACACCGCCTCGATCGACATGAAGAAGGCGATCCGCAACATCCAGGCGATCCTTAACAACAACGGCTTCGACGCCGGGCCGCCGGACGGCAATATGGGCGGGAAGACCGTCGCCGCGCTGAAGAGCTTCCAGAAATCGGTCGGCCTGCCGCAGGACGGCCGGGTGAGCAATCAGGTCGTCAAGGAACTTCTGGCCCGCAACAAATAGCTCCAAGGTTTCATTTCGGATCGATGAAGCCTTCGGGCATACCGCCGTCGCGGTGCATAATCGCAGCAACATCGGCGAAGGCTCGTTTTGCTTTGCGGGCGCCAATCGGCCCGATTAGATCATCGTCACAATGAGCGTATTGCCGGCGATAACCAACGGTTTCGCGCCGGCTTTGCCTTACGACGAAATTCGTCACACAATCGCGGAAAATGCCGCATTAGAGTGGAATGACGAATTCGATCGCTGAAAGACGCCATGATTTTTCCTAAGGCTCTGGCAATCATTTCAGATTAGAATCGTCTGTTTAAAGGGGAAATTGTTCATAGGCATCCGGTCGCCTACGCTCGGATAGCTGCAACTGGGATCAGACCGTGACGATCTATCTGCCGATCGCAGAACTGTCGGTGAATATCTTCATTATTCTCGGCATGGGCGCAGCCGTTGGGTTTCTCTCCGGCATGTTCGGCGTTGGCGGCGGCTTTCTGATCACGCCGCTTCTGATCTTCTACAACATCCCGCCCGTTGTCGCCGTCGCCACCGGCGCCAACCAGGTCGTCGCCTCCTCGATTTCCGGCGCTATCACGCATTTTCGTCGCGGCACGCTGGACATGAAGCTCGGCACGGTGCTGCTGATCGGCGGTCTTACCGGCGCCACCGTCGGCATCTGGATCTTCTCGCTGCTGAGACGCATCGGCCAGCTCGATCTCTTCATCTCCCTGCTCTACGTCGTCTTTCTCGGCACCATCGGCGGGTTGATGCTGTGGGAGAGCCTCAATGCGATGCGCCGTGCTGCCCGCAACGAGCCGGCCGCGCCCCGCAAGCCGGGTCATCACAGTTGGGTGCACCGCCTGCCGCTGAAGATGCGCTTCAAGAAATCGAAGATCTATCTCAGCGTCATTCCGGTAATCGGCCTAGGTTTCGGCATCGGCATTCTGACATCGGTCATGGGCGTCGGCGGCGGCTTCATCATGGTACCGGCGATGATCTACCTGCTGCGCATTCCGACCAATGTCGTGGTCGGCACCTCGCTGTTCCAGATCATCTTCGTCACCGCCTACACGACTGTCGTTCAGGCCGCGACCAACTATTCCGTCGATATCGTGCTGGCCTTCCTACTGATGGTGGCGGGCGTCGTCGGCGCACAATACGGCGTGCGCGTCGGCCAGAAGCTGCGCGGCGAGCAATTGCGCGCCCTGCTCGGCCTGCTCGTCCTTGCCGTCGGCTTGCGCCTGGCGATTGCGCTGGTGGTCACGCCGGCCGATATCTATTCCGTCGTGCTCGAAGGAGCAGGCCGATGAGACGTTTTGGCCCGATTCTCGCAGCCGCTCTCCTGCTTGCGCCATTGAGCGCGAACGCACAGGTGCTGCTCGACCAGCCGACGACCTCCACGACGGCACGCGAGACGATGGAGATCGGCACCTCGACCGGCGAAATCGCCATTACCTCCGATTTCACCGGCGCGGATCTGACGATCTTCGGCGCGCTTTCCAATACCGACCAGTTACTTTTGGCCATCGGGCAATACGACATCGTCGTCGTGCTGGAGGGGCCTCGCGAAAACGCCACCGTGCGCAAGAAGGAACGGGTCTTCGGCATTTGGGTCAATACCCGCTCGATGACTTTCGAGCATGTGCCGCAGGCCTATTCCCTGTCGAGCACACGCGCCGTCGACTACATCACCGCGCCGTTGGAGCTGAACGACCGCGGCATCGGCATGGATCATATTCAGCTAACCCCCGTCGGTTTCGTCGGCAATGGCGCCGACGTGCCGGAATTCCGACAGGCTTTTCGGCGGCTGCAGCAGAGCGGCGGCCTTTACGAGAGCGACCCGGCCGGCGTACGCTTCGTCAGTTCCAGCCTGTTCAAGGCAACGCTAAGGTTGCCTGCGGACGTCCCGAACGGCGTGCATACCGTACGCGCCTTTCTCTTCAAGAGCGGCAAATTCCTGACCGAAAAATCCCTACCGCTGCGCGTCATCAAGACCGGCATCGAGCAGACGATCACCGATGCCGCCCATGAACGCCCTATCGCCTATGGCGCGTTTTCGGTGCTGCTGGCGGTGATTACCGGATGGACGGCGAGCTTCGTGTTCCGGAAGAGCTGATCAAGCGCTCTTCTTCCGCTCCACCACGTTCAAATAGGCTTCCGTCAGCCGACCGAGCACCGACGGCGTTCCCGGCGGCAAGACCTTGCCGAGGTGCTTCGCCCGCAGCTCTTCCATGAAATCCTCCCAAAGCTTCGGCCCGCCATCTTCCAGCAGCTCCGCCCGGATCGACAGCTCCTCCGAAACCGGCAGATGCTTGCGGCCCCATGCACCCATGTGGGCAAAGAGCGGCACGAGGTCGATCGCCATTTCGGTGAGGCTATAGACGGCCTTCTGCTTATGGGTCGGATCGTCGTCGCGGGTCAAAAGCCCGCGCTCGACCAGCCGCTTCAGCCGGTCAGCAAGGATGTTGGAGGCAATCCCCTCCTCCGAGTTCTGCAGAAGCTCGCGAAAATGCCGGCGATTGCCGAACATGATGTCCCTGATGATGATCAGGCTCCAACGATCACCCAGGATTTCCAGGGTGAGATTGATCGGACAGCCGGAGCGATTGAGCGCGTCCATAGAAATCTCCAAAAACTGCTTGCACTTTGCCACCAGTCAAGCTAATTTTCAACCGATTGCTTTTCGCAACCAGTTTTGATTATGATACGGTTATCGCAAAGGAGGAGACCGATGAGAAAGCTTGTTGTCTGGAATCTCATGACGCTTGACGGTTATTTCGAGGGACCGAAACCCTGGGACCTTGACTTCCATATGCTCGCCTGGGGCGACGAGCTGGAGCACTACGCGACCGAACTCGGCAAGGAGGGCGATCTGCTGATCTTCGGCCGCAAGACCTATGAAGGCATGGCTGCCTACTGGCAGACGGCGCCGGAGACACCCGAAATCGCCGCCTATATGAACGGCATAGCCAAGATCGCAGCATCGCGGACGATGGACAAGGCAGACTGGAACAATACCCGGGTCGTTCGCGACATCGTCGCCGACGTCAGGAAACTGAAGGAAGAGCCGGGTAAGACCATGTTCGTCTTCGGCAGCGCCGAAGTGACGGATACGCTGCTGAAAGCGGGACTGGTGGACGAAATCCGCCTCTGCCTCGTTCCCGTCATCCTCGGCGCGGGCAACCCGCATTTCAAGCCGGCGGCGGAGCGGATTCCGATGAAGCTGCTCGAAGCCACGCCCCTGAAGACCGGCGCGGTGATCCTGCGCTACGAGCCTTCAAAAGCAGCTTAGGCCGAGAGATTGCCGAAGCGTACCGAATAGATTCGGTCGCGACCGAGGACATGAGCGATGAGGCTTTCGTGGTCGAATAGTCCGGCCATGGCCTTGTGGCGCAGGTCGAGCCCGCCGGTCATGATGCCGAAAGCGGGCATCAGCAGGCGGGCGCCGTCGCTGGCAAAGCACGGGCGGCGGACGGATTTATCGCGGCGGCGGACGGTGGCGGAAGGATGCAGATGGCCGGCGATCTCGCCGGCCTGCTGACCGCCCTTCGGTTCGTGGCGGAAGGTCAATCCGCCATAATGCATCTCATCGACAGAGCGACCGGGCAGATCGACCGTGCCATCCGGATCGTGATTGCCGTTGATCCAGATCCATTCGCGGCCGCGCGCCATGTTGACGATCAGGCTGCGGAATTCTTCCGGCAGGTGCTTGGAGCCCACACGGTCATGGAAATTGTCCCCGAGCGAGACGACGAGCTTTGGATCGTAGCGGGAAATGACGGCTGCAAGCACGGTCAGCGTCGCCAGCGTATCGTAAGGCGGCAGCAGCATGCCGCGCCGTGCAAAGGCGGCTCCCTTTTCCAGATGCAGATCGGAAACGACGAGGATGCCGTCATCCGGCAGATAAAGCGCGCCAAGGGGATCGCAGACGGCGGCGACGCCATGAACGGCGGTTTCGACGCCCGATGCAGGCGTCAATCCGTTCCTCACTTGGCCGTTCATCTCTCGCGCAAGCGCCAGGCGGTTCATCAACTTGGTCTGCCCTCATCCGTTTGGCATGCTCATTCCATGGCCTCGCGGATCAGATCGTCAGCCGCTTCCGCCAGCACCACATCATGCGCCTCGCCCGGCACCGGCACCTTGCCGATTTCCAGCATCACCGGCACGGCAAGCGGCGAGATATGATCCAGCGCGCGATGGGTGATGTGCCCTTTGATTCGCTTTAGCATATCCCCAAGGCGGCCAATTTCCAAAAGACCGGTGGCTGCATCCCGCCGCGTCGCCTGCAGCAGGATATGATCCGGCTCGTGGCCGCGCAGCACGTCATAGATCAGATCGGCTGAGACCGTCATCTGCCGTCCGGTTTTTTCCTTGCCGGGGTGGCGGCGCTCGATCAAACCGGCAATGATGGCGCAATTGCGGAAGGTGCGCTTCAGCAGGAAGGATTCATCGAGCCAGGCTTCGAGATCGTCACCGAGCATGTCCTCGTCAAAGAGATCGGAAAGGCTGAGGCGGCCATCGGCAATCATCAGGCTCATATCCTCCAGGCCCCAAATGCCGAGCGAATAATCCGTGGCGATGAAGCCCATCGGCTTTGCACCGGCCCGCTCGAGCCGCCGCGTCAGCAGCATGCCGAGCGTCTGGTGCGCCAGCCGTCCTTCGAAAGGATAGGCGACCATGTAGGCGCGGCTGCCACGCGGAAAGGTCTCGATCAGAAACTCGTCGCGCTTCGGCAGGAGCGACCTGTCTTTCTGCAGCTCCAACCAGTCGCG
The DNA here is from genome assembly GCF_000426285.1 of Rhizobium leucaenae USDA 9039. GTDB lineage: Bacteria > Pseudomonadota > Alphaproteobacteria > Rhizobiales > Rhizobiaceae > Rhizobium > Rhizobium leucaenae. The sequence goes on along the minus strand of NZ_AUFB01000003.1, from coordinate 318,870 downwards.
CACCTGATCCGGCAGACGATGACGGCGATCGGGATCGTCGATCATCATGCGCACCTGATCGGCAAGGTAGGTGGACAGCGGAAACTTGCCGCCCGCGTAGGACGGGATTTTCGCATCCATGGAGAAGGTCTGCGAGGCCAGGCATTCATTCTCGCGGATGCCCTCGAAACGGAGCACCCTGCCAGAAAAGCGAAAGGTGTCGCCGGGCGAAAGCTGTTCGAGAAAATACTCTTCGACTTTGCCAAGGGGAGCGCCACCGCGACCAAGCGAGCCCAGCGCATTGCGTTTGACCAGCCGAATGTTCAGCATCGCCTCCTCAACGATGGTGCCGAGATTCAGGCGATATTGCTGTGCCACCTGCGGATTGGAGACACGCCAGCGGCCTTCCGGCGTCTTGCGGATGCGGGCATAACGCTCGTAGGTGCGCAAGGCATAGCCGCCGGTGGCGACGAAATCGACGATGCGCTCGAACGTTTCCCAGGATAGGTCGGCATAGGGCGAAGCGCCGCGAACCTCGTCATAGAGCTCCAGCATGTCGAAAGGTTCCGCACAGGCCATGCCGAGAATATGTTGGGCAAGGACGTCGAGCGCGCCGGCACCGACCGGCGGCGTATCCTGCGCGCCGATATAATTGGCGTCGAGCGCTGCCTGGCATTCCATTACCTCGAAACGATTGGCCGGCACGAGGATCGCCTTCGACGGCTCGTCCATGCGGTGGTTGGCTCGGCCGATGCGTTGGGCAAGGCGCGATGCGCCTTTCGGGGCGCCGACATGGATGACGAGATCGACATCCCCCCAGTCTATGCCGAGATCGAGCGTCGAGGTGGCGACGACGGCGCGCAGCTTATTGGCCGCCATGGCGGCTTCGACCCTGCGGCGCTGCCCGACATCGAGCGAGCCGTGATGCAGCGCGATCGGCAGATTGTCGTCGTTTGCCGACCATAGTTCCTGGAACAGCATTTCCGCCTGCGAGCGCGTATTAACGAAGAGCAGCGTCGTCCGGTGCTCTTTCAATTCGCGATAGATATCGGGAATGGCGTATTTGGCGGAGTGGCCGGACCAGGGAATATGTTCCTCGGTCTTCAGAATGGAAATATCCGGCTTGGCGCCACCATCGACCATCACGAGGCCGGCATGCCGCGCCGCCCCCTCCTCCTGCGCCACCAGCCATTTCTGCAGGTCCATCGGCTCGGCAACCGTCGCCGACAGACCGATGGTTTGCAGATTGGGCGCAAGCTTGCGCAGGCGCGCAAGGCCGAGCGAAAGCATATGGCCGCGCTTCGACGTTACGAGGGAATGCAGCTCGTCAAGGACGATGTATTTCAAATCCTTGAAGAAGCGTTCGGCTTCGTGGTTGGCGAGCAGCAAGGCCACCTGCTCCGGCGTCGTCAGCAAAATGTCCGGCGGATTGAGCTTCTGGCGTTGCCGCTTGCCGGCAGGCGTATCGCCGGTGCGGTTTTCGACGGAGACCGGCAGGCCCATTTCCGTGACAGGCTTCATCAGATTGCGCTCGATATCGACAGCCAGCGCCTTTAGCGGCGAGACGTAGAGCGTGTGGATGCCGGTGAAGGCCGAGCCCGGCGGCATCTTGCCGCGCCGGGTCAGATCGGTGAGCGAGGGAAGAAACCCGGCCAGCGTCTTGCCGGCGCCGGTCGGCGCGATCAGCAACGTGCTTTCGCCGGCCTCGGCACGGGCCAGCAACTCAAGCTGATGGGCACGCGGCTGCCACCCTTTTTCCGCAAACCAGCGGATGAAAGGGGGAAGAAGTGTAAGGCGGCGCTCGGAATCGATCTGGTCCACGGGGCAAATGTAGTCGAAATGCGAGAGATAGGAAGCGCGATCAACGGCTTCAGTGTTCGTAGAAAGTGCATACCGGGCGCACGGCATACCCTGACTCCAGCCTCGTCCAAAAAAAGAATTTGACTCCTCCAATAATCACGGATAAAAAATATCCACGATTTGAAAAGGACGGACCGATGAAACTCGGCGAAGGCGTTGAACAGGCGATACACAGCGTCGCGATGCTGGCCGGACTGTCTGCGGGCGGCGTGCTCTCGGCGGCGGCGATTGCCGAGTTTCATGGGGTATCGGTGAGCTATCTCTTGAAGCATCTGCAGGCGCTTTCCGGCGCCGGCATTCTTGACACCGTACCCGGCCCCAAGGGTGGCTACCGGCTGGCGCGTCTGCCCGCCGAAATCACCCTTCTCGATATCGTGCTTGCCGTCGAAGGGCCGGCGCCTGCCTTTCGCTGCGCCGAAATCCGCCAGCGCGGACCAAACCCGCTGCCTGGAAAATATTTCGCAAAGCCGTGCGGCATCAGCGCGGCGATGCTGGCGGCCGAGCGGATGTACCGCGCCGAGCTCGCCAAGACCACCATTGCCGATATCCTCGCCGATGTTGCGGCGGGCGATGACGGCAGCATCGCGGCAAGAGGCTGCGCCTTCCTTGCCCTCAACGAACGCAGAACCTCACGATAGATCCGAAACCAAAGGAGAGAACCATGCAACCTCGTTTCAACTTCGCCAAGGCTTCGCCGGACTCCTATAAGGCCATCATGGCGCTGGAGAATTTCGTCCAGACCTCCGGGCTGGAGCGCCGTTTCATTCACCTGATCAAGCTCAGGGCCTCCCAGATCAACGGCTGCGCCTATTGCGTCGACATGCATGTCAAGGAAGCTCGCCACGACGGCCTCAGCGAACAGTGGATCAATCTGATGTGCGTCTGGTGGGAATCGCCTGTTTACGATGACCGCGAACGCGCCCTGCTGCGCTGGGTCGACTCCGTCACCAAGATCGCCCAGACCGGCATACCGGACGCAGACTTCGAGCCGCTGAAGCAGCACTTCAGTGAGGAAGAGATCGTCAAGATCACCGTCGCAATCGGCGCGATCAATGTTTGGAACCGGCTGGCAGTCGGTTTCCGCTCGCAGCATCCCATCGATAAGGACGCGAAGGCGGCCTGAGAAAACATCTTCTCCACAGTGGGGAGAAGGTCGCGCAAGCGGGTTGAGGGGGCGTTACCGGGAAGGGGATGTCCCCTCTCTCATTTGAGGTGTTCGCACGCACCGCCATTCATCTCAAAAACAAAGGGCCGGTCTCGAGTGCGCTTGTAACGCCCCCTCGACCGGCCCGTTGGGCCACCTTCTCCCCGGGGGGGAGAAGGTAATCTTTTCATCAAGCAGCTTCGGAGGCGAAGCCAGCCGTCGGAACTTCCGAGATGGTCTTCAGAACCTGGGAAGCGATCTGATAGGGGCAGCCCTGAGAATTCGGACGACGATCCTCGAGGTAGCCGCGGTAGTCGTTCTTGATGAAGGAATGCGGAACGCGGATCGAAGCACCGCGGTCGGCAACGCCGTAGCTGAACTTGTTCCACGGAGCCGTTTCGTGCTTGCCGGTCAGACGCAGGTGGTTGTCCGGGCCGTAGACGGAGATGTGAGCTTCGAGGTTCTTGTCGAACTGAGCCATGAGCGCTTCGAAATAGGCCTTGCCGCCGACTTCGCGCATGAACTTGGTCGAGAAGTTGCAGTGCATGCCCGAGCCGTTCCAGTCGGTGTCGCCGAGCGGCTTGCAATGGAACTCGATGTCGATGCCGTACTTTTCGCACAGACGCAGTAGCAGATAGCGTGCCATCCAGATCTGGTCGGCGGCCTTCTTGGAGCCCTTGCCGAAAATCTGGAATTCCCACTGACCCTTTGCCACTTCGGCGTTGATGCCTTCATGGTTGATGCCTGCTTCGAGGCAGAGGTCGAGGTGCTCTTCAACGATTTCGCGAGCGACATCGCCGACGTTCTTATAGCCGACGCCGGTGTAGTACGGGCCCTGCGGAGCCGGATAGCCGGATTCCGGGAAACCGAGCGGACGGCCGTCCTGGTAGAAGAAATATTCCTGCTCGAAGCCGAACCATGCGTCTTCGTCGTCGAGGATGGTGGCGCGGCTGTTGGACGGATGCGGCGTAACGCCGTCCGGCATCATGACTTCGCACATGACGAGAGCGCCATTGGTACGGGCCGGATCCGGATAGATCGCGACCGGCTTCAGCACGCAGTCGGAGCTGCGGCCTTCGGCCTGCATCGTCGACGAACCGTCGAAGCCCCAAAGCGGAAGCTGCTCGAGCGTCGGAAATGCGTCGAATTCCTTAATCTGCGTTTTACCGCGCAGGTTCGGTACCGGGGTGTACCCGTCGAGCCAGATGTACTCGAGCTTATATTTCGTCATTACGCACCTCATAACAGTTAATCAGGCGAAGTAGGAAAAACTTGACCGGCGCGCCCGCCGGAAAATTCCTCGCTACGAACGGCTGCCAAGGGAGATGCATTTGCCGTGCCAGAATCGCAAGGCGGCCCGCTCAGTCACCCAAAAATCTGCTGCAGCGCCGCCTTTTCCCGGCATTTCGGAGAGCTAAGCGCCGGATTCCTTTCAAATCGTAAGCGCCCCGGCTGGGGAGGACTGCCAACTTGTCGCAGATCGACGGATTCGCCTCAGCTCGAAAAATCGGCAAAGCATATTGGCAACCCACGATCGTTAAGCAGTGAAATTGCCTATAATTTCAACTTTCAGCATTTTTTTTGAGCAAATTGCTGAAATCGACGTTCGACTTTGCTATATATGAGCTGTCTCTTTAAGCGCGCCCGCTTAGACACCAAAAGGGAGAGACAGCGAATGGCAATCAGTGCTCAAAGCGAAACGGCAAAGATCTATCAGCTCCCCGTCAAGGCCCGCCCTACGGCGGCAAGCCAGCGTCCAAAGGTGAACCTCACCCCCGATATCGGCCCGAGCATCGCAACGGCTGCTTTCGATAGCTGGTATCATGAAGAGGCGATCACCGAGACCGATCCCAGCCGCAAGCAGTAAAGCACTCGCCAATCATAAGGCGATATAGCGATCCGATCGATGATTGATCGCCACGAAGAGGTTGAGCGCGATCGCGCCGATCACCGAGCAGATGACCACAGGGGGTGTGGTGACCGCGAAAGCGACCGCGAGCACGCAGAGATCGATCGCAAGCTGCACCAGCCCTGCCCTTATTCCAAAACGCTCCTGCAGATAAATCCCCAGAATGCCCACACCGCCAAGGCTGGCGCGATGACGGTACAGCGCGAGCAGCCCGAAGCCGAGCAGGATGCCCCCGAGCACTGCCGACCACAGGGCATTGATATGCGCCACATCGAAAAGCAGCGGCTGCAGGTTGGTGAGCAGCGATGTCAGCGCGATAGCGATGAAGGTCTTGATGGTGAAAGCCGGGCCGAGCTGTTTCAGCGACAGATAGAAGAACGGCAGATTGACCAAAAAGAAGGCTAGGCCGAAATTTACGCCGATCGCGTAATGCAGCAGGAAAGCGATGCCGGCGGTGCTGCCCGTCAAAAGGCCGGCGCTGGAAAGGCAGAACAGCCCGAGCGACGAAATCAGGCTGCCGGAAATGATACCCTGAACGTCCTCGGCCCATGAATGCCGGGTCGCGGATGTATTCCAGACGCCAAAAGCGCTCTTCGCATTCGCCATGTGCTATCCCCTGTGTTTCCGGGGCTTTCTGCTGAAAGCGCAGGCGGCAATCAAGTGAAAATACGTAAGCAATACTGACCTATTTGAAATTCGCAAGATTCGGATAATCAGGCCGATTTGCGCGTAATGAACAGAATGCCGTGGACAGGTTTTCCGCCATCCATGCGAATGACGCTGCGGGCGAGATTCTGTACGACAAAACCTTGTTCGGCCAGGATCTCCTTCACATAGGCTTCCGAGTGCGCAAAGCGCAGTGAGTCGCGCAGCACATAGCCGGCCGGCCGCTGCGCATCCTCGACCGAAAAGGCAAAGACGGCCCCATCGACTGTGAGCTTGCGCACGATCGCCATCACACCATGCAGATTGCCGAGATACATCAGCACGTCGGCGGCGGTGATCAGATCCGCGCGGTACGCCTCAAGCCGGGCATCGAAAACGCCTGACAGCTCTGGTTCCAGCGACAGATCGGCCTGGCCGAGATGGTCGTAGACATGCTTTTCCGCTGCCTTGGCGAGCATGCTTTTCGACAGATCGAACCCTTCCAGCCGATCGACGCGCGCACGGATTTCCGGACCAAACAGGCCCGTGCCGCAACCGAGATCGACGGCAAGACGGAAATCGCGGGGTATGCCGCCCGTATCGGCGATGAGAGCCGCGAGCTTTTGCGGCACGCTATAGCCGAGTTTTTCGATCAGGGACGTCTCGAAACGGTCGGCATAGTCGTCGAAAAGACGCTCCACATAGCGGCTCGGCGGGCGATCCGGCAGATCGGCCGCACCCAGAACCGAAAGCTTCAGCCGGGCACCGAAGACATCGCTTGCATCGAGGGCTAGGACCTTGTTCAGCGCCTCTATGGCACCTTCGGTATTCCCCGCTTTTTCACGATAGGTCGCGAGCGTGAACCAGCCGGCGGCCCAGTTCGGCGTCAGTTCCAGCGCCTGCTCCATCAATTCGGCAGCGCTTGCCGGCTCGCCGCTTTCGGCGAGCATCTTCGCATAGTCTGCGCGACGGTCGGCGATGACGTCACCGGAGGAAAGCTCGCTCGGCAGCATGGTCTCGGTCCTGTTTGGTACCTGCCTTTGGACGTGGCCACAAAAAAACTCAAGTCCTATTTCAGGCAGACACATGTTTCAGGTAAGCACTGTTTCGGTGCGCACTGTTTCAGTACGTATCGGGCAAAAGCGCTTGCGAGTCGCAAGCCGCAGCCTTATCTCAAAACCGCTCGACAGGCATTATGGAGACAGCCGCATGTCCGATCAGGTGAACAGGTTCCTCGGCGATTCGCCCGGCCGTACACTCGTGAAGCTTATTATCGTGTCGCTGATCGTCGGTTTCGTGATGAAATTCTTCGGCTGGCGGCCGCTCGATTTCCTCTATGGTCTCCGCCGCTTCCTTCTCGATCTCTGGCACAGCGGCTTTGCCGCGCTCGGCGAGTTCGGCGATTATCTGCTGCTCGGCGCCACCATCGTCATTCCGCTCTTCATCATTCTCCGCCTTTTCAATTACCGCCGCTGATATGATCCCAAACATTCCGTCTTCTACGCGGCGCCACGCGCTGCGCCTCACCGGCCTTGCGCTCGCTGCCATCGTCGCAAGCTGCGCCACGTCGCCCACCCATGTTTCCAACACGCCGGCCAATGACGAGACCGCTTCCGCGCTGCCGCTCGTCAACTCCCTGCGTGCCAAGAATGGGCTGCCGCCGCTCAAGATCGATCCGGCTGCCAGCACGGCCGCAATCTACCAGGCCAAACGCATGGCCGATGCCGGCAAGATGGAACATCTGATGGGCATCGGCGACAATTTCGGCACGCGCGTCAAGGCAAGTGGCGTCAAGCTGCCGGCGGCCGAAAATATTGCCGAGGGCCAGCGCGACGTGAACGCCGCGGTGACGGCCTGGATCAATTCGCCGAAGCATTTGCACAACATGCTCGGCAAATATAACGGCCTCGGCGTCGCCCTTGCCTATACTCCCTCTTCCAGTGACAAGCCCTATTGGTCCATGGTGCTGTCTTCGAATTGAAGACGGGCTGATTGGACATGGATCATCGAGAGCATGGCGGGAGGGTTCTGCCCTTTGAGGTGACGCATCGGCTGGTGCTGTCGATCGCCCTACCGATGACGCTCGGCTTCATGACGACGCCATTGCTCGGCCTTGCAGACACCGCCGTCGTCGGGCATCTCGGCCAGCCGGATGCGCTCGCGGGGCTGGCGATCGGCGCCATGCTCTTCGATCTGCTCTTTGCCAGTTTCAACTTCCTGCGCGCCTCGACCACCGGCCTCACGGCGCAAGCCCTTGGCCGCCGCGACCAGCACGAGCAGCAGACCGTTTTCTGGCGGGCGCTACTGTCGGCGCTCGGATGCGGCGTGATGATCGTGCTGCTATCACCCGTCCTCCTCTGGCTCGGGATCAAACTGATGTGCCCGGAGGGCGGCGTCGCAGAGGCGACACGCACCTATTTCTCGATCCGTGTGCTGTCAGGCCCGGCGGCGCTTGCCAACTATGCCATTCTCGGCTTTGTGCTTGGGCGCGGTCAAGGCCGCATCGGCCTGCTGCTGCAAACCGTCATCAATGGCGTGAACATCATTCTTGCACTCGTGCTCGGTCTTTGGCTTGGCTGGGGCGTTGCGGGCGTCGCGTGGGGCACGCTCATTGGCGAGGCTGCCGGTACGCTCACAGGCCTTACCATCGTGCTTAGCGGCTTTGCCGGCGAGGCGCGGCCGACCCGCGCAGAACTGCTATCGCCCGCCAAGCTCAAGCAGCTCTTCGCGCTCAACCGCGATATCCTTATCCGCACCTTCGTACTGCTCGGCGCCTTCACGCTGATGACCCGCATCGGCAACTCCTTCGGCGCGGTCACGCTTGCCGCCAATGCCGTGCTGATGAACTTCTTCCTGCTGTCGGCCTGTTACCTCGACGGGCTCGCCAACGCAGCCGAACAGATCACCGGCCGCTCGATCGGGGCCAACTACCGTCCAGCCTTCGACAGGGGTCTGAAGCTAACCAGTCTTTGGTCCTTCGGCCTGGCGCTTGCCACTACCCTCTTCTTCCTGATTGCAGGCCCGGCGCTGATCCGTCTGCTGACCACTTCTGAAGAGGTTCGCGCCGCCGCCGCAAATTACTTGCCCTGGGCCGCCATCGCCGGACTGACGGGCGTCCTCGCCTTCCTGCTGGACGGCGTGTTCATTGGCGCCACCTGGTCCAGCGCCATGCGCAATCGCATGCTGATGTCGTTTACCGGCTATCTATTGGCGCTTGCGGTCTTCGTGCCGACCCTCGGCAATCACGGCCTGTGGCTGGCCGTGAACGCTTTCCTGCTGTTCCGCGGCATTTTCCTGGTCATGGGCCTGAAGAAGCGAGCCGATCAGACGTTTCTATCTGCCCAATGATCGAGCCTGCTATCACGCAGCTCGCGGATCGAGCCGACGCGCTCGCGATCGAGCAGCTTCGACAGGCCGCTGACGATACGGCCCGGCAGGCCGGGGCCTTCGTAGACCATGCATGAGTAGAGCTGCACGAGATCGGCGCCGGCCTTGATCTTCTCCAGCGCCGTCTCCGCCGACGAAACGCCGCCGACACCGATGATCGGCAGGGCTGCGCCGACCCGACGGCGCATCTTTGCGAGTACGGTCGTGGACTTTTCGAAGAGCGGCTTGCCCGAGAGGCCGCCGGTTTCCTTTGCCTGGACCTGATCCCTCAAGCCGTCACGCGCAAGCGTGGTGTTGGAAACGATCAGCCCGTCCAGCGCATGCTCCAAAACTTCGGCAGCGATATCGTCCATGCCTTCTTCGGTCAGATCGGGAGCTATCTTCAGGAAAACCGGGATCTTTTTGCCTGCCTTCGCAGCCTCTTCATTGCGCGCGGCGAGCACCGCCGACAGCAGCGCCGAAAGGCTTTCGCGCGCCTGCAGATCGCGCAGGCCCGGCGTGTTCGGCGAGGAGATGTTGGCGGTGAAATAGCACGCCACGGAATAGAAACGGCGGATGCCGGCGACGTAATCGGCGATACGGTCAGTGCTATCCTTATTGGCGCCGATGTTGACGCCGATGATGCCCTTGCCGCGGATCGGCTGCAGACGCCGGAAGGCCGCATCATGGCCTTCATTGTTGAAGCCGAGGCGATTGATGACGCCCTCGTCGTCCACCAGGCGAAAGATGCGCGGGCGCGGATTGCCGGATTGCGGCTTCGGCGTCACCGTGCCGATCTCGGTAAAGCCGAAGCCGAGCTTCAACAGCGCCTCCGGCACCTCGGCGTTCTTGTCATAACCGGCTGCCATGCCGAGCGGATTGGCAAAATCCAATCCGGCGACGGTCCGACGCAGTCGGGCGTCATTGGTGATCCGGCAGGCCGGAACAAGACCAGATCTTAGCGCCGCGATCGACATTCCATGTGCCGTTTCCGGATCGAACATGAAGAGACCACGCCGGCCGAGGTCGCGGAAGGCACCGATCATTCCGGCATCTCCGGAAAGATATGCGCGCCATCGGGGCCGATCGGCAGCGGCTTTTCCCAGAGCACGGCCGAAAGCTGCAGCGGCGCATAGAGATGCGGGAAAAGATCGCCGCCGCGTGAGGGCTCAAACACCAGCTTGTCGCCGAGCGCATCGCCGTCGATCGCGACCAGCAGGAGGCCCTGCTGGCCGACAAAATACCGCGCGGCGGTTTCCTTTGCCTGCTTTGCCGTCGACAGGTGGATGAAATTGTCGGTCAGATCGATCGATGCGCCATTAAAAACGCCGGTTTGTCTGGCTTGCTGCCAGAGCGTATCCGGCACGATCTTGTAAACCACTGGCATCGCAGTCATCATCCTTACATGACTTGTGTCCTTGATAGGGCTTTGCACGAAAACCGTTGCCGATGTCCACGGGGATCACCGGGAAAAGTGCAGATGAGTGCACATTAAGCAGAAAATCCGGAGGATGACATGACGAAGGAAATGGTATCAGGTCTTGCGGCCCTCATCCTGCCCGCCGCTCTACTTCTCTCCACGCCTGGCCGCGCCGCGGAACCGGACCCCGCGCGCTTCCAGCTCGAGCGCAGCGGCGATCATTTCGTCCGTTTGGACAAGCAGACCGGTGCGATGTCGATCTGCGAGGATCAAAACGGCAATCTAGTCTGCCGCATGGCCGCCGATGAGCGCGCCGCCTATGAGAACGAACTCGATCGCCTCGCAGATCGCGTCTCGAAGCTGGAAAAGGCGGTAGCCGCGAGCGGCGTATCGAACTTGCCGAGCGATGCCGACATCGATCGAACCCTCGGTATCATGCAGAAATTCATGCGCGGCTTCATGGGCATGGCGAAGGAATTCCAGAAGGAGGCTCCCGACAATCAGGCGCAGCCGCAGAAGACCTGAAGCGACTGGAATCAATAGTGAAAGAAGGGGGACAAAGGACCTTATTCCTACGCCGCCCTTTACTCGTAAAAAAGCCTCGCTTAACCTTTCTTTAAGGGTTAAACGCCGAACATTCCGGCTTCCGAGTATGCTGAACGCAATGCTGTCACATGAGCAGATATGGAGCGCGATCGACAGGCTTGCCGAAAGGCATGCCCTGACGGCGTCCGGTCTTGCCCGCCGCGCAGGGCTCGATCCTACATCGTTCAACAAGTCGAAGCGGTTGAGCCAGGACGGACGTCTGCGCTGGCCTTCGACGGAATCGATCGCCAAGGTGCTGGATGCAACCGGGGCCAGCATGGAGCAATTTCTGGGCTTCATGCGCTCGGTGGAAAGCGCCGGCAGCACATCCGATCGCACTTTCCCTTTACCGGCGAGCTCCATCCCGCTGCTCGGCTTTGCCCAAGCCGGTTCGGGTGGCTTTTTCGATGACGGCGGCTTTCCCGCCGGTCAAGGGTGGGACATGGTGGAATTTCCAGTGTCACCCGGGCAAAAGGGCGGCGTCTATGCGCTGGAGGTGCAGGGCGAGAGCATGCTGCCGCTCTATCGCGACGGCGACGTGCTGATTGTCGAACCGGGAGCCCAGATCAGGCGCAATGATCGTGTAGTGGTCAAGACCCGCGAAGGCGAAGTCATGGCCAAAGTGCTGCTCAGACAGAGTGCGCGGTCGATCGAACTGCTGTCACTCAACCCGGAGCATCCCAATCGAAGCTTCGATCTTGCGGATGTGGAGTGGATGGCACGCATCATTTGGGCCAGCCAATAGGAAAGTTTTCTCGTTATGCGTCGTGATTTCTGGCTGGCAAGTTTGGCAGGTGTGGTCCTCGGTTCGTGGCTGACGCTGGTTGCCGTGCAGGTCGAAGAGCATGGTTCCGGTTTGGCGAACGGAGCCGCAGCCGAAAGCCCACCGGCTGGAAGTGCACCGACACTAGTGGAAACGGCAACGGCGGCCGTACCGGCAAAAGCCACTTCGGTCCAGCAGCCTACCGATACGACGAAGCAAAAGGCGATGCTAGCGGCCGAGACAAAGCCAAACGACAAGGCCTCGGTGCAACCTGCTGCCGTTGCCGAGCAGACGACACCGGCCGCAACGCCAACGTCGACGCTGGAAGGGACGGCCAAAGCGCTTGTCGCCACCACAGCGGATCAAATCGGCAAAGACCAGTCCGCCGCGGGCGTGCAGCCAGCGATATTGCCCGAAAGCAAGGCATCCACCGAGTTGGCGCAACAGAATGCGACAGCGGCAAATCCGGGCGAGACGCAGGTGGCGCAGGCGATGCCGACAGAGTCGGCGCCATCAGACGAAACCAATGCGTACCAGACACCGGCGAGCCAAATGCCCGCCGATCAGGTGGACAGGCAGCAGGCTGCCGCAGCCCGGCGGACTTCGCCTGACGAACCAGCATCGCAGCAGGCGGCGCCCAACAGCGACCAAAAGCCGAGCGAGCAAGCAAAGCCGGTGGAACTGGTGCGGCCGCTTTCGGATCGCGCGGGGATACTGACCATTGGCCGCAGGAGCGTGCAGCTCCCGGGCATTATTCCGACGGATGTCGACCGGATGTGCACGGGGCCGAATGGCAAGAGCTGGCCTTGCGGGGCGGCTGCGCGTACGGCCTTCCGCATGTATCTGCGCGGCCGCACCATAGACTGCGATCTGCCCAATCCGACCTGGCAGGGTACGGTCACCGGCGCTTGCCGATATGTTCGCGTCGATCTCAGCGAATGGCTGGTGCGTTTCGGCTGGGCCGAACCGGAGGCCGGATCGCCATTGGTCGCGCTTGCCGAACAGGCGAAACAGCAAAAACGTGGCATCTATGGTGACGATCCCCGCGCGGGCGGAAAGTCAACGCTTGGGCCTGCACCTGCCAAGGAAAATCCGCTCAATCCGATCTGACGTCATGGTTCCGACACGCGCTCTTGTCATGAGAGGGGCGACTTTCTAGTCTGCTGCCAAATCAAAGGATTCTCCACTGCCATGAACAAGCCGCTTTCCGCCCATGAGGCCCTGATCTACGTCATGGTGATGGCATCCGCCGTCGATCGGACCATGAACGATAAGGAATTGGGACGGATCGGCGAGCTGATCCATGCGCTGCCAGTTTTCGATGGTTTCGATGACGAGAGGCTGATCTCGGTTTCCCGCGACTGCGCCAAGCTTCTCGCCGGCAGCGAAGGGCTCGATATCGTGCTGGAAACCGTGCGCGACACCTTGCCGGTGCGGCTCTACGACACTGCCTATGCGCTTGCCGTCGAGGTCGCTTCCGCCGATTTCTCGGTCAAGGCCGAGGAACTGCGCCTGCTCAGCCTGCTGCGCGACCGTCTCGGTCTCGACAAGCTGACCTGCGCCGCCATCGAGCGCAGCGCTATTGCCCGATACCGCAAGGGCTAGTGCATGTCGCGCAAAAGTGTGCGGCGGTTTTGCGAAAACGACATGCATAAACAAGGAGCTAAAGCGTGGGAGCGAATCTGAAAGATTCGCGACGAGCTTTAAGACGCTTCATCAATAGAGTCCGTAAGGGAAATAACGCAGATAGATTTCCTGCAGCCGGCCGTCGCGGGACAATGTGGCCAGTGCATGGTTGATCGCGTCCGTCAGATCGGCATCCTGCTGGCGCAGCATGATGGTCATGCCTTCGCCGAGAAATTGCTGGGAGAGATAGGGACCGTCGAACAGCGCGCAGCATTTTTCGGCTGATGACGACGATACCCAGAAGGACAGTTGCAAGCCATCGGCAAAGGCAGCGTCGACCTTGCCGTCTTTTACCGCCGCCAACAGCGCGTCCTTGTCGTCGAAGGGCACCTGCTTGATGGAGGGGAAAAAGGCGGCGAGCATCGCCTCATGCGCCGTGCCTTTGACCACACCCACCGGATGACCGGTAAGGGCGGCGGCCGTCGTGCCGTCGATCGATGCCTTCAAATTGCGGATGAAGCGAGCGGGCAGCATCAGGAAGGGGCGCGAAAAGGTAAAGCTCTTACGCAGCTTGGGCGTCACGGCGACGCCGGCGATCACCGCATCGCCTTGCGAAGCGGACAGCGCGCCCTGCAATTCATCGAAGGGCAATGCCTGAATCTGACATTTGTCCGATATGCCGAGCTCGTCGCAGATTTCGCGGGCGAGATCGACATGAAAGCCGGCGAGCTTGCCGTTCTGATCGGCGAAATTGAAAGGCGGGAAATCGACGGAGGTGAGGAAACGCAGCCTGACCAGCGAAGAAAGGTCCGGCTTCGGCAGCCGCTCACGCGAATCGAACAGGATCGGCAGGCCGGGCGGCGGCGCTTCTTGGGCCGCCAGAGGCGTGGCGCAGCAGGCAGAGATCAGCGCCGCGCCTGCCATGCGGCTTGCCAAGGATCCCAACGACGAAAGGCAAACACGCATGACGATGATCCCCTCCGGCGGCTCGCGGTTTTTGATTTCGAAACCGGTGTAACAGAGTCGTGCGGAAGGGAGAATGCAATGGCCGGAAAAAGCGGGGATAGTCGTCAGAATCGGGCTTTGGAGCTATCAGTGTTAGCGGTCGATTAAGCTCTATCGATTCTATTCGGCGTCGACGACGTCGGCTCCAGGAGCTGATCGCATGACGCAGGTCGTCCGAACCTTGTTTGCCAAGGTATCTCATAAAATTCGGCTTCACTTGCGTGCACCAGCCAGCAAGCGCGACTCCAACGTTTCCCCCGGAAGCGGTTCATGGCGCGCTCGCGTCCGGTGCTGTGCGATATCTCCCAGACGGATTGTCATGTTCAGGAACCTGAAAATCAAAACCAAGATGCTCGCCGTGATCCTGTTTCTCGGGATCATCGCCTTCGCCGGCCTGCTCTACATCGTCAGCGAATTCCGCAAAGCAGACCAGGCTTACGGCGCTCTCCTCGACAATGAGGCCGTTGCGGCGACCCAAGGCGCGCGCTCCAGCACATCCATTCTGGCTTCTGTGCTGCAGGCAAGCATGATGCTGGATTTCGATCCCGACAGCGATTCCTTCAAGGCGGTCGCCGGCGCCAAAAGCCGTTTCGCGGAGGCCAGGGATCGGTTGAAACAGGCTGAAAGCCAGGTTCCTTTGCAAAAGGCAGAGATGGATAATATCCTCGCCGGCATAGACGAGCTGGAGGCGCTGACGAACAAGGTGATCGAACAGCGCAGGAGCGGCGACGTCAAAGGCGCGAGCGCAGGCATGGCCGCCGTCAGCGACAAGTTGACAGCGCTTGTCGCCAAGATGCAGGCCAATAATAATGAATTGACCGACCGGATGAACAATGGCGCCGATGCCTTGTCCGCCCATATCACCACGACAATCGACTACACGCTCGCCATTCTCGGCACCCTGACGCTTTTGGCCATCGCTGTCGGCGTCTATGTCGCGCAGGCCGGTGTCGCAACGCCGTTGACCCGTCTGCATCGCCGCATGGCGACGCTTGCCAGCGGCGATACGACAAGCGAAATCGAGGGGCTCGACCGCCGTGACGAAATCGGGCAGATGGCGTTTGCAGTTTCCGTTTTCCGCGACAACGCCATCGAACGCGGCCGGCTGGAAGCGCAGGCCGAAGCCGACCGCAATCTCAGCGACAGCGAGCGCGCCGAACATGAAGCGCAAAGGGTGGCGGAAGATGCGCATCTGCAGCAGGCGGTTCAGGCGCTCGGCGACGGTCTGAAGCGCCTGGCGGACGGCGATCTCGTTACGCACATCAACACGCAGTTTGTCGCCCATCTTGACCAGCTACGGCAGGATTTTAACAATTCGCTGATCAAGCTGAACGAGGCCATGCAGGCGGTCGGCGCCAATGCGCGCGCCATCGGCGCCGGCGCCAACGAGATGCGCGGCTCCGCCGACGAGCTTTCCAAGCGCACCGAACAACAGGCCGCCTCCGTCGAAGAAACGGCCGCCGCCCTGGAGCAGATCACCACCACGGTCGAGGACGCTGCCAAGCGAGCAGAAGAAGCGAGCCAGCTTGTCGCCCATACCCGCGCCGGCGCCGAACGGTCCGGCGAAATCGTCCGCAATGCCGTCAGCGCCATGCAGCAGATCGAGAAATCCTCCTCCGAGATCGGCAACATCATCGGCGTGATCGACGACATCGCCTTCCAGACCAACCTTCTCGCTTTGAACGCCGGAGTCGAGGCAGCCCGTGCCGGTGAAGCCGGCAAGGGCTTTGCGGTCGTCGCCCAGGAGGTGCGCGAACTGGCGCAGCGCTCGGCCAATGCCGCCAGGGAGATCAAAACGCTGATCACCGCATCCAGCACGCATGTTCACACCGGCGTCAATCTCGTCGGCGAGACTGGCAAGGCGCTCGACGCCATGGTCTCGGAAGTGCAGGAGATCAACCGGCATGTGCACGCCATCGCCGAAGCTTCCCGCGAACAATCAGCCGGCCTCCAGGAGATCAATACTGCCGTCAACGCCATGGATCACGGCACGCAGCAGAACGCCGCCATGGTAGAGAAGAGCACCGCCGCCAGTCATAGCCTGGCAACGGAAGCTGCCTCGCTGACGGCCCTGCTCGGCCAGTTCCGCATGACCGGAACCGAAGGCGGTTATGTTGCTTCTGCTGCTCCGTCGAGCCACGCACCTCGTGTGTCCACCCGCCCTGCGCCGCGGCCGGCGGTTGCTCCAGTGCGCGCCGTCGAAGGAACGAAAGCACGCCCGGCACCCTCACCTGCCCGCGCGCTCGGCCAAAAACTGATGAGCGCCTTCAGCGACAACAGCCAGACGGTGGCGACTCCCTCAAAGGACGCGGACTGGACGGAATTCTGAGGCTGTCACCGCTACTTTGCGCCATAACTCCACACAAACAGGCCGGACGCGTCATCGCGTCCCGCCTGTTTGTTCGATGGAGCCTATGGGTCCGTTTTTCTTTTGGAGAAAGAGAGCCGTTCGACATTCCCGTGTCTGACATTACGAGCTTCGCCCCGCCGCCTGATCAGCCTCGCGGGAGCGCCGACATAGATGCCATAGGGTTCGGTCTTCCCCTTGACGACAGCGTTAGCGCCGATGACGCATCCTTTGGATATATGAGAGCCGCCCAGGATTTTCGCCCCGGCGCCAATCCAGACATCGTCTTCGATGACGACCGGCTTCTTGGTAACGCCCTGCATGCGGATGAGCTGCGCAGGATCATCGAAATTGTGGTCGAACGAGACGACCATGGCATGGGCCGCGATCCGCACGTCGTTGCCGATCGTGATGCCGCCGCGTCCCAGCAGAATGGCATAGTCGTTGAGGGAGACGCTTCGGCCGATATCGATGCTGCCGCGTTGGGCATCGATGACGATCCCCCTGCGCAGAAAGGCCTTCGACCCGATGCTGATGCTGCCATCCTTCCAGTTGATCGTCGCGCTGCGCGGCACCTTGGTGCGGCGGGAGATCTTCAACGCGCCGCGCGTAAAGATCGCCCTCAATCTGTAAAGCAGCGCAACATTGAGCATCGGCATTCGTTCCAGTTCAGGGATGACCTTCTGGCATGAATGTCTGGCATTAACCTGAATGAAGGCGGGTTTCGTGGCGACGCGGCAGTACACCTCGCCCGTCCGCCGTTTCAGCGAAGAACCGGCTTAAACGCCGAAGGCGGAGATGACATTTTTGACGTGATAAGGATGTTTTGTGGATTCTGGAGCGGGTGAAGGGAATCGAACCCTCGTATTCAGCTTGGGAAGCTGCTGCTCTACCATTGAGCTACACCCGCCTGACATTCAGAGGTGTCCAACAGTTGGCGGCCTGTGTCAAGGCCGCCAAATAGGCGATCACAGCCGGAAATGCTTCGACAGCTTCAGGCCCTGCGCCTGATAGTTGGAGCCGAGGCCGGAGCCGTAGAGGCTGGAGGGCTGTTCCAGCATGTGCTCGTAGACCAGGCGGCCGACGATCTGGCTGTCTTCGAGGATGAAGGGGACTTCGTGGCTGCGCACTTCCAGCACGGCGCGGCTGCCGCGACCGCCGGTGGGTGCGTGGCCGAAGCCGGGGTCGAAAAAGCCGGCGTAATGAACGCGGAATTCGCCGACCAGCGGATCGAAGGGCGTCATTTCGGCGGCATAGTGCGGCGGCACATGAACGGCTTCGCGCGAGACCAGAATATAGAATTCATCCGGATCGAGGATCAGTTCGGTGCGGCCGCGGCTGTAGAGCGGCTCCCAGAAATCGAAGATATCGTGCTGGGCCTTCTTGTCGACATCGACGACTGCGGTGTGGTGCTTGCCGCGATAGCCGATCAGGCCTTCCTTATCGCCGGCAAGATCGATCGACAGCGCTATGCCGCCGCCGGTGACGTTCGGCTTCTTGCTGGCGACCAGCGTCTCGCTCTCGTGCAGCGCCAGCAGCTCCGGCTCGGAGAGCATGGCTTGGCCGACGCGGAAGCGGATCTGCGACAGGCGCGAGCCGCGGCGCACGACGATGGGGAAGGTGCGCGGGCTGATTTCGAGATAGAGCGGGCCGGAATAGCCGGCCGGGATCTTGTCGAATTCCTGCGCACGATCGGTGATGACGCGGGTGAAGATATCCAGACGGCCGGTCGAGCTTTTCGGATTGGCGGAAGCGGACATATCGGGCGGCAGGTCAAGCCGCTCCATCAGCGGCACGATGTAGACGCAACCGGTTTCCAGCACCGCGCCTTCCGAGAGATCGACCACATGCAGCTTCAGCCGGTCGAGCTTGTCGGCGACGAGATGCGATGGGCCGGGCATGAAGCTGGCGCGCACACGGAAGGCATGCGAGCCAAGCCTCAGGTCAAGGCTTGCCGGCTGAATCTGATCGACGTCGAGTTCCTTCTCGCTCGTCAGCCGCCCCGCTTCGAAGAGCGCCGCAATGGCGCGATCGGCCAAAATTCCAGTAGTGCGAGCCATCATGCCTCTTTCCCAGCGCATGACCCAGCAGGTCGAAATAGACTTGCCTGATATGCGCCGTTCAAAACGTTACTGTGACCTCTGCGCATTCTGACGGACGCATGGGCAGTAATTTGCCGCAGACAAAACCAAACTCGGGGAATTGACGCAAGCGGTCAACGGCAGTATTGCAACTTATCCCGTGGTGATTTGGCCGGTCGGCTTGCAGCCACGTTAAACAAGTGGCTAAAAGGACCGGGGTTAAACCGGTCTGCTTTCGCGACCGGTTTTTTTGTTTTGAAAGTGGTGATGGCATGAGCAAGACTTGGCGCCCCGCAACCCAGCTCGTTCACGGCGGAACGCTCCGTTCGCAATTCGGCGAGACCTCCGAAGCAATCTATCTGACGCAAGGCTTCGTCTACGACACATCGGAAGCAGCCGAGGCCCGTTTCAAGGGTGAGACCGACGGCTTCATCTACGCCCGTTACGGCAGCCCGACGAACGACATGTTTGAGAAGCGCATGTGCGCTCTGGAAGGCGCCGAAGATGCCCGCGCCACCGCTTCCGGCATGGCCGCCGTTGCCGCCGCCATCCTTTGCCAGCTAAAGGCCGGCGATCATATCGTGGCAGCCCGCGCCCTCTTCGGCTCCTGCCGCTGGGTCGTCGAGACGCTGGCGCCGAAATACGGCATCCAGTGCACTTTGGTAGACGGCCGCATCATCGAGAACTGGGAAAAGGCAATCCAGCCGAACACCAAGGTATTCTTCCTGGAAAGCCCGACCAATCCGACGCTGGAAGTGGTGGATATCGCTGCCGTCGCCAAGCTTGCCAATCAGATCGGTGCCAAGGTCGTGGTCGACAACGTCTTCGCGACGCCGCTGTTCCAGAAGCCGCTGGAGCTCGGTGCGCACATCGTCGTCTATTCCGCCACCAAGCACATCGACGGCCAGGGCCGTTCGCTCGGCGGCGTCATCCTCTCCGACAAGCAGTGGATCGACGAGAACCTGCACGATTATTTCCGCCATACCGGCCCGGCCATGTCGCCGTTCACTGCCTGGACGCTGCTGAAGGGCATCGAAACGCTGCCGCTGCGCGTCAAGCAGCAGACGCAGAACGCAGCCAAGATCGCCGACTTCCTCGCCGACCAGGGTAAGGTCGGCAAGGTGATCTATCCCGGCCGCAAGGACCATCCGCAGGCAGACATCATCGCCAAGCAGATGACCGGCGGCTCGACGCTGGTGGCTTTCGAACTGAAGGGTGGCAAGGAAGCGGCCTTCAAGCTGCAGAACGCGCTGGAGATCGTCAAGATTTCCAACAATCTCGGCGACTCCAAGAGCCTGATCACCCATCCGGCCACCACCACGCACAAGAATCTCACCGACGAGGCCCGTGCCGAGCTCGGTATTTCGCCTGGAACGGTGCGCTTCTCCGCCGGAATCGAAGACGGCGAAGATTTGGTCGAGGATTTCGCCCGCGCACTAGCGCAGGTTTCCGCCTGACGTTCTACCCAAGCCCGCCCGAATATTGTTCGGGCGGGCTTACACGTCTTGAAAACAGACCGTGCGCCTATACTTTCGACCGCGGACGATTAACCTTTAGAGTTAGTCCTAACATCTGAAAATCCGAAGGGTTTAATCCGTCAAAGGCGTTTTCACCAATCCATTCCTTGACGGAAGAGGTCGCTTTATAGGATACCCCTAAGTATCCCGCTTTCCGTGGGATCATAGAAAGCGGATAAGGTGCCCTAGATTTAAAATGCTGGAGCGTCCTTTGTGCGTTCGTTTGGACGCGCGACGTTTCGGAGTAATGACCAAGGTGTCAGGCATGTATCGCGCACTAACACACGACATCGAAGTTGTTGTCGAACCCTTTTATCTGGAGGAGCAATCCGATCCAGAAGACGACCGCTACGTCTGGGGTTACCGCATCGTCATTTCCAACCACTCGACCGTCTCCGTCCGGCTGGTGACGCGCTATTGGCACATCACCGACCAGAATGGCATGGTGGACGAGGTGACCGGACCCGGTGTCGTGGGCGAGCAGCCGAGACTGCAGCCCGGCGATACCTATGAATATTCCTCGGGTTGCCCGCTCGATACGCCCTCGGGCATGATGTTCGGCCATTACCAGATGGAGACGGACGACGGAAAGCTTTTCCACGTCAAAATCCCCGCCTTTTCGCTGGATACGCCCAACCTGCTGCGGACGCTGAACTGAAGCGGTTCAGCTTTTCGCGGAACCGCAACACCGTTTCATCTTTGCTCGCCGCAATTCCAAGCGGAAAACTATCCCGCATTCTTCCTGAAATTGTTCAGGCGTCCGCGACTTCGGAAACCTCGAAGCGATAGGTCGTCGAACAGAATTCGCAGGTGACGGCGATTTCGCCATTGTCTTGGCTCGCTTCGATCTCCTCGGCGGAAAAGCCCTGCAACACGCCCTTCAGCTTATCGCGCGAACAGGTGCAGCGGTCGAAGACAGCCTTGGGCTCGTAAACGCGCACGCCGCGCTCATGGAAGAGGCGGAACAGCAAACGCTCGGTGCCGACCTGCGGGTCGGTCAGTTCGTCCGCGTCGATTGTCTCGACCAGCGTGCGGGCTTCCGCCCATGCATCATCTTCGACGTGTGCGCGCACGCTCGTGTCGCCGTCGCCGCCGTGAAGGTCCGGCTGGCGCATGCGCTCCGGTGCTTCCGGCAGGAACTGCGCGACAAGACCGCCGGCCCGCCAGCGATGGCGCGGCTTGCCGGCTTCGTCGCGGTCGAACAATTCGGCAGCGCCCAGACGAACACGCGTCGGGATCTGTTCCGACTGGCGGAAATAGGTGCCGGCGATCTCTTCGAGCGACGCACCGTCGAGCGCAACAATCCCCTGATAAGGCTGGGTAAAGCGACCCTGATCGATGGTGAAGGCGAGGACGCCCTTGCCGAGCAACTGTTCCGGTTCGGTCTTGCCGGCAGCCACGGCCTTGGCCAGCGCCTCGTCATCGAAGCGGGCATAGGCACGGACGTTCTCCGGCGTCGAGAAGTCGGCGACCAGAAGGTCGACCGGCCCGTCGCTCTTCGTCTGTACGGTGAACTTGCCCTCGAACTTCAGCGACGTGCCAAGCAATACCGTCAGCACCACCGCCTCGGCTAGCAACCGCGCGACAGGAGCCGGATAGCTGTGCCGGGCGAGAATAGCGTCCAACAGCGGCCCGAGCTGCACGGCGCGGCCGCGGACATCCAGACCCTCTACCTGGAAGGGAACGACATGATCGTCGCCGGCAAAATCGAATTGACCCAGCGAGGCTGCACTTTCCGCCATTGCTCTACTCCTACTGCGCCCGCGACATCAAACGCGGTTCTATATCCTCAGATCGCGCCCAGGCACCAAGCAAGAATCGATTTTTGCGCATGAAGGCGGTTTTCCGCCTCATCGAAAACAACGGATTGCGGACCGTCGATCACCTCGTCCGTCACTTCCTCCCCGCGATGGGCGGGCAGGCAATGCATGAACAACGCGTCCTTGCCGGCCTGTGCCATCAAAGCCGCGTTGACCTGATAGGGCTGGAAGACGTTGTGACCGCGGGCCCGGTGCTCCTGATTCATGGAAACCCAGGTATCGGTTACCACGCAATCGGCGCCGGCGACCGCACGGTCGGCATCATGCGAGAGCATGATTTCGGCGCCCTCGTTGCGGGCCCAGTTCAGATAGTGATCCTTGGGCTCAGAACCAAGGGGTACGGCCATGTTCATGCGATAGCCGAAACGGGCAGCCCCTTCGACCAGCGAATGCAGCACGTTGTTGCCGTCGCCGGTCCAGGCGATGGTCTTGCCCTTGATCGGGCCGCGATGCTCCTCGAAAGTCATGATGTCTGCCATGATCTGGCAGGGATGCGTATCGTCGGTCAGAGCGTTGATGACGGGCACGGTCGCGTGTTGGGCGAGTTCCAACAGACGCGAATGTTCGGTCGTGCGGATCATGATGGCGTCGACATAGCGTGACAGCACTCTCGCCGTATCGCCGATCGTCTCGGCGCGGCCGAGCTGCATCTCCGTACCCGACAGGAACAGCGTCTCGCCGCCGAGCTGGCGCATGCCGACGTCGAAGGAAACGCGGGTGCGGGTGGATGGCTTCTCGAAGATCATCGCCAGCATCTTGCCGGCCAGCGGCTTGTCCGCCGCACCGGTCTTCAGCGCCTGCTTTCGCACGATGGCATCGTCGATGATGCTGCGCAGGTCGGCAGCCGCGATGGCCGAGAGATCGAGAAAGTGTTTCGGTGAAGCCATGTCCCTACCTGTACTCCAGAAATGATAACGCCCGCTGTGAGGGCAAAAGCGCCCCGATCAGCAGGCGTTGAACTCAAGCCGACTTCTTGACGCGGGCGGCGCGCAGAGATTCTGCAGCACGTTCGATACGGGCAAGGCCTTCGCGCGCCTCTTCGGCCGTGACCACCAGCGGCGGCAGCAGACGGATGACGTTGTCGCCGGCCGGCACACCCAGCAGATGCTCAGCCCGGATCGCCTGCAGCAGGTCCGACTGCGGAATGGCGGCCTTCACGCCGAGCAGCAGCCCTTCTCCGCGGACATCCTCGATAATATCCGGAAAACGATCTTTGAGCGAGGCCAGGCCCTGGCGGAAGACCAAGGCCACATCGCGCACATGCTGAAGGAAACCATCCGCCAGCACGACATCGAGCACGGCGTTGCCGACTGCCATGGCGAGCGGATTGCCGCCATAGGTCGAACCATGCGTGCCCGCCTTCATGCCCGAGGCAGCGTCGGCAGTCGCGAGGCAGGCGCCGAGCGGAAAGCCGCCGCCGATGCCCTTGGCAATGGCCATGATGTCAGGCGTTATGCCGGCCCATTCATGGGCGAAGAGCTTGCCGGTACGGCCGACGCCGGACTGAACCTCGTCGAGGACCAGAAGCAGGCCATGCTCGTCGCAGATCTGACGCAGGCCGCGCAGGAACTCGTTGGTCGCCGGGCGGATACCGCCCTCGCCCTGCACCGGCTCGATCAGGATCGCAGCCGTAGCACCGGTAATGGCGGCACGCACGGCGTCGAGATCGCCGAAAGGCACCTGGTCGAAGCCGGGGGCCTTCGGGCCGAAACCTTCCAGGTATTTCTCCTGGCCGCCGGCAGCGATCGTCGCGATCGTGCGGCCATGGAAGGCGCCTTCGAAGGTGATGATATGGTATCTGTCGGGATGCCCCTTGAAGAACTGGTAGCGACGCGCCGTCTTGATGGCGCATTCCAGCGCCTCGGCTCCGGAATTGGTGAAGAACACCTTGTCGGCGAAGGTGGCGTCCGTCAGGCGCTTCGACAATTTCTCCTGGCCGGGCACCTCGTAGAGGTTGGACAGGTGCCAGACCTTGTCTGCCTGCGACTTCAGCTCTGCAACCAGATGGGGATGAGCGTGGCCAAGCGAATTCACCGCGACGCCGGCTGCGAAATCGAGATAGCGCTCGCCGGTCTCCGTGATCAGCCACACGCCCTCGCCTCGCTCGAACCGCAGCGGAGCACGCATGTAGGTGTCATAAAGCGGCGCGGTTTCAGCCATGGCGCATTCTCCTCGATCACAACTTTTAGGGCCGATCGTTTCCTTCGCGTGAAACGGGCCCTGGAAAATCAAAATGCCGCCTCTCGGCGGCATGGGCACTATTGATGTTTTGCACTGCGATGTCAACAAAACTAGCGATTTAGCAGGTGCGGCAGAGCGCCTCTTGGTGGAGGGCATCTCGTCGGCAACTTATATTGCATAAATGCCACTCACGTATAGCAAGTTGGGGAAAACCTCGAAATCGATTCCTCAAGATTCGCGCGACTCTTGTCACGGAGTCAGCCTCACACTAGGTTAAAAACCAATTACTAGACTGCATGCGGCGGAACTAGTCACCACAATTTTTAAGCGTTTCACGCCTCGACCCAATGCGAGGCAATGGTGAGGGATTCTGCCATCAGAAACGCGACAGCGGAGACAGGGCATGAATTGGACAGACGAACGCGTCGAAAAGCTGAAAAAGCTGTGGTCCGAAGGTTTGAGCGCCAGCCAGATCGCGGCACAGCTCGGTGGTGTCAGCCGTAATGCCGTCATCGGCAAAGTGCATCGCTTGAGCCTGCCGGGCCGAGCGAAGGCCGGTGGCGCAGCAACCGCAGCTCGAGCGCCGAAGCGCAATACCTCGGCGCCGCGGGCGCCGAATTACGCCTCGCGGGTTGCAACCCGCACGGTTGCCCGCCAGCAGGGTGCGACGATGCTCAAGGAAGAAGTCGAGATCGATACGGTCCATGAGATCGAGTATCGCCCGGCCGCCAATGTGGTCGTTCCGATCTCGCGCCGCCTCGGCCTGACGGAGCTCACAGAGCGCACATGCAAGTGGCCGGTCGGCGACCCGCTGAAGGACGATTTTCACTTCTGCGGCAACGACAGCCCGGACTCTTCGCCCTACTGCACCTACCATCAGCGGCTGGCCTACCAGCCGGCGCATGACCGGCGTCGGGCCGCGCACTAAATCAGTGCTAACCATATGAAAAACGGGCCGAAAGGCCCGTTTTCTGTTTCCACCCTTATGTCCGATGGCCGGTCGAGTTGCCCCGATCAGGCCTCCATGGAATAACCCGCACCGCGAACGGTGCGGATGACATCCTGCATATTGGAGAAGTTCAGCGCTTTGCGCAGCCGGCCGACATGCACATCGACGGTGCGTTCGTCGACATAGATATCGTGCCCCCATACGCCGTCGAGCAACTGAGAGCGCGAAAAGACGCGGCCGGGCGATGACATCAGGAATTCCAGCAGCCGGAATTCGGTTGGGCCCAACCGCACTTCGCGGCTCTTGCGGTGGACGCGATGGGTCTCGCGGTCCAGTTCGATATCGCCACAGCGCAGGACCGTGGACAGAACCTCCGGGCGGGCCCGTCGCAGCATCGCCTTGACGCGGGCCATCAGCTCCGGCGTCGAAAACGGCTTGACCACATAGTCGTCCGCGCCGGTGGAAAGGCCGCGCACTCGCTCGCTTTCCTCGCCGCGGGCGGTCAGCATGATGATCGGCAGGCGCTCCGTCTCCGGCCGCATACGCAGCCGGCGGCAGAGCTCGATGCCAGACACGCCAGGGAGCATCCAATCAAGGATCAGAAGATCGGGGATGCGCTCCTGGAGGCGCAGCTCGGCTTCGTCGCCTCTCAGGATGGTGTCGACTTCGAAGCCCTCGGCCTCGAGATTATAGCGCAGCAGAACGCTTAGCGCTTCCTCATCTTCTACAACAGCTACTCTCGGAACCATGCGCCTCTGGTCTCCTTCTCTTGGCGTCTACTTTATTCCGTCACCGCACCGACGGTGTTGGCGGTATCGTCCTTCGGACGCTCGCCTTCCGGCTGGGCGCCGGTCGCCATGTAATAGATCGTCTCGGCAATGTTGGTGGCATGGTCGCCGATGCGCTCGATGTTCTTGGCGCAGAAGAGAAGATGCGTGCAGGTGGTGATGTTGCGCGGATCTTCCATCATGTAAGTCAGCATCTCGCGGAAGAGCGAGGTGTACATGGCATCGATTTCCTCGTCGCGCTCGCGGATCGACACGGCCTTGTCAGGCGAACGAGTCGTGTAGACGTCGAGCACTTCTTTGAGCTGGACGAGCGCCAGTTCGGAGAGATGCTCGATGCCGCGGGCGAGACGGCGCGGAACGCCGGTGCCCTGCACTGCGATGACGCGCTTTGCGGTGTTCTTGCCGAGATCGCCGACGCGCTCCAGATCGGAGGCGATGCGGATGGAGCCCATGATTTCACGAAGGTCGGCAGCCATCGGCTGGCGGCGAGCGATGGTGACGATCGCCTTGTCGCCGACTTCGCGCTCGGCATGGTCGAGAATGACGTCATCGGAGATGACCTTCTGCGCAAGGGCGGCATCGCCGTTGACCAGCGCGCGGACGCTGTCGCTGACCATCTGCTCCGCCAGGCCGCCCATTTCGGAAATACGGCGCGTCAGGAATTTCAGGTCCTCGTCATAAGCAGAGAGAATGTGTGTAGAGACCATTTTTCTATCCTCAAGGTGAAAGATGCGAAGGAAGCCGCGCGGAGAGCATCATCAGCCAAAACGGCCCATGATGTAATCCTGTGTGCGGAAATCATCGGGATTGGTGAACATCTTATCGGTATCGTTCTCCTCGACCAGATGGCCGAGATGAAACATTGCGGTACGCTGCGAAACGCGGGCTGCTTGCTGCATGGAATGCGTCACGATGACGATCGTGAAATTTTCCCGCAGCTCATGAATGAGTTCCTCGACTTTGGCGGTGGCAATCGGATCGAGCGCCGAGCACGGCTCGTCCATGAGAATGACCTCCGGACTGACGGCGACGGCACGGGCGATGCAGAGGCGTTGCTGCTGGCCGCCGGAGAGGCTGGTGCCGGCCTCAAAGAGCCGGTCCTTCACCTCGCCCCAAAGCCCGGCCTTTTGCAGGCTGGTTTCGACGATGTGGTCGAGATCGACCTTGGACCGATGCAGCCCATGGATACGCGGGCCATAGGCGACATTCTCGTATATCGACTTCGGGAACGGATTGGGCTTCTGAAACACCATGCCGACGCGGGCGCGCAGTTCCACAACGTCGATGCTGTTGTCGTATATATCCTGATCGTCGAGCGTGATCTTGCCGGTGACGCGGCAGGTATCGATCGTGTCGTTCATGCGATTGAGGCAACGCAGGAAGGTGGACTTGCCGCAGCCGGAAGGACCGATCAGCGCAGTGACCGTGTTGGCACGGATGTTCAGGTCGACGTCGAACAGCGCACGCTTGTCGCCATAATAGACCGAGACAGCCTGGCCGATCATCTTGAAGGGGATCGTCATCATCTTCCTGGCCAGTGCTTTTTCGCTCGCGGCTTCCGTCATCATGTTCATTCGATCGCCCCTCTCACCAGCGCCGCTCGAAGCGACGGCGCAGCAGGATGGCCCCGATGTTCATCGCGACGAGGAAGAAGAGCAGGACGATAATGGCTCCGGAGGTTCTTTCGACAAAGGCGCGCTCGGCTTCGCTCGCCCACATATAGATCTGCACCGGCAGGGCCGTCGAAGGATCGAGCGGCCCCGCCGGATAGTTGGCGACAAAGGCGACCATGCCGATCAGGAGCAACGGCGCGGTTTCACCGAGCGCGTGCGCCAGACCAAGGATCGTGCCCGTCAGGATACCGGGCATGGCGAGCGGCAGGACATGGTGGAACACCACCTGCATGCGTGAGGCGCCAAGGCCAAGGGCGGCGCTGCGGATCGACGGTGGCACGGCGCGCAATGCCGAGCGCGTGGCGATGATGATCATCGGGAGCGTCATCAGACTCAGCACCAGCCCGCCAACCAGCGAGGCCGAGCGCGGCAGACCCATGAAGTTGATGAAGACTGACAGGCCGAGCAGGCCATAGACGATCGACGGCACAGCGGCGAGATTGTTGATATTGACCTCGATCAGATCCGTCAGCCGGTTCTTCGGCGCGAACTCCTCAAGGTAGATCGAAGCGGCAACGCCGACCGGCAGCGCCAAAACCAGCACGGTCAGCATGAGATAGAACGAGCCGATGAGGGCAACGCCGAGTCCAGCGGCTTCCGGACGACTGGAATTGGCCGACAGGAACAGACCGGTGTTGAACGCCTTATGCAGGGCGCCGGTGGCGGCGAGCTGCCTCATCCAGGCAATTTGCTGATCGGAGACCTTACGATCCTTTTCGTCGGCCGTCAGATCGATCTGTCCCTTGTTGGCGGAGTCGATATTGGCACTGGCGAGGAAGGTCACCTTTACAGTCTTGCCGATAACAGACGGATCGGCCAGGACCTTGTCGCGGAGTGCAATCCGCGCGCCGTCCGATACCATTTCCGTCGCCTCGCGCACCAGCGCTCGATTGGAAGGATCGATGCCGAGCGCCTTCATCAGGGCGTCACGAATGAGAACGGGATAATTGGCCGCAATCAGCACCTTCGGATCACTGCCGCGCTTGCCCGCGGGATCAATGACCTTCTCGGTGATTTCGACCGGCAAGGTGATCGAGGTCTGCACGAAGGCCGTGTAGCCGTGGCGCGCCACCGTCGAGACAAGGATGACCAGGAAAACAAGACCGAAGAGAACGGCGGCGATGCCATAGGCGCGGAACCGGCGCTCGGCGGCGTAACGGCGCTTGATGCCGATATCGCGTCGCAGCGGCATGCCGGGCGTGAGCCCGTTCGGCATAGGCAATGGAGCGGAAGATACGACTTCGATCATTCGTATTGCTCCCTGTACCGGCGGACGATGTAGAGGGCATAGACGTTCAGGCACAGAGTCAGGCCGAAAAGCGTGATGCCAAGCGCGAAGGCAACCAATGTCTGCGGCGAGGTGAATTCGAGGTCGCCGGTCAACTGGTTGACGATCTTCACGGTGACCGTCGTCATCGGCTCGAAAGGGTCGAGCTGCATGCGGGCGGCAACGCCGGCAGCCAATACGACGATCATGGTCTCGCCGATCGCCCGCGACGCCGTCATCAACAGCGCGCCGACGATGCCTGGTAGTGCGGCCGGCAGGAGGACGCGCTTGACCGTCTCCGAGCGCGTGGCGCCGAGGCCGAGCGAGCCGTCGCGCAATGAGCGCGGCACGGCCATGATGATATCGTCGGACAGCGAGGAGACGTAGGGGATGAGCATGACGCCCATGACGAAGCCGGCCGTCAGGACGCTCTGCGCCTCGATGAAGCTCGTATAATTGCCTGTCAGCACGCCGTTGATCTCAGCGGAAATGTCGCGCAGATACGGCCCGACCGTCACCAGGGCGAAAAAACCGTAGACGATGGTCGGAATGCCCGCCAGCACCTCGAGCATCGGCTTGGCAACGGAGCGGACGCGAGCCGAGGCATATTCGGCCATGTAGATTGCGGCAAACAAGCCGACGGGAACCGCGACCAGCATGGCGACGAAGCCGATATAGAGCGTGCCGGCCAGCAACGGGATAAGGCCGAATGTACCCGATGTCCGCGCACCGGCGCCGGTGAAGCCGGGGTCCCAGACGGTGCCGAAGAAGAACTTGGCGGCAGGAACCATGTTGAAGAAGCGGGCAGCCTCCGACAGCATCGATGCAGCGATGCCGACGGTCGTCAGCACGGCGATGGAGGAGGCAACGATCAGACCGCCGAGAATGACCTGCTCCACCCGGTTGCGGGCGCGAAAGCGCAGCGTGATGGCGCGCAGGCCGTGGACGGCGCAGAGCAGCGAAAGAATGATGGCCGCGACGGACATGACGACACGGCTCACATGCCGCATGCCGTTATATTGATTGGCGGCGTCGATCATGTAGCCGGTCGGCCGGGCGGCGAGCGGGACGCCTTTTTGCGCCAGGGACAATTGAAGATCGGCCGAGCCGTTCGCGACAGCCGCAAGTTCCTGGTCATCGAGTTGGCGCATGCCATGGGCCAGGCTGCGCACCATGCCGTAGCTGAGTTTGAGTTCAGCCGTCGGGAGGGATTTCACCTCCTCCGGAAAGGATCCGACCACGAAACGATCGATCACCTCCGGGCTGATCACCAGCCAGGCGCAGATCAGCGCCAGCGCCGGCAATATCGCCCAGATGGCTGCGTAGGCGCCGTAATAGCCAAGCCGTGAATGCATGGCCGAGGACCTGTTGCCCGACAGTGCAGCCGCTCTCGTCCGCCCCAGCACGAAGGCAAGGGCGCCGATGATCGACAGGCACAACAGCAGCAGTGACAAACTCATTCCCATTCCCCGGCGAACGCCGGCGTGGCGGCGAGCCGCACCGGCGGGCAGTCCTTATGCAATCACATGATCTTCCCGTCCGCGAAATCCTTGCGGATCTGGTTGCGCTCGGAATCGGGCGCCGGCACCAGGCCGTATTCGGCCAAGGGGCTGTCGGGTCCGATCATCTGATCGCTCGTGAAGAAGTCGACATATTCCTTCAAGCCCGGAATGACACCGAGATGCGCCTTCTTGACGTAAAAGAACAACGGCCGTGACACCGGATAGGTGCCGTTGGCGATGGTCTCGCCCGACGGCACGATGCCGCTCACGGTGGCGACCTTCAGCTTGTCGGCATTGTTCTGATAGAAGTAGAGGCCGAAGACGCCGACGCCGCACTTGTTGGCGTCGATGCGGGCTAACGTCTCGGGATAATCGCCGTCGATATCGACCGCCGCGCCATCCTTGCGCACCGCGATGCATTTCTCGGTCTGCTGATCGGGATCGGAGACAGTCGCCTTGATGATATCAAGCGCACCGGACTCCCTGCAGCCGGCAGCGAGCACCTTCTCCTCGAAAACCTCGCGCGTGCCATGCTTCTCGCCTGGAATATAGGCTGCAATTTCAAAGTTCGGCAGGGCCGGATTGATCTCCGACCATTTCTTATAGGGATTGGGAACCAGCTTACCGTTCACCACAACTTCGGCGGCCAATGCCTTATAGAGATCGGCGGGCACGAATTTGATGTCGGGATTGCTTTTGTCGAAGGCGAAGACGATGCCGTCGTAACCGATCTTGACCTGCTGGATATCGGCAACGCCGGCTGCCTTGCAGGCCTCGACTTCGCTACTTTTGATGGGGCGCGAAGAATTGGCGACATCGATGGTATCGGTGCCGACGCCCTTGCAGAATTCCTTCAGACCGGCGCCGGAGCCGCCGGATTCGACGACCGGCGCTTTGAAATTCGTGAAGGTTTCCCCGAACGTCTCGGCAACGATTTTTGCGTAGGGGAATACGGTAGAGGAACCGGAAATCTGAATCTGATCGCGGGCCGCAGCAGCCCCAGCGAAAGCGGCGGACGCGACCACTATGACAGACAGTTTCAACGTGTTCATGGTGAACCCTCCCTGACGGGCTTTGAAGAGCGCGACGGCGAACGGAGCATCCGCCTGTTCAACATCTCTTTTTTAGCGGTCAAAGCACCGCCCTTTTATGTCAGGCGAGTAAAACAATTATGACAGTTCAAAACGTTGAAATTTATGAAGTAAGTCGCGCTGAAATCAGCGATTCACAGAGGCGTCAAAAGCGGACGGTAAAGTCCGTTCCTTTTCCGACTTCCGACTTGACGATCAGTCGCGCGCGGTGACGGGTAAGAATGTGCTTGACGATCGCAAGCCCCAGGCCAGTGCCCTTTTTCGAGCGGCTGTCTTCGACATTGACGCGATAGAAGCGCTCGGTCAGGCGCGGCACATGTTCCGCCGGAATGCCCGGCCCCCTGTCTGATATGATAACTTCGACGGCCTGGCCCAGCTCTTCCATGAGCGAAACCTCGACCACCTTGCCTTCCTGACCATATTTGCAGGCATTCTCGATCAGGTTTTCGAAAACCTGCACCAGTTCGTCGCGATCGCCCAGCACCTCCACCTTGCCCGGAGGCAGATGCAGATTGATGGTGACGTCGAGATCGGCAGCAAGCGGCAGCAGCGCGTCGCGGACATGGCCCAGCAACGGCACGAGGTCGACCTTCTGATCCGGCGCGATGTGCGATTTCAGCTCCAGCCGCGACAGCGACAGGAGATCGTCGACCAGCCGGCTCATGCGCGTCGTCTGGTCGAACATGATGCCGAGGAAACGCTGCTGCGCCTTCGGGTCTGCCTTGGCCGGCCCCTGGATGGTTTCGATGAAGCCGCGCAGCGAGGCGAGCGGCGTGCGCAGCTCATGGCTGGCATTGGCGACGAAGTCGGAGCGCATGCGGTCGATATGGCGGAGCTCCGAGATATCGCGGAAAGACAGCACGAAGAAGGTGCCGGGCTCGATGTCGGTCTCCGGCAGTTCGACCGGCGCGATGCGGACGATATAGACGCGCTCGGACGGCAGACGCTCGGAATGTTCGATCTGGTTCGGTGTGTTGGTGGTGATCGTCTCGCGCACCATGTCGAGCACACCGGGGGAGCGCAGCTTGGCGGAGATATGCGCATTGAGCGGGAAGGCGCCGAACGCCTTCTCGGCGGCGGCATTCTGCACCAGGACGGAGGCCTCACGGTCGATGATCAGGACCGGCATGTCGAGCGCGGCGAGGCCGGAGAACACTGTGCGAAGCAAGGCTTCCGGATCGGCCGGCGCCGGCTCGACGGGCGGCGGCGGCGCGGCTTGCGAGACAAGCGGCCGGCGGATCAGCGCGACAATTACAACGACAACCCAGATCCAGAAGACGACGGCTGTATTGATACCTTCGGCGAGCGCCATGACGGCGATCAGCGTCGCCAGAATCAGCATGGCGATCTCCTGCCGCAGCCGTGCAGCCAGTTTCCTGAGGAATGACCATTCGTCTTCCAAGTGCGCCCGTCCCTTCGCATGTCATAGCGGAATCCAAGACTCCGCGTCTTAGCGAGGATTCATGACAGAAGTTTTCGGCTCTATCCACAGAAGCCGTCAGCCTGCGGCAATAAACGTAGCCGGCGAAAGACGACGCCCGCAAAGAGCTTGGAAACACTCGATAAATGGCTCAACTTGCTCGTAAGGCTTTTTTTGCCATACCGGCAAATATCGTTAAGATGGCATAAATTGGGGAGGAGCAGAGCACATGGCAGAGGATGTGAAAAGCCGTGCTGTGGAATTGGATATCCATGGCCAGACTCGCATATTCGATGTCGATGACCCCGTGTTGCCGGGCTGGATCGACGACGAGGCGCTTGCCTCCGGCGGCTATCCTTACAAGAAGAAGCTGAAGGAGGAAGAGTATCTGGAAGAGCTCGAAAAGCTGCAGATCGAACTTATCAAAGTGCAGTTTTGGCTGCAGGCGACCGGCAAGCGGGTGATGGCGCTCTTCGAAGGGCGCGACGCTGCCGGCAAGGGCGGTGCGATCGCGGCAACTTCGGCGCATATGAACCCCCGCCTCGCGCGTGCCGTGGCGTTGTCCAAGCCGACCGATCGCGAAGCCGGCCAATGGTATTTCCAACGCTATGTCGCCCACTTCCCGACGGCGGGCGAATTCGTGCTGTTCGACCGGTCCTGGTATAACCGCGCCGGCGTCGAACCGGTCATGGGCTTCTGCACCCACGAGCAATACGAGCAATTCCTGAAGCAGACGCCGCATATGGAAAAGCTCATCGTCCAGGACGGGATTTTCTTCTTCAAATTCTATCTCGATATCGGCCGGGAAATGCAGCTCAAGCGCTTTCACGACCGCCGCCACGATCCGCGCGCCGTGTGGAAGCTCTCCTCCATGGATATCGCGGCGCTCGGCAAATGGAAGGACTACAGCGAAAAGCGCGACCGTATGCTGAAGGAGACGCATATGGACTACGCGCCATGGACGGTGATCCACGCCAACGACAAGCGTCGCGCGCGTCTTAACCTCATGCGTCATATTCTGCTGACGCTCGATTATGACGGCAGGGACGAGGAGGCGATCGGCGAGGTCGACGACAAGATCCTCGGCATGGGATTGCATGTCCTCAAATAGGCAGGATGCAATCCGACCTTATTGTCCCGGCAGGACACGGATTGCGTAGATGTTGATGCCGCGTGCCTTGCCGTCCACATCGCTGTTGATGATGAGATGGCCGGCCGCGGTCGGCGCCAGTGAACGATCATAGCGGACCTGGAACAGCGCATCGGTCTTCTGGCGGGTGACGTCGAAGCGATGACGGCCGCAACTCCCGAGCGAGCCGAAATCGCACTCCACCGTGATCTGCGTCGGCGTGTCGGTGGTGGACTGCAGCGTCAGCGCGACAGTCGACGATTTGCCGGCCAGTTGCTGCAGCACGTTTGCCGGCACTTCGACGGACGCGTTGCCATCGGGACCGCTGGCCTGAGAGATCAGGCGCACCGCCGGACCCTCATTTTCCGAGACGTTCTCGGCTTTGGCCTGCGTGCCGCTTACGACCTTCGCGCTGTCGGTCGGCTTGAAAATCTCGATCCACTCCGCCGAGAAGTTGTTCTGTGGATCGATCGTTGCAAGCCCAGGATTGGCGGGCGGCCCGCTGTTGTCCTCGTCATCGGACGTATCGTCAGCACTGTTGTTGCCGTTGAAATCCTGGGAATCGACATGCGCCGGCGGATTGGGAACGCTGGTGTCGCGCTGCGCCGCCGTCATGAACACGCCTGACGTCTTGATCCACCAGGCACCAACGCCGAGAAAGGCGAGCAGGATGCAGAAGACCAGCAGGCGCGAGAAGAACTTGCGCGGCTTGCGGCGAACGGCGGCGCGTTCGGGTTTGAAATTCATCGACCGGGTTGCGGTCGGCGCGGCGACCGCTTGACCTTCATCGCTATCGGCGCCGAGATGATCGGCCGGGCCGGCACGCATGTCGCCAAATTCGCTTTCCCGTGCCACGGGTTCGACTGGTACGGAGGCTTGGGCGGAAACGGGACGGTCGCGCGTCTCGCCGCGCACACTCATGATAGGCTCCTGCTCCTGACGCTGCTGCATCGGCTGCGGAGCTTGCTGTTGCGGCGCTGCGGGAGGCACGTGGGGCGCTTCCACCTCGGGGGAGACGGGCATCTCCCGCGGGCGGGCACGCTCTTCGCCCTCGATCGCCTTGATGGTCGCTTCAAGGCGCTGGCGCTGAGCGGAAATAACGCCGATATCGGTAATGTCCTGCTTGCGAAGCCCGGCTTCGAGCGCCTGTCGCGCCGATTGATAGATGCGAGCCCGAATTTCCGGATTGGCGCGTTCGGATCGCTCCAACGCGCTTCTGATAGCCGTTTCTAATCCGCTCACATCAGGTCCTTTACTCTCACTCGCGATGCGCCTGCATACTCTACCGGCAAAACGACCATTTCTTTACCATTCGCTAACCAAATTGGGTAA
This sequence comes from Rhizobium leucaenae USDA 9039, assembly GCF_000426285.1. Taxonomy (GTDB): domain Bacteria; phylum Pseudomonadota; class Alphaproteobacteria; order Rhizobiales; family Rhizobiaceae; genus Rhizobium; species Rhizobium leucaenae. The sequence continues at coordinate 283,471 of NZ_AUFB01000003.1, read as the reverse complement.
CGCCCTGACCGGCAATGTGCAAGTCTCTCGAAATACCCCACGAACACTCCGGCGGGGATAAATGGCAAAGACGACACAAATGGGGTGGCAGGTGAGGCAGTAGGCAGTGGGCAGTGGGGAAAAGCGTGGGCGCGCGGATATGATCAGCAGTCACTATCGCCTATTGCCTACTGCCTGACATCTTCCCCTCCCCATCCACATCTGCTATTACCTTTGACGTTTTCGTAAACGTCAAATACGGATGATGCTCATGGCTCTTCCTTCTGTCCTGACCGAGCGCCTGCGGCTGCCGGTCGTGGCCTCGCCCCTCTTCATCATCTCGCATCCGGCCTTGACGCTGGCCCAATGCAAGGCCGGCGTCGTCGGTGCGTTTCCGGCGCTGAATGCCCGGCCGGAGAGCCAGTTGGACGAGTGGCTGGCGATGATCACCGAGGATCTTGCTGCACACGATGCCGCGCATCCCGAACGTCCATCCGCGCCCTTCGCCGTCAATCAAATCGTCCATGGATCGAACAAGCGGCTGGAGCACGATCTGATGCTCTGCGTCAAATACAAGGTGCCGATTGTCATCTCCTCGCTTGGTGCCGTGCCGGAGGTCAATGCCGCCGTGCATTCCTATGGCGGTATCGTGCTGCACGATATCATCAACAACCGTCATGCCAATTCGGCGATCCGCAAAGGGGCGGACGGATTGATTGCGGTGGCTGCGGGCGCCGGCGGCCATGCCGGGCAGCTCTCGCCTTTCGCGCTCGTTCAGGAAATCCGCGAATGGTTCGACGGACCGTTGCTGCTTGCCGGCGCGATTGCCAATGGCGGCGCGATCCTCGCCGCACAGGCGATGGGCGCCGATATGGCCTATATCGGCTCCCCCTTTATCGCTACCGAAGAGGCGCGCGCGGCGGAAGCCTACAAGCAGGCGATCGTCGACGGTGCGGCGGCCGATATCGTCTATTCCAACTTCTTCACCGGCGTGCACGGCAACTATCTGAAACCTTCGATCCGCGCCGCCGGCATGGACCCTGACAAGCTGCCGGAGGCCGATCCTTCGAAGATGGATTTCGAAACGGCGACGACTGGCGCCAAGGCCTGGAAGGATATTTGGGGCTCCGGGCAGGGCATCGGCGCCGTCAAAGCCATTGAACCGGTGGCCTCGCTTGTCGACCGGCTGGAGGCGCAATACCGGCAGGCGCGGGCTAGGCTGGCACTCTGAGAGGAGTAGACGACGCGCTGCTTTTTCATAAGCCCATTCGCTTTTTTGTCATTCCGCAATTTGAGCGCTTGAAATCTCGTCGCATTGACTGTATCAGCGCCATGCAAATCGCGGGGCCGTACCGAACCCCCGGAATGCCGCTTTAGCTCAGTCGGTAGAGCACATCATTCGTAATGATGGGGTCACGTGTTCGAGTCACGTAAGCGGCACCACTCTCTTCACCAAACTGTGCAGAAGTTGTTATAGATTATGGTCGCAGTCACGCGATTAAGCCTGCGATTTCAAAATTAAGCCGCTTTTGTCGCTTGACTTCGCACCGCCCGTGAACGCTATCGTGGAGACTATCCATGACCCCAGAACGCTTTTCCGAATGCCTTTTGCATATTCGTTGGACGCCGATCAATTTAGCGAGCGCCCTGCAATGCGATCTGTCGTGGGTGGAGGCTATGGAAGCCGGGAATGCCAAAGTGCCGGATGGATTGGCGGCATGGCTGGAAACTCTTGCGCAATGCCATGAAGCGGCTGGCGTACCAACGAACTACCGTGGGCGTGGGCATGATTGACTAGGCGCTCTGTTCATATGAGGTTCGCAGGGGTGCTAACTATTGGGCGCACAGGCTCCGCTGGCCTGCTTCGGCGCCAACGGCTTTTTCTCCAAGCGAAAAAGCCCAAAATTGGTAGTTGACATATAGTATCATCAGCTTACTGATTTCTGATCTGATTGGATTTGACCCCTGATCGGATCGTACAGCAGCTCGACCGCCAGTTCGGTCGGGCTGCTTGTCATGAAACCGCAGGCAGAAGTTTAGGCTGTGGACCGTTTGGGGCGGCTATGCCCTGATGAACAGGGCTCCCACCAAGCCAACAACCACGATCGACTGCAATATGAACATTGGCCATTCGCTTGACATCGGCTTCCTCCTGTTTTCAGGAATATAGGGAAGCACTAATGTTTGTCGACCGTCATGTCACTACTTTGCCTTTAGTCGCAGGCGCCGCTTCGGACGCGACTACGCGTTCTGCTCATGTGCTGAAATCACGGTGCGTTTTGCCTGCTCCGCGTGCTGATTCATCAATAACGCCTGATTCGTCAGGCGCTGCCGGATGTCTTCCTTCTGTTCGGCAATCATTGCAGAAATCAGGAAGGCGTCGACGATCCACCAGATGCCGAGCGCTGCAAGGAGGGCAAAGCCGATGACGAGAAATGTCGTAAGCCAGCCGAGTACGAACAGAACCAACTGCGCCACCCCGCTGCCGGTTCTACCGAGATAAAACCGGTGCGCACCCAGAGTGCCAAGAAAGAACCAGAGCAAATAGGCTGCGCCAACCGATTTCGCTTCATTGGTGACGCGTTGTTCGATCAATATTTGCTCTTGCGTGGAAAGCCCCATTTTTCCTCTCAAATGATTTACAAGCGCAGTCTCACGTCACAATTCACGCCGTAATAGACCGGCGCTCTAAAGTTCTCGCCTAGATAGAGAATTGCGACCGCAGCAAAGTGAAGTCAAGCGTTCGATCGCCGTCTATTTGTGATATTTGTCAAAGCGGTCACCACGGACTGTGCGCAATCCGACACTTCGCCTCAGCATCATCCTATCCATTCAAAGGAAACATCATGATCCACGTTCTCGCCATTCTCACTGCGTTGCCCGGCAAGCGTGCCGCCGTGCTTGAAGCCTTCCAGGCGAATGTACCGGCCGTACACGCCGAGGATGGTTGCATCGAATATACCGCCGTTGTCGATGTCGAAGGCGCCGATCCGGCGTTCGGTCCCGATACATTCGTGGTCGTTGAGAAATGGGAAAGCATGGCGGCGCTCAAGGCACATGCCGCTTCGTCGCATATGGCTGCCTATGGGGAGAAGGTGAAAAACCTAATGGCGGCGCGTTCCGTGCATGTGCTGAACCCCGTCTGAGCCCCTCACTGCGGCGACCAACTAATTATTTTTTCACGGCGCCCTTTCGGCGCCGTTTATCTTATCCGCTTGCCTGGGTTAACTATTTGCCTGCTCAGTACCAGGGATCGTAGTAGCGGTCATGCCAGTAAGGGCGATAGTACCCGTGGCGGTATGCCCAATAATCCCCACCGCGCCAGTAGCGGTCGCGATAGTAGTAGCGATGATAGCCGTAGCTTGGGCCGACGTAGAAGCCGAAGCCTGGCGAGATCATGACACTGGGACCGTAATGCCGATGATGGTGATAGTACCGACGATGAGCATCAGCATTGGTTACTGGCAAAGCGAGGATACCCAGCGCTACTAACGCCGTTGCGATAATCCTCATTTCTCTTCTCCTTACACGCATCCGTAAGGCCGGCGATACCTATGCCAGCCCGGATCACATCATTCCCGCACAAGCGGGGGTGTGGAGTTAAACGCTCAAGAGGAATGCATGTTCCGGAAGCTAAAGCTATGAGTTATGCGGAGAAATACGGCCTCTTGCCGTACGCATGGCCCCAGCGCTGAAGCACCAGCCGGTATTGACGTCGGGATGCGCCCCCGCCGATCCGAAATCGCCTAAGATGCAGGGCATCCTCGGACGACTTCCGTTCCGCCCACCAGCTCCCGCACCGCCTCCTGGATCAGCCGGCAAGCGTCGACCGAAGCGCGGCGGCCATTGTGGGCGAGGTGATAGGAGAGCGGCAAAGTCTGGTCCGGATTGACGATCCGGACCTTGTCGGCAATCGGCACGGCGCTGACCCGGCCGAGAAACGAAACATAGCCGTGATTGGCGACAAGGTCGACGATGACGGGCAGCGAGTCGGCCGAAGTGATGTCGCGACCGCGAAACCGGCGGCGGTCGCCGCTGTCATAGCCGAAGGCCGTTGCCGCATTGCCGATGCCGGTGCGCGGGCTCGGCACGCAGAGAGGATGGTTTTCGACCAGCGCCGTCACCGTCTGTTCCGTGCTGCCGGGCGGCGCGATCGCCACCATGTCGGTCGCCACCAGTTCCATGTGCTCGAAGGCATCGAGGCCGAAGACAGAGTCGACGATGGCAACGTCGATGCGACCGGACCGCAGCGCCTCGCGCAAATCGTCGGCGGTCATCAGCATCAAGGACAGCGTGTTGCGGTTGCCGCTGATGTTCCAGCGCGCCACGAGGCTGGCAAGCGAGCGGGCCACCCAGCTTTCCGATCCCGTCGGAATGATCGATCCGATGCGTACGGCACGTGCCGCCCGCTGGAAGCGCTCGTCCGCCGTTGCCTTCATCTCGTCCCAGGCTTCGGCAATACCGGCGAAGATGGCATAGACCTTGCGCCCCGCGTCGGTCAGCACCGAGCCCTGCGCCTGCCGCTCGAACAGGCGGCAGCCGAGCAGTTCTTCCAGATTGGCGATCTGCAGCGAAAGCTGCGGTTGACCGAGACGCAGGCGGCGGGCGGCGCGATTAATGCTGCCTTGGTCGGCGACCTCCAGGAAACGTTCGATAGTGGCGATCTTCAACGGCAGGCGGGCCGCCCATTCGGGATAGTCTTGCAGTGCGGGCGGCTCCTTCGTCAGCGCCGATAGTTGTCGCATGGCGGACAAGATCGGCTGGAGGCCCCTTTGCACCTTCGAGCTGGCAAGGAGCGTGGCAAGCTCGCCCGATGCTCGCTCGACGAGCTTCATCGCCAGTTCCGTCTCCAGCCTTCGAAGCGCGCTCGACACGGTCGAGGCGGAAAAGGACAGCCTGCGGGCAGTCTCCCTGACGGAGCCGATCGAGAACACCGTATCGGCGATGAACAATGCCCCAAGATACAAGCCGGCCATCCTTTCCGAGCCTGCCGCATGCCTCCATACGCATGCAGCCGAACCAACATGCGAGCACGATATGATGTGTTCTCGAAAAAAGATATCCCAAGCCAAAACGGCCGAGACTATCGTTCGATGGCCGCCAAACTGATCGTGATCACCAAGAGATCGGAACGGCAGCGAAACGGGTAAGGGGAACAAAAACAAACGCACTTACCCCTGAAAAAAGAAAACTATTTTCGCGCTTATGCCGGGTGCCCTCGTCATAATCGCGCTGCGACTGCAGGTGGCGGACTGGCGTGTCATCGATTTTTCGATGGCGAGCGCTATCTCCCAGACGCAGACAGGACTTCGCATGCGGGTTCTTCAGCCCGCAATCATATAGGGCGTATCCGGGGACCGGATTTGAACCGAACGGATACGTCAGACAACGGTTCAACGGGAAGGGAAAGATCATGTTCAAGAAGTTCGCACTCGCTGCCGCGCTAGCGGCTTTCGTCGCCAGTGGCGCAAGCGCGGCCGACGTCGTGGTTTCATCGAAGATCGATACCGAAGGCACGCTGCTCGGCAACATCATCTTCGCCGCGCTCAATGCCAACGGCATCAAGGCGCAGGACCGCATCGCGCTCGGCACGACGCCCGTTTTGCGCAAGGCGATCACATCAGGCGAAATCGACATCTACGCCGAATATACCGGCAATGCCGGCTTCTTCTTCAACAAATCAGACGATCCGGCCTGGAAGAACCTTCAGCAGGGTTATGATCTGGCCAAGAAGCTCGATTACGACGCCAACAAGATCGTTTGGCTGACGCCCTCGCCCGCCAACAACACCTGGGCGATTGCCGTTCGCAACGACGTCGCCGGTCCGGCCAAACTCAAGACCATGTCCGATTTCGGCAAATGGGTTTCCGGCGGCGGCCCGGTCAAGCTCGCGGCTTCTTCCGAGTTCGTCAACTCGCCGGCGGCTCTGCCGGCCTTCCAGACGACCTACAACTTCCAAATCAAGCCCGACCAGGAAGTCGTGCTCTCCGGCGGCGACACGGCAGCGACGATCAAGGCTGCCGCGGATCAGACCAACGGCGTCAACACCGCCATGGTCTACGGCACGGACGGTGCCATCGAAGCGGCTGAACTGACGGTTCTCGAAGACGACAAGAGCGTGCAGCCGGTCTATGCGCCGACGCCGATCATCCGCGAAGCCGTGCTGAAGGCCAATCCGAAGATCGAGGAAATTCTCGCTCCGATCTTCAAGGGCCTCACCGCCGACGTGCTCCGCAAGCTGAACGGCCGCATTCAGGTTGACGGCGAGCCGGCGAAGTCGGTGGCCGAATCCTACCTCAAGGAAAATGGTTTCCTGAAGTAAGACTTTACCTGTCACGCCCGCGGCTCCGCTTTGATAGAGTGGGGCCGCATGATTTTTGATGAAGCATGATCCTCTCTAAGAACCACTTTCTGGTTTTGGGATCACTCGCTGGCGGAGCTTGCTTGATGGAAGATGCGCTCGCGGTCCGCAGGGTGGACCGTCTCGGAGTGGTGCTTGTGGCCGGTGGCATCCTGGCAGCGGCGTCGATGCCGTTCATCATCGTCAAGGCAAACCGTATCGCCGCCGGCAAGCCGCAATTGCTGACGCAGCTCCTCGCCCAGCCCGTCGCCTTAGCGCTTCTTGTCCTTCTCATCGTGACCGCCCTCGCCGCTCTTTTCCTGCGCAACCAGCTCGTCCGCCTCGGCATCGCCACGCTTACCATTGCCCTTCTGATCGTCACACTCGGCTTCGTCTCGACCGCGGCTACGCCTGCCGGCAGCACCGTCGCCCGAATTACGCCGGGCGGCTCTTTCTGGGTGCTGCTCGCCGTCATCGGGCTGGTGATCTCCGATGCGCTTGTGAAGCTGCAGCTGACGCCATGGCTTCGTGTCACCGCACTCGCTCTCTATGCCGCGATCCTTGGCGTGATTCTCAGATCCGGTCTGCTCGACAATCTCTCGATCATGAAGGAATACGCCAACAATGCCGACAAGTTCTGGAACGAGGCGCTCGGCCACGTGTTCCTGTCGCTCGGCTCCGTCGCCATCGCCATCGTGCTTGCGCTGCCGCTCGGCGTCTTCTGCTATTGGCAGCCGCGAATCCGCGCCGTCGTGCTGCGGGCGTTGAGCCTGGTGCAGACGATCCCGAGCCTGGCGCTGTTCGGCATCCTGATGCTACCGCTCGGCTATATCGCCGCCCATGTGCCTTTCGCCGCTGCGATCGGCGTCAAGGGCATCGGTGTGGCGCCGGCGCTGGTGGCGCTGGTGATCTATTCGCTGCTGCCGATCGTCGCCAACACCGTGGTCGGGTTGACCGGCGTCGACCCTTCCGTGCGCGATGCCGCCGCCGGCATGGGGCTGACGCGCCTGCAGATCCTGACCGGCATCGATCTGCCGCTCGCCTTCCCGGTTATCCTGACGGGCATCCGCATCGTGCTGGTGCAGGCGATCGGTCTCGTCACGGTCGCTGCGCTGATCGGCGGCGGCGGCTTCGGTCTCTTCATCTTCCAAGGCATCGGCCAGACCGCCAATGACCTTGTGCTGCTCGGCGCCGTGCCGACGGTCTTTCTCGCATTCTCATCGGCCGTCATCCTCGATGCGGTCATCGACAGCATCCGGGGACAACACGCATGACCACCATGATCGAGCTGAAGAGCGTGACCAAGCGCTACGGCAGTGCCACCGTGGTCGACAATGTCAGCATGAGCATGGAAAAGGGCACGATCACCGTCATCGTCGGCACCTCCGGCTCCGGCAAGTCGACGCTGGTGCGCATGATCAACCGACTGGTGCCGATCACCCTCGGCCAGATTTCGGTCGACGGCCGGGATGTCATGAGTGTGCCGGCGACCGAGCTTCGCCGCCGCATCGGCTATGCCATCCAGGGCCATGGCCTGTTTCCGCATCGCACGGTGGCGCAGAACATCGCCACCGTGCCGCAACTACTCGGCTGGGATAAGGCGCGCACCGACCGGCGCGTCGAGGAACTGCTCAATCTCTTCCATCTCGATCCCGGCACTTTCGCGGCGAAATATCCGAGCCAGCTTTCCGGCGGCCAGCAACAGCGCGTCGGCGTCGCCCGCGCGCTCGCAGCCGAACCGGAAGTGCTGCTGATGGACGAACCCTTTGGCGCGCTCGATCCGGTCATCCGCGGCAAGGCGCAGGACGATCTTCTGGCGATCCAGAAGCAGTTCGGCACGACCATCGTTCTCGTCACCCACGACATGGACGAAGCCTTTCATCTCGGCGACCAGATCGCAGTCATGAGCGAAGGCAAGCTGCTGCAATGTTCGGAACCGGGGAAGATCCTGACCGAGCCGGCCGATCCCTTCGTGCAGCAATTGACCGGCACGTCAGACCGGGCGCTGAAGCTGATGTCGCTGCTGCCGCTCAAGGAAAGCATGCAGCCGCCGCGACCGGGGCTCGGTTACAGCCTGCCGCAGACGCTCAATCTGCGCGACGCTTTGGCGGCGATGATCTGGCAGGGTGCCGAAGAGGCTGCCGTGGAAGACGACAGCAAGATGCCTGTCGGCTCGATTTCGATGCGGCATTTGATCGAGCTGGGCCGCAAAGCATGAAGTTTCTGACCGCCAATATCTTCCGGTTCCTAGCATTGGCGCTGCTCCTGGTGCTGCTGTTCCGGCCGGAATGGCTGATGCCGATCCTGGCACCGCTCACCAAGTTCGGGGCATCGCCGATCTATACGCAGAACAGCCTTGTGAGTCTGACGATCAGCCATATGGAGCTGATCATCGTTTCGATCGCCGCCAGCGGCGTTCTCGCCGTCCTCGGCGGCATCTTCGTCACCCGCAAGAGCGGTGCCGATTTCTTGCCGCTGTCGCGAGCGATCGCCAATGCCGGGCAGACGTTCCCGCCGGTTGCCGTGCTGGCGCTCGCCATTTCCACGACTGGTTTTGGCGCAGTGCCGACGCTGATCGCGCTTTTCCTCTATGCCCTGCTGCCAATCTTCGAAAACACGGTTGCCGGGTTGCAGCAAGTGCCCGCTTCCGTGCTCGACGCTGCCGACGGCATGGGCATGAACGGTTGGCAGCGGCTGTTTCGGGTGGAGCTACCGCTCGCGCTGCCGTTGATCATTGAAGGGCTGAAGATTGCCACCGTCATCAATATCGGCACAGCCACCATTGGCTCGACGGTTGCGGCAAAGGGGCTCGGCGAAGTCATCATCGCCGGGCTGATCAACGACAACACGGCCTTCATCCTGCAGGGCGGCCTGATCGTCGGCCTGATGGCGGTGCTGATCTATGACGGCATGGAGCTGATCGAAACCGCCGTCACTCGCAAAATCGGCTTACAATCGCATTGATTTGCTCTGGCGGCTTCGGAGCACGATCTTCCCAAAAGCCGCTTCGCACCGGCAAAGGTCATTTTTAAGAACTTGGCCGCATTGAACGAGGGGGATGCTACCCATGGCTAAAATGATCCATTCGATGATCCGCATCCTCGATGAAGCGCGCTCGGTCGATTTCTACGAGAAAGCTTTCGGGCTCGCAGTCGTCGATCGCGTCGTCTTTCCGACCTTTACGCTGATTTATCTGCGCAATGCCGAGACCGGTTTCGAATTGGAATTGACTGTCAATCAGGGCCGGATCGAACCCTATGCGCTCGGGGAAGGTTACGGCCACCTTGCGGTTTCGGTGGATGAACTTCGGGACGAGCACGCGCGCTTCACCAAGCTTGGCCTGAACCCAGGCAAGATCGTTGAACTCAATCGTGATGGAAAACTTTTCGCGCTGTTCTTCTTCGTCACCGATCCCGATGGCTACAAGATCGAGGTAATACAAAGAAATGGGCGATATGCGTAAAAGCTACGCAAACCAAGGCCCCGTGAAAACGGGGCCGGTCTGGCTTGACTATCTGCATGCCTACATCCAGTAGGGCGGCACGCCGAAATAGTCATGGCTCTTATGGCCATGGTCCTTGTGGACGAGGGTGTCGTCCTTGCTGGCAAAACGGCAAGCCTTTTCGACGTCGTTCTTGGTCATATTGATACGGTAACCATCGACGCGGGCGTCATAACGCAGCTTTTCCCACGGCAGCCGGTAGTGATCCTGACCGATGCCGAAGAAGCCGCCGAAGCTCAGGATGATGAAAGCAATACGTCCATCGCTTTTTTCCATCATCAGGCGCTCTATATGACCAATCTGCTTACCGTCGGATCCAAAGACCTTCGATCCCTCGACCCGATCGCAGGCAACCAGCATCGACATATCCTTGATATAAAGATCGCGGCTCATCGTATCGGCACTCTCTTTATGCATGTGCGCACCTCCTCTTGGATACGCTTCACATAAAATTCTTGGAGCGTCCGATCCGCCTTAAGCGTTGGCGGGGGCAGGACGATGCTCCGGTGGGTCCTCGCCCACGGCGCTATTAACGCGCCGTCTTGGCAAAAGTTCCAGTGCTTTTTTCAAAGTTATTAAAAATTGGTTAACGCCCAGGGATTATTGACGTTTACGTCAAAGTTAGTATAGCTTTCGTTGTTGCTCTACGTCTTTAGGTGAGGGCAAAGGCGGCAGCGCTGTGAAAAGCGGGAGACTTTTCAGCAAAGCGGTGCCACGCTACAAAGCCCCGGCTCGCCAAGAGCGAGGTATGATGATGCGTAAGGGAGGAAGTGCGCATGAATTCAGTCTCTGCTCCTTCGGATAGACCGCAGGTCAACAAAATATGGCTTGCTTCCTATCCGGACATCGTACCGGCCGAACTGCCGCCGCTGGAGCACGCATCACTCGTCGAACTGCTGGAGGAAAGCTGCGCACGCTATGCCGACAAGCTCGCCTTCACCAGCATGGGCAAATCGATCACCTATCGCGACCTCGATAGGCAGACGCGTAAGATCGCCGCCTGGCTGCAGAGCCTCGGCCTTCAGAAGGGCGATCGCGTCGCCGTCATGATGCCGAACGTGCTGCAGAACCCGATCTCGGTTTACGGCATCCTTCGCGCCGGGCTTGTCGTCGTCAATGTCAATCCGCTCTACACGCCTCGCGAGCTCGAGCATCAGCTTCGCGATTGCGGTGCCAGAGCGATCTTCGTTCTGGAAAACTTCGCGCATACCGTCGAGCAAGTGCTGGCGCATACGGATGTGCGCCATGTGGTGGTCACCGCACTTGGCGATATGCTTGGCATCAAGGGCCATATCGTCAACTTCATCGTCCGCAAGGTGAAGAAGCTGGTGCCGGCATGGTCCATCCCCGGCCATCGCAGCTTCAAGGGCGTGATCTCCGAAGGCGCGCGCCTGCCATTGAAGCCATCTCAACTCGGCGGGAACGACATCGCCTTCCTGCAATATACCGGCGGCACGACCGGCATTGCCAAGGGCGCGATCCTCACCCATTCCAATCTGCTCGCCAACCAGCAGCAATTGCTGCTCTGGCTGCAATCCGCCTATATCAACAAGCCGCGCCCCGAGCAGCTAACCTTCGTCTGCGCATTGCCGCTCTATCATATCTTCGCGCTGACGGTGAATTCGCTGATGGGCATGTCGCTCGGCGGTCATAACGTCCTGATTGCCAACCCGCGCGACATACCGGCCTTCATCAAGGAGCTCAGCAAGTATAAGTTCGACATGTTCCCCGGCCTGAACACGCTGTTCAATGCGCTGATGAACAATCCCGAATTCGCCAAGCTTGATCTCTCCCACACCGCGACGCTCGCCGGCGGCATGGCGGTGCAGCGGCCGGTCGCCGAGCGCTGGCAGAAGATGACCGGAGCCTGGATCACCGAAGGCTACGGCCTTTCCGAAACCTCGCCGGTCGCAAGCGCCAACCGTTTCGACAGCCCGGAATTCACCGGCACGATCGGCCTGCCGATCACGGGCACGGATTTCGACATTCGCGATGAGAACGGCAAATCGCTGCCGCTCGGCGAAGTCGGTGAAATCTGCATCCGCGGCCCGCAGGTCATGGCGGGCTATTGGAAACAACCGGCCGAAACCGCACGCGTGATGACAGCGGACGGCTTCTTCCGCAGCGGTGACATGGGCTTCATGGACGAGCGCGGCTACACCAAGATCGTCGACCGCAAGAAGGACATGATCCTGGTCTCTGGCTTTAACGTCTATCCAAACGAGATCGAGGAAGTTGCCGTCATGCATCCGGGCGTTCTCGAAGCGGCGGCAATCGGCGTGCCGGACGAACATTCGGGCGAAGCGGTCAAGCTTTTCATCGTCAAGAAGGATCAGACGCTGACCGAGGCGGAGGTCAAGGCGCATTGCATCGCAAACCTCACCAATTACAAGCGGCCACGCTTCATCGAATTCCGCGGCGAACTGCCGAAATCGAATGTCGGCAAAATCCTACGCAAGGAATTGCGTAACTGACATAGTTCAATGCCATTATTCCCTGCCGTTCGGAAAGCTGCCCGCCTTTGTCCGCGGGCGGCTTTTTTCGCTTTTACCGGTGCGTCAACTTGATTTACCCCTTACAAAGCGAATAGTTTCCGCGACTAACTCAGATTGCCCCGCCCTCGCCACACGGCCAGCGGCGCGAACCGCAAGGAGCCTCCCATGAACGCCCTCGTCGAACAACTGAAGAGCACCGCAGCCGCCACCAAAGCCACGGATATCCGCGCGGCCTTTGCAGCCGACTCCCAACGTTTCTCCCGCTTTAGCACCTCGCTTGACGACCTGCTGATGGACTATTCCAAGACTGCGGTGAATGACGAGATCTTCGCGCTTCTCGAAAAGCTCGCCAACGAAGGCGGAATTGCAGCCAAGCGCGACGAGATGTTCTCGGGCGTTGCCATCAACTTCACCGAAAATCGTGCCGTTTTGCACACGGCACTGCGCAATCGTTCCAACACGCCTGTCCTCGTCGATGGCAAGGATGTGATGCCCGACGTCAACGGCGTGCTGGCGGCAATGGGCAAATTTGCCGACGCTATCCGCTCGGGTACGCTGAAGGGTGCAACCGGCAAGGCGATCACCGACGTCATCAATATCGGCATCGGCGGCTCCGACCTTGGTCCGGTCATGGCGACGCTGGCGCTTGCGCCCTTCCATGATGGACCGCGCTCGCATTTCGTCTCCAACATCGACGGCGCTCATATCGCCGACATCCTGAAACTCGTCTCGCCGGAAACGACGTTGTTCATCGTCGCGTCCAAGACCTTCACCACCATCGAGACGATGACCAACGCCCAGACGGCGCGCAACTTCATCGCCAAAGCGCTCGGCGAAGCTGCCGTTCAGCATCACTTCGCCGCCGTATCGACGGCGCTCGACAAGGTCGCCGCCTTCGGCATCGACAGCGAGCGCGTCTTCGGCTTCTGGGATTGGGTCGGCGGCCGCTATTCGATCTGGTCGGCCATCGGCCTGCCGCTGATGATCGCCGTCGGTCTGGAGAATTTCGGCAAATTCCTCGACGGTGCGCATGCGATGGACAACCATTTCCGCAAGGCGCCGTTCAAGGAAAACCTGCCGATGCTGCTCGGCCTCATCGGCTTCTACCATCGCAACGTGCTCGGTTATACGACCCGCGCCATCCTGCCCTATGACCAGCGTCTGTCGCGCTTTCCCGCCTATCTGCAGCAGCTCGACATGGAATCGAACGGCAAGGGCGTCACCATCGACGGCACGCCGGTGGAGGGCAATTCCGGCCCCGTCGTCTGGGGCGAGCCCGGCACCAACGGCCAGCATGCCTTCTATCAGTTGATCCACCAGGGCACGAGCATCATCCCGACCGAATTCATGATTGCCGCCAACGGCTTCGAGCCGGACCTGCGCCACCAGCACCAGTTGCTGATGGCAAACTGCGTGGCACAGTCGGAAGCTCTGATGAAGGGCCGCACCTTCGCGGAAGCCAAGGCCCAGCTCACCGCCAAGGGCATGGACGACAAAAAAGCCGATTTCATCGCGCCGCATCGCGTCTTCACCGGCAATCGCCCGTCGATCACCTTCGTCTACGACAAGCTGACGCCCTACGCGCTCGGCCGCCTGATCGCTCTTTATGAACACCGCGTCTTCGTCGAAGGCGTGCTCTTCCGTATTAACTCCTTCGACCAGTGGGGCGTCGAGCTCGGCAAGGAACTGGCAACCGGCCTGCTGCCTGTCATCGAAGGCAAGGAAAGCGCTGCCGGCCATGATTCGTCGACGCAGGGCCTGGTGGCTGCGTTGGCGAGCCGGGCGAAGTAGCTTTCAGAAAGCCCCTCCCCAACCCCTCCCCACGAGGGGGAGGGGCTTGGACGCCGCATCTCCGCAGATCGATCCAAATACTCCGAGGCAGAAGCACCAAGCTTCAGCAGGCGTGGGAGCGATGCTCTCTGCCGAAAGGTCGCAACATGTTAACCCCCTCCCCCTTGTGGGGAGGGTTGGGGAGGGGTCTTCATCAGCGAATGAAAGACGAAAAGGCCTTACAGCCCAATCTCATGCGCCCAGGGCGGGTTGGCACCGGCGCGGGACACCGTAACGGCCGCGGCCTTGGCGCCCAAAGCCAGTGCATCGCGAAGGCCCTTCTCATCCAGAGAGGCAACTTGCGCCTTGGTCAGCAAGCCATTCATCTTCAGCGATGCCAGGATGCCGGCATCGAAGGTGTCGCCCGCCCCTACCGTATCGACGACGGTGACGCGTTCGCTCGGGACCGTAACTTTCAACGACTTCGTATAACCCGTTGCGCCCTCGGCGCCCTTGGTGACGACGACCAGCTTGGCACCCTGGTTCAACCAGTGAGCTGCAAGTTCGTCATGGTTTCCGGCGATGCCGAACCATTCAAGATCTTCATCGGAGAACTTGAGGATGTCGGACATGGCGGCCATGCGGCTGATACGGCCCATATGCGCGGGCTTGTCCTTGATGAAGCCGGGGCGGATGTTCGGATCGAGCGAGATCACCCGGCTTTGATGTTCGCGCTTCATCAACGCTTCGTAGGTCGCACCACAGGGGTTCGGGATCAGGCTGATGGCACCGAAATGCAGGGCTTCGCAGTCGTCTCCCAATGTGGGGAGATCGGTCTCGGTGATCATGCGGCCGGCAGAACCTTCGTCGTAAAAGGCATAAGTCGCCTGGCCGTTGACGAGTTTGACGAAAGCGATCGTGCTCGGACGCGGAGCGATGGCGCAATAGCTATAATCCACCTTGGCGGCCGCGAGCGTCTCGCGCAGAATATCGCCCATCATATCGTCGGCAATGCCGGTGAAGAAACCGGTCGGGACGCCGAGACGGCCAAGCGCAATCGCGGTATTGAAGATCGCGCCGCCGGCATAGGGCGCAAAGGCCTTTTCACCCAGCGTCGTATCTCGCGGCAGCATGTCGATCAAAGCTTCGCCACAGCACAATATCATTCCGGCCTCCTCGAGAGCACGTCTGTCAGTGTAGTCCGTAAATCGATTAGATAAATTTACGGCAAAAGCAAAGCGTCACTTTGTTGCCAGTTCCGATACGCCGCCATTCCGGCCGGACCAGGCGAGCGGCGCGTTGAGAAACGCTTCAACTTCCTCGAGCGTTTTGTCGTCGAACAGCTTTTGCGCCTTGGCGACGGCAAGCGCGTCACGCCAGGTGGCGATATGGTGGAGCCGAACCTTCGCGTTGGCAAACCGCTCCTCGGCTTCCGGGAAAATGCCGTAGTAGAACAGCGCCATACCGTGGTCGACGATGCCGCCGGCGGCGCGGATGGCGTCAATGAAGGTGAACATGCTGCCGCCCGCCGTCGTCAGATCCTCGATGACCAGGACACGGGCACCCTCAGGCATATGGCCCTCGATCTGCGCATTGCGGCCATGGCCCTTCGGCTGCTTGCGGACATAGATCATCGGCAGGTCGAGGCGCTCGGCGAGGAAGGAGGCGAAGGGAATACCCGCCGTTTCACCGCCGGCAACACAATCGAACTGCTCGAAACCGGCGTCGCGCATGACAATGCTGGCGGCGAAATCCATCACCGTCGAACGGATGCGCGGATAGGAAATCAGCTTGCGGCAATCGATGTAGACCGGGCTCGCCATGCCCGAGGCCAGCTTATAAGGCTTCTCGGCGCTGAAATGCACCGCCTTGATCTCCCAAAGCATCTTCGCCACCAACTCGGCCATGACGGCGCGATCGGAAAATGTCATCTGGGTGGTCATGCGGGCCTCCTTCGCTCTTCAAGACATTCCTGCGGCAATAGCAGCAAGTGGCCAAGGTTTCCAGCCGAACGCAGGGATTTGTATCGCCCGTTTTTCAATGCTTCTATTTCATTTGTTGCGGTGTCGACAGCCTCTCCGAAACAGCGCCGATATCGGCGGGCAGCATTGCCTTGAACAAGGCGATCGCCCTATCGCCCTCCTCTTTCTCGATCGAAATCGCATAGCGAACGGCGGCTGCGACCAGTTGCATGGTTAGCCGCGCGATGCGCGCCAGCTCCTCGGAATCGCGCTCGGGCCAGAGGCGATGAAGGACGGCCAGAAAAGCCTGGGAATGCCATTCCATATCCTCGGCATCGATCTCCTGCAGAAGCTTGTCCGCCTGTGTCGCATGCCAGATATCGCGCATGACCGGCTCGTCACGAAACATCGCATAGTAACCATCGACGATACTGCCGAGCACGCCCTGGAGATCAGCCCCACTTTTCACGCGAGCCAGCTCGATCTCCACACATTGCCGCCCCTGCTCGTTGAAGCGTTCGGCCAGGACGCGGATGATCGCAGTTTTGTCGGGAAAATATTGGTAGAGCGAACCAAAGGACACGCCGGCCTTTTCGACGATCTCGCCCATGCGCAATGCGTCGCTGCCGTTCTCTTCGATCAGCTCCATCGCAACCGACAATATCCGCTCGACGCGCTCGCGGCCGCGCTGCTGGCTCGGGATTCGGCGGGGCGTCCCTGCCTCTTCCTTGCTGCGCCTGCGTTTCACAATCGGCTCCTGCACTATACCACCACTCGTCCGTCATTCTTGACAGACGATATAAGAGAGTTTATCACATTTCGCAAATGAGAGAATTTATCACATTTCGATCGGAGCAGGTCCGACATGCAAATCTCGACGACAGGTCAAACCGCCACAACCGGCATCTGGAGTGTCCAATCATGACCTATCCAATCACGAATATCGCTCTTATTGTCGCAGCACTCGGCAGCGGCCTTCTCGCCGGCGTCTACTTCGCCTTCTCGACCTTCATCATGCAGGCATTCGCCCGTCTTACCGTCGATGAGGGGATTGCGGCCATGCAATCGATCAATACGACGATCGTGCGTTCACCCTTTATCGTACTGTTCCTGTTAACGGCTGCGCTCTCGATTTTCATCGCCGTGGTGGCAATACTCTATTGGCGGGGCGGCACGAGCATGCTGATGCTGACGGGCGCGGCGCTCTACCTCGTCGCCAGCCTTCTTTCGACCATGGTATTCAATGTGCCCTTGAACGACGCTCTCGATAAGGTCGATGGCCGCGCGGCGGAAGCAGCCCCGTTTTGGAGCGCCTATCTCAGCGATTGGACAAGATGGAACCACGTGCGCACGGTGGCGTCGCTGCTTGCCGCCTGCGCCTTTGTCCGGGCTCTCTTTTAACGGATCATCCGGGGCGCGAGCAGGACGCCGTGCGGGAAATGTCGGGCGAGACGGCGTGCAGATAGGTCGCAACCTCGACGCGGTTGCGGCCATTGCGCTTGGCAGCATAAAGCGCCTTGTCGGCGGTGCTGAGGACGCTGTCGAAAGCGATGCCGTCGGCGGTGCCGAGCGCGACACCGGCGCTGACCGTGCAGGCGAACGATTTGCCGTCCGCGGTGATCTCGCGGGCAGCAAAGGCGTCGCGCACCCGCTCGGCGATCTGCTCTGCCCGGCCCGGCAAGGCATTGTCGAGGACCAACGCGAATTCCTCGCCGCCGAGACGAGCAACCGTATCCGAGGCCCGCAGTCCGACCGCCAATTCGCCCGCAAAAAGCTTAAGCACCATGTCGCCGGAGGCATGGCCGTGCTGGTCGTTGACGGACTTGAATCGATCGATATCGAAGACGATCACGGCCATGGAAGGGCCGAAAGGGCGGTGACCATAGCGGTCGAACAGAGCGCGGCGATTGAGTAGACCGGTCAACGGATCGGTGATGGCCTGGAGGCGATGATGCGCCGCCAAACGCCATTGATGCAGGGCCAGCGACAGGGCGCCGATGCCCGTCATGCCGGCAATGCAGATGGCAGGGCTGACATCTTCGGCCCAATTGTCTGGCGCATGGCCAAGCACGAGTTTACCGTCCCAGATCAGGACCCCGGCACACAGTGCAAAGGAAATGGCGGTCAATGTGTAAAGCGCGGTAATGCCATAGAGCGGCGCCGGCGCCTCCTGACGGCTCAACCAATATTCGCGCGCCGTCAGCAGGAGGAGCACCGTGACAACGATGTTGTCGCCCATGAAGGCGAGGCCATCGTAACCGGCGAGCATGGCCGGCACGGAAGCGGCAATGCCGGTCAAGCTTCCCAGCAAAGCACGGGCCTTGGAAAACCGGCGCGTGCGGAACTGATATCCCGCCGCCCAGATGGTCGAGAAGCCGATGAAAAACAGCACGAAGGTGAGAATGGCGAGCGTCAGTCGCGGCTTATCGACATAGGCACCATAGGTGAAAATCCCGGCAACGATCGGAATAAGCCCAGCAGAACAGGTCAGCAGGAATGTCTCCGGCCGGCGGGAAAACCAGCTTCCAACCAAGGTCACCGCCAGACAGGACGCGGAAACGCCGAGAGCCAGCAGAAGAGAATTATAGTCAAGCTCCATGCTCTTCCTTCGACGGCTTCATTCCGCACCGTGGGGGATCGGCATAACGCTATCCTTCAAGGCGTATCAAATTGGTTACGGGATCCGATAAAGATCATGTATTTCAATGAAATATGCCTTTGGTATTACGAAAAGAGTTTCCGAACAAAAATATCAGTGATTGCTCTCAACATCCCAGTGCAAGGGGAACATCGGATCGAACACGGTGATGGCGCCTGCTCCCGTTTCGATCTTGTCGGGAAAGGCCACCGATTCCGCCCGGCGAATCAGCGTGATGCGATCCTCGTTCACCGGCAGCCCATACCAGGCGGGGCCGTTCAAAGAAGTGAAAGCCTCGAGTTTGTCGAGCGCGCCTTCCTGTTCGAAAACATGCGCCAGGCAGCTCATGGTGTTGACCGAGGTGTAGATGCCGGCACAGCCGCAGGCGCATTCCTTCAGCGGATCGACATGCGGGGCGGAATCGGTGCCGAGGAAGAACCTGGCGTCGCCACTCGTGGCGGCCGCGCGCAGCGCCAGGCGGTGGCTTTCGCGCTTGGCGACCGGCAGGCAGTAATAGTGCGGTCGGATGCCGCCGACCAGAATGGCGTTGCGGTTGATGATGAGATGATGGGTGGTGATCGAGCCGGCGAGATTGGCCTTTGCCGACTTGATGTAATCGATGCCATCAGATGTCGTCACATGCTCCATGGTGACTTTCAGTTCCGGCAGGCGCTGACGCAGCGGATCGAGCACGGTTTCGATAAAGACGGCCTCGCGGTCGAAAATATCCACATCCGGCGACGTCACCTCGCCATGTACGCAGAGCGGCAGGCCGATCTTGGCCATGCGCTCCAGCACCGGCATCGCCTTGTCCATATTCCGCACGCCACCATGGGAATTGGTAGTCGCGCCGGCGGGGTAGAGTTTGACCGCAGTGATGAGGCCGCTTTTCTTGCCCTCCTCGACATCGTCGGGATCGGTATGCTCCGTGAGATAAAGCGTCATCAGCGGCTGAAAGCGGTCGCCTGCCGGCAATGCCTTCACGATGCGCTCCCGATAGGCGGCTGCATCCGCCGTGGTGACGACCGGCGGCACCAGGTTCGGCATGATGATGGCGCGGGCGAAATGCCTGGAGGTGTCGCCGACCACGCCTTCCAGCACGGCGCCGTCACGCAGATGCAGATGCCAATCGTCAGGGCGGCGGATGGTGAATTTTTGCATGAGCGCGAACCTCTGAATGGTTGTCGCGCTTCGAATAGCACCATACGCCACCGCAAAACAATCGATGGCGGCGTGTAAATGACAGTGTGGGGTCAGCCCTGCACGATATCGATGGTGAAATCGGCCGGGCGGCGGTTCTCGAGGATCAGCCGGCCGTTCGGCAGATCGTTGCCGTAGACCTTGGCACCGGCCGCCTCGTCATCGAGTTTATAGCCCCGCCAACGCTCCCAGAGCCGCTGCTCCAGGACCTCCATCGGCGGCGCCAGCATGATCGAATAGTCGAACATGCCTTCCAGTTCCGCCCACTTGCCCTGATTGAAGAGCAGGTAGTTGCCTTCGATAACAATGAAACGGTGATCGGGGGAGACGATGCGGGCCGAGGCGATGGCGATCTCACGCGAGCGGTCGAAAACCGGCACCAGCACCTCCTGATCGGCTGCGCGCACCGCCTTGACGATATCGAGAAAAGCACGCACATCGAAACTTTCGGGAACGCCCTTGCGCTTCAGCAGACCCTTTTCGATCAGCACGGCATTGTCCATATGGAAGCCGTCCATCGGCAGGACCTCGGCGCTCTCGCCCTTGGCTATGAGCGCCTTGGCCATATTGTCCGCCAGCGTCGATTTCCCGGCGCCCGGCGGGCCGGCAATCGCGACGAGAAACCGTTTTGCGCCAGCGGCGCGCCCGATGATCTCGTCGGCGATTCCCTCAAGCACGGAACTCATGCGGCGACAGTCTCTGCCGGCGGCGCCTTGGCGCCGGTCATGAAGGCAACTGCATCCGACATGGAATAATCCTTGGGGTTGATCACGGTCAGACGACGCCCGAGGCGATGGATATGGATGCGATCCGCCACCTCGAAGACATGCGGCATATTGTGCGAGATCAACACGATCGGCAAGCCGCGGGCGCGGACGTCCAGGATAAGCTCCAGCACCTTGCGGCTTTCCTTGACGCCAAGGGCGGCCGTCGGCTCGTCCATGATGACGACCTTGGAACCGAAGGCGGCGGCGCGTGCCACCGCCACGCCCTGACGCTGGCCGCCCGAGAGCGTTTCCACCGCCTGGTTGATATTCTGGATCGTCATCAGGCCGAGTTCGCTGAGCTTGTCGCGGGCGCGCTTTTCCATCGCCGGCCGGTCCAGCATGCGGAACAAGGAGCCGAGAATGCCGGGCTTCCGGATTTCGCGACCGAGGAACATATTGTCGGCGATCGAAAGCGCCGGCGACAGCGCCAGGTTCTGATAGACCGTCTCGATACCGGCTTCGCGCGCTTCCATCGGCGATCTGAAGTGGACGGGTTTCCCCTCCAGCCTGATCTCGCCTTCGTCGGGCGTGGTCGCGCCGGAAATCGCCTTGATGAGCGAGGATTTGCCAGCGCCGTTATCGCCGATGACAGCAAGGATTTCGCCGGGATAGAGGTCGAAATCGGCGTTGTCGAGTGCGGTCACGCGTCCGTAACGCTTGACGAGACCGCGGGCTGTGAGAAGAGGTTCGCCAGTCGTGGTCATGCCGACACCTTTCTGATCCATTGATCGATCGCGACGGCGCCGATGATCAGCACGCCTGTCAGAAGAACCTTCCACTGCGGGTCGGCTCCGAGCATGTTGAGGCCCATGGACACCACACCGACGATCATCGCGCCGAACAGCGTGCCGAGGATCGAACCGCGGCCGCCGAAGAGCGAGATACCGCCGATCACGGTCGCGGTGATCGCCTGAAGATTGAAATCCGTCACGGCCGAGGAGGGCGAGATCGAACCGTTGCGGCCGATCGAAACCCAGGCGGCAAACGCCGCGATCAGGCCCGAAACACCGTAGACGGCGAGCAGCACCTTCTTGGTTTGGATACCCGACAATTTTGCCGCTTCCGGATCATCGCCGACAGCGTAGACATGCCGGCCCCAAGCCGTGTGATTGAGAACGTACCAAAGGCCGACGACCAGCAGCACCATGGCAATGACGCCAAGGGTCAGCACTGCGCCGCCAAGCCGGAAGCTGATGGCGAAGACATGCAGGAGCGGAGCCTGTTCGTCGACATCGGTGTCGCGAATGGTCTCGTTGGCGGAATAGATGAAATTCGTCGCCATGACGATGTTCCACGTGCCGAGCGTCACGATGAACGGCGGCAGCTTCATGGTGGCGACGAGGAAACCGTTGAGCAATCCGCAGACGCCGCCCGCAAGCATGCCGGCAAGAACGGCAATCGGAGTCGGCAGGCCGTAGGTTATGGCGCAATTGCCCATGATGACAGCGGAAATGACCATGATCACGCCGATCGAAAGATCGATGCCGGCGGTCAAAATGACCAATGTCTGCGCCGCGCCGAGAATGCCGACGATGGCGATCTGCTGCAGAACGAGCGTCAGCGTGTAGGCGGAGAAGAAGCGGCCGCCGATGGCAATGCCGAAGATGATGATTGCCACCACCAAAACGATCAACGGCACCGCGGCCGGTGTCGAATGCAAGAAATGCTGTGTGCGTTTGAGAAGAGTGACATCCTGGTGCTCGAACGAGGCGACGTTCTTGTCGCTGCCATCGAGAACACGCTCGAATTCCTGTGCGCCGGTCATTGTTTTCCTCCGCAACCGCGCCGAACTACGCGGAAACCGCCGGGGTTGAAACCGGCCGGGGCTCAAACCCGGCCGGCGTTGGTATTGCGACGGCATAGTCCGAACCGAAGAGCCGCATCAGTGGATGTGAAACGGTCTTCGGACTGGATCATGCCAAACCCAGGACGGGGCTTAGCCCCAGCACTTCGCTGTGCCTTCCTTGGTGTCGATGGATTTCAGGCCGGTAACCGGCTTGTCCGTCACCAGCGAAACGCCGGTGTCGAAGAAGGACTTGCCTGCGGTCGGCTTCGGCTTCTCGCCGGTATCGGCGAACTTCTTGATCGCTTCGACGCCGAGAGCAGCCATCATCAGCGGATATTGCTGCGAGGTCGCGCCGATGACGCCATCCTTAACCGACTTGACGCCCGGGCAACCGCCGTCAACCGAGACGATCAGGACCTGCTTTTCCAGACCGACGGCCTTCAGCGCCTGATAGGCACCGATAGCGGCCGGCTCGTTGATCGTGTGGATGACGTTGATGCTGGAGTCCTTCTGCAGAAGGTTTTCCATGGCCTTGCGGCCGCCTTCTTCGTTGCCGTTGGTGACGTCATGACCGACGATGCGCGGATCGGTCTCGTCGCCGATCTTGTTCGGGTCCTTCGGGTCGATGCCGAAGCCGATCATGAAGCCCTGGTCGCGCAATACGTCGACGGTCGGCTGCGACGGCGTCAGGTCAAGGAAGCCGATCTTGGCATCCTTGGCCTTCTCGCCGAGGGTCTTGTTGGCCCACTCGCCAATCAGCTTGCCGGCGAGAAGATTGTCGGTTGCGAAAGTCGCGTCTGCGGCATCGGCCGGATCCAGCGGCGTGTCGAGCGCGATGACCAGGAGGCCCGCGTCACGTGCCTTCTTGATCGTCGGAACGATGCCCTTGGTATCGGAAGCGGCGATCAGAATGCCCTTTGCGCCTTCGGCGATGCAGCTCTCGACGGCAGCGACCTGGCTTTCGCTATCGCCATCGATCTTGCCGGCATAGGACTTCAGCGTCACGCCGAGTTCCTTGGCCTTGGCGGTAGCGCCTTCCTTCATCTTGACGAAGAAGGGGTTCGTGTCCGTTTTGGTGATCAGGCAGGCGGAAACGTCGGCAGCCTTGGCCGGGGCGGCAAAGGCGACACCGATCGCCAGAGCGGCGAGTGCTGCGGAAACAACAGATTTCTTCATTCAATCCTCCCAAAATTTGAATAGACCGGAACCTTCCGGCGGTCTCGGCTCGCAGTGAGACCGGATCTAGGACGTGTCATGTCTGCTTGGATTTATTCCAGATCGGCCGCCTCCAAGGCCATGCTCACGTCCTCCAACGCGCATATCTGATCCTAAAGATTTCCTCCTGTCAATAAATAAATCGGATTGAATTATTAATCGGATGTGGCATGTTGCTGAACAATACGGCATGGCCATGATGGAAGGAGCAGGCCAATGTCTCCCTTGGAAGACCCGGCAGATACGCCATCATCACCCATGATTCTCGATCCCAGCGGGGGTGCGAATCAGGTGCGCGTGCGCGCGCACAACGAACGGTTGGTGCTGTCGCTCGTGCGCCGTCACGGCGCCCTGTCGAAGGCGGAGATTGCGAGGCGCAGCGGACTGTCGGCGCAGACGGTCTCCGTCATCATGCGTGCGCTGGAGAAAGAGGGGCTGCTGTCGCGCGGCGAGCCCGTGCGCGGGCGCGTAGGGCAGCCTTCCATTCCGATGCGGCTCAATCCGGATGCGGTGCTCTCCTTCGGCGTCAAGATCGGCCGGCGAAGCGCCGATCTCGTGCTGATGGATTTCGTAGGGCACATACGGATGCAGCTCCACCAAATCTATCCCTATCCCCTGCCGCAGGACATCATGTCCTTCGTCACATCCGGTATTCGGGAACTTGAAGCGCGCCTCAGCAGCGAAGAGCGCCGCCGGCTTGCCGGGGTTGGCATCGCTGCCCCTTTCGAACTCTGGAACTGGGCGGAAGAAGTTGGTGCACCCGATGGAGCGATGGAGGCCTGGCGCGGTTTCGACCTGCAGGCGGAGGTCGCAGCCCGCGTACCCTACCTCGTCTATCTGCAGAACGACGCCACCAGCGCCTGCGGGGCCGAGCTCGTCTTCGGCGTCGGTCCGCGCTATCCGGATTTCGTCTATCTCTTCATCGGCTCCTTCCTCGGGGGCGGCATCGTCCTCAACTCCTCGATCTTTGTCGGGCGGACGGGAACGGCAGGGGCACTCGGCCCGCTGCCAGTGCGCGGACGCAACGGCGAAACCCGGCAGTTGCTCGACATCGCTTCGATCTTCGTGCTCGAAAATCTGCTGAGGGACCGTGGCTTCGACCCGCGGCCGCTCTGGTATTCGGCGGACAACTGGATCGATTTCGGCGAGCCGTTGGAGACCTGGATCCAGGATACGGCCAAGGCGCTGGCGCAGGCGATCGTCGCCGCCGCCTCCATCATCGATTTCAGTGCCGCCATCATCGATGGCGGCTTTCCAGACTGGGTGCGCGAACGGGTCGTGCGCGCCACCATCAAAGCGGCTTCGGATCTCGACCTGCAGGGCGTCGTTCTGCCCGAGATCATCGAAGGCGCGGTCGGTCCGCAGGCACGTGCCATCGGCGGTGCCAGCCTGCCGATCTTCGCGCGCTACCTCATAGACCAAAACATACTTTTCAAGGAGATAGACCATGCTGAAGGGCATTGACCCGCTGTTGAGCCCCGACCTCCTGGCGACGCTGCGCGCCATGGGACACGGCGATGAAATCGCCCTCGTCGACGGCAATTATCCGGGTCTCGAACATGCCCGCCGCCTCATCCGCCTCGATGGCCACGGCGTCGTCCGGGTTCTCGATGCGGTGCTGAGCGTATTGCCGATCGACGATTTCGTACCGCAGGCCATTTTCCGCGCGACCGTCAAACAGGACCGCGATGCCCTCGATCCCGTGCATGCGGAGATGGTCGATGTTTGCGCACGGCATGTCCCCGACATCAAGGTCGTGCCGCTGCTGCCGGCGGAATTCTACGAGCGGGTAAAGCAGGCGCATGCGCTGGTGCAGACGAGCGAGCCACGGCTTTATGGAAATATCATTCTGCGCAAGGGTGTGATCTATCCGAAATAACTCACCTTCTCCCCCAGCGGGGGAGAAGGATGCCCGAAGGGCAGGTTGAGGGGCAATGCACCATAAGTATTTTCCTGCAGTTGCCGTTTGAACGTTACCCGGCAACGCCCCCTCACCCGCGCTACGCGCTGCCCTCTCCCCGTTGGCGCGAGGGTTTTAAATATCTCCTGCCGATGGCCCCCAGACATCCGTCATGGCGAAACCATTCACCATCGGATCAAAGGGATCGAGCGCCACCTGGCTCAGGCCGAAGGTGAAGCCGCGGCCGGTGATGGTGGGGATGATGGCGGGCTTGCCGGCAACTTCCGTCACCGCCTGGAGGCCGACCTCGAATTCCGAGCCGATGATCGAGCGGGATTTGAAGATGTCGCCGACCTTGGCCTTGCCGCGGGCATGCAGCGTCGCGAGGTTGGCGGAACTACCGGTGCCGCAGGGCGAACGGTCGGCGCGGCCGGGCCACATGGTCGTGCAGGTGCGGACCGCGCCATCGGCATCGATATCCCGGAACATGACATAGGCAACGCCGGAGATCGCCGGAATTTCCGGGTGGACGACCGGGATCGCGCGGTTGATCAGGTCCTTCAGGATCATCCCGGCCTGGACGAGCGATGCGGCGTTGGCCTTCTCGATCGTCAGATTGACCTGGCCCACATCGACCAGCGCGTAGAAGATGCCGCCATAGCAGAGATCGAGCTTGATCCTGCCCCAATGCGGCGTATCGATCTGCACATCCAGCTCATGCACGAAGGACGGAACCATGGTGAGCCTCACCTTTTCGCAACGGCCGTCGCGGCAGGTGGCGGTCGCCCGCACCAGGCCGGCGGCGGTATCAAGGGTCACCACCGTTTCCGGCTCCTTCATCTCGACGATGCCGGACTCGAGCAGCGCCGTCGTCACGCAGATGGAATTGGAGCCGGAGCTCGCATGCGCTTGATCCGGCTGCAGGATGATGAAGCCGGCATCGGCATCGGGGTGCTTGGCCGGCAGCAGCAGGTTGACGGAACCGATCGGCGCACCGCGCGGCTCAAGCACTAGGAAGCGGCGCAGTTCCTCGCCCTTCGGATCGGTGTTTAACCATTGCAGTTGCTCGGCGATCGTATTGCCGGGGATCTTCGGCACGCCGCCAATCGCGACCTTTCCGATTTCACCTTCGCAATGAACGTCCAACAACTGGATCGTGCGCTTCCATCTCATGTCTAAACTCCGATTAGACGTAGCGGGTGATGCCCTAATAGCGATTGATACGGAACGGGGTCATGTCAACCTCAGGCGTGACGCCGCTCATCATATCGGCCATCAACCTTGCTGTCGTCGCCGAAAAGGTCAGACCCAGATGACCATGGCCGGTGGCGTACCAGACGCCGGAAATGCGCGAGGATGGGGAGATGATCGGGATTGTGTCGGGCAGCGCCGGGCGATGGCCCATCCAGTCCTTGGCGTCTTCCACCTGCAGGCCCGGCAGCGCCCGCTGGGCGTGGCGGACGAGGATGCGCGGTCGACGGAAATCGGGGGCCGCGTCAAGGCCGGCCAATTCGACATTGCCGCCCACGCGAATGCCTCCGGCTGTCGGGGTTACCATGAAGGCTCGATGCGGCCAGATGATCGAATAGCGCATGGCAATGCCGGGCTTCATGATCTGCGTGTGATAGCCGCGCTCGGTTTCGAGCGGGATCGGCTCGCCAAGCGCGGAGGCGATGACGCGCGTCGGGACGCCGGCGGCGAGTACGACATCATTGGCCTCCAGTCGTCTTCCGCCTTCCAGAAGCACCGCCATGCCGCCATTCGCCTGGCGCTCGACAGTTCGGACTGCACCGGAGGTGAAGGTGGCGCCGTGAGCCTTGGCGGCGTCCAGCAGCTTGAGCACGAGCTGATAAGGTTCGCGGATCGACTTGTTGTCCGGCAGCAATACCGCTTTGGCAATTTTTGGCGACAGCGTCGGCTCGTAATCGCGGATTTCCACGCCGGAGAGAATCCTGTGCTCGAAACCATAGCGCCGCATCAGCTCGATATGGCCGCGATCGCCGGCAAACTCCGATTCCGTCTCGTAGATGGCCAGACAGCCCTCTTCCGTTATCAGATCCGGCGCACCGATGGCATCGAGCATCGTTCTGAAATCGCCGAGTGCGTGGCGGGACAGGCTCATGCCGGCATCTTCGATCTCCCTCAGCCGGGAAGGCCGACCGGCAGCGACGAAACGCAGGAACCATGGCAGCATTTTCGGCGCATAGGAGGGCCTGAGCCAAACCGGACCTTCCGGGTCCAGCAGCCAACCGGGAATTTTGCGCCAGGTGGACGGGCCGGAACTGGCGGCGAAATCGAGCGCGATGCTCGCCATATTGCCGAAGGAGGCGCCCCTGCCCGGCTCGCCTTTGTCCACGAGCATCACCTGCCGTCCGCGTCGCTGCAATTCGAAGGCGATCGCAACGCCGATAACGCCGGCGCCGACAACGATGACCGTCCGTTTATTTTCGTCCATTCCTGAAGTCCACCCGCAGAGCGCAAGCTCGATTTGATGCACCATGTGATATATCAGATCACCAGGTGTGGCTATGAGGTTTTTGGGGAGAGCGAATGCCGAGCAAGTCTCTCGCCTCGGCGAAGCCATGATAACTATCGACTGATCGCCGCGCCAACGTTGCTGCCGGTCGTCTCGACGCTGTCGCCAACGGAGCCGACGGTATTGCCGGCGGATGCGCCAAGGCGGCGGACCTGCTCACCGTAATTCCGGCGAGTGCGCGGATCGAAAATGGCGATCGGCGCACTGACGGCGACACTGGCCGCGTTGCCGACCGTCTGCGCTGCGCCGATGGCGACGGCGCCGACTGCGTCGCCGATGCCGACATCGGAATCGGTGATGGTCTGTCCCTCGATCAGCCGGTCGCCGATCAGCTTGACCACTTCCGGGCTCTCGGCGAATTTGCCGTGGTTCAGCCGGTCACCGGTCTTGAGCTTGGTAAGATCGAGCACGGTGATGCCCTGCTTTTCCAACTCGCTGCGATAGGGCTCGGCACTCGGATCGATCTGGCCAAGGCGGTCGATATTGCCGGAGATGCGGCGCGACAGCGATAGCGCCCGGTCGTCTCGCGAAACGAATAGGGTGAAATGCGGCTTGTCCTTGCCGAGCGCTGCAAATTGCTGGCCGAAGACATCGACGTCGAGGTCGGGAGAAGCAAGAATGACGTTCTTGATCTTCGGCGCGACGCGACCGTCGCGGATCGCCATCTGCCTCAATGCCTCGACGGCGAGCCAGGTGCCCATTGAATGGGCCATGACGGTGATATCGCCGACTGAGGGATTGGAGGCGGCGCGACGCAGCATTTCTTCCAGCGCGTCACGGGAATAATTGGCACTTTCCTTGTCGTAGGCATAGTCGAAAATGCTGGCCCGCGACGGCCAGGTGAAAACGACCGGCGTAACATCGGCATGGGAATCATGGACGATCTGCGCGAAGCGATAGACCGAATCCTCATAGCGATTGTTGAAGCCATGCACGAAAATCAGCACGCGCTTGTTCTTCGACAGATGCGTTTGCAACCACGCCTGAATGTCGGCCGCGCCCATCAGCGGCTTGACCGAGGTGGTGACGAAATTTTTCAAGGGATCGCCGGGCAGCCGGCTCGGCCACTGCACCTGGCCGACCTTGCGATTGGCCTCCGGCGGGATCGAAACACTGACGGCATCCACCTTCAAACCGGGGCCGCGCTCTCCAGAAAACAGGATCGCCGGATCCTTGTCCGGCAGTCGGGTGGTGGCGACGAGCAGATCGACGTTGGAGGTGCCGGGAACATTGTCGGCGATCGGCTGCATGACGCCGATCGGGCGGCCGCCGCAGGCCGTCAGCGACAACGCCGCGCTGACGGCGACAGCCCGGAAGAAGGCCTTCCCCCATCGGCCAAGATCTTCCATGCGCCGCATCGCGCCAGCCCTCTTCGTCGCAATTTCAATGTCGCCGTCAACATACCTATGGAAGAGGACGGTGCAAGCGGTGCGCGCTGTCTTCGCAACGTGATGTAGCGCTAATTCATCCGACCGCGGCAAAGGCGCAACGGTGGGTTGGCAGCAACGGCTACGATCAGCCCGGCAGAAAGCTTGGGAAAAGAGGACAAATAAAAAGAGCCCGATGCGGGAGGAGGATGCATCGGGCTCTTGATCCGGATTGGCAACTGGGAGGAGGAGGAGTGTTGCCAATCTATGAAGGAGCGCTGGGAGGAGGAGTGCGCCGCCTTCGAGGGGGTAGATATAACTGCCGCGGCGGCATTAACAGACCGGCTTTCGCAATGCAGCAATGCAGCAGGCGCAAAGCTTTTATTCACATATCCTTGCAAAAGCGCATAGCACCCGCAATCGCAGCATTTCGGCGCCTATTTTAAAGCCGTGACATGCAATGGCGGCGATTCACATCGTCGTGATCCATCTTTCACGGCATGCGCCGGGCGAACCGACAGGCTCGACTTACAGCGTGTATCGCGGCTATCGGAAGAACGTGCAAATCACAAAAGGGCGGTCGCCCATCAGCGGCCGCCGTTCAGTCGTTTATTATACAAGGAAGGCATCAAGCAGCGGCAAACGCCTTCTTGCCTTCGGCGTCCAGCGCCGAGAACTCGTCATCGGACAGCGTGATGTTTACCGCCGCGGTATTCTCTTCGAGATGCTTCACCTTGCCGGTGCCCGGGATCGGGAGGATTACGGGGCTGCGCGTCAGGACCCAGGCAAGGGCGATCTGGCTCGGGGCTGCGCCATGCTTCTTGGCAATGGTATCGAGCAGCGAGCCCTCCTTCGCCAGGTCGCCGGCGGCGAGCGGGAACCAGGGGATGAAGCCGATATTGTGCTTTGCGCAATAATCGAGAACGTCTTCACTGGTGCGGTCGACCAGATTGTAGCGGTTCTGGACCGTTGCCACCTTGAAATGTTTCGAGGCGGCCTCGATGTCGGCAACCGATACTTCGCTGAGGCCCGCGTGGCGGATGATCCCGGCATCGAGCAGCGACTTGACGGCGCCGAACTGTTCGGCGGCCGGCACCTTGGGATCGATGCGGTGAAGCTGCCAGAGATCGATCTGTTCGACACCGAGATTGCGCAGGCTCTTATGTGCCTGCTGGATCAGATATTCCGGACGGCCCAGAGGAATCCACTGGTCGGGACCGGTTCGGGTCAGACCGCCCTTGGTGGCGACGACAAGTTTGTCGCCATAGGGGTGCAGCGCCTCCTTGATCAGACGTTCGGACACATCGGGACCATAGGAATCGGCCGTGTCGATGAAGTCGATGCCGAGTTCCGGCAGGCGCTTAAGGGTGCGGATGGATTCGGCGTGATCCGCCGGCTCGCCCCAAATGCCTGACCCTGTAATGCGCATCGCGCCGAAACCGAGGCGATTGACGGTAAGCTCGTCGCCGATCTTGAATTGACCGGACTTGGCTGCGTTTAGATCTGACATGGTTTTCGTCCCTATGGTCTGGTTGACGTTATTCGAAATCCGTGGAAGCCGAGACCTGTTCCCAGGCGTCGAACTCGCCCTTGAGCAGGCCGAGTTTTTCGCGAACGAGACTGATGGCGTCGCGACCCAACAGAAGATGGGTCGGTGGGTTTTCCAATACAATGAGCTGCAGCATAACTTGTGCCGCCTTCTTCGGATCGCCGGGCTGTTTGCCGCTGCGTTCGAGGCCACCTTATCGCAGACGTAACGATGTCTCCTTGCTGGACGACGAGAAGATAGGTCAAAGCGACATTTTCGATGCTCTCATCAATCGCAGATGACCTATTTAGGAAAACTGATTAATCTCGGACAAAATTAAAATCGTTCGGAGAGCGCTTATGCGTCAGGACGTTTTGGACGGATTGGTGACCTTCGTCATCGTCGCGGAGGAAAAGAGCTTTTCAGCAGCAGCCGTGCGGCTCGGCGTATCACCCTCGGCGGTCAGCCAGTCGATCAGCAAACTCGAAGGCCGGATGCGGCTCGCGCTCTTCAATCGCACCACGCGCAGCGTCAGCCTGACCGAAGCAGGCCTACGCTATCTCGAACGCGTCGTGCCTGCCGTCCACGATCTGACGGCAGCCGCCCAGGAGCTTGGCGAGTCGGTCGACAAGCCGGCAGGATTGTTGCGCATCAACGTGGCACGCGCCGGTTATATGATCGCGCTTCAACCGATCCTACGCGATTTCCTGGACGCCTATCCAGAAATCGAGCTGGAGGTGCGTATCGAGGGTTCCCTGGTCGATATTGTCGGCCAAGGGTTCGACGCCGGCATTCGCTTCGGCGATCTGGTGCAGCGCGACATGGTGGCGGTGAAGATCGGGCCGGCGATCTCGGCCCATATCATTGCAGCGCCCAGCTATCTCGGACGCTACGGCATGCCGAAACATCCGCACGATCTGCTCAACCATAATTGCATCGGCTTTCGCCATTCCTCCAACGGGCAAGTCGAACGTTGGGAATTCGAGAGGAACGGCGAGAAAATCGAGCTTGCCGTCAACGGCCGGCTGATCGTCAACGATTCGGCGGCACTGACGCAGGCAGCTCTCGACGGCATCGGCATAGCCTACATGATCAACGGCTATATCGACCGCTTTCTCGATGACGGACGGCTGGTTCGCATCCTGTCCGATTGGAGCCCGGCGCTCGCCGGCCTGACGCTCTACTATGCCGACCGCCGCCGCGTGCCGGCAAAGCTGCGGGCTTTGATCGACTTCCTGCGCCATCGGCGGCAGGTCGAATTGCCGCAAACGGCAGGCGCCCTGACCTGAAATCAGCGAGCGGGATTGCGTTGCCGCGACAGGGTTCCGAGTTCAGTGAGCGCGGTCCAGAGTTCTTCGAACACGTGATGGGCGAAATCCTGCAATGACGCCTCTTGCAGGCCTTCACTCCAGCGCTCGCCACCGATGCGCAGTGTGCTGACGACGATCGCCGACAGCAGGCGCAGGCGAAACCGCTCCTCTTCAGCGCCGCCGGAGCGGGCGTAAAGTGCTTCTGTCAGCTTCTCTTCGAGTTTGGCATATTTCAACTGGTTACGGGCGCAAAGCGCCGGCATGTCGCGGATCAAGACGGCTAGGCAAGATGTTGCGGATCCGAGGAGGCGGCGAGCAGTGCGGACGTCAGAGCGCCTTCGATGACCTCGGCAATGGACGCATCCTTGGGCCGCGCGGCGATGGCATCGGCGAGTTCGTCGGAAAAGCTGTCCTGCCAGGCGAAGACCACCTCTTCCCTACTCGGAAAATAATCGAAGAAACTGCGCTTGGCGACGTCGGCGGCCTCGGTGATATCCTCGATCGTCGTGCCGTCGAAGCCGCGCTCGAGGAACAATGAGAGTGCCACCGACTCGATGCGCTCTCGCGTCTGGCGGCGTTTGCGTTCGCGCCGGCCTTCCCTCACCCCGCCGTCGATTTCTTTCGCATCCGCCATGGACCACCCCCACTATGCACCCGCTTCCGGCCGTCCCATGTCGGCCGAACCCGTTTCGGCAGCATAGGCTGCCAACCCGGCATCCACTTCGCCGCCATGATATCTGGAGCGATCGATCGAGATCTCCAACGGTTTTCTGCGCGAGATCCGGTAGACGCCCGCCGGCGGAATATTGCGCACCGTGCCGCCGATGCGCACCGCTTTCAGGCCGAGACGTTCGAGGATCGACCGCGACACGGGGCAGCGCGGACCGTAGGTGAACTGATAGAACGCGCCGCCAGGCTTCATCGTCGCAAAGGCGCCGCCGACGATTGCGATGATCTTGTCGGGAGACATGGAGAGCAATGGCAAGCCGCTGACGACGGCGCTAAAGGGCGCATCGGCAAACAGGCCGCATTGGGCGAGCTGCGCCGCATCCATTTGCACCACGCGCGCCTCAGGAAAGCGCCCGCGCAATCGAGCGGCAAACTCTTCGCCGAACTCGATCAACGTCAAGTCGCTCTCAGGAAGGCCGCGGGCCAGCAGCGCACGCGTGAAGACGCCGGTGCCGGGGCCAAGTTCGAGGACCGGGCCATCGAGCGCCTCGATCTCCTGCGTCATCAGACGGGCCAATCGCTCGCCGGACGGCGCAATCGCGGCCACACGCATAGGATTGCTCACCCAGGAGCGGAAGAACTGCACGAATTCGGCGCATGTCGTCTTTGTCGTCATCCCAGCAATCCCGCCCATAGCAAACATATTGGATATTTACGCGATCAAAGGCCGAGCAGCGTGGCAATTCGAAGGCGCAGCAGGCAATTGCCGCGGCCAATGTTGCCGACACGCAAATCGCAATTGCGATTTCCAAGCAATGTATTTTGAATTGTTGTATTTTTGCATTTAGCGCAACATTCAACACAGCTCACAGGTCGCGCCGTTAGCAATGCGCGTCGACCGCGACAGCGACTTCCGTGAACGATTCAGCCAATTGAGTGGCACCGGGTGCTGGCGCATTCGGCTGCACAACGTGTGCCGAGCCGAAGGAGTTGTCATGTACGGCTCGGAAGACTTCAATTAGCGAAGGGACTGGTGTGCGCCGGTATCGTACGATCCGCAGAGAGCAAAGCCATCTGGCGACGGCTGTGGGAGGTATCGGAGCAACTGACCGGATTGAGAATGCCCGTATCTGTTACGGCATGAGGGGTGCCCTCTCCCCGCCCATGCGGGGAAAGGTTTTGCACGCCAAAATCACGGTCCGACGCATTGCCGGCGCGGACCGTTGGTGGGCTGATAAGTATTGTCGGAAACGCGGTACGACCGATAGCGGTTGGCGCACCAGCGGACATGCGCGCTCCCATAGGCGGGCCGCGCAATAGCACCGCCGATGATCGCACCGGCCGCGAAGGCAGCCGCAGGATACCACCATCCGTCGCTGTAGCGGCGATAGCCCGGCCGCGCATAGCGATAGCCATGATAACCGCGCCAGTAACCGGCACGGGGTCCAGGGCGATAGTGGCGGTAATACGGGCGGTAATGTGGACGATGGCGGTAGCGATATTGTACCTCGGTCACGCCGTTGGCCTGGCCGGTCGTCTGCAAGAGCTGCGGCTGCATCACGGGCTGGATTGGCCCGGCGGCGGCCGGATCGATGGATGAAACGGCGAGCAGGGCACTCAGGGCGGTGGCGCTCACCGCCGTTAAATATCGCTTCACGGTCAATCTCCTCTTAAGTTCCAAGAACTCTGGGGAACGCGCAATGGTTGAAAAAGTTCCGAGGGACCCGATCGCTTGTGCAAGTCACAAGTGTGAGTTATAGATAGATAGGAAGCCTATCTATCTTTCTGGATCGCCATGCGTGAAACCGGACATCTTCGCGAACTTGAAGAGGCCATGGCGCTCGCCGAAGCGCTGCGCCCGGTCCTGCATCGCCTTTACCGCCAGTTGCGGCGTGAAATCGACGATCCCAGCATCTCGCCGCTGCAGGCGCTTCTTCTCGTCGCCATTCTGCGGCAGCCTGGCATTGGCGTCGCGGAGCTGGCGCGGCTGGAAAAGCTGCGCGGCCCGACGATATCAGGACACATCAAGGCGATGGAACGCGAGGGCCTCGTCACCCGCTCCGCTCCCGACCCGGAAGATCGCCGGCGCAGCGGTCTGATCGCCACCGACAAGGGACGGGCTCTGATTCAAGGCATAAAGCGGAGGCGAACCGATTGGCTCGCCTTCGAACTCGCCAAATTGTCACCCGAGGCGCGCGCCGCCATCCGCGCCGCCATCGGCCCGCTCGAAGAGATCGGACAATGACACCACAGGTTCAACAGGCCGCTCCGCAGCCGGCGAGCGAAGGCTACGCGGCCGACCGCCGCGAAATCCGTGCCGTCATTCTTGGCTTGATGATCGTGCTCGGCCTCGGCGCCATCGATCAGAGCATCGTTGCGACCGCCCTGCCGCGCATCGTCAGCGATCTCGGCGGCGTTACGCATCTCTCCTGGGTGGTCAGCGCCTATGTGCTGGCCTCGACCAGCACCATGCCTCTCTACGGCAAGCTCAGCGACCAGTACGGCCGCAAGCCGATGATCTACGCGGCAATCCTCATCTTTCTTCTTGGCTCCGTGTTGAGCGGCATGGCGCAGACGCTGCTGCAGCTCATCATCTTCCGCGCCATTCAGGGGATCGGTGCCGGCGGACTGCTGCCGCTCGCGCAAATCATCATCGGCGATCTGGTGCCACCGGCCAGGCGCGGCCGCAATCAAGGTTCGATCGCCGCCGTCTTTGCCGTCTGCAGCGTCGTCGGCCCAATCCTCGGCGGCGTCATCACCGATCTGCTCTCCTGGCACTGGATCTTCTACGTCAACCTGCCGATCGGCGCGGTGGCGCTCGTCATGATCGGCCGCGCCTTGAAGCGGCGGCATCAGGTCCGCAGCCGCCGTATCGACTATCTCGGCGCCGTGCTGCTGACCGCCTGCACCACCAGTTTCCTGCTGGCGCTTGCGCTTGGCGGCAACGAATGGGCCTGGGACTCGCCGCAAATTCTCGGTCTGTCCGCTGCGGCTCTTGTCCTCGGAATTATCTTTGTCTTCCATATAAAGCGTGAACCAGAGCCGGTGCTGCCGCCTGATCTCTTTAGCAACCGACTGTTCATCATTGCCTGCCTCGTCTTGGCCCTGACCTTCATGGGCATGCTCGGCGCCACCCTGTTCTTCCCGTTATTCTTCCAGATGGTGATGGGCGTCACCCCCTCACATTCCGGCTTCCTGACGGGACCGCTGATGATCGGCTTCGTCATCTCCTCCATGCTCAACGGCCGCGTGCTGTTGCAGCGTTCCGGCCGCTACAAGCCGGCCCAGCTTTGCGGCCTGGGCCTCGCGACGGCTGCCTTCGCTACGCTCGCCTGGGCCATTGCGACTAGCAAGGGCTTCGCCATCATCGAGCCTCCGATCTTCGCGCTCGGCCTGGGGCTCGGGCTGGTGATGCCGACAATGACGGTCGCGGTGCAGAATGCCCTGCCGCTGGCGCATCGCGGCGTCGGCACGGCAACACTTGCTTTCTTCCGTTCGCTCGGCGGCCTGATCGGCGTCACCGGCTCCGGTGCGATCCTCGCCTATCGCGTGCAAAAGGCGATCGGATCGTCCGACGGGCTCGGCATGTCCTCGTTGACCGAAGGCGGCTTGAAGCAACTCGCCGCCGCTTCGCCGGAAGCTCATGCGGCCGCGATCGCGGTTTACCGCCATGCCATCGCGATGACCTTCGCCACCGGAACCGTCATTGTGGGGCTGGCCTTGATCGCGCTGCTGTTCCTGCCGGAATTGCCGCTGAAGACGCATCACGGCGAAGGCGCGCAGCCCCGCTGAGATCATCGCACAAGCCCCGGGTAAGTCCATTTTCCTACAGTCGACGACATCTGCGATGCGCCGCCCGAACCGGCGCGCATCGACCGATCGTCAAAGGCGGCCTCCGGCGTAATGGCTGCCCCATATTGGGAAGGAACGACCTATGGTCTCCGCATTGACCACGACCCGATTGCTCTCATCACAAATGGCCCTGCAGTTGCTGCAGACACCAGACGCCTCGCAGGATTCGAGCAGCGATCCCCTATTGGACGATAGCAGCAGCAGTGATCTCTCGAGCCTGCCGTCGCAGTCGCAGGCATCGCTGACCAGCATGCTGAACGGCTTGTCGGCAAATCAAACCGACAGTTCCACGGCATCGCAATCCGATCCGGACATGACCAGCAGCTCGTTCATGAATCTCCTGAAACAGAACCTGCAGGACGCGGTCAAAAGCGAGGGCAAGGGCGGCCAGGCTCAGGGCATGCTCAACGCGCTCGACAACGGTACGCTGACGGTTTCCGACCCCACCAAGGGCGTTTCGATCACGGCATGGGATGCCGATGCCGACAGCGAACAGGGTACGACCAGCAAGACCGGCGACACGATCCCCACCAGCGATTGGAACGATTTCCTGAAGGCTCATCTCGAACGCGGTTCCGATGGAACCTTCGTCAAGAATTCCGACGGCAGTTTCAGCGACAAGGTCACCGGCAACGAGGCCTATTTCGGCCAGGTCGGATCGCAGTATTACTACATCACTTGGCCGTCGGCCGCTTCCGACAAGAGTGCGGAGAGTTCGGATGTGTCGGCCTCCGAGAAGACGAGCACCTAAGCTTCTCCGGGACAAGCTCGGGCCGAGCTGTCCTCTCCATCAGCATGATCCAGCACGCATCGGATGGCAGCGGCATCGGGAGAGAGCAGCCCGATGCTCCCACCACGCCGGCAGAACCGCTTCCATGCCCGATCATCCGGCTGATTTTATTCGATAAAATCGAATTGATTGTGTCGGCGTATAGCTACACCCCTTTTGGGAGTAGGTTGATCCAATCGTAGGATGTCCCTCCACCATTGGATTAGATGACAAAAATGTGAACGGCAATCACAGTTTCGTGAGATTTCCAACGTCTCTATCAACTGGGGGATTCCGATCATGCTTACAGCCACCGCGACCAAGCCAGCCTCCCTGGATACGCAAAGTATCGCGGTGGGACCGAATGCTTTCAGAAATGACTTCAATAGAAGGTCATTCCAGTTCAGCCACAACTTGGTCGGACATCGGTTGTTCACGCTTCCGCGCCTTGCGGAACTTGCGAAATCGCTGCTTGCGAACACGAGCACGAGAAGCGTGCGCTGGCAGGCGGGCGGCGCACCGGTGGACGCAGGCTGGGCCGTGCCGCTGAACCACAAGGTGGAGAGCGTCAACGAAGCGATCTCGAATTTGGCGGAATCGGGATCATGGGTCCTGCTCTACAGTGTTCAGCGCGATCCCGAATATCGTGCATTGCTCGATCAGCTCATGACCGAAATCCTCGCAGATACCGGTTGCTCGCGGGACGAAGTCACCTGGGAAGACGCCTACATATTCCTGGCCTCGCCCGACGCGGTAACGCCCTATCATATCGATCATGAAGCAACATTCCTGTTCCAGATCCACGGCAACCGAACCGCCAACATATGGGACGCGAACGATCGTTCCATTCTGCCCGACAACGAAATTGAAAAATACTACGCGGGCGATCTCAACGCCGCGAAATATACCATCGAAAAACA
The DNA here is from genome assembly GCF_000426285.1 of Rhizobium leucaenae USDA 9039. Lineage (GTDB taxonomy): Bacteria > Pseudomonadota > Alphaproteobacteria > Rhizobiales > Rhizobiaceae > Rhizobium > Rhizobium leucaenae. Next base: position 244,967 of record NZ_AUFB01000003.1, on the reverse strand, counting down.
AAGCAAGGCGGCGGTCTATGCCTTGAACCAGGGGACCGGCGTGCACCATCCATCGAAAGCGCCGCATGCGTTCAAGAACGGCGATATCTATTCGATCGCTCTCGGCATTCATTTCTGCGTGCGCGATTGCGACCGAGAGGCCGCCATCTACCAGATGAACTATCTGCTGCGGCGCTGCGGCATGAAGCCGACCACGCCCGGAAAATCCGCATGGCGCGACAAACTGAAGACCTCGATCATCGGACTGTTCGCCGACAAAAATCCGAAGACGAAGCACGATATGCTGCGCTCAGGCTTCACAAGGCTGATTGCGCCGTTGCGCCTCGTTCTGAAATAGAGGCGAAGGGGCCGGGTTTGCCCGGCCCCTTCGACATCACGAAATAGTGCTTTTCCCGGCGAGCCTTGGACCAAGGCGGCGGATTGCTTTTGTCCGTATATTGGTTCAGCCTTCCGTTGTTGATCACGCGCCAAGCGTGTGACGTCAGTCAGCGGAGGAATGACCATGAGGTTTGTTGCAGTATTCGCAGCTACGGCGGTTGTCGCCCTCATCGGCACGAGTGCCATGGGTCAGACAACCACCACACCGGCAACCACAGCCACGCCGATGACCACCACGAAAACGCCGAGCACCACCGCGAAACAAAAGGCAGCGGCGCCCATGCAATCGGACATTTCGAAGGCGTGCTCAGCGCAGGCCGATGCGAAGGGGCTTCATGGCAAGGAACGCTCCAAGTTCCGCAGCCAGTGCAAGAAAAATGGCGGCAAGGGGTAAGTAGGTCCAGCCGACCCGCGGCCAACTCGGCGGTAAGCACTTGAAATGCAGCGAATGGGGTCATCGTAACCGGCCTTGCGATCGCGCGGTTAAGCGGGCGCGAGAGCTGTATCTTGAGCCATACCTCGGCTCCCCCCGCGGCATTGCGAGGTGCCTCAAGAAGCGGCGGCGTCCGAGATCGCGATCATGGGAACTGCGATGATTGGCGTTGCGGCTCGCGCGCCGTGTCGAAAAACTTTGCCGGAGTTAGCCAATGTCGGTGGTTTACAGACCTGCTCGGGCAGACGATTTGGCTGCGACCGATGCGCTGGTGGTTTCCGCCATCAACGATCTTACCGTTCGCCATGGCTTTGGCCCGATGGCGACGGCAAGCCCTCCCAGCTTTCAGCTATTTTCGCTCAAAGACGACCCGGATGGCCTGTGGATAGCTGAGGACGATGGAGAGATTCTTGGCTTTGCCTGGAGTTGGGTTTGCGGGAATGTTTGGTTCCTCGCGCAGTTGTTCGTCGATCCCGCCCGGCAGGGCCAAGGCATCGGCAATGAACTATTGGGACGAACCGTGGAGCATGCCCGGAAATCGGGGGCAGCTCACAGGGCACTTATCACCTTTACCTTCAATCGCGTCTCGCAGGGCCTGTACATGCGGCACGGCCTCTTTCCCAAGATGCCGATTTACCTTTTCAATGCCGCGCGCGAGCGGGTGATGCAGGAACTGCCGGCGCCGCCACTGCGCGCCATCGCGATCGACGGCAGCGCCGCAACCATGAAAAAGCTCGCCGAGATCGACTCCCGCGCCATAGGCGCCTCGCGCGAGAAGCATCATCGCTACCTGCTCGATGACCCGACGACAACGGGAGTGCTGCTCTGCGCCGGCAGCGATTGCGTCGGCTACAGCTATCTCGCATCAAGTGCGCACATCGGCCCCCTCGCCGTCACGCGGCCTGACTTTCTCCACGATGCCTTTACGACTGCGCTGAAACTGGCGGCAGATCGCTCTGCTGAGAACGTATCGGCGTTTCTGCCGGGCACATGCGACAGCGTCCTGAGACTTGCGGTCAAGCAAGGTATCCGAATCACCTTTCCCATGCTGTTGATGGCATCGCCGGAGTATGGTGACTGGACGCAGTATCTGCCGCGAAATCCTGGCTTTATGTGATCGGTCGTCTGCCTGCGGTAACGAAGAACCCTTGCGGATCAATCGCCACACCGCTATTTACCCGACGTCGGAAAAGGCAGACTTGGTTTGGTAAGCCCAAGTCCTTTTGGTAACGAAAGCTCTGGTCTTTGGCCTCGCGCATGAGACCCCCACGACGAACATCGGGCGCTGCGTCAGCGCCCAACTGTTCGTCCGTGTGGTTCTCAAACCTGAGGAACGCTCCGGTCGAACATCATCGACACAGGAGCCCGTTCATGCCCAACCGCCCCTTAGCTCTTTATGACGTTGTGATTGCTGGAGCCGGTCCTGTCGGCCTGTTCCTCGCCTGCGAGCTGCGCCTTGCCGATCTCTCGGTGCTGGTGCTGGAGCAAGCCGAAGACCCGCGCTCACCCTTGAAGCAACTTCCGTTCGGAATGCGCGGCCTTTCCGCGCCCACTCTCGAAGCCCTTTACCGTCGCGGATTGCTGGACGACATCGTCGCGGCGCAGCGTGCAAACGATGCCTCGGGCAGCACCGTGGCCGCCGCGCACTGGCTGCAGCAGCCGCGCCACCCTGCCGGCCATTTCGCCGGTATCCAATTCTTCCACGACAAAATCGATAGCTCCAAGTGGCCCTATCGCCTGCCAAGTCCGGCCGGTGTCAACATGGCGGTCGACATGGAAACCCTCGAAGCCGTCCTGAGCGCTCGCGCAACCGCCACGGGGGCCGAGATCAGGCGCGGCCTCGGCGTCGAGACGTTCGACCAGTCGGATGACGAGGTGACCATCCGTGCCGGCGGCGAGGCTTTTCGCTGTCGCTGGCTCGTTGGTTGCGATGGCGGGCGCAGTGCAGTGCGCAAGGCCGGCGGCTTCGATTTCGTCGGCACTGATCCCGAATTCACCGGCTATTCGATCGAAGTCGAGATGGCCGATCCGGACATCCTCCGCGTGGGCCGCAGCTACACCTCGACGGGCATGTACACCTATGCGCGGCCTGGGACGATCGCGATGGTCGACTTCGACGGCGGCGCGTTCCACCGGAACCAGCCGATCACCCTCGACCATACACAAGCAGTGTTACGCAGCGTCTCTGGCACAGACGTTGCGTTGACGGCTCTCCGGCTGGCCACGACTTGGACGGATCGCGCGTACCAAGCGGTGTCTTATCGCAACGGGCGAGTGCTGCTTGCCGGGGACGCCGCACACGTACACTCCCCGCTGGGCGGCCAGGGCTTCAATCTCGGGCTCGGTGATGCAATGAATCTCGGCTGGAAGCTGGCCGCCACCCTTCGCGGTGATGCGCCGGTCGATCTGCTAGATACCTATACGAGTGAGCGGCATCCGGTCGGAGCGCAGATACTCGACTGGTCGCGCGCGCAGGTCGCGATTATGCGGCCAAGCCGGAGCTCACGCGCGCTCGAAGCCATCCTCCGCGATCTGATTGAGACGCGCGATGGCGCGACCTATTTCGCCGAACGTGCGTGGGGCGTTTCCCTCCGCTATGATCTTGGCAACAGCCAACCGCTCGTGGGCCGCAGCGTTCCCGACTTCGAATTGGTCGACGGTACGAAGATCGGCGATCTTCTCAGGACCGGAAGGGGCTTACTTTTAGACTTTGACGCTCGCGCACCGCTTCATGGGCTTGCGCGCCGCTGGAGCGGGCGGATCGCTTATGTCGCAAGTGACGTCAAGGATCGGCTGGGCTTGAGCGCTGTATTGGTACGCCCCGATGGCTTCGTCGCTTGGGTTGCCGACACCACCCCTATTCTTGAGGAAGCTATTCAGGCTGCCGCGCGTTGGTTCGGCGAACCCGGGTAGGCTCGTTGTGACCATCATTGTTTTGGAGTTATGAAAAATGGCGCACCCGAAGAGATTCGAACTCCTGACCCCCAGATTCGTAGTCTGGTGCTCTATCCAGCTGAGCTACGGGTGCGTGGCCGAAACGGAAGAAACCGTTGGCGTGGGCGGTTCTCTAAAGGGTCCTTCCGGGGAATGCAAGTGGATTTGTGAAAAAGATCGCGATTTTCACAAGCGGTCTCATGAAGAGGCTGAAAATACTCAGTTTTCGTGGAAGGAGCGGCTGCGGTAGTCGTCGAGCGAGACCGGACGGTCGGGGATTTCGATGCGGAATTGCGTGCCGGCGGCGGGTTTTTCCACCAGCGCGATGGTGCCGCCATGGGCAAGCACCAGTTCGCGGGCGATCGCCAGGCCCAAGCCGGTGCCGCCGGAGCGGGCGGAGCCGCGAAAGGCGGTGAAAAGATTTTCCCGCGCCTTCTGCGGCATGCCGGGGCCGGTATCGTCGACCGTGATGCTGACGACGCTGCCGATGCGACGCGCCGATACGGTGATGCGGCGGATGCTATCGGGCGCCGTCTCGGCGAAGGCGACCAGGGCCTGGTGGGCATTGCGGCAGAGATTGTGGATGATTCGGAACAGTTGCTCGCTGTCGGCGTCGACTTCCAGATCCGGACTCATCTGCACGACGAATTCGATGCCGCTATCGGGATCGATCGCCAGGATATCGCGGACTTCGTCGATGAGTTCGAGAAGATGCACCCGGCGGCGGCGCGGGGCCGATTCGGAGGTCTGGCCGAAAGACAGCACCTCGGTCGTATAGCCGACGGCGCGGTCGATGGTGCGCAGCAACTTCGGTGCAAAACGCTTGACCATCGGATCGTCGACGTCGACCAGGCGGTCGGACATCAGTTGCGCGGCCGAAAGGATGTTGCGCATATCGTGGTTGATCTTCGACACGGCAAGACCGAGAGCGGCGAGGTTCTTCTGCTGCTTCAGGGTCTTCTGCAATTGCGACTGCATGGAAGCGAGATGGCGGCCGGCCACGGCTAGTTCGTCGCGTCCTCCGTCCGACACCAGCACGCGGCTAGGGTCTTCCGGATCCTGCGAAAAGGTCTGCATGCTGTCGGTCAGCCGACGGATCGGGCGGATCATCATGCGATTGATGGCGAAGAAGATCAGGGTCGCGGTGAACAGCGAAATCAGGATCGAAACGAAAAGGACGCTGCCGGAATAGGCAAGCATAGCGCTGCGCAGCCTTGTGTCCTTCAACACCACTTCGATGCCGGTGCTGGCGTCGCCGCCGACCGGGCCGAAGACACGGATGACGCGGTTGCCGCCGAACAGCAGCGTGTCCAGGGCATCGCGCATCGCAGTCGGCAGCGAGACATCGCTCAAATCATATTGCTCGTCGACGGAAGACGGCATCTCGGCGGTCGCCAACAGCCGCGAGGTTCCATCCTTGCGCAGCACGATGGCGCGCGTGCCCGTCGCCATCAGCGTTTCCTTCTGAAGCGCACGGGGCAGTTCGACCGGCTGCAGACCATCGATGACGATGGCGGCGGCGGCGGCCGTGTTCAGCCGATCCTCCAGCCAGCGCAAACGCATATTGGCGACGGAGGGAACGAAGATCAGCACTTCGGCAAGCAGAATGAAAACGACGGTGAGCATCAGAAGCTTGCCGGAAAGGCCGCCGAAAATGCCGGTGGGGCGGTAAAAACGCGAGTGACTCCGAGCCTCGGCCTTGCCGCCTTCGCCGACGTTCCTGTCTTGCTCACGATCCATTTCGGCTGTCCCGCTTTGTTTCAAAGCGATCTGATGACGACATATCGAAGCAGATAATAGGAGATTGTGACAGTTTTTCCAATCGCCTCTGTGACAGTGCGGCTGTTAGCTCATGTCAGAGGCGGGAAAGGCGCGTCGGCGCGCCGTTCCCTTGGAGCCCAGGCGGGATCAGAATTCTTCCCAGCCCTGCGCTGCCGGCGCCGGCGCGCCGCCGCCCGTAAAGGCGCTGGCGACCTTGCCCATCATGCGGCGTGCCGGCGAAGCGACGGGACGATGCGTTTCGGTGCGCGCAGATACCGGAGCGGAAGCAGCGCCGGTGTCGACCTTGAAACGGGCGACGAGGCGGACGAGACCATCGGCCTCGCCCGACAGGCGATGCGTGGCGGCTGAGGTTTCCTCGACCATGGCGGCGTTGCGCTGGGTCACCTCGTCCATCTGGTTGACGGCCTTGTTGACTTCGGTCAGGCCGGTCGACTGTTCACGGGCGGCCGTTGCGATCGAATGGATATGATCGTTGATCTTCAAGACCCGCGCCTCGATCGCCGCCAGCGCCTCGCCGGTGGCCTGCACCAGCTTGACGCCGACCTGCACTTCATCGCCGGACTTGCTGATCAGCGCCTTGATGTCCTTGGCGGCAGTGGCGGAGCGCTGCGCCAGTTCGCGCACTTCCTGGGCGACGACGGCAAAGCCCTTGCCCGCCTCGCCCGCACGGGCGGCCTCGACGCCGGCATTCAATGCCAGCAGATTGGTCTGGAAGGCGATCTCGTCGATAACGCCGATGATCTGACTGATCTCGCCGGATGCCTGTTCGATGCGGCCCATGGCATCGACGGCGTTGCGAACCACCTTGCCGGAATGAGCGGCGTTCTCCTTCGCTTCCGTCACCATGACGCTCGCTTCCTGCGCCCGCTCGGTGGAGCTTTGCACGACGGCGGTGATCTCGTCGAGCGCCGCCGATGTCTCTTCCAGGGCAGCGGCCTGCTGTTCGGTGCGCTTCGAGAGATCGTCGCTTGCGGCGCGCAGCTCGTTGGTATTGGTGTTGATGGAGCCCGTGGTCTCGCGCACTTCGCGCATGGTGCTCTTGAGGGTCGCAAAGGTGCTGTTGACGTTCTGCTGCAGTTCGGCGAAGGCGCCGTGGAATTCGCCGCGCATGGTCTGGGTCAGATCGCCTTCGGCAAGGCTGGCAAGGACGCGACGGACCTCGCCAATGCCCGTGTCGACGCTCGTCAGAAGTTCATTGATGTTGCCGGCAAAGCGATTGAGGTTGACGTCGCCATAATCCTTATCGATGCGGCGGCTGAAATCACCGGCGGCGGCGGCGGAAACGACAAGCGACATGCTGGATTGCAGATCGTCGCTCTTGGCGCGCATCGCCGTCTCCTCGGCATTCATGCGCCGCACGGCATTGCCGTTCTGCTTGAATATGTCGACGGCGGCAGCCATCTCGCCGATTTCGTCGGCGCGACCGGCGAAGGGAACCTCGACGTCGAAATTGCCGTCGGCCACTTGTTTCAGCGTCTCGGTCACCTTGCGGATCGGCCGGCTCAGATGCACGGTGCCGATATACATGCCGAGGCCGGCACCGGCGCCGATCCCCGCCACCATCATGCCGAGCACGACCCAAAGGACTGTTTGACGGACTTCCGTAACTTCGGCATTGACGTCGTCAAGTGCCGCTTTATCGGTCTGAACGACCGCATCGATCTCAGCCTGGAATGCCTTGCGGTTGGCACGGTTGGCGTCGTTGTTGCCCTGCTTGTTGGCGGCATCCGGACTTTCGGACACACCAAGCCGAGCGGTCTCGGTCCGGAATGTCCGGAATTCGCGGGCGCGATCCTGCAGTTTGGCGAATTCGGCTTTCTGCTCTTCGGGGACCGACGGCGACCAGGCGGCCAGCACCTTGTCGATCTCGTCGAGGTCCTTCATCAATCCATCGGCGAAGTTCTTTGCATCCTTGGTGGTATCGGACGCATATATGCCGCGCGATTCCATGACGACCGCGGTGACGTAGCGGTTCAGGCGCTCGCCCATATAGGCACGGTTCGCTGCGAGCTCATAGGCCTGAAGCTGCCGGTCATATTGGTTGACCGCGTAAAGAGCGGTTGCGCCGATCAAAAGGGCAGCACCGGCCATCACGGATACGAGCAGATTGATTTTACCACGAATCTTCAACGATATGCCCCCTAGAAGCGGAAGACCCCCAAAAAGCCAGGGTTTTCCCGGGCATATCGCTAGGTATCGACTAAAATCATTAAAGTTATCTTGCGGATATTTCGAATATAATTTCCAAAACACTTTCAATCATCTGGCGAACTCGCGGCAATATCTGCATCTTATATTATAAAAAGGGAAGCTTAGCAGTTAACCACCTGCATGTGGTTGTATCGCTGGACACAGCTGTTGCGCGAAGCATTTTTGATAGGAAAAGCCGGATTCCAGGAATCTGCGCCGGTATAATTGACTTCCTAGGCCTTGATCCGTATAAGCCCGCGCACGTCCGGTCTATGGAGCCTGCATTTGCCGGCCAAGCCCGTTCGCCATAATCAACAACGCTCCTTGCTTTTAAAGCAAAGCTCAAGAAGGGCCGCACTCCGCGGTGTTTAAATAAATGAAGCGTACCTATCAACCATCCAAGCTTGTCCGCAAGCGTCGTCACGGTTTCCGTGCGCGCATGGCTACCAAGGGCGGCCGCGCGGTTCTCTCCGCTCGCCGTAACCGCGGTCGCAAGCGTCTTTCGGCCTAAGGGCCGGAATGCCCGATAAAGATGGCGGGCGAATTGACGAATGAACGACCAAAAAAGACTGTCGGGCGGCTGAAAAGCCGGCCGCAGTTTCTTGCAGTTCGTGAAGGCGAAAAACGCCGGGGAAGCCTCTTCCTCATCGAAGTGCTGGACCGCAAGCTCCCCGACGCCGAACCCCGCGTTGGATTTACCGTCACCAAAAAACATGGCAACGCGGTGGAACGAAACCGCATGCGGCGCAGGCTGAAAGAAGCCGTGCGACTTCATGCGGGATTTGCAATGCAGCCCGGACACGACTATGTGGTTGTCGCGCGGCGCGATGTGCTGACCGCATCTTTCGAAAAACTGGCGGGCGAGCTCGTCAGCCGTGTCGAAACCAGGCCGAAACACCGGCGGCCGGAAACGGACCGCTCCAGGAAAGTATGATGGAAAATAACCGCAATTACTTCATAGCAATTGCCCTGTCTGTGCTGATCGTCCTCGGCTGGCAGTTTTTCTACATGAACCCGCGCCTCGAAGCGCAGCGCCAGGCCGAACAAGCCGCCAAGCTGCAGCAGCAGACGCAGCAGGCTCAGACCAAGCAGACACAGACACAGACCCCGGCCGCAGGCACTGCCGTAAACGGTTCCCTGCCGGCGAACGGCCAGACGGCACCGACGACCCTTGACCGCGCTCAATCGGTTGCCAAAACGTCGTCCTCGCGCGTCGCCATCGACACGCCCGCGCTTGCCGGTTCCATCAATCTGGAAGGTGCCCGCCTCGACGATCTGCAGCTCAAGACCTATCATGAGACGGTCGACAAGAGCAGCCCGATCATCACGCTGTTCAGCCCGGCCGACACCAAGGATGGCTATTTCACCGAGCTCGGTTATATCGGCAGCGACGCGAGCGGCGCCGTTCCCGGCCCCTCGACCGTCTGGACCCTTGCGAGCGGCGATAAGCTGACCGAGAAGACGCCGGTGACGCTCTCCTATACCAACGACAAGGGCATCACCTTTAGCCGCACCATTTCCGTCGACGAACATTATATGTTCACGATCACCGACAAGATCGCCAATAGCGGTCAGGCGCCGGTGTCGCTGTCGAGCTATGGCCGCGTGACCCGCTACAACAAGCCGACCACACCGACCGCCTACGTGCTGCATGAAGGCTTCATCGGCGTCATCGGCGACGACGGCCTGATCGAGACCAAATACACCGCCGCCGAAAAGGAAGCCGTCAATCCGGCGAAGGCGACTGGCGGCTGGCTCGGCATCACCGACAAGTACTGGGCCGCAACGATCGTGCCGCCGCAGTCGACCGCCTACGATGCCCACTTCTCGCATTTTACCGACGGCCAGCCGCGCTATCAGGCCGACTATAAGCAGGACGCCGTCACCATCGCGCCCGGCCAGTCGCAGGAGCTGAAGAGCCTCGTCTTCGCTGGTGCCAAGGAAGTGCCTGTCATCGACCGCTACGAGACGAGCTATTCGATCCCGCGTTTCGACCGCCTGATCGATTGGGGATGGTTCTATTTCATCACCAAGCCGATGTTCAAGCTGATGGATTTCTTCTTCCATTTCTTCGGCAATTTCGGCGTCGCCATCCTCTGCACGACCATCGTCGTCAAGGCGCTGTTCTTCCCGCTCGCCAGCAAGCAATATGCCTCGATGGCGAACATGAAGCGCATGCAGCCGAAGATGGAAGAGCTGAAGGCCAAGTTCGGCGACGATCGCATGGGCCTGCAGCAGGCGACGATGCAGCTCTATAAGGAAGAGAAGATCAACCCGATCGCGGGCTGCTGGCCGGTGCTGTTGCAGATCCCGATCTTCTTCTCACTCTACAAGGTGATCTACATCACCATCGAGATGCGCCATGCGCCGTTCTTCGGCTGGATTCAGGATCTTTCCGCTCCCGACCCGACCTCGATCGTCAACCTGTTCGGCCTGCTGCCGTTTACCGCGCCGACCATTCTGCATCTCGGCGTCTGGCCGCTGATCATGGGCGTGACCATGTTCCTGCAGATGCGCATGAACCCGACGCCGCCGGACCCGACACAGGCGATGATCTTCACCTGGATGCCGCTGGTGTTCATGTTCATGCTCTCCAGCTTCCCGGCCGGTCTCGTGATCTACTGGGCGTGGAACAACACGCTGTCGGTCATCCAGCAGTCGATCATCATGAAGCGCCACGGCGTGAAGGTGGAACTCTTCGACAATCTCAAGGGCCTCTTCAAACGAAAACCGGCGCCATCGAAATGACCCTTCAAGCCCCGCTCCGGCGGGGCTTTTCTTTGCCCGGCAGTAAGTGCGTCAAAGAAAGTCCGGCATCGAAGAGGCCGGTAGGTCGTTCTTGAAGATCTATAGGCTTGAGACCGAACCCAGCGCATTCAAGGCCTCTTTAACACGCTGCCGCGCTCGCTCTTGGAGCCCGAGAACAGGGCGAGGTGGCTCGAAGCGGCCGAGATCGAGGGTTTCTGCAATTGCGAACATGACGCGGAAGCTGCCGAATTCCTTGAACAGTGACCAAAGCGGTTCGAATGCGGTGTTGATGGTTCGCACCTTCTCGACATCGCGGCTTTGTGCCGCTCTCGTCAAAGCGAGCGCTTCGGCGGGCAAAAGCCCGGCAACGACGCTGTACCAGGCGTCTGCTCCTGCCAGCAGAGCGTCGGCAGCGCCCCAGTCACCGCTATAACCTATCGCGAAGCCCGACTGCGTCTCCGATCTCAGGCTCTCAAGCTCAGACCGGAAATCTGCGCCGGATGGCAGCGGCATCTTTACGGCCTGGATGTTCGCGACTTTTGCCAGCCTGGCGATCAGTTCCTTGCTGAACGTGAATTTCGTGGTGCCGGGATTGTTGTAGATGCATAAGGGAAGTTGACCGGCGTCGGCGACGGCAGCGAAGTGTTCATAGACCTCGTCATCGGTGAGCGGCGTGTATGAAACCGGTGCAAGGAGAAGCGCATCCGCTCCCGCCTCCAGGGCATCGCGTGCCAAAGCTTGCGCCTCATCCGTACGCAGCGCACCGACCCCAACGATGACCGGTATCTTTCCTCCGACGGCCGACATCGCCGCATCGACAGCGCGACGTCTTTGGTCACGAGAAAGAAACGCGTAGCCGCCCGTGCTTCCGAGCAGGCCGATCGAATCGGCCTTCCCTGCAGCGATGCGTGTCAAAAGCCTGGTCAAGGCAGTGGCATCGACGACGCCGTGCTCATCGGTTGGCGTAATCGGAAAAGCCGAAAGGCCGTGAAAAAGCGTCATATTCAGTTCCTTCCCAGACCGCGAAAGTAGAGGCTTCATACCCACACCCCAGCGAATTCACATTCCGCCGAGAAGTTTGAAAGCGATCAGCCACATGATGCAGGCGATGATGGCCTCAAGAATGCGCCATGACGCTGGCCGTGAAAAGATAGGTTTCAGTCGGGTCGCGCCGTATCCCAGTGAAAAGAAGAACAGGAACGACCCGGTCATCGCCCCTGCGGCAAATTCCGCCTGATGCCCTGGAAAGCGCGTCGCGATCGTTCCGAGGAGCACGACGGTGTCGAGGTAAACGTGAGGATTGAGCCAGGTTAGGGCGAGACACATGGCCATGGTTTTGCGGAAGCTCGCCGAACTGCTGTTCGCCGCCGATAGAGCGCCGGTGGATCGTATCGCGGATAACAGGCTTTTCGCCCCATACCAGACGAGAAATGCCGTCCCGCCGTAACGCATGGCGGGATCCAGCCATGGCAGCACGGCGATGACCTGCTTTAGGCTCGTGACCCCGACTACGATAAGAACAGCGTCCGACAGGGCGCAAGCAAGGCAAACCGCGAAGACGTACTCGTGGCGTAGACCTTGGCGGAGAATGAACGCGTTCTGTGCGCCAATGGCGACAATGAGACTTAGCCCCATCGTCATTCCGGTAAAATATGTCGAAAAGTCCATGCCTAAATTGCCCGCCCTGATAAGGTTCTCGGCTCCATAGACCCGATTGCAAATTTAGGATACTTAAACCTCCTAACATTAATTAAGCTCCGCTTATCCATGATCGACTACCCGGCTCTTCGCGTTCTCTTCGCTGTTGTTCAATCCGGCAGTTTCGAAAAGGCGGCGGCGGTATTGAACGTCACGCCGTCGGCTGTTTCTCAGCGGATCAAGCAACTCGAAGAACGGGTCGGCACCGCACTTGTCATAAGAGGGACGCCCTGCATCGCCACGAAACAGGGCGACTGGCTTTGCCGGCACATGGAAAACGTCGGCATTCTGGAAAGCGAATTGCTCGAACATCTCCCCTCTCTCAGCGAGCGTGGAAAAACTCAGCAGCGGGTCACGCTTCAGGTCGCGACGAACGCCGACAGCCTTGGAACCTGGTTTCTGGAAGCGGCGGCACAGTTCGCCAAAACCTCCGACTATCTTCTCAATATCTCGGTTGACGATCAGGATTACACGGCCGAGTGGCTTCAGCGCGGAAGGGTCATTGCTGCCGTGACCAGCATGGAACAACCGATTTCCGGATGCCGCCGATATTCCCTGGGCGCTATGCGCTACCATGCCACGGCAAGCCCCGACTTTGTTCGGCGGTACTTTCCGAACGGCGTGACGCCGGAGGCCATAGCCTCAGCACCTTCATTGATCTTCAATCAGAAGGATCGTCTTCAAATCGACTGGCTCCAACGCGTGTTCGGCGGAGTTGACAGTAACGTGCCAACACACTGGCTGCCCTCCACACAAGGTTTCGTGGAAGCCAGCCTGCGAGGGATGGGCTGGGGTATGAACCCGGTTCACCTCATTCAAGACCATGTTCAGGCCGGTAGGCTGGTCGAACTGGTGCCGGACACGCCGCTGGGTGTCACTCTCTACTGGCAGATCAGCCGTCTCGCCGCAGAGCGGCTTGCGCTGCTGACCCAAACCGTCATCGACGTTGCAAAAAGATCGCTGATTCCGTCCTGACGACTGCTCTGGTCCGACAGCGCCCGACGAGCCTTAGCGATCAAAACTTGACTTTCACGGGCAAAACCCCGAAGCCAGTCAGCCAATCGAACCGGAAGACTGCGAGCGCATGGCAGAACAGACGACAAAAGACGACAAGCCGCTTTTCGGGCGCCCATGGATCTTCATCCGCGGCGTGCCGTCGATGAAGTTCCTGCCGCCGGAGGGGCCGTTGGAAGTGGCTTTTGCCGGACGCTCAAATGTCGGCAAGTCGTCGCTGATCAATGCGCTGGTTGGCCATAAAGGTTTGGCGCGCACCTCGAACACGCCGGGCCGCACGCAGGAACTCAACTATTTCGTCCCCGACGGCTTTTCCGGCGAAGGCACCGACCTGCCGCCGATGGCCTTGGTGGATATGCCTGGCTACGGCTATGCCGAAGCGCCGAAGGAACAGGTAGATGCCTGGACGAAGCTGGTTTTCGATTATCTGCGGGGCCGCGCCACGCTGAAGCGCGTCTACGTGCTGATCGACAGCCGCCATGGCATCAAGAAAAACGACGAAGAGGTTCTGGCGCTGCTCGACAAGGCCGCCGTTTCCTATCAGATCGTGCTGACCAAAACCGACAAGATCAAGCCGGCGGGCCTGCCGAAGCTGATGGCCGATACGGCTGAAAAGATCCGCAAGCGTCCCGCAGCTTATCCAGGCATCCTCGCCACCTCCTCGGAAAAGAGCGAGGGGCTGCAGGAGCTGCGCCAGGCAATCGGTCTCACAGTCGGCATTGCCGTCTGACAAAAAAAGCCGCCGCCTTCGACGCTCGAAGGGCGGCGGCCATGCTGCCGATGGTCGTCACATTTTCGGCAATAACACCTTGTCGACCACGTGGATCACGCCGTTCGACTGCTTGACGTTGGCAATGGTGATGTGAGCGGTGCCGCCGGCCTCGTCTGTCAGCGTCAGTTTGCCGCCCATTTCGGTGGCTTTGATCGTGCAGCCGCCGACCGTCTTCAGGTCGTACTCGCCGCCATTGCCCATCGACATTTTCTTGATAACAGCGGCCATATCATCCCCGGCGACGACATGGCAGGTCAGGATCTTGGTCAGCATCGCCTTGTTCTCCGGCTTCAGCAAAGTCTCGACCGTGCCGGGCGGCAGCTTCTTGAAGGCTTCGTTGGTGGGCGCGAAGACCGTAAAGGGGCCTTTGCCTTCCAGCGTATCGACAAGTCCGGCAGCCTTGACGGCGGCGACCAGCGTCGTGTGATCCTTCGAGTTGACGGCATTTTCGATGATATTCTTGCTGGCGAACATCGGCGCGCCGCCGACGGTCGGGTTCTTCGCGTGGGCGAGGCCGGTCGCGGCCGAAAGCGTTACGGCCACCGCGGCGATGCGGATTGCGAACTTGATCATGGCTTGTCCTCTTCCTCTCTTGCCCCGATCAGCCGGGGTCAGAGCAAGGTACGGAGGCGCCGAAAGAAGAGTTTCAGCCGCAACGCTTTTTTCGGAAAAAGATGTCTTCAGGGCAGATGGATCGTGCCGGAGGCGATGACATCGCCCGTGGGCTTGCCTGTCGGCGAACCGCCGAAAGGCTCGACGCTGACGGCGATGATGGCGCCTTCCGTCAGCTTGCCGTGGATCTCCTGCGGCAGCACGATCTCGCCCTCGCCGGTCTGCGGCAGGACGCCGAGCGCCTCGGCCGGTTCGCTGCCGCGGATAAGCCAGAGTTCCAGTGATTTTTCCTGAGGTTGGCCGGCAGCGACCGGCGTCACCTTCAGCCGCCCGCTTGCGATGTCATAATCAGCCAGCAAGTTGATGACGCTGTTCTGTCCGGCAAGGGATGCGGTGAGCTGCCTGCCCGGCACCGGTTTCGAGACGGTGTTGGTGACGGTGAAAACCAGGACGCCGGCTGCGATAAACAATGAACCGAAAGCGATGGACCGCCAGAGCAACAGAGAATTCCAGAGATGAGCGCCGAAAGCGGCTTCTCCGAAAATGCGCCTCTCGATCTTCGGGAACACCGAGGCCGCCGGCGCCACCATATCGTAATCGTCATTGAATCCCGAAAGATTCTGCTCCCAGCGGCTGACGATGGCGGCAAACTGCCGATCGCTGCGCATGCGCCGCTCTACCTTCTGTCGGTCCTCCAATGACAGCACGCCAAGCACATATTCTCCGGCCAGGACTTCATCTCGGGAGCGGCCTCCCTTGCTTTGATCGGGCGTACTCATCTGTCCATGCACTCTCTCAGTCTAATCAGGCTTCGGCGCAGCCAGGTACGCATTGTATTCAAAGGCACCGCATATTGCTCGGCGAGTTCCTGGTAGCTCAGACCATCCACATAGGCACTGCGAACAGCCCGTGCCCGATCAGCTTCCAACTCTTCCATGCACCTGTCAATCCGCCTTCCCTCTCCCTTCACCATTGCCTGCTCTTCAGGGCCAGGTTCGGTATCGGCAAGATCATAGGCCGTATCAATTTCATCTGCGACAGGTTTTCGGGCGCGGACAGCATCGATCGATTGATTGCGCGCAATCGCGGTCAGCCACGGCATCGCCGGCCCTTCCGAAGCCATAAAACGCTCGGCCCGCTGCCAGATTTTCACGTAGATTTCCTGCAAAATCTCCTCGGCATCCGTCCTGTTGCCGAGAATACGCAGGCAGACGGCATAGAGTTTCGGACTGGTCCTTTTGTAGAGCACGGCAAAAGCTTTCTGGTCGCGCATCGCGACCCGGCCGATGAGCGCCTCTATCTCCTCGCTCGCCATCCGATCCCCCGATCGCGGCTTCTCCAGATTAACTTAAGCGAAAACTATCCGGCGGCAAGCTCACTCAAAGGGCAACGAGCTCACTCAAAGGATGAGACCGCACAGGACGCGCTATATGACGCCAGAAAAACTAATCCTGTCATCATTATTCCCTCTGTCAAAAACTTGAGATAAAAGGCCGCGATCAATTCTACGGGGTGCCCCATGTCCGAATCCCAAAGCGAACTCCAAGCCAGCCTGCTGGCACAAGCCCTGCCCTACATGCAGCGCTATGAAAACAAGACCATCGTGGTGAAATACGGTGGCCATGCCATGGGCAATGCCGAGCTTGGCAAAGCTTTTGCGGCCGATATCGCACTTCTGAAACAGTCGGGCGTCAACCCGATCGTCGTCCACGGCGGCGGCCCGCAGATCGGCTCCATGCTGACGAAGATGGGCATCGAATCGAAATTCGAAGGCGGCCTGCGCGTGACTGACGCCAAGACCGTCGAGATCGTCGAAATGGTGCTAGCCGGCTCGATCAACAAGGAAATCGTCGCGCTGATCAACCAGACCGGCGAATGGGCGATCGGCCTCTGCGGCAAGGACGGAAACATGGTCTTCGCCGAGAAGGCGCATAAGACTATCAAGGACCCGGATTCCAACATCGAGCGCGTGCTCGATCTCGGCTTCGTCGGCGAGGTGGTCGAAGTCGATCGCACGCTGCTCGACCTGCTTGCCAAGTCCGAGATGATCCCGGTCATCGCTCCGGTCGCCCCTGGCCGTGATGGCGCCACCTATAACATCAATGCCGACACTTTCGCCGGTGCGATCGCCGGCGCGCTCAGCGCCACCCGCCTGCTCTTCCTGACCGACGTTCCGGGCGTGCTCGACAAGCAGGGACAGTTGATCAAGGAACTCTCCGTCGCCCAGGCCCATGCCCTGATTGCTGACGGAACGATTTCCGGCGGCATGATCCCGAAGGTCGAGACCTGCATCGACGCCATCAAGGCGGGGGTCCAGGGAGTCGTCATTCTCAACGGCAAGACCGCCCACTCCGTGCTGCTCGAAATCTTCACCGAACACGGCGCCGGTACGCTGATCGTCCCCTGAAAAAACGCGCCCTCTCCAAGTCAGGAAAGGGCGCGGTTTTCTCTTTGTCGGTGTCGCGCGTTCAACCGAAATCGGTCGAGCGCGTCAGGTCCAGTCAGGTCTGCTGATAGAGCGCCTCGGCCTCGCTCTTCAGCATTCCCATCACCGTCCTATAGGGCGCAGGGCCGTAGCTGATGCGGCTGACGCCGAGCCTTCCCATGGCAATGTTATCGGGCGTTGTCGGGCGCACCATGATGTTGACCGGCAGGGGAGAGCGATCGCAGACGGCTTCGATCAGCTCCGCGTCCACAAGTCCCGGCGTGAAAAAGCCGCTGGCGCCGGCCTCCGCAAAAGCTTCGGCGCGCCGGTAGGCTTCGTCCAGCAGGATTTGATGGTGGGCCGTGTCGCTTTCCTGCAGGAAAAGATCGGTGCGGGCGTTGATGAACAGCGGCATTTCCCGCCGATCGGCCATCTCTCTGATAGCGCGGATGCGGGCCGTCTGCATTTCTATCGGATGAACGCCGCGGCCGCCGACCACCTGATCCTCGAAATTGATGCCGACTGCGCCATGATCCATTATCTTTTCGACATTGGCGGCGACGGCATCCGGCTCTATGGCATAGCCGCCTTCGAGATCGACGGAGACCGGCAGGGGACTCGTGACGGAAATCAGCCGGGTGATGACCGCCAGCAACGACAGCGGTATCGCCTCGCCGTCGCTGAAGCCATTGGCGGCAGCGACCGACCAACTTCCCGTGGCCAGCGCCTTGGCTCCCGCCTCGCTGACCACCTTGGCCGAGCCGGCATCCCAGATATTGAAGAGGATCAGCGGATCTCCCTTCCGATGCAGCCGGGCGAATTCCGCTGCCTTTTCTACCTGACTCATATTGTCCCCTCCTCAAAGCCCCACCGGGCGCATCGTGTCCTTCGTAACCGAAGAGGCACAGGCTCCTCTCCACTCGGGCAAATAGCGCAACCCCTCAGAAATCAATCGGTAAAACCATAGCCTGCATTGGAATGGCCGACAATGTCTGCAATGTTTCTCATATAAGCCCGTATATTTTCCTTTTCCTCAGGCAATAGCGCGTGTCATAAGGCCGGCATGACCCAAACGAAAACGCTGCCTACGCCCGCCGATTTCTCGGATATCCGTGACTGGGTATTCGATCTCGACAATACGCTCTATCCGCATCACGTCGATCTCTTCGCGCAGATCGACAAGAACATGACCGCCTATGTTTCGGCGCTCCTGCAGATGGAGCGGGACGAGGCGCGAAAGCTGCAGAAGCAATATTATCGCGACCACGGCACCACATTGCAGGGGCTGATGATCCATCATCGCATCGACCCCAATGATTTCCTGGAAAAGGCGCATGCGATCGATTACTCGGCGCTAATGCCGCAGCCCGAACTCGCCGCCGCCATCAAGGCGCTGCCGGGGCGCAAATTCATCTTCACCAATGGCAGCGTCAAGCATGCGCAGGCGACCGCCGGCGCGCTCGGCATTCTCGACAACTTCGACGATATTTTCGACATCGTCGCCGCCGATTACGTGCCGAAGCCGGCCGGCAGCACCTACGACAAGTTCATGAGTTTCAACCGGGTGGATACGAAGCGGGCCGCGATGTTCGAGGACCTGCCCCGCAATCTCACCGTGCCGAAAGCACTCGGCATGAAGACCGTGCTGCTCGTACCGCAGAACCTCGAGAGCACCGTGGTCGAATGGTGGGAGAAGACGAGCGGTGAGGACGATCATATCGACTATGTGACCGACGATCTCACGGCTTTTCTGAAGACCCTCGTTTAATGGTTTTTTAGGATCGGGTTACCAAAGTTTCATCCGCCTTACCGATGTTTAATTGGCCGTTTTTTGCCCTCCACCGTATCGTTTGACCATTCTTCAGCACGAAAGGAAAAACGATGAACGGGAAAAAACTTCTTCTGGCAGGACTGTCGGCAACCCTTCTGGTCGGCGCCGCCGTCCAGGCAAGTTTTGCCGCTCCGCAGGGCAATGACGGTATGGGTGGCCCTGGCGGCCGCTGGCATCGCCCGGGCTTTTCTCCGGAAGTCGCCTATGTGCGCATGCTCAAGCAATTCGACACCAACGGCGACATGAAGATTTCCAAGGACGAGGTCAAGGCCGGCGTCGACAAGATCTTCGATGAGATCGACACGAACAAGGACGGCCAGATCACCCCCGGTGAACTGCGCGCCTATCGCAAGGAACGCGTCAAGCAGTGGAAGGCCGAACATGCCAAGAGCGCCGATGAGCAAGCTCAAAGCAATCAGGACAAGGGCGATCAGGGCAAGGGCGATCAGACCCAAGGGGATCAAGCTCAAAACGACGACAATCAGGACGGCGGAATGCATCGCGGTCACCACCCGCATGGCCGCTTCATGCACGAAGCCGCTATGATGCGCACCACATTGTTGTTCCAACGCGTCGATACGGACGAAAACGGCCAGATCAGCAAGCAGGAGGCCGAAGACGCCGCCAACAAGCTCTTCGACCGCATGGACCGCAACCATGACGGCGTGATCTCGCTGGACGACATGCCGAACCGTCCGCTGCTCTGACTATTCGATTGGGCATGATCCCTAGGACAAGGAGGCCCGCCTCGCAGATGCGACGGCGGGCCTTTTCGTTTCAGTGTCCGTTATCGTGCTCGTAGAAATCCGCGACGATCTTCCAGGCCTCATCGGCCGTGTCGACGAAGCTGATCAGCTTGACGTCGTCAGGCGCGATGGTGCCGAATTCGGCAAGTGCATCGAAGTTGATGATACCGCGCCAGAACTTTTCGCCGAAGAGGATCAGCGGCAGGCGTTCCATGCGGCCGGTCTGAATGAGGGTCAAGCACTCGAACAGTTCGTCCAGCGTGCCGAAACCACCGGGAAATACCGCGATCGCCTTGGCACGCACCATGAAATGCATCTTGCGGATCGCGAAATAATGGAAATTGAAGCTGAGTTCCGGCGTCACATAGACATTCGGCGCCTGCTCGTGCGGCAGTACGATGTTGAGGCCGATGGAGGGCGCTCCCTCTTCCGAAGCGCCGCGATTGCCGGCCTCCATGACGCCGGGGCCGCCGCCGGTGACCACCACATATTCATGGAAATCGAAGCCGGCGGAGTAGCGGGCGCAAAGCCTCGCGAATTTGCGGGCTTCCTCGTAATAAACCGATGCCGCTTCAAGATTGGCCCGCTGCACCTCGTTGCGGGCCGCCCAGGCGCTGGTGCCGGGCGCGGGAATGCGTGCGCCGCCGAACATGACCACCGTCGATCTGATGCCGCGCTCGGTGAGATACATCTCGGTCTTCAAGAGTTCGAGCTGCAGCCGGATCGGCCGCAGTTCCTCGCGGCAGAGAAAATCCTCGTCGTCATAGGCGAGCCGATAGGACGGCGACATGGATTGCGGCGTCTTCGGCACGGATTCGGCGCGTTTCTTGTCGGCCGAGCTCGACTTCAGCGGGTCCCAAACCCCGTCCTTGCGCCTCAGCCTGCCGTTCTTCGCCTTGCTCATCTACTCATGCCTTTCAAATCAATGACGGTCCGTTCCCGCCCGCAGACAGGAATGACCAAGCTCCTGCATATGCCCTACAATGCCTTGAATCCAAGCTCAATCGGCGCGGAAAAGACATTCCATTTTCGAGATCGATGCTATAGGACCAATCGACCGCTTCCGGACCATTTCCGGAAATCACGATAGGCACTGACGTTTTAAGGAATTCCCATGAGCGCTAACGATCTCGCCTCCCTCGAGAAGTCCATCGAGGCTGCCTTCGACAATCGCGACAATGTGAACGCGGCGACGCGGGGCGAAGTTCGCGATGCCGTCGACGCCGCACTGAACCTGCTCGACAGCGGCAAGGTCCGCGTTGCCGAGCGTGGCTCGGACGGAAACTGGACGGTCAATCAGTGGCTTAAGAAAGCCGTGCTGCTTTCCTTCCGTCTTAATGACATGCAGATCGTCGATGGCGGTCCGGGCGGTTCGACCTGGTGGGATAAGGTGCCCTCGAAATTTGAAGGCTGGGGCGAAAACCGCTTCCGCGAAGCCGGCTTCCGCGCCGTGCCGAATGCCGTCGTCCGCCGCTCCGCCTATATCGCGCCAAACGCCATCCTGATGCCCTCCTTCGTCAATCTCGGCGCCTATGTCGGCGAGGGCACCATGGTCGATACATGGGCGACCGTCGGTTCCTGCGCACAGATCGGCAAGCATGTGCATCTCTCGGGCGGCGTCGGCATCGGCGGCGTGCTGGAGCCGATGCAGGCCGGCCCGACGATCATCGAAGACAACTGCTTCATCGGCGCCCGCTCGGAAGTGGTCGAGGGCTGCATCGTTCGTGAAGGCTCGGTGCTCGGCATGGGCGTCTTCATCGGCAAGTCCACGAAGATCGTCGATCGCTCTACCGGCGAGATCACCTACGGCGAAGTACCGCCCTACTCCGTCGTCGTCGCCGGTTCTCTGCCGAGCGGCAACACCATGGCGAACGGCCAGCCGGCTCCCAGCCTCTATTGCGCCGTGATCGTGAAGCGCGTCGATGAAAAGACCCGCTCGAAGACCGGCATCAACGAGCTGCTGCGCGACTGATTTCGCAAATTTTTGGAAGCGCGGGTGTCATATCGCGCTTCCCTCATGCTTGCCGGGTGAGCATGCCTGTGCGATTGCTGGAATCGCCGCAAAGATTTTCGGCCAATCGCCGATCCTTTGCCATCGCTTTGCCATTTCCCGCCGGATAAGTAGCCTCCGATGACCGTCACCGATCCCGTCGCCAATCTGCAAACCCTGATCCGCTGTGCGTCCGTGACGCCCAACGAAGGTGGCGCGCTTACCGCGCTCGCCGATATGCTGCTGCCGCTCGGCTTCAAGGTGGAGCGCATGACGGCAAGCGCGCCGGGTACGCCCGATATCGAAAATCTCTATGCCCGCCTGGGCGCTGAGGGCCCGCATCTGATGTTTGCCGGCCATACGGATGTCGTTCCGGTTGGCGACGCCGCTTCCTGGAGCCATCCGCCCTTTGCCGCGGAAATCGCCGATGGCGAACTCTTCGGCCGCGGTGCCGTCGATATGAAGGGGGGCATTGCCTGTTTTGCGGCCGCCGTCGCCCGCCATATCGAGAAACATGGCGCCCCTGCCGGCTCGATCTCCTTCCTGATCACCGGCGACGAAGAAGGCCCGGCAATCAACGGCACGGTCAAGCTGCTGCAATGGGCGGCGGAGCGTGGCGAGACATGGGATGCATCGCTCGTCGGCGAGCCGACCAATCCGGACAGCCTTGGCGACATGATCAAGATCGGCCGGCGCGGCTCGCTGTCCGCCTCGATCACCGTCCATGGCGTGCAGGGCCATGCAGCCTATCCGCATCTCGCCGACAATCCGGTGCGCAGCATCGTCAAGCTGACCGAAGCGCTGCTGGATCCGCCCTTTGACACGGGCACGGACAACTTCCAGCCGTCGAACCTCGAAGTGACGACGATCGATGTCGGTAACGCGGCCACAAATGTCATTCCCGCCAAGGCGAGGGCTGCCTTCAACATTCGTTTCAACGACACATGGACAGTCGAGACGCTGAAGGCCGAAATACTTGGCCGCCTCGATGCCGCCGCGGCCGATCAAACGCTGCGGCCAGGTCGTGAGCCGACTAAATATGATATCGCCTGGACCGAACGCCCGAGCCACGTTTTCCTGACGCGCAACAATGCGCTGATCGCCTCCCTATCCTCCGCGATCGAAAACGTCACCGGTCGCACGCCAAAGCTTTCCACCACCGGCGGCACCTCGGACGCCCGCTTTATCAAGGATTACTGCCCTGTCGTGGAGTTCGGCCTTGTCGGCCAGACCATGCACATGGTCGATGAGCGCGTTGCGCTATCGGATCTCGAAACCCTGACCGAGATCTACGAGACCTTTCTTCAACGCTGGTTTGCGAATGCCGACCTTTAAGGAAGTCCAATACTATCTGGCGGGCCTGTGGCTGTTGATCCGGATGGACGCCCGCGGCTTCCAATATCTTGACATATCAGACCGCGGCATGCTGCGGTCGTTCTGGGCGATCCTCTGGAGCCTGCCGTCCATCGGCATTTCGTGGCTATGGTGGCAACAGGCCTATCTCACCGCGATGCCGCCTGAAACGGCGACCGGCATGGCCTTCTTTTTTCGCCTGGCACTGGTCGAGGCAGCAAGCTGGCTTGTGCCGTTGATACTCGCCGGCGTGCTGCTGATGATTTTTCGCTTTGGCGACAAATTCGCCCCCATCGTCGTGGTGGTCAACTGGCTCGGCTTGCCGACCTCCTACCTCAATTCCCTGTTGATCGCGCTGCTCGCCTTCGTACCCGGCTCCAGCGGACTGGCGGCGATCCTATGGCTGGCGCTGATGATGGCGATCATCTTCTCGCTGGCACGCATTCTCCGGATGATCTGCGGCACGCATCCGCTTTTCGTCGGCGCGCTGACGCTGATATTGCTGATCCCCACCATGCTGCTGACGGATTTCCTGCAGCGCTTCCTTGGTATCTATCCGCCGGGTTGAGCAATTAGACACCTCTGACAAAGTGCTCCGTCATGTACCTTGCTGTTCAGAAGAAGATTTCCTATCGGGAATTAGGTTCCGCAGATAGCAGAAGCGATTGTAGTATTTGGGCGAGAGTCTTTTCCAAAGGGAATTATGAAGCATGCCAAGTGCCACCATCACAATTCTCGACAATCCGTCGGAGGAAGATCACCAGGCGATAGTCAATCCGTTGCTCGCCTTCAACCATGCCCAAACCGGCGATGACAGATATGAGCAGATCGCAATTATGCTTAACAACGAAGCAGGCGGCGCCGTAGGTGGCTTGTGGGCTATGTGAAATATAAACCATATATTAACTTCAATCTTAATGTATCTCGGCGGTAGATAGCCATTAGCACATTCCGGTTTATCATAGTTTTTCCGCATGATGCGGCAATCAAAGATGATGCAATTACTATTATTTGCAGTTTTGATTATTCTATTTTTTCGCTGGGTGGTTGAGGACATGAACAGGTGACGATCTGGTGCACCTGAGGATCTCAGTGCCGCGATAACCTGCTCCCCCACAGTCTGCTACCGGGTCTCTCCCAAATATGGCACGGCGCTTGGCCAGACCGCGATGTGTGCGGCTACACTTGACGTCGACGCTATTCGTGCCGGCAGCGGCAACGGCGCGCTCGTTTTCAATTTCGATAGCGCAGCTTAGATGCTGAGTGTGTCGATTGACGGCGGCGGCCGCTCGCCGCTGCCCGATGTACTGCGTGCCGCACTCGGGGCTGAGGTTGGCTACGGCATTCGGCCCGAGAACATCACTATTGGAGAGGGTGGACGCGGAAATCTTGTCGAGGGTAGTGTCGTCGCTGACAGGCATCTCGAGCCGTCCAACGGAGGCGAGGAATCATCCTACTCGTCATCGACGTCAACGGGCCCAACGCCGTCGCGATAATCCACCTGCATGAAATAGAGACCATCCGGCGGAGCGACGGGGCCGCACGCCTTGCGGTCTCGCGCGTCCAGCGCAGCGCGCACGTCGTCCACAGTCCACTTGCCCTCACCCGCAAGCTTTAGCGTGCCGGCGAAGGAGCGGATCTGATTGTGCAGGAAACTCTGCGCCGTGGCGCGGATTTCGATGAGTTCGCCAGTGCGGGTCACATCCAGCCGATCGAGCGTGCGCACCGGGCTGTTCGCCTGGCAATGCGCCGAGCGGAAGGTGGTGAAGTCATGCCGGCCGACCAGCGTCTGCGCCGCTGCATGCATGACCTCATGATCCATATCCTTCGGCACCCACCAGGCGCGTCCGGCCTCCAGCGCTAAGGGCGCGCGGCGGGTGATGATGCGATAGAGATAATGGCGGCGGATGGCCGAAAAGCGTGCGTCGAAATGCGCATCGACCTCGGCGATATCCAGAATGGCGACCCGCTCTTTGGCAAGCCTCAGATGCGCGTTGAGTGCGTTGCGGAGCGTGTAAGTCTTCCATTCTTTGGAGAGGTCGGCATGCATGACCTGGCCCGTGGCATGTACGCCGGAATCGGTACGTCCCGCGCCACGGATCGAAACCTTCTCGCCCGTCAGAGACAGAATGGCGCCTTCTATCGCGCCCTGTACGGAAGGGCCGTTGTCCTGGCGCTGCCAACCGACATAGGGAATGCCGTCATATTCGACGGTCATGCGGTAGCGCGGCATCAGGCTGGTCCCGCCGCCAACATCGTGCCCGGCGCAATCGGCGTGCCGCGCAGGAAATCGGCTGCCGTCAGCGGTTTGCCGCCGGCCTTCTGCAGCTTCGTCAGCCTGATGGCGCCAGTGCCGCAGGCAATGACCAGATCATCGGTCAATACTTCGCCGGCCGCGCCCTTGCCATCGGCAAGTTCGGAGCCAAGAACCTTGATGCGCTCCGGCCGGCCAGCGATCTCTGCCTCGAACCAGGCGCCGGGAAAAGGCGAGAGGCCGCGAATGTGATTGTGAACATCGGCAGCCGGCTTACTGAAATCGATGCGCGTCTCGCCCTTGTCGATCTTGGCGGCGTAGACAACGCCGTCGGCAGGCTGCTCGGTCAGCGGCAGTTCATCATGCTCGAGCTTGTTCATTGCCTCGACGATCGCCTTTGCGCCGACCAACATCAGCTTGTCGTGCAGCTCGCCCGCGGTCATCGTGTCGCCAATGTCGACTTCCCGCGTGAGAGCGACCGGGCCGGTATCGAGGCCCTTGTCCATCTTCATCACCATCATGCCGGTCTTCTTGTCACCGGCCATGATGGCCCGCTGGATGGGCGCAGCACCCCGCCAGCGCGGCAGCAGCGAGGCATGGCCGTTATAGCAGCCCAGTCGCGTGCCCGTGAGGATCGCCTCCGGCAGCAGCAGGCCATAAGCGACAACAACGGCGACCTGAGCATCGAGCTCGCGAAAACGTTGGCGCTCTTCCGGATCCTTGAAATTCACCGGCGTGAAGACCGGCAGGCCGAGCAGCTCCGCCGCCTGGTGCACCGGCGACTTCTGGAGATCGAGCCCACGCCGCCCGCCCGGCCGGGGCGGCTGTGTATAAACAGCGCGAATCCTGTGCCCGGCATCGACCAGCGACCGCAACGTCGGCACGGAAAATTCGGGCGTTCCCATAAAGATGATGCTGAGCGACATGCGATCCGTCCGGCTTAAAGATATCTAATTTGGCATGATCTTGTTCAAAAACCGCTTCGCGCCTTTCGGATCATGCGTTAGCCGCCTTCAAACGGGTTTACGAGCTTCAGATCAAGCCCCTCGAAATCTTTTGTGTTCCGCGTCGCCAAAGTCGCGCCATTAGCCAAACAGATGGCGGCGATCATGGCGTCCTTGGTTTCCATGCGTCGCCCGATTTTATGGCGCTGAGCGGCAATCGTTCCGTACCGATGGGCCGCATTGCTTGAAAAGCCCAGAACACGGCCGGAAAACTCTGCTTCTATCGCTTTCAGCTCCGCGATCAAAGTCGCTTTGCGCTTGCCATCAGCCAGGAGCTCCAGTCCGAAGCGAATCTCTCCGATGGTAATGGAGGTTAAGAAAACCGATTCGACGGCAAAGCCATCAAGCCAAGACAATATGCGATCGCTGTGCAGTCGCCCTTGCAGCTCCGAGACGACATTTGTGTCCAGAACGATCATCTGGGATTATCCCGGCATAAACTATTCGAAATGCGGCGGTTCACGATCCGGCGCATGCCGAAAATCATTAATGGCTTCAACTTCTTCTTCACTCAGCTTCTCTGCCCCAAGAACCGCTCTTAATCGCAGACCTGCTGAACTGTTCAAATCCTGCTGCCATCCAAGCGACTGACGCAGCAGAGCGATCGCCTCCTCGGAAAGGCTTCGGCCATGCCGGCTGGCATTTGCTTGCAATTGCTTCTTCAGCGCATCATCCACGCCACGAAGTAAAAGATCGCCCATTCGCGCCTCCAGTTGATATCAGTGATATCATAAGCGTTTCAGACCCGTCTTTCAACAGCCACTACTCAGAGCGCCTTCGACTTCGCGGCCTTGGTGAACTTCTTGATCACCATGTCGCGTTTCAGCCGCGAGATGTAGTCGATGAACAGAACGCCGTTCAGATGGTCGATCTCGTGCTGCAGACAGGTGGCGAGCAGGCCATCGGCTTCGACGGTCTGTTCCTTGCCTTCGCGGTCGAGATGTTTGACGGTAACGCGGGCCGGACGCTCGACTTCGGCGTAGTAGTCCGGAATGGAGAGACAGCCTTCCTCGTAAACCGAGCGCTCATCGGAGGAGCTGACGATTTCGGGATTGATGAAAACCAGCGGCTGCCTGTCCTCGCCTTCGCGCGACACGTCGATCACCAGCATGCGGCGGGGAACGCCGATCTGGACGGCGGCGAGGCCGATGCCTGGTGCATCGTACATGGTTGCCAACATATCGTCGGCAAGGCGTTGAACGTCGGTATCGACGCGCTCAATGGGCGCGGAGGCCTGGCGGAGCAACGGATCGGGCAAAATGATGAGTGGCTTGATCGTCATGAAGTTTCCCATAACGCATCTTGCTGTGCGATGGAATTATTTAGATGGCTGTTGAACGGTGTTTTTTCAACGCTTGCGACTTCAGGTCGATCATAGCCTGCTAGAATTTTGTTCACGTTTTGATCTGGATATTCTCAGCGGTTTTGTTATGGTGCAGGCACGAGTTCCACGAGTATCCGATTCATGTCCTTTACACTCTTTGGCCAGGAGATCCCCATAGTGCCGGTTCTGACCGGCCTTGTCATTCTGCTGCTGATCGCCGTTATCGTCCTTGTCCTCAACAATAGAGGGCGTCGGACCGAGGAAGATATGCTGCGGGCGGAGGATGCCGAGCACAACATGGCAGCGCTCCTCAGGGCGCAGGCGGAAATGCAGGGACGGCTTGCCACGATGGCCGAAGTGTTCGGCTCCCGGCAGGCAGAGTTCAACCACGCCATCAACCAGCGGCTCGACGGCATGTCGCAGCGGGTGACGGCGACGATCGGCGAGCAGACGCGCTCGACGCATGAGAATTTGCGCCGCCTGCAGGAGCGGCTTGCCGTCATCGACGCCGCGCAGAGCAATATTCAGTCGCTGGCGAAGGATGTCGTAGGGCTGCAGGCGATCCTCTCCAACAAGCAGACGCGCGGCGCCTTCGGCCAGGCCCGCATGGAGACGATCATCGCCGACGGATTGCCGATGGGCGCCTATGCCTTCCAGCCGACGCTCTCCAATGGATCGCGGCCGGATTGCACCGTGCGTATGCCGAACGGCTCGCCGCCGCTGGTTATCGACGCCAAATTTCCGCTGGAAGCCTGGAACGCAATCCGCAACGCCGCGGCGACAAATCCCGATCAGGGCAGGATTGCCGCGCAGCAATTCCGCCGTGACCTCGAAGTGCATATCCGCGATGTCGCCGAGAAATATCTCATTCAGGGAGAGACGCAGGATACGGCATTCCTCTTCGTTCCCTCCGAATCGATCTTTGCCGAAATCCATGAGAATTTCGAAGGGGTCGTGCAGAAGGCGCAGCGTTCGCGCATCGTCATCGTCTCGCCGTCGCTGCTGATGCTGTCCATCCAGGTCATCCAAGCCGTATTGAAGGACCAGCGTATGCGCGAACAGGCACATGTGATCCAGGGCGAAGTGGCACAACTGATGAGCGATCTTTCCCGGCTCGACGAGCGGGTGCGCAAGCTGCAAGGGCATTTCGCCTTGGCGCAGAAGGACGTCGACATGATCGTCACCTCCGCAGACAAGCTGGCGCGCCGCGGCGAGAGGATAGAAGCGCTGGAATTCGAAGCCGCGGGCGAGCCGGCGAAGGCGCCCACCGATGACCGGCCGAAACCGATCGACAACCGCACCGGCCAACTTAAGCTCAGGGTGGTTGACGAAGACTGATCGCTTCGGGCAGTGTCGCGCCAAATCAATGCATGATCTCCAAACGTATGAAGCGGTTTTGGATGGATCACGCGAGATCAACAAGCAGGGCGGACATCTCATGATCACCATTTTCGGCTCCATCAATATGGACCTCATCGCCACCACCGACCGTCTGCCGAAGCCGGGCGAGACGGTCGCGGGAAACAGTTTTTCCACCGCCGCCGGCGGTAAAGGCGCCAATCAGGCATTGGCAGCGCGGCGCGCCGGCTCGGCGGTGCGTTTGACCGGCGCTGTCGGCAATGATGGTTTCGCCGTGCCTGCGCTTGCCCTGCTCGATGCCGCCGGCACCGATCTCTCCACCGTCAGCCAAGTTTCCGAGCCGACCGGCACAGCGCTGATCCTTGTCGGCGGCGACGGCGAAAACATGATCGCGGTCGTCCCCGGCGCCAACGGCACGATGACGGCCGAGGACGCGATCAAAGCCGTCGATGCGCTCAACCCGGGCGATACGCTCATGCTGCAGTTCGAAATCCCGGCCGTAGCTGTCGAAACCGCACTCGTTGCGGCAAAGGCGAAGGGCGTCCGCACCGTTCTCAATCTCGCGCCGCTTATTCCGGACGCCGCGCGGCTCGGCCGCCTTGCCGATATCGTCATTGCCAATGAGACCGAGTTCGAAAGACTGGCCGGCCAGGACAACATGTCGGCCAGTGACCGCGAGGCGGCACTCGCCCGCCTGCACGCCGAAACGGGGCAGACACTGATCGTCACGCTCGGCGCCGACGGCGTCACCGCCATCCGCAATGGCGAATTGTCGCGTGCCAAGGGCCTCGTCATCGAACCGGTGGATACCGTCGGTGCCGGCGACACCTTTTGCGGCTATTTGGCTGCCAGCCTTGATCAGGGGCTGGATTTTCAAGTCAGCCTTCGCCGCGCCGCAGTCGCCGGTTCGCTTGCTTGCCTGAAGCCAGGCGCGCAGCCGTCGATCCCGATTGCGAGCGAGGTCGCCGAAAAGCTTTAAGGATCAAATTCCGCAGACAGGACGAAGCGCAATTAATTAAATTTTTGCGCTTCCGTATCATTCTCCTCTGGCCTGCCGCGCATTGGCTGTCTCGCAGCGGCAGGCGCTTTCACGGCGGTCCCATGATGGGGCCCTCCTGTGCCGACCTTGCATCCGGATAATGTGCATCCGACGCATCGTTCTCTCGAGGAAATGATGTCCATCTTTCGTATGAAGTCGCTTGCGGCCAAGCTCATCTTGGTCACTGGGGTAGCGATTGCGCTGGTTCTGTTCGTCTCCAACTTCCTGCTGATTTCGCAGACCAGCGATCGCGTGCAGATGCTGACCATGGATCAGGCCAATAGCGAGGCCAAATCCATCTCCAATGAAATTGCCGCCAATGTCGGCGAGCTTGCCAGCGCTGCCCGGTCCATGGCGGCTATTATCGGGCGCGGCCACGAGGGCCACACCTTCGATCGCAAAGGCATCATCAATATCCTCAAGGCCAATGTCGAGCAGAACGCCTTCGCCTTCGGCAGTTGGTTCTGCGAAAAACTGGGCGCATTCGACGGCAAGACGACTGAACTTGCCAACAACAAGGACGAAGCCGTCAACGACAAGGGCGCGTTCACTCCCTATTGGTCGAAGACAAAGGACGGCGGCATCCAGTTCTCCACTTTCGACAACGACTATACCGCCGCCTGGTGGAAGCTGGCGGCCGACAGCGGCAAGGGCGCCATCACCCCGCCATATATGGCCGAAGGCACCGACGTTCCGACGACCATGAGCTCGATCGCCTACCCCGTGATGTCAGGCGGCAAGATGATCGGCGTCTCCGGCGTCGATATTTCGCTCGCCTCGCTTTCCGCCAAGCTGCAAAGCCTGCATCCCTTCGGCTCCGGCCGCGTCCTCCTGGTCTCCCAGGACAACAAATGGCTGGTGGCGCCGAACAAGGACCTCTTGATGAAAGACTATAGCGGCGACGGCGCCGACATGGTCAAGGCGGCCCTGACCTCCTCGACGGCGGGCCTAGTGAAGGATCTCAGCGACAGCGGCTTGGAAGAATTCGACCGTGTGGTCTATCCCTTCGCCGTGCCGGGCCTCAACGCCACTTGGGTCGTACTCGTCGACGTGCCGCACAGCGCGATTGCCGCACCCGTGCGCGACCAGACCTATATGATGATCATCGGCGGCGTGCTGGTGCTCGCTGCCGTCATGCTGGCGCTTTACGCCGCCGTGCGCACCTTCGTACAGAAGCCTCTCGGCGGATTGGTGGCCAGCGTCAATGATCTCAGCGCCGGCAATTATGCCGAACCCGTCGGAGGCCAGGATCGCGGCGACGAGATCGGCTCGGTCGCCAAGGCGCTCGAAGGTTTCCGCTTCGCCCTTGCAGACACCAAGCGGCTGGAGACCGAAGCCGGCGAACAGCGTCGCGCCGCCGAAGGGGAACGTCACCGCTCGGAAACGGAGCGCGGCGAAACCGTGGCACTGCAGCGGCGCATCGTCACCATTCTCGGCCAGAGCCTGGCCGAACTCTCCAAGGGCAATCTTGGCCACCGCATAGCGGAAGAGTTCCCCGGCGAGTACGCCCAGTTGAAACAGGACTTCAATGCCGCGCTCGCCAGCCTGGAAGAGACGGTGCATACGATGAACCTCAGCATCGGCAATATCGGCGGCGGCACCGGTGAGATCAGCAACAGCGCCTCGGACCTCGCCCGCCGCACCGAGCAGCAGGCGGCAAGCCTGGAGGAAACCGCCGCTGCGCTCAACCAGCTCACGGCCCAGGTCAATTCCAGCGCCGAAAACGCCCGCACGGCTGCCAGCAGCGTCAACTCGGCCTCCGAGGACGCCGGACGCTCCGGCGAGATCGTGCAGAAGGCGATCGCCTCCATGCACGGCATCGAGCAATCCTCGCAGGAGGTTTCGCGCATCATCGGTGTGATCGACGAAATCGCTTTCCAGACCAATCTTCTCGCCCTGAATGCCGGTGTCGAGGCGGCCCGCGCCGGTGAAGCCGGCAAGGGCTTTGCCGTCGTGGCGCAGGAAGTGCGCGAATTGGCGCAGCGCTCAGCCAATGCCGCCAAGGAGATCAAGACCCTGATCAACACCTCGGCCGGCCAGGTCAAGGAAGGCGTCGATCTCGTCGGCCGCACCGGCAACGCGCTGCATAAGATCGCCGAGCAGGTGATGGAGATCAATGGCCTCATCCGCCAGATCTCGGCTTCTGCCAGCGAACAGGCGATCGGGCTGAAGGAAATCAACTCGGCCATGAACCAGATGGACCAGGTGACACAGCAGAATGCCGCCATGGTGGAAGAAACCACCGCCGCCAGCGTAACGCTGAATGACGAAGCCCAGACTTTGAAATCACTGGTCGCCCGCTTCCGCACGTCATACGGCGCTCAGGACAATGCCAGTGCACTGCGCGCCACCGCCCAGCAGATGCGTGCCCCGGCGCCTGCCCGCCGTGCCGCTCCCGCCCCTGCCGCCGCTCCGGCTCGCAAAATGCAGCCGCAGACCCACGGCTCGAATGCGCTGGCGCAGGATGAATGGGAAGAGTTCTGAGCCGACTAATTAAAAACCTCAAAGGCCGCCGGATCGCTCCGGCGGCCTTTTCATTTTCCTGCCGCAGCGCAAGTCAGAGGCGTGCAAAACGCTCCGTCAGCAACGCGAAGAAGCCGTCTGAATCAACGTGGCGGATGACCTTGGCGTTGTGCTTGCGATCGGTGACATGCCACCAGTCGACGACGGTCATGCCGACAGTCAGCTCCGACGTAACCTCGATCTCGACATTGCAATCGCGACCTTTGAACAGCTCCGGCTTCAGCAGATAGGCAATGACGGTCGGATCATGCAGCGGACCGCCGTCGGAGCCGTATTTTTCGATGTCGAAGCGTTCGAAGAACTCCAGCATCTCGACCATGGCCTTCGCCGGAGCAGAGCCGACGGCGGCGATACGCGCGACACGATCCTTGCGGGTCAGAAGCTGGTGGGTCACGTCGAGCGGCATCATGACGATAGGCACACCGGAGCGGAAGACGATATCGGCTGCTTCGGGGTCGACATAGATGTTGAATTCGGCGGCCGGCGTGATGTTGCCGCCCTCGAAAAAGCCACCACCCATCATCACCAGCTCGCGAACGCGCGCGACGATGTCGGGCGCCTTCTGGAATGCAAGTGCGATATTGGTGAGCGGGCCGAGCGTGCAGAGCGTGACCGCGCCCTCCGGCTCGTTTCGCAGGGTCTCCACGATGAAATCGACGGCATGGCCGGGCTGAAGATCCATGGTCGGTTCCGGCAGGTCGGGGCCGTCGAGGCCGGTTTTGCCGTGGACATGTTCGGCAGTGACCAGCTTGCGCTTGAGTGGCGCATCGGCACCGGCAAAAACCTTCACATCGCGGCGGTTGCAGAGCTCACAGACGATACGGGCATTGCGGCTCGTCAGCCGCAGCGGCACATTGCCGGCGACCGTGGTGATGCCGAGCACGTCGATCTCCTCACGGCTTCCGAAGGCGAGGAAAATGGCGGCGGCGTCGTCCTGGCCGGGATCGGTATCGATGATAATCTTTCTAGGC
Source organism: Rhizobium leucaenae USDA 9039 (assembly GCF_000426285.1). Classification (GTDB taxonomy): domain Bacteria; phylum Pseudomonadota; class Alphaproteobacteria; order Rhizobiales; family Rhizobiaceae; genus Rhizobium; species Rhizobium leucaenae. The sequence goes on along the minus strand of NZ_AUFB01000003.1, from coordinate 211,587 downwards.
TCGGTCATCTCTGTCGCTTTCCTCCGGTGCAGATCGGCAATCTTGATGCGAGCCCCTTCGAGCTTTGTCAAGCAGACGCCGGCTTGGCAGTTGAGTTTGCAAGGCCGAAATGGATCTCGCACATGCGAAGAACGCGCCTCCTTGCACTCCTCCGCCCCTGCTCCCATATTACACATAGCCGGGTGCTGAAAGATCAGGTCCGGAAAGGTCGCTTGCTACCAAGGACTTGAGACGATGAGCCGGACGACTCCCTTTGCCAGCCCTCTGCTTCTGGGCTTCGACACCATGGAAAAGACGCTGGAGCGGATTTCCAAGGCCAGTGACGGTTATCCCCCTTACAATATCGAACGCATGCGCGCGGACCGCGTTTCCGGCGAGCCGGAGCGCCTGCGCATCACGCTTGCGGTTGCGGGCTTTTCGGAAGACGAGCTCGATATCACCACGGAAGAAAACCAGCTTTTGATCCGCGGGCGGCAGGTGGAGCAGGAGGAACGCGATTATCTCTATCGCGGCATTGCGGCCCGTCAGTTTCAGCGCGTTTTCGTTTTGGCCGAGGGCATGCACGTGCTCGGCGCCGCCTTGAAGAACGGCCTGCTTTCCGTCGATCTCATTCGGCCGGAACCGGACCGGATGGTAAAGAAAATTAACATTTCGGTATCACAGTAAGACAACGGCTGATTGCCGTTGGTCTCTCATGCTGGAGGTACGAACATGCTTTTGAGAGAAGCCACTGCCCGCTTGACCCAATCCGAACTCGCCAACATCGGTGCCGGCGAGGTTGCCTATGTCAGAAAGATGCATTCGGAGGAAGTTTCCCGTTGTTTCCCCGAGGCGCCGGACATCGACCCGAGTGTCGATCTCTGGGCGCTCTTCGGCGCCGACGGCACCCCCATCCTTCTCACCGACAACCGCTCCAGCACGTTCTACAAAGCTGCCGAGGACGAGTTGAAGACTGTCAGCTTGCATTGAGTTTCTGCCGGCGCTTATCGAGGTGCTGCGGCTATGACCTTCGATTGCGTCAAAGCATTTCCATCCTGATACACGGGTTCACCCCTTTCGGCGCATCGCACCTCAACCCGTGCTGACGCATCCTTCTCCGTTCGAGAAAACGGCGTAACTTCACCTTCACGCTACGATGTCCACGTACAGGTAACTCCGCCGCCCGGCGAGGAGCAGGTGGATTTGAGCGATTTCTTGCCGTGAAATTGCGAAAGCCGCAGAAGGAATTGCCGCTCAAACTCTCTTGAACGTCAGGTAAGCCGAAGACCGCCCCTCTCGGCGGGCCTTTGCCTCATAGCGCGTGCTCGGCCAACCCTCATAGGGCGTCAGCCAGTCGCTGGCATTGTTTGCCGCCCATTCAAAGCCGCCATGGGCGTGGCAATGCTGCAGCGTCCAGTTGACATAGGTGTCGATATCGGAGGCGAAGCAGAAGAGAGCGCCGGGTTTCAGGACGCGATGGAAGCGGTCGAGATTCACCTGCGAGACAAAGCGGCGCTTCCAATGTTTTTTCTTCGGCCAGGGATCGGGATAGAGCAGATCGATCTGGTCGAGGCAGGCGTCCGGCAGCCAATCCAGCAGTTGCGTCGCGTCATCATGATAGACACGGATGTTGCGCACACCGGTCTCATCGACGCGAGCAAGCAATTTCTGCATGGAATTGACGAAGGGCTCGACGCCGATGAAGCCGGTAGCTGGATATTCCAGTGCCCGGTGGATCAGGTGCTCGCCGCCGCCGAAGCCGATTTCCAGGCGCAAACGCTCCGTCGGCACCTGGAACAGATTATTCAGCGGCTGCGGCGCAGGTGCGGAAAGATCGACCAGATATTGCGGCAGCAGCGCTTCCAGCCGTTCGGCCTGCTGGCCGCGCAAGGCTTTCCCCTTGCGCCGGCCGAAGAATGCTTCCGTCGCCCGCGACCGGCGCTCGGTATCGGTCATGCAGCTTCCCGGGTCTTCACGGCTTCCTTCAACGCCTTGACGAGGTCCGTGCGCTCCCAGGAGAAGGAGCCGTCGCGGCCTGCCTTGCGGCCGAAATGGCCGTAAGCCGAGGTTTTCGCGTAGATCGGCTTGTTGAGGTCGAGATGGCGGCGGATGCCGGTCGGCGACAGGTCCATGTTCTTACGGATCGCCGCTTCGATCTGGTCTTCGCTGACGCCCTTGCCGGTGCCGTGCAGGTCGACATAGATCGACAGCGGCTGGGCAACGCCGATGGCATAGGAGAGCTGGATGGTGCAGCGGTCGGCAAGAGCGGCTGCAACGACGTTCTTTGCGAGATAGCGTGCAGCATAGGCCGCGGAACGGTCGACCTTGGTCGTGTCCTTGCCGGAGAAAGCGCCGCCGCCGTGCGGAGCAGCACCGCCGTAGGTGTCGACGATGATCTTACGGCCCGTCAGGCCTGCATCACCATCCGGACCGCCGATAACGAACTTGCCGGTGGGGTTGATGTACCAGTTGCAGTCGGTCGCAATCCGCAGCTCACCGAGCGCCTCGCGGATATAGGGTTCGACGACGGCACGGACCTTTGCCGAATCCCAGCTATCGTCGAGATGCTGGGTGGAAAGCACGATCGAGGTCACTTCGCTCGGCTTGCCGTCGACGTAACGAACGGTCACCTGGCTCTTGGCGTCGGGGCCAAGCTTGGCGACTTCGCCGTCACCCTTCTTGCGCGCGGTAGCGAGAAGCTGCAGGATCTTGTGCGAATAGTAGATCGGCGCCGGCATGAGGTCAGGCGTTTCGCGGCAGGCATAGCCGAACATGATGCCCTGGTCGCCGGCACCTTCGTCGCCCTGCTGGTCAGCGGCATTGTCGACGCCCTGGGCGATGTCGGCGGACTGCGAGTGCAGAAGCACGTCGATGCGCGCCTTCTTCCAGTGGAAGCCGTCCTGCTCGTAGCCGATATCCTTGATGGCGCGGCGGGCAGCGGCCTTGAACTTCGAGGGATTGATGACGTCCTTGCCGTCCTTGTCCTTCTTCATCAGGCTCGGCGGCAGACGAACTTCGCCGGCGATGACGACCCGGTTGGTAGTGGCAAGGGTCTCGCAGGCAATGCGCACGCCCCAGGGATTGACGCCTGTCTTTGCCGCTTCGCGGTAGACCAGATCGACGATTTCGTCGGAAATGCGGTCACAGACTTTATCCGGGTGACCTTCGGCAACAGACTCGCTGGTAAACAGATAATTCGCGCGCATATGGGATTCCCCTCAAAGAACAAATCTTCGCTTTTGATATTCGTGTCGAGCGCGAAAAACAAGTCGCAGAAGGACATAAATATATCTTTATATCCCGGCGTAAGTGATAAAATTTTGCCATAAACATGAAAAAGGCGGCCAAAATGACCGCCTGACGACTTTGCCGCCGGAGCGGTGCCTCGAAACGTTTATTCGGCGTCGGCTTCGGCCGCGAGCGCCTTGACGAGCTCGACCACCTTGCGACGGACCTTGCCGTCGGAGATCTTCACGAAAGCGCGGTTAAGCTGCAACCCTTCGGAGGAAGAGAGGAAATCGACCACGTAGTTGGAACTGGAGGCTTCGGCCATGCCGCCAACGGTTGCCGCCTGTTCACCCGGAGCGTCCTCGAAGAAAAAGGAAACCGGAACGTTAAGAATGCTGGAGATATTTTGAAGACGGCTGGCGCCAACGCGGTTGGTGCCCTTCTCATACTTCTGAATCTGCTGAAAGGTAATTCCGAGACTTTCGCCAAGCTTTTCCTGGCTCATGCCCAGCATGGTGCGTCGAAGGCGGATGCGGCTACCGACATGGATGTCGATCGGGTTCGGCTTCTTTTTGTTCTCAATCATCGTATTGCCCTAACATAGGTTGAATTCAGGTCCTGCCACCCGGTTCCCTTAACCACCCCTATAACGCTACGTTGCAGCCGACGCCCCACCAGGCTTTTAGTTTACGTTCAAAAGGCAGACGACAACCACTATGCAATTTTAGGGTTTTTTGGTCAATTCGCCCTGGAAATAAAACCCATGCGTGAAATCAAAGCGATTATACCGACTAGCCCGATGGCCAACCAGAAGTACGCATTTCGCATTCTATCATCGATTGTCGAGCCGGTTGCGCTACTCAAAGTAGCGTCGACAAATCCTTGCTCATTAAAGTCGATTCCGGAAATCAAACGTCCGTGAGCGTCGACATAGGCCGAAACACCTGTATTGGCGCTGCGAATCAGCGGCAATCCCTGTTCGACCGCTCTTACCCGCGCCTGAAGGAAATGCTGATAAGGCCCTGGCGTATCGCCGAACCAAGCATCATTCGTAACGTTCAAAATCGCGTCGGCCTTTCGAATTTCCGGCGTCACCTCATTTGGAAAAATGATCTCGTAGCAGATCAACGGATAGAGTTTGATACCGCTCGGAAGCGTCAGCAACTGCCGGCTGGCGGCGGCGGAAAAGCCGCCCGGCAGCTCGATGACATTCTGAATTCCGAGATAGCCGAGAATATTTTCGAAGGGCACATACTCGCCGAAAGGCACAAGGTGGGTCTTGTCGGAAGCGCCGATGATCTGGCCGCGGCCATCGATCACGTAGATGGAGTTATAATAGCGCGGCTCGAGACCAGGCCCCATGTCCTCGACGCGAACGGCGCCGGTAATCAGGATCTGATCATCGTCGAGTTGATCGGCAATGCGGGTGAGCGCGTCCTGATTATCCGTCAGGATGAAGGGGACGGCGGTCTCCGGCCAGACGATGATGTCGGGCCGTTTGCCGCCGTCGACGGGGGGCTGGACCGAGAGCGAGAGATGCTTGTCGAAGATGGCGGCGCGATCGGCATCGGTGTTCATCTTGGCTTCCTGGTCGATCGCAGGCTGGACGATGCGCACCACCGGCGCCGCCTTGCCTCCGGCCGGAGGTTCCGGCAAGCTCAATGCATAGTAGCCGTAACCGAAATGTGCAGCGGCGATGAGCACGGCGAGCCCGATGCCCGGCACCCGCCCCTGGCGTGTTCCGAGGAGCGCCGGGGCTGCGAAAACGAAGACCGCAAGCACCGTGACACCGAGTGCGCCCACCACATGCGCCGATTGCATCATCAGCGGTGTGGGCATGGCGCCATAGCCGATGGCATTCCAGGGAAAGCCGGTGAAAAGGAAGCTGCGCAGCCACTCCACCAGTCCAAAGGCGAAAGCGAGTGCGGCAATACGCCCCATACCGTCAGACCAGAGCAACCGGGCCAGCGCCGCCGCCACGCCGTAGAAAATCGCCAGAAACGCCGGCAGGCCGAGGATTGCCAGCGGCAACGCCCAGGCGAACTCGTCGGCATCGATCAGAAGCGCATGGCCGAGCCACCAGAGACCGGCAACGAAATAGCCGAAGCCGAATAGCCAGCCGATGGCAAAGGCAGGCCACAGGCGTCCGAGGAAGCCGCTATCGGGACCGGCGGCAGCGCCATCCAGCAGCCAGACGAGCAGCGTGAAGGAAACAAACATCGCTGCGAAAAAGCCGAAGGGCGGCAATGCGAGGACGCCGACAGCCCCCGCCAGAATGGAGAGAAGTGTGCGCTTGAAACCCCAGACGAGGATTACCCTGCCCGAAAGCCGTTCCATGCGCGCGCTCCGTCCAAACTGCGAATCAATTGGCGGCAGTCTTTCAAAAAAGCAGCGATTTGTCCTGCTGAAGCGCCATTTATTGGCTGGCAGTCTTCTGCTCGGCCGGGGGTTCGTCGGGAAGCGTGTCGGGCAACGGCAGGTCGCGCTCGATTACGCCACCTTCACCCTCCGCCTTCGCCGGACGACGGCGCAAGGCGTGACGCTTGCGGGTGATACGCACCCGTTTGATGCGGCGCGGATCGGCATCGAGAATATGGAATTCGAAGCCCGGCAGTGCCTGGACGAGCTCGCCGCGAACCGGAATGCGGCCGAGCGCGGAGAAGATCAGGCCGCCAAGCGTATCCACCTCGTCCACCTGCTCGCTAATGTCGAAATCCGGGCCGATCGCTTCGGCGATCTCCTCCAGTTCGACGCGGGCATCGGCAACGAAGACGTCTTCGGAGACGCGCTTGAACATGACTTCCTCGTCGTCATGTTCGTCGTCGATATCGCCGACGACCATTTCGACGATATCCTCATGCGAGGCGAGGCCGTCGGTGCCGCCATATTCGTCGATGACGAGCGCCATCTGCGTACGGTTAACCTGCATGCGGCGGAGAAGATCGGACGCCAGCATGGAGGGCGGAACGAACAGGATTTTTCGGATGATGCCGGCTTCGGCCAGCGTCTTCTGAAGATCGACGCGGGAAAGGTCGAAATTCGGTTTGGCCGAACGCGCCGGTTTTTCCGCCGGACTTGCGGCCGCAGCTGACACCGAAGCCGCCGCCTTGCCATTGCTGCCGCGGCGCTTGTTGCGCGCCTGCTTGGCGACATAGGACAGGAGATCGCGGATATGCACCATCCCACGGGGATCGTCGAGCGTTTCGGCATAGACCGGCATGCGCGAGCGGCCGCTCTCCTCGAACAGGATCATCAGCTCGCCGATGGTGATATTCTGGTCGACCGCCTCGATATCGGCGCGCGGCACCATGACGTCCTCGACACGCACCTCGCGGAAGCGGAGGATGTTGTGCAGCATCGCCCGCTCGTCCGGCGAGAAGGCGTCGTCATCGGTGGCATTGGTCATCAGCGCATCGGCTAGATCCTCGCGCAGACGCGCCGAACCCTGGGCTGGGCGCAGAATGCGCGCAGCGCGGGCCCAGAAGGAAGAGTGTGATCGTTTGCCGCTACTACTGCCTACCTCATCGGAGGAGGCAGTTTCGGCTCCGTCTTTGGCCTCGGCGGCCGGTCTTGTCGTAAAGTCGCTCATTGTTCCTGATCAGACAGGGTTCAGATCAAATGGGGTCCTGCCCCGCATAGGGATCAGATAGGCCAAGCCCCGCCAAAATGCGAGTCTCCAGCCCCTCCATTCTTTCGGCTTCGCTATTATTCATATGGTCGTAGCCGAAGAGATGCAAGAAACCATGCACCATCAAATGGGTCAGATGGTCGTCAAAACTTTTTTCCAGCTCGGCCGCCTCGCGCTCCACCGTCTCTTTGGCGATGATGATGTCGCCGAGCATCGGGCCGGGTTTACCACCTGGCACGAGCGGAAAAGCGGGGAAAGACAGGACGTTGGTCGCCTTGTCCTGCTCTCGCCATTCTGCATTGATCTCGCGGATCGAGGCATCGTCGGTGAAGACCAGCGACAATTCAGGCGCCATTTTCGGAAAAGGCTGCTTCTCGTTTGTCTCAAGATACGTCGCGGCCGCGCCCAATACGCGCTCGGCCAAGGCCTGCAATTCGCCCTCGGAGGGCCAGCCGCCCTCTTCGACGCTGATCTGTATATCGAGATCGGCCATTAGATTTGCGGATCGACCCCGTTGCCCTCAACAGGAGCGGCGTAGTTCGAGTCGTAGGCCCTGACGATGCGCGCCACCAGCGGATGGCGGACGACGTCGGTGTCCTTGAAGCGGATTATGCTTATCCCTTCAACGTCATTCAGGAGCTGCAAGGCTTCTACGAGGCCGGATTTGACGCCGCGCGGCAGGTCGATCTGGCTGGGGTCGCCGGTGATGATCATGCGCGAATTCTCGCCGAGACGCGTCAGGAACATCTTCATCTGCATCGAGGTGGTGTTCTGCGCCTCGTCGAGAATGACGGCGGCGTTGGCAAGTGTGCGGCCGCGCATGAAGGCGAGCGGAGCGATTTCAATGACGCCTGCGGTGATGGCGCGCTCGACCTTGTCGCCGGGCATCATATCGTAAAGCGCGTCATAGAGAGGGCGCAGATAAGGGTCGACCTTTTCCTTCATATCGCCGGGCAGGAAGCCCAGACGCTCGCCGGCTTCGACGGCCGGGCGCGACAGGATGATCTTCTCGACCGCGCCGCGCTCCAAAAGCTGAGCGGCGTGGGCAACCGCGAGATAAGTCTTGCCCGTGCCGGCCGGGCCGACACCGAAAACCATTTCGGACCGGTCCATCGCCCTGATATAGGCGTCCTGAGTCGGCGTGCGCGCGATGATCGTCTTCTTGCGCGTCGAAATCTGCGCCATCGTCAGCTTGGCTTTTTTCTCCATCGTCGGCAGCGTCAGTTGGTCGTCGGCGGCAACCGCCATGCGGATTGCTCCTTCCACGTCGGAGCGCTCCACATTCCCACCTTTCTGTAGCTTCTCATAGAGATAATCGAGTGTCCGGCGCGCCTGGTTGGTGGCCAGCACGTCGCCGGTGATGATGACGGAATTGCCACGAGCGCGTGCGTCGATGCCCAGACGCTCCTCGAGCAGCTTCAAATTCTGGTCGAACTGTCCGAAAAGTTCGCTGGCGAAGCGATTGTTCTCGAACGTCAGGATGAAGTGATTGGCGTCGCTCGCGGTGCGTGGCTGGCGCGATGAAGAAGAAACCAATTCCTGTCCGTTCAAGCGGTGTGGCTCCTTATGCCGGTCCGGAACCTAGAGCAATTCAGCAAAAAGGCTGTTGGTGCTGGTTCCGGTGATTCGTACGTTGATAATGTCACCGATTTGCGATGCTTTTGCATCAACATTCACAGATTGCAGCCAAGGAGACCGGCCGATCAACTGCCCCGGCATGCGGCCCGGCTTTTCCAGCAGTATATCAACCACTTTGCCGACACACGCATCAGCGAAAGCGTGCTGCTGCTTCAAAAGCAGCGCCTGCAACCGTTCTAGCCGTTCCGCCTTGATCTCTTCCGGCACTTGGCCCTTCAATTCCGCACCCGGCGTTCCTGGGCGCGTCGAATATTTAAACGAGAAGGCTTGCGCATAGTTCACCTCCTCCACCAGACGAAGTGTATCCGCAAAATCCTGCTCTGTCTCCCCCGGGAAACCGACAATGAAATCACCCGAAAGGGCGATATCCGGCCGTGCCGCACGGATTTTTTCGAGCAAGACGAGATATTCCGCCGCCGTATGGCGCCGATTCATCGCTTTGAGGATGCGGTCGGAACCGGACTGAACCGGCAGATGCAGATAGGGCATCAAGGTGCGCAAATCGCGATGAGCCGCTATCAGCCGGTCGTCCATATCGCGCGGGTGGCTGGTGGTATAACGCAGCCGGGCAAGCCCCGGAATTTCCGCCAGCCGGTAGAGCAGATCACCGAGGCTCCAGGCTTCGCCCGTGGGGCCGGTGCCGTGCCAGGCATTGACATTCTGGCCGAGCAGCGTGATTTCGCTCACACCGCCATCCACAAGTTTTTCAGCCTCTTCGACGATCTGGGCGACTGGACGGGAGACTTCGGAGCCGCGCGTGTAGGGTACGACACAGAAAGTGCAGAACTTATCGCAACCCTCCTGCACGGTCAGGAAGGCAGTGACACCGCGAGCGCGGATCTTCGCCTTCTCAGGCGTCGGCAGATGTTCGAACTTATCCTCGATGGCATATTCGGTATCGACGACGCGCTGGCCTTCCTTGGCGCGGCGCAGCGCCTCCGGCAGGCGGTGATAGGTCTGCGGGCCGATGACGACATCGACAGCAGGCGCACGGCGGAGGATTTCCTCGCCCTCGGCCTGGGCAACGCAGCCGGTGACGCCGATCATCATGTCGCGGCCGTCGGCTGCCTTGCGCTTCTTCATTTCGCGCAGGCGCCCGAGCGCCGAATAGACCTTTTCGGCCGCCTTTTCGCGGATGTGGCAGGTATTCAGCAGGACAAGATCAGCTTCTTCCATGTCCTCGGTCGGCTCGTAGCCATCACGGGCAAGCGCATCGCTCATCCGCGTCGAGTCGTAGACATTCATCTGGCAGCCGTAGGTCTTGATGAAAACCTTACGGCTGTTGGAGCCATCGCGCAGGCCAAGCTCCAAAGCATTGGGCTGCGGGGCATCGAGAAGTACACTGTCCTTGGTCATGGCCGCTATGTAGTGGCTTTTGCTTCTGGAGAAAATGAAAAAGTTAAAAGTGCCGGAATATCAGGCGATCTCGCGGCCAAGCAACCGGCTTGCCAGCATGGTGCGGATGCGCCGCGCCACGGTGGCGCTGACCTCCTTGCGGTTGGTATCCGCGCGATAATCCACCGCCTCGCCGAAGCAGACGTCAACATCGATCGCCCCGCAGGCAAAGATGCCCTTCAGATGCGGCACAAGCTCAATATCGCCCGGCCAAGCCGCAATGGGGCGATAATAACGGCCCATGGCAACGCCATGGACACGGGTATAGGCAACCGCGACCGGCTGGACGTGAACGACGGCATCCGGCGTCTTCGGCAAAGCGGCGGCGGCCGCGCCGAACAGCGAGGATTTGACGTCGAGCAGGCGATTGCCATCCGAGGTCGTGCCTTCCGGAAACAGCACCATGATCTCACCATCGGCCATGCGCTCGGCGATCTCACTCACCTGATTGCCGGTCTTGCGCTTCTGCTCGCGTTCGATGAACACGCTCTTCTGCCATTGAGCGAAGAGACCGAAGATCGGCCAATCCCGCACTTCCGATTTTGCGATGAAGGCGACGTCGGCAACGGCGGAAAGCACCAGAATATCGAGCCAGGACGCGTGGTTCGAGGCGAGCATCAGCGGCCGGCGACGTTCAAGCTCTCCGACGACATGGATGCGGATGCCGAGCCAGTAGCAGATGATGCGATGCCAGTAGCGCGGCAGATAGCGCCTGAGCTTCCAGTCGAAGCGCAGGCAAAGAATCTGCAGCGGCAGCAGGACGAGGCTCACAACAGAGATAACGATGACGGCACAGCCGACGCGCAGCCAGGTTATCAAATCATCCGCTCCCGCACGACCGCCGCCACTTCAGCGTTCGTCCTTCTTGGCGGGCTCATCCTTTTTAAGCGGAATACCGTAGAGTTCCAGCCGATGGTCGACGAGCTTGAAGCCGTGTTCGCGGGCAATGCGCTCCTGCAGCGCCTCGATCTCCGGCGAGTGGAATTCGATCACGTCGCCGCTCTTCAGATCGATCAGGTGATCGTGGTGCTCTTCCGGCACGGTCTCGTAACGCGAACGCCCGTGACGAAAATCATGGCGTGCGATGATGCCGGCATCCTCGAAAAGCTTTACGGTGCGGTAGACCGTCGAAATCGAGATCTTCGCATCCACCTTGACGGAGCGGCGGTGCAGCTCCTCGACGTCGGGATGATCTTCTGAACTCTCGATGATGCGCGCAATGACCCGCCGCTGCTCCGTCATGCGCATGCCGCGCTCGGCGCAAAGCTCCTCAAGGGATTTTACGGGATCGTTCATTGAATACGGTCTTCGGCCTGTTCGTCTATGACAACGGACTAGCGAAGAACGCGGCGCATGACAAGCGCCGACGATTTGGCGCCGTTTTCAGCGACATAATAGGCCTTGCGTTCGCCGACCGTTTCGAAGCCGAGTTTGCGGTAAAGACCGACGGCCGGCTGATTGCCACCATCGACTTCCAGAAACATGGTTTCGCCGCCGCGGTTGCGTGCCTCGCGCAACGCCGCCTGCATCAGCCGCCAGCCGAGGCCCGCACGGCCCAGCTTGGCGTTGACGGCAACCGTCAGGATTTCCGCCTCGCCCGCCGCCTGCCGCGCCAGGACGAAGCCGGGAAGCGGCTTTTTCAGGATGGCGTTGGTCTGACGGGCGACAAAGCCGAAGGTCGTGTTCTGCGACAGCAGATTTTGAAACTCGCTTTCCTCCCACACCCGCGAAAAACGTTCGCCATGCAAGGCTGCCACCTCAGCGCAATCCTGCAACTGCATCGGAACGATCTCGTATTCGGCTTTCAGGGTGAGATAGGATTCGAACATAGTCATACCCTGGCGACTGCGTACCCCGCCTGCGGCCGGGCGTCGGGTCCGCGAAGATAAAGCGGCTTCGGCTTTTCGCTGACAGATTTGACAGCGCCCAGCCTGGCGACGGTGGCGATGGGAAAGGCATCCGGCCGTGCTGGCGGCCGAGAATCGCTCAGCCGGGCAACAGCCGAGCCGGTGACGACGCCGTCGAAAGCAGCCGCGATCGCCCGCGCTTCATCTGTTGTCACGGCGCGCGCCTCGTCCAGAGGATGGCCATCGGCATCGAAGGCCTGGAGATAGATCTCCTCGCGCTTGGCATCGATGGCGGCCAGAACCGATCTACCCGGTTTCGTCTCCCGGGCGGCAGCGGCCATAACCTCGAGGGTGGTGACGCCGACAGCGGGAATATTCAGGGAAAGCGCGAAACCGCGGGCGGCGGCGACGCCGTTGCGGATGCCGGTGAAGGAGCCTGGACCGACGGTCACGACCACACGCTCCACTGCCGCGAGCGCTATATCGGCTTCAGCCAGCGCCCGGTCGACAACATCCATCAAATGCTCGGCATGCCCTCGCCCGATCGTTTCCGTGACCTCCCCCATCACAGAATCACTACCGCTATCATACACAGCGGCAGCGCAATCCACACCTGCCGTGTCGAGCGCCAGTACGATCATCACAATTTTTCCGAAAAGGCCGAATTTGAAGCGCAGTGATTTAGCTCTAAGCCATCACTGAACTTCAAAATCTGTTTTTGCACAATCTTATCCAAAAACCGCTGCGCACGTTTGGGGATCATGCTTAGACGGCTTCGACTTCCTGCACTTCCGGGACGAAATGGCGCAGCAAATTCTGTATGCCATGCTTCAATGTTGCGGTCGACGAGGGGCAGCCCGAGCAGGAGCCCTTCATATTGAGGTAGACCTTGCCATCACGGAAGCCGCGGAAGGTGATATCGCCGCCATCCTGAGCGACAGCCGGACGAACGCGGGTTTCGAGCAATTCCTTGATGGTCAGCACGATCGATTCGTCGCCTTCATCGAAGAACTCGCCGCCGGCATCCTGCGCTTCGGAAAGAACCGAGCTTTCGCCCATGACCGGCTTGCCGGACATGAAATGCTCCATGATCGAACCGAGGATGGCGGGCTTCAGATGCTGCCATTCCTGGTTTTCCTTGGAGACGGAGATGAAGTCGTAGCCGAAATAGACGCCGCTGACACCCGGTACATCGAAGATGCGGGCAGCGAGCGGCGAGACTTCGGCTTCCTCGGCGCTGCGGAATTCGGCCGTGCCGCTTTCCATCACCACCTTGCCCGGCAGGAACTTCAAGGTCGCCGGGTTCGGCGTCGCTTCGGTCTGAATGAACATCTTGATCTCCATGCGGCGGACCGAAGGCCCATGCCACTTCAGTGGTGTCCGAGTTTAGAATATTTCAAAAGAAAATAGGCTTTTTGGCCGCGCTATTCAAGAGACTGATTCTCAAGAATTAGCCCTAAAGGACTCAGCTCAGCGCGTCGATTTCCTCGTTCGTCAGCGTATCCGGCAGCACCGTGACGGGAATCGGGAAGGCCGCGGCACGCCCGGCAATCGAAGACACCAGCGGTCCTGGCCCTTCCTTGGCCGAACCGGCGGCGAGAACGAGGAGCGCGATATCCCGGTCTTCCTCGATCACCGCATTGATCTGCTCAGCGGCAGAGCCTTCGCGAATGACGATCTCCGGATCGATGCCGATATTCTCGCGCACGATCTGCGCCGCCTTGGCCGTCGCCGCCTCGGCCTCCTCGCGCGCTTCAGCCCGCATGATCTCCTCGACACCCAGCCATTGCTGAAAATCGCCTTCGGGGATCACAAACAGGAGCACAAGGCCGCCGTTGGAATTCTTGGCGCGCCGGCCGGCATAGTGGACGGCACGCTGGCATTCGGGAGTACCGTCGATGACCGCCATGAACTTGCGGCGATGACCTTCGAGCCGTGAGAGACGTTTTGATACCATGGGCCAAGTCTGACATCGAAATCCGTGCCATGGCAAGCCCCTGTTTTATGCCATCGCCCCATCGAGGAGAAGGTCGCGCGGCCCCTTCGACAGGCTCAGGACGCGTGTCGAGGGGGTTGCCGGCAAATCGACAAATCGATGGGGACACGGCGCAGCCTGTAACGCCCCCCTCAACCTGCCCTTTGGGCATCCTTCTCCCCGCCGGGGAGAAGGTATTTTTCTCTCAGTAGATAAAGCCGATAATGTCGCGGACTTGCTTCATCGTCACTTCGGCGCGGGCTCTCGCACGGTTGCTGCCGTCGCGCAGGATGGCGTCGATATGGCCGGGATCGGCCATCAGGCGGCGCATTTCGCCCGTGATCGGAGAGAGCACATGCACGGCGAGATCGACCAGTGCCGGCTTGAAGACCGAGAACTGCTGGCCGCCGAATTCCGAGAGAATGTCGGCCTTCGATCTGTCGGCAAGAGCGGCATAGATGCCGACAAGATTGTCGGCTTCCGGCCGGCCGGCAAGACCTGCGATCTCGCTCGGCAAGCCATCCGGATCGGTCTTGGCCTTGCGGATCTTCTTCGAGATATTCTCTTCGTCGTCGAGCAGATTGATGCGCGACAGGTCGGAAGCATCTGATTTCGACATCTTCTTGGTGCCGTCGCGGAGTGACATGACGCGCGGCGCCGGCCCTTCGATCAGCGGCTCGACCATCGGGAAATAGGCATGCACAGGCTCGTCACCGACGGTGATGTCGATGCCGTAGCCAGAGCGGCGGATATGCTCCATGTAGTCCAGATTGAACTTCATGGCGATGTCGCGCGTCAGTTCCAGATGCTGCTTCTGGTCGTCGCCGACCGGCACGTGCGTGGCGCGATAGACGAGAATATCGGCCGCCATCAGGCTCGGATAGGCGTAGAGGCCGAGCGAGGCCTGCTCGCGGTCCTTGCCGGCCTTGTCCTTGAACTGCGTCATGCGGTTCATCCAGCCGATACGGGCGACGCAGTTGAAGATCCAGGCGAGCTCGGCGTGCTGCGGAACGGCGGACTGATTGAAGACGATATGCTTTTCGGGGTCGATGCCGGCGGCGAGGAAGGCGGCGGTGATCGAACGGATCTGTCCCGGCATGTCCTCATGCACGAGCTGAGCCGTCAGCGCATGCATGTCGACCACGCAGTAGATGCAGTCGTTGTTGGCCTGCAGGGCCACGAACTTGCGGATCGCGCCGAGATAGTTGCCGAGATGGAGATTGCCGGTCGGCTGGACGCCGGAGAATACGAGCTGCTTGAATTCGGTCATGTCGTCCTCAAAAGGCTGGTGGAGGGCCTGGGCGAGCTCGCGCTCGACCTCTGGTATCGGCCGGGCTTATGCACGCCGTGCAGGCAGGGATCAAGAGGATATCTGGCGGAGTCTCACGAAGAATGCTGGATCAGGTCCCAGGTGTTGCCATAGGGATCGGAAAAGACCGCCACCGTGCCGTAAACCTCATGGCGCGGCGGCTCCAGAAACCGCACGCCCTTTGCAGTCATCGCCGCATGGTCACGGACAAAATCGTCCGTCTTGAGGAAGAAGCCGACGCGGCCGCCGGTCTGGTTGCCGATCGCCGCCCTCTGTTTGTCGTCGGTTGCCTGGGCGAGCAGCAACGCGGCTCCTTCGCCGCCTTTCGGCTTGATGACGACCCAGCGCTTTCCTTCCGGCTGTATTTCGTCCTGCAGGCAATCGAAGCCGAGGCAATCGCAATAGAAGGCTTTGGCGCGGTCGTAGTCGTCTACGACGAGGGTGATCAGGAAGAGGGATTGGGGCATGGGAGGGCTCTGGAACCAAATTGATTGCGCGTTTGCGGAGATTGCACACCCCTCTGTCACTGTCGTGACATCTCCCCCACAAGGAGGGAGATTGGTAACGCGCGGCAGCCTCTCGCACCAAACAAGTATCGCATCTGCTGAGCTTGAATTTATCGCTTTAGCAGAAAGCACGGCAAACTCCCAACGATCTCCCCCTCAATGTGGGGGAGATGTCCCGAAAGGGACAGAGGGGGGTGCCGGAGGTCCGACATTCACCGTCCTCTGATTTGCCGCTTACTCCCCATTCACCGCTTTTGCGTCCGGCGCAGGAGCTGGTCGCTTGCGCTTCAAATTGCGGCGGATCATGCCCAAGTCCACGCCGCCGATCAGGAAGGCGACAGCGAAATACACCACCATCGCAATCAATATGAGCAAGCCCAGGACGCCGGTCTTGGTGAGCAGCGTCGAGCCGGACCCCAGAAGGGGCTCCCAGCGATGAGACAAATATATGATGACGCCGCCCATGACGGCGGAGGAGACAAGCAGCATGACGGTCCGGCGCGCCAGCGACCATTCCCAGGTGAGATGTCCGCGGCGATAGAGCACGACGAAGAGCTGCACAGCGTTCAGCCATCCGGCAACCGCCTCGGCGAGCGCGATGCCACGTTCGGCCAGCACCGGGAAAAGTAGTATGGATAGCGCCGAATTGACGAAGACGGCGACCGCCGTGTAGCGCATCGGCGATTTCGTATCTTCGCGGGCATAAAAGCCGGGCTGCAGCGCCTTGATCAGCACGAAAGCAGGTAGGCCCAGGCCGAAGATGGCGAGGATGGAGCCGACCAGCGTTGTATTGTTCGGGTTAAAGGCGCCGCGCTCGTAAAGCACGCGGATGATATCGTCGGAGAGAAGCCAGAGGGCGACAGCGGCCGGCAGGGTCAAGAACAGCACGAATTCGATCGAGCGGTTCTGGATATTGGCGGCTTCCTTGATATGGCCTGACTTCAGCGAACGGGCCAGTTCCGGCAGAAGCACGATTCCGACCGCGACGCCGACGACGCCGAGCGGTAGCTGGTAAATGCGGTCTGCATATTGCAGGGCGGCGATCGCGCCTTCCTTGCCCGAGGCGATCGCCTGGCCGATTACCAGATTGATCTGGGTGACGCCGCCGGTGATGGCCGCGGGGATGGCAAGAAGCAGGAGCCGCTTGACATTGGGCGTGAAGCGCGGAAAGCGCAGGCCGATACTGATGCCGGCATGGCGCACGCCGATATAGACGACGGCCAGTTGCAGCACGCCTGCCACCAGCACCGACCAGGACAGGTACCAGGCGGTGGCCAGCGGATCGGCGCCGTAATAAATCGCATAGAACAGCGCGCTGATCATCACGAGATTGAGGAAGATCGGAGCCACGGCGGCGGCGAAGAAATGATGCAGCGAATTCAGCATGCCGCTCATCATCGCCGTCAGCGACATCGACATGAGATAGGGGAACATCACGGCGGCCAACCGGACCGTCAGGTCGAATTTCTCAGCATCGTCAGCGAAACCAGGCGCGATGACCCAACGGACCAGGAGCGGCATGGCCAGTTCCATGACGATGGTGATCAGCAGCAGGACCGAGAAGAGAACGCCGAAGACTTCCTCGGAAAAGCGCTTGGCACCCTCGATGCCGTTTGCCTCGATCTCCTTGGCGAAGAGCGGCACGAAGGCCGCGTTGAAGGCACCTTCGGCGAAAAGCCGGCGGAACAGATTCGGAAAGCGGAAGGCGGCGTAGAACACGTCGGCCATCGGCCCCGTGCCGAGGGCGGCGGCCATCAGCGTTTCGCGTGCGAACCCGAAGATGCGGCTGCCGAGCGTCGCGCCGCCGACGGTGATGAATTTCTTGACGAGGCTCATGCGGCTGAACCGGCTTTCTTTTCAGTTTCCGTATCGAGCTTTTCAACGGCGGACGAGCGCGTGGCGACGGGCGCGATGATGCCGGACGGCATACGCTCGCGCATCTCATCCTCTTCGCCGGCCATCACCGCCTTCAGACGCGCGGTGATGTTGGCTCGCTTGTTTTCGTTGGAGATTTTCTGTCCGACGAGATCGGTCACATAGAAGCTGTCGATGACCTTTTCGCCGAAGGTGGTGATGCGCGCCGACTGGATATCGAGCGACAGGTCCGAGAGAACCGCGGTGATTTCCGACAGTAGACCGGGGCGGTCGAGGCATTCCACCTCGATGACGGTAAACTTGTTGGACAGGCTGTTGGAAATCGTCACCGACGGCGGGATGACGAAAGCCTTGTTCTTGCGGCGGTTCTTGGTGCGGGTGGCGATGACTTCCGGCAGGCGCTTGCGGCCGGCAAGCACGTCCTCGATCATTTTGCCGATGGTGGCGGCGCGCCGCAGCTCGTCGGCATCGTCGGGGAATTCGCGGCTGACATGGATGGTGTCGAGCGCGCGCCCGTCAGACGTCGTGAAAATCTGCGCATCGGCGATGTTGGCGCCCGCGGCAGCGCAGGCCCCAGCGATAACCGTCAGGAGGCGCGGATGGTCCGGCGAGAGCACGGTGATTTCGGTAATGGCATGGAAGCTGTCGGTGCGCACCATGGTCGCGAGCACCTGGCCGGATTTGTCGGTCTGGCGAATGAATTGCGTATGGCGGATCTGATCTTCCAGCGGCACGGAAAGAAGATAGGGCTGGTAGTGCAGCTTGACATAGGCCTTGCGGTCCTTCTGGCTCCAGTCTCCCAGCGCGTTTTCGAGCGCCTTGGCTGCCTCTTGCGCCCGCTCCTTGCGCGACACTTCCGAGAAACCACCGGCGAGCAGCAGTTCGGTCTCGTAATAAAGCGTACGCAGAAGCTGGCCCTTCCAGCCGTTCCATACACCGGGGCCAACGGCGCGGATGTCGCATACGGTCAGGATCAGCAGCATCTTCAGCCGGTCGAGCGACTGCACCCTATCGGCAAAATCGATGATGGTCTTGCGGTCCGTCAGGTCGCGCGTCTGGGCGACCATCGACATCGTCAGATGCTCCGCGATCAGCCAGACGACCATTTCCGTCTGCTTCGGCGTCAGGCCGAAACGCGGGCAAAGCTTGCGGGCGACCTTGGCGCCGGCCTCGGAGTGATCTTCCTCGCGGCCCTTGGCGATGTCGTGCAGCAGAACGGCGACATAGAGCGCATCGCGGTCTTCTATACTCGGCATCAGTTTATTGGTCAGCGGATGGATATCCTCCGCCTTGCCCCTATCGATCTCCGAAAGCACGTCGACGGTGCGGATCAGGTGCTCGTCGACCGTATAGTGATGATACATGTTGAACTGCATCATCGAGACGATCTTGCCGAATTCCGGAATGAAGCGGCCGAGCACGCCGGCCTCGTTCATACGGCGCAGGATCAACGCGGGATCGCGCTTCGAGGTCAGGATCGCCAGGAACAGACGGTTCGCCTCTTCGTTTTCGCGCAGGTCGTTGTCGACCAGGCCCAGCGAACGGGTGACGCGCTTCAGCGCGTCGGGATGAAACTCAAGCCCATGGATATCCGCAACGAAGAACAGCCGGATCAGGTTCACCGGATCGCGCTTGAAGACATCGGGATTGGCAAGCGCAATCCGGCCGCGATCCTCGACGAATTCGAGCGTGCCGGGGATCTTTCGCAAGCGATGGGCAAAGCGACTGATGACGCCCGATAAGCCCGGCGTCGCCTTGGCCTGCTGGTCCTCCAGTGCCGCGCAGAGGATGCGGGTGAGATCGCCGACATCCTTGGCGACGAGGAAGTAGTGCTTCATGAAACGTTCGACGGCGGAAAGGCCAGGGCGGGCGTGATAGCCAAGCGCCTCGGCAATCTCACGCTGGATATCGAAGGAAAGCCGCTCCTCCGCCTTGCCGGTCAGGAAGTGCATGTGGCAGCGCACGGCCCAGAGGAAATCCTCGGCCTTCTGGAAAAGACGGTATTCCTGCTTCGAGAGCACGCCCAGTTTTACCAGTTCGGCCGGATCGCGGACATGGTAGTAATATTTCGAGATCCAGAACAGGGTATGAAGGTCGCGCAGACCGCCCTTGCCTTCCTTGACGTTCGGCTCGACCAGATAGCGGGTATCGCCGGCCTTGCGATGACGCTCATCGCGCTCGGCAAGTTTCGCAGCGATGAATTCCGGCCCGGTGTTGGTGACGATTTCCTTGTCGAAACGCGTTTCCAGTTCGCGCGCCAAGGGTTCGTTGCCACAGATATAGCGCGTTTCAAGGATGGCGGTGCGCACCGTCATATCGGACTTTGCCTGGCGCATGCATTCTTCGACGGTGCGGGTGGCGTGGCCGACCTTGAAGCCCATGTCCCACAGCATATAGAGAATGAACTCGACCGCCTTGTGCGTCTCGTCTTCCGGCTTCGGCTGGAAGAGGAAGAGAAGGTCGATATCCGAGCCGGGCGCTAGCGTGTCGCGGCCGTAGCCGCCGACAGCGGTGATTGCGAAGCTGCCCTTCTGCTTCGGATGGACGTGGCTAACCGTGAAGTCGTAGAGAACGGTGATGATCTGGTCCTGCAGCCAGGAAATGCGGTGCGCACATTCGAGCCCGCTGCCGTCCTCGGAAAGCAGGCGGCGCGCCTTTTCGCGGCCTTCCTGGCTCGCCTTCTTCAACAAGGCAAGAAGAGCGGGGCGCTCGTCCTTCTTGTCCTCATAACGCTTGGCGAGGGTCTCGCATTCCGCCCTCAGCGCAGAGACGTCGAGAATGACGGAAAAATCGATGTCATGCTTTACCATGCTCGGCCGACCGGGATCCTGTTCGTTGACCGCGGCCCATTGCTGGCGCGCCTGTCTTTTCGTCTGCATGCGCTATAGCCTTTTTGCCCGGCGATTGACACAGGCATTCTACGCCCGAATCCTCTAATTCAGCCTAGACCAAATATCCGGAGCGAACGGCTCCGAAAGTTCTATCGGGTCAAAGTTGACGAAGCGTGACGGCTGTCGATGCAGAAATCGGCAGTTTTAGGGCTGCGGCAGCTCAAGCGACCGTCTGAGTTCGTTGATACTATATAATATATTCCGCGATTGGGCGCCGATCTGCATCAACATGTCCCGTTCGCATTCCCAATAGCCGGCCTTGGCGATCCTTGAGCTGATGTCCGAAATCCGGCTGCAGGAGAGGGCGATATTGAGAAGCCCGCGGTCGGATTCGCAGTCCGGCGCATCGCCCTCGCCGCAGATCTTTCCACGGGCGGCGATCGGCGAAAAACGTTCGGCGAGAATGCGGACCTCGGCGAGAAGATGTTCGATATGCATCGGATTATCCTTGGAAATCGCCTGTTGTCAGCCGGCCTTGTTCAGGGTCTTCTTCAGTTCGTAAAGTGCTTCCAGCGCCGCGCGTGGCGTCAAATCGTCAAGATCGAGCGCCTTAAGCGCCTCCTCTACCTTGGAAGGCCCGCGCCGACCAGCCACTTCCTCGCGGCGGACCGCGACCTGGAAGAGTGGCAGGTCGTCGATCAGTTGGCTAGCGGGGTTCTTGCGATCTGCATCTTCGAGACGCGTCAGAACGTCGCGGGCGCGCGCCACCACCGACGCCGGCAGGCCGGCGAGCCGCGCCACCTGGATGCCGTAGGAACGATCGGCCGCACCCGGGCCGACCTCGTGCAAGAAGATCACGTCGCCATCCCACTCCTTGACGCGCATCGTAGCGTTCGAGAGCCGGCCGAGCTTTTCCGACAGCACCGTCAACTCATGGAAATGGGTGGCAAAAAGACCGCGGCATCTGTTCGCCTCGTGCAGGTGCTCGACCGCCGCCCAGGCAATGGAGAGACCGTCGAAAGTCGCTGTACCGCGGCCGATTTCATCGAGGATGACCAGCGACCGGTCGGTCGCCTGGTTAAGGATTGCCGCCGTCTCGACCATCTCGACCATGAAGGTCGAGCGGCCGCGCGCCAGATCGTCCGAAGCGCCGACGCGCGAGAACAGCCGGTCGACAATGCCGATATGAGCGGAGGCGGCAGGGACAAACGAACCCATCTGCGCGAGAACGGCAATCAGCGCATTCTGGCGCAGGAAGGTCGATTTACCGCCCATGTTCGGGCCGGTCAGCAGCCAGATCGCGCCGTCCTTGCCACCCGCCGCCGGCGACAGATCGCAATTGTTGGCGACGAAGGGGCCGCTTGCCTGCCGGCGCAATGCTTGCTCGACCACGGGATGGCGGCCGCCGCCGATAGCAAACATCCTGGAGTCGTCGACCAGGGGCCGGCAATAGGCCTGTTCCTCGGCAAGCAATGCCAGGCCGGCCGCGACATCGATCACCGATAGCGCGCGGGCGCCGGCCTTGATCGCCTCCGCCTCGGCGACAACTGCTGCAACCATGCGGTCGAAGGCAGCCAACTCGATCGCCAGCGCCTTGTCGGCGGCATTGGCGATTCGGCTTTCGAGATCGGCAAGCTCGGTCGTCGTGAAGCGCATCGCGTTGGCCATGGTCTGGCGATGGATGAAGCGCGCCTTGGCTTCGGCGCCGTCCGTCATTGGCCCGGCATTGCCGGCCGTGACCTCGATGAAATAGCCGAGCACGTTGTTGTGCTTGATCTTCAGCGATTTGATGCCGGTTTCCTCGGCATATTGCAGTTGCAATCCGGCAATGACGCGGCGCGACTGGTCCCGCAGCGCCCGGACTTCATCCAGCTCGGCATTCGCCCCTTCCCTCAGGAATCCGCCGTCGCGCTTCAGCAGCGGCAATTCATCAGAGAGCATGCCGGCAAGCAGTGCTTCGAGATCGGCCGGCAGAGCGCGGAGCCCGGCAAGTGCCGCTCCCAGTTCGTCGGGGAGCAATGCGGCTCCGAGCAGATCGGCAACACTGGCGGCCGCACCAAGGCCATGACGGATCGCCCAGAGATCACGCGGGCCACCGCGGTCGAGCGCCAGGCGTGAAAGGGCGCGCGGCATGTCTGGCACATGTTTCAGCGCAGTCCTGAGATCGCTGCAAAGGGAAGGCTCCTCAGTAAGGAAGCCGATCGAATCCAGCCGTTCGTTGATTCGTACCGGAGCGGTCAGCGGCGACATCAGCCGCTCGGCAAGCAGACGCGCACCGCCGCCGGTCACCGTCCGGTCGATCGCTCGCAGGAGCGAACCGTTCCGGTCGCCGGAAAGCGTGCGCACCAGTTCGAGATTGGCGCGGGTGGCGGGATCGATGAACAATGTCGACGCGCCGCTTTCGCGCTCGGGCAGCCCAAGCGGCGGCCGCTCGGAGATCTGGGTCTTCTCCACGTATGCAATGGCGGCCGCTGCAGCGGCAAGCTCGGCACGCGTGAACGAACCAAAGCCATCGAGTGTCGAGACCTCGAAATACCGCGTGATACGCCCTTCGGCACTGGCGCTGTCGAAGAGGACGGCGGGTTGCGGCACCGCCGTACGGCCGAGCACGTCGAAGACCGGCTTGAGCTCCGGATCGTGGAATATCGTATCCGGCAGGATCAGCTCGCGCGGATCGATGCGCAGGATATCGGCGAGCAGCCGCGACGGCTCTGTCTCGGCGAGACGGAAAACGCCGGTCGAAATATCGATCCAGGCGAGCGCCAGTTGCGGCTCCGAGGCGCCGCGAATGCGGGCGAGCGCCATCAGATAATTGGATTCCGAGGGCGAGAGCAGCTTTTCTTCGGTGATGGTGCCCGGCGTCACCAGGCGGACGACATCGCGCCGGACCACCGACTTGCCGCCGCGCTTTTTCGCTTCTGCCGGATCTTCCACCTGTTCGCAGACGGCGACGCGGAAACCCAGCGAAATCAGCTTCTGTAGATAGTCGTCGGCGGCATGCACCGGCACGCCGCACATCGGAATATCCTGGCCCATATGCTGGCCGCGCTTGGTGAGCGTGATACCGAGCGCGCGCGACGCATCGACGGCATCCTCGAAGAACAGCTCGTAGAAATCGCCCATGCGATAGAACAGCAGCGAACCGGGATTGTTCGCCTTGATCTCGATATATTGCTCCATCATCGGCGTGGCCGAAGCACGGCTTTCCTCCGAGGCAAGCTCGGCGGCCGAGAAAGCATCGATGCTGGCGGTTATAAGTTCGTTCACGGAGGTGCAGTTTTTCCCAAAAAATGAGGTGCCACCCTATCCGTGCGCCGCTATAGAAGACAACAGCTATCGGGCAAGAGGGACCGGTCGCCCACAGGAGGTTTGGAGGAACAATGGCTGACAGCAACAGCACGTCGCGTTCGGGAACGGGGATCACCGATCAGGAAGCGCTCGACTTCCACAAGCAGGGCCGCCCCGGCAAGCTTGAAATCAATCCGACCAAGCCGATGGCGACGCAGCGCGATCTTTCACTCGCCTATTCGCCCGGTGTCGCCGTTCCCGTGAAGGCGATCGCCGCCGATCCGCAGACGGCTTACGACTATACGTCACGCGGTAACATGGTGGCGGTGATCTCCAACGGCACGGCCATTCTCGGCCTTGGCAATCTCGGTGCGCTGGCCTCGAAGCCCGTCATGGAAGGCAAGTCGGTTCTCTTCAAGCGCTTTGCCGACGTCGATTCGATCGACCTCGAAATCGACACGGAGAATGTCGACGAATTCATCAACTGCGTCCGCTATCTCGGCCCCTCATTCGGCGGCATCAATCTCGAGGATATCAAAGCGCCCGACTGTTTCATCATCGAGCAGCGCCTGCGCGAGCTGATGGACATCCCCGTCTTCCACGACGACCAGCACGGCACCGCGATCATCGCCGCCGCCGGCCTGATCAATGCGCTGGAATTGACCGGCCGCGACCTCAAGACCGCCAAGCTCGTCTGCAACGGCGCCGGTGCGGCCGCGATCGCCTGCGTCGAGCTGATCAAGGCGATGGGTTTCAATCCTGAGAACATCGTGCTCTGCGACACGAAGGGCGTGATCTACCAGGGCCGCAGCGAGGGCATGAACCAGTGGAAATCGGCTCATGCGGTGAAAACCGACAGCCGGACGCTGGAAGATGCGATGAAGGGCGCCGATGTGGTTTTCGGCCTGTCGCAGAAGGGTGCCTTTTCCGCCGAGATGATCCGCTCCATGGCCGACAAGCCGATCATCTTCGCCATGGCCAATCCCGATCCGGAAATCACGCCGGAAGAGGTCGCCCGCATCCGCGACGACGCCATCATGGCGACCGGGCGCTCCGACTATCCGAACCAGGTGAACAACGTCCTCGGTTTCCCCTACATCTTCCGCGGCGCTCTCGATGTCCGGGCATCGACGATCAACGATGAAATGAAGATCGCGGCGGTCAGGGCGCTCGCCAGCCTGGCGCGCGAAGACGTGCCAGACGATGTGGTCGCCGCCTATCAGGGTGCGCGGCCGCGCTTCGGAGCCCAATACATTATCCCCGTGCCCTTCGATCCGCGCCTGATCTCGGCGATCCCGGTTGCCGTCGCGCAAGCGGCGATCGAAAGCGGCGTCGCCCGCCGCGCGATTCCAGATATGGCCGCCTATGCCCGCGAACTCTCGGCCCGGCGCGACCCGATCGCCTCGACGCTGGCGCAACTCTACGAACGCGTGCGCCGCCATCCAAAGCGCATCGTCTTCGCCGAAGCCGAAGAAGAGCAGGTCATGCGCGCTGCTCTATCCTACGCCAACCAGGGGCTCGGCACTGCCATCCTGCTCGGCCGCGAGGATCTGCTCCATGCTACGGCCGAACGCGCCGGGATCGACCTCAACCGCCCCGGCCTCGAGATCGTCAACGCCCGCATTTCCAAGCGCGTCGAGGCCTATATCGACTATCTCTATGCTCGGCTGCAGCGCAAAGGCTATCTGCACCGCGATGTGACGCGCCTGATTCACAACGACCGCAACCATTTCGCCGCCTGCATGGTGGCGCTCGGCGATGCCGATGGCATGGTGACGGGGGTGACGCGAAACTATTCGACCGCGCTCGGCGACGTCCGCCGCTGCATCGACGCCAAGCCGGGGCACCGGGTGATCGGCGCGTCGCTGGTGCTTGCCCGCGGCCGCACCGTCATCGTCGCCGATACCGCCGTGCATGACATGCCGACGTCTGAGGAACTGGCTGACATCGCCGAGGAAGCCGCGGGCTTCGCACGGCGCATGGGCTATGAGCCACGCGTTGCCATGCTCGCCTACTCCACTTTCGGCCATCCCCCGGGCGAACGCTCCGAACGCGTGCGCGAGGCGGTGAACATTCTCGACAAGCGCTATGTCAATTTCGAATTCGACGGCGAAATGGCCGCCGACGTGGCGCTGAACCGCAAGATCATCGAGACCCAGTATCCCTTCTCCCGCCTCTCCGGCCCTGCCAACGTGCTTGTCATGCCCGCCTTCCACTCGGCCTCGATCTCCACGAAGATGCTGCAGGAACTCGGCGGCTCCACCGTCATCGGCCCGCTGCTCGTCGGCCTCGACAAGCCGGTGCAGATCACCTCGATGGGGGCAAAGGATTCGGATATCGTCAACATGGCGGCAATTGCCGCCTACGGGGCTGGTTAAGAGGGGACACTTCGCTGGAGCCCCCTCACCCTGCCCTCTCCCCGAGGGGAGAGGGTGGTTTCAGTGGGGAGGGCAAGCTTTCGCTTCATCCAATGCAGTGTTTGAGCGAGAACTACCAGCAAACTCGATCTCACCCTCTCCCCTCGGGGCGAGGGTGGGGTGAGGGGGTGATCTTGGTACCAAGCCGAGGCTGCAAGAAGACCAATGGCTGCGGTTTCGATTTGGTGTAAGATACGCCAATGAGTGAAGCCCAACCCCTGTTCGAAGTGCTGCGCCATTCAGCGCGGCCGAATATCGTCGACGCTATCGAGCGGCTCGTCCTTGACGCGCCGGATCGCAAGCTCAACCGAGTAAACGCGCTTGCCTTCGCAGCCGAGCACGGCTTCGACGAAGAGCAGACCATCAACGCCTTCCTGCATGCATCGCGCCTCGGCCTCTTCGAAATCTCGTGGAATGTCCTGTGCCCCGGCTGCGGTGGAGTGCTGGATGCCAATACCTCGCTGAAGACCGTTCAGAGCGACACCTATAGCTGCGCGCTTTGTGCTGCCGGATATGAGCCGACCCTCGACGAGATGGTCGAAGTTACCTTCACCGTCAGCCCGCGCCTGCGTCATATCGAGGCTCACAATCCGCAGGAATTGCCGCCCTTCGAATATTTTCGCCAGATCTATTGGGGCTCGGGCGTCGACCTTCCCGATGAGGATTACGAGGCGACGGTCGACCAATTCATTCTGGAGGCGCTGGAACTGCCTGCCGGGGAAAAGGCTGTCGTATCGCTTCAACTGCCGGCGGAGTACGTCATCATCTTCGAGCCGGTCACGCATGCGGCACTATTCCTGGATGTGAAAGGCGAACCCTCGAAGGAGCGGCAAACTATCTCGCTCGTGTTCGATCGCATGCACAGGCACAGCGAACCGATGACCTTGCGACCCGGCCCCTTGCGCGTTCTGATGGAAAATCACACCGAGGTTCGCACATTGCCATCAATCTGCGTGGCCAACGACGTGCTGCACGGCCTGCTGGGTCAACGGCGTCCATTCCTGACCGCAAAGCGACTGCTCTCGAACCAAACCTTCCGCGACATCCACCGCACGGACACGATCGACGTGGACCAGCGGCTAAAGATCACCAGCCTCACCTTCCTCTTCACCGATCTGCGCGGTTCGACGGCGCTCTATGAGAGGGTCGGCGACCTTGCCGCCTTCGATCTGGTGAGAACCCATTTCACTATCCTGCAAGAGATCGTCGGCGCAGAGGCGGGCGCAGTCGTCAAAACCATCGGCGATGCGGTTATGGCGACGTTTCCAACGCCGGACCGGGCATTGGTCGCCGCCATGCGGATGCGAGAAGCGATGCTCAGCCTTAATCAGGAGCGCGGCAATGACGATCTTCTTCTCAAGATCGGCATCCACGAGGGACCGTGCATCGCGGTCAGCCTGAACGAGCGTCAGGACTATTTCGGGCAGACCGTCAACATCGCTTCTCGTGTGCAGCATCTCGCCAATTCGCACGAAATATTCGCCACCGGCTCAGTACTCGAAAATGCTCGCGCCAGCGAATTGCTGACAACACATGGCTTGAAGCCGCAGTCCCACCACGTATCGCTTCGGGGCATTACGGATGAGATCGATATTTTTGCCATTCCCTGAGGATGGCCGAAGCCGAAGCAGTTCGGCTTGCGTCAGCTCGCGAATCGGCCAG
The DNA here is from genome assembly GCF_000426285.1 of Rhizobium leucaenae USDA 9039. GTDB lineage: Bacteria > Pseudomonadota > Alphaproteobacteria > Rhizobiales > Rhizobiaceae > Rhizobium > Rhizobium leucaenae. The sequence continues at coordinate 184,009 of NZ_AUFB01000003.1, read as the reverse complement.
CGTCGGCGCCGTAATAATTGACGTAGCGGTCCGAAATGCTGGCGATTGGCAGGACGATCAACACGTCCGTCGTGTTGAAGGCGTGATCAACGACGGCTGTGGAGCCGACCATGGCGCCGAGGCGCAGATAACCCTTGATCAGCGGCGGCAGCGACATCAGCGCCTTCTTGGAATTGACCGCTTCGACGGGCATCAGATCCATAGTACGGGCAAGCGACGGCAGCGCACCGACGGCCCATTCGTCCTTGGCGATAACATTGTGGTAGAGGAAGGACAGCGCCAGCGCATGCTGCTCCGGACGGATGCCCGGGAATGAGGCGCAACCGAACATGGCGTTCATGCCGTGCTTCAGCGAATACGCCCAATTGCCCTGCCACAGCAGTTCGACCGTGCGCTTGGTGCGGTATTCCGGCAGCACGCAGGAGCGGCCGAGTTCCATGAAGCGCTTTTCAGGATGACGGGCAAGCAGGGCGTCGATGTCGAATTCCGAGGAAGAATAGAAACCGCCATTCGCCATCGCCACGTCCTGGCGCAACAGACGGTAGGTACCGACGATCTGGTCTTCCGAATCACCTTCCAGCGAGCGGTCGAGAACCAGCAGATGGTCGCAGATCGAATCCCAGCTATCGATATCGCGCTGACGACGCATAGCATCGGCCGGCAGTTGCGCATTCATCTCCTCAACGAAGACGCGATAGCGCACCGCCTGGGCAGCATCAATTTCCCGCGCCGTGCGAGCAAGGCGCGTTTCTAGATTTCCGATGCGTCCGAGCACATCGCTGGCAACCGGCTCAACCGTTGCCTTTGAAGACTGAACCATTTCGCCCTGAGCTTCGCGATTCAAAATTTCGATGGACATGGCGACTCCCCCTCTACGGGTTGATATAGCCGCCATAAAGCAAATTCGTGCGACAGGAAAGTGACATGGTGCTTTGCGAAAAGCAAGAACCGTGCCTATTCCACGCACCGAATTTGGATGAAGCCCTTATATCCCAGATGTATCCCAGGGGATACTCTCAAAAGGTGCGAAGCGGCTTTTTACAAAGTTCATCATCGCGCAAGCGGATGTGACCGAGTCACGATTCGCAGACAGGTTTTCAATCTAGAGCGGTTCAGCTTGGAACCGCTCTATCTCTTTGTTTTTTGCAATTCCAGGAAAACCACTGCGCACTTTCCTCGAATTGCTCTAAGCGCGTCCCAAAGCCTGTTTCGACAGGCCTTGTACTTGGGCGATCAAACGCTGGGGATCGACCGGCTTGACGATGACGGCATCGGCCCCGGCAAGCAGCGCCTGGCGACGGATCGCGTCGCGGCTGTCGGCGGTCAGCACGATCACAGGCAGCGGCGAAAGGCCGTACCGGCGCTCCAGCGCCCGCAGTTGCGCGAGCATCGCCGCCCCCTCGCCGCCCGGCATGGTGAGATCGGTGACGACGATATCCGGGCGGTTCTCGCTGTTTTCGGCGCGGGCGAGCAGCCCGCCGAAATCCTCGACGAGGCGGACCCGATGGCCGGCTTTGGCGAGCATGGCGCGCACCAGCATGGCGTTGACGGGATCATCCTCGCCCAAGAGAACGTTGAGGGCGACATCCGCCTCCGTCGTGACGAGACTGAATTCCGGCGGGCTATTCAACACATCGCGCTTTTCCATGCCGCGCATACGGCCGCTCAGCACATCGATCAGCGATTGTTCGCGCAGCGGCCGAATGAGCCAGGCATCGAAGAGATCGAGCGGATGCGTGTTGCGCTCCTCCGGATTGACCAGGAAAATCTTTCTGAGGCCGGACGCGGCAAGTTCGGTCCCTTCCCGGAAATACCATGGCGCCATGCGGTGATCGACGATGAGATCCGTCAGCGGCATGCCTTCATCTTTGAGAACGGACCGCGGCAGGTTTTCCACATCACCGAGACCGATCAGGCGGCAGCAGCCGCCAAGCGTGCGGATGGTGTCGGCAATCGCCGTGCTTGCGGCGCCTTCCGGCGCCAGCAGCAGGACGCGGGAGCCTTCGAGCAGCTCGCTGCGCCTGACCTCTTCGCTCTCCCCGACGACTGAAATCGGGAAACGGACGGTAAATTCGCTCCCCTCATCCTTCGCGCTGGAAACGCTCAAGGCGCCGCCGAACTCACGCAGGATGCGGGCGGAGATGGCAAGCCCCAGGCCTGTGCCGGCGCTTCTGTCCAGCATGCTGCCCGCCTGTTCAAACTCGCCGAAGATGCGTGCCTGTTCCTCGTCGGTCATTCCCGGGCCGCTATCCCTGACGGATATCACCAGCTCGCCACCATCGAGCCCGGCGCGGATCAGGACGCCGCCCGTCTGCGTGAACTTCACGGCATTGCCGATGACATTGAACAATACCTGGCGGAGGCGGGCGGGATCGAACTCCATGGTTTCGGGAACATTCGCTGCGACGGTGGCGGCGATCTCGATACCCTTTTCGTGGGCGCGGTGGGCGAGCATCTCGACAACGCCTTCCAGCAGCGGCCGCAGATGTTCGGCGCGCGGCCGGAGCTGGAAGCGGCCGACTTCGATCGTCGAGAAATCCAGCAGGTCTTCGACGAGCTGCACCAGGGCGTTGCCGGATTGGCGGATGCCGGTCAGGTAATTGGCCTGCTCCAGGGTCAGCGGTGTCTGGGCGAGCAGGTGGTTCATGCCGAGAATTCCCGACAGAGGCGTGCGGATCTCATGGCTGACGGTGGCAAGTAGCCGTGATTTGGCGGCGCTGTTATATTCCGCTTTCAGCCGTGCCTCCTCGCGGAGACGGGCGGCCTGCCGCTCCTCAGTGACGTCGCGTGCGACACTCTGGATTCTCAACTGTCCGCTGGCGGGATCGCGGAACATGATGTCGTGCCAGGCGAAGATGCGCGGTCCTTCCGGCGTGGTAATCTCGGCGTCCTGACGCTGCGAAGCTGTGGCAGCGCGGAAAGCAAGACCCGCCTCCTCCAACGTCAAACCCTCCGGGTTCGACTTGCCGATCAGTTTGCGGAAGGTGGCATTGCCATGAATGATGCGGCGTTCGATGTCGCGGGTCACGGTGATATCGCCGAGCGCATCGTGGATGGTGGCGAGCAGGCTGGTGCTTTCGTTGCTTTCCCAGAGGCGGTCGTGCTCGTGTTCGCTGAGCGTCGGCGTATCGGCCACGATCTTGCGGGCAGCATTTCTCTTGCGGAAGACATCGGCCGCAACGATCGCCAGCGCTATCAGGCATAGCAAAGCAGCAAGCGCCAGCGGACCGCCGGCATAGCCGACCGACAGGAACGCCACGCCGGCGATCAGGCCGCCGCCATTCAACCAATGGCGCTGCAACCATTGGGGAAACGCAGGGTGCGGCGCGTCCGGAATATTAGCCGGCGAAATCTCAATGGGATCGGCGGCACTAAGAGGCACGTCTTCTACCGGCCGTTCGCGCGGCGCGGCGTGGTCGTCGTCAATGGCGGCGACAAGCTTTTCCTGCAGGTTTGCCAGAGTGCTCATGTTGTCTTACTAACATGCGCACTCTTCCCGTTGCCTTCAGGGATTCGTTAGAATTTTACGCTTTGGCCTTTTTTGGCAGAAGCAGCTCATCCAGAATGACGCAGCCCGCTCCGACGGTAATGAAACTGTCCGCAAGATTGAAAACGGCAAAAGACCACGTTTCCGTATGGAAGAGAATGTAATCGATCACATGGCCGTAGAGGAACCGATCGATCAGGTTGCCGAGCGCGCCGGCGATGATCAACGCAAAGCCGAGATGGGCAAGCCAGCGATGATTGGGCGTCCGCCGCCAGAGCCAGAGAACGAAAACGACGATGACGAGCCGCATCCCGACGATGAACCAGCCGTCCATGCCCGAGAGCATTGAGAAGGCGACGCCGAAATTATAGGTACGGTAAAGCGCCAGCATCGGAATGACCGGCACCAGCTCCTGCAAAGGCAGCCAGTTATCAACCATGATCTTGACCGCCTGGTCGATAATGACAGCGGCCACAATGAAAATCAGGATCGGCAAAGGCCGGGAAAACAATGCGGGTTTTACGGGCGCCTGTTCGTTTATCTCGCTGTCGGTCATCGCGTCTCGCTGAGGGTCAGAAGATGGCGGCGGGCTTCGAACAGCATCACCGCCGTCGCCACCGCCAGGTTAAGGCTGTCGGCGCGGCCGGCCTGCGGGATGCGGGCGAGCGCATCGGCCTCCTTCGCCAGGGCATCCGGCAAGCCGGACTGTTCATTGCCCATCAACAGGACGACGGGCTTTTTCTTGTAGTCGATCGTGCGGTAGTCGACGGCGCCGGCCAGATGGGTGGCGACGACGGAAACGCCGGCCGCCTTCTTCCAGGCCAGAAACTCCTCCGGCGTTGCTTTGACGACGGGAACGGCGAAGACCGAGCCCATGGTAGCCCTGACGGTTTCCAGCGAAAACGGGTCCGTCGTCTCGCCGACGAGAATGACGCCTGCGGCACCAGCCGCATCGGCGGTGCGGATGATGGTGCCGAGATTGCCGGGGTCACGCACGCGGTCGAGCGCCACCCAGGTCTCGCCGGCCTTCGGCTTGACGTCGCGGAGCTGTCGCCAGCGCTGATCGAATATGCCGACCACCATCTGCGGATTGTCGCGGCGGGTGATGGAGGCGATGACCTTTTCGCTGACTTCGAGCACCAGCCCACCGGCAGCAACGGTTTTTGCGGCTACCTGCTCGACCAGCGGCTTGCCTTTGGCGGCCTTGGCGTAGACCAGGGTGCGAATGGTCCAGCCGAGCTCCAGGGCGTCGATCACCAGCTTCAAGCCTTCCGCCAGGAAAGCGCCGCTCTCCTCACGCGACTTTTTGTTGGTCAGCGCCTTGATGTCCTTGATGATCGGATTGGCAAGCGAGGTGACCTCCTTGACATGTCCGACCTTGCGAGGGCCGTCGTTGCGGAAATCATGGTTCATTTCGGCACCCAGCGGCTAAAGAGAGATGTGGAGAGTGCCCGGCCCGGCGTCTTGCCGTCGAGGCCAGCCTCACGGATCACCAGTTCGCCGGATTCGACGACACCACCGGCGCCCCGCATGGTTTCGCGCATCAGCTCATGGATCGAATAGAAGCTGGCGCGGATAGAATAGGCTGTCAGCACCAGGCCAAGCGCCTTCGGCGACAGGATCTCGCGGCAGATATCTAGCATGGACGGCAGGTGCTCGAAGAGGTGCCAGACCTCGCCATTCGGGCCGCGGCCGAATTTCGGCGGGTCGGTGAGGATGATGTCGTATTTGTTGCCGCGCCGTTCCTCGCGCAGGATGAATTTCATGGCGTCTTCGCAGATCCAGCGGATCGGCAGTTTTTCCATGCGGCCGAGCGCCTGGTTTTCCCGCGCCCAGCCTATCGCCTTCTTCGAGGCGTCGACATGGGTGATTTCGGCGCCGGCGGCTGCGGCGACCAGGGAGGCGACACCGGTATAGCCGAAGAGGTTCAGCACCTTCAGCGGCCGCTTTGCGGCTTCGACCTGCTCCTTCATCCAGGCCCAGTGCACGATCTGCTCCGGGAAGACGCCGACATGGCGGAAGGCAGTGAAGCGGCCGAGAAAATCGACGCCGAGCAATTGCAAGGGCCAGGTCTCGCCGAGCGCTTCGCGCGGAAACCGCCAGCGACCCATACCATCCTCATCGGTGTCGCCGGTGAAGATCGCATCGGCATTGTCCCAGACATGTGCGGCGAGCGATGGCTGCCACAGCGCCTGCGCCTCCGGCCGGACGATGCGATAGGAACCATATTGCTCGAGCTTCAGCCCGTTACCGCTGTCGATCAGGTGAAAATCGCCTGCGCCTAGCGATTCGAGGATGACGGGCACGCGTTCTGCGGGACGCTCGCCGGTTCGCGCGATTAATAGGCGTTCGGCCGTGACCGCGGCAGACGCCTCGGCTCGGGGCTCCGACATCCGCTCGCGCGCGACCGGCGGAGATTTCGGGCCGGCATCCCGTGCGGGCTTTGCCGGCGGCTTACCGGTCTTGAACGGCGCGTCACGCCTGACATCCCTTTGGGGCTTTGTGCCGGGGCCGCCCGCGGGTTTCGAACCGGGCCGGCGTTCCTTCTGTTTCACCATGCTTGTCTCAAAATTGATATGTGCGTGCAAATAGCATCTGGCCGCCACTTGGCAAAGCGCTTTCCGATCTGCGATTATCCCCGGATGAAATGCCAGATCGGGAGGGTTGCGCATGGATATGACCGGTGAAGAACGGATTGCCGCGCCGCGGGACGTCGTGTGGGCCGCCCTGAACGACCCCGATATTCTCAAGCAATGCATTCCAGGCTGCCAGAGCCTGGAGAAGATTTCGCCGACCGAACTGACGGCAACGGTGAAATTAAAGATCGGCCCGGTCTCCGCCTCCTTCAACGGCGAAGTGACGCTCTCCAACATCAATGCGCCGGAAAGCTACACGATCTTCGGTGAAGGGAAGGGCGGCATTGCCGGTTTTGCCAAGGGCGGGGCCGATGTCACACTCAAAGAGGACGGCGGCGATACGATCCTGCATTATGAGGCCAAGGCCCAGGTCGGCGGCAAAATCGCCCAACTCGGCTCGCGGTTGGTCGATTCCAGCGCCAAGAAACTGGCGCAGCAGTTCTTCGCCGATTTCACCGCCGCCCTCAATGGCCAAGCCAGCGCTTGATTGCGATCGTCATCCGACCCGCAGCAGACTGCCATGACGTCAAAATCAGATCTTTGGACCATCCGGCCGGCACAGGAGGAAGATACGGACGTTCTCTCCGATATCTATCTCCGTGTGCGTCGTATGACATTTCTCTGGGTGGATCCCGGCAAATTCCAAAGTGAGGATTTCGCCGGCCATACACGCGGCGAGCGCGTCTTCGTCTGCGAGGATCGAAACGGGACCATCGCCGGCTTCATGACGCTTTGGGAACCGGATGATTTCATCCACATGCTCTACATCCTTCCCGCGTTCCAGGGTCTTGGCGCCGGCAAGGCGCTGCTGGCGGCGCTGCCGGAATGGCCCAGCCGACGCTATCGCCTTAAATGCCTCGTGAAGAATACGCGCGCCATCGCTTTTTACCGCGGCCTTGGCTTTACAATCATCGGCGACGGCTCATCGCCGGAGGGCGACTACAAGGACATGCAGCTCGGCACGAACTAGACGATTATTTCGCTGGAAGCTGGCCGGCGATCTGTTCGGCCCGGTTGCGGTGCTTGTCGGCTTCCGCCTGCCAGCGCACGGCCTCGCGCGACTGGCTACGGGCAAGCTTGCGGTGTTTGCCCTGATTGAACCAGGTGACCGCCGCACCGACCAACATGCCGATAATCAGCGTCACAAACAGCAACACGAATAGCGGCGCGCTCAGCGACAGCACCTGATCCTCCGGCCTGAACGGATTGAGCGCCAACGTGACGGACTGGCGGTTTGCGACGCAGAAGATGATGAGGATAATGCCGAGCGGCAGCAATATCAGCAGGTTGATGATCTTCTTGGTCATTGCGAACGCTCCTTTGTCCAGGCGCATCCGTGCCATGCACTCCTATCGCCTATAGCCGCAGAGAATAAGAAAGACCGGGCCGAGTTCAAGTGCCACCCGGTCGCGGCACATTCATGTCTACGGGGACATTCGCGAAGAGTATCGGCTAAAAACGACGATTAATTGTCGTCTTCTTCGTCGCCGGCGCCCGGATTCAGGCGCTCGCGCAGCTCTTTGCCCGTCTTGAAGAAGGGAACCCATTTTTCCTCGACGAACACCGTATCGCCCGTACGCGGGTTGCGACCGGAGCGCGAGGGGCGGTTCTTGACGGAAAATGCGCCGAAGCCGCGTAGTTCCACGCGATTTCCCGCAGCAAGGGCATCGGTGATCTCGTCGAGGACAGCGTTGACGATATTTTCGACATCGCGGTGGTAGAGATGCGGGTTACGTGCCGCCACAATCTGCACCAATTCCGACTTAATCACGGTTGCCCCCTTAAATCATTGATTTATCAATTGCCTGCACCCTGCCAAACAGAAAGCAGGCCGTCAAGAAACAACTTCTCTGTCATAATTTTCTGGAGATCCTCTCCCTTCACAAAATCATCATAACCGAGACGATTTAGCAACCAGGAAGCGGCGCTCGGCCAAAAGAAGAATGAGGTTTTCTCCTGCGCCTTCCAGTCGACGATCGGCAAATCCTTTTTGACCTTGCGCGTGTCGAGATAGGCACGGATTTCGTCCTCGCCGCCGAGCGTGTCGACGAGCTTGTTCTGCAGCGCCTGGCGGCCCGTGAAGATGCTGCCGTCCGCGAGCTTCAAGACCTGATCGCGCGGCAACTTGCGGCGGTCGGCGACGAGATCGACGAACCAGCCATAGCTGTCCATGACCATGTTGCGGATCATGGCCTTGGCCTCTTCGCTCGCCGGATGAAACGGCGACGGCTCGGCCTTCAGCGGCGCCGACTTGATCTCGTCCAGCGAGAGGCCGAGCTTGTCGAGCAGGTCTTTCGCCTGCGGATACTGGAAGATGACGCCGATCGAGCCGGTGATCGACGTGTCACCGGCGACGATGTCGTCACCCGCCGTGGCGATCATATAGCCCGCAGACGCCGCAACGGTACGGATATCGGAGACCACGGGCTTCTTTGCGGCAACGGCACGAATGGCCTTGAAGATGCGCTCGCCGCCATAGGTCGTGCCGCCGGTCGATGAAATCGAGACGATCAGCGCCTTCACCTGGTCGTTGTCCTGAATCTTCTTCAGCCGCTCCAGAAGCTCGGTGTCATCCTGGATAAGCCCTGCGATTTTGACGCGGGCGATCTGCGGGCCGCTTATGGCGGGCAATTCGCCCGCACTGAAGCTATAAAGCGCAAAGCCGAGCGCCACCAGGAGAAGAACGGCAATGACGCGCCAAAAGCCAAGCTTGCGGCGCAATTGCCGCCGATCTGCGATTGCAGAACTGTCCATAACGCCTTATCTCTCCCTTTGTCATAAATTGGATACACGACGAACCGGATATACCAACATCTTGAAACGGGCATAATCCTTCGCGAAAATCAATTTTCGAGATTGTGTTCCAGGCTTTCCATGCAGCGCTTCGTCAGATAGGGCGATAACCGATCGGACGAAACCGCCGCATATTATATTTTTTGCTAAAATTGCTTGTTGCAGAAAAAAATCCATATTGGCAAGCCAATGCAATAATGCGAAACGATCTGCCAGGCTTGTTGGCACAGTCTGTGCATGACTCGAACGTGGTTTTCCGGATCAGAGAAGACGGACCTGTTGCATGCTCAATACTATCGAGACTTCCGGTCGCGCGATCGGCTCCGAGCTGGAAAGAAACGCGTATAAGGACGCGACCTTTCATTCTGCGCGCGTGAGACGACTGAAGATCTTGCTTCCTTTGGCCGCCTTTATCGTCTCGTTGATCTTCATCGCGGTTTCGATCGTGCGCGCCTATCTGCCCGAAAACATCCAGATCGAAGGCGCAAGGATCGAGGACGGCAAGGTCGTGATGGAGCGTCCTGCCATTGCCGGCCGCAACAAGGATGGCATCAATTATTCCATGCTCGCCGAAAAGGCGCTGCAGGATATCAAGAACCCCAATATGATTACGCTCAAGACCATCAAGGCCTCCATGCCGGTCAACAACCAGGTGATCGCGCATGTGACGGCCCAGAGCGCGGATTTCGACCGCCAGGCGGACACGCTGAAGCTCACCGCACCCTTTACCATTCTGATGGACAACGGCTTGCGTGCCGAATTCAGGACAGCGTTTCTCGACGTGAAGAAGGGCGACCTCTCCAGCCAGGATCAGGTTGCAATCTACAGAGGGGGCATGTCGGTTGTTGCACAGTCGCTCAAGATGACGGATAAGGGGAGCGTAATCGAATTCGACGGGCAGGTTCAGATGCATATCGAACCAGCCGCACTCCATAATTCAGCTAGCGAACAACAGCCGGGCGGTTCATGACAAACGATTGGCGATTTTCTCTTTTCAACTCTGGCCTGCGTAAGGCCACGCTTCTCTGCGCCTTCAGCGCGCTTGCAATTTTCGCGGCGACCGAAGCCGGCGCTCAGGCGACGACGAGCAACATGCCCGGCTTGAAGCTTTCCAAGGATCAGCCGATCCAGATCGAAAGCGACAAGCTGGAGATCCATGATGCCGAAAGCCAGGCGGTGTTTACCGGCAACGTCAAGGTTGTCCAGGGCACCACGACGATGCAGGCCGGCAAGATGACGGTCTTCTACAAGAAGAAGCAGCCCGCCGACGCCAATGCCAAGCCGGCGACGGAAAATCCGGTCGCAACCGCCGCCAAGCAGCAAAATCAGTCGCTGGTCTCGGGCGACGCCGACATCGACCACATTCTGGTCACCGACAAAGTCTACCTCGTTTCGGGCACGCAGACGGCGACGGCGGATGACGGCTCCTTCGACATGGCCAACCAGCTTGCCGTTCTCAAGGGCCAGAAGGTCGTGCTGACCGACGGGCCGAACGTATTCACCGGCTGTCAGCTCACTGTGCATATGGCCACGGGTGAAGCTCAACTGGATGCCTGCGGTGGCCGCGTCCAAATCCAGCTCGATCCGAAGTCGCAGCAAGTGCAGCAGCAACAGCAGAAAAAGAACTGATCCCGGTCTTCTCGTGACGATATCGACCACACCCACCTTGCCCGGCGCGTCCGGATCGAGCACTGCGGCATCCGGCACGCCGACCGCGGACAAAGCGCGTTATCAGGGCACCCTGATTGCGCGCGGCCTCACCAAGACCTACCGTACGCGGCGCGTCGTCAACGGCGTCTCGCTGGTCGTGCGGCGCGGCGAGGCCGTCGGCCTGCTCGGGCCGAACGGCGCCGGCAAGACGACATGTTTCTACATGATCACCGGACTGGTGCCGGTCGATGAAGGCACGATCGAGATCGACGGCAATAATGTCACCTCGATGCCAATGTATCGCCGCGCTCGCCTTGGCGTCGGCTATCTGCCGCAGGAGGCCTCGATCTTTCGTGGCCTTACGGTGGAAGAGAACATCCGCGCCGTTCTCGAAGTCCATGAAAAGGACAAGAAGAAGCGGGAGCGGAAGATCGACGAACTGCTCGAGGAATTCCACATCCGCAATCTGCGCACGGTGCCGGCGATCGCCCTCTCCGGCGGCGAGCGGCGGCGTCTGGAAATTGCCCGCGCACTGGCGACCGACCCTACCTTCATGCTGCTCGACGAGCCCTTTGCCGGTGTCGATCCGATCTCGGTCGCCGACATTCAGAATCTCGTGCATCATCTGACGGCGCGCGGTATCGGTGTGCTGATCACCGACCACAACGTCCGCGAGACGCTGGGCCTGATCGATCGCGCCTATATCATCCATGCCGGCGAAGTGCTGACGCATGGCAGAGCCAACGACATCGTCAGCAATCCGGAAGTGCGTAAGCTCTATCTGGGTGACAATTTCAGCCTTTAAAAAGCTGCGGTTGAACCGGGGCGTTCCCCTGCCTTACCACAGGGCGTAGCGCTCCGGAAATTCACCATCCCGCCACAGTTCCGCTTGACCAAACCCAATAAAAAAGCAATTTTTGGGCCAGTTGGAAATTTGCGGATTTTTCATAGTGAAGAACGCGGATTCCCAAAGAGAGGAAGGGGAGTTTCGCGTCCGCCATGGCATTATCGGCCAATCTTTTCCTGCGCCAAAGCCAAAGCCTGGTGATGACACCGCAACTGATGCAATCCATCCAGTTGCTGCAGATGACGCATTTTGAGCTCACCCAATTCATCGCCCAGGAAGTCGAGAAAAATCCGCTGCTCGAATTTACGTCAAATGACGACGATATAGGCAGCAACGGCGACCGCGAGACGAAGGACGAAAGGTTCGATGCCGCGGATGACAGCCATGGTGATGATGACCGCAACAGCGGCGATCTCGCCAGCGACTGGTACGAGAGCGAAAATACCGGCCACGCCGACCGACTGAACGACGAACTCGACACCAATTTCAGCAATGTCTTTCCCGACGATGGCGGCCCGCAGCGCGCGGATGCGCCGGAACTGCTCAGCCAGTGGAAATCCATGCCTGGCGGCGAAGCCGGCGAAAGCTACGATCTCGATGATTTCGTTGCCGGCCAGATTTCGCTGCGCGACCACTTGAACGAACAGATTCCCTTTTCCCTGCCCAGCATGGCCGACCGGCTGATTGCCCAGCATCTCGTCGAACAACTCGACGATGCCGGCTATCTGCAGGCCGATTTGAACGAAACTGCGGAGCGCCTCGGCGCCAGCGTTGCGGATATCGAGCGCGTGCTCGGCGACTTGCAATTGCTCGATCCTCCCGGCGTCTTTGCCCGTTCTCTCAGCGAGTGTCTGGCGATCCAGCTTCGCCAAAAGGATCGTTTCGATCCGGCCATGGAACGGCTGATCCAGAACCTCGAACTTCTCGCCCGGCGCGATTTCGCGACGTTAAAGCGGCTCTGCGGTGTCGACGAGGAAGATCTGCTCGACATGATGGCGGAGATCCGTCAGTTGAACCCGAAGCCGGGCAGCGGCTTCGAGCCCGGCATATCCGAGGCGATCATGCCCGATATCGTGGTGCGCCCGTCCTCCGACGGAAGCTGGCTGGTGGAGCTCAATCCGGATACGTTGCCGCGCGTCCTGGTCAGCCAATCCTATTTTGCGTCCGTCTCCAAGACGAGCCAGGATCACGCGTTCCTGTCGGAATGCCTGCAGAACGCCAATTGGCTGACACGCAGCCTCGATCAGCGCACCAAGACGATCATGAAGGTCGCGAGCGAGATCGTCCGGCAGCAGGATGCCTTCCTCGTGCACGGCGTCGATCATCTGCGGCCGCTCAATCTGAAGACCGTGGCGGACGCCATCAAGATGCATGAGTCGACCGTCAGCCGCGTGACTTCGAATAAATACATGCTGACGCCGCGCGGCCTGTTCGAGCTCAAATATTTCTTCACCGTCTCGATCAGCGCCGTCGAGGGCGGCGACAGCCATTCAGCCGAGGCGGTTCGTCACAAGATCCGCGTGCTGATCTCGCACGAGAGCCCGGACGCGGTGCTATCCGACGACGACATCGTCGATACGCTGAAAAAGGGCGGCATCGAGATCGCTCGCCGTACGGTTGCAAAATACCGCGAGGCGATGAACATCCCTTCTTCGGTGCAACGCCGCCGGGAGAAGCGCGCACTGGCAAAAGTAGCCAGCTTTTAGCAATTGCCCGGCCTCAACCGCAGACTGCGAATGCTCTAACAAATCCTTAAGATTCAGTTGACTTTCCGCTGGGACGGGGCTAGAAGCCCGCCGCAATCGGTGCAGGACATCACTGCCATGACTTATCCCCACCATCCCCAGGGCGCCTGACAAACGCAATTTGTCTTTGACTGCGTGAAGTGCTTGGATGAGCTTGAGGCTTGGCGTAAACTGGCGCGCCCAATAACCGCTACAAGAAGGGAAACTCCATGAGTGTGCGTGTCTCCGGGAAACATATGGAAATTGGCGACTCCTTCCGCCAACGGATTGAAGACCAGATCGGTATGGCCGTGACGAAATACTTCGACGGGGGGTATTCAGGCCAAGTGACGGTACAGAAATCCAGTTCCCGCTTCGCAGCCGATTGCAAACTTCATCTCGATAGTGGCGTTGTCTTGCATGCCGCCGGAGAGGCGATGGATCCGCAATTGGCGTTCGACGCAGCGTCCGAGCGCATCGAAAAGCGCCTGCGCCGCTACAAGCGCAAGCTCAAGGATCACCAGGCCGGCAACCACACCAATGGCCTCGCTGAAGTCGCCTATACCGTCATGGACGGTGTTCCGGACGACGAAGACGAGGTCCCTGCCGATTTCGCGCCGGCGATTGTCGCCGAAAGCACGAAACAGCTAAAGACCATGTCGGTCGCGACCGCCGTGATGGCGCTCGACATGACCGACGAGCCGCTGCTGCTTTTCCGCAGCCCCGGCAAGGAACATCTGAATATCGTTTACCGTCGCCAGGACGGCAACATTGGCTGGATCGACGCAGCCAATATCAAGGGCTGAGAAAAGAAGATGAGCGACGGCCCCGCGCTGTATCAGCCGGCCGCCGCTCCTCCGTCATCGGATCTCGGCGACACGAAGGATAAAGAGAATGGCATTGGCAGATTTGCTGCACCAAGATGCGATCATCCCCGCCTTGAGGGCAAATTCCAAAAAACAACTGCTTCAGGAACTGGCAGCCAAAGCCTCCAAATTGACCGGACTGCCCGAGCGCGAGATTTTCGACGTCGTGCTGCAGCGGGAGCGCCTCGGCTCCACCGGCGTCGGCAACGGCATTGCGATTCCGCATGGCAAGCTCACCAGCATCAAATCCATCATCGGTATTTTCGCGCGCCTGGAAGCGCCGGTCGATTTTGAGGCGCTGGACGACCAGCCCGTCGACCTCGTCTTCCTGCTGCTCGCCCCGGAAGGCGCCGGCGCCGACCATCTGAAGGCGCTGTCGCGCATTGCCCGCGTGCTGCGCGACCAGGATCTTGTCGCCAAGCTGCGCGCGACCGAATCCGCCTCGGCGATCTACGCCTTCCTCAACGAGGAGCAGGCGTCCAACGCGGCCTGACGGACCGACGCCGATTCAAACGCTGACAAAAAAGAGCCGGATGACGAGGTCATCCGGCTCTTCTTTTTTGCACATGATTGAAGATCAGGCGTCTTTTTCGTCGAACGGGCTGTTGGCGCCCGGTTCGGAAATCTCGGCAACCTTCGGGCCACCCTTGGCAACGCCGACCATGGCCGGGCGTAGAACACGCTCCCCGATGACGAAGCCGGCCTGCACCACCTGCACGACCGTATTGTTCGGCACTTCGGTGTTCGGCACTTCGAACATCGCCTGATGGAAGTTGGGATCGAACTTCTGGCCGACCGGCTCGATCTGGCGGACGCCGTGGCGCTCCAAGGCCGACAGCATGGAGCGCTCCGTCATCTCCACGCCTTCGATCAGCGTCTTCAGGCCGGCATCGGCCTCAGTGCGGGCTTCCGCCGGAATGGCTTCCAGCGTGCGGCGCAGATTGTCCGCTACGGCCAGCATATCGCGGGCGAAGCTGGCGACGGAATAGGACTTGGCGTCCTTGACGTCGCGCTCGGTGCGACGGCGTAGGTTGTCCATCTCGGCGGCAAGGCGCAGATAGCGGTCGCGAAGATCGCTATTTTCGGCCTTAAGCAGCTCGACCGGATCCGGCTGCGCAGGCTGGGCCACATCCGCGGTTTCTGCAGCCTCTTGCGCAAAGCCCGCGGGATTGTCAGTCGCCGTGGCGTCAGGTCCGGTCTTCGTTGTTTCGTCGGTCATGACGGTCTCCGAATTGCTTTGTCTTTTGAATGTGCCCGATATCGAGGTTTGGCCGGAAAAAATCAAGGCTTTGTCGTCAAGAACCCGCATTTCCCGGCAATCCGGCATATCTGCCCGAATACCAATCGGGTGAAAAAGCCTCCTCCGTTGAGGCTTCTACTATCGAAGACCCTTTCCGGGTATAGTCGGGGCCGTTTCAACACGACATGAGGTGCATCCATGTCCAGCCAGTCTCATTCGGGCAAATGTTTCTGCGGCGCAGTGGAAATCGCGGTCAGTGGCGAGCCAGTGGCGATGGGTTATTGCCATTGCGATTCCTGCCGCGAGTGGTCAGCCGGGCCGGTCAACGCCTTTTCGCTCTGGCCGCCGGAAGCCGTGCATGTCACCAAGGGGGCCGATCACATCGGCAACTATCAGAGAAGCGAAACGAGTCTGCGCAAATGGTGCAAGATTTGCGGTGGCCATCTGTTGACCGAGCATCCCTTGTGGGGCGTGACCGATGTCTATGCCGCCATCATTCCAACCCTCGATTTTCAGCCGATGCTTCATGTCAATTACGAGAACACCGTGCTGCACCTGAGGGACGGCCTACCGAAGCAAAAGGACATGCCGGCGGAAATGGGCGGATCAGGAACCCTGCTCCCCGACTAAAACGACCTTTAGGCATTCAAAGGCCGCCCGCTCTGCGGAGAGCTTTAGTCACATCCCTGGCCGCGACAGCCTGGAAATCAGTTGGGCGGTATAGTCCACCATTGGCACGATGCGGGCATAATTCAGCCGCGTCGGGCCAATGACGCCGACGGCCCCGACGATACGGTCGTCGTCGTCGCGATAGGGCGCGACGATCAGCGAGGAGCCGGAGAGCGAAAAGAGCTTGTTTTCCGATCCGATGAAGATGCGCACGCCCGGCCCGCTTTCGGCCAGGTTGAGGATCTCGATCAGGCTGTCCTTCTTTTCGAGGTCGTCGAATAAAAGGCGCAGGCGATCCAGATCTTCGGCACCGCCCACCTCGGCCAACAGATTGGCGCGGCCGCGCACGATGAGCTGCGTCGGTTTGCCGTCATCCCCGTCGCCGGACCAGACGGCGATTCCACGCTCCACGAGCTCGCGCGAGAGAATATCGAGTTCCTGGCGCACACTCTCTTTCAAGGTCTGCAATTGACGACGCAGCTCCGGCAGCGTCTGGCCGGTCATGTGGGCATTGAGGAAATTCGCCGCTTCTGTGAGCTGCGAAGAGGTAACGCCAGCCGGCAATTCGATGATGCGGTTTTCCACCTGGTCATGATCGCCGACGAGCACAGCCAGCGCCTTGGTCGGCTCCAGGCGGATGAACTCGACATGCTTCAGCACCGGATCGCTCTTCGAGGTGATCACCAGTCCGGCGCCGCGCGAGATACCCGAAAGCATGCGGCTCGCCTCGGTCATGACCGATTCCATCGGCTGATCGCGATTGCTGCCGCGTACCTGACGGTCGATGGTGGCGCGGTCTTCCGCAGAGAGATCGCCGACCTGCATGAAGGCGTCGACGAAGAAGCGCAAGCCGACCTGCGTCGGCAGGCGCCCGGCGCTGATATGCGGCGAATAGATGAGACCGAGCTCTTCCAGATCGCTCATGACATTGCGCACGGAGGCCGGCGAGAGAGACATGGGCAGCAGGCGCGAGAGATTGCGCGATCCCAGCGGTTCACCATTCTCCAGATAACCTTCGACGATACGGCGGAAGATTTCCTTCGAGCGTTCGTCCAGCGCTGCAATGGCATCCGAAACCGAGGATGTCGTGAACCCCATTTCGCTGTCAAATCCGTTCTGTTGAGCCTTAGTCAAAATATAATCATTCAGTTAGCAATGGCAAAAGGGAAAAACGTCAACGCTGTCGCAACAAGGCCCTCCGGCCTGCTTTTCCTTTGCAAAAGCCGACGGTGGATCGTAGAAGCGGTCAATAAACGTTCAGGAGAGTAGAATGCGGCCTTCAGGCAGAAAAACCGACCAGATGCGTAAAGTGTCATTTGAGCGCAATTTTTCCAAGCATGCGGAAGGCTCGTGCCTGGTCAAATTCGGCGACACGCATGTGCTTTGCACGGCAAGCTTGGAAGAAAAGACGCCGCCATGGCTGCGCAACAGCGGCAAGGGCTGGATCACGGCCGAATACGGCATGTTGCCGCGTGCCACCGGCGAACGCATGAAGCGCGAAGCCGCCTCGGGCAAGCAGGGCGGCCGCACGCAGGAGATCCAGCGCCTCATCGGCCGCTCGCTGCGGGCCGTCGTCGACCTGCAGGCGCTGGGCGAGCGCCAGATCACGCTCGACTGCGACGTCATTCAGGCCGATGGAGGCACCCGCACGGCCTCGATCACCGGCGCCTGGATCGCACTTTACGACTGCCTGAAGTGGATGGAAAGCCGCAATATGATCAAGACGGACCGTGTCCTGAAGGATCACATCGCCGCCGTTTCCTGCGGCATCTTCGCCGGCCAGCCGGTGATCGATCTTGACTATCTCGAGGATTCGTCCGCCGAGACCGACGCCAATTTCGTCATGACCGGCGCCGGCGGCATCGTCGAGATCCAGGGCACGGCCGAAGGCACCCCCTTCAGCGAAGAAGAGTTCACAACCCTGATGCATCTCGCCAAGAACGGCATTGCCGAGTTGGTGGCGCTGCAGAAGCAGGCGATAGCCTGAGGATATTGGAAAATGCGCATCGTGCGGCTTGCTTCTATATCCGCTCTCAAAACTTCTCCTGGCGATGATGGCGGTCGGGACAGGAGACGCGGCGGATACACCTTCGCCCCAACGGGGAGAAGGCCGCGCATAGCGCGGGTTGAGGGGGCATTGCACCGTAAGGCTGTTTGGCAGCTGCACCGCGTATGCCGCACCACCCCCTCATCAGACCCTTCGGGCTACCAACCGGGGGCGAGCCACCTGTCTCGACCCGTCCTGCGGACCCCCGAGTGGAGAAGGTCATGACCCAGCCGCATCTCGAAGGCATCCTCGAAACCGCTCTTTATGCGTACGATCTCGATGCAGCCGAGGCTTTCTATGGCGGCATTCTCGGCCTGCAGAAGATTTCGCGCGGCGGCAACCGTCATGTCTTTTATCGCTGCGGGCCGGGCGTGCTGTTGATCTTCAACAGCGAGGAAACCGTCAAGCCGCATGAATCGGGCGCCCTGCCCGTGCCGCCGCATGGCACGAAAGGGCATGGTCACGTCTGCTTCCATGTCAGCGGCAATGACATCGAAGCCATGGCCCACAAGCTGAAGGCTGCCGGGGTCGATATCGAAGCCGATTTTCACTGGCCGAGTGGCGGCCGCTCGATCTATTTCCGCGATCCGGCCGGCAACAGCCTGGAATGCGCCGAACCCCGCATCTGGGGCCTATGACAGGACAGGATATGCGCAAGCTCGATACCAAGACCATCGTCGTCGCCAGCCACAATGCCGGCAAGATCCAGGAGATTCGGGACCTGATCGGCCCGCTCGGTTTTGCTGCCAAGTCTGCCGCCGATCTCAATTTCGTCGAACCGGACGAGACCGGCACCACCTTCGAGGAAAATGCCGCGATCAAGGCGCTCGCCTCTGCGCATGCCTCCGGTCTGCCGGCGCTATCGGATGATTCCGGCCTGGTCATCGATGCGCTGGGCGGCGATCCCGGCGTTTATACGGCCAACTGGGCGGAAAAGCCCGATGGTTCCCGCGACTTCGCCATGGCGATGCAGAAAGTCGAGGCGGCCTTGGAAAAGGCCGGCGCCGCTTCGCCGGAGAGCCGCACGGCGCGCTTCGTCAGCGTTCTCTGCCTTGCCTGGCCAGACGGACATACCGAGTTTTTCCGCGGCGAAGTCGAGGGCACTGTCGTTTGGCCACCACGCGGCACCCAGGGCTTCGGCTACGATCCGGTCTTCCAGCCAGAGGGGTATGACACCACCTTCGGCGAGATGAGCGCCGGACAAAAGCATGGCTGGAAGCATGGCGACTCCCAGGCGCTCTCGCATCGTGCCCGGGCCTTCAAGACCTTTGTCGAAACCTGCCTGGAGGCGTAAGCTAACCCCGTGGAAATCGCAGATACGCAGGACCTGATGCGCGGGGCGCAATTGTTACCGGATACCGGCGAACCCGGTTTTGGCGTCTATGTGCATTGGCCCTTTTGCGCGGCCAAGTGTCCCTACTGCGATTTCAACAGCCACGTCCGCCATCAACCGGTCGATCAGGAGCGTTTCGCGGCCGCCTTTCTGAAAGAAATGGCGACGATGCGGGCGATCAGCGGCCCGAAGACCGTGACCAGCGTCTTTCTCGGCGGCGGCACGCCCTCGCTGATGAAGCCGGAGACAGTTGCGGCGATCCTCGACGGGATTGCCCGGACCTGGCATGTGCCTGACGGTATAGAGATCACCATGGAGGCTAATCCGTCGAGCGTTGAGGCGGAACGCTTTCGCGGCTATCGCGCGGCCGGCGTCAACCGCGTCTCCATGGGCGTGCAGGCGTTGAACGACCGCGACCTAAAATTCCTCGGCCGGCTCCACGACGTCGCTGATGCGCTGAAGGCGATCAAGCTGGCGCGCGAGATCTTCCCGCGCATGTCCTTCGACCTCATCTATGCCCGCCCGAACCAGACCGTCGAGGAATGGGAGCGCGAGCTGAAGGAGGCGATTTCCTATGCCGTCGATCACCTATCGCTCTATCAACTAACCATCGAGGAGGGCACCCCCTTCTTTGGCCTGCACAAGGCCGGCAAGCTGATCGTGCCGGATGGCGACCAGTCGGCGCTGCTCTACGAGGCGACGCAGGAGATCACCGAGCGCGAGGGCATGCCGGCCTACGAGGTGTCCAATCACGCCCGCCCCGGCGCCGAGAGCCGCCACAATCTCACCTATTGGCGTTATGGCGACTATGCCGGCATCGGCCCCGGCGCTCATGGCCGTCTGACGCAAGGCCCGAAGAAACTGGCGACGTCGACCGAGCGGAAGCCGGAAAGCTGGCTGGAGCTAGTCGAGCGCGACGGCCACGGCATACTCGAGCAGGAGATGCTCGGCTTCGACGAGCAGGCTGATGAGTTACTACTGATGGGCCTGCGCCTGAAAGAGGGGATCGATCTCGTGCGCTGGCAGCAGCTCTCCGGCCGGGAGCCTGATCCGAAGCGTGAGCAGCTCCTGCTGGAGCACGGCTTCATCGAACGCCTCGGCAATTCCCGCCTGCGCTGCACGCCGGCCGGCATGCTGATCCTCGATTCCGTGGTTGCGGATCTGGCCTGCTGATCAACTCCTCCTCGAGGATTCCTTGAGGGGGAGGTCACCGCGCCTACCGTGCCTGGTAGTTTTCCGAAGTCTCGCACGCGCGGCCGCCGGTGTAGGGCGCATCATCCGTGATGCGTGATGCCGCCCTTGAACAGGCTTCCGGTCCGCGTTTCCAGGAAAGTGTCGAGCGGAATATGCTCCTGATGCAGGAAGCCAGTCGAGGGCAGACGGCCGGCGCGCACCAACTCGATAACGGCGACGACGGAGGCCGAGGTGGTCCAGGAAATGGCGGTGCGGCTCTCGCCGGCGATTTCGATCGGATAGTAAGCGCGCACGAATTCCCGCCGGCGCAGATTGCCGTTAATCGCGCCTTCGGCGGAGACATGGACATAGACGACATCGTCGTCGACCGGCGGCTTCGCCTCGGTCAGGATCTCGCCGGCAAGCTGGCGGCGGTCGCGCATCAGCAGCTCATGGAAGAAGAAATTCATCAGCTCCATGTGGCCGGGATATCGCATGGTTTTGTAATCGAGGTTTTCCACCCGGCCGAGCATGGTGCTGCACATTGTCCCGAGGCCGCCCGAGGTGGTGAAGGCTTCGAGCTTGACGCCGTTGACATAGAGCGTCTCGTGCCATTCCATCGGCGAGACGAGCTTGCGGACACCACCCTCGATGACCTCGCAGTCATTCAGATATTCGTTAACCACGCCCTCCGGCGACCAGTTGAAGGCATAACCCAACAGTCCGGTCGGATTCTGCGGCAGGGCACCGACGCGCATGCGGATCGAGCGGCAGCGATCAAATACATCTGCGAGGCTCGCACCAACGATGCCCACGAAACCGGGCGCCAGGCCGCATTGCGGCGCCATCAGACCGCGCGCGCTCTTTGCAAGCTCGATGATGCCGTTCGTGGTCGGCACATCCTCGGTCAGATCGAAGTAGTGAATGCCGGCGCCATGGGCCAGGCGCGCCAGATCGGCGTTCAGGTGAAACGGCAGGCAGGAGAGCACGGCATCGACGCGGGAAAAGAGATCGCCGATCAAGGCCGGATCGGAGACATTCCCTGCCTCGCAGGCGAAAGGTACCGCCTCCGCCGGCAACCGGGCATCGATGCCGGTGACGGCAAAACCGCTTTCATGCAACAATGTGGCGGCAAGCCGCCCGACCTTTCCAAGGCCGAGAACTGCAATCCTGTCAAAACCCATCGGTATCCTCCCCTTCGGAGCGCCGGCCTCATCCGCCGGGCATCCGGTTAGTATTTCAGACATCTATAGAATAAAAGCCGCATGAATGAAAACGGCCGGCAATGAAGCCGGCCGTGGATAAAATGCGGATAGCGCCCGCGTCTTATTCGTTGATCAGACGCTTCAATAGCTCGATTTCATGCGACAGCTTGCTGTCACCGGAAATCAGCTCCTCGATCTTGCGCACAGCATGCAGCACGGTCGTATGGTCACGACCGCCGAAGCGGCGGCCGATCTCCGGGAAGGAGCGCGGCGTCAGCGTCTTCGACAGATACATGGCGATCTGGCGCGGCTTGACGATGACGCGGGTGCGGCGGTTAGAAACCAGCTCCTGGCGCGAGACATTGTAGTGACGCGCGACGATACGCTGGATGTCCTCGATGCGTACACGGCGCGGCTCGCCGGAGCCGACCAGATGGGCCAACAGTTCATCGACCCGCTCGACCGTCAGGTTGGGCTCGAACGAACGGCGGAAGATCAGTTGGTTGAAAGCGCCTTCCAGCTCACGGCCACTCGCCGTCACGTTGCGGGCAACATGCGAGAGGAGTTCGGCCGGAATTTCCAGCGACGGATCATCCATGCGTGCGGCATCCAGCCGGCGCTTGAGGATTTCGAGACGCATTTCATAGTCCGGCGCCTCGACCTCGATGGCGACGCCGCCCTGAAGACGCGAACGCACGCGCGGATCAAGCGATTCAAGCTCCCAGGGCGCGCGGTCGGCGGCAACGACGACCTGCTTGGCGCTGTCGAGCAGCATATTGAGCAGATGGCAGAACTCGTGCTGGATCATCTTGCCCTGCAGGAACTGCATGTCGTCGATGATCAGAAGATCGATGTTGCGCAGCGAGTCCTTCAGCGTCAGCGCGTCATTGTCGCGAATGGCGGTGGCAAAGCGCCACATGAAATATTCCGCCGTCAGATAGACGACGCGCAGCCCGCGCGGGTTCTGCACGGCCGCATTGGCGATCGCCTGCAAAAGATGCGTCTTGCCGAGGCCAACCGTCGCATGAACGAAGAGCGGATTAAACCGCACGGCGCCGGAGCCCGCTTCGGCAATCGTCTTGGCGGCGGCAAGGCCGACGCGGTTCGAGCTGCCCTCGACAAAGGTGTCGAAGGTAAAGCGGGAATCGAGCGGCGAGCCGAACAGCGGCGCGCCCACAGTCGCCGGGCGGGCAGCGGCTGCGGCGGTAATCGTCTGAGCAACGACCTGGCCGGCAGGCTGAGCAACCGGGCGGCGGATCGGCGCTACCGAAGCCGCGTCTGGCACCGCAACATGTTCGTCCACGCAAGGCTTCGCGCCATGGCGGGTCGCCGTGCGTACAAGAATTTCAACCTTCAGGATTTCAGCATCTTCTGCCTGGAACAGGTTGGTGATCAGATCGAGATAACGATTGTTGATCCAGGATTTCAGAAACGTCGTCGGAACAGTCAGCCGTACGACGCTCTTCGAGACCGAGTGCAGCTTAAGCCGCGCAAACCAGCTAGCATAAACGTCCGGACCGACCTGAGCCTTCAAGCGTGCACTGACACGCTCGAACAATACGTTATGCTGCATATCTCCTTTTTCCCCCGCCGCTTCAAGGCAAACCGCACTGAACGCCTGCTGTGCATTGTCCCCATTCTCCAACGCACCCGTCGTTCTGGTAATCATTTGCATAATGCCGCCTTCCACAGTCTCTTTTTATAGGGCGGAAATTGGATGGTACCGCCGCCCTTAGGTCTACGCCATGGCATAGCGGTCGCGCTCGTTGTGTCGAGCTTCGCCGCATACCGGTTCATCAGCCGGGTCCAGCCAAACGGACCTTACGCAAAACGCCGTGGCGAAAACTGCTCCTCGAGCGGCCTTCGTCTTGGCGTTTGCATCTGGAGCAGTCGCTCGGTCCTCGTATTCCGACCGACCGCCCCAAACGGCTGTCAATTTTTCTCCCCTCCCGCAGCCACGCTTGGGACTTAGGCTGCAAAGAGCAGACAAGTTTCCTCGTTCCGCAGGCGTTACCGCTTGTGGCCTTGACTCGTCAACTGTTTGAAAAAACGGAACTGAACCGCTCCGTCACAAGGAACAAAAACCACCCCCGCTGCCGATGATGGCAGTGTTCGCCGAAGCCGTTTCAGATGATGTCCGCGCCCCTTGTTGGAAGCCATTTAGGCAGGATCGAAGGCGGAGATCAACGATGAATTTTACACAAAATTAAGAGGCGGTCCTTGACTCTGGAGGCCGTTTTTGAGTGTCACAACCACGTCAAAAAAGAATCGCTTTTGAATCAAGGAGATTCCCGTTCAGCGCGATTCCCACAGCTTTCAAAACAAAAAAAATAAAAAAATCCTTGACTCACCCGGGAGCCTGCGGGGCGTCACGCAGATCACCCAATGTCAAGGCATCCTGCTATAAGTCGTTGTTTGCAAACGACTTTTTCTGTCACCTCAATGACATGATCAGCCGGCTACATTTTAGCTATTTGGGTCAATTTCGGCTGAATCCAAAAAGCCCGGCACAAGGGCCGGGCTCAAGTCTAACGATCAAATCGTTAAGGAAAAATTACGCGGTCGGGGCCGAAAGTGCCTTCACACGCTTGGCAAGACGCGAGACCTTGCGGGAAGCGGTGTTGGCATGCAGAACGCCCTTGGTGGCAGCGCGAGCCAGTTCCGGCTGCGCTACGAGGAAGGCTTCCTTCGCACGATCCGCATCACCCGATGCGATGGCTTCTTCGACCTGGCGGACGAAAGTGCGAACGCGCGAGCGACGAGCCTTGTTGACTTCGGTGCGGCGGGCGATCTTGCGGGTCGCTTTTTTCGCCGAGCTGGTATTGGCCATGTATGCCTCTCTTAGAATTCGAACATAACTCCGTCAGTGCAGCGCGGGCCCTGCGGCCACTTCATCCAGCAATGCGGGAGCAATTGCGGAAAACCAGATCGGCTTTCCAAACTGTGGCGGGCATATAACCGGAATGAGCGGCGGCGTCAACGCGGATTCTCACGGAACCCGCGCAATTCCGGAATCTCGTTTCACCTGTTCTTGAAGACAGGTTTGCGCTTCTCGATAAAGGCGGCCATGCCTTCCTTCTGATCCTCGGTGGCAAACAGGCTGTGGAACAGCCGGCGCTCGAAGCGCAGCCCCTCTTCCAGCGTCGTCTCCTGCGCCCGATTGACCGCCTCCTTCGCCATCAGCACCGAGGGGCGCGATAGCGAGGCGATCTTGGCGGCGGCGGCCAGCGCCTCGTCGATCAGCTTGTCGGCCGGCACGACACGCGAGGCGAGGCCCGCCCGCTCCGCTTCGGCGGCATCCATCATCCGGCCGGTCAGGATCAGGTCCATCGCCTTCGCCTTGCCAACGGCGCGCGTCAGGCGCTGCGAGCCGCCCATACCGGGAATGATGCCGAGCGTGATCTCCGGCTGGCCGAACTTTGCCGTATCGGCAGCAATGATGAAGTCGCACATCATGGCGAGCTCGCAGCCGCCGCCGAGCGCAAAACCGCCGACGGCAGCGATGACGGGCTTGCGCGCCTTGGCGATCTCATCCCAGCCGCTGATGAAGTCGGTCTTATAAACATCGGCGAAATCGAGCGGCTGCATCTCCTTGATGTCGGCGCCAGCAGCGAAGGCCTTTTCCGAGCCGGTCAGCACGATTGCGCCGATCGTCTCGTCGGCATGAAAAGCGCCGTAGGCCTGCTTCAATTCGGCAAGCACCGTCGAATTCAGCGCATTCAGCGCCTGCGGCCGATTGATCCTGATGAGACCGACGGCCTCATGCGTTTCGACGATGAGGGTTTCATAGGCCATGTGTCTCTCCCTTCGGATTAGCTCTGGCAGGAGGCGCAATAGAAAGAAGAGCGCCCCGCCTGGACGATGCGGGCGACCGTACCGCCACAGCCGGGCGTCCTGCAAGGCTCCGCCTCGCGATCGTAGACGGAAAAGGAATGCTGGAAATAGCCGAGCGAACCATCCGTCTGGATATGATCGCGCAATGACGAACCGCCGGCAGCTATCGCATCGGCGATGACCTCCCGGATCGCGACGACCAGCCTGAGCAATTCCTCTTTCGGCTGGCCGGCTTCGGTCACCAAGGTCCCGGCAGCGCGCAGCGGCGACAGATGCGAACGCCATAGCGCCTCGCACACATATATATTGCCGAGCCCGGCGATATTCTTCTGGTCGAGAAGCGCGCTTTTCAGCGGCTGCGCCCTGCCCGAGAAGCGTTCAGCCAGATAATCGGCGCTCAACTCATTGCCGGTCGGCTCGGGGCCGAGATCGCGGAAGGACGCGTGGCTGGCGAGATCCGCCCGCCGAACGATGTCCATGAAGCCGAAGCGGCGGGGATCATTGTAGATGACGCGCGTATGGCCGTTGGCGCCCTTCAAATGGAAGACGACGTGATCATGCTTCTCGTCTTTCGAACGCGTATGATGGAAGTCACCCGGCGTCTCGGCAACCGTACCATTCTCGATCCGGAACGAGCCGGACATGCCGAGATGCGATACGATCGTCATGCCGTCGTCGAGATCGATCAGAAGATATTTTGCGCGGCGCGACAGCGACGTGATGCCGCGGCCGGAGACGAGACGCGCAAACTCCGCCGGAAAGGGAAAGCGCAGATCGTTGCGGCGCAACTCCAGTTCGGCGAGCAGCGCGCCTTCCATGGAGGGCGCAAGCCCGCGTCTCACGGTTTCGACCTCTGGTAATTCCGGCATCGCTATCCATCTTTATGTTTCAACTGCTTATGATCTGAGCTATAGCCCAAAGTCATTGCGGCTGGTGACCTGGCCCATGAGATAGCGTGGCAAACGCGATTTCGCCATGGTCCGCCGCGAATTTGTGTAACGGAGTTGAGCTGATGGCAGAAAGCCGCACCTCCGCCGATGGCGGCATGGAAACATCTTATGGCTTCCGCGAAGTCGCCGATGGCGAGAAGCAAGGTCTCGTCAACGAGGTGTTCCACAAGGTCGCCAAGCGCTACGACATCATGAACGACGTCATGTCCATGGGCCTGCATCGGGCCTGGAAGGATGCGATGATCGCCGCGCTCAATCCGCGCAAGGATCCTGCCTTTAAGGTCCTCGACGTCGCCGGCGGTACGGGCGATATCGCCTTCCGCATCGTCGAGGCCTCGAACCGGCTGGCGCATGCGACCGTGCTCGATATCAACGGCTCGATGCTGGCCGTCGGCGCCGAGCGCGCGGCGAAGAAGAAGCTCACCGACAATCTCACCTTCGTCGAGGCCAATGCCGAGGAACTGCCCTTCGAGCCCAACTCCTTCGACGCCTATACGATCGCCTTCGGAATCCGCAATGTGCCGCATATCGATGTGGCGCTGAAAGAAGCCTATCGTGTGCTGAAGCGCGGTGGCCGGCTGCTGGTATTGGAATTTTCCGAAGTCGACCTGCCGCTGCTCGACCGCGTCTATGATGCCTGGTCCTTCAACGCCATTCCGCAGTTCGGCAAGGCGATCACCGGCGATGCCGAACCCTATCAATATCTGGTGGAATCGATCCGCAAATTCCCGAACCAGCAGGATTTCGCGACGATGATCCGCGAGGCCGGCTTTTCGCGCGTGAGCTTTACCAACTATACCGGCGGCATCGCCGCCCTGCACTCCGGCTGGAAGCTCTGACGTATGGTTCCGAAAAATGTGACGCGGTTTTCGGCTGGCATCCAGCGAGACATTGAGACCCTATGAGTGCTTTCAACGCATATTTCGGCCTCATCAGGGTCGGCTGGGTGCTGGTGCGCGAGGGCGTGGTCATCGCACTTCCGTCCGAAGGCTTGCCGCCCTCCGTCAGCCTTGCGAAATCCTTTGTCAGCATTTTCGCCCGCAAACGCGCCAAGACCCAGGCGCGCAGCGACCGCCTGGCCAAGGCCGTCGAACGTCTCGGACCGTCCTATGTGAAGATCGGCCAGTTTCTGGCGACGCGACCCGATGTCGTCGGCGTCGACATGGCCAACGACCTTTCGCAATTGCAGGACCGCATGGCGTTCTTTCCGAATGCGGCGGCAAAGGCTGCAATCGAGGGTTCGCTCGGTCGCTCGCTCGACGATCTATATGTAAGCTTTGACGAACCATTTGCGGCCGCGTCGATTGCGCAGGTTCATCCGGCGGAAGTGCAGACAGCTCAAGGCCGCAAGCGCGTTGCTGTCAAAGTGATTCGACCCGGTGTGCGCCAGCGCTTCGTCAACGATATCAAGGCGATGTATCTTGTCGCCGGTCTGCAGGAACGCTTCATGCCGTCAAGCCGCCGCTTGCGGCCCGTCGAAGTGACGCGGACACTGGAGCAGACCACCAAGATCGAGATGGATCTGCGGCTGGAGGCGGCCGCTCTCTCGGAAATCGCCGAAAACACCAGGAAGGACCCCGGCTTCCGCGTCCCCGAGGTCGATTGGGAACGCACCGGCCGCGACGTCATCACCATGGAGTGGATCGACGGCGTCAAGATGTCCGATGTCGAGGGGCTGAAGGCCGCGGGCCACGATCTCAACGTGCTCGCCGACACGCTGATCCAGTCCTTCCTGCGGCATACGCTGCGCGACGGCTTCTTCCACGCCGACATGCATCCCGGTAATCTCTTCGTCGATACCGAAGGCGAGATCGTCGCCGTCGACATGGGCATCGTCGGGCGCCTCGGCAAAAAGGAACGCCGATTCCTGGCCGAAATTCTCTACGGCTTCATCACCCGCGACTATATCCGTGTCGCCGAGGTGCATTTCGAGGCCGGTTACGTGCCGGCGCATCACAATACCGAGAGTTTCGCGCAGGCGATCCGCGCCATCGGCGAGCCGATCCACGGCCAGCCGGCCGAGACGATCTCCATGGGCAAGCTGCTGACGCTGCTCTTCGAAGTGACCGAACTTTTCGATATGGAGACGCGGCCGGAGCTCGTCATGCTGCAGAAGACCATGGTCGTGGTCGAAGGCGTGTCGCGCATGCTCAATCCGCGCTTCAACATGTGGAAGGCGTCGGAGCCCGTCGTCGGCGATTGGATCCGCACCAATCTTGGGCCCAAACGCATCGTAACCGACCTGAAGGACGGTTTCAAAGCTGCTGTCAAACTTGCCGAAGCCGTCCCCGAAATCGCGGCCAAGACCGAAAAATTCCACCACGAACTCCTCGCCATGAGCGAAAACGGCCTGCGCTTCGACCCGCAAACGGCGGAGGCGATCGGCAAGGCCGAGGCGCGGCACAGCCGTTCCGGACGCCTGGCGCTCTGGATCATCGCGCTCGTGCTGATTTACATTGCATGGCTTTTGAGCTGATCTATTTCCACGGCCATGTCGTTCAATAGAAATGGATGCCTCCCCTTTTGGCCGTGATAGGTCATTGAAGGTACTGCGGCAGATTTTGCGCGTGCTTTTGTATGCGGCGCATTGGGTGTTCGACATTTGGGATATCCCATTATCGATTATGCTCGCATAACCTTGCGGGAAAGGAGAACAGCAAAGATGGAGCGTCAGAAAGCCGGCATCGAACTCACCGGACAACCCTTAGGGTT
The DNA here is from genome assembly GCF_000426285.1 of Rhizobium leucaenae USDA 9039. Lineage (GTDB taxonomy): Bacteria > Pseudomonadota > Alphaproteobacteria > Rhizobiales > Rhizobiaceae > Rhizobium > Rhizobium leucaenae. The sequence continues at coordinate 154,843 of NZ_AUFB01000003.1, read as the reverse complement.
CAGTGATCTGGTGCGGATCGGCGCGGGTGTCGTGATGCCCTCGGCATCGGAAAGCGGCCTGGTGCGCGTGCGCGCCGCACGCGAAGTTCTCGAAAGCACGATCGAGTCCGGAATGCCCGTCTATGGCTCGACCACCGGCGTCGGAGCGATGAAGGATGTGGAGTGGTCGCCGGAAGACCTTGATACCTTCAATCTCGGCCTGGTGCGCGCGCATCATTTCGGCACGGGTGCACCCTTTTCCATGTCCGTCGTCCGCAATGCCATGGCGATCCGGGTCAATACCGCGCTGACCGGCCGAGTCGGCTGCTCGCCGGAGCTGATCGACGCCTATCTCCAGCTTCTGCATGCGGATGTCATCCCCGTTGTGCGCCGCACCGGCTCGATCGGCTGCGCCGACATCGGCCTCATGGGCCAGATCGGCGCGGTGCTCACCGGGGTCGGCGAAGCCGTCTATCACGGCCGGCGCATGCAGGCGGCGGATGCCTTTGCTGCGGCCGACATCAGGCCGGTGAGAATGCTGCCGCGCGACAGCCTTGCTTCGCTCAGCGTCAATGCCGTCAGTTTTTCAGCGGCTGCCGAGACCACCCGCAATGCCGCCTCCTCGATCCGCGTGCTGCTCGCGACCGGCATGATGGCAGCCGGCGCGCTCGGTGCCTCGCGCGATCCCTGGCATGCAGTACGTCATGTCGGCACCGCGCGTGAAGCGCTGATTGGCTCCTGGCTCTGCAACGCCTCTGAAGAATGGCCTTGGCCCGTGGCAACACATGTGCAGGACCCGTTGAGCCTGCGCATGATCGGCCAGGTCTTCGGCGCGGTGATTGAAAATCTGCTGGCCGCCGGTCACAAGATCCTGGCGGCGACGGGCCGCTCCGACGACAATCCCGTCATCGTCGATGGTCGCGTCATGACATCGGGCGGATCGCTGCCGCTCGACGTGACCATCCTCCTCGAGGCCGCGGTCATCTGCATGGCGCATGCGGCGCGCAATGCGTTCAACCGCTGCGTCCTGCTCGGCAATGGCCAGCGGCGCGGCCTGCCGGTCAATCTGGTGCCAGAAGGCAAGATCGCCACCGGCTTCGGCCCGATCATCAAGCTTGCCGGCGAGATCTTTTCGCGGGTGCTGTCCATGTCCAATCCGGTCTCGGCGCAGTCGCTGGTGGTCGCGGCTGGCATGGAGGATGAAGCCGCCTTCCTGCCGCTGGTGATCGAACGTTTCGACCGGCAGATGCGCGCGCTGAAGCGTCTTGCGGCATTGGAAGCCCTGCTCTCGGCGCAGGCGATCGACATTCTCGGCGACAAGCCGGAGGGTGTGGCGCGCATGCTCTACGATGTCGTGCGCAAACATGCCGACTTCTATGTCGTCGACCGGCCACTATCGGCTGAAGTCGAGGCGATCGAGGAGGAATTAGGTTCAGAGGCCTTCGTGTCCGAAATGATCGCCCAGGCGCCGATCCTCGCCTATGATGATTTCTTCGCCCTTGGCTCGCTGGAGCGGGTCGAAGAGCGGCTTTATCGCGATACCGTGGTGATCTGAACAAACCGGTGAGCGGGAGACTGGATATGGCTGATTTCGATCTCGTTCTGCAGGGCACCGTGGTTCTTCCCGATCGCATCGTGGAAGAGGGTTATGTTGCCGTGCGTGACGGCAAGATCGCTGAGATCGGCATCGGCGTCCCACCAGCAGGGAGCGAACGACATCTGCTCGGAAAAGCGCTGATCCTGCCCGGCGCGATCGACGCGCAGGTGCATTCTCTCTCCCAAAAGGATCAGGAGGACTTCGTCTGGTCGACACGCTCGGCAGCGGCCGGCGGCGTTACCACCATCGTCGACATGCCCTATGATGAAGGCAATCTCGTATGCTCGGCAGCGGCAGTGAAGAAGAAGATCGATCATGCCGCCCCACAAGCCCGCGTCGACTTCGCGCTTTACGGCACGGTCGATCCGGAGGAAGGTGCTGCACGCATTCGCGAAATGGTGGAGGCCGGCGTCGCCGCCTTCAAATTCTCGACATTCGGCACGGATCCCAAGCGCTTCCCGCGCATCCCGCCTGCCCTGCTCGACGCCTGCTTCGCAGCGATCGCACCGACGGGACTGACGGCCGGCGTGCACAATGAGGATGACGAAGCGGTTCGGACCTATATGGAGCAGGTGAAGGCGAGCGGCATTACCGACTACCGCGCCCACGGCCTGTCACGGCCGCCGATCACTGAACTGCTCGCTATGCATACGATCTTCGAAACGGGCGCGAACACCGGCTGCCCCGCACATGTGGTGCACTGTTCGCTCGGCCGCGGCTACGATATTGCCCGCGCCTACCGCCGCGACGGCTTCGAGGCGACGGTGGAGTGCTGCATTCACTATCTGACGCTGGACGAGGAAAACGACGTGAAGCGCCTTGGCGGCAAGGCGAAGATCAACCCGCCGATCCGCCCGCGCGCCGAAGTGGAGACGCTATGGCGCAAAGTGGCGGAGGGCAATGTCTGGCTCGTCTCGACGGATCATGTCAGTTGGTCGGAGAACCGCAAGACCAATTCGGATATGCTTTCGAATGCGTCGGGCGTTCCAGGCCTCGAAGTCATGGTGCCGCTCTTCGTCAAGGGCGCGTTGGAGCGCGGCGTGTCGCTCACCTGGGCGGCGAAGCTGATGGCGGAGAATCCCGCCAGGCACTTCCGCCTCGACCATATCAAGGGCGCGCTGACCCCTGGCACGGATGCCGACATCGTCGTGCTGGAGCCGCGAGAAACCGTCTACGACGCCGCTTCGAGCGGCAACAATGTCGTCGGCTGGAGCCCCTATAACGGCATCCGCCTGCCTTGGACGGTATCCGCCACCTATCTCAGAGGCAAGCAGATTGCCGACAGAAACAAAGTATTGGCCGAGCCGGGCAGCGGCAGATTTGTCCGCCCGCTTCCTCGCCAGATTATCGCCGGAGAGACTGCCTGATGAATCAATCGAAACGCCACAACCTGCCCGTCAACGCCGATCGCATCGCCGAGGATATCGAGGCTCTGGCGGGGATCACCGAACCCGGTCACCCGTGGACGCGCCGCGCCTTTTCGCCGCTGTTTTTGGAAGGCCGCGCTTACATTGAAGCCCGTATGAAAGCTGCCGGGCTGGAAACGCGCATCGATGCCGCCGGCAATCTGATCGGCAGGCGCCCCGGCACCAAACCTGGCCTTGGGACGATCCTGGTCGGATCGCATTCGGACACCGTGCCCGATGGCGGTCGCTTCGACGGCATCGCCGGCACGATTGCGGCGCTGGAAGTCGCGCGCTCCCTGAGCGATCGCGATATCGAGTTGGATCATGATCTGGAGATCGTCGACTTTCTGGCCGAGGAAGTCAGCATCTTCGGCGTGTCCTGCATCGGCAGCCGCGGCATGACCGGGCAGATCCCCGAGGCATGGCTCTCCCGCGTGAGCGGCGACCGCACGCTTTCGCAAGGGATTGCCGAGGTCGGTGGCGACCCTTCGGTGCTGCTCGCCCAGAAGCGCCCGGATCTCGCCGGCTTCCTGGAACTGCATATCGAGCAGGGTCCTGTGCTGGAAGCCGAGAATGAGGATATCGGCATTGTCACGGCGATCGCCGGCATTACCCGCATCGAGATCACCGTGGAAGGCCGCGCCGACCATGCCGGCACGACGCCGATGGACCGGCGCGCCGATGCGCTGGTGGCGGCATCGCAGCTCGTGCTCGACATCCGGAGCCGAGCAGCCGAGCAAGCGAAGACGCCGGGCCATTTCGCCGCCACCGTGGGCGAATTCCGCATCGAGCCGAATGCGGCCAATGTCGTGCCATCGAAGGTGGTGCTGCTGATCGACGGCCGCGCCGAAATCCGCAGCGACATGGAAGAGTTCCTCGCCTGGATCGATGGTGAGGTGAAGACCATCGCGGCCGATTACGGCGTGACGATCAATCCGCCGGTGCGCGTCTCCGACAACATGCCGACCCCCGGCGCTCCGGTGTTGCTCGAAACGCTTGAGCGCGCCTGCGACACGGTCGGGGCCAAGCACCGCCGCATGGCCTCGGGTGCCGGCCACGACACGGCCTGGATCGCCAAGGTCGCCCCTGCCGCCATGATCTTCGTGCCCTGCAAGGAAGGCCGCAGCCATTGTGCCGAGGAATGGGCCGAGAATAACGACATCGCCATAGGCGCCGCCGTGCTGTTCGAAGCAGTGCGCGACATGGACAGGAACCTCAAGCCAAACCGGGAGTAGCCAATGGGACGCGTACTCGTTGCCAAGGATGTGGAAGCGGCCGTCAAGGGCGGCTCGGTTTACGCCGCCGGCGGCGGCGGCTGGGCCGATCACGGCCGTATGCTCGGCTATGCGGCCGTCAATGTCGGTAAGCCGGAGCTGGTGTCGATCGACGAACTCGGCGACGACGACTGGATCGCCACGGCCGCCGCCATCGGCGCACCGGCCTCCACGACTGCCTGGGAAATGCAGGGCATCGATTACGTGAAAGCCGTGCAACTGCTGCAGGACGAGCTCGGCGAGAAGCTTTCCGGCCTGATCATCGGCCAGAACGGCAAGTCCTCGACGCTGAACGGCTGGCTGCCATCGGCCATCCTTGGAACGAAGGTCGTGGATGCGGTCGGCGACATCCGCGCTCATCCGACCGGCGACATGGGCTCGATCGGCATGGCCGGTTCGCCCGAACAGATGATCCAGACCGCCGTCGGCGGCAATCGCGCCGAGAACCGCTATATCGAGCTGGTCGTAAAGGGCGCGACGGCGAAGATTTCGCCGATCCTGCGCGCAGCCTCCGATCAGTCCGGCGGCTTTATCGCCTCCTGCCGCAATCCGCTGCGCGCCTCCTATGTCCGCACGCATGCGGCGCTTGGCGGCATCTCCATGGCGCTTTCGCTCGGCGAAGCGATTAGCGAGGCGGAGAAGAAGGGCGGTGGCGCCGTCATCGACGCCATCTGCAAGACGACCGGAGGCCATATCTTGGCCGAAGGCACGATCACTAAGAAGGATGTCGTCTATACGAAGGAAGCCTTCGATATTGGCACCGTCACGGTCGGCAGCGGCGACAAGGCCGTGGTCATGCATGTGATGAACGAATACATGGCCGTCGAAGATACCGGTGGCAAGCGCCTCGCGACCTTCCCCTCCGTCATCACCACGTTGTCGCCGGAAGGCGAGCCCTTGAGCGTCGGCCAGTTGCATGAGGGCATGAAGGTTTTCATCCTGCATGTGCCGATGGATATCATTCCGCTGTCTGCCAGTGTGCTCGATCCGACCGTCTATCCCTCAGTCGAAAAGGCCATGGGGATAGAGATCGCGAGATACGCTCTGGGCGGCAAGAAAGGCTGACAGCACCGGGAGAAGACAATGGCACGCGACGCAGGTCTTGAGGAATTGCTGAAAGAAGAAATCGGGCAACGGCCGGGCCTCAGCGAAAAAACGATGTTCGGGGGCTGGGCCCTTCTGCTCAACGGCAACTTGCTTTGCGGCGCCCGCGACGACGGCATGCTGATCCGCCTTGGCAAGGGCAATGATGCCTGGGCGCTGGAGCAGCGTGATATCAAACCCATGCTGTCAGGCGGCCGCGAAATGCAGGGATGGGTGCGCGCCGGGCCGGAAGCCTATGGCAACGACATGCTGCGCAAAAGACTGCTCTTGGCCGCGTTGGATTTCGTTGAGGCTCTGTCGCCGAAGTGAACGAGTTTTCCTCTTCTCCCCTCGGGGAGAAGATGTCCGTCAGGACAGATGAGGGGGTGAGCGACAAAGGAGCGAGCGTCTGAGCGGCAAGCGAAGACGGCATATGCCGAGCCGGCCCCCTCATCCGACCCTTCGGGCCACCTTCTCCCCGAGGGGAGAAGGGAGACCACCAAACACAAGGATCAGACCATGCCGAAAGCCAATCCACGTCACCCGAAATTCCCTATCCCGGGCGGCCCGGAGCTGCGTGCCAAAGGCTGGCGGCAGGAGGCCCTGCTGCGCTTGCTCGAAAACGTGCTTTCGGTCGGCGAAGATCCGGATAATCTCGTCGTCTACGCAGCCCTCGGCAAGGCAGCCCGCAATTGGGCAGCGCACAAGGGCATCGTGAAGGCGCTGATCGAAATGGATGAGAACCAGACGCTGCTCATTCAGTCCGGCAAGCCGATCGGCCTCATCCGCACCCATGACAAGGCGCCGCTCGTCATCATGGCGAACTGCAACATCGTCGGGCAATGGGCGAAGGCCGAGGTCTTCTACGAGCTGCAGCGCAAGGGCCTGATCTGCTGGGGTGGGCTCACCGCTGGCGCCTGGCAGTATATCGGCAGCCAGGGCGTCATCCAGGGCACCTATGAAATCTTCATGCGCATCGCCGAGCGCCGCTTTGGCGGCGATCTCTTCGGCCGTTTCGTGCTGACAGCCGGTCTCGGCGGCATGGGCGGCGCGCAGCCGCTCGCTGGACGCATGGCGGGGGCCGCAATCCTCTGCGTCGACATCGATGCGGAGCGCGCCAGGAAGCGCCAGGACATCGGCTATCTGCAGGAGATCGCGCCCGATCTCGATTCCGCGCTGGCGATGATCGATGCAGCCGTCAAGGAGAAGCGGGCGCTTTCCGTCGGGCTCGTCGGCAATGCGGCCGAGATCTATCCCGAGATTGCACGCCGCGGCATCGTGCCCGATATCGTCACCGATCAGACCTCGGCCCACGATCTCGTCTATGGCTACGTGCCGAAGGGCATGAGCCTACAACAGGTTCGGGATTTGCGCGACGATGGCCAGGGCCAGCTCATGGCAGCCAGCCGCGCCTCGATCGTCGAGCACGTGAAGGCAATGCTGGACTTCCAGAGACAAGGCTCCGAAGTCTTCGACAACGGCAACCTCATCCGCACCCAGGCGAAGGAAGGCGGCGTCGCCAATGCCTTCGATATCCCGATCTTTACCGAAGCTTACCTCAGACCGCTCTTCTGCCGCGCCATCGGCCCGTTCCGCTGGATGGCGCTTTCGGGCGAGGAAAGCGATGTCGCCCGTATCGACGATCTGCTGCTGGAAATGTTCCCCGACAATAAGATCATCACCAACTGGATCCGCCTTGCCCGCCAGCATGTGCCCTTCGAAGGGCTGCCGGCGCGCATCGCTTGGCTTGGCCATGGCGAGCGCACTGCGCTTGCCCGCCGCGTCAACGAGCTTGTGGCAAGCGGCGAGCTGAAAGCCCCGATCGCCTTTTCGCGCGACCATCTCGATGCCGGCGCCATGGCGCATCCGAACATCATGACCGAACGCATGAAGGACGGCTCCGACGCGATCGCCGACTGGCCGCTGATCGACGCCATGATGCTCTGCTCGTCCATGGCCGATCTCGTCGTCATCCATTCTGGCGGCGGCGGCTATGCCGGTTATATGACGAGCTGCGGCGTCACCGTGGTCGCCGACGGCACGGCTGCCGCCGATGAACGGCTCGATCACGCGCTGACCAACGACACCGCCCTTGGCGTCATACGCTATGCCGATGCCGGCTATGAGGAAGCGCTGGACGAAGTTGCGAAAAAAGATGTGCCCTATATCCGTCTCGGATAGGGGATCTGTTCTTAGCGGCTTCGAGAGACTATTGTCCCGGGCAATTCGAAACGACCTGTTTACACGCAATTCCGGGCGGAAAGCGGTTCACGCATTTTTCTTGGAATTGCTTTGGAGAGTGCCCGTGATCCCCTGGACCTTGCTCGACACTGCGAAAATCCCCGGTGGCGGCGAGCTGCGCTTGAAACAGCGCGGTCAGGAATTTTCCATCATGCTCGGCACCAACGAGCTGATGAACAGCCGGTTGAGCGGCTCTGAGCGCGCGCTTGCGACGCTCTCCTGCGAGAAGATCAAAGGGCAGAAGGCGCCGCATATATTGATCGGCGGCCTTGGCATGGGATTTACCTTGCGCGCGGCCCTCGGCGAACTCGGTGCGGACGCCAAGGTCACGGTTGCGGAGCTTGTTCCAGCCGTCGTTTCATGGGCCCGCGGGCCGATGGCACCGGTTTTCGACAGTTGCCTCGACGACCCGCGCGTCGCCATCCACGAAGGCGATGTGCGTCCGCTCATCCGCGCCCGCAAGGGGACATACGACGCCATCCTGCTCGACGTCGACAACGGCCCTGATGGCATCACGTCAGAGGCCAATGACGGTCTCTATGACTATCGGGGCTTGAAGGCGGCGCGCGATGCGTTGCGTCCTGGCGGCGTGCTGGCGGTCTGGTCTTCCGGTCCCGACCGGGACTTCACGAGACGGCTGAGCGACAGCGGTTTCGCGGCCGAAGCAGTCAATACGCGCGCCAATGGCAAGACGGGTGCCCGACACGTCATCTGGCTGGCGACAAAGGCGGCCTCGTAACGCCGCGAATTGAAATCGCCACTCAACATGCTATATATCAATGTCATATCTCAAAGGAGTTATGGCATGGACACCGCAAAAATCTTCTGGTCCGGCCGCTCGCAGGCCGTGCGCTTGCCCAAGGAATTCCGCGTCGACGGCGAAGAAGTGCGCATCCGGCGGCAGGGGAAAGCAATCATTCTTGAACCGATCGCCGAAGATTGGGATTGGCTGGAGGCCGTGACAGGGCCGGTCGATCAAGACTTCGCGGAGGCTGCGACCGAGCAGCCTGCAGAGCAGCAACGCCCTGAGCTGGATATCTTCAAGTGAAATACCTGCTCGACAGCAATGCCGTCATCGCTTTGATGAAAGGACATCCCGGCTTCGTGAGTGAGCTTCGCAGACATAAGCCAGGATTTCGCCATTCCGGCCATCGTCGCGCATGAGCTGTTTTATGGTGCCTACAAGGGCCAGCGCGCTGTCGACAATCTAGCGCGTGTCGAGGCATTGCAATTTGAAACGCTGAATTTCGACAGAGAAGATGCCAGGATGGCCGGCGAAATTCGCGCTGAACTTGCTTCTCTCGGCACGCCGATTGGTGTCTATGATGTTTTGATCGCGGGTCAGGCAGTCGCCCGCGATCTGATCCTGATAACGCACAACGTCAGAGAGTTTCAACGCGTTCAAAAGCTGCGTTTCGAAGACTGGGAGCCCTTGCCCAACGCCTAAAGATAGCGCGTTTCCTCCGGCGCACGATCAAAGCGATCGTCGCGACCGTCGAAATAGCCGACCGGAAGGGCGGCGAGTTCTTCGTCTGTGGCATCGTCCAAGCAGCTAATGCTGATTGCGTAGAATTTGCCGCCGAGTGCCGGATTTTCACCCCAGTTGAAGGAACTGATGCCGCAATTCTTGCAGAAGAGATGATGCAGGATGCGCGGGCCGAATTGATATTCGCCGATGCTGTCCTCGCCCGAGGTCAGGCGGAAATCTGCTGGCGTGGCGACGGCCAGCCAATTGCGTTTTTTCCTGCAGATCGAGCAGTTGCATTTGAAGGTGCCGCCCTGCAGATCGAGATCAGCTTCATAAGCGACAGCGCCGCAATGGCAGCTTCCATGATAGGTCTTCTTCATCACTCTCATCCTTCCCTTGAGGTGGCTTCTGCGTAAGCGACGTATTTGTCGAGGGCCTGCTCCCAGCCGCCGGTCTGCAATCTCAGTTCGGTGTCGTCGGGCAGTTCGACCTTGCGGAAGATGAGGCGTGTCTTCTCGCCAAGCTCTTGAAATTCCACGGTCACCTGCATCGAGTGGCCGGATTTTCCATCCAGATTTTCCCAGGCGAAGGTGAAGACGAGGCGCTCGGGCGGGACGATCTCCAGATAGCGCCCGTGGCTCCAATATTCCCTCCCCTCTGGTGTCAAAATGCAGTGCCGCCAAGCGCCGCCTTCGCGAAGGTCGACGGAGACGAATGGCGCCGTCATGTTCTGCGGCCCCCACCAGCGCATCAGATGTTCCGGCTCGGTCCAGAGGCGAAAAAGCAGCGCGCGCGGCGCGGCAATATCGCGGGTCGGCACGATCTCGCGCGGCGGCCGCATGCTGCTGCCCTCAGTTGCCGGGGTCATTCTTTCCTCCCTTTTGCAATAGTTCCGCGTAAGATTCCAGGCGATCGAGGTTGTCGTTCCAGAACTGACGGTAGCTCTCCAGCCAGTCATCGACCTGCCGCAGCGGCTTCGGCTCCAGCCGGCAAGGCCGCCATTGCGCTTCCCTCCCCTTCGAGATCAGCCCGGCCTTTTCCAGCACCTTCAGATGCTTGGAGACAGCGACCAGCGACATGTCGAAGGGTTCGGCCAGTTCAGAGACAGACGCCTCCCCGGTGGCCAGCCGCGCCAGGATCGCCCGGCGGGTCGGATCGGCAAGGGCCGAGAGGGTAATGCTTAATGTGTCCATGCGGCTTTATAAACCAGAAAGTTAATTAACTTATTGGTTTAATATAGGCCAAAAAATTCGGGAGTCAAGCAGCCGCGTTCAGAGGCAAGCCTGATAAGAAACAATCCGTATGGAGCTGTATCATCTCAGGAGAGACTATTGGATACTTCGATCAAGTTGTTGTCGGGATCGCGAAAATAGACCGAGAGAATGGGGCCGGTCGCACCGGTTCGGCGAATGGGGCCTTCCTCGATCGCAACGCCCTCGGCATTCAAGTGAGCGATGATGTCATCCAGCGGAGCGGCGCTGATGAAGCACAGGTCGGCCGAGCCCGGCGTCGGCCGTTCGGCCTTGGGCTCGACTCATGACCGGCGCGGTGCAGATTGATTTTCTGGTTGCCAAAGGCGAGAGCCTTGCGACCCTCGCCGAAAGTTTCGACGCCCATGCCGAGAACGCGGGCATAGAAATCGCCGCTCTGTTCGATGCTTACAACCGTGAGCACCAGATGATCGAGATGGTCAATGCGGATCATGACGGCCTCCGGCCTTAACGACGCGCCAGTCTGGCAACGGCAAGGGCGCTGACGAGACACATTGCCAGCATGACGAGGATGAAGGCAATCACGGCATTCCAGCCATCGGCAAGCCAGAAATAGCCACCGACCGAGCCGGCAATGCTGGAGCCGAGGTAATAGGCGAGCAGGTAGAGTGAGGAGGCGTGTCCCTTGAAGTCGCAGGCAAGCCGTCCCACCAGCGCGCTGGCGACGGAATGGGTCATGAAGAAGCCGATCGTCACCAGAACGATGCCCAGGATGATGAGCGGCAGGGAACTGGACAGCGTCACCGCTGCACCGAGCGCCGCAATCAGCACGCCTACCGGCAGCACGACGAAATGACCGATGCGGTCGCCGAGCAGACCCGCGGCCCAGGACGCGATGATGCCGAAGAGATAGGCGGTGAAGATCAGGCCGAGTTCTGTCTGGCTGAGATCATAGGGGTCGGCGACGAGGCGGAAACCGGCATAATTGTAGACTGTGACGAACGAGCCCATGACGAGAAAGCCGATGGCAAAGAGCAGCGGCAGCGCCGGGTTGCGGAAATGGCCGCCCCAGGCCTTCAGGTGGAAGGCGGCATCGAATCCCCTACGCGGGGTGAAATTGCGCGATGGCGGCAGAAGATAGAGGAAGCCGATGGCTGCGATCAGGCCGAGAATGCCGACGGCGGCCAGCGCCGGCCGCCAGCTCAGAAGTTCGGCGATCGTACCCGTGACCACGCGACCGGCCATGCCGCCGAAGGCGTTGCCGGCAATATAAAGACCCATGGCGCCACCAAGGCCGCGCGGCTCGATTTCTTCGGCGAGATAGGTCATGGCGACAGCCGGTACGCCGCCCAGAAGGAAGCCTTCGAGCGCACGGACGACGAGCAGCATATGCCAGCTCGGCGACACTGCGCAGACGAGCGTACAAATTGCAGCGCCCAGCAGCGATATGAACATCAGGCTGCGACGGCCTAAGCTTTCGGAAACGGCAGCGGCACCGAAGATCGCAAAAGCCAAAAAGCCCGTCGAAAGCGACAGCGAGAGCGAACTTGCGGCCGGCGTGACACCGAAATCCTCTGAGAAGATCGGCATCAGCGGCTGCACACAATAGAGCAGCGAGAAGGTGGCAAAACCAGAGAGAAACAGCGCAAGGGTGGCGCGGCGGAAAGCAGGGGTGCCGCGCGTGAGGAATTGGCGAGCCCCGGTCGGCGGCTCATTCCTGACGAGCGTCAATTCGGGACGGGTGGGGACTTCGGAGGCAACGGTTTGCTGCTCGCTGGCGGCGCGGAACATGGGGCACACAACCTTTCTTGCCCTCAAATCTAGTCAGGCCGGCTTCATTAGTCCAATATATGGAACAGACGATCTCGATATGTTTTGGAGATAGCGATGGAGCTGCGTCATATCCGTTATTTTCTGGCGCTCGCAGAAGCGGGAAATTTCACCCGCGCCGCCGCCAAACTCGGCATCGGCCAGCCGCCGCTCAGCCAGCAGATCCGCGATCTCGAAAATGAGGTGGGCGCCATGCTGTTTCACCGTGTTCCCCATGGGGCGGAACTGACAGAGGCGGGAGAGGCTTTTCTCGCCGAGGCCAAAACTGCCGTTGATGCGGCCGAAAAAGCCAAGCTTGCCGCCCAGCGCGCCAATCGCGGTGAAATCGGCCGCCTGGCGCTCGGCTTCACCGCCTCTTCCGCCTTCAATACCATCGTCACGGCAACCATCCGTGAGTTTCGAGGTCATTGGCCGGAAGTGCGGCTGTCCCTCACAGAGATGAACACAAACGCGCTGATGGAACGGCTGATGCGCGGCGAGATCGATGCAGCCTTTATCCGGCCGGGCCTGGAAGACCCGCGGGATGTGCGCCTGAAGCGCTTTGCCGACGAGCCGATGCTGATCGCGCTGCCCGCGCATCATCCGCTGGCAGAAAAGGAACGCGTGCCGATCGCAGCTCTGGCCGGCGAGCCGTTCATTCTCTTCCCCCGCATGGTGGGGCTCAGCCTCTATGACGATATCGTTGCGGCTTGCCGCGAAGCCGGCTTCGAGCTGGTGGTGATGCAAGAGGCGCCGCAGATCCCCTCCGTCGTCAATCTCGTCGCCGCAAACTTGGGCGTTTCCATCGTTCCGGCTTCGATCGCACAGATCAAGCTCGACGGCGTGGCCTATCGGCAGATCGATGGGCCGCCGGTCGTAGCGCGGCTTGGCCTTGCAAGCCTCAAGGCGCAGCGATCGCCTGTCGTTGCCAATCTCATGAGCCTGATTGCGTAGTTAACTGCCCCGTTCCCAATAGGGCGGATCGCCGAAGATCTTCTTAAGGTGGTCGGCGATAGCCCTGAGCTTTGCCGAGGGATTGCGCCCCTCGGGATGGGCCATGAAGATGAACTCTGGTTCGGGCCAGTAGCCGACGTCGATCTCGACAAGCCGCCCTTCCCCGATCGCCGGGCCTGCAATGAAGACCGGCAACAATGCGAGCCCCAAACCGGCGACGGCGGCATCGTGGATGACATCGCCATTGTTGACGCCGAATGCCAGCCTCCCCCGGATAACGACAGCGCCATCGGGGCCTTGGAAACGCCAGTCGGCCACGCCGCGATTGGTGTAGAAAATACCGCGATGGTTTTCGAGATCGGATAGCGAAGCGGGCCTGCCGTGACGGCTCAGATAGTCCGGCGACGCCACGAGAAGGCGGCGACTGCGGGCAAGCTTCCAGGCAACGAGGCGTGAGTCGGCAATCAGGCCATGGCGGATGATAGCGTCATAGCCATCCGAGGAGGCATCGACACGCCGGTCGTCGAGATCGAGCGTCAGTTCGATTTCAGGGTGATCGGCCAGAAAAGGATAGAGCGCCGGGCCGAGATGCATGCGGCCGAAGGTGACGGGGGCAGCGATGCGCAAAGGGCCAGCCAATGTGCCGCGCCGCCTCGCCAGATCGGCCGCCGCCTCCCGCACGTCGTGCACGATCCGCGACGCGCGCTCCAGGAAAGCGGCACCATCCTCCGTCAATGTCAGCTTACGAGTCGTGCGATGCAGCAGCGTGGCACCGAGCGTCTTCTCCATCTCCGCCAACCGCTCGCTGACGACGGATTTCGACAGCCGCAGTCGGCGCGCGGCTTCGCTGATCGACCCCGCTTCAGCAACGGCCACAAAAGCAGCGATTCCTTCAATCTTGAGCATCGTTCGGCAATCCCGAATTCGAGTTCCATGATTAGAAGACTAATCCGAACGATCGAAAAACACCATTCTCTGCGCATCGGACGGAACAACAGACACGTCCTCACCCAGAAGATGGAACAATGAACCGCTTGAATGGAAAAGTCGCAATCGTCACCGGCGCCAGCTCCGGCATCGGCCGCGCCACCGCCAAACTCTTCGCTGAAGAAGGCGCCAAGGTCATTGTCGGCGCCCGCAGGGGGGCCGAATTGGAAAGCCTTGTTGCAGAAATCAAGGCTACGGGCGGCGAAGCTGCAGCACTTGCCGGCGACGTGCGTTCGGAAGACTATCACAAAGGGTTGGTCGCCCTTGCCGTCGAGCGCTACGGGAAACTCGACGTCGCCTTCAACAATGCCGGCACGCTCGGCGAAGCAGGCCCGAGCACCGAGGTTTCCGAGGCGGGTTTTAGCGATGCGCTCGCAATCAACTTGACCGCTTCCTTCCTCGCCGCAAAGCACCAGATCGGAGAAATGGTCAAGCATGGAGGCGGTTCGGTGATCTTCACGTCGACCTTCGTGGGCTACAGCTTTGCCTTTCCCGGCGTTGCCGCCTATGCCGCCAGCAAGTCCGGCCTGATCGGCTTGACGCAGGCGCTCGCAGCCGAGTTCGGCCCGCAGAATGTGCGCGTCAATGCCGTGCTGCCGGGCGCCGTCGATACCGACATGTATCGCGAGATGAACGACACCCCCGACAAGCAGAACTTCATCACCAATCTGCATGCGCTGAAGCGTGTCGCCGGTCCTGAGGAGCTGGCCCGCTCGGTCCTCTATCTCGCCTCCGATGACGCAAGCTTCGTCACCGGCACCGCATCGCTGGTCGATGGCGGCGCCTCGATCACGCGCACCTAACCGCGTACGCTATGACGGAAAAAAGGCCGCGGAGCCTCTCCCTCCGCGGCCTTCCGCATCCGAAAGAAACGAAAATGCATCGCCGCCTGCCTTCATCGACTTCGGTGTCGACATTCTCTACCGACACTACTGCCGATTGCCTATTACGCCCCAAAGGCTTAGGTTCATGAGCACAAAAACAGGCGACGGGTACGGGCCATGGTTCTTGCGGGAAAACGCATCCTTCTCATCATTTCCGGTGGCATCGCGGCCTATAAGAGCCTCGATCTCATCCGGCGGCTGCGCGAGCGCGGCGCCACCGTCCGTCCCATCATGACATTGGGAGCTCAGGAATTCATTACGCCGCTTGCCGTCGGTGCGCTGGCGGCCGACCATGTCTTTACCGACCTGTTTTCCCGACAGGATGAGCAGGATGTCGGCCATATCCGGCTGGCGCGTGACTCCGACCTGGTGCTGATTGCGCCGGCGACCGCCGATCTCCTCGCCAAGATGGCCAATGGCCTTGCCGACGACCTTGCCTCGACCGTGCTGCTCGCGACCGACCGGCCCGTGCTTGCAGCACCAGCCATGAATCCGAAGATGTGGGCGCATCCGGCGACAAAACGTAACATCGAGATATTGCGGGGCGACGGCGTTCGCTTCGTCGGCCCCATGGCCGGCGAAATGGCCGAAAGCAAGGAGGCCGGCACCGGTCGTATGGCCGAGCCGTTGGAGATCGTCGCTGCCGCCGAAATGCGGCTGGATGATGGGGCAAGACCACTCGCCGGCAGAAAAGCCGTCGTCACGTCGGGTCCGACGCATGAACCGATCGACCCGGTGCGTTATATCGCCAATCGTTCTTCCGGCCGGCAGGGCCATGCCATTGCCTCTGCGCTCGCAGCCCTCGGCGCCGACGTCACGCTCGTCTCCGGACCCGTCTCGATCCCCGATCCGATGGGCATGCATGTCGTTCATGTCGAGCGTGCGGAAGAGATGCGTGATGCCGTGCTTTCGGCTCTTCCGGCCGATATCGCCGTGATGGTCGCAGCCGTTGCCGACTGGCGCGTCGCATCTGCCGCCGATCAGAAAATCAAGAAACATCCGGGCGAATCCATTCCGACGCTGGCGCTCACCGAAAATCCCGACATCCTGAAAACCGTCGGTCATCACACGCAGCGGCCGAAGCTCGTTATCGGCTTTGCCGCCGAAACGCAGGATGTAGAGGTGAATGCCCGGGCGAAGCTGGAGCGCAAGGGCGCCGATATGATCGTCGCCAACGATGTCTCGCCGGCAACCGGCATCATGGGCGGCACGCGCAACAGCGTAAAACTCATCCGCAATCATGGCGTGGAGCAGTGGCCCGATCTCGACAAGGAAGAAGTGGCGGCGCGTCTGGCGGCGTTGATTGCCGAACAGTTCAAGCAGGGATAGTGAGAGGCGCCTGCGGTCCGGCGGATGCGCGCTTTTCCGGCTGGAAGGGCGTGATGTGGACACCCATGTCGTCGATCAATACTGCGCTGCCATCCGGAACTTCCGTCCAGGCATCGATATCGTCGTTCAGCGGCTCGGACACGAGGCAATAGCCGATGCCGACAGGCGAGGCATAAAGCGTCGGCGCCTTGCGGTCGGTAGCATAGCGCACCGCATAGAGCGACTTTCCGTCGGAAAAAGCGGCCGTAAAGCGCACCAGCGCCGAACCGGTCAGATGAACCGACAGGCCCTCGGCAAAACCGATGGCTTCCGAAATCGCGGCAAATGGATTGGATGGAAGACCGAATTGCAACGCCAGCAAGAAGAGAAGCTCGGAATCGGTCGTGCCGCCGCGGGCGTGAAAAAGCTGATCATCCAGCATGGATTCCATCGGCCGACGCAAGCGATCAAAGTTGGAAATCTGCCCATTGTGCTGGAAGGACCAGTTTTCATGCACAAAAGGATGGCAGTTGTCCCGACGTGTGCCGCCGCCGGTCGCAGCGCGGACATGGGCGAGAAAAAGCGGCGAACGGATTTGCCGTGCCAAGCTCTTGAGATTGCAATCGGACCAGGCCGGAAGGATGTCGCGATAGCGGCCCGGCTCCGGCCGGTCGCCATACCAGGCAATGCCGAACCCATCGCCGTTGGTCGCTGTCTTGGCGCGCGTCGCGCAATGGGATTGCTCAATCAGGGAGTGGGCGGGCGAAGATACCAGCTCCTCCAGATAGAGGGGGTCTCCACGATAGGCTGCCCAGCGACACATGCGTCTTTCGCTCCAATTCCCGCTCGCTTCCTGTCCCGCGGGAGAATGTCAAAATCAAGAACGATTGTTCGTGCGGAATAGGTAATAAACTCTTAATTTACCAAGGATTGGGGAGTGAAGGTGACAGATTCTTGACACACCGTCCGATCACATTTCGGCGTCACAGCATTATTCTTATGTGAACACGCCTACTTTAAAGCTTTTTTTGCCCCGCGCTGCATGGCTTGATGAAAATGTCGGCTTGGCCTATATTTCGGGAGTGAGGGGCGGGTTGCAGCCCACCCCTCGTTTGCTTTAGTTGAAGAAATTGACCCGGACCTGCACTTGCCAGCTAGTCCGGGTTTTTCTTACCCAAAGCGTGATGCTAAGTGGAAACCACATAGCTCACCTCCTTGTTGACGGCGAGGCCGATCGCCACGGTCGAGGTTGCCCATCTTCCCCGATCCTGTCCGCTGGCACAGACAGGCGCTGCTTCCGCTGCCAACTGCTACGATGAATAGCACGCAAAAGTTGAACGAACCCTTGCGTTTCAATGCGACACCAAGAGTGAAGCGTCTCTCATATATGCCCCTTGAAATCGATGAAATTTGAGTTACGTTAGGCATATCGTCAACGTAACGAAAGGAAGGTGATCCAATGTCTAGTGAGATTTCGGTCCGCGTATCAGGCATGGAAATGGTTGTGAGCGTTGCGAGGCAGCCCTCGCTCTGATCAAACCTTCCGGAAGCGTTCTGCGCTTCAGGCCAGTTACGGGCCAGAACTCATGGAAGGGTCGCTTCGCGCGGCCCTTTTTTGCGTCTACCGGTTGCCGATATTGCGGCATATCGGCCTATCCTTCCCGGAATAAACGTCTGGTGTAGTCGTTTTTCTCTTGCCGAACGAAAAGCGTGCCATAGCTAAACCTCCATGACTTACAAGGAACAGCCCGAACAGGGTGAAGCCGAACCCGCGCCGCCGAACGAGCCGGCGCTCACCGCACTCTCATTGTATCCTGACGAATGGGCGCTGTTCCTCGACATAGACGGAACGCTGCTCGATCTCGCCGAGACCCCCGAGGCGATCACCGTCCCTCCGGCCCTGCCCTTTGTGCTCGAGACGCTTTCGCGCCGGCTCGGCGGCGCGCTGGCGCTGGTGACCGGGCGCGCGGTTGCCTTCGTGGACCCTCTTTTTACCCCTTTCCACTTCTCTGTCGCCGGCCTGCACGGCGCCGAGCGGCGCGACGCGGCAGGACGCCTGCGGCGCGCGCTGATTCCGCCCGCCTTCCAGGAGATGAAGCGGATGATCGCGCGGGAGATCGAGGCTTGGCCGGGCGTTCTCGTCGAGGATAAAGGGGCTGCGGTCGCCGTACACTACCGGCTGGCACCGGAGCGAGAAGCTGATGTCGCCGAAATGATGCAGCGCTATCTTCAGGAAGCCGGCCCGGACTGGATCCTGCAACATGGCAAGCTTGTGGTTGAAATCTGCCCGGCGCACGCGAGCAAGGGACATGCCGTCGAAGCCTTTCTGAATGAGCCGCCCTTCAACGGGCGGCGGCCTCTCGCGATCGGTGACGACGTCACCGACGAGACCATGTTCGCTGTCGCGAACCGCCTCGGCGGTCAATCCGTGCGCATAGGTCCGCCCAAGGGCAAGACGCTCGCACGTGCATCCATTCCCTCGCCCGGACGTTTAAGAGAGATACTCGCGGCGCTTGCCAAATAATCATTTTTGGTCAATTCGGCCTGCCGCCGCGGCCCTCTTGAAAGGAGCATTCCGTGAGTCGTCTCATCATTGTTTCCAACCGCGTTTCCGTCCCCGACAACAAAGGTGCGGCGGCGGCCGGCGGGCTTGCAGTTGCGCTTCAGGCTGCCCTTGCCGAGCGCGGCGGCGTGTGGATGGGCTGGTCGGGCAAATCGAGCGGCGATATCGAACCCGAGCCGCTGGTGTTGACCCAAGACGGCAACATCACCTATGCGCTGACCGACCTCACTCAAACCGATGTCGAGGAATATTATCAGGGCTTTGCAAACCGCGTGCTCTGGCCGATCTGCCATTACCGGCTGGACTTGGCCGAATATGGCCGCAAGGAAATGGCCAGCTACTTCCGCGTCAACCGCTTCTTCGCCCACCGGCTGGCGCCGCTGCTGGAGCCCGAGGACACCATCTGGGTGCATGACTATCACCTCATTCCGCTCGCGGCGGAGTTGAGGGAAATGGGATTCAAGAACCGCATCGGTTTCTTCCTGCACATTCCCTGGCCGCCAGCCGACGTGCTTTTTACCATGCCAGTGCACGAAGAAATCATGCGAGGCCTCTCCTCCTATGACCTGCTCGGCTTCCAGACCAAATACGATCTCGAAAATTTCGCCGGCTGCCTTAAGCGCGAAGGCATGGGGGTCGAAAACAGTCCTGGCCATTTCAGCGCTCACGGCCACAATTTCCGCGGCGGCGCCTATTCGATCGGCATCGAGACCGCAGCCTTCGCCGCTTTCGCCCGCAAGGCGGCGGCCCACAGCGTGGTGCGCAAGGCGCGGCAAAGCATCGAAGGCCGCGACCTGATCATCGGCGTCGACCGGCTCGATTATTCCAAAGGGATCACGCAACGCATCGACGCATTCGAACGCTTCATTACCAACAATCCGGCCCATCAGCGCCGTGTCACGTACCTGCAGATCACGCCGAAATCGCGCTCGGAAGTGCCCGAATACGAGGCGATGCAGCATGCCGTCGCCGAGCAGGCCGGCCGGGTCAACGGCGCCATCGGCACCGTCGACTGGGTGCCGATCCGCTACATCAACCGCTCGATCAGCCGGCCGGTCCTTGCTGGCCTCTACCGGTTGGCGAAAGTCGGCCTGGTGACGCCGTTGCGCGACGGGATGAACCTCGTCGCCAAGGAATATGTGGCGGCGCAGGATCCGGACGATCCCGGCGTGCTGGTGCTCTCGCGTTTCGCCGGGGCGGCGCGCGAATTGAAAGGTGCGTTGCTCGTCAACCCCTATGACGTCGACGACACGGCAAACGCTTTGACGCGCGGCATCAATATGCCGTTGGAAGAACGGCGCGAGCGCTGGCGCGGCATGATGGACCATTTGCTGGAAAACGATGTTTCGCGCTGGTGCGATGTCTTCCTGGCGGATCTAAGAGCGGAGTGACGAGCACCGGCTACATCGCCGCCGCTTCCCTGACCAGCCATTCAGTCAGCCGTTCGGCATGCATGCTCTGCGACCTCGGCGGCAGAAGCCAATAGCCGCGGTTCGGTCCCTCGATCACCGGACCTGCGGTCACCAACATGCGACCGGCCAGAAGCGAATCAACCAGCCCCATCCAGCCGAGCGCCAATCCCTGTTCGCCGATCGCCGCCTGAACGACCAGCGAATAGGTGTTGAACCGCAGGTCGCCATGGGCAGCATAAGTGTCCCGGCTGATGCCAAGTTCGGCGAAGTAACTCTTCCAATCGAACCATGGTGACGGTGTTTCCGTGTCCAGATGCACCAGCGTCGCTTGCACGAGGCGGCCGGGATCGCTGAAAGGACCATATTTGTCAACGAAGCCTTGGGTACAGATCGGCGCTACCTTCTCCGGCAACAACAACGCCGCCTCCGGTCCGAACTCCTCACGCTTGCCGAAGACGACGGCGACATCGCCGCTTTCCGAATGAACACGATCCTGTCGTTGCGTAGCGACGATCTGAATATCCAGCTCCGGGTGAAGCAGACGAAACCGATGCATGCGCGGGATCAGCCACAGCGCCGAGAAGGCATAGTCGGTCCTAAGCCGCACCGCCGGCCGCTGCGCTTCGGCGCGAAAGCTGCGCACCAGTGAATCGACGCCGCCGACCGCCTTCTCCACGACTTCGAACAGACGGCGACCTTCCGAGGACAGCTCGACGCCGCGATGCTGGCGATGAAAGAGGGTAACGCCCATCTGCTCCTCGATCCGCCTGATCTGATAGCTGACCGCCGGCTGAGTCAGACCGAGGTTTGCCGCTGCGGACGACAGGCTGCCCGAGCGCCCAACCTCGACAAAAATTCGCAGCCATCCGAGATCCACCGGCCGCTCAGACATAAAAAATCCTTTTGTCATCCATTGAAAAAAGCCTTCTTCACAGGGCGAATGCTACTGATGTTCAATAAAATGAGCAAATAATAAAAGGGAACTGTCATCATGCAAATTTCTGCCATGGGCCGGCTTGCCGTCGGCGCGCTCTTTTCCGCCTTGTCCTTCGCCGGCGTCGCCAAGGCCGATGGTGATTCCTGTCGCACCATCCATCTGTCCGATCCGGGCTGGACCGATATTACTTCGACCAATGGCGTAACGGGCGTGTTGCTCGGTGCACTCGGCTATGAGCCCGATATCAAGACGCTTTCGGTGCCGATCGGCTACCAATCGATGAAGACTGGCGAGATCGACGTGTTTCTCGGCAATTGGATGCCGGCACAAAAGGCCTTCGTCGACGATCTTAACAAGTCTAAAGCCATTGAAGTGCTGAACCGCAATCTTCAGGGCGCGAAATTTACGCTCGCCGTTCCGGCCTATGTCGCCGACAAGGGCATCAAGGATTTCGCCGACCTGCAGAAGCATGCCGACGATTTCGACCACAAGATCTACGGCATCGAACCCGGCGCGCCGGCCAACGCCAATATTCAGAAGATGATCGACGCCAACGATTTCGGTCTGAAGGGCTGGGAACTGGTGGAATCGAGCGAGCAGGCGATGCTGTCGCAGGTCGAACGCGCCGGCAAGGATAAGCATGCGATCGTCTTCCTCGCCTGGGCGCCGCATCCGATGAATGATCGCTTCAAGATTGCCTATCTCGCAGGCGGCGACGCTTATTTCGGTCCGGACTACGGCGGCGCGCAGGTCTACACGCTGGCGCGTACCGGTTGGTCGGCCACCTGCCCCAATGCGGCGAAACTGTTCCACAATCTGACCTTCGATATCGGCATGGAAAATTCGCTGATGGGTTCGATTCTCGGCGGCGAGGATGCTAAGACTGCGGCGACCGCTTGGCTGAAGGCGCATCCGGAGGCTCTGACGTCCTGGCTCGCAGGCGTGACGACGATCGACGGCAAGCGTGGTCTCGATGCCGTCAAGGCCGCGGTCGGCCTTTAATTCATCGAGGACATCCAATATGGCGCGCCCGAATATCCTTATCCTCATGGTCGATCAGTTGAACGGAACATTGTTCCCTGACGGTCCGGCCGATTTTCTCCACGCGCCTGTGCTAAAAGCACTGGCGAAACGCTCCGTGCGGTTCGCCAACTGCTATACGGCAAGCCCGCTCTGCGCGCCGGCGCGGGCCTCGTTCATGTCCGGCCAACTGCCGAGCCGCACTCGCGTCTATGACAATGCCGCCGAATTTGCCTCCGATATCCCGACCTTCGCGCATCATTTGCGGGCAGCCGGCTATCAGACGGCGCTCTCCGGCAAGATGCATTTCGTCGGACCGGACCAGATGCACGGCTTCGAGGAGCGGCTGACCACCGATATCTATCCAGCCGATTTCGGCTGGACGCCGGACTATACGAAGCCGGGCGAGCGCATCGACTGGTGGTATCATAATCTAGGCTCAGTGACGGGAGCTGGCATTGCCGAAATCACCAACCAGATGGAGTATGACGACGAGGTCGCCTATCACGCCACCCGCAAACTGCTCGATCTATCGCGCGGGCACGACGAGCGGCCCTGGTGCCTGACCGTCAGCTTCACCCATCCGCACGACCCCTATGTCGCCCGCCGCCGCTTCTGGGATCTCTACGAGGACTGCCCGGCGCTCGACCCCGATGTCGCGGAAATTCCCTTCGACAAGCAGGACCCGCATTCGCAGCGGCTGATGAAGGCGAGCGACCATACCGCCTTCGACATCACGCCCGAACAGATACGCCAGGCCCGGCGCGGCTATTTCGCCAATATCTCCTATGTCGATGAAAAGATCGGTGAAATCCTCGACGCGCTGGAGCGCGGCCGCATGGCCGACAACACCATCGTGCTCTTCGTTTCCGACCATGGCGATATGCTCGGCGAACGCGGATTGTGGTTCAAGATGAACTTCTTCGAAGGCTCGGCGCGCGTGCCGCTGATGATCGCTGCGCCCGGCTGGGATGCAGGGCGTATCGATCAGCCGGCGTCGACGCTCGATGTGACGCCGACGCTTGCCGGCCTTGCCGGGCTCGATATCGCCTCGCTGCGGCAATGGACGGATGGAGAGGATCTTGCTCCGCTCGTCCATGGCAGGGGAAGCCGTGGCCCGGTGCCGATGGAATATGCAGCGGAAGGATCGGAAGCGCCGCTCGTCGGTCTGCGCGACGGTCGCTACAAGCTGACGCTCTGCGACAAGGACCCGCCCCTGCTTTTCGATCTCGACGCCGACCCCAAAGAACTCTCCAATCTTGCCGACGATCCCGCATACGCCGAAATCCTGGCGCGGCTGACTGAGCACGCCAGACAGCGCTGGAATCTCGCCACCTTCGATGCCGCCGTGCGCGAAAGCCAGGCGCGGCGATGGGTGGTCTATGCAGCGCTCCGCAACGGCGCCTACTATCCATGGGACTACCAGCCGCTGCAGAAGGCGTCCGAACGCTATATGCGCAACCATATGGATTTGAACGTGCTCGAGGAGAACCAGCGTTTTCCGCGCGGAGAGTAAGGTTTTTGTGGCCGAGATTTTCGGAAGCCGATATGGTCGCGCCGATATATCGGAGACATATTCATGAAAATCAGCGCACGCAACCGTCTCAAGGGTAAAGTCGTCGAGGTCAGCAAGGGTGCGACGACAGCCCATATCCGCATCGATATCGGCAATGGCTCGATCGTCACCTCTTCCATCACCAACGAGGCGGTCTATGAACTGGGCCTGACGGTCGGCGCCGACGCCTATGCTGTCATCAAGGCCTCGGACGTCATGGTTGCTGTCGACTAGAGCGGTTCAGCGTTTCACGGAATCGCTTTCCCGCTCTATCCCTTTGTTTTTCGCATTCCGGACGGAAAACCGCTACGCACTTTTCCTGGAAGTGCTCTAATACGCAAAGTGAGCATGATCTTGTCCGAAAAACGTTTCGGGATCATGCTTGCGCCTTCTGACAATAATGCGCCGTCTTGCCGTCGCCGGCCTGGAAATCGCCGGGTTGCGGCGGCGCGATCGGTTTGAACAGCGTGCGATCCGGCTTCAGGTCGAGAAGCGGCGTGCCGTCCAGGCAATCAAGGCCGCGCACGAGCAGGACGGCGCCCTCAACCGCCTCCAGCTTGACGATGGAGGTGCCAATCGGATTTGGCCGCACCGGCGAGCGCAGAGAGAATGTGCCGTGCACCTTGCCATTGCTGGCCGGGCTCTGCAGCACGAGATCACGACGCGAGCGGTCCAGCCAGTAAAGGATTTCCAGCCGCTCGAAATTCTCTACGTCCTTCAGCGCCGGTACCCAGGGCTCGAAAATCTCGATTCGGCAGAGCGGACCGTCATGCCGTCCCTGGCGCGGCGTCTCCATGCGGGATGTCCATGGCGTCGAAATGCGTCCGATGAAGACAAGGCCGGCATCCGTCGCCGCCGGCGGCGCAATGGCGACTTCGTTTTCGCGGATTTCGTTTTCGCGGACCATGATTTCCCTCCGATACATCGGCGCCATCGTCTAACGGAACAATAGTTCGGCGGCCGCACTATGGCATAGCGTTATATCTCAAGGAATATCCCGAGTGCCAAAATACACGCTGTTTGGTGCAACAGATGGCGCATTGACGATGTGGAAATTTCTGTCTAGCTGTATCGTCATGACAGTCGCAACGGTTCTCATCGTAGTGGTAGAGCGCATGGGCAGGATGGCGTAGCCATCCGGCGAAAGCACCCATGCGCGAAAAGCAGGCTCCTGACGGGGCCTTTTTTTATGCCCGGAATTGGGCCGCGCCTCGTCAGACTTTCGCTATTCCCACCGACAAGATGGGCGAGACCATGACGAGCGACAGTCCCACTCAGCCTTCCAGCACGCAGATGACCGCGATTGCTGCCCCGCCCCGCCTGACAACCCTGATCCTGCTTTCGGCTCTTGCGGTGCTGCCGATAAACATGATCTTGCCCTCGCTGCCGCATATAGCCGCGACATTCCAGGCCGATTTCGCGCTGGTGAACCTTTCGGTCGCCGGCTATTCGATTATCACCGCGCTCTTGGAAGTCATCGGAGGCGCGATATCGGATCGGTTTGGACGAAGGCAGGTCGTGTTGATCGCTCTCTCCATCTTCATCATCGCATCCGTTGGCTGCGTTTTGGCTCCAAATATCGGCGTTTTTCTGCTGTTTCGCGCGATGCAGGCGTGTATCGCGCCCTGCTATTCTGTCGCCCTGGTGGTCATCAAGGAAACGTCGGATGAAGGCGAAGCGGCCAGCAAATTTGGTTATCTCGCCATGGGATGGGCGCTGGCACCCATGGTTGGCCCTCTGTGTGGTGGATCGCTGGACGAGTTGTTCGGATGGCGGGCGTGCTTCGTTGTCCTGGCGATCCTCGGCGCGGGTGCCTTCGCTTTGTCCATGCGCGAACTGAGGCAAACGGCAGCGCCCTCCTCGAGAACAAGCGGGACCTATCTTGCCTCCTATAGGCTGCTGCTCGCTTCCGTACGGTTTTGGGCTTACACCCTCTGTATGGCCTGCTCGATGGGGGTGCTTTATGCCTTCCTGGGCGGAGCGCCATTGGTTGCCGGCGACTCGCTCGGCGGATCGAGCGCGAAGCTCGGCTTTTACATGGGGCTGGTTCCCGCCGGCTTCATTCTGGGCAGCTACCTGGCCGGCCGCTATGCCTCGAAGATTCCGCTCGCCACTATTCTCGTGCTTGCGCGTCTGCTGACCTGTGTCGGCTTGGCGGTCGGCCTGATCCTGTCGATGCTGGGCATCCCCCACAGTCTGGCACTCTTTGGACCCTGCATGTTCATCGGCCTAGGCAATGGGTTGACCATGCCTGCCGCCAACAGCGGCGCATTGTCCGTGCGCCCCGATCTTGTCGGCACCGCCGCGGGACTGGCGGCCGCCATGAGAATCGCCGGCGGCGCCCTCATAGGCTCCATCGCCGGCCTGCTTCTCGCGCGGTCGGCGACAATCCACACCCTGTTTGCCCTGATGCTCGTATCGGCATTGCTCGCACTGCTGGCTGCACTTTACTTGGCGCTGATCGAGCGGCGGATGATCAAGAGGGTGTCATAGCGGCCGGCACGATCATCGCTCTGTGATCAGCGATATTAGCCGGCTTCTTTGCCGTCGCGACGCCAGTTGCATTACCGATGGATAACCTGTCATAAAAATTGTAGCATCATGTGTCTCTATTGCAGAATGCCATTGCGCCGATCGTGATCGCGATGAAATGCCGTTTGATGCAATCAGCTTCGCGCTCGGCGCATGCTTTCGAAATCCACATCCAAATCACTCTGAAACCTGGTGGGCGGACTCATGGATACTCTTTTCAAAAGCAGCAGCAATTTCGCCTCTCTTTCGCTCAAGGACCTCGTGGAGGCGCGTGATCTCTTCCACTACCATTTGATCAACAAGAAGAATGTGGTGGCGACGGCGCTCGGTCTTTACAGAATTCGCAAGAGCGATCCCTGGCCTTCGAAAGACAAGCAGGCGCTGCGCAAGCGTTCACCGGAGAGCGAGCGGCGAACGCTTTTCAACTCGGAAGTACGCCCCTATTCCTGGCCTTGCGTCTATGTGTTCGTCTCCAGTTGGGAATATGAGAAGGATCTGGCGAAACAGGATCCTTCCGATGTCGTCCCGAAGACGCTCTATCTTCCGGACGGGCGAACCGTGCCGGTCTGTGTCATCGAAGCGCGCAAACAGCCGCTGTCCAAAGACCTGAAGGTCAAGTTGGACAGCCGCACGCCGCGCAACCTGCTGGCGCCGGGCTCTGCCATCATCAACGAGGATGGCCAGGGCATGACGCGTCTTGCGACCGCGGGCTGCATCGTGCGCGATAGCGAACGCTACTTCGTGATGACCAACCGGCATGTCGTCGGCGGACCGGGCACCGAGATCAGCGCCTTGCAGACCCATCGCCGGCCAAAGATCGGCCTGGCCGCAAAAAAGGGTCTCGGCAGACAGAACTTCCGAACCATCTATCCGAACTTCCCGTCGACGAACCAGCGCCTGCTGATGGATGTGGGATTGGTCGAGCTTGACAACATCCTGCAATGGAAAACCGAGTTTCCCGGCATCGCCCCCATCGGTCCGGTGCTAGATCTTTACGACAATAGCTTCAGCCTCAAGCTGATCACTATGAAAGTGGTCGGCCAGTCAGCGATCACAGGCAAAATCAGGGGCGAAATCCACGGCCTGTTCTATCGTTACAAGGCGATGGGCGGATCGGAATATATCAGCGATTTCCTGATCGGACCGGAAACATACGGCATCGGCGAGGATCGCCTGAAGGCCGAGGAAGACGCGGAAGCGCACAATCCGGCGGAGAATATCGGCCTCGGCATTCATCATGGCGATTCCGGCACGGTCCTCTTCATCGAGCATGCCGTACGGATCGACAGCGACAATCCGAAGGACGCCAGGCAAGTCACCTACTATCCCTTCGCACTGTTGTGGGGGAAAGAGGAATTCTTCGAAGGCGGCGAAAGCCTGTCCCAGCCCTATGCCCTCGCGACGTCCCTCAGCACCGCGCTCGATCATCTGGATCTTGATTTGGTGCGCGATATCAATCTGGACCAGGATTTCATCTGGGGATGGGTCGGACACTACATCATCGGCCGCTCCCTGCCGTTGTCCGGAGATCTCGTGACATCACAGAAGCTGCAAAGGTTTGTCGACAACAATCTCGATCTGTTGGCGCTCACTCCGGACGACGCGCTCGGCAACGATCCCCGCGTTCTCGAAAAGAACGATACAGCGGTTCATTTTGTGCCGCTGGCCGACGTTCCCGACAATGTCTGGAAAAGCAACGTCAACTTCATCATGGTGGAAGGGCCTGACGGCAAGAAACAGCGCAAGATCGGACCCGGCAGCCGCGGACAGAATGACAATCCGAACCATTTTGCCGATTTGGATCTCCCCTATCAGAATGGCGAGACGTTTCTCGCTCTCAATCAATCCGCGCCGGACACTTACCTCAATCCGGAAGCCTGGATCGCCTATTTTGCCTCGATCAAGCCTCGATATGACGCCTGGGCGCAATTGCTCGATCCCAATGCCGACCTGCGCAACAAGCACTGGGGAGCCCTGCCCTTCAGAGTTCATCAGCTATTCGACATTATGGTGAAAGCGGCCAGGGATGGCGACGCGGCGATGTTTCTTTGCGCCGGGGGCGTCCTCATCCACTATATGGGCGACGCCTGCCAACCGCTCCACACCTCCTATCTTTCGCAGGGCGATCCGGCCAAGGTTGTTCCCCGCCCACGGTCACCCAAGATGAAACTGGAAGCCGACGGCGTCCATGTGGGCTACGAAGACGACATGATCGCCTATGGCTATCAGAACAAAAACCTTGGCGCGGAACTCGCGCAGCGCATTACGGCTCTCGCAGCTGAGCCGATGCCGGCAATCGCCAATGGCTATGATGCCAGCAAGGCGGTCATTGCCCTCATCGCCGACACGCAAAGGGACATCGCGCCAAGGGATATCGTCGACAAATGGGTTGAGCTTATCGGCCAACCCGCCAAGGAAAAGGCGGCGGCGATGTGGGACGACTTCGGCGACCGCACCATCACCTGCATGGCGCGCGGCACCCGCTATCTGGCGAAGATCTGGCAGGCGGCTTGGGACGCCGGCAATGGCGATGCCAATATCGCGGCAGCACCCGCCGTCACGGAGGCGGCGATCATGGCGCTCTATAACGATCCGGACAAAATGCCGTCGGTAGCACTCGACCATTACCCGGCCGATCGGAATGCCGATTGGTCAAAGATAACGCGGACAGTGCAGGCATAGAGCACTGGCGTCCTTCAAACAAAGAACCGATGATCACGCCGCCTTGACGGCGTGATATTCCTTGATGGCGACCATTTTGATAGCCGGATAACGTTCTGACTCGTAGCGCAGCGAAAAGCCGTCCTGCGCGAGAAAGACCGGGTCGCCGTCGAGGTCGCGGGCGATGTCGCCGCGGCGGGCGGTGACGAACTTGTCGAGGTCGACGGTCTGATCGGCTGATATCCAGCGGCAGACGGAGAAGCGCGACATTTCGAAGGAGACCGGCAGGCCATATTCGGCCATCAGCCGCTCCTTCAAGACATCGAGCTGCAGTGCGCCGACGACGCCGACGATGGCGGGAGAGCCATCTTCCGGCGAGAAAAGCTGCACGACGCCCTCTTCGGCCATCTGCTGCAGCGCTTCCTTCAGCTTCTTCGCCTTCATCGCGTCTTCAAGGCGGACACGGCGCAGGATTTCCGGCGAGAAGTTCGGGACACCCTGGAAGACCAGGGATTCGCCTTCCGTCAGCGTGTCGCCGATGCGCAGCGTGCCGTGGTTGGGAATGCCCACGACATCGCCGGCATAGGCGGTATCGGCGAGCTGGCGCTGCGAGGCAAAGAAGAATTGCGGCGCGGTCAAGCCAAGCTGCTTGCCGGTGCGCGACAGCCGGGCCTTCATGCCACGCTCCAGCTTGCCGGAGCAGATGCGCGCAAAGGCGATGCGGTCGCGGTGGTTCGGGTCCATGTTGGCCTGGATCTTGAAGACGAAGGCCGTCATCTTGTCGTCGGTCGCCTGCACGGTCCTGATATCGGCGACCTGATCGCGCGGCGGCGGCGCGAAGTCGCCGAGTGCGTTGATGAGATCGCGAACACCGAAATTGCGAAGAGCCGAGCCGAAGAAAACCGGCGTCATATGGCCTTCCAGGAAGGATACACGGTCGAAGGGACGGCAGGCTTCGATAGCGAGCTCGGTCTCGTCGACAAAGGCTTGCCGCTCGTTTTCCGGCAGCCGGCCGGCGACGGCCTGCGGGCCGTTGACCCGGGTCGCTTCCACCTCGGTATCGGAGCCACGGACGGTATTGTCGGCCAGATGATAGGAACCGCAGAAGGTCTTCGACCGGCCGATCGGCCAGGTGACCGGTGCGGTATCCAAAGCCAGCTTCTCTTCCACTTCATCGAGAATTTCGAAGGGATCGCGGCTTTCGCGGTCCATCTTGTTGATGAAGGTGATGATCGGGATGTCGCGCATGCGGCAGACTTCGAACAGCTTCAGCGTCCGCGGCTCGATGCCCTTGGCGGCGTCGATGACCATCACGGCGGCGTCAACGGCGGTCAGCGTGCGATAGGTATCGTCGGCGAAGTCCTCGTGACCGGGCGTATCCAGAATGTTGAAGACGTTGCCGTCATATTCGAAGGTCATGACCGAGGTCACGACCGAGATGCCGCGCTCACGCTCGATCTTCATCCAGTCGGACCGCGTCTGCATGCGATCTTTCTTCGCCTTGACCTCGCCGGCAAGCTGAATGGCGCCGCCGAACAGCAGCAGCTTTTCGGTGAGCGTCGTCTTGCCCGCGTCCGGGTGGGCGATAATAGCGAATGTGCGGCGGCGGGAGACCGCCTCGGCGAGACTTTCGGCCATGCTTGTGAAATCCTGTGAATGGCGGCTGTATCTAGCAATTCAAAGGCGGGATTGCAATTGACCTTCGCGGCTCCCGCACAAACTAATGCCGCATGACCATTCACACCGATACGCGCCCGACGCTGAACCTCATTCGCCTTGCCCACGGCCAGGGCCTCGATCTGCCCGCCTATGAGACCAAGGGGGCGGCGGGCATGGACTTGCGCGCAGCCATCGCGGAGGGTGTGACCCTGACGATCGCGCCGGGTAAACGGGCACTGGTGCCGACGGGCTTCATCATGGAGATCCCCGAGGGTTTCGAAGCCCAGATCCGCCCTCGTTCCGGCCTCGCCTTCAGGCGTGGCATAACCTGTCTCAACACGCCCGGCACGATCGACAGCGACTATCGCGGCGAAGTGAAGGTATTGCTCATCAACCTCGGCGAAGAGGCGTTCGATATCACGCGCGGCATGCGCATCGCGCAGATGGTGATTGCACCGGTCACGCAGGCGCATGTTGCCGAAATCGCCGAAGCCAGCGAAACCACCCGCGGCGCTGGCGGCTTCGGCTCGACCGGCGTGTGATGGCGGAATTTAACGCGAAAGCGGCGGTAATCGCCGTTTGACGGGCGTCGCCTTAACCATCGACGTATTCGTCTCGGCGCGCTCGGCGATCTTGTCCAGAATGCCGTCGAGTTCGCCCATCGAGCGCACCACCAACCGGCCGATGAAGCAGTCGTCGCCGGTGACCTTGTCGCATTCGATGAATTCCGGTGTTTCCTGAATGATGCGCTCCACTACATGCAATTGGCCGGGCAGCGGCCGGATGCGCACGATCGCCTGCAGCGGATAACCGATCGCTTCCAGCGCGATATCCACGGTGAAAGCCGCGATGACGCCCCGCTCCTCCAGCCGGCGCAGCCGCTCGGCAGCACTCGGCGACGACAGACCAGCCACTTCGGCCAGTTCCTTCAGCGAACTCCGGGCGTTGCGCGCCAGGGCCTCAAGCATGCGCTGGTCAATCGCGTCGAGTTCCAGAGCTGCATTAGGTATACCCATAATATTCCCTCATATAATTAGGCTGTTTTTCGAATACTCTTTACTCAAATTATATCACGCGGTCGCTCCCCGCAATATTATCAGGCTCTGAAAACGGGAGTTCTGACGATGAACGAGATAAGACGCGGCACAGCGGAAATGACGGCGGCAATGCTGATTTCGGGGACGATCGGCTGGTTCGTGCTGATGTCGGGGCAGCCTGTCACCGGCGTCGTCTTCTGGCGGTGCCTGTTTGGGGCGCTGACGCTTCTTCTCATCTGCGGCGCCATGGGTCTGTTGCGTCCCGGCATCCTCAGCCTGCGGACCTTTGCCATCGCCGTCGCGGGCGGCGTCGCCATCGTCCTCAACTGGCTGCTGCTTTTCGCTGCCTATTCACATGCCTCGATCTCGATCGCGACGACGGTCTACAATACGCAACCTTTCATGCTGCTCGGCCTCGGCGCGCTGCTTCTCGGCGAAAAGATCACGCTCGCCAAGCTTTTCTGGCTGGGTCTCGCCTTCGCCGGCATGGCCATCATCGTCGAAGGCAAGCCGGCGGAAACAACGGGCGCCGACAGCTATGCGATCGGAATCCTGCTCTCGCTCGGCGCCGCCTTTTTCTATGCGTTGGCAGCGCTTGCCGCCAAATGGCTGAAGGGCACGCCGCCGCATCTGATTGCGCTGATACAGGTTTCGACCGGCATTCTGATGCTGGCGCCCTTTGCCGATTTCTCCGCTTTGCCGCGGGACGCGGGTGGATGGTCCATTCTGGCAACGATGGGCATTGTCCATACGGGCCTGATGTATGTGCTGCTCTACGGCGCCATCCAGAAGCTGCCGACGCATCTGACCGGGGCGCTGTCCTTCATCTATCCGATCGCCGCCATCGTCGTCGATCGCTTCGCCTTTGGCCATGTGCTCGGCGTGGCGCAGATCATCGGTGCAGTCATCATTTTGGCCGCGGCGGCAGGCATGAACCTTGGCTGGATGGTCGCCTTGCCGCGCCTTAAAAACAGTGATCTTTCAAAGCAGGCCGCCGAATGATCCTCTGCGGGTGTTCCGATCTACCGCTGCGCTTCGAAGGCCATGCGCATTGCAAGTCCGGCAAGCACCGTGCCCATCAGCCATCGCTGCACCAGCACAAAGGATGGGCGGCTTGAGAAGAACAGTGCGACGGAGCCGGCCGTCAGCGCGATGATGGAGTTGAGCGTCACGCTGACGGCAATGTGGGTAAAGCCGAAGATGACGGATTGGTTGAAGACGCTGCCGGCGGCGGGATCGATAAACTGCGGCAGCAGCGAGAGATAAAGGACCGCGACCTTCGGGTTCAGGAGGCTGGTCACCAAGCCCATGCCGAAGAGTTTGCGCGGCCCGTCTTTCGGAAGATCGCGGACCTGAAAGGCGGAACGGCCACCCGGCTTCAGCGCATTCCAGGCGAGCCAGGCGAGATAGGCCGCGCCGGCGAGACGCAGCGCATCATAGGCAAAGGGCACGGCGAACAGGAAAGCCGTGATACCGAGTGCGGCCGAAAGCATATAGAAAACGAAGCCGAGCGCCACACCGCCAAGCGAGATCAGCCCGGCCGCCGGGCCCTGCGAGATCGATCGCGACACCAGATAAATCATGTTGGGACCAGGCGTCAGCACCATTCCGACAGCAATCAGAGCAAAGGTGATGACACTGGCGAGATGCGGCATAAGGGTCTCCGGCGGCGGATGAATTCAGAAGGCGATTTGGGCGGTCGGGATAAGCTTGATCTCATGCGGGCCGGCATCGAAGCCGTCGAGTAGCATATTGTGATGGGCGATGATCGCCTCGAATGTCAGCTTGCCCATGTCGGCGGTGGTGTGACCATCTGAGAGCAACGTCACATCGAAACCGAGCGAAACGGCACGGCGCGCGGTGGTATCGACGCAGAATTGCGTCATGCAGCCACCGATAATGAGATGGGTTATCCCTTTAGTGCGGAGGCGCGCCTCAAGATCGGTCTCGAAGAAAGAATCGCAGCTCGTCTTATGCACCACGACATCGCCCGCCTCCGGCGCGATTTCGCGGCGCAACTGCCAGCCTTCGCCGCGCTTGGCCAGACGATGCGTTCCCTGGCCGTCATGCTGAATGATGAAGGAAGAAATCCCGGCGGCGCGGGCTTTGCGCTTCAGTTCCGCAAGCCTCGCCACGACGCCTTCGAGAGCAGCATCGATCGCCGGCTGGCGCTCTGCTGTGCCGAGGCCGGCTAAAATGGCATTCTGAAGGTCGATCAGGAGCAATGCGGACGACATGGGAGCCTTATGCAACACGGTTTCGACGGGCCGTTAACTCTTGGTAGTATGTTCGCGCCGTTTGCGCAATCGCTTGAAAAGGCAGGAGCGGTGCGATAGAGCAATAAGCTATCCCGGGAGGAACGCACTATGACGCTCGCAACTCTGCTCGCCTATAGCGGCGCGCTTTTCATTGCGGCCGCAATTCCCGGTCCAGGCATCACGGCCATTGTTGCCCGTGCGCTTGGTTCCGGCTTTCGTGAGACCTTTTTCATGGGCCTCGGCCTCGTGCTCGGCGACACGATCTATCTGACGGCGGTCATTCTCGGTCTCGCATTCGTGGCGCAGACCTTCACAGAGATTTTTATCGTCATTAAGATCGCCGGTGCGCTTTATCTCGGCTACATCGCCTGGAAGCTCTGGACTGCCGGGCTGCTCTCCACCGATGTCTCGGCGAAAAAATCGACCAGCCCCGCCATGTCCTTCCTTTCTGGACTGCTGGTGACGCTCGGCAATCCGAAGACCATGCTGTTTTACGTGGCGCTCGTACCCACCTTGATCGATATCGGCAGCATTGGGCTTCGCGAATATGGCATTCTGCTCGCGGCCACCTTCGTCGTGCTGCTGGTGGTACTGATCCCCTATATGCTGCTCGCTTCCCGCGCCCGCACTTTCCTCAAGAGGCCGAAAGCCCTGCAGATTTTGAACCGGGTCGCCGCCAGCATTCTCGCCGGTACGGCAGCCTTCATCGCCACCCGGGCGGCCTGAAAAAAACTTTGCCGATAAAACCCTGTTGGGAATTCTTTTCCCACGGCATGGGATCGGCAAAGTGATCCCATTCTGGTTTCCGCCGGCGTTTGATCCTATTGTGCCTCTTCAATTCCAACCAAGGGGGAGCTACCCATGTCCGACACCCGCAAACCAGGCCGCGGCCGCGTCTATGCTTCGATCACCGACACCATCGGTGACACGCCGATCGTACGTCTCGACAAGCTGGCCAAGGAGAAGGGCGTCAAGGCCAATCTTTTGGCGAAGCTCGAGTTCTTCAACCCAATCGCCTCCGTCAAGGACCGTATCGGCGTCGCCATGATCGAGAGCCTGGAAGCCCAAGGCAAAATCGTTCCGGGCAGGAGCGTGCTGATCGAGCCGACCTCCGGCAATACGGGCATCGCACTTGCCTTCGCCGCCGCTGCCAAGGGCTATCGGCTGATCCTCACCATGCCGGAGACGATGTCGATCGAGCGCCGCAAGATGCTGCTGCTGCTTGGCGCCGAGCTGGTGCTGACCGAAGGTCCGAAGGGCATGAAGGGCGCGATCGCCAAGGCGGAGGAACTGGCTGCGACGTTGCCCGACGCCATCATTCCCCAGCAGTTCGAAAACCCGGCCAACCCGGAAATCCACCGCAAGACCACGGCCGAGGAAATCTGGAACGATACGGACGGCGAGATCGACATCTTCGTATCCGGCATCGGTACCGGCGGCACGATCACCGGTGTCGGCCAGGTGCTGAAGGCCCGCAATCCGAATATCAAGGTCGTTGCCGTCGAGCCGACTGACTCGCCGATTCTCTCCGGCGGCAATCCTGGCCCGCATAAGATCCAGGGCATCGGCGCCGGCTTTGCCCCAAAGATTCTCGACACGCATATTTATGATGAAGTCGTCACCGTCACTAACGACGAGGCTTTCCAGCTAGCACGCCACGTCGCCAAGCTCGAAGGCGTGCCGGTCGGCATCTCCTCCGGTGCGGCCCTTGCGGCTGCGATCAAGATCGGCCAGCGGCCGGAAAACGAAGGCAAGACTATCGTCGTTATCATCCCCTCCTTCGCCGAGCGCTATCTGTCGACGGCGCTGTTCGAGGGTCTGGGCGGCTGAGATGCCTGCTACTAAAGCTCGTTGCGATCTTTCAGATTCGCTCCGACGCTTTAGCTCTTTGTTTTTGCATGTCGTTCTCGCAAAACCGCCGCACACTTTTGCGCGACATGCATTAGGATCGTCAGGCATTCAAAGGGCGCTGCGGCGCCCTTTGTCATTTCAGCCGCTTGGGTCACGCCGCCGCAGTCAGCCGTTCGCCGGCAATACGGTAGGAAATGGCTTCTGCGAGGTGGATGCGCCCGACCGTTTGCTTGTCGTCGAGATCGGCGAGCGTGCGGGCCACTTTCAGCACGCGATGGTAGCCGCGGGCGGAAAACTTCATCTTCTCCGCCGCGTCGCGCAGCAATTGCAGACCGGCGGCGTCCGGCTCGGCGATCGTCTCGATCATCGATGTCGAACAGCGGGCGTTGGTGGAGATCCCCTTCACGCCGGCAGCCTCGAAACGTTCGCGCTGCCGTTCGCGGGCACGGGCGACGCGAAGCGCGACATCGGCGCTTTTTTCTGCTGTCGTCGGGCGGATGAGATCGGCGGCGGAGACGGCGGGCACGTCGAGGCGGATATCGATACGATCCAGCAGCGGTCCGGATATGCGGCCCTGATAATCCGTCATGCAACGCGGACCGCGGGGGCAGGTGTGACCCGGCTCGCCGGCCATACCGCAACGGCAGGGATTCATCGCCGCGACCAACTGGATGCTGGCGGGATAGGAAACGCGATGATTGGCTCTGGCGATGACACATTCGCCCGACTCCAGCGGTTGGCGTAACGCATCCAGCGCCTGCGGCGAAAACTCGGGCAATTCATCGAGAAACAGAACGCCATGATGCGCCAGCGATACCTCGCCGGGGCGGCCACGCATACCGCCGCCGACCAGCGCCGCCATGGTGGCGGAATGATGCGGCGTGCGATAGGGCCGGCGGCCGGAGAGCTTTCCGCCCGAGAGCTGGCCGGCAACCGAATGGATCATCGACACTTCCAACAGCTCCGCCGTCGACAACGGCGGCAGAATGGATGGCAGGCGCGACGCCAGCATCGACTTGCCGGAACCGGGCGGGCCGACGAAAAGCAGATTATGCCCGCCGGCCGCCGCCACTTCCAGCGCCCGCTTGGCGCTCTCCTGACCCTTGATATCGGCAAGGTCCGGGAAGTTGGCGGCATTCGCTCTGATCGCCGGTTCGGGGCGCGACAGGACCTGGGTGCCGCGGAAGTGATTGGCGAGCGCAATCAGGCTGCGCGGCGCGAGAATATCGATGTCGGTGCCGGCCCATGCAGCCTCCGGACCGCTTTCGGCCGGGCATATCAGCCCCTTGCCGATTGCGTTGGCGGCGATCGCAGCCGGTAGTGCACCGGCGACAGGCGCGATCGTTCCATCGAGATTGAGTTCGCCAATGACGGTATAGGCCGAGAGCGCATCCGCTGGAATGGCGCCCAGCGCCGCCATCAATCCAAGCGCGATCGCAAGATCGAAATGACTGCCCTCCTTGGGCAGATCCGCCGGTGCGAGATTGACCGTCACCTTCTTCGGCGGCAACGACAGGCCGGAGGCATGAAGGGCTGCCTGCACCCGTTCGCGGCTTTCGGCCACGGCCTTATCCGGCAGGCCGACGATATGCATCAGCACCTTGCCCGGTGCGATCATCACCTGCACTTCGACGGGAACGCCCTCAATGCCCTGAAACGCAACCGTGCTGACGCGCGCTACCATCCCCGCCCTCTTTTAACTCGCTTACCGTTATCAATTTTTCATAACAGACTATGGGTTGCATAGTGGCAGAAGTTATGGAATGAAACAAGAACAATAAAAGAACGAAGGGACGATTTCTACAATCGGGAGCAAATATGAGCCTTATAGTATCGCGTTCCCTTCTGCTGGGTGCTGTTCTGGCCGGCTGCCAGTCCATCGATGGCGGGGATAATCTGGAAAAAGGCGTTCCCTATCAATTAAACGCCAAGGAAATTGCCGCGGTGGAAAAGGGTTTGCACGAGCAGCTTCCCTATGAGGGCGTGCTGATCTTCGGGCCTATGACGGCTTCCAAGGATAGCAAGGGCTACGTCAGCGTCTGCGGTACCATCAGCTCCTTTGGCGGCCTACACGGTGTCATGGACAAGCGGCCTTACGTCGGCATGATGGTCGACGTGAAACTGCTTTTCGGCTTCGTGCCGACCGTCATCGCGGACGATAGCCCCACCGGACCATCGGCAGTGATCCTAACCTGCCGCCGGATGGGCATCGCGATATAGCGCGCCTTGCGGCGAGCGAAGAGGCGGCGTCATGATCGCTAGAGGCTGGCGCCCCTCAAGCGCGCTTCGCTTCGATCGCATCCCACAACAGGCTGGCAATATCGGCACCGCCGAAACGCTTGACTTCGCGCAGGCCGGTCGGCGACGTAACGTTGATCTCGGTCATGTAGTCGCCGATGACGTCGATGCCGACGAGCAGGAAGCCGCGCGCCTTCAGCGCCGGGCCGATACGCTCGCAGATTTCTTTTTCGCGCGCCGTCAGTTCCGTCGCCTCGGCACGGCCGCCCACATGCATGTTGGAGCGGGCATCATGCTCGGCCGGCACGCGGTTGATGGCACCGACCGCCTCGCCGTCGACGAGGATGATGCGCTTGTCGCCCTTGCGCACGTCAGGCAGATATTGCTGAGCAATGAAGGGCTCGCGGAAGAGCTGGCCGAACATTTCGAGCAGAGACGACAGGTTACGGTCGTCGCGGGTCGAATGGAACACGCCGGCGCCGCCATTGCCATAAAGCGGCTTCAGGATGATATCGCCAAGCTCATCGCGGAAGCGACGGATTTCGGCGGGATCACGGGTGATCAGCGTCTTCGGCATCAGGTCGGCAAATTCCGTGACGAAGATCTTTTCCGGCGAATTGCGGACCCAGGCGGGATCGTTGACGACAAGCGTCTTCGGGTGGATGCGCTCAAGCAGGTGCGTCGAGGTGATATAGGCCATGTCGAAGGGCGGGTCCTGGCGCAGCAGCACGACGTCCATCGTCGAGAGATCCACCCGCTCCGGCTCGCCGAGCTCGAAGTGATCGCCCTTGACGTCGCGCAGGATCATCGGCTCGACGGAAGCATAGATCTTGCCGTCGCGCATGCTGAGGCGCTCGGGCGTATAGTGGAAGAGCTTATAGCCGCGGGTCTGGGCCTCAAGGCTCATGGCGAAGGTCGAGTCGCCTGCGATGTTGATGCTCTTGACGTGGTCCATCTGGACCGCAACATTCTTGATACCAGCCATAGTCAGCCCTCGCTCGAATTTGCGGACAGATGTAGGTCGGCCCGCATCCAAACGCAACGGCTATTCAAGGGCTTCCATCACGGCCAGCAGCGCTTAGGCGGCAAGGCCCTGTGCGCCGCCCTGCCGGACGAAGTTGCGCAGGCGATAGGCCATGGTCAACGGCTTCGGGAACGGCTTGCGTAAAAAGGCGACCTTGCGCAGATAGCGATCGATGCGCCATGTCGCCCAGGTGCCGCCGGCGAAATAAGCGACATCGCCGGCACTGAGCGTGCGTTCGACGCCGTCTTCCGTCGTGATATGCACCTCGCCTTCGAGGATCATCACTGTTTCGTCCCAGCCGAAATACCAGCGAAACTCGCCTGCGGTGCAATCCCACAGCGCCGTCATCGCGGCATCGTCCTGCCCGCGCGAATGCTCTGCAATGCGGGCAACCGGATCGCCCGCCAGTATCCACGACGGTTCGATCGGCGACGGCTGCATTTCCATTTCGCCACTGGCGCCGGCCACGAAGCTTTTCGACTGCGGCAGTGCGGCGACGACCGGGACGGCACGCGCGGCAAAAGCCGCCATGCTCGCCAACATCAATTTCAAGACCATGCAATCTCCCAATTCCATGCGCGTCTCAGCCTCCATCGCACGGAAGAGGTAACGACGCGGTTCATGAAATCCGGCGCATTTTAACGATTGCAGCGATCAGGTAGAAAAACCTTCGATTGTACAAACGATCATGTCATGATCGGATAGCGGCTTGCCCTCTTCATTGAGGGAGGAAACGAGATGGCTCTCGCTGATTTTCAAACTCCGGCTCAGAAACCAATCGAGCTTCATGATGCGATCGGGAAAACGCGTGATCAGGCTTGGGCGCGTGCTCGTCTGATCCAGCGGTCCGCCGTGGCATTCGAAGCCGCGGCCTTCGGCCATGGCGAACAGGGTATCGGTCGAGAAATCGCCGCCGGTGTGATTGCCGGTATTGAGATCGCCGCCGATCAGGACCGGGAGACCGGGTGCAAAACCTTCGACGGCATCGATCAACGCCGCCATCTGCCGCTCGCGATAGTCAGCGGTCGCGACACTT
The DNA here is from genome assembly GCF_000426285.1 of Rhizobium leucaenae USDA 9039. Taxonomy (GTDB): domain Bacteria; phylum Pseudomonadota; class Alphaproteobacteria; order Rhizobiales; family Rhizobiaceae; genus Rhizobium; species Rhizobium leucaenae. Next base: position 114,859 of record NZ_AUFB01000003.1, on the reverse strand, counting down.
TCGAGATGGACCGAAACGGCGACGAAGGGACCAGCGTCGGTTTCGACGATGGCGCCGACAGCGCAGCGGTCGCCGATGCGCGGCTGCTCATTGCTGTCATTGAACCATTTGGCTTCGCCCGGCAAACGGAAGAGGAAGGCATCCTTTAGGGCAACCGCGGCCATCAGCGCATTGCCATGGAAGCCTTTCTCGTTGAAATCGTCACCGCAAAAGGAGCGCTCGATTTCCGAACCGAGGCTGAGTTCCAGGAACTCCACGCCATAAGCATAGTTCATGCCGAGTTCGCCTGCGACGATGGCGGTCGGGTCCTTCTGCCCGGTCCGTGCCATCCCCTCGTCCATCTCGGAGAGCAGGATCAGCGGCGCACCCGTCGCCTGCAGCTTCGCCGCACTTTCCTCGGGAAACAGACAGCGCTCGATATTCCAGGCGGCGACAGTAAACGGGAAGGCCAAGGCTCCGACCTTGGCTTCCGCTCCACCGATGCGTACCGTGTTCATGCAGGCGAGCGATGCCAGCTTCGCGGCATGAATGGCCGGCGTCTTTTCCAACGAAACGAAACTTTTGCGTTCCTCCTGCGAGGGAACGGCGAAGGCGGAAACGGTGCTGCGGATCATCATAAGACCTGTCAAACTTGGGTAAGGCGCGATGCCCGGAAGCGGTGTGAGCGCGGTGGTCTGGCAATAGTTGCGCTTTATGACGCCGCCATGATGTTAGCCTTAAAAAGCGTCCGGAAAATGCCTGGGCCAGCGACCGGGCAGGATGGCGACGATGTCGTAACGCTGCGACAACAGCGCATAATCCGGCTGGCGTGCCAGCCAGAGGTCGCTGGCGGCACGAATGCGCTTTTGTGCGGAAAAGGAAACGGCATCGATCACCTCCTGCTCGCCGCGCCTGGCTTTGACCTCGACGAAGACGGCGAGATCGCCTTTGCGGGCGATGATGTCGATTTCGCCGAGCTTAGTGCGATGGCGGATGGCGAGAATGCGGTAGCCCTTGAAAAAGAGGAAAAGCGCTGCGGCATATTCCGAGACATGGCCGCGCCGCCATGCTTCCCGCCGCTTCAGCCGCTCGCCGGTCTCAGCCATGGCGCTCCTTTATATCGAGCAGGCGCTGGTAGAGATCCTTGCGCGGCAGGCCGGTGATCCGGGCGGCCTCTGCCGCGGCCTTGGCCGTCGGCATGCTCCGCGCGAGATCGCTGAGAATGGCCTCGACATCAGCTTCGGCGGCAACCGTCTCTTCCGGCGGACCAACGAGCCAAACGATCTCACCCTTGACGTTATCCACCTTGTCGTAAAAGGCGGCAAGTTCGGTGAGCGTGCCGCGACGGAATTCCTCGAAGGTCTTGGTGAGTTCGCGGCAGACGGCTGCCTTGCGCTCGCCGCCGAGCACGTCGGCGGCGGCGGCGAGCGTCGCGGCAATGCGATGCGGCGATTCAAAGAAGATCAGGGTGGCGGGGACGACGGCAAGCTCGGCCAGCCGGTCGCGGCGGCCCTTGTCCTTGGCGGGCAGGAAACCGGCAAAGAAAAAGGCATCGTTGGGCAGGCCCGAGCCGACCAGCGCAGCGAGAGGAGCGGACGCGCCCGGGATCGGCACGACGCGGTAACCCGCCCCGATCGCCTGCAGCGCCAGCCGGTAGCCGGGATCGGAGACGAGCGGCGTGCCGGCATCGGAGACCAGCGCCACCGAGCGACCGGCTTCCAGCGCCTGCAGCAGCCGCGGCCCTGCTTCGTCGGCATTGTGCTCATGATAGGCGAAGGGGCGGTTCTGAATGCCGTAACGGTCGAGCAGCACCCGGGTGACGCGCGTATCCTCGCAAGCGAGAACATCGGCACCTGCCAGCGTTTCCAGTGCCCGCAGCGTGATATCGCCGAGATTGCCGATCGGCGTCGCGACGAGATAAAGCGCCGGCTCCAGTGGCCGGGCGGGAACCGTGGTATTATGCAGGCGGAAACTGCGCGCTCCGCCGCTGGTGTTTTCGTCGCTCATACCGACCCTGAATTCGCCTCGGAATCATCGCCTTTATGGGCGAGGTATGGCCCGACGGCAAGAGCCGCGCAAATCCTGTGAGCATCGTCGGCCAAATACCGAAATGACGTGCAGCATGTCCCGATGCCTCTTGCATTCGCATGCTGAGTTCTGTCATTTTGCCCGTCCAATCTCGGGCCTTGTCCGAAAAAGCATCCTTCGGGCGCCTGTGGCAGCCCGGGAGTAACGGTCGAAAGCGGTTAGCATCATGCGTATTACAATTGAGCGGTCGAACCTCCTGAAATCGCTGAACCACGTGCATCGCGTGGTCGAGCGTCGCAACACGATCCCGATCCTGTCCAACGTATTGCTCAAGGCCGAGGGAACGAGCCTCGACATGAAGGCGACCGACCTCGATCTCGAAATCACCGAGGCGACCCCCGCCAATGTCGAGAAGGCCGGCGCCACCACCGTGCCGGCGCATCTGCTCTACGACATCGTGCGCAAGCTGCCGGACGGTTCGGAAGTGCTTCTCGCCACCAATCCCGATGGCAGCTCGATGACGGTTGCTTCGGGCCGCTCGAAATTCTCGCTTCAATGCCTGCCGGAATCCGATTTTCCGGATCTCACCGCCGGGAGCTTCAGCCATTCCTTCAAACTGAAGGCGGCGGACCTGAAGATGCTGATCGACCGGACGCAGTTTGCGATTTCCACCGAAGAAACCCGTTATTATCTGAACGGCATCTTCTTCCACACGATCGAAAGCAAGGGCGATCTGAAGCTGAGGGCGGTCGCCACCGACGGCCACCGCCTCGCCCGCGCCGATGTCGACGCCCCCTCGGGCTCGGAAGGCATGCCGGGCATCATCATTCCGCGCAAAACGGTCGGCGAACTGCAGAAGCTGGTCGACAGCCCCGATGTCGTCGTCACCGTCGAAGTGTCCGATGCCAAAATCCGCCTGACCATCGGCTCGATCGTCATGACTTCGAAGCTGATCGACGGCACCTTTCCCGATTATCAGCGCGTCATCCCGACGAGCAACGACAAGGAAATGCGGGTCGATTGCCAGACCTTCGCCCAGGCCGTCGACCGCGTCTCGACCATTTCGTCGGAGCGCGGCCGCGCCGTGAAGCTGGCATTGTCGGACGGTCAGCTCCTGTTGACGGTCAACAATCCCGACTCCGGAAGTGCCACGGAAGAAGTTGCCGTCGGCTACGACATGGATGCGATGGAAATCGGCTTTAACGCCAAATATCTGCTCGACATTACCGCGCAATTGTCCGGCGATGCGGCGATCTTCCTGCTTGCCGATGCCGGCTCGCCGACACTGATCCGCGATACGGCCGGCGACGACGCTCTCTATGTCCTGATGCCGATGCGCGTTTAGCGAAACCGAAGCGCCCTTTCATGCGTTTTTGAAAAGGCGCGGGCGCTTTTATTTAAGCCTGTACACGTTGCGACATTTTTTCTTGTTATTGCGCCATGGCATTGCAAGATGAGAGATAAACGATATGTAAGTCGCAACTGTAAAACTGGTGGGGGAGAGGATGGCGCTGCGTCTCAAGGAACGGCTAGGCAAGAAGTTCGACGAAGAGATCCGTTTCTTCAAAGGCATGATGCAGGGCCCGAAAACGGTCGGTTCCATCGTTCCCACATCCTCGATCACCGCCCGCAAGATGGCGAGCGTCGTCAACATCCATTCCGGCCTGCCGGTGCTGGAGCTCGGCCCTGGAACGGGTGCCATTACCAAAGCGATCCTGGCCCGCGGCGTTGAACCGGAAAATCTGGTCGCTGTCGAATATTCCACCGACTTCTATAATCACCTCGTCCGTCTTTATCCGGGCGTCCATTTCATCAATGGCGACGCCTTCGATCTCGACAAGACGCTCGGCGTTTTGCGCGGCCAGACATTCGATTCCATCGTCTCGGGCATTCCGTTGCTGAATTTTCCCATGAAGGCGCGTGTCGCTCTGCTCGAAAGCTTGCTGGACCGCATGCCGCCTGGCCGGCCGGTCGTGCAGATCTCCTATGGGCCGGTGTCGCCGATCATCGCCCGGCCGGATCGCTATCATATCCAGCACCTCGACTTCATCGTGCGCAACATCCCGCCGGCGCAGCTCTGGATCTACCGCCGGGGCTGAGCTGGATCATGTTCGCACTCTATATCACGCATCCGCAGGTGCGCATCGATCCCTCGGTGCCGGTTCCGGAATGGGGTCTTTCCGATATCGGCGCCGCGCGGGCGCAAACAGCGGCGATGCGTCCTTGGGCGCGTCAGCTCGGTCTGATCGTTTCCAGCGGCGAGCGCAAGGCGATCGAAACTGCCGAATTCCTGGCGACGGCGAGCGGCGCGACGGTTGAAATCGTCGAAGCCATGCATGAAAACGACCGCAGCGCCACGGGCTTCCTGCCGCCGCCGGAATTCGAGAAGGCGGCGGAATGGTTCTTTGCCCATCCACACGAGAGTTTTAAGGGTTGGGAGCGCGCGATCGATGCTCAGGCGCGGATCGTTTCCCATGTGGAGGCCGTTCTCTCGCGACACAATCCGAAGACGCCGATCGCCTTCGTCGGCCATGGCGGCGTCGGCACGCTGCTGAAATGTCACCTGGAAGGCAAGCCGATCGCGCGCCAGGGCGATCAGCCGCCCGGCGGCGGCAATCTTTTCTGTTTCGATCTTGCGAAGCGCGCCGTGTCATGCGACTGGACGCCTATCGAAGATTGGCAGGGGTGGAGTTGAGATGACCGCACGCGACCGCTTGATCGTTGGACTGGATGTTCCAAACCTTCAGGAGGCCGAAAAGGTTGTCAGCACCCTCGGCGAGGACATTCTCTTCTACAAGATCGGCTATCAGCTCGCCTTCGCCGGCGGGCTGGAATTCGCCCGCGACCTTGCCGCCGACGGCAAGAAGATCTTCCTCGACATGAAGCTGCTCGACATCGACAACACAGTCGCGTCCGGCGTCGAAAACATCATCAAGATGGGCATGTCGATGCTGACGCTCCATGCCTATCCGAAGGCGATGCGGGCGGCCGTTGCCGCAGCCAAGGGTTCCGATCTCTGCCTGCTCGGTGTCACCGTGCTGACCTCGATGGATGAGCAGGACCTGATCGCCGCCGGATACGAATACGACCCGCACACGCTGGTGCTGCGCCGTGCCGAACAGGCGCTCCTCGCCGGCATGGGCGGCATCGTATGCTCGGCCGAAGAATCCGCCGCCGTGCGCAAGATCATCGGCCCCGACATGGCGCTGGTGACCCCAGGCATCCGCCCAGCCGGCAGCGACAAGGGCGACCAGAAGCGTGTGATGACACCCGCCGAGGCCATCAAGGCCGGATCGAGCCATCTCGTCGTTGCCCGGCCGATCGTCAAGGCGGCCGATCCGAAGGAGGCCGCCCGCGCCATCCTCGCAGAGATGGACGCTGCGCTCTAAATTGCAGGAAACAGGGAGACAGGATATGGCAAAGGGATATTGGATCGCACGCGTGGATGTTCGCGATGCCGAGCGCTATAAGGATTATGTTGCCGCCGCCAAGCCGGCTTTCGAGAGATTCGGGGCCATTTTCCTTGCCCGCGGCGGCGCTTTCACGCCGCTGGAAGGCCAGGCGCGCGGACGCAACGTCGTTATCGAATTCCCTTCGCTGCAGCATGCCGTCGAGTGCTACAACTCGCCTGAATACCAGGCGGCCGCCAAGATTCGTCATGAAGTGGCGGATGCCGAAATGGTGGTCGTCGAGGGCATCTGAGGCTTTTAAAAAGCCGCCGGAACATGCGGTGCGATAGCTCTTCACCTCGGCCCTCGGATCGGTTAAGACGAAGCCACATCAGCCCTATCTAAGCCTTTCGAGGAGCCTGCCATGACCCTGTCCAACCTTCCGCCGCTCGTGACCGTGTTTGGGGGATCGGGCTTCATCGGGCGGCATGTCGTCCGCGTGCTCGCCAAGCGCGGCTATCGCATCCGCGTTGCCGTACGCCGTCCCGATCTCGCCGGTTTTCTGCAGCCGCAGGGCAATCTCGGCCAAATTTCGATCGTCCAGGCGAACGTACGCTATCGCAACTCCATCGATCGCGCCGTCGAAGGCGCACAGCATGTGGTCAATTGCGTCGGCATTCTCGCCGAAAGTGGCCGCAATAAATTCGATGCGGTGCAGGAATTCGGCGCCAAGGCTATCGCGGAAGCGGCGCGCGGCGTCGGCGCTTCGCTGACGCATATTTCCGCCATCGGCGCGAACGCCAATTCGGCTTCCGCCTATGCCCGCACCAAGGCCCGCGCCGAAGCCGCCATACTGTCGATCAAACCGGATGCCGTCATCCTGCGGCCGTCGATCGTCTTCGGTCCGGAAGACGGCTTCTTCAACAAATTCGCCGATATGTCCCGCACCGCGCCATTCCTGCCGCTGGTTGGCGGCGGCCAGACGAAGTTCCAGCCGGTTTATGTCGAGGATGTCGCCGAGGCAGTGGCCCGCGGCGTCGACGGCAAGCTCAAAGCCGGCACGATCTACGAACTTGGCGGGCCCGAGGTGCTTACTTTCCGTGAATGTCTCGAAACGACGCTTTCCGTTATCAACCGGAAGAAGTCGCTGGTCTCTCTGCCGTTCGGCCTTGCTTCGTTTATCGGCGGCATCGCTTCGGCTGTGCCGTTCATTACGCCGCCGATCACGCCCGATCAAGTTCGTCTCCTGAAGCATGACAATGTGGTCTCCAAGGAAGCCGAGGCGGAAGGCCGGACATTGAAGGATATCGGCCTGATGCCGACCCTGCTGATTTCCGTGCTGCCGTCCTACCTGGTGCGCTACCGCCCGCAGGGTCAGTTCACCGGTTCCGGCAAAGCCGCCTGACGCTCTAACGATTCGAAAAATCGAAGCGCCGTCTGGCTCCTCCAGGCGGCGTTTTTCTTTCGCCCGGCCGCGTTTCCGACATCGAGGAGCCGCCCTCCTCACCTTCATTCACAGCTTGGCGTTGCTCAAAAGACGCACACTGAAAATAGTAGCATTAACGTCAAATTTAACATGAACCTTTATTGCTATTCATCATTTCACTGACTAACACAACCGCGCGTCGCCGGGGGCTCGGCAGGGCACCAATTCGTGGCGCGTTTCACTTCTGCGGAAAGGCATTCTTCGATGGGTAAGTCTATCGCGCTTTTGTTTGCGTGCGCGGCACTGGTGATTCTCGCTGGCTCATTTGTGGCCCGCGGCAGCATCACTTCGGTCAAGGGTGAATGCACGCCGACCTATGGCGTCGATCCCTGCACGACTGGCTCCATCGAGCCTTCATCCTCGAACTGATCGAGCATGAAAAAGGCCGGTTTTCGCCGGCCTTCGTTTTCTCGAAATTTAACTTAAGCGATCCGCCTCAGCCGATCGTATAAAGCCCGATCAGGCCGAGAATGCCGATGCCAATGCGCCACCAAGCGAAGGGCGCGTACCCGCGGCGCGAGACGAAATCGAGCAGCGCCCGAACCACGAACAGTGCCGATATGAAAGCGGTAAAGAAGCCGATGACGATCAGCAGGCCCTGGTCCATGCTGAGGTCGTGACGGCTTTTCCACAGATCCAGCGCGAAGGCGCCGGCCATGGTCGGCATGGCAAGGAAGAAAGAGAATTCCGCGGCAGAGCGCTTGTCGGCGCCGAGCAAGAGGGCACCAACTATGGTGGAGCCCGAACGCGACGTTCCGGGGATCATCGCCAGACATTGGAAGAAGCCGATCTTGATCGCCATCGGCCAAGAGAAGTCATAGGCGCTGGTATATTTGGGCTTGAACGGAACTCTGTCGATAACCAGCAGGACGATGCCGCCGAGGATCAGCGAAATGCAGATGACCTTCGGCGAATCGAACAGAACCGTCTTGATGAAATCATGCGCGATCGCGCCGATAACGGCGGCCGGCAGGAAGCCGAAAAGAACCGCGAGCACGAAATGACGGGCCTTGACGCTGACCGGCAGCGCCTTTGCGATTTGAACGAGGCGATTGAAATAGACAAGCAGGATGGCGAGGATTGCACCGAGCTGGATCAGAACGTCGAAAGTGGCAGCTTCATCAAAACCGAGGAAATGTCCGATCAGTATCAAATGACCCGTGGAGGATACGGGAATGAACTCCGTCAGGCCTTCCACAAGGCCCAAAAACAACGCGATAACAATTTGTTCAACCATATTGTGTCCTTTGTCACGGGGCGGGGTGGCCCGATTCGCTTGTAATAGCTAGGCCAAACTCCTATAGCTTCAACCGATGACGTATGACTAGGGCCGCAAGATGGTGGGCCCGAGACTCTTAGAAGCATCAACTGCAAAAGCCCGAGTATCAATGCCGACGCTGTATCATCATTCTATGTCATCTCCATCACGGTTCGTCCGTCTGATCCTGACCGAATACGGTTATCAGACGGAGTTGATCGAGGAACAGACGTGGGAAAAGCGCCGCGATTTTCTGGCGCTCAATCCGGCCGGCACGCTGCCCGTCTATGTCGATGACAGCATGCGGGCGCTCTGCGGCGCGACCGTGATCTCCGAATATCTCGACGAGACGCATGGCGTTCTGAAGCGGGACCGCCGGCTTCTGGCCGAAGACCCATTCCAGCGCGCCGAAATCCGCCGGCTGGCGGAGTGGTTCATGCAGAAGATGGAACAGGACGTGACGCGGCCTTTGGTGCGTGAACGGGTCTATAAGCTGCAGATGACGGCCGACCAGGGCGGCGGCGCTCCCGACTCCAAGGTGATGCGCATGGCTCGGGGCAACATCCGCCAGCATATGAAGTATCTCTCCTGGCTTGCGGGTTCCCGCCAATGGCTTGCCGGCGAACGGCTGAGCTATGCGGATCTTGCGGCGGCCGCCTCGATTTCCGTTCTCGATTATCTCGGCGAGATCGACTGGATGGAATCGCCCATCGCCAAGGAGTGGTATCAGCGGCTGAAATCGCGCCCGTCTTTCCGGCCGATCCTGGCGGAACGCGTCCGCGGCATCACGCCTGTGTCGCACTACGCCGATCTGGATTTCTGACGAGGGCTGGATATGCCCGACGACCGAGCCATAGACAAAGAAAGCAAGCGACGGCGTATGCTGACGGCCTTTCTTCGTGACGAAGCGCGGACGCAGGGCTTCGATCTCTGCCGCGTCACCCGGCCAGATGCCATTCCCGAGGCAGGGATCAGGCTCTATCAATTCCTCGAACAAGGCTATCACGGCACCATGGCGTGGATGGAGGAGACGCGCGAACGCCGCGGCGATCCCAATATGCTGTGGGGCGATGTCCGCTCCATCGCCGTCTTCGGGCTCAACTACGGGCCCGAGGAAGACCCACGCGGCATTCTGGAAAAGCCCGACAAAGCGGCCATCTCCGTCTATGCCCGCAACCGCGACTATCACGATATCATCAAGGGGCGGCTGAAGGAGATTGCCACCCGCTTCGCGGCGCGGTCGCAGGAAGACGTCAAGGTCTTCGTCGACACTGCGCCGGTCATGGAAAAGCCGCTGGCGGCCGCGGCGGGCCTCGGCTGGCAAGGCAAGCACACTAATCTGGTCAGCCGGACGCACGGGTCGTGGCTGTTCCTCGGCTCGATGTTCACCACGGCGGATCTCGAACCGGACGAGGCCGAGATCGATCATTGCGGCTCCTGCCGCGCCTGTCTTGACGCCTGCCCGACGGCAGCTTTCCCGGCCCCCTACCAGCTCGACGCGCGCCGCTGCATTTCCTATCTGACCATCGAGCACAAAGGACCGATCGATCCAGAGCTCCGGCCGTTGATCGGCAATCGCATCTATGGCTGCGACGACTGTCTTGCCGCCTGTCCCTGGAACAAATTCGCCAGCGCCGCCGCCGAGATGAAGCTGATCGCTCGCGACGACCTCAAGGAACCGCCGATCGCCTTCCTGCTCGGTCTCGACGATGCCGCCTTTCGCACCTTCTTCAGCGGCTCGCCCCTCAAGCGCATCGGCCGCGATCGCTTCATTCGCAATGTGCTGATCGCTGCCGGCAATTCCGGGGAGCGCGGCTTGATCCCGGCGTGCTGCGGTCTGACGGGCGACCCCTCGGCCGTGGTGCGCGGCATGGCCGTCTGGGCATTGGCGCGGTTGATGACGACTGGCGAGTTCCGCAATTTTGCGGCAGAAAGAGGTGATGAACCGGACGCGGATGTGCGCGCGGAATGGATGATGGCGGGAGTTGCGTGATGCATGTGATGATTTTCGGCTGCGGCTATTCGGGAACGGCTATTGCCAAGGCCTTCGCCGGCCCGGGCGTTCGGATCACCGGCACGACCCGTTCGCCCGACAAGACCGGTCCGCTCGGACAGGAGGGCATAGAAGCTTTCCTCTTCGATGGTGAGACATTCGATCCCGCATTGAGCGAGACGATGAAATCCGCCACGCATCTCGTCCAGTCGATCGCGCCCGGCAAGGCGGGTGATCCGCTGCTGCGGCTGGCGCATCTGAATATTCGCGCGCTCATGCCGAAGCTCGAATGGATTTGCTACCTGTCCACCGTCGGCGTCTATGGGGACCATAAGGGCGCATGGGTCAGCGAGGAAACGAGGCTGCATCCGATTTCCGACCGCTCGGTCGAACGCGTCGAAGCGGAGGACGGCTGGCATCGCGTCGGCATCAGGCTCGGCATTCCGGTCGCCGTGCTCCGGCTTGCCGGCATCTATGGTCCGGGCCGCAACACCTTCTGCAATCTGGAAAAGGGAACGGCCCGGCGGCTGATCAAGGCGAACCAGGTGTTCAACCGCATCCGTGTCGAAGACATCGGCGCCTGCGCCACGTTCCTCTCCGAGCGCAAACTCGGCGGCATATATAATGTCACCGATAATGAGCCCGCCCCGCCACAAGACGTCATCGTCGAGGCGGCTCGCCTGATGGGTATCGAGCCGCCGCCGGAACAGGCCTTCGAAACGGCGGAGCTGACGCCCATGGCACGTTCCTTCTATGGTGAGAACAAGCGCGTCTCTAACGCAAAATTGCGGGCGCTGGGCTTCGCCTTCCGCTATCCGGAATACCGCATGTCTCTTGCCCAGCTCTGGTCCTCGGGACACTGGCGCGGCTGAGCGAACGCGAGATCTTTACCTCAGCAATCGCACGAAAATTCCTACTAATCCATATTGGTGAGTTCAATTTGCTCCACATTTATGGTTAATGGTCTCTGAAATTGCACAAATGCGGCAGCAAATAAGGCGAAGTCGGAAAATTATTTTTTCAAGTTTCGTGATCTTCTGCATTGCAGCATCCGTTTGGGAAAATTCGTTCGGTTTTTAACTGATTCCATTGGGTTTTCTCCATCAAACCTTAAGTTTAGCAACCTTTAATATACATGGTCATAAATCACGAATGTTACCATCTGTAACATTCCGTGATATTAGCAAGCACTTTTTTGCCATTTTTCGCCCGATTTAAGCCCCCGCCGCTCACCAGGCGCAAGTTCAATTGTTCGAGGGAAAATCGGTTTGAAGAAAATCAATGGTTCTATTGCGATCATCGCAACTATATCCGCCGCTTTTGCTATCCTCTCTACGGATGCATTTGCAGCATCGGGATGCGGGGGCGCATCATGGTACGGGGGACGCTCCAAGACTGCTTCCGGGGAACGCATGAGTTCAGGCAATTTTACTGCCGCTCATCGCTCGCTTGCCTTTGGCACACGCCTGAAGGTGACCAACCGCCACAACGGCCGCAGCGTTGTCGTTCGCATCAACGATCGCGGGCCTTTCATTCGCGGACGCGTGCTCGATCTCTCCCGTGCTGCAGCGCAGGATATCGGCATGGTTGCTTCCGGCACAGCGAGCGTTTGCTACGACGTCGTTGCTTCGAAATAACCTGCGGATCTGCTGGGAACGATCCCGGCGTTTCGGCCTGACGCTTGCTCTCTCCGTCAATCGCGGCTACCACGCGATTGAGACGTCTCAATAATCTGCCGCCACGTGCTTATTTCGTGCGGATTGATGAGGTGTCAGTGACACTTTGGTGGCGCATGAGCCTTCCGGCAATCCACGTGATTTCGGAGCCGTGCGCAAGCAGGAGAATAGTGAATGCGTCTGGGCGGCCGGCTGCAGGGGGCCATCGAAGTTCTTGCCGATATCGAAGCGCGCAAGCGACCGGTGGCCGACGCCCTGAAGGATTGGGGACTGGCCCATCGCTTCGCCGGCTCCGGTGACCGCGCCGCGATCGGCAACATCGTCTACGATGCTCTGCGCATGCGGCTGTCCCATGGCTGGCTGATGGGCGACGACAGCCCTTCCGCGCTCGCCCATGCCGTGCTCTTTCGCCAATGGGGCTTGACGCCCGAAATGCTGGCCGCCGACCTCGACGGCGACAAATTTGCGCCCGAGCCGCCAGGCGCCGAGGCGCTGGCTGCCTTTGCCGCCCGCAAGATCGAGGATGCGCCTCGCCATATCCAGGGCGACATTCCGGAATGGGTCGAGCATTCCTTCGAACAGGCATTCGGCGATAGCTGGCTTGCCGAAGCGCAGGCCTTGGCCGAGCGGCCGACGCTCGATCTGCGCGCCAATGCGCTGAAGGCTAGCCGCGACAAGGCCGTGAAGGCGCTGGAACGTGCCGGAGCCCATGCTTCGAAGATTGCCCGCTTCGGCATCCGCATTCCCGCAGGAGAAGGCGCATCGCGCCTGCCGAATGTCACCGCCGAACTTTCTTTTCAAAAGGGCTGGTTCGAGGTGCAGGATGAAGGATCGCAGATCGTTGCCGATCTCGTTCTGCCTGAGGAAGGCGACCAGGTGCTCGACTATTGCGCCGGCGGTGGCGGCAAGACGCTCGCTATGTCCGCAGCAATGCACAACAAGGGTCAGGTCCACGCCTATGATTCCGATCGGCGGAGGCTGGCGCCGATTATTGAGCGATTGAAGCGTGCCGGCACGCGCAATGTCCAGGTGCATGACGAAAGAAACGGCCTGCTTCCGCTGCGCGGCAAATTCGACAAGGTGCTGGTCGACGCGCCCTGTACCGGCACCGGTACCTGGCGACGCCGCCCCGATACGAAATGGCGGCTGACGCAGAAGAACCTCGACGAGCGCACCAGCCAGCAGCAGGAAGCGCTGGCCCAGGCCGGCGAATTCGTCCGCCCCGGCGGAATGCTGCTCTACGTCACCTGCTCGGTCCTGCCGGAAGAAAATGAAACGCAGGTCAATCGCTTCGCAGCCAATAATCCGGACTTCGAAGTAGTCGAAGCGCTGAGCTCCTGGGAAAAGCTGTTCGGCAGCGATGCACCCAAGCCACGCTCATCGGATGGCAAGACCATCACCCTGACGCCGGCATCGACCGACACCGACGGCTTCTTCTTCTGCCGGCTGCAGCGGAAGAAATAGGCGGGGCTCACCCCGCCCGCGTTGGATAGTGCTGCGTCGGCGGAATGAGACGATGCGGCATCTGCCGTTTTTCCGGCAAATCCGTTCCTCTGCCAGTGCCGGACCGATAATTTCCCGCTTTAAAATTATTCCAAACTAGAGTGTTTGACACCAGTTTGTTTTTAGTACATGAGACAATTTTACAAGTTTCTGACGGCGCCTCCGCCGTCACAGGAGAGGATTATGAAACTGAAAATCAATTTTGGCGCCGCCCTGGCGCTGGCCGTCGCCTCGACCGCCATGTCCACACTACCGGCGCTTGCGGCCACGCCCGAGCCGGCTGCGATCATCAAGCATTACGCCGAAGTAGGCCATGCCAAGTATGAGGACGCGCTGACCACGGCGCAGGCACTGGATAAGGCGATCGATGCATTGCTTGCCAATCCCAGCGACAAGACGCTGAAGGCCGCGCGGGCTGCCTGGATCAAGGCTCGTGTTCCCTACGAGCAGACGGAAGTCTACCGCTTCGGTAATCCCGTCGTCGACGATTGGGAAGGCGCGGTGAATTCGTGGCCGCTGGACGAAGGCCTGATCGACTATGTCGATGCTTCCTATGGCACCGAGAGCGACGAGAATTCGCTTTATGTCGCCAATGTCATCGCCAACAAGACGATCAAGATCAACGGCAAGGATGTCGACGCTTCGCATCTGACGCCGGAATTCCTCTCCGGCACGCTGCAGCAGGCCGGCGGCGTCGAAGCCAATGTTGCGACCGGCTATCACGCCATCGAATTCCTGCTCTGGGGCCAGGATCTGCACGGCACCGGCCCGGGCGCCGGCGAACGCCCTGCCACCGATTACGATCTGAAGAATTGCACGCATGGCAATTGCGATCGCCGCGGCGAATATCTGAAATCGGCCTCGACCCTGCTCGTCTCCGCCATGCAGGAAATGACCAATGACTGGGCGCCGGATGGCGAAGCCACCAAGCATATCGAAGCCGATCCGAAGGCTGGCCTCGCCGCCATCCTGACTGGCATGGGCTCGCTCTCCTATGGCGAACTCGCAGGCGAGCGCATGAAACTCGGCCTGCTGCTGCACGATCCCGAGCAGGAGCACGACTGCTTCTCCGACAACACCTACAACTCCCACAACAATGCCGCCATCGGTATCGCTGCGGCCTATAACGGCAATTACACGCGCGTCGACGGCACCAAGATGAAGGGTCCGTCGCTGCACGATCTCGTCGCCGCCAAGGACAAGGCGCTGGACAAGGAAATGGAAGGCAAGCTGAACGCGACGCTCGATGCCATGAAGGCCATGGTTCATCGCGGCGAGACCGTCGAGAAGTACGACCAGATGATCGCCGAAGGCAACACCGTCGGCAACGCCACGGTCCAGAAGGCGATCGACGGCCTGCTCGACCAGACAAAGAGCATCCAGCGTGTCGTCGCCGACCTCGATCTCGGCACGATCAAGCTTGAAGGCTCGGACAGCCTGGATAATCCTAACGCCGTCTTCAAGAAGTAATAAAGGAGGGCGGCGGCCTCTGATGATGCTGCCGCCTTGATCCAGATGATCCGCATTCCGGTTGTCAGCGCATTCTTGCCCGCTCTCGCAGCGGGCTTTCTGGTTTTTGCCGTCACGCTGGCGGCAGCCGATGTTCTGAGTTTCCCGACCGTCCGCACTGATTTGTCGGCCGAGACCCTGAAGAAAGTTCAGGACGTGACCCGTCCGACCGCGGATTTCTCCAAGGCCGAGCCCTATGAGGCGATGGAGAGCGGCGCGACGACGTCGATCGCTCCCGTCGGTCGCAACATCTTTTCGCAGCCTTCCGCCAATCTGACCTTGGAGCGTCAAGAGAACTTCCATCTCGGCAATGCGCTGTTTCGCCAGCTCTGGGTCTCCTCTCCCTCCTCCACGCAGGCAACCGATGGGCTGGGGCCGTTGTTCAACGCCCGCTCCTGTCAAAGCTGTCATATCAGGGACGGCCGTGGCCATCCGCCGGAGACGGCTGGAGCCCCCGCTACCTCGATGGTGTTGCGGCTGGCGCGGCCGGCGATCACGCCGGAAGAGGAACAGGCCGTCAAGGATTTCAAGGCGCTGAATTTTCCGGATACGACCTATGGCGCACAGTTGCAGGATCTCGCCGTGCCCAGCCTCGCCGCAGAGGGCAAGATAGCCGTCACCTATAGCGAGGAAACGGTAACGCTGGCGGGCGGAGAAACCGTTTCGCTGCGCAAGCCGAATTATGTCGTGACCGGCCTCGCCTACGGTCCGCTTGGCGAGACAACGACGATCTCGCCGCGCGTTGCGCCCCCGATGATCGGTCTCGGCCTGATCGAAGCCATTCCCGATGCCGATATCCTCGCGCATGCCGATCCCGACGATAAGGATGGGGACGGCATTCGCGGCCGCGCCGCTGTCGTCCGCGACCACCGCACCGGCCAGCCCGCGCTCGGCCGCTTCGGCTGGAAGGCGCAAAATGCCAGCGTGCGCGATCAGGTGGCGGACGCTTTCCTCAACGATATCGGCATCTCCACACCTGACCGGCCGAACGCCCACGGCGACTGCACGGCCAAGGAAGCCCATTGCCTTGCCATGCCGACCGGCGTGCAGAAGCGTCTCGGCGACACGGAAGCACCGGGGCCGATCCTCGATCTCGTCACCTTCTATTCCGAAAACCTCGCCGTGCCCGCGCGCCGCAAGGCAAGCTTTCCCGACGTGCTGCACGGCAAGCAACTCTTCTATCAATCCGGCTGCGCTGCCTGTCATACGCCGAAATTCGTCACCCGCGACGATCTCAAGGGCAGCGACGGCAAGGCTACGGCACAGGCCTTCCAACTCATCTGGCCCTATTCCGATTTCCTGCTGCACGACATGGGCGACGGGCTTACCGATGACCAGCAGGTCGGTGCGGCATCCGGACGCGATTGGCGCACGCCGCCACTCTGGGGTATAGGCCTGACGCAAACGGTCAGCGGCCAGCAAGCTTATCTGCATGACGGCCGCGCCCGCACGCTTACCGAAGCCATCCTCTGGCATGGAGGAGAGGCGCAAAAGGCCCGCAATATATTCGCGAACCTGTCGCCTAGCGACAGGCAAGCGCTTATCAATTTTCTGGAGTCCCTCTGATGCGCCATTGGAAACCTTTCGCGGCCGGCCTTTTTCTCAGCCTTGCGACACTGCCCGCCAATGCTGAGGACGCGACAGCCAATGGCGCCGGGCTGAATGAAGCAGCCGTGCCGGCGGTGCTGCAGAAGGCCGTCGACGAGGTCATCCGCCCCGGCTACCGGGCCGTGCATGACAGCGCCTTGAAGCTGACCACGGCGATGGAAGCGCTCTGCGCCAGTCCTTCCGCCGCAAACCTCGCCAATGCGCAGTCCGCCTTCGGCGACACGGTCAAAAGCTGGTCGCGCATCGAAATAGTGCAGACCGGCCCGGTCCTCGAGAAGAACCGTTTCGAACACATCCTCTTCTATCCCGACCGCAAGGGCGTCGGTCTTCGGCAGGTGCAGGCACTGATCGCCAAAGGCGACGAGCAGGACACCACGGTCGAAGCGGTCGCCGGCAAGAGCGTGGCACTGATGAGTATGACAGCGCTGGAATATGTGCTCTATGGCAACGGCTCCAGCGTTCTCAGCAGCGAAAAGCAAGGATTCCGCTGCCGCTATGGCGCGGCCGTCGCCGGCAACATCGAAATCACCGCCAAGGATATCGCCGACGAATGGGACGATCCGAACGGCGTGCAAAAGTCCTGGAAAAACCCCGGCAAGAGCAGCGACGACTTCATGGACAATAAGGAAGCCGTGACGGCGCTGCTCGGCATCCTTGTGCATGGCGCGGAGAATGTCAGGGATCAGCGACTCGAGACCTTCTACAAGGGCGATCCCGCTACGGCGCGGCCGAAGATGGCGATCTATTGGCGTTCCGGCGACACCTGGGCCTCGCTGTCGGGAAATCTCGAAGGGCTGAAAACGCTCTGGGAAAAAGCCGGCATGGCCGACCTTCTGCCCGCTGACAAGCGCAACATCGCCGACAAGATCGACGGCCTGCTGAAGGAACTGACCCTTACCGCGCCGACCGTCAATCCTGATATCGAAGCAGCACTCGGAAACGATGCCGAGCGCGCCAAGATCGACAAGCTGCTAAATGTGAGCCGCGACCTCACCACCGCTTTCAGCGACAATTACGGCGGCGCAATCGGCCTCTCCGCCGGTTTCTCCTTCGCTGACGGGGATTGATGGCATGCGGAGCGCGCTGATCGACCGCAGGGCCTTCGTAAAAGCGGCGGGGCTGACTTTCCTGGCCGCCTTGAAGCCGGGGGCGCTGATGGCGCTGGAGCAGGCTGACGCGGTCTATGCCTCCGGCATCCGCGCACCAGACGGTTCCTTCGCCGTGGCGACGGTCAGCGAGCGCGGCCAGATCCTCGATCAGGTGACACTGCCCGCCCGCGCCCACGGCATGGCCTTTTCGAAGGCGACCGGCATGACAGTTGCCTTTGCCCGCCGCCCCGGCACCTATGCGATGATCTTCGATCCCCGGAACAAGGCAGAGCCAATCGTCATCACCGCACGCGAGGGCCGGCATTTCTACGGTCATGGCACGTTTTCCCCTGACGGAAAGCTGCTTTACGCCAGCGAGAACGACTTCGATAACAACAGGGGCATGATCGGCATCTACGACGCCCGCAATCGCTTCGCGCGCATCGGCGAATACGAAACCTACGGCACCGGCCCGCATGATATGACCGTTTCCGACAACGGAAGGCTGTTGATCGTCGCCAATGGCGGCATCGAGACCCATCCGGATTTTGGCCGCACCAAGCTCAACCTCGACCACATGCAGCCGTCGCTGACGCTGATCGATGCGGCAAGCGGCCGGCTGGTCGAAAAACACGCCTTGCCGGCGCACTATGCAGAGGTTTCCACCCGTCATGTCGACATCGACGCGCAAGGCCGGATCTGGTTCGCCTCCCAATATGAAGGCCATCGCAACGACCTGCCGCCGCTCGTCGGCCACTTCTCCAAGGGAGAGGACTTGACCTTCATCTCCCTGCCCGACGACACCACCCGCGCCCTCGGCAACTACGTCGGGGCCATCGCCGTCAACCGCACCGACAACCTTGTCGGCGTCACCTCGCCGGTCCAGGGCGCGTCGGTGACACTGGATGCCAAGACCGGGGCGGTGTTGAAGGTGGAAAGCGTCGCCGATGCAGCCGGCATCGCGCCGGCGCGGCATGGCTTTGCCGTTTCCTCCTATGACGGCAATTTCCTCGGCGAGCACAGCAATGTCGCCTGGGACCAGCACATCGTGCGTATCGCCCGCGGCTGACCACGAAACTCCCTAAGCGAGCTTGTTGGCTTCGATAAAGCGGCGCAGCGCCGTCGCCGCATTCAGCATATGCGCCCGCATGCGCCGCGACGCTAATTCCCCATCACCCTCTGCGATCGCCTGCATGATCGCTTCATGCTCCGCCCGGGATCGATCGAGGCGCTGTTCCTGCTGCAATTGCGCGCGGCGGAAGGCCATCAGACGATTGTGTATCGCGATTGCCTGTTCGGCGAGGAAGCTGTTGTGGGTTGCGTGATAGATCGCCTCGTGGAATGCGCGGTTGAACGTATCGTAGGCGTCGAAATCGCCTTTTTTCACGATGGCTTCGGATGAATCGTGCAGTTCGATCAGGTGGCTGCGTTCCAGGGGCGTCATGCGATAGGTGGCGAGCCTTACGCACATGGCCTCGATTTCGGCCACCGTCTCGAACATGTCCATGATGCGTTCGGGTGTCATACGGGCGACGACAACCCCGCGCCGCGCCCGCACTTCGACCAGACCGTTCGCCGCCAGTTGCCTCAACGCCTCCCGAACCGGGGTGCGCGAGGCGCCGAAGCGATCGGCAAGCTGCTGCTCGTCCAGTGCGGCGCCTGCCTCAAGCTTGCCGGCGGCGATCTCATCCGCTAGCGCGTTGCGGATGCGATCGGACAATAACTCGCGATCCTCCGTCGTATCATCCGATTCATCCGTCATTCCTCACTCTCCCTGTCGCTTGTATGCAAAGATGCTTCTACCGCCTCATCTTGCATGCAAATACTGGATCACGCAACCGTTACGCATCCAATTATTGACTGATGTCGCATTTAAGAATACAAAAATGCTCAACGGGCTTTGCTTTTGCATACACAAAGCAGCCTCGTTACCCAGCCGGAATGCAAGACGGGGCGCATTCGATCGGTGTGTTTGGACAGATGCCGCTCCCAAAAATACGAAACCCGCAAGAAGCTCACCGCTCCGATATCCGGCGCGGACGGCTTTCTGTCGCCCATTTATCCTCTACGCCATAAGGATGATGATGATGATGATGACCAGACGGAATTTCTCGACCGCGCTCATCGCTGGCGCCGCCGCCTCCTTGATCTCCACTCGCGGCATGGCCGCCAGCAACCCAACCTCAAGCCCGGTGACCACTGCGCCATCGAAGGTCCGCAACATCGTCCTTGTCCACGGGCTCTTCGCCGACGGCTCCTGCTGGACGGAAGTCATCGCGCGGCTGCAGGCCAAGGGGCTGAATTGCACGGCGGTGCAGAACCCGTTGACGACGCTTCCCGAAGCGGTCGCATCGGCACAGCGCGTTCTCGATCGCCAGGACGGCCCGACTGTCCTTGTCGGCCACTCCTTCTCCGGCATGATCGTCACGGAAGCCGGGGTGCATCCGAAGGTCTCGTCCCTCGTTTACGTCGCAGCCCGCGCACCGGATGCAGGCGAAGATTATACGGCACTCGCCAAGACATATCCGACGCCGCCGGCATCGGCGGGCATCGTCTTTGACGGCGATGAAGGGCGGTTGACCCAGGAAGCATTTCTGCGGGATTTCGCCGGCGACCTGCCCAAAGCCAAGGCAGAGGTGCTTTATGCCGTGCAGCAGCCCTTCCATACGGCGCTGCTGACCGGAAAGACCAGCCAAGCCGCCTGGCGCAGCAAGCCGAGCTGGTATGCGGTCTCTACCGAAGACAGGACGATCAATCCGGATCTGGAACGCTTCATGGCCAAGCGCATGGGCGCCAAGACCATCGAGGTAAAGGCCAGCCATCTTGCGCTGATCTCGCATCCCGATACGATCGCCCAACTGATCCTGGAGGCCGCTGGGTATTGACCGGTTTTGCCGGCCTAGCCCTTCGCCGCGAACTCCGCCTGCTCCATGCCGATCGCAACCGCAGCCGCCTTGGCGGAGTTCCTCAGCCAGTCCACCTCCCTCTTGTCGAGGTCAGCCAGGATCCCCGGAATGCGCGAGGCGTCATCGGCATGGCAATTGGCGATCTCGAAGCCCATCAGGTCGAGCATGGCCGGCGACAACAGGAGTTGCGCGTCGCCCTCGACCTCGATTTTGCGGCTGTTCGGCGAGAGGCGACGGACCAGCAGCTTGTCGACCACCTGGTAGCGCGGATCGGGAGAGCGAGCACGGCCGGAGGCGATGACGCCCGTGCGGATCGTCGTGTCGGACGGATTGTGTCGAAGCGACCAGGCGGATTGAGCGAGTGCCTTGACCTCGCGGAGAACCGGCCCGCCTCGCCATTCGACATCGGCGATAAAACGCGGGCGACCGAGGCTGCCGGTACCGGCCGTGCGCGGCTTGGCGACGAAAGGAAGTTTCTCATCCGGCAGCGACCGGCGCAGCACATCAAGATAAGGCGCGGGGACCGGTTTGGCCGAGGGCGGCAGATCGCGATACTTGTCCCAGAACTCCTTGCGCTCGGCATTCGAGAGAATGACGTCGTTGCGCAGCCACTTGTAATCCCGCTCCAGAATGACCGGTGACGGCGTCTTCAGTCCGCGTCGATAACCGCCAAGGATGGCTTCGGCGATGGCGCGCGGCGTCGGGGCGGTGGCGCCCCGTGCAAGGATCGCGCTCGTCGCGAGGCGCACGAGGTCCAGCGCGTAGGGCATGACAGCCGCATCGTCGAAATCGTTGGCGCCCCAGACCAGCCGGCCCTCCTCGTCGCGCCAGGTGCCGAAATTCTCCAGATGCGTATCGCCGATCGCCAGCACTTGTGGCGCGCTCGCAAGATCGGGACAGATGTCGAAGATAGTCTCGGCCCAGCGCCAATAGGTGGCGCGCAGAAAGACGAAGCCGCCGCTCTTCATTTTCTTGTACTTCTTTTGGAGATCGGCCTCGACAAGATCGGAGCCAAGTTGCGTCCGCATCCAGGTTTCAAAGGCCTTGGTCGATTGCACGATCGTCGTCATCTCGGTTCCATCTCGAATCTGTTGATGACATATCGATACCCACCATCATGGGAAAACAATGTCGGTGGCGCGTCATTCTTCAAAAGGCGAATTCTACCGCAATACCCTTGTCCAAACCGCCTCTCCATGCCAATTTCGCGCCCGCGAAGGGGAAGAGAATGACTGGGGAAAGCAGCGGCGACTTTCGGAACCGCATCAGAACAAGCTTCGAGCGGCAGGCGGCGATGGCGACCATCGGCGCAGAGTTGACGCGCGTCGAGCATGGTACGGTCGAGATCGAGCTGCCGTTCGATGTGAAGCTGACGCAACAACACGGCATCCTGCACGCCGGCATTATCGCCGCCGCGCTGGATTCGGCCTGCGGATTTGCCGCTTACAGCGTCATCGATCCCACGGCGTCGATTCTCACGATCGAATTCAAGATCAACCTGATGTCGCCGGGACGCGGCGAACGCTTTCTGTTTCGCGGCGATGTTACCAAGCCCGGCAACACCATTATCGTCGCCGATGGGCGGGCCTATGCCATAAGCGACGGGCCTGCCAAGCTGATTGCCTCCATGACCGGGACGATGATGGTCATCCGAGGCCGAGAGGGAATTACCGGATGAAATTCGAACTGAAACGCGTATCGGGAAAATCGATCCTGTTCGTCATGGCGGCGGAGGCGGAGTACGGCCCGTTCCTGCGCTCCCGCATCGATCCGCTGATGACCGGCGTCGGTCCGGTCGAGGCGGCCATCGTCATGACGCGGGCGCTCGCTCAGCTTGAAGCGCAGGACGATCTGCCGGACATGGTGGTTTCGCTGGGTTCGGCCGGCTCCGCCAAGCTGGAGCAGACCGAGGTCTACCAGGTCACCTCCGTTTCCTATCGCGACATGGACGCTTCGCCGCTCGGCTTTGAGAAGGGCCGCACGCCGTTCCTCGACCTGCCCGCCACGATCGAGATGCCGCTCCGCATTCCCGCCATCCCGGAAGCGAGCCTTTCGACGGGCGGCAATGTCGTCTCCGGCGCGGAGGCCTATGGCCGGATCGCCGCCGACATGGTGGATATGGAAACCTTCTCCGTGCTGCGCGTCTGCCAGATCTACGACCGGCCGCTGATCGGACTGCGCGGCATTTCCGATGGCGTGGTCGAGCTGCAGCACATTTCCGGCTGGACCGAATATCTGCATGTCATCGACCGCAAGCTCTCCTACGCCGTCGACGCGCTGTTCACGGCACTGGAAGACGGCGTTTTCTGGTTCTGAGCGCCGCGCCGGCTGATACAATGGGGACAATAAAATCGGCGTCGGCTTGATTTGCCGGATTGCCAGGGAAAGCGCTTTTCATTAAAGGCTCGCCATGACCCAGACAGGACATCCAGACACCGTTCTCATCGTCGATTTTGGCAGCCAGGTGACGCAGCTCATCGCACGGCGCGTGCGTGAAGCGGGCGTCTATTGCGAGATCGTCCCCTTCCAATCCGCCGAAGCCGGTTTCAAGCGGCTGCAGCCGAAAGCCGTGATCCTGTCCGGCAGCCCGGCCTCGACCGTGGATGAAGGTTCGCCGCGGGCGCCGCAGATCATCTTCGACAGCGGCATCCCGGTCTTCGGTATCTGCTACGGCCAGCAGACCATGTGCATGCAGCTCGGCGGCAAGGTGGAAAGCGGCCATCACCGCGAATTCGGCCGTGCCTTCCTGGACGTCGACAAGGATTGCGCTCTCTTCGAAGGGCTATGGTCGAACGGTTCGCGCCATCAGGTGTGGATGAGCCATGGCGACCGTGTCACCGCACTGCCGGAAGGCTTCGAAGTCGTCGCGACCTCCTCGAACGCGCCCTATGCCTTCATCGCCAACGAGAAGCGCAGATATTACGGCGTGCAGTTCCATCCGGAAGTGGTGCATACGCCCGATGGCGCCAAGCTGATCGGCAACTTCATCCATAACATCGCGGGGATCAAGGGCGACTGGTCGATGTCGGCCTATCGCGCCAAGGCCGTTCAAGCGATCCGCGACCAGGTCGGCGACAAGCGCGTCATCTGCGCGCTCTCCGGTGGCGTCGATTCCTCCGTTGCCGCGCTGCTGATCCATGAAGCCGTCGGCGATCAGCTCACCTGCATCCTCGTCGACCACGGCCTGATGCGAAAGGACGAGGCGGCCAATGTCGTCGCCATGTTCCGCGAGCACTACAATCTGCACCTGCTGCATGTCGACGCGTCCGACCGCTTCATCGGCGAGTTGGAGGGCGTCAGCGACCCTGAGACCAAACGCAAGATCATCGGCCGCCTCTTCATCGAGACTTTCGAAGAGGAAGCGAAGAAGCTCGGCGGCGCCGATTTCCTCGGCCAGGGCACGCTTTATCCCGACGTCATCGAAAGCGTTTCCTTCACCGGCGGCCCCTCGGTCACCATCAAGTCGCACCACAATGTCGGCGGCCTGCCGGAGCGCATGAAAATGCAGCTCGTCGAACCGCTGCGCGAACTCTTCAAGGACGAAGTGCGCGTGCTCGGCAAGGAGCTCGGCCTGCCCGACAGCTTCATCGGCCGCCACCCCTTCCCCGGCCCCGGCCTCGCCATTCGCTGCCCGGGCGGCATTACCCGCGAGAAGCTGGAAATCCTGCGGGAAGCCGATGCCATCTATCTTGACGAGATCCGCAAGGCTGGCCTCTACGACGCCATCTGGCAGGCATTCGCCGTACTGCTGCCCGTCCAGACCGTCGGCGTCATGGGCGACGGCCGCACCTACGAATTCGTCTGCGCGCTGCGCGCCGTCACCTCGGTCGATGGCATGACCGCGGATTTCTACCACTATGACATGGAATTCCTCGGCCGCGCCGCGACCCGCATCATCAACGAAGTCCGCGGCATCAACCGCGTGGTCTACGACGTGACGTCGAAGCCGCCCGGCACGATCGAGTGGGAATAAAGGCAGCGATAAAATAATCACGCGCTGTCGGAAGTTGTCGATCTGGCCCGTCCTCGGGCCGGAACCGCAACGAGGAGGAAGCCGTGAGAGAGCTGATCTTGAAGATGTCCATATCCATCGACGGGTTCGTGAGCGACCTGGATGGGGAAAACAAATGGATGTTCGGCTCCGATCCAGAGGCGAAAGCCTGGGCCGTGGAGACCATATGGAACGCCAGCCTGCACATCATGGGCAGCCGCAGCTTCCAAGCCATGGCCGCCTGGTGGCCGACCTCCACCGACGTATTCGCGCCGCCGATGAACCAGATCCCCAAGGCCGTCTTCTCACGACAGGGGCCGGCGATCCTGAGGAGCGCGTATTCGACGGCGGGGCTCAATGAAGCGCGGGCCCATGCGGGAAGCACACAATCTACGGAGCGGCAGCCCGGCGCAGACAGTTGGGCGAATGCCTATGTGGCGAGCGGTGACCTGACGGAGGAAATCGCGAGGTTGAAAGCGCGGGAGGGCAAGCCGATCATGGCCCACGGTGGAGTAAGCTTCGCCCGGAGCCTCATTGCCCGAAAACTGGTCGATCAGTTCGTGCTGGGGGTGCATCCCGTGGCGCTCGGCAAAGGCCTGCCGCTGTTTTCTGAACTCGCCGCGCCAATGCCTCCCAAGCTGATACACTCGAAGGCCTTTCCGGGGGGTGTGATGGCGCAAATCTATCGGGCGGCGTGAAGCCGCCGCCGAAAATCCCGCTGGCGGCAATCGGCCAAGGGCAGCTATCCGCGCAGACTGACGAGCAAGTGCTGCCCAGAGGCCGGGGCACTCCTGAATAGCTTTTCCGGACCGGCCCGATCACAACAAAACAAATCGGGCCCGTCCAGGATATGACGAACCGAATGACGGCTCTTACTTCACCGTGATGCTCATGCCGCTGATATCGGCGTTGACTTGCAGACCGACCTGCCTGCCTGTGAGCTCGAGCTGAGCGCCCTTGTCATTGGTCATAACGATCATCTGGGCACCCCTGCCGACCGCGCCGCCACCGCCCACTGCGCCGTAAACCCCGGTCACGTCCCGAGCGCGGCGAATATGGCGCACGGTACCGCTGAAATAGGTCTTGGAGGCGCCGAAGGCGAGGCCGCCCGAGATGCCGCCGATCGAGATGGGATAGCGGCGGCCATGGAAGGTCAGCGTGCCCTCGCCTCCGGAGCCGCCGACGAAGAAGGCGGCCTTGTAGACGGCGAAGCGGATCGTTCCGCTATCGGCATGGGCGGCACTCGCAAAGCTAACTCCCGCGGCTGCGATGACGGCAACCGCGACTGAACGAAATCTGGGCGAAATATTCATGATGAGAGACTCCTCAAAGGGCGCCGCTTACCCAACCTGCCGGGCACGTCAGCGTTGTATCAAAGTTATAGCTGAACAGTTTCGCATGTCATTGGTTCCAAGGCACAATAATAACATATCCAAATAATCGAGTGCGAACGAAAGACAATGGCGACACCTTCGATCCCGGAAGACGATCAGGGTGGTCCGGGAACACGAGCTTAGCGCTGCGGCATCAGGCTTTCCGGCTGCCGCCTTTGCAAAAAGCGGCGGACGGCGGGATCTATTTCCAAAGCAATTGCTTGATCAAAGGCTTCGCCGGCCAACACCATCTCCCCCATTCTCGCATGAAGCTCGGCTCGCGCCGCCCAGTAGGGTTGATACTCGACTAGGCGGCTGCCGGGGGCAGGCATCGGCAGCGCCGCGAGCCCCGCGGCAGGCCCGCGCGTCTGCGCCACGGCAATCGCGCGATTGATTGCGGCCACCGGCGAGCCGGTGATTGCGCAGAGCCCATCGTAGAGACGCTCGATCGCCGCCCAATCCGTCGCGCCTGTGCGGCGCCGCACGACATGGGCCGATTGGATGGCCGCTTCCAATTGATAGCGGCCGAAGGCATCGAACGCACTGGCGCGAACAAGCAGATCCTCGGCCTCGTCGATCAAGCCTTCGTCCCATAGCGAAGGATCCTGATCGGCGAGCGGAACGAATTCGCCGGCTGGACTGCGCCGTGCGCGACGCCGCGCATGGGAATAAAGCATCAGCGCGAGCAGGCCGAGCGCTTCTGGCTCACTTGGCAAGAGCGCGATGATCAGCCGGCCGAGCCAAATGGCCTCTTCAGCCAGATTGCGCAAGCTCGCGTCGGCGCCGGCGGGATCGCTCCAGCCTTCCGTATAGGCCGCATAGATGGCCTTCAGCACCACCGCGAGGCGTGTATGCATGTCTGCACGATCGGGCACGCACAAGGGGATTCCGGAGCGTCGAATCTTGTTCTTCGCCCGCGCCAGCCGTTGCCCCATTGCCGCCGGCGAGACCAGGAAGGCGGAGCCGATTGTCTGGGCGTCAAACCCTAAGATCGTCTGCAGAATCAGCGGCGCTCTGATGCCGGGCTCTATGGCCGGATGCGCGCAAGCGAACATCAAAGCCAGACGCTCGTCTGGAATTTCCGGCGCGAGGCTCGCCGCTGCCTCCATCTCCTCCGCCATGAGCTTGAGATGCTCGGAGGCGGCGGTGCTTACCCGCCTGCGCCTGATGGCGTCGATCATCTTGCGGCGAGCAACGGCAAGCAGCCAAGCTTCCGGTTTTTGCGGCGCGCCCTTGGTCGGCCAGTCCGCCAGAGCGGAAGCAAAGGCCTCCGACAAGGCGTCTTCGGCACCGGCTAGGTCGCGTGTGCGCGCCGCAAGAATAGCGATCAGTTTGCCATAGCTTCGGCGCGCCACCGCTTCGGCAGCTTTGACGGCAGACTGATCGCCTCCTTGCGACATGACAGTTCAATAGACCATGAGAGGGCGAACCTCCACGGTGTCCCGTTGAGCGCCGGGACACCGCGCCGCCCAGGCAATGGCGCTGTCGAGATCTGCCGTTTCGATGATGTAATAGCCGCCCAACTGCTCCTTGCTTTCGATATAGGGGCCGTTGAGAACGGTGGGCTTGTCATCCGACGCGCGCACCACGGTTGCAAGCGAGGAATCCTGCAATCCGCTGCCCGCCACGAAGGCTCCGGCCTTTTTCAACGCCTCGGTGTAAGCCGCATAGGCCGCGAACGTCTCGGCTTTCTGCTCCTTTGTAGCACTCTTATGTTCCCCTTCGTTCCAATAGACCAACAGCATATATTGCATGACATGTTCCTTTCTCTCGATACGCGCAGCCTCAGGGCCGGCTGCGACAACGACGTTCGAACCGGCGCGATTTTGACAGCGGTCGGGAAAAATTTTGGGCATCAGCGGCCTTACAATCTCGACATCGCTTTGGAGGACAAGCTGACATTTCTGCTTGTGGAGAGAAAGGCCTCAGTTCGGGCTGAAATTCGCATCGTTTGAGCGAGTGTAAGTGCAGGAAATTGCGTCTGGCGTCAAAATTTGCAGGACGATGTCGGCGTCCGAAAACCCCGTTCGTCATTTGGTTATGAGGCCGATGAGGCCGGCTCAAACAAGGAGACAGACGATGCGTGTGATGGTGCTGGTGAAGGCGACCGAGGAGAGCGAGAAGGGTTTTTCCCATACGAGCTGGGAGACGGAGATGATGGAGGCCATGGGCCTATTCAATGACGAGCTGCGCGATGCCGGCATCTTGATCACGGCCGACGGCCTCAAACCTTCCTCCGAGGGCAAGCGTGTCGCATTCGATGGCCCCGGCCGCACGGTCGTCGACGGTCCTTTCACTAATCCCCGCGCGCTAGTCGCCGGCTTCTGGATCTGGGAGGTCAAAGACATGGATGAGGCGGTCGCCTGGGTAAAGCGCTGCCCCAACCCCATGCCGGGACCGAGCGAGATCGAAATCCGTCCATTTTACGAGATGGCTGATTTGCAGCGATAATATACCGACGGAAATCGCGTACGGAGCTTTGCCTATTTTACCAGGATATCGGACGCTTCGTGCTACATGATGATCTTCGGGGCGATCAACTAGCTGGGCAGTTCCGAGGGTATTGAGCCGATGCTCGAGATGTTCACCAAGTGCCCTCGGGACGATCAGCCTGGGATCGCCTTCCCGAACCGAGCGTCGGTGCTCCGGTATCTGACATGCTCGATGAAGGCGCGGAGTTTGGGCAAGACCTGATGCCTGCCTGAATGGTACAGAAAAACCCCAGGCGTCGTGACGGCGAAGGGTGTGAGCAGCGTTTGCAATCGGCCGTCGGCAACAGCCGCTTCGGCGAGCGGACCGGGTACCTGCGCGAGCCCCGCGCCCTGGATGGAAGCGCCCAGAACGGTGGGGTAGTCATGGGCGATGAGCGGCCCTGAGACGATCGCCTCGACCGCCTTGCCGCCATCGACAAAGGACCAGGGGGCGACCGACCCGTTCGAGCGGCGCATGCGCAGGCAGGCGTGATCGCGCAGATCGTCGATGCGTTCCGGCCGCTTGCGCCGGGAGAGGTAATCGGGGCTGCCAACCACCACGAACGGGAACGGCGGCGTCAGCCGCACCGCGACCATATCGGCGGCGATGAACTCGCCCATTCTGACGCCGGCATCGAAACCTTCGGCGGCGAGATCCACCAGCTTCTCGCTGACCGCAATCTCCACCTCTATTGCGGGATAGGCCTCACAGAAGGACGCGATCAGCGGCTCCAGCAGGATCGGCACAACCGAACGCGGCACGGCGAGGCGCAATAATCCGGCCGGCCGCTCGCCGAGCTGACCGGCGACCTCGCTTGCGGCGACGAGCTCTTCGAAGGCGGGCTTTGCGCGCGACAGGAACCTTTCGCCCGCCTCTGTCAGGCCGACGCTTCGCGTGGTGCGCAGGAAGAGCGCTGCGCCGACGCGCGTCTCAAGCGCGCGCACCACTTGGCTGATCGCTGAAGGAGTTACCCCCAGTTCCGCGGCCGCTCTGCGAAAACTGCGGTGCTCGGCGACGCTCAGGAACGCCTCCACACCGTCGAGCGCGCCGCGTCTCACTGTGAAATTCTGCTTCATGGCCCGTCAACATTATAGCGAATAGTCGCCAGGCGAAAGCAGTCGTACATCTGGCTTGCGACCCCCGTGATGTTCAAAACCGCATGAATTCGTATCTCTGAGGAGGCCACATGTCGCCCGCAATCATCTTTCAGCTACATCTCGTTTTGGGTTATGTCCCTTGGCTGCTATGCTTCGGAGCGTATATCTGGCCGAAGCTCAAATCGATGGACCAAGTCTCAGCGCAACGCGCCATCGCGACGCTGCACAGTTTCCGCTTCTTCGGACTCGTCTTTATTGTTCCCGGCGTCGTCGGCCCGAACCTGCCCGCCGGGTTCGCGACGCCAGCCGCTTACGGTGACTTTGCAACCGGCTTGCTCGCCATCCTGGCGCTTCTCACCGCAAAGACACGCCCGCTCTTTTGGCTGTTCACCATTGCCTTCCATCTCGTCGGGGCAAGCGATATCATCATCGACTATTATCACGGCACCCAGCTCGACCTTCCGGCGTTGGCCGGGCAGCTCGGCGCCACCTATGCGATCCCGATCATCTACGTGCCCCTGTTGATGATCACGCATGTCGCCGCGTTTTATTTGCTGCTGCGTTCTCAGTCCCAAACAGCTCGGCCCCTCGCCGCAGATGCGGCCGCATCCACGGACGCGTGATCCATCCTCCTTCAGCAGCGGCCATGCGACCAGTGTTCAGAAATTCAGGGATTGCTGCACGGGCTTCGGCGGCGCGACCTGGACGCCCTCCAGTTCCAGCATGCGAGTCTTGGCGGTCGATCCGCCGGGCGCCGAGAAGCCGCCTATCTTGCCGCCGGCGGCTAGGACGCGGTGGCAGGGAATGATGAGCGCCACGGGGTTCTTGGCCATGGCCTGACCGACATCGCGCGCAGCTTCCGGACCGGCGCCGAGCTGCTTGGCGAGCGCACCATAGGTGGTGGTGTGCCCCCATGCCACCTGCCGCGCGGCCGCGTAGATCTGCCTGAAGAAATCGTCCTGCTCGCTGAGATCCAGTTTGACGCCGGAGAAGTCGATCTCTTCGCCCGCAAAATAGCGTTTCACTGCGGCAACCGCCTCAGTCACATCGGGGGTCGGCGCTCCGGGCCGTGCATTTGGCAGACGGCGAAGCATCAGGCGCTCGGTCGCGTCAGCACTTTTCGTCGGCAATTGGAAGCGCGTTATGCCGATATCGTTCCACGCAATCCCACAGAAACCACCTGCGGTTTCGAAGATCAGGTAATGTTGCGTCGTCTCGCTCATGGCAGAGTCTCCGTGTTTCCACTTGCCATGAAAATCGTGCTTTGGGCACTTCAATTCAACCCGATTCTTGCGCAGAACGAGCGTTGCCAACATTTAGCCGGTTGCAGGAAGCGATGCCGGTGCTGCTATGGCAACATCAGCCGCACCGCTTCCCAGGCAGCTTGGGAGCTTATCAATATCCGCCACCCATACCGCCGCCCGACATACTGCCGCCGGCCGGCGAGGAATGCGTCATACCGCCGCTGTCACCGCCGGAATTGCCCTGCCCCGTGGTGGAGCAAGCGGACACGCTGAGACCAATGAGGGTGAAAAACACGGCGGAGAAGATGGTTTTTATCAACATGTGAGATCATTCCCTTATTGAGAGCGGGCGCAAAGTGCCCGGGACCTGCGGTGAACAATCGAGCCGACGGCTTTATTCGATGCTGTTGATTTCCCGATCCATAGAAGCGGCGCGAGATGTTCAATTGGGCGCGGCGCCGAATTACGTTGTTCTTCTTTTGTTCTTGATTTACGAAGGCGATTATATACTTCACACACCCACGAGAAATTATGGTATGTATGAATCTCCCGTTGATTGAGGAGATTCGGAATGATCCTGCATACTCCGTGCGAAGCTTTACGTCTGGGTAAGTGCCTTGAACTCCGATATGACGGATATTTCCGCGTGGTCGAAGTCCATGCCGTTGGCGTTACCGAGGAAGGACACGGCATCATGCGCGTGTGGCAGGTCCGAGGCGGCAGCAATAGCGGCGAGCGTCAAGGCTGGAAGCTAATGCGGCTCGACGAAACATTCTCTACCCATGTGATTGACGAAAAATCCTCGGCGCCCCGTACTGGGTATAAACGCGGGGACAAAGTCATGGCTTCCATACGATGCCAGATCTAATCCGCCACAGTCGCATTCACCGCCAGAATGGATAGCGCAGTCTGATACGTGCATTGTTCACCCGATAAAAAAGCCCGCTCATTTGGCGGGCTTCTTGGTTTCCTGCTTTTGGTCTTTCGGCGGGGGCGATCTGGCTATCTTACCTAGATGCTCGTCAAATCGCTTCTCGTCGTCGTCCGTTTCGAGTTCGCGGGCAGCTTCGCGGAATTTGTCGATCTGCGTCTGAGAGTCAGTCTTCTTCGAGGACAAGTTTCTGGGCCTCCAGCAACCGAATAAGCTTTCCGATCTCCTTGGGTCCCATGTCACCCTTCACCAGAAGTCGTACGTTCGTGTCACCACCCAATCGGCTCCTTATCCACTCAACTTCGCCCTGTGCAGGGCTCAAGGATTCTTCCTCTTGAGGGAAATGGAATGTAGGGCCTGTCTTTTGAGACGGCGCTTTAGATTCAACGATAACTTCACTCATAGGAATACCTGTCTGGCTTCCCTCCACCGCAACCCATTCCCCATCATCGGATATGAAACGGACGCGTAGAGGCCTTGGAAACTGGAGCGCGCCTTGCGATTCCCATTGAATAAGATCGCCAATGGCCGCTCCACCGAAGGACGTTTTATCCGAGCCGCCCTTCGGTCCAGAAAATTCTATGTCTTCTAACACCTTCGAGCCATGACTTTCGCTTGCTTTCAGTTCCTCGACAAACCGCATTGTCTCTAAGAACGCGTTGGCTGCTGGGCGAACAGCAGAAGGGTTAAACCCCTGTCTGTTGAGATATGTCAGCACACCACTCTCAGGAGGGACGGCTATTCCTGAGAATCGGTCACGTAGTTCGCTAAAAAGTGGAGGCTGTGACGCGGCCTCAAGAAGATTTAACCGGCGTTCGTCATCGTTTGAGGCATGTAGAATAGCGATCGCACGCGGCGTCACGCGAGCCTCTCCCTTTCCCGCACGATCAAACAACCCGTATGCCGCCAATGCAGCAAGAGCCTTCGCTGCTGGCCCGCTAAGGGAACTGTACCCTATCAACTTTGCGGCGCTTTCTCGATCCACCGGGGTTGATCGGTAAACAGACTCAATTTTCCCGATCGCTTGCAGAGCGTCACGCAAAGACATGCTTGGATAGTTAGGGCTTCGAATTGTCTTCGATGCGATGTCACTCATGGGATCTCCGATTCTCAATCTCTCAGCGAAGGAAGAGTATAGGAGAAACCGCAATTACTCAAGGACTATTGCGCCGAGAGTAATTAAGTGCGATATTCGAATCGTGGCGATTCCGCCAACAAATTTGAGGCAGGGCAGTGGAAGCAAGATCGGAATAGCCCCTCACGCTTTGGGCATTGGCGTCAGAGGGGAGACTAATAAAAAGCCGCCCAACCTGTTTGCACCAGGAAAGGCGGCTCAGATGACCAAGTAATCGGAAGAGGCAGTAGACGCCCGGCGATCATTTGACCACTCCAACTCAAAGATTCGCACGTCTGCCGTCTTCTTTCAAGGCAAATCGCCTTACGAAAGGAGAACGAGATGGTTTGGGTTAACCCTTATCAGCGTTTCCGCTTCGGCAAGATCGAATCTGTCTGCGGGCATTTTCGTAGCCGCTAATCGGGCCTAAGCGGCTAAGCCGCTTGCCTTTATCGTCAACAACTTGCCGGGAGCATTATTTGTCTCCCGGCTTTTTCTTTGGGAACTTGCCCTTCCACAGTGGCAAACTCAGTTGAACCGGTTTGCGGTGGCGGGATTTAGATTGCAGCAGGTCTGCGATATGTCAGACGCTTTCCTTTAGCGCCCAAGAGAGCATTGAGCGCACGAGTTGTGTCATCAACCCCCAATGCGATCCGGTTGCTATAGCGGAAGTCGAACTCCGCCAAATAGCGGTGCAGGTGATGTTCTGCGCAATGCTGGTAAACACCCTTCATGCCGCGCTTGAAGATGCTGTAAAAGCCTTCGACAGTATTGGTGTTGATCTTCACCTTTTCCGCGCCAATGTATTCCGTGCGCCCATATTCCTTGGCACTGTGCTCGACAGAACCGTGCATGGAAAACGTCTTGCCTACAGTCACGTACTGACGGGCCTCGTCGGTCATCAGAATGCTTTCCTTGGCGATGTTCGCCTTCACGATCGGCACGACGCGGGCAACCGACGCGCTATCAATATGAAACGAACGGGCAATGCCGCCGCGCTCAACAAGCGTCAGCACCACGTTCTTATGAGCAGCGCTGCTTTTCTGCTTTTCCATGCCAGCAAGGCGGCCGATGTAGGTTTCGTCAACCTCTACGGCCTTACCGTTGCCACCGATCGGGGTGAAATCATCGGAACGCATGGCCTCGCGTATGCGGTGGGCCAAGAACCAAGCCGTCTTGTAGGTGCATTCCAGAACGCGATGGAGCTGGTGAGCGGAAATGCCCTTCTTGGAAGAGCACATCAGATGGATTGCCTGTAGCCACTTATGCAGCGGCAAATGGGTTTCCTCGAAAATCGTACCCATGCGAACAGTGAATTGCGAACGGCACGCACCGCACTTGTAAAGGCCGTGGCGCTCCAAACCTTCCGGGTTCTTCTTTGAGGGCTTCGTGCGAACGCCATTCAGTTTGTAATGCTTATCCACGGAGCCGCAGTGGCGGCAAACAGGACCCTGAGGCCACAGGATGCTTTCCACATGCTCGAAAGCGGCGGCTTCATCATGGAAATAGGCACGAGACAAAACAGACATGGCGATAACTCCTTGAGTTTGTTATCGCTCATTCAGTTGGGTTTGTCAAATATATAATCGCCTTTACGAAAACTGATGAGATTAGCTCGGCAGAAGAGAGTGAGGGCGTGCCTTGAGCCGCGAGGTATGAAATGTTCGACGTTAGACAAGCACAGTTTCCCTTCGGGCCGACAGAACCGGAGACTCCTCCGCTAGAGGGACTAACAAATCAGCGAGTGGAGAATCTTTACTTCGCTCTTTTGCCTGATGAATCGGTCGGCAACGAAATAGATAAGCTTTTGGTGATATTGGGTCAAAGCTATCGCTTACTAGGCAGGGCTAGACCACCAGGACTTCGGCATGTCTCTGTCCATGGCTTTGGCAAATATCCGAAACGACGGAATGACATCACAGCCGTCGCCGTAAGAGCGGCGAAAACCATACAGCACTGCGAGTTCACCTTGGTTTTCGATCATGTTCTCAGTTTTCGCCAACCGTCGCATCCGCTGGTTCTTTGTCCAACCGATGGTGTCAAGGAATTTAGAAGGCTTCAACTTCAACTCGGGCTCGCGGTGTACGAGGCTGGCTTGTCCGTTTGTCTGGATCCGGGCTACCAGCCCCATATAACTCTTCAGTACGGCCGTACGCCCGTTCCAAGGGTCGAGTTGGAAAAGCCGATTACATGGACAGTGCGAAAATTCGTGTTGGTCAATAGCTTTCAAGGTCTCAGTAAGCACGAATATATCGATCAATGGCCTCTTCTAAATTGATACATCGGAATGCGTCACCACCGCACCGACCACCACAGCCGCATCGTCCACGCTGAAGCTGCAGCGATTTTCAAGGTCCTCGATTCCGGCTATCGCCATGGCATCACGAACGCGGTCATGGACGCGGGCAAATTGCAGGCGGATGCCGGCGATGTGCATGGCGCCATCGAACTCCGTCAATGCGTCGAGAGCAGTGCTGTCGAGATCGAAGCTTTCCTCCAGACTGAGCACCACGGCCTTCAGTCCTGTTTCCCCGCGGCTGCGCGAGAGGATTTCACCGAAAATCGTTTCGGCATTGCCGAAAAACAGCGGCTCGCCGGGGCGCCAGATGGCAATGCCAGGGGTCTCCATCGCCTCCGGATGGCGGCTGAGGTCGACGAAATTGTGGCTGCTCCCCAATCGCCCGAGCCGAGCGACATAGGGGGAAGCCAATCGATGCATCATCGCGACGAGCGAGAGCACGATCGCCAGCAGCATGCCGTTGAGGACACCAAAGAGCAGCACGCCGCCTGCGGCGCCGAGCGCGACATAGAAATCGCGATGGAGCCGCCGCAGGCGAAGGATCGGACCGGGGTCGAGCGCATGTGTAAGGGCGGCGATCACCACGGCAGCAAGCACCGGCTCCGGCAGCCGGGCCACCAGCGGCCCGGCGCAGGCGATCAGAATGGCAAGGCCGATGGCGGCAAAGACAGCGGTGGCGCGCGTCTTCGCCCCCGCCGCCTCGCTGGCAAAACCCGCGGAAAAGCCGGCGCCGACAGGCATGCCCTGGACGATGGCGCTGGCGATATTGGCAAAGCCCAGCGCACCCAGCTCGCGATTAACCTCCAGAGGATCGCCATAGCGCAGCGCCAACGCCCGCATTGTACCCCAGGATTCGGCGAAGAGAATGAGCACCAGCGGCACGGTGAACTGCACCAGCCGCGAATAAGCGGTCCAACCGGCATCGGGCAGCAAAGGCCATTGCGGCAGGACCTCGATCGTCCCGACCAGTTCGACAGCATAGCCGCCGAGATCAAAGATAGAAGAGGCGAGGATGCCGGCAGCGAGCACGAGGAACGCGCCGGGAAAGCCCGGCAGGCGCTTCAGCAATAGCAGCGCGGCCAATGCCACGATGCCGACGGCGACGCTTGCGGGATTCCACCGCGGGATCGCCACGAAGAGCGCGCCGGCATAGCTGAAAATATTGGAGCCTTGCACGGGAACGCCGACGAGAATCGGTAGCTGATGCAGGATGATGGTAATCGCCAGTCCCAGGGCAAAGCCCCGTAACACCGGGCGCGAGATGAAGCCGGTGATGCCGCCGAGGCGCAAGGCGGCGGCGACGACGAAGAGAATGCCGGCGAGGGCGACGGCGATGGTCGCGAGGCCGGCCTTGACGGTGGCATTGCCTGGAACAACCGCCAGTGTCGCCGCAAGAATGGCTGCGGACGAAGAGGTGGGCGAGACGATGGCAAAGCGGCTGCGGCCGAAAATCGCGTAGACCAGACAGCCGGCAATACCGGCGAGGATCGCTCTATGCGGCGGCAGACCTGCGATGCCCGCATAGGCGACCGCTTCCGGCAGCATCAGCCCCGCAATCGATATGCCCGCGATCACATCGGCTTTGTTTATCGCGTGCCAGCCGCTCAATTTCGTCATCGATCACCGACTACAGGAATCGCCAATCTGTCTAGGTGTAGAGTTTCGCTGGCAGGCTGCAACAGGAAAGTAAGCATGACAAACCGTCGGCTCAGGCGGCGCCGTCAGCCCCTCTCAGCGGACAGCTTCTGCCGATCGTCTCGCTGACAAGATCCATCACCGCGCGGATGGCCGGAGAACGGCGAAGATCAGGATAAGTCACGAGCCAAAGGTCTCGCGTGGGTGACGGGATCTCCGTCGGCAGACGCGTAAGGGCGGCTTCGCCGTCGCCGAGGAAGGCGGGAAGCGCGACGACGCCGAGGCCGGCGAGCGCAGCTTGCAACTGACCGAAGACATCGCCGGCACGGAAAACGATGGGGCGACCCGCAAGCAGGCTGCGCAGCCAGGTCTGCTGCGTCAGATGATCGAGCGCCGCGTCACAACCGATGAAGACCCAGCTATCCTCCGGCGTCGCCGCGACTTCGGGGATAGCATAAAGCCCGAAGCGCATCACGCCGATGCGCCGCACCAGAAGATCGCTTTCCTCGGGGCGTGACATGCGCACCGCAATATCGGCCTCTCCGTAATTCAAAGCGGAGCGGCGGGTGACGCCGGCGATCGTCAGCGTGATATCGGGATGTTCGGCGCGAAAGGCGACCGCTTTTGGGGCGATGAGATGGGCGGCGATGGAAGGCGGCGCGCTGATCATGACGGCGGCGGAAAGCCCCGCAACCGCGCTCTTCGAATAGCGTCTGATCGCTTCGACATTGTCCTCCATGCCGGCAACCAGCTCGGCAATCGCCCGGCCGTCGGCCGTCAGCGGCGAGGTGCGCGGCCGGCGGTCGACGAGGCGCAGGTCCAGCGTGCGCTCAAGCGCGGCGATCCGCCGGCCCACCGTGGCGTGGTCGACGCCAAGCTCGCGCGCAGCCGCCGAGAGTGAGCCGGTACGGGCCAGGGAGGCGAAGTGAAGGAGGTCCTGCCAATCGATCATCTGTGCAATATTGCACAGATGCGGTGAGTTCATACCGAATTTATTCAGGCGCGACTTTGTGATCAAAAAAACGCGTCTGAAAGGAGACTATTCAATGCCCCTAGCCATCGCCATAACCGGCCCCGGCAGCCCTGAGACCATGACGCTCGTCGATCTTGCCGCTAGTGAGCCGGGACCCGCGCAAGCCCGCATCCGCCAAAGCATTTCCGGCGTCAATTTCGTCGATATCTATGTTCGTTCCGGGCTTTATCCTCTGCCGCCCGGCCAGACCGTTCTCGGCTTCGAAGGCGCTGGCGTGGTGGAGGCGGTCGGCTCCGGCGTCGAGGGTCTGTCAGTCGGCGATCGTGTCGCCTATGTCGGCCATCCGCTCGGAAGTTATGCCGAGGTGCGGACTCTGCCTGCCTCGCGGCTGGTGCGGCTGCCCGACGGTGTCAGCGAAAGGCTCGCCGGCAGCACGATGTTGCGCGGACTCACCGCCCACATGCTGCTGCATAAGGTCCATCCGCTGCAGCCGGGCGAATGGGTTCTGGTGCATGCGGCAGCCGGCGGTATCGGGCAGATCGTGACGCGCTGGGCAAAGCGGCTCGGCGCCAACGTCATCGGCACCGTCGGTTCGGAAGCCAAGGCGGGATTTGCCTATGAAGCCGGCGCCGATGCCGTTTTGCTGCATAATTCCGAGGATTGGGTGGAGGAGACGCGCCGTATCGCCGACCGAAGGGGCGTCCATTTCGCCATCGACGGCATCGGCGGCGCGATGTTGTCGCAAACACTCGCTACCGTCCGGCCCTTTGGCATCGTCGCGAGCCTCGGCCAGGCTGCCGGCCCCATTCCTCCGATCCAGATCGAGGAACTGACGGCGCCC
This sequence comes from Rhizobium leucaenae USDA 9039, assembly GCF_000426285.1. GTDB lineage: Bacteria > Pseudomonadota > Alphaproteobacteria > Rhizobiales > Rhizobiaceae > Rhizobium > Rhizobium leucaenae. The sequence continues at coordinate 76,466 of NZ_AUFB01000003.1, read as the reverse complement.
CGCGCCATCGGTCTTGCTCGTCCGAGCGTGCTGACCTACGCCAATGATCCCGGTCTCTACCGGCAGGGCGCCGAGGCGCTGATGGCGGAATTGCAGGCCGGTCTGATCAATCCGATCGGCGCGGAATATGCGCTGAAAGATGCGGCCAGCGCGCATGCCGACTTGGAGGCGGGGCGAACGACGGCAAGCGTAGTGCTGACGATGTGAACCATGGGCAAGGTGGCGCGATCGTCGCCTTGCCTCCCTTCTTTGGCAAAGCCCCTTCCCGCTGACCGCCCGCTTCGGTGGCTTGCCGCTGGCACGTGTCTCGCTGTTGCTGGAGATCCTGGGGCTGATGGCGCTGGCCTTTGCGCCCTCGCCCACCGTTGCGATCATCGGTGCAGCCCTCGCCGGAGCCGGCTTTGCACCGATCTTTCCAGCGCTCGGCAATGAGGCGATGGCGCGCATTCCAGCGCAAAATCGTGGCGTTGCGCTCGGCCTCTACTCGGTTTTCCTGGATTTGGCGCTCGGAAGCACCGGCCCCATCGCAGGCCTGCTTGCCAATCGGTTCGGCTACACGGCGCCCTTTCTCCTCGGTGCCGGCGCCGTTCTGCTCAGCTTTGCCCTGATCATGAGTCTGCGCAGGAGCGGCAGTCGATATAGCGGAAGCAACGACAAAGGTTGCCGCGGCAGCCCTTGTTTTTCGGCAAGCGGTGAAACAAGTTCTGATCCATCCGCGCGCCGCCTTCCCATAATTTTTGCGCGCGGCGGCTACGACTTGATATCGGCCATCGCAAGCAGGAGAGAAGCACATGGACATCACGCACCTCACTATCGACGGCGATACGCCCGGGATCGCATGGCGGTTGCCTGTGTTGCATTTTACCGGCAGCAAGCCGGACGCGCCGAAGATCTATATTCAAGCGGCGCTGCATGCGGGCGAACTGCCGGGCACTGCGCTGGCTCATTTCCTCTGTGAGCGGCTACGGCAAGCGGAAGCGGAAGGCACGGTTCTAAGCGATATCATCGTCGTGCCTCATGCCAATCCGATCGGCGCGGCACAGTCGCATTTCGGCGAGATGCAAGGCCGCTTCGATTTGGGCACGCGCACCAATTTCAACCGCGACTTTCCGCTGATCTCGGCGCGCGACCGTCATCTGCTGCTCGAAAACCTGGAGCGCTACCCGGCAGCGGACCGGCTGAAGCGGCAGCTCATCCACATGGCGCTCGGAGCCGATCTGGTGATCGACCTGCACTGCGACGACGAATCCCTGCAATATGCCTATATCGACGAGGCCTTCTGGCCGGAGGCTGCCGATCTGGCGGCAGCGCTGAACATGGATGCAGTCCTGCTATCGGATGGTGAAAGCTCCGCCTTCGAGGAAGCTGTCAGCTTCGCCTGGAAATACGAAGTGCCTGGCGAAAAGAAGGCGCATCTGTCGGGAAAACTGTCCGTCACCGTCGAATTGCGCGGCACGCGCGATGTCTATCCGGAGATGGCGAAGAGGGATGCCGAAGGGCTCTGGCGTTTCCTCGCCGCCCGTGGCGCAGTGCGGGATGATCACGTGAGCCTGCCCAGCTTTGCGGGGCCGGCCGTGCCGCTCGATAATGTCGAGATGATCCGTGCGCCGCAGGCCGGCACCGTGCTCTTCCTTCGCAATATCGGCGAACGCGTCAATGAAGGAGATCGGCTGGCGACCATCATTACCGCACCTGGCATGCCGGATGGAACGATCGATGTGCATGCCCCGCAAGCCGGCCTCATCGTCACCCGGGTTTCCGACCGGCTCGTGCGCCGCCGCGGCGACTTGATGAAAGTCGCCTGCGACAGGCCGAGCACGGCGGCCCGCAAGCCGGGAACGCTGGAAGACTGAGGCACTTAGCAGACGTCCGAACCGTCGAGCCCTGCCCGGCTTTCGCTCATCTCCATTTGCGTGTTATGCGATGGCGCACGGCAAGCAACGGATTCGGCATGACGATCAAGATTTACGGCATCAAGAATTGCGACACGATGAAGAAGGCGCGGACGTGGCTGGAAGGCCACGGCATCGCCTACGATTTCCACGATTACAAGGCTGTCGGCATAGACCGCGACCATCTGGAACGCTGGACCTCGCAGGCCGGCTGGGAAACCGTGCTGAACCGCGCCGGCACCACCTTCAGAGCCCTTCCCGAAGAAGATCGCGCCGACCTCACCAAAGACAAAGCCATCACTTTGATGCTGGCCCAACCTTCGATGATCAAGCGCCCGGTGTTGGAAGCCGATGGCAAATTGCTAATCGGATTCAAGCCGGAGATCTATGCGGGTGCCTTCGAGGTAGATGCATAAGGGCTGCGCCATGTCCAAAACCACCCGTGCCACCCAGGTGCTGACTGAGGCCAAGGTTGCCTTCACCGTCCGTACCTATGATTACGATCCGAATGCCGAGCGTGTCGGCATGCAGGCGGCGGAAGCGTTGGGCGAGGAGCCCCATCGGGTGCTGAAGACGTTGATGGCTGAGGTGGATGGCAAGCCGGTCTGCGTGCTCGTTCCGTCAGATCGTGCGGTCAGCATGAAGAAGCTCGCCGGCGCGTTCGGCGGCAAATCGGCGGCCATGATGAAACCTGCCGATGCCGAGCGGCTGACGGGTTATCATGTCGGCGGAATCAGTCCTTTCGGCCAGAAGAAGACCGTGCCGACGGCGATCGAGGCACAGGCGATGACGGAGGCATACGTCTATATCAACGGCGGCCAGCGTGGCCTGCAGGTGCGTCTTAACCCACAGGACGCGTTGACGATTTTGAAGGCGAAGGCCGCGCCGTTGATTGCTTGATGGTGGCAAAAAGACAAAACAGCCTTCATTTCCGGCGCAAACAAGTCTAAGTCTGGGACCGTTGTTCCGATCCTCAGCACGCAGGTTTTGCCATGACGTTCGCTTCGCCCAACCATCATCCCGTCGATCCCGCCAAGCTGGAAAAGCTTGCCGAAGTGGCCGTGAAGGTCGGGCTGCAACTGCAGAAGAGCCAGGATCTGGTCATTACCGCACCGGTCGTGGCGATGCCGCTGGTACGGTTGATCACCCGCGAGGCCTATAAAGCCGGCGCCGGTCTCGTCAGCACGTTTTACTCCGACGAAGAGACCACGCTGGCCCGCTACGAATACGGCCATGACGGCAGCTTCGACCGCGCTTCGAACTGGCTCTATGAAGGTATGGCCAAGGCCTATGCCAACAATGCCGCGCGGCTCGCCATCTCCGGCGACAATCCGATGCTGCTCTCCGGCCAGGACCCGGCCAAGGTCGCGCGCGCCAATCGCGCCAACTCTGCCGCCTACAAGCCGGCGCTGGAAAAGATCTCCAATTTCGACATCAATTGGAACATTGTCTCTTATCCGAATCCCTCCTGGGCGAAACTGGTCTTCCCGGACGACCCGGAAGGGATCGCCGTCGCCAAGCTTGCCAAGGCGATCTTCGCCGCCTCGCGCGTCGACGTGCCGGATCCAATCGGCGCCTGGGCCGAGCACAACGCCAATCTGCACAAGCGTTCGGCCTGGATGAACGGCCAGCGCTTTGCCGCTCTACACTTCCAGGGTCCGGGCACCGATGTGAAGATCGGCCTTGCCGACGGCCACGAATGGCATGGCGGCGCCTCGGTCGCCAAGAACGGTGTCACCTGCAATCCGAACATCCCGACCGAGGAGGTGTTCACCACGCCGCATGCACTGCGTGTCGAAGGTCATGTCTCCTCGACTAAGCCGCTCTCGCATCAGGGCACGCTGATCGACAATATCCGGGTTCGCTTCGAAGGCGGTCGCATCGTCGAGGCGAAGGCAACGCGCGGCGAAGAAGTATTGAACAAGGTGCTCGATACCGACGAAGGCGCGCGGCGCCTCGGCGAAGTGGCATTGGTGCCGCATTCCTCGCCGATCTCGGCCAGCGGCATCCTGTTCTACAACACGCTGTTCGACGAAAATGCCTCCTGCCACATCGCGCTCGGCCAATGCTATTCCAAATGCTTCATCGACGGCGCGACGTTGAGCCAGGAACAGATCAAGGCCCAGGGCGGCAATTCGAGCCTCATTCACATCGACTGGATGATTGGCTCCGACAAGGTGGATATCGACGGCATCAAACTCGACGGCTCACGCGTGCCGGTCATGCGCGGGGGCGAGTGGGCGTAAGCCATCAATAGCTTCGCTTCGATGGAGCGAGGGTATCTTCAAATATCCAGGTCCACCCACACGGCGGCATGATCCGATGCGCCCTGCTTCTCCGCCGTGAGTTGCGGATAGACCTCCCAGCGCTTCGGGCGCGAACCAGGCCATAGGCCTTTGCGGAAAACACCGCCCCCTTGAATCTTGTCGAAAAGCGTCGGCGACAGGAAAAGATAGTCGATCTTGCCGGTGGTTTTGCAGAGGCCGTAGGTGCCGGGATAGCCGCCATCATCGAAGTCCGGATGGGCGAAGGCATCCTTCAGGGTGCTGGTGGTCAGCGGCTTCAACGGCTGGCTGTCGGGAAAGTCGTTGAGATCGCCGATCAAGGCAATGTAGTCGACACCTTCCGTCAGCAGCGCCTCGTAGATTTCCCGCGCCCGCTTGGCCTGAGTCCTGCGGCGGGCATCGGAAGCTTGCACGCCGCCGTAGCCTTTGCTCTTGAAATGATTCACCAGAACGACGAGCGTCGCGCCAGCGGGCGTCGTCACGCGGTATTCGGCGCAATCCCGTGGGAAGATCAGCGAACCATCCGGCATGCGATCATCGACATGGCTGCGCATGATATCGATCGGGAAATCTTTCCGCGTCATGAGGCCGACATCGATGCCGCGCTCGTCATTGCCGTCGATCACCATGACATGCGTGAAAGGGTCGCCGCCGACCGACGGTACGATCAATGAATTGAAAGATGCCAGCGCCGGGCGGCCTTCGACTTCGATAATACCCAGCACATCGGCATTGACATCGCTCATGACACGGGCCGTGTTGCGCATCGCCTCTTCATCCACCGGCTCCTCGCGCAATTCCAGCGAGCCAACCCAATCGGCGCGGCCCTCGGCAATGACGACGACGCCACCAGTTTTCGGCCGCGTCAATAGCGCACCGCGATTGCGTCGTAGAAGTACGAAGGGGCCGGTGTCGCTTCTCTCCAGGCCAAGCGCGACGATCAGTTCCGTCATCCTTCGTCGATCGGCGTCGCTGTAGCTCGCCTGGCCGAGCAGGCCTTCAAGGGCGGCGAATTTCTCCAGGATCGGACGGCCTTCCTCCCAGCTATCGAGATTCATCGCCTTGGCGCGATCGAACAGATTTTCGACGTTGTAAGAGGCCAGCCTCATCGTATGGCCCTCCTCGAAAAAACATGGCGTTAGAATAACATACCGCCGCCAAAACCGCATATCAGCCGAATTGATGGTGCGGGGATTAGCTAGATCAAGGCGAAAGCGCTGCCAGGGCATTCCTGACGCGAGAAAGGTGAGCACGACGCTTGGCTTCGCCGATCCGATCCATGTCGTGCAGGGTCAACATACGGAAATCGAGGTGTTTTGCGCAGAAGGCGGCAATGCCGCGTTTCAGAAGCCGGCGCACGGGATTGCCCATATAGAGGTGCACGACCCACCACGGAGAACCGGTGGTCGTCAGCGCCCAGAACAGCCGGATATTGCTCAACTGCGGCACGATGCGGCCGCCGGCTGGATCGTGGCGGAAAGCGATGCCGGGAGCGAAGACCCGATCGAAGAAGCCCTTGAGGATAGCGGGAAAATTGAACCACCATTGCGGAAAGACCAGCATCAGCCCGTCGGCTGCCCTCAGCCGCGCGACGATGTTCTCGACGGCATGGGTATCATAGGGCTGATCGAAGTAACCGCGCCGCTCGGCTTTGGACAGCCGCGGGTCGAAATCCTCGCGGTAGAGATCGAGCAGATCCACCTCATGCCCGCCGGCGACAAGCGCCTCCTCCGCCGTTTTCGCCACCGCAGCGGCAAAGCTATCCTCCAGCGGATGAGCGAGCACGAGGAGGATGCGCATCAGAACAGGCTTCCCTGTTTCGGCGGGTCGGCTGCATCAGCCGGTTTCGCTGTCCGCTTCTTCTGCGGCGACGTGTCTGCCGGCGGTACCATCGGCGAAGGAGCGGCGGGGCTGTCGCCGGTAACTGCGCCGACGCGGCCATCGGCGAATTCGATCGAAATCGCCGCGCCTGTGGCAAGCGCCGCTGCCAGCGAAACCGGCCGGTCGGCCTCGTCGCGCACGACTGCATAGCCGCGCTTTAAGACATTTTTGTAGGACAGCGATTGCAGGATCCGCTCCTGGGCCACCAACTCACCACGCGCCCGCACGAGCTGATGACGTATCGCGGTGTCGGCATGGCGACAAAGATTGCCGAGATGATCGCGGGCGCGGCCAGTCTGCGCCGCCAGCCGCGACGGAAGTGTGGCGAAAACGGCGTCCGCGCGGCCGATACGAGCGCGGGCACGATCGATCATTCGCTCGACGGTGCGTTCGGCGCGGCTCATCCTCTCGCCGAGCATCTGCCGGCGCTCGACAATGCGGTTCGACAGCACGTCGGGCCGCAGATGCGAGGCGGTGCGTTCGAAAGAGCGGCGCTTGTTGAGCGTGTTCAGCTCCAGCCCGCGGCCGAGGCCGGCGGCAGCCTCATCGAAGCGGCGGCGCGGCAGGGCCAGAAGCTGGTCGAGCGACGGTAAGGCCCGAAGCAGCGAACGCACCGCCTGCCGGCGATGATCCATTTGCCGGCCGATACCGCCCCGCAGGCGGGCGGCCAGGCTTGCGAGCTGCGCCTCGAGCTCAGCCTTGACCGGCACGGCCATTTCCGCAGCTCCGGTCGGCGTCGGGGCGCGGATATCGGCGGCATAATCGATCAGGGTCCAGTCGGTCTCGTGACCGACGGCGGAGATCAATGGGATCTCGCTCGCCGCCGCGGCGCGGACGACGGCTTCGTCGTTGAAGCTCCAGAGATCCTCCAGACTGCCGCCGCCACGGGCGACGATCAGCACGTCAGGACGGGGAACGGCGCCTCCGGGCGCAAACTCGTTGAAGCCGCGGATGGCATTCGCCACCTCATCGCCTGAGCCGTCACCTTGCACCTTCACCGGCCACACCAGAACATGCACGGGGAAACGATCGGAGATGCGGTGCAGGATATCGCGGATCACCGCGCCCGTCGGCGAGGTGACGACACCGATGACCTTGGGCAAGAAAGGAGGCCGACGCTTGCGGTCGGCATCAAACAGGCCCTCGGCGCCGAGCTTGCGCTTGCGTTCCTCCAACAGAGCCATCAGCGCACCGGCGCCCGCCGGCTCCAGCGTTTCGATGACGATCTGGTATTTCGAGGAGCCCGGGAAGGTCGTCACCTTGCCGGTGGCGATGACTTCCATTCCCTCTTCGGGGCGGAATTTCAGCTTGGAGAATGTGCCTTTCCAGACCACCGCGTCAATGCGGGCCCGGTCATCCTTCAGCGAAAAATAGGCGTGGCCGGAGGAATGCGGTCCGCGATAACCGGAAATTTCTCCGCGCACACGCACCTGATCGAAGGCGCTCTCGACGGTACGCTTAATCGATCCGGATAATTCCGAGACGGAATATTCGGCGAGATTCGTCGGCGAATCACTCTCAAAGAAGCTGCTCATATGGTCTTTTTATCCGAAGTCGCCGTAAATGCGGAGCCATATACCCCTTAAATCGGAATCGATTTGAGGAAAGGATTATGCGCAGATCTAAAGCGCTGCTGCGTCTTTTGTCCGTCCCAACAGGACGCACGGCACAATGAGCTTCATCATGCGTTAACCCTATCCCAAAAGCCTTTCTTAGCCATCCGCGTGCAATTCTGTGCAAACTTGTTTTTGGTAAAGAGGAGGTGGAGCGATGATATTCGTAACCGCCATGATCATCGGAATTGCGGCCGGCCTGCAGCGTTCGGCGATCGGTTCGATCCTGGGCGCGGCCCTGATCAGCATCGCCTTCATGGCAGCCGTTGCCGGCTCGGCGGTTCCTCCGCCTCTGATGACCTTGTTCGTCGCACTCGGCGGCTACAACCTCGGCTTTATCGGTTATCTCGTCACACTAGATGCCCTGGAGCGGCGCAGGGCCTGATCCGGGCGTGCATGGCACTTTCGCTACAGACCCCACTTCGGGCCGTCGTCTGACAATGTGATCTCAACCGGATCACCGCTCACCTCGACGGATGGACCGCCGAGCGTATTCCAGCGAAACAGATTGAGATGCCAACCACCGGGGATCAATCTTGATCGATCGATAATGCCGTCGGCGCCGGCCGCTCTGGCAGCATCGGCCGTGCGCCATGAGGGCGGTTCCTCGCCAGCGGCCAATGTCGGGCGCCAGGGTAAATTGGAGGCATTCCGATCGATGCCGAGCCGTTCACAGGCCTGCTCATCGTGCTGATCGAGTACAAATGCATTGCTCACAAACAACGGCACAACAACGCGTCGCCGTCCGTCTTCCCGCATATAACCTGAAATTGCCATGATCGCCCACTCAGGCGAAGCGCTTATATAGAGTGCGGGCTGGCCAAGCCGATGATAGCGGCCTGCACTCGTCTTGTCCGGAGGATCAAGGACATGATCGAGGCGTTCGACAAGTACGGAACGAAAGAAGCGCCCGCTCACCTTACGAAAGAGGCTGGACGATTCATTTGCTGACGACTGCTCTTCCATAAGGCCCCGTTGATCAGACAGCTAAAAAACACAGGCTATCTGGACCACCGTCAATCCGCCGGTGCGAACCGGAAGAACTGCACGTCCGACTTCGCAACTGCGATCGGCTGAAGATAGGCGGGCACATGCCCCTGGCCAAGTTGAGCATAGAGTCCGTCCGGCTTCAGCTTGGAAACTTCTTGCACTTGCGGATCGCTGGGGCAAAAGGCAAGCAACGTTACATGGGCGCCGCGCAGGAAGGCTTCCGCTTCCTTCGGCTCCGCAAGGCCGATGTGCAACTCGGTCAGCATGCCACCTTGATCGCGATGATAGGGACCGGAGAGCACCCGATGCGGCGTGAAGCGCAGGATGGGCGAACCCATGTTGGACGGCGCGGAAACGACGCCCGGAGCCAGACCGGCGAGCGGCGCCAACGCGTCTTTTGAGATGCATACCCCCGTCTCTTCCGCCTTGGCGACCGGTGCGGAGAAGCTGTTCGCGATGCCGTTGTTGGCAAGCGTGCCGCCGACAGCCCAGACGGCGGGCACCGAGAGCAGCGTCGCGGCGACATAGAAGAAAGCTGCGCCCATATCTTCGGTATCCGCGGCGGAGATGCGGCGAAGTTCGGCCAGCAGCAGCGCAAGCGGCGGAATGGCGAGCAGATTGGAAAACTCGGCGCCGCGCACCTGTACCAGGGCAATGATCCAATTGACGCCGACCAGAGCCAGAAGAACGAAATGCAACCGGGCGCGCTCGCCACGTATCATGCGGAAGAGGCAGACGACGATCGCCATGAAGCCGGTGGCATAGAAGGCGCCAAGCGTTTCCGGCTGATGACGGGCCAAGGACAGGATCGACTGCGCTTCGGAGACGCTGTTCAACCATAGTTGCACCAGCAACGGGTCGAGATCGGCGAGCGGATTGCGCAGGCATTGCGGCGCGATCGCCAGCGTCGTGGCGAAGACGACGGCGCCATTGGCCGCCAGCACGGCCAAACGCCAGGGGCGCGACAGACGGCTGGCGAAGAGTGCTGATAACAACAGGCCGGCGCCGCCGATGCTGGTGATGCTGTAGAAGCCCAGCGAGAGATTGTCGCAGGTGACGGCGGAATAGAGATGCGGCGGCACCAGCGCGAAGAACGCGGCGCTGACGGCGATCGTCAGCGTCAAAGCGAAGGCGCGGGCGGCGGGCGCGAAAATTTCGCCATCCCAGGCCCAAAGCCCGGCGACCGCCATGCAGGCGACGGCGACGAACGGCGTGGTTTCCGCGCCGATGCCGAGGGCGATGGCAAGGGCGATAGCCGCGATGACGAAATTTCGCGGCCTGTAACTCTCGTCGGCCAGCATGGCGACGGTGAGCGCCACAAGCCCGAGCTGCACATTGTCATGATCGATGGAACCCGGCTTGAAACGGCTCGACACCAAAATGAAGAGCGCCGTCAGGCCGAGCGAGAAATGCATGCCTTCCGTGCCGGCAATGCGGCGTCCGACCAGGCCCATGGAGAACATCAGCGGCAGCACCAGCATCAGCGGCCAAATCGTAAGCGCCGCAGCCTCCGCGCCTTCCGGCGCCAGAAACAGCCTAAAGAAGGTGATCAGGCCGGCGATCGGCAAGTCGATGAAGCGCGACCAATGCATCAGCGTTCCACCATCCAGGCCGAGGCGATATTGCACCATATCGAACCAACCTTGGCCTCCGAGCAAATCGCGCACTTCGACGAGACGCAGCATGTCGTCATTGTCGGGGCCGACATAGTCCGTAGCGTGACGATTGAGGATCAGCAGGGCGGCGATGACGATGACGCTGTAGATCAGCGAGACGAGCGTCAGCCGCGACCAGCGCGAAGACGCTGTCTGCGTAACCGTCAATGCCGATCCGCGCGATATTCCCACCGCCTGCACCATCTCGATGAAACCCCGTGTTTGAAGGACATGCAATGGCGTCACGCTAATGGGCGCCGATCAAGAAAACGTAAAGCGGGAGCACATGGCAGCCGATATCACGATAATGTTCCCGCAGAGCTCACAACCCGCCATTTTTCACCCGCAGCCATAGGGTCTTATTAACGCGCAGCGGGATAAGTTCTCATTCGAATATCTGTCGAGGCCTCATGTGAACGTCATGCGTAAGAATTGGCCAGAAACCATGTGGAGTGAGAACCTGAACATTGCCGTTCTCCTGCCCTGCTACAACGAGGCCGCGACGATCGGCCAGGTCGTGCGTGGCTTCCGTGAGGCGCTGCCGACGGCCGGTATCTACGTCTACGACAACAACTCCACCGATGGTACGGCGCTGCATGCCATGCTTGCGGGCGCGACGGTCGTTCGCGAGCGCCGCCAAGGTAAGGGCCATGTGGTGCGCCGCATGTTTGCCGATATCGACGCAGACATCTACATCATGGCCGACGGCGACGGCACCTATGCGCCTGAGGATGCGGAGGAACTGATCCGCACGCTTCTGACGGAAGGCTCCGACATGGTGGTGGGCACGCGCCGGGGCGTGCATGACGATGCCGGCCGGCAGGGCCATGCCTTCGGCAACAGGATCTTCAACTGGCTTTACCGTACGATCTTCGGCACCGACTTCACCGATATTTTTTCCGGCTATCGCGCTTTCTCCCGGCGTTTCGTCAAAAGTTTTCCAGCCGTATCCGGCGGTTTCGAGATCGAGACGGAAATGTCGGTGCATGCCTCGCGGCTGAAGCTGCCCGTCAGCGAGCTGGAACTCGATTACGGCCGGCGGCCGGAGGGTTCGCATTCCAAGCTTTCGACCTTCCGCGACGGCTGGAAGATTCTTTGGATGTTCGCGATGCTGATGAAGGAAACACGTCCCTTCGCCTTCTTCGGCATTCTGGGCGCCATTTTCATGGAGGCGAGCATCGGCTTCATGATCCCGGTCCTCGTCGAATATTTCGAAACCGGCCTGGTCGCCCGCATGCCCACCTGGGTGCTGTCCATGGCGCTGATGATGATTTCCTTCATGCTGTTCACGGCCGGACTGATCCTCGACTCCGTCGCACGGGCTCGCGCCGAACAGCTTCGCATCCACTATATGAGCCTCGCCAAGCCGGCTTCCCGGCAGATTGGCGATGAGCGAACGGTCTATATCACCGAGCACGAAAAGCCGGCGAGCCGGAGGAAAAAGGCCAAGGCTGCATGAAGAAGCTTCTGCGCTTCCTGATCGCCGGCGGCGTTGGCTTCGTGGTCGATGCGGGCGTGCTGCATTTGCTGCTCTGGTTCACGCCGTTCGGCCCTTTCGTCGGCAGAGCCCTTTCCATACCGAGCGCGCTGCTCGCCACCTGGTTTCTCAACCGTAATTTTACCTTCGGCCGTTCCAACCTTTCGCTGGCAGCCGAAGGCTTCCGGTATGGTTCGGTCGGCTTGACCTCGGCATTGCTGAACTACGCCCTGTTCAGCTCGCTGCTTGTCTCCATGCCGACGCTTCAGCCGATCATAGCGCTGATCCTGGCGTCGGCTGCCGCGACCGCGTTCAGCTTCTTCGGCTATTCGCGCTTCGTCTTCCGCCACCGGCAAAATCCCTAGAGCGTGTTTTCTTCGAATCGTCATCACGCTCTATCTCTTTGATTTTGCAGGATCTTATCCAAAAACCGCCACACACTTTTTGGGATCATGCTGTAGACCAGCTCAGACCGGCTCCCAGCCATCCTTCTCGCTGGCGCGATAGATGGCGTCGATGACCTTCTGGTTGAGCTTCGAGCTTTCGAGCGTCACGACTTCCGTGCCCTTGCCCAATGCCGCTGAGGCGAAAGCCTCCGCCTCGCGCTTGTACTGACGGCTATCAGGAAAACGGAAGATCTGCGATTCCGAGTGGCCGCGATTGGTCAACTCCAGCTCCTCGGCGCCATAACGATCGGCATTGAAGGGGGATTTCACCTCGATGAAACCATCCGTGCCGTGGAAAACCATGACTTGGCGGGCAGCCATCTGCGTTGCGATATAAAAGGTCAGTTCGAAATCGCCGAAATCGGCCTTGACGCTGGAATAGATGTCCGTGCCGAATTCCGGATCGTGCTCGGTGACCGCCTGGATGCGCAGGGGTTCGCGGCCGGTGACGAAGCGGGTGCTGATCGTCGGATAGACGCCGATATCCGGCAGGCCGCCGCCGCCGAGTTCCGGGATGTTGCGCATGTTGCCGGCATCGCGGTTGAAATAGGTGAAGGCGCCCTGGATATGGCGCAACCGGCCGATGGCGCCGGCTGCCAGCAGCGAGCGCACTTTCTGCCAGACCGGCGCATAGGTGACCATATAGGCTTCCGTCACCAGCACCTTGTTGCGGTCGCGAGCAGCGATCAGGCCGTCGATCTCATCGGCCTTCAGCGCAATCGGCTTTTCGCAGAGCACATGCTTGCCGGCATCGGCCGCCTTGATCGTCCATTCGACATGCTGCGAGGTCGGCAGCGGAATATAGACGGCATCGATCGTATCGGAGGCAAGCATTTCCTCATAGGAGCCGAAAGCATGCGGCACGGAAAAGCGATCGGCCATTTCACGGGCGCGTGCAAGGTCACGGCTGGCGATCGCCGTCACCACACAATTTTCCGCATCCTGAATAGCCGGCACGACCAGTTCGCGGCCGATCTTTGCGGTCGATAAGATTCCGAAACGCAGCATGACTTTTCCTCCTGGAGCACGATCCCGAAGCAAACAACCGCAGGGCAGAAAGCGCGCGGCTTTCGGATAGGACCTTGTGAAAGTGATGGATGGAACGAAACGAAGAGTCATCTCGCTCGCGATAGAACCGGAGGCAACTTTATTCGGCCCTTATCCAAGGCGCAATGCCATCGAGCAACTCCAAGCCAAAAACTCGCCATCGTGCGGAGAATTTGGATGGCCGGATTTGTCCTCATTTTGTCCGGCATGTGGCTTTTGGGGCTATCTCTACGGATCTAGCTTCGGTTATCCTTCAACGATAGGAGATACCAATATGTCCCATGCCGATACCGCCTTGCTGGTTATCGATGTTCAGGAGTCCTTTCGTCACCGCCCTTACTGGCAAGCGGACGACCTTCCCGTTTTCGTCGACCGGCTGCAGGCTTTGATCGACGGCGCCAAGGCCCGCGGCATTCCGGTGGTCCAGATTTTCCACGTCGATGGCGACGAGCATTTCAGCCTGGCGAGCGGATATGTCCGCAAGCTCGAGGAGATTACGCTGGACGCTGATGCTGTGTTCCACAAATCGCGCCATTCCGCGCTCGTGGGTTCCGGTCTCGATGTCTGGCTGGTAGAAAACGGCATTCGCAAGCTGATCGTTTCCGGCATCCGCACCGAGCAATGCTGCGAAACGACGACGCGCCACGCCTGCGACCTCGGCTACGATGTCGACTACGTCACCGAGGCGACGCTGACCTTCCCGATGACGCATGCCTCCGGCACGGTGTTCAGCGCCGACGATATCAAGAAGCGTACCGAGCTGGTGCTATCAGGCCGTTTCGCCCGCATCGCCACCGTGGAAGATGCGCTTGCGTCCGTGACGACCAGGAGTGCTGCATGAACCAAGGCGACAGATACCTTCGTGTCATTCCCGTCTATGTCCTGCTGCCACCCTATACGCTGCTGATGGATGTCGCCGGGCCGGTGGAGGTTCTGCGCCGCGCCAATATCGAACAGGAGGATATCCTGTTCGATTACCGTTTCATTGCTGCCCGGCCGACACAGACGACCTCGATCGGCCTGACGGTTGCCGATCTCCTGCCGCTGCCTGATCGTATTCCCGATGGCGCCCTCGTCGTGGTCTCCGGCAGCGTCACGCCGCCGCCCGATGCTGGCGACATCGAGAAAGAGAACGAACTGCTCGCCACCTGGCTAAGATTAGCGATCCGTCCGGGCGTCACCCTCATCACCATCTGCTCGGGCGCTGTGCTTGCTGCCCGCGCCGGCCTACTCGAAGGCTATGCCTGCACGACGCATGCGGCCTGTCTCGAGGAAGTCCAGCAGCATGCACCCACTGCGCGCGTTCTCGACAACCGGCTCTATGTCGAGGACGGCGAGCGCTATTCCAGCGCCGGCATCTCCACCGGCACGGACCTGATGCTGCACATCGTCTCCAAGCTCACTTCTCCCGTGATAGCGCTGACGATCGCGCGCCATATGGTCGTCTACATGCGCCGCACCGGCGCCGACCCGCAGCTTTCGCCCTGGCTCAGCGGCCGCAATCATGTGCATCCCGCCATCCACCGCGTGCAAGACGCTATCATGGCCGATCCCGCCCACGGCTGGTCGCTCGCGGAGCTTGCCGCCATCGGCGCAATGAGCGCGCGGCATATTTCACGGCTGTTTCAAGAGCATGCCGGGCTGTCGGTGACCGCCTATGTCAATCTGATGCGCGTGACGCTCGCCCGCGATGTGCTTGCCAATTCGCGGCTGGACATGGAGCGCGTGGCGGAAAAATCCGGTTTTGCCTCGCCGCGACATATGCGGCGCGTCTGGTCGAAATATAATGAGCTGCCGCCCAGCCACTACCGGCGATCGGCGGCCGAATAAAATAATCGTTAGTGGCATTTCCAATGGTAGGACGATAACTTGCATCAACGTCCCCTCCCCTTCCGGCCTTTTCGATGCCGGTTTTTGCTCAAATAATTTGGAGAGCCACCATGGAAATGCGCAAGCTTGGACGAACCGATCTTTTTACCGCGCCGATCGTCTTCGGCGGCAATGTCTTCGGCTGGACGGCCGATGAGAAGACTTCCTACGCTCTGCTCGACGCCTTCTTCGGCGCCGGCTTCAACACGATCGACACCGCCGACGTCTATTCAAGCTGGGTTCCCGGCAACAAGGGCGGCGACTCCGAGGAAATCATCGGCAAGTGGCTGAAGCAGGGCCGCGTTGCCCGCGACAAGGCGATCATCATCACCAAAGTCGGCTCGGAAATGGGTCCCGGCAAGAAGGGCCTGAAGGCGAATTACATCCTGCAGGCGGTCGAGGATTCGCTGAAGCGGCTGCAGACCGACTATATCGATCTCTATCTCTCGCACTGGCCGGACCCGGAAACCCCGTATGAGGAGACGCTCAGCGCCTATGCCAAGCTGAAGGAACAGGGCAAGATCCGTCATGCCGGCTGCTCCAACCTCAATGCTGCGCAGTTGCAGGCCTCCTTCGATGCCGCCGCCAAGAGCGGCCTGCCGCGCTACGACGTGCTGCAGCCGGAATATAATCTCTATGAGCGCGCAAGCTTCGAAGGCCCACTTGCCGATCTCTGCGTGAAAGAGGAGATCGGCGTCATCACCTATTTCAGCCTCGCGGCCGGTTTTCTCACCGGCAAGTATCGTAACAAGGCCGATACCGAAGGCCGGGCGCGCGAAAACCGGGTCGCGACTTACCTCAACGACAAGGGCTTCCGCATTCTCGCCGCGCTCGATACAGTTGCCGCCGAAACCAAGTCGACGCCAGCCGATGTCGCACTCGCCTGGCTGCTGCGCAAACGGGGCGTTACCGCGCCGATCGCCAGCGCCACCAGCCTCAACCAGCTCGACGCGCTGATCAATTCGGCGAAGCTGTCGCTTTCCGATGAAGCCATGAGCCTGCTGGACAAAGCCGGCGAATAAAGAACCAGGAATGAACCGATGACCGTGATGATCCGCGATGCCAAGCCCGAAGACGAAACCCGCTGGCGCAAGCTTTGGGCCGACTATCTCGCCTTCTATGGCGTCGGCATCGCACCGGATATCACCGACAAGACATGGCGCCGGGTCTTTGATCCGGCATCCGCCATCTTCATGCGCGTCGCGGAAGTCGATGGCGAGGTCAAGGGTTTCACGCTGTGCCTGACTCATGAAGGCACATGGGTGCGTACGCCGGATTGCTATCTGGAAGACCTTTTCGTCGACGAAAACGCCCGAGGCTTGGGCGTCGGCCGGGCGCTGATGGACGACCTTATCGCTCTCTGCAAAAAGAACGGCTGGGCGCGGCTCTATTGGCATACGGAAGAGAGCAACGTCACGGCCCGCAAACTCTACGACAGCTATGTCGAGAGCGACGGACACATTCGTTACCGCATCAGTTTTTGAGTCTCGGAAAACCTTCGTAGAAGGCCGAATGATCGCCCTGCCAATTTGCCATGCCGCGCTTGGTTAGCATGCCACGAGGCTGGGCAAAACTCTGGATCGTCCGTTGCGGCCGCTCGTGCCATTGGATGTTGAAAGCCCATAGTTTCGGGAAGAAACAGAGCGAAGCGTAGGGCAGGTGATCGTGGATCCACCAGGCAAGTTTCTGCCAATCGCCCTCCTCGCGGCAATTGTCGATCAACCATGGCACGACGATGCAGACTGCTGCGCCCGTACAGCCGTCGAGATCGCGCATATCCCAGATGTGATGCGCGGCGGTGTGGGCATTGGTCGAGCAATTCAGGCCTTTCCTGTTGCCGAAGGCGTTGACGGCAGGCGCACGGTAGCCTGAGCGGATATGCAACCGGCCGAAGGCTGCCTGCAGCGGTTCCAGCAACTCCTCGCAAAGCCGGCTGCCGGACTCGATCGCCAGGTCGGGGTCTTCGGGGATATTCGGAATGCGATGGAAATCGGCGATCTCCGAATGCATGAAATCGCGGAAGAAGAAATTCTTCGATAGCCTGACGCGGCCTAGCTCCTCCAGCCCCTTCATCGATCCCGGCTTTTTCATCGTCTCTAAATCCCTTCCGCCATTCGTTCGGCTGCTGCGGATATTTATCCCAGCTTGGCTTATCGCAGGTTGGTACCCCGAATTTTGTCAGCAGCGGGAACAATTAGGATTGCGCCGGCTTGTGTAGGGGTCGCCGCCGCGGGGCGGCATCCGAGAAAATCTGGCTCTAAAAACACGGAGAGAGACAATGGCCAAGGACAAGACGCTGGAAGACCTGTTCTACGATACGCTGAAGGACATCTATTATGCCGAACGACAGATCGTTCGGGCCTTGCCCAAGATGGCGCGTGCGGCGCAATCACCGGATCTCAAGGCCGGCTTCGAAAAGCATCTGCAGGAAACCGAAGGACATGTGGAACGTTTGCAGCAGGTGTTCGAAATGATCGGCAAACGCGCCCAAGGCAAGACCTGTGAAGCCATTCAAGGGATCATCGCCGAAGGCGAAGAGATTATGGACGAATTCAAGGGAACGCCGGCTCTCGATGCCGGGCTAATCTCCGCGGCCCAGGCCGTCGAGCATTATGAGATTGCCCGCTACGGAACGCTGCGGACCTGGGCGAACACGCTCGGCAAGCCGGAAGTAGTCAAGCTGCTCGATCAGACGTTGCAGGAAGAGGGAAATACCGACAAGATTCTCTCGAAGCTGGCTATGACCGCTGCCAACCAGAAGGCGGCAGCATGATTGCCCGGCAAGAGCGGCGGGGTCTCCCCGCTGCTCTTGTTATGGCGAATATTTGAAGAAATCGATGAAAGCCCTGAGTGCCGGGCGCATCTGGCGACGGCTCGGGTAATAGATGTAAGGGCCGGGGTAAGGCGGACACCAGTCTTCGAGCACACGGATCAACTCGCCGTCGGCGAGTTTCTGCTGAACACGCATATCGAAGAGGTAGGCGAGCCCCGCCCCGTTCAGCGCCGCCAGAACCGCAAGTTGATCCTCTCCCACGATCAGCGGCCCATCGATGGCGACGATCACCTCGCGGCCGTCCTTTTCGAATTCCCAGCGATAGATCGCGCCATTGGTGAAGCGCCGCTTTATGCAGCGGTGATGCACGAGATCGCGCGGATGCACGGGCTTTGGATGTTTGTCGAAATAGGCGGGAGATCCGGCGATGACGGTGCGGATGTCGGGCGATATCTTCACAGCAATCATATCCGCCTCCAGACTTTCTTCCAGCCGGATACCGGCGTCGAAACCCTCCTTGACGATGTCGGTAAAGCCATCCTCGTTGGCGATCTCCAGCGTGATATCGGGATAGGTGTTCAGGAAATCGCCGAGGCGCGGAGCAAGCAGCAGGTCAGTAGCAAAACGCGGCGCAGTGATGCGAAGGTTGCCGGCCGGACGCCCGCGGGCGGCAAGCGTATCCTCCAATGCAATGCCGATCTCCTGCAACGCCGGCGCCAGGCGCTCCAGCAGCAGCTTGCCCTCCTCCGTCGGCGAAACGCTTCTGGTGGTGCGAGCAAGCAGGCGCACGCCGAGGCTTTCCTCGAGGCTCGATACCGCATGGCTGACGGCAGAGGGCGCGATCGACAATTCCTTGCCGGCAGCACGGAAGCTTCGATGGGCGGCAACGGCGGCGAGAACCGCCAGTTGGGAGAGCTGAGTTCTGTTCATTGATCTAAATGATAGAACAGCCCGTTTGAGTTTGCATGCATTTTCATTCTCTATCCGGGGACATAATTTCTCTCTCGTCGCGAGGCCGGCGAGGACGTCGGCGCGGACCAGAATTAAGCTCAGAAGGATACGACTATGAAAACCCGCAAACTTGGCAAGGAACTCTCCGTCTCCGCTGTCGGCCTCGGCTGCATGGGCATGAGCTTCGCCTATGGCGCAACCGATGACAATGAATCCATCAAAACGCTGCATAGAACCGTCGATCTCGGCGTAACCTTTTTCGATACGGCCGAAACATACGGCCCCTTCACCAACGAGGTGCTGGTTGGCCGTGCGCTGAAGCCAGTGCGCGATCGCGTCGTCATCGCGACGAAGTTCGGCTTCAAGCTCGATCCGGAAAAGTCCGGACCGGCAGCGATGATCGGCGTCGATAGTCGGCCGGAGCATGTGAAAGAGGTGGCGGAAGCCTCGCTGAAACGGCTCGGCACCGATGTCATCGATCTCTTCTACCAGCACCGCGTCGATCCGAACGTTCCGATCGAAGATACCGTCGGTGCCATGGCCGAGCTGGTGAAGGAGGGCAAGGTGCGTGCGCTCGGGCTTTCGGAAGCCAGTGCCGCCACCATCCGCCGCGCCCATACCGTGCATCCGATTGCCGCCGTGCAGAGCGAATATTCGCTGTGGAGCCGCGATCCGGAGGAAGACGTGCTGGCCGCCTGCCGGGAACTCGGCATCGGCTTCGTGCCCTATAGCCCGCTCGGCCGTGGCTTCCTCACCGGCGCGATCCGCAGTGCGAGCGATCTCGCGGCCGACGATTTCCGCCGCGCCGTACCGCGTTTCCAGGGTGAGAACTTCGATGCCAACGCAGCCCTCGTCGCCAAGCTCGGAGCCCTCGCCAAGGACAAGGGCGTCACCGCGGCGCAGCTCGCACTCGCCTGGGTGCTGCACCAAGGCGACGACATCGTGCCGATCCCCGGCGCTCGCAAGCTGCACCATCTGGAGCAGAATGCCGCCGCCGCCGATATCGCGCTCTCGGCCAGCGAACTTCAGGAATTGAGCGACATCATCCCGCTCGATCTGGTGGCCGGCAAGCGCTATTCGGATGCCTCGCTGGCGATGACGAACCTGTAGGAGCGTCGTCCGCCTTCTCGCGCAACATCGGCGCCGGTACCCTCTCCGGTGTCGATGTTGCGTCACGCATTTATTCGATGACGAGCTGAACGCAATCACCGGCAGTCATCGTCATCAGGATGAAACAGACGGTCTGCTAATATCCTTATTACGATACAAACAGCGACCTTCTCTAAATAAGCTTTTGATTTGCTTTTCTTATCCGTGCCAGATGACATCTTCGCACGCGCAGTCTGCAGTGGACCGAGTGCTTTGGACATTCCCATCGGCAATTCCGTCGAAAGCTGCGAAAGCGTAAACTAAAACAGCAATTTTTAATCGGCGGCATCACACCAAACCGATCGGAATAGTCGAATTCGCGCGTTTGCATCTCGACGCTCGGTTGACAAATTAACCCGAAGTTTGAAGAGTGCGGCCAATCGAAACGGGCAGCGTTGGGGGGACTTATGTCTAAGCGCGCGTTGATCGGACTTTCCGCTTTTTTTCTCACCACCTTCGTCGCTTTGACACCCGCGAGTGCCGCCGATGCCAAGCGGCAGGTGGTCACCACGCCAGACGGCGATTATTTCGGCTTCGATCTGCGCACCGAGCAGAATGTCACGCTGGATCAATGCTCGACATCCTGCATCGGCGATAAGTCCTGCAAGGCCTTCACCTATAATCCCAAGGTAAAATGGTGCTTCCTGAAGTCCGACTTCAACCAGCTTAACAGCTTCCCCGGCGCTGTTGCCGGCAAGATCGTCGAAACCGCTGCCGCCAACGAGCCGGATATCGGCGCCGCACCCGCTCTTCCCTTCCTTTCCGACAATTTCGTGCAGGCTGCGCGTGATGCGAAAGGCAGGCTCACACTCGGCAATGAGTTGAAGGGACAGGGCGTCGAAAGCCTGACGGCGCTCGGCCGCATCGAGTTGACCTCCGGCAACGTCAACAACGCGTTGAACGCCTTCCAGGGTGCGCTGTCGCTTGCGCCGGACAATGGCGCGCTTTGGGTCGAGATGGCGCGGGCCGCCAATACCATAACGAACGACACGACGGTCGCCACCCAGGCGGCTTACGCTGCACTCAACGGCTATCAGCTTTCCCGCACGACGCGGAGCCGCGCCGACGCGCTGGCCGTGCTCGCCACATCACTGCAGAACGCGCAGAATTATCGCCAGGCACTCAGCGCCTATAAGGCAAGCCTTGCCTTGGCCGGCTCCCCGACCGTCCAGGCCGCCTATGAGGATCTCAGAGCCCGCCAGGGTTTCCGTGTCACCGGCAATACGTTGGACAACGACAACGCTTCGCCCCGCGCCTGCCTGCAATTCTCCGAAAAACTGGTGAAGAGCGGCGTCGACTATACGCCCTTTGTCACCGTCAATGGCGCCGCCCCGAAGGGCGTCGATGCCAAGGACAACCAGATCTGCGTCGAAGGCCTCGAATTCGGTCAGCATTACAAGATTTCGCTGCGCCGCGGCCTGCCCTCCTCCGTCGATGAAGACCTTGCTGCGCAGGTGGACATCGAGGTCTACGTCAAGGACCGCACCGCCTCGATCCGCTTTACTGGCGACAATTTCGTGCTGCCGTCAACGGCGCGCCGCGGCATTCCCCTTGTTTCGGTCAATACCACCACGGCCAATCTGAAGCTCTACCGCATCGGCGACCGCAACATCGCCCAGTTGCTCAACAATTCGCAGTTCCTGACGCAGATGGACAGCTATAGTGCCCAGACCATTCAGGACACCAGCGGTGAGCTGGTGTGGCAAGGTTCGATCGATATCCAGCAGGACCTCAACAAGGATGTCGTGACGAGCTTCCCGGTCGACGAGGCGCTGCCGAAGCGTAAGCCCGGCGTCTACGTCCTGACCGCAGTCGCACCGAACGCCGGCCAGGAATGGGATCCGCAGGCAACGCAATGGTTCGTCGTCTCCGATATCGGCGTCACGACCTATGCCGGCACGGACGGCTTGAACGTCTTCACCCGCTCGCTCGGCAGTGCCAAGCCGATCGCCGGCGTCGAGCTGCAACTCCTCGCCAAAAACAATGAAATCCTCGGCACCGCGAAGACCGATGCGAATGGCCGCGCCACCTTCAGCGCCGGCCTCATGCGCGGCACCTCGGGCATGACGCCGGCCGTCATCACGGCGCAGAACGGCGATCAGGATTACGTCTTCCTCGACATGACCCGCGCCGGTTTCGATCTCTCCGACCGCGGCGTCACCGGCCGCACGGCGCCGGGCGCGATCGATCTGCTCACCTGGACCGAACGCGGCATCTACCGCGCCGGCGAGACGGTGCATGCCTCCGCTCTTGCCCGGGACGTCAGCTCCATGGCGGTCGAGAACCTGCCGCTCACCTTCGTCTTCCTGCGTCCCGATGGCGTCGAAGACCGCCGCATCGTTACCGACGGCGGCAAGCTCGGCGGCTATAATGTCGACCTGCCGCTACAGCAGACCTCGATGCGCGGCACCTGGACGATGAACATCTATACCGACCCGAAGGGCGCCTCCATCGGCTCGCAGACCTTCCTTGTCGACGATTTCGTGCCGGATCGCATCGAATTCGACATGAAGAGCGACGCCAAGGCGATCGAAGTCGGCCAACCGACGCCCGTCAATATCGAAGGGCGCTATCTCTATGGCGCGCCGGCCGCGGGCCTCAGCCTCGAAGGCGAAGTGACGCTGAAGCCGACGCGCGAGAGCGACGACTATAAGGGCTACGAATTCGGCCTCGCCGACGAGGCTGCCGGGCAGGACACCAGCGATAGCGATAGCGACAGCAGCAGCGACAACAAGGCCGAGAGCTCGCAAGTGCCGCTCGAAGACCTGCAGGCGCTGGACGAAGACGGCAAGACGACCTTCGACGTTACCATCGCCGATACGCCTTCGACCACGCAGCTGCTCAACGCCAATATTACCGTCCGCATGCAGGAGGCCGGCGGCCGCGCCGTCGAGCGCTCGCTGACGCTGCCGGTCAAGGCGGATGGGCCGCGAATCGGCATCAAGCCGGAATTCGACGGCGATCTCGGCGAAAATTCGATCGGCAATTTCCACGTCATCGCCGTCGACCAGAACGGTCAGAAGCAGGCGATGCAGGGCCTCACCTGGAAGCTGCTCGCCGTCGAGCGCGACTACCAATGGTATCGCGACGGCAGTAGCTGGAAATACGAAGCCGTCGCCTCGACGAAGCAAGTCGCGACCGGAACGGTCAACGCCACGACGGATGGCGCGGAAATCTCCGTGCCGGTCACCTGGGGCCGCTACCGGCTGGAGGTGGAGACCGCCGATACGAACGGTCCGCAATCCAGCGTCGAATTCGACGCCGGCTGGTATGTCGCCTCCACCTCGACGCAAACGCCGGACGCACTGGAAATCGCGCTCGACAAGGACAGCTACCATGTCGGCGATACGGCCAAACTTAAGGTTACGTCCCGGTATGCCGGCCAGTTGATGGTGACGGCCGGCTCCGAAACGCTGATCTCGGTGACCAATGCCGACATCGGCGCCACCGGCGGGGAAGTCGACATCCCCGTCACCGCCGATTGGGGTGCGGGCACCTATGTGACCGCCACCCTCTTCCGCCCCGGCGACGCGCAGGAAAGCCGCATGCCGATGCGCGCAATCGGCATCAAATGGGCGACCGTCGATCCCGGCGAACGCAAGCTGCAGGTCAAGCTCGATGCGCCGCAGAAGACCCTGCCGCGCCAACCGCTGAATATCGGCGTTCAGGTGACGGGCGCAGGCGCCAACGAGGATGCCTATGTGACGGTCGCTGCCGTCGATGTCGGCATTCTCAACCTGACGCGCTACCAACCGCCGGCTCCGGACGACTGGTATTACGGCCAGCGCCAGCTCGGCCTCGAAATCCGCGACCTCTACGGCCGCCTGATCGACGGTTCGCTCGGTGCCACCGGGCGGCTGCGCACCGGCGGCGATGGCGGACAGGCGGCCCTGCAGGCGAGCCCGCCGACGGAAAAGCTGATTGCCTTCTTCTCCGGTCCGATCAAGCTCGATGCGAGCGGCAAGGCCAATGTCAGCTTCGACATTCCGCAGTTCAACGGCACTGCGCGCCTGATGGCAGTTGCCTGGTCAAAGGCAGGGATCGGCCATGCGACGCAAGATGTCATCATCCGCGACCCGGTCGTCGTCACTGCCAGCCTGCCGAAATTCCTCGCTCCGGGGGATAAGGCCAATCTCCGGCTCGATATCGCCAATACTGACGCGCCTGCCGGGGAGTACAGGCTGGCGGTGACCGGCAACTCGGCCGTCACCGTCGATGCCAGCGCCGCGCAGCAGACGATCAATCTGAAACAGGGTGGCAAATACGACATCACCCTGCCGCTAACCGGTGGACAACCGGGTGCCGGCACGGTTGCGATCAACCTGTCCAATGCTTCTGGACTGTCGCTCGACCAATCGGTCGACATACCGGTCCGGCCGGCGCAATTGCCGGTGACCGAACGGCGGCTGATCACGCTCGCACCCGGCAAGAGCCTGACGGTCAATGCCGACCTGCTCGCCGACAGCGTGCTGCCGGGCGCTTCCGTCAGCGTCAACGTCAGCCGATCCAGCGCGTTCGATGTGCCGGCTTTGCTGATGAGCCTCAGCCACTATCCCTATGGCTGCGCCGAGCAGACAGCCAGCAGCTCGCTGCCGCTGCTCTACTTCAGCGAGCTGGCGATCAAGAACGGTCTTGCCGACGACGCTGAAATCCATAAGCGCATTCAGGACGCGATCTATCGCGAAATGTCCTATCAGTCGTCGACCGGCAGCTTCGGCCTCTGGGCTCCGGGTTCCGGCGATCTCTGGCTCGATGCCTATGTCACCGACTTCCTGACCCGCGCCCGCGAGCAGAAATACACGGTGCCGGATCAGGCCATGGTGCAGGCATTGGAGAACCTGCAGAATTCGCTGAGCATCAACACCAACGTCAAGGACCAGGGCAACGAGATCGCCTATGCGCTCTACGTGCTCGCCCGCAACAAAAAGGCTTCGATCAGCGATCTGCGCTACTACGCCGACACCATGCTGAACGACTTCCCGACGCCGCTCTCAAAGGCGCATCTGGCGGCGGCGCTGGCGCTTTACGGCGATGCGCAGCGCTCGCGCAATATCTTCGTCGATGCGCTGCAGATGTCGCAACAGGCAGCGGTGACGAAGGTCAGCTTCGCCCGCTCCGACTACGGTTCGTCGCTGCGCGACGGCGCGGCCGTGCTGGCACTTGCCGCGGAAAGCCGGCCGGTGCCGCCGATCATTCCGGACCTGGCTGGTGTCGTTGCCAAGGAATGGCAGACCAAGACCTATACCAGCACCCAGGAACAGACCTGGATGCTGCTTGCTGCCCGCGCCCTGCAGAACGGCGATGACGGCCTGACGCTCGATGTCAACGGCGCTGCCCATAGCGGCGCTTACATGGCTCAGATGACCGGTGACGCCCTGATGGGCCATCCGCTGACCGTCACCAACACCACCCGCCAGCCGCTGTCAGCCTCCGTGACCACCGTCGCGGCGCCGGTAACGCCGCTGCCGGCCGGCGGCAATGGCTTCACCATCGAGCGCAAATACTACACGCTCGACGGCGAGGAGGCGAATGTCACCCAGGCACAGCAGAACGATCGCTACGTCGTGGTGCTGCATATCACGGAAACCAACGACTGGCCGTCGCGCGTTCTCGTCACCGACCTCTTGCCGGCCGGTTTCGAGATCGACAATCCGAGCATCGTCAACAGCGCGCAGCTTTCGAACTTCGACTGGCTGAGCGATGTGCAGCCGGCCCACGTCGAGTTCCGCAATGATCGCTTCGTCGCCGCCTTCGACCAATCGTCTGACCGCGATCTCAGCTTCGCCTATGTGGTGCGCGCCGTTACCCCCGGCACCTACGATCATCCGGCCGCGAGCGTCGAGGACATGTACCGTCCGCAATTCTCGGCCCGCACGGCGATGGGCCGCATGGAGGTGCTGGCAGCACAGCAGTAAGAACAGGCAATGAAGACGCGGTGGAAAATTGCGATCGGTGTCGGGGTGAGCGCCCTCTCGGTGGCGGCGCTTACGTTTGGCCTCGCGGCCGCCGATCGCGCCTTTCCGCCGCCGCTCGATAAGGCCGGCATCGTTTCGCCTGAAGTGCTGGATGCCAATGGTGAGCTGCTCCGCGCCTTCGCCACGCCTGAGGGGCGCTGGCGGCTGAAAACCGATGTTGCCGATGTCGATCCGCAATTCCTGCGCATGCTGGTCGCCTATGAAGACCGGCGCTTCTACGACCATCACGGCGTCGACCCGGTAGCGCTCGGCCGTGCCTTTCTGCAGCTCGCCAGCCATGGCCGCATCGTCTCCGGCGGCTCGACACTGTCGATGCAAGTCGCGCGGCTGATCGAGCCGCGTAGCGAACGGTCGGTGACGGCGAAGCTGCTGCAGATCGTCCGCGCCATCCAGATCGAGCGGCGGCTGAGCAAGGAACAGATTCTCGATCTCTACCTGACCCATGCGCCCTATGGCGGCAATCTGGAGGGCGTGCGTGCCGCAAGCCTCGCCTATTTCGGCAAGGAGCCGCGGCATCTGACGGTCGCGCAAGCGGCCTTGCTCGTCGCCCTGCCGCAACTGCCGGAAAAGCGCCGGCCCGACCGCAATCTCGCAAGCGCCGAGGCGGCACGCCGCCGCGTGCTCGACCGTGCCGCCGTTTCAGCCGCCGTCGGCGATGGCGAGGCGGAGCGGGCAGCGCTCGTTCCGGTTCCGGCCAAGCGGCGGCAATTGCCGGCCTATGCCGCGCATCTCGCAGAAGCCGCGCTGCGCAAGCAGCCCAGCGTCATCCAACACCGCACGACGCTGCGCCGGAATATTCAGCAGGGCCTGGAAACCGTCGCCGATGAAGCGTCGAAGCGGCTGGGACCGAAGGTCTCTGTCGCCATGGTGATGGCGGATGCGCATACGGGCGAGATCGTCGGCGAAGTCGGTTCGGCCAATTACTTCGACTCCAGCCGCTCCGGCTGGATCGACATGACCCGCGTCCTGCGCTCGCCCGGCTCGACGTTGAAGCCCTTCATCTACGGCCTTGCCTTCGAGGAGGGATATGTCGCCCAGGAAACCATCATCGAAGACCGTCCCGCCGATTTCTACGGCTATCGCCCTCACAACTTCGACATGACCTACCAGGGCGATGTCAGCGTGCGCGAGGCGCTGCAACTGTCGCTCAATGTGCCGGCCGTACGCCTGCTCGATGCCGTCGGACCGACTCGTCTGCTCGTGCGCTTCCGTCGCGCCGAGGTGAAGCCGGTACTGCCGCCCAATGAAGCGCCCGGCCTTGCCATCGGTCTTGGCGGCGTCGGCATCACGCTCAAGGATCTCGTGCAGCTCTACGCCGGGCTGGCCAATCGCGGCAAGCCGATGCGGATCGGCGACGGCATCCAGGATCAGCCGGGACCGATCGAAGGCGAGCCGCTGATGGAACCGGTGGCAGCCTGGAACATCACCGACATTCTCTCCGACATCATCGCGCCGGCCGGCAGCAAGCAGCTCGGCATCGCCTACAAGACCGGCACCAGCTACGGCAACCGCGATGCCTGGTCCGTCGGCTATGACGGCGAGCATGTGGTCGGCGTCTGGGTCGGCCGGCCGGACAATGGGGCAGTGCCGGGATTGGCGGGTTATGTCTCAGCCGCGCCCATCCTGTTCGAAGGATTTGCCAAGTCCGGCGTCGCCATCTCGCCGTTTCCGCCGCCTCCCATGGGCGCGGTGCGCATTTCCGCCACCGAACTGCCGATCAGCCAGCGGCGCTTTTCGGTGACCGCCGCCGGCCTGCTGTCGGCTTCGACCCGCGAGCCGGCGCCACAGATCGTTTATCCGCCGGAGGGTGCACGCGTCGACCTCGGCGCAAGCAGCGGCGCCAGCCCGCTAATGCCGTTGGCGCTGAAGCTGCAGGGCGGCCGCGCGCCCTTCCGCTGGCTCGCCAATGGCAAGCCGCTGCCAGACCTCTCCCGCCGCCGCACCAACCAATGGATTCCGGATGGCGCCGGCTATTCGACGCTGACCGTCATCGACGCCGCCGGCCGGGCAGCCAGCGTCGGGATTTTCGTGGAATAGAGCCCGATAAAAACATCGCGATCACCTCGGCGTTTTTGTCTGCTTGAACGTTCATGCTATATTAACAGGCACTCAAACGAGGAACGGCAAGATGTCGGAAGAGCAAGCAATCCGCGCAGTTGTTCACCTCTATGTCGATGGCATGGCATTCGCGAACGAACCCGCCTTGCGCAAAGCGCTGCATCCACGGGTCGCAATCATAGGCAATTATCAGGGCGCGGTGGAGTGGATGACACGCGACGAATTCATCACAGCGATCGTCGAGGAAGGCAGCGCGCCACCTGACACGGTGCCACTGATGGAAATCGAGCTGATCGATATCGAGGGCGACGCCGCAAGCGTCAAAGTCGTCGACGAATTCGCCGGCATGCGCTTTTCCGACTACCTGTCATTGCTGAAGATCGACGGACGATGGACCATCGTCAATAAGGTCTATCATTTGCATCGGTAGATCTTAAACCTTCGCCCCGGCGGGGAGAAGGAACGCGCGGCACGCGCGGGTTGAGGGGGCGTTGCACCGTAAGGATATTGCCTTTCGCTTGTCGCTCAAGGCACTCGTCGCTTTGCTCCTCGCCCCCTCATCCGCCCTTCGGGCACCTTCTCCCCGAAGGGAGAAGGGGAGCCTTGTCACCCCCGCAAAACCCCACCCGTCGACTTCGTCACATTGGCGACGATCTTCTGGGTCAGCGCTTCGAAATCCTCGTCGGTCAGCGTGCGCTCGGCCGGCTGGATCTGCACTTCGATGGCGATCGACTTCTTGCCTTCACCGAGCGACGCGCCCTCGAAAATATCGAAGACATTGACGGCGGTGATCAGCTTGCGGTCAGCACCGGTGGCGGCGCGGATGATGGCGCCGGCTTCCACGGTCTTGTCAACCACGAAGGCGTAGTCGCGCTTGACCGCCTGGAAAGACGAAAGCTCCAAGGCCGGCTTGGTGCGCGTCGTCTTCTTCTTCGGCTCGGGCATGGCGTCGATATAGACCTCGAAGCCGGCGAGCGCGCCGGTGACATCGAGCGCCTCCAGCGTCTTCGGATGGAATTCGCCGAAATAGCCGAGCACGACTTTCGGACCCATCTTGATCGTGCCGGAACGGCCCGGATGATACCAGGCGGGGCCACCCTGTTCGATCTGAATATTGCCCATCGGCAGGCCGCAGGCTTCGATCACCGCCAGCGCGTCCGCCTTAGCATCGAAAACATCGACCGGCTTGCCGCCGCCCTTGGCGGCATTCGACCACATGCGGCCGGCGCCGGTGAGCGAGGCGGTGCCGCGGCGGATGCCGCCGGCGACGCGCCGCTGGCCTTCCGGCCTGTCGTTTTCATAGGTGCCGGAAACTTCGAAGATCGCGACATCGCCATAGCCCTTGTCGGCATTGCGCTGCGCGGCAGACAGCAGGCCCGGCAGCAACGACGGACGCATGTCGGACATGTCGGCGGCGATCGGATTGGCAAGCTTCAGCGCGTTGGAACCGCCGCCGAAAAGCTTGGCCTGGTCTTCCGAGATGAACGACCAGGTCACGGCTTCCAGCATGCCGCGCGATGCAAGCGCGCGCTTGGCGGTGCGGGTGCGGATCTGCAGCGTCGTCAGGATCTTGCCGTTTACGGCATTGTGGCTTGCAAGCGGCGCCGGCTTGATATTGTCGACGCCGTGGATGCGCATGATCTCTTCCACGAGGTCGGCCTTGCCATCGACATCCGGCCGCCATGAGGGCACGGCAACCGAAACCCGCTCGCCGGAGCCGGAGACCGAGAAGCCGAGTTTCGTCAGGATCGACCTGCCCTCTTCCATGGAGACGTCGAGACCGGTCAGACGCTTGACCTCGGAGAAGGGGAAATCGACGATCTTGGCGTCATAACCCTTATAGCCTTCGACCCTCGCCTTCGCGGCGGTACCGCCGCAGCAGGCGAGCACCAGCTCGGTCGTGCGCTCGAGGCCGGGAGCCATGTATTCCGGATCGACGCCGCGCTCGAAACGATAACGGGCATCGGAGATGATGCCGAGGCTGCGGCCGGTCTTGGCGATGTTCATCGGATCCCAAAGCGCCGATTCGATCAGCACGTCGACCGTGTTCTCATCACAGCCGGAATGCTCGCCGCCCATGATGCCGCCGATCGACTCGACGCCGTTATCATCGGAGATGACGACATTGTTGGGGTTGAGCTTGTATTCGCGCTCGTCAAGCGCCAGCACCGTTTCGCCTTCCTTGGCGCGGCGCACAACCAGATTGCCCTTGACCTTGGCGGCGTCGAAGACGTGCATCGGCCGTCCCTGATCGAAGGTCATGTAGTTGGTGATGTCGACCAGTGCGCTGATCGGGCGGAGGCCGATGGCGAGCAGCCGCTGTTGCATCCATTTCGGGCTCGGGCCGTTCTTGACGCCGCGCACCAGGCGCAGAGCAAAACCGGGGCAGAGACGCGTATCGTCCAGTTCGATCTTCAGCTCGGTCGGCGTATCGCCATCGACGACGAAGGTTGGCGTCAGACGCGGCTTCAGCGTGCCGAGGCCGGAAGCGGCGAGGTCACGGGCGATGCCGTAAACACCGGTGCAGTCCGGGCGGTTCGGTGTCAGGTTGATCTCGATCATCGGATCGTCGAGGCCGGCATAGGCGGCAAAGCTGGTACCGACGGGCGCATCTTCAGGCAGATCGATGATGCCGTCATGGCTGTCGGAGATTTCCAGCTCCTTTTCCGAGCACATCATGCCGTGGCTTTCGACGCCGCGGATATTGCCGACCGTAAGCGTCACGTCGATGCCGGGAACATAGGTGCCGGGAGCTGCGAAGGCGCCGACGAGGCCAGCGCGCGCGTTCGGTGCGCCGCAAACGACCTGGACCGGCTTGCCGGAGCCGTTGTCGACCAGCAGCACCTTCAGCCGGTCGGCCTGCGGGTGCTTTTCGGCCGACAGCACCTTGGCGATGACGAAGGGCTTGAACGCCGCCTTATCGTCGACGTCTTCGACCTCTAGCCCGATCATCGTCAGGCGAGCGCAGATATCGTCGAGCGTGGCGTCGGTATCCAGATGCTCTTTCAGCCAGGAGAGTGTGAATTTCATGTGCTTTATCCCTTCCTTACACGCTCAAACCGCCGAACAGCGTCGGCATGTCGAGTGGGCGGAAGCCATAGTGGTTCATCCAGCGGACATCGGCGTTGAAGAAGTCGCGCAGGTCGGGCATGCCGTATTTCAGCATGGCGATGCGGTCGAGGCCCATGCCCCAGGCAAAGCCCTGATATTCGTCGGGATCGAGGCCGCCGTAGCGCAGCACGTTCGGATGCACCATGCCGCAGCCGAGGATTTCCATCCAGTCGGTGCCCTCGCCGAACTTGACGATCGGACCGGAGCGGTCGCACTGGATATCGACCTCGAAGGACGGTTCCGTGAACGGGAAGAAGGATGGGCGGAAACGCATCGTCACATTGTCGACTTCGAAGAAGGTCTTGCAGAACTCTTCCAGCACCCAGCGGATATTGGCGACATTCGCCGTCCTGTCGATGACAAGGCCTTCGACCTGGTGGAACATTGGCGAATGCGTCGCGTCGCTGTCCTGACGATAGGTCTTGCCGGGAATGATGATACGGATCGGCGGGCTCGAGGCTTCCATGGTGCGGATCTGCACCGGCGAGGTGTGCGTGCGCAGCACCTTGCGCTCACCCTTTTCGTCCGGCTGGAAGAAGAAGGTGTCGTGCATCTCGCGGGCCGGGTGCCCTTCGGGGAAGTTCAGCGCCGTAAAGTTATAGTAATCGGTCTCGACATCAGGACCTTCGGCAATCGAGAAGCCCATGTCGCCGAAGATGGCGGTGATCTCGTCGACGATCTGGCTGATCGGATGGATGCGGCCGCGTTCGGCCGGTGAGGAGCGCACCGGCAGGCTGACGTCCAGCGTCTCCGCCTTGAGCTTGGCCTCGATCGCGGCATCGCGCAGGGCACCCTTGCGGGCGTTGATGGCGTCGGTTACCGAATTCTTCAGCGCATTGATCGCCGCACCGCGCGTCTGCCGCTCTTCCGGCGACATTGAGCCCAGCGTCTTCAACAGTTCCGAAACCGAGCCCTTCTTGCCGAGAGCGGACACCCTGACGGCTTCGATCGCCTGCTCGTCCGTGGCAGCGGCCACGTCGGCCATGAGTTGGGTTTCAAGAGTATCGAGTTCCGTCATCTTGTCCTGCCTTGCGGAGGGCGGGCTCACCGCGCCGCTATTCCGCAGAATAATTGGTGAACACATACATCAGATAGCTGGTGGCAACGATGAAGCGCTGCAGATCACTACCCATGTGCACGCGGCCAATCAACCGGGCAAATGACAAAAACGCGCTGAGAATGCGGGTCATGTGCCGAAGTTCGGCCACCGCCAGCAGCGGGCATGCTTTGATCTGGCCAATAGGCTCGATCGCGCCTGCTGCAAAACGCAAAACCCGCGCCGGTTTGCCGACGCGGGTTTGCAATGAATTCACGACCTACGTGCGAAGCGGCGTTAGCTTACAACAGCTTCGAATTCGTTCGTCGTGCCGGCGTCCTTGAGGTATTCGAGGGCCTTCTTGGAGGCGACGACGAGCGCGCCGAAGGCTTCCGGCTCATGGATCGCCATGTCGGAGAGAACCTTGCGGTCGACTTCGATGCCAGCCTTGTTCAGGCCGTCGATGAAGCGGCCATAGGTCAGGCCGAATTCGCGGACGGCAGCGTTGATGCGCTGGATCCAGAGGGCGCGGAAATTGCGCTTGTTGACCTTGCGGTCGCGGTAAGCGTACTGCTTGGAACGGTCGACGGCGGCCTTGGCGGTACGGATGGTGTTCTTGCGGCGGCCATAGAAGCCCTTGGCCTGCTTCAGAACCTTCTTGTGCTTGGCGTGGGCGGTAACGCCTCTTTTTACGCGTGCCATTTCATGATCTCCTTAGTCTATAGCGTTACGAATAGTCTTAGAGACCGTTCGGCAAGTAGTTCTTGACAACCTTACGGCCATCCGGTTCGGCGAGAACCATGGTGCCGCGGGCGTCGCGAATGAACTTGTTGGTACGCTTGATCATGCCGTGGCGCTTGCCAGCAGCGGCTGCCTTGACCTTGCCGGACGCGGTGATCTTGAACCGCTTCTTGGCAGACGACTTCGTCTTCATCTTGGGCATTTTGCTACTCCTTCGATGCTTCCTGGCGCGCTTTGCTAAAAACCCTTCCCACAGATCCGGCTAGGCCGGGCTGCAACAAGGTGCCGGAGCGTTTGTTGTTGAACGGCTGAAACGGTGATGAACCGCTCCGCCAGCATTCTGAACTGCCACGGCATGCCCTGCCGGTCAGTTCGGACGCGCGCTTATAACCGCAGTCGCCTGTAAGTGCAACGGGCACGGCGGCGATTCTTTTGCAGATCGATGACAGGTATCAACCTAATGCCACAAAAGGAAAAGCCGCCCAATCGGACGGCTCCGGCCTCTACCTCGCTCGCGCCTCACTTCGGCGCAAGCACCATCATCATCTGGCGACCTTCGAGCTTGGGCTCGGCCTCTACCTTGGCGATTTCGAGCGTATCTTCCTTGACCTGCTGGAGAAGCTTCATACCGAGTTCCTGGTGGGCCATTTCACGGCCGCGGAACTTCAAGGTCACCTTCACCTTGTCGCCTTCTTCGAAGAAACGACCGATGGCCTTCATCTTCACCTCGTAGTCATGGGTGTCGATGTTCGGACGCATCTTGATTTCTTTGACTTCGACGATCTTCTGCTTCTTGCGCGCCTCGGCGGCCTTCTTCTGGTTGGCGTATTTCAGCTTGCCCAGATCGAGGATCTTGCACACAGGCGGTTCAGCATTGGGGGAAATCTCTACCAGATCGAGACCGGCCTCCTCTGCCATTCTCAACGCCTGGTCGGTCGGGACGATGCCCATATTCGCGCCATCGGCAGCGATGAGCTGAACTTTGGGAATGCGAATTTCCCTGTTGGAACGTGGCCCGTCCTTTACGGGCGCATCGGTTTTAAAGGGTCTGCGAATGGTCGTACTCTCCACGAATTGTTTCGGATTTGCTGCAGCCTCTCGCTCCCGTCGGCGCAACTGACGGAAATGTCGTAAAAGCTGTGGCGAAGTCAATAGCATGCCGCCAGGAAAAAATCACCTCCCGCGTACCATTACTGTGCCGCGCAGCCGCAAGATGCGCAAAGGACACAGCAACATTGCAAAATAACGCACAAGCCTTCTTCAGAAATGGAAAGGATTTTTGCGGTTACCCGCATGCGAATCTGCTTTATAGAGCACAAAATTCCGGGAGTTTTCGATGTCCGAAGCCTTAGCCAATCTTGAGCCGACCTTTGTTGCCGTGGGCAATGCCGGAGATCAACGGCAGATTGCCCTGCAACTGCGCGCGGCCAGGAAGGGCGCAAAAGGCACGACGTTTATGTGGCTCTCCGGCTATCGTTCCGACATGAGCGGCACCAAGGCGCTGGAGCTCGATGCTCTGGCCGAACGGTTGGGCCTCGGCTGCATTCGCTTCGATTATTCTGGCCATGGTCAATCCGGCGGCGTCTTCACCGAAGGTACGATTTCGCGCTGGTTGGAAGAGGCGCTCGCCGTCGTCGACTATGCCAAGCCGAAGCGCATCGTCCTCGTCGGCTCGTCCATGGGCGGCTGGATCGCGCTGAGGCTCATCCAGGAACTGCGCAGGCGAAAGAAGGCTCCGGTCATTCAGGGCCTCGTGCTGATCGCTCCCGCTCCGGACTTCACCATCGAGCTCATCGAGCCGAACCTTTCCGACGTCGAGCGGAAATCGCTTGCCGAACGCGGTTATTTCGAAGAGCCCTCGGAGTATAGTCCCGAGCCGAACATCTTCACTCGCGCACTCATCGAAGACGGCCGCGCCAACCGGGTCCTGCGCGGCATCATCGAAACCGGCTGCCCGGTTCATATCCTGCAGGGCATGCAGGATGAGGACGTGCCCTTTGCACATTCGTTAAAATTGGTCGAACATTTGCCGGCCGACGATGTCGTGTTAACACTCGTGCGCGATGGCGATCACCGGCTGTCCCGACCGCAGGACATCGAGCGCATTTTGACTGCAGCAGAGACGCTCGCGCTCCACAAGCATCCATAAAAACATAGAGATAGCTCTTGAGAGAACCCGCCGCCCGCGGGGTAGAATTCGCATGCGTGCGGTAATCATAAGAAGCATTGAATTGTGGCAGCTAGCCCTTTGATTGTACCGAAATTAACCATAAAGGCTGGTTCCCCTGTTAACACTTAAGTAACGATTGACTTGGCGCGCCCCCTTACATTAACAATTTGTTAACAAATGCAGGGACGATACAAGGAAAGTGGGCGTGCGTATCAAGGGCGTATTCGTTGCCTTCGCAGCTATAGTTGCGATGTCGTCGTCGGCCATGCCGGCCCCCCAGAACACCGCATCGATGACCATCGGCGGCGTCACATCGCAGCCGATCGGGCATTATGAATTTTGCGAGCGTCACACCGACGAATGCGGTCCGACGCGCAATGCCGGTCCGGTCGATATGAACGCTGCCACCTGGTCGCTGGTCACCCAGATCAACCTGCGCGTCAACAAGACCATCACGCCTGCCACCGACATGGAAGTCTACGGCCAGGAAGAATATTGGGAATATCCGAAGACGGCCGGCGATTGCGAGGATTTCGCGCTCCTGAAGCGCAAGCTTCTGATGCAGAAGGGAGTTTCCGCCGCCAACCTTCTGATGACGGTCGTGCGCAAACCGGATGGCGAGGGTCATGCCGTGCTGACCTTGCGCACCCAGCAGGGCGACTACATTCTCGACAATCTCGATGACGAGGTGAAGGTCTGGTACAAGACCCCCTATTCCTACCTGAAGCGTCAGGCGAGCTATAATGCCGGCCGCTGGGTCACCATCGAGAACGGCAACGATGTCCTCGTCGGCGCTGTCAAGTAAACATCTAGGACCAGATGCGATATCAAAGGCCGGCAAAATCGCCGGCCTTTTTCTATCCGAAATTTTTAGAACGGTCCTTGCCGTTTAGGCATGGACAAATCGATCGTACCACTCGTTAGTGGTTCTTATGGCTCTGCTGACCAGCCTTGACATGCTGCTCATGGGTGCCGCCGCGCGTACCGCCCGATTGCTCCTGGCGCGAGCCGGAAGACGACGCATTGCGAGTCTTGTCATCCGTGTTCTTATGGCTCTGCTGGCCGGCCTTAACGTGCTGTTCGTGGGTTCCACCTTGGTTTGCCATTGGATTATCTCCTTAGGTTTGCAGACGAGGCCAAGAGCGGCCTCGCAGTGGTAACCAGTGGCATCCAGGAGCGTTCCGAATTTTAACATTTCGTGATGATGAGCCATCCTCCTCCTGAAGACGGGATAGGACACCGCCTATGCCGCACCTGCCAGCCCTACGCTTGGGCTCAGGGCGTTCGATGCTCGAAACGATTCACTGGATCGTTTCCTCGGCTTCGCCGAGCGCCTCTCACCCGTTTCCGATCAATATGCCCGCAGCGAGCACCAGCGAGCCGCCGACGACGACCTGGAAGGCGGCGCGCAGAAACGGCGTCTCCATATATTTGTTCTGAATGAAGGCGATCGCCCAAAGCTCGAAGAAGACAACGATGGCGGCGGTGATGGTGGCCGTCCAGAAATCGGGAATGAGGTAGGGAAGCGCGTGCCCCAATCCGCCGAGCGCCGTCATGACACCGCAGGCAAGACCGCGCTTGATCGGCGAGCCGCGGCCGGAAATCTTGCCGTCATCATGGGCAGCTTCCGTGAAGCCCATGGAAATGCCGGCGCCGACGGAAGCCGATAGGCCGACGAGGAAGGTCTGCCATGTCTGCTGCGTCGCAAAGGCGGCAGCGAAGATCGGCGCAAGCGTCGAAACGGAGCCGTCCATCAGGCCGGCAAGGCCCGGCTGCACATAGGTCAGCACGAATTTGCGGCGGGCATTCGCGTCCTCTTCTTCCTTCACGGATTGCGGCGTGTGCTTGTCGCCGAGCATGCGGGCGATGTCTTCATGCCCTTGTTCCGCCAATGCCAGATCGCCAAGAAGCTGCCGCGTCGAGGCATCGGAAACCCGCTTGCCCGCCTCGACGTAAAAATTATAGGCCTGCTGCTCCATACCCTCGGCTTCGGAACGGATGGCTTCCAGCGACAGGTTCTTGCGCAGCCAATCCGGCTTGCGTTCATAAAAACCGCTGACATGTTCGCGCCGGATCAGCGGGATGCGCTCGCCGAAACGCTTGCGGTGCATGTCGATCAGCGTCCTGCGATGCAAGTCCTCGACTTCGGCCATGTCCTCGAAGACCTTGGCGGAATCGGGATAATTGGCTCTCAGGATATCGGCATAGGCAAGATAGATGCGCGCATCGTCCTCTTCCGAGGCGATGGCAATGGCGAGAATTTCCTGTTCGGTCAAAGAGGCAAAGGAACGTTTGGGCGAGCGGAAAAACCCGAGCAACATTTAGAATCTCCATTTTTAGAATTATTCTAAGCTAAAGTGGACAAACATGCAGGTCAAGGCCCAAGGCATTATCCCAGCGGTTGGGATACGCTTTTTGGACGGGACCATCCCAAGCGAACTGCTGTGTCTTTGACAGATTGCCGCAACGACGGGATGACACCTTGGTTGCGCCATGAAAATGCATAGATAAGGATCGACAACGCCGTATTTGCGCCAAGTGCTGCGCGGCGGCAGGAGCATGAGATGAACAGTGACATACAAGGCCGCGCCGCTCACCTAGCCGGCATTCGCGAGAAGGCCGAAGCCGAGATGGCCGGCATGGGCATCGATGCAGCCTTCATCGATAGGCTTGTCGATACTTTCTACGGCCGCATTCAGGCGCATCCCAGACTCGGACCGGTTTTTGACGGACGTCTTGCCGGTCGGTGGCCGGACCATATGGAGAAGATGAAACGCTTCTGGTCGTCGGTCGCTTTCAAGAACGGCGCTTATGGCGGCAAGCCGGTGCAGGCGCATCTCGGCGTCGAAGGCATCGTGCCCGATCTCTTTCCGGAATGGCTGGCTCTGTTTTCCGAAACGCTTGCCGACATAGCGCCCTCCGATGACGCCAAGGCATGGTTCATGGCGACGGCCGAGCGCATCGCCAAGAGCCTGACGCTGTCGCTCTTTTATAATCCAGCGATGGATGATCCGGTGGGGAAGACCGGTTAAGGCAAGTTGGGCGCAATGTGCGGTTCGATGGTTGAGGCTACCGACGATATGCCGTGAACCGCCGTTCGTGGTGTACAAATTGCATATTTCCTCCTTAGGCAGATAAAAATTCTGGAAATATTGGTGTCCCGACAGTCATAATGGAAATCTCCGCCGAATTATTGAGGTCGGTGGTTCTTCCGCGACTATCGCAAGGGATTTAAGATAAATTATCATGAGGGCCAGATCTTCGGAAATGATGGGCTCGTTAGCAAAACTTCGAAATCACGCATGAAGCATCGCCCCGTCGTTCTCTCTATTTCTCTCGTTATTGTCGTCATCATCATGAGCTCATTCGTCAGCCGCTCTGCTTTGGGGCTGGTCGTTAGAGCTTGCGAGGTTAATTCTACACTGACAGGATCGCCGTATCCGTGCCTCAAAATAGTTCGGGCTCAGGATCCGTTGTCTTCCTACGCCGTTCTTCGCGAGCCGACCGACAAAGAGCGAACCATTCTTGCGCCGCTCGCCGATGTATCCGGCATCGAAGACCCTCGCCTTCTGGCGGAGGGGGCGCCGAACTATTTTGACGCAGCGTGGAGAGAGCGATCAGCCGAAATAGGCCCACGCGCCCAGAAGGGTTCGCCACAGGATTTTGCACTGGCGATAAACGCCGCAAGTTGGCGCACACAAGATCGGCTTCATATCCACATGGGATGTGAGACGCCTCGCTTTCGCGCTCTGCTAAAGACCCATGCGGCAGAGATTGGCAGCTTTCGGTTTACAAAGTTGAGGACCAATGTCGGTTGGTGGGCAACATTCCGTGCGGCCGATGACCTCTCAAATTTGAACCCGTTGAAGCTTGTCGCAGACGGTGTTGATGGAGCCCGCTCAAATATGAAAAACTTGGTGGTTGGCGTCTTTGGCTCGACATTGCCGGACGGGCAACATGGCTTCTATATTCTCGCGAGAATAATGGGAGCAAACAAATCGCGCGGATCCGCGGAGGATATGATTGATCCTAAATGTGCACCCGATGATTTAGCACAGCAGCGTGGATGAGGGCTCATGTTGGGTTTCGAGTTTGCGGGGATACATGCACGCGCCCGCAAACTCAAAATCTGGTGATCCGACGACAAAACCTCGGACTCGCCGCCAATCAGCCCTTCGCTGCGAAAATGGTTGCCCCGATGCTTGCGGCAACGACGAGCGCCGTGCCGAACATCTGCGATGGCGTCATCGGCTGCGATAGGATGACGAAGCCGGCAACGGCAGCGATGGCGGGCTCCAGGCTCATGAGGATGCCGAAAGATGACGTGGGCATGCGCCGCAGAGCCACCATTTCCAGCACATAGGGAAGGAGCGGAACGAGCAGCGCCAAGCCCGCCATTTCGAGGATGCCAGACGCCGTCAGATGTGGGACGGCCGAGGCAAAACCGAAGGGCGTCGAAACAACCGCTGCGACCAGCAGCGACATGGCAAGTCCTTCCAGACCCTTGAAGGCTTTACCGACCCTCTTCGTCAACAGAATGTAGCAAGCCCACCCCACCCCGGCGCCGCAGGCAAAGAGGATGCCCGGCAGATTGCCGACCCATTCCTCACCGTTATAGGCGAGTAGCAGAACGCCGATACCGGCGAAGACGGGCCAGAGAAGCTGACGGCTCAGCCCGAAGCCGAGGGTCGCGACAAGCAGAGGCCCGAGAAAATCTATGGCAACGGCAAGACCCAATGGAATGCGCGCAATCGCCGAGAAGAAGGAAGCCGTCATCAACGCCGATACGGTGCCGAGTGCCAGCACGCTGATCCATTGCGAGCGGCTGTAGCTCATGATCTTCGGCCGGACGATGATCGCCAATGCGGCGGACGCGAAGACGAGCCGAAGCCATGTGGCGCCGACCGGCCCGTAGGCGTTGATAATCGGTGACGACAAGGCCGAGCCGAATTGGATGCAGCACATGGACATCACGCACATGAGCACTCCGGCGGCAATACCGCCGGAGGATGGCGCAACGTCCGGATGCGGCATCAGCGCCGCGCCGCCATCCGTACCACTTTCGATAAGCTGCTGGTTCATGACCTCTCCCGCTAGGCGGGTTTTTTAGAGGTCTAACTTCGCGCTGGCAAATTCAAACTTTTCATTCAGCGATCAGGCGCTTTGATGCAAGACCTTTTCAGGCTTCGAGGCCCATCAGCACATTGGCGACGTTCAGGCCGATCTCAGGCACGCCGTAACCGCCTTCCATGCAGGTCAGAACCGGCAGGCCGGCTCCGGCTATGAGCTTGCCCATGCGGATGAAATCCTTCGAAGTCAGCTTGAAGAAGGAGATCGGGTCGCGCTCGAACGTATCGACGCCAAGCGAAAGCACGATGGCCTCCGCGCCGAAATCCTTGATGCGGCCGAGAGCATCGGCAAGCGCAGCCGACCATTGTTCCCAGCGCATGCCGCGCGGCATCGGATAGTTGCGGTTCGAACCCAGCCCCTCGTCTTCGCCCTCCTCGTCGGCATGGCCGAGGAAATAGGGGAAGGCATGGATGGGATCGCCATGCAGCGACGCGGTAAAGACATCGCCACGCCGATAGAAGATGTCCTGCGTGCCGTTGCCATGATGGAAATCGACATCGAGCACGGCCACTTTCTTCGCGCCATGATCGCGCAGCCGCTGTGCGGCGACGGCGGCATTGTTGATGAAGCAATAGCCGCCGAAGAGATCGAAGCCGGCATGATGGCCGGGCGGGCGGCAGAGCGCGAAGGCAAAGCGATTGCCGGCATGGAGCCAATCGGCGCCCGTCAATGCGCAGCGCATCGAAGCAACGGCCGCCTCGTAGGAGCCCTTGGTGATCGAGGTATCGGCAGCGTTGGCATAATGGCCGATCATGCCGACGATGTTTTCCGGTACGCGCTGGCTGGTGCGCCGCACTGGAAAGGAATTGGCGATCGCCTCCCCCTTATAGCCTGCCGCAACCCAGCGCTCCCAGACCGTTGCGAGGAAATCGAGATAGGCCGGATCATGCACCTTGCTTGTCGTTTCCAGCCCATACGCCTCGGGCGCGACGACATCGGTAAAACCTGCCTCCTTTACCGCCGCCAAGATCCATTCGGCGCGAAACGGCGCTTCGAAAGGCTTCACGAGCTGGCCGTCATGCAGCTCTGTCTTGGCGTCCCTCAGCTTGTGGTCTTCCGAATAGATGACGCGCATGGCAGCCTCCTGTCGCCGGCTAAGTTTCTTCTTTGGTGCATAGGCTTACACGGGTTGAAGGACGGAAAAAAGAACCGCCTGCGCTCTTGATCGTCCGGAAAAACAACGCCACCTTCCGCAGGCCTTTCAGTCAACTGGGAGATTCGCGCCGCATGAAAGTTCTGATGGTGGATGTCGACGGCGTGCTGGTGCATGGCCGACCCGGCGATGGCCTGCATTACTGCACCTATCTGGAACGCGATCTCGGTCTCAGGCGTGATGTGCTTCAGGAAGAATTCTTCCGGAAAGACCATTGGAACGATGTCGTGACCGGCCGCGACAATCTCGAACCCCGGCTCGCCAGCGTTCTGCAGAAGATCGCACCGGGGCTCAGCGCCGCAACGCTGATCGACTATTGGTTCTCGAATGATTCCGGCCTGAACCGGACCCTGCTCGCCGATCTCGCCGCACTCAGGGCAAAGGGCATTCCGATGTACCTGGCGACCAACCAGGAGCATCGCCGCGCCGCCTATCTGATGGAAACGCTTGAACTCTCCTCCTATTTCGACGGTATCTTCTATTCCGCCATGCTCGGCTACCAGAAGCCCGCGCCC
Source organism: Rhizobium leucaenae USDA 9039 (assembly GCF_000426285.1). GTDB lineage: Bacteria > Pseudomonadota > Alphaproteobacteria > Rhizobiales > Rhizobiaceae > Rhizobium > Rhizobium leucaenae. The sequence goes on along the minus strand of NZ_AUFB01000003.1, from coordinate 34,549 downwards.
GAATTCTTCCGCCTGGCGACCGAGCGCGTCGGCATTGCGCCGAACGAGATCGCCTTCATCGACGACTACCCGGCCAACATCGAGGCCGCGCGGCAATTCGGCTGGAAGGCGATGCATTGGGCGCCGGGTTCCAGGCTGGAAGATGCCCTTGCGGTATTTTCACAGTGACGATGCCGATCGCGCTCAAGCCGCGATGCGCTTGTAAAAGATGGTCGTGTCGCAGGGCCCGCCCTCGGGCCACATGGCGTAATCGGGGATGACGCCGACCCGCTGCCAGCCGAGGCGCGGATAGATCGCTTCGGCGTCGCTACCGGTCGCGGTGTCGAGGACCAGCAAGGTCTTGCCAAATCTTACCGCCTCGCGTTCGGCCGCTTCCATCAGCAGCCGGGCAAGGCCCCTGCCACGGGCGCGGCGATGCACCAGCAATTTCTTCAGGTCGCCGCGATGCGGCTGATTCGGCATCTGCGCGGCGCCGACCTGGACGGTGCCGACGATTTTGCCTTCGATGGCGGCTACCAGCAACAAAGTCGCGCCGGTCTCGACGCTGTCGGCGACGCCCTGCCAATAGGGGGCGGCGTCACCAGGTCCATAGGGCTGCATGAAACCGACGGAAGCGCCGCCATTGACGCAATCGGCAAGCACCTCGCAGAGATCGGCACAGATGGCGCGGGCTTCGGATGAGGAAAGAAGACGAATATCGGGCATGAAAATATCCTTCGACTATGACCGGGGCCGATCGAGAACGACGCAATAGCGCGCCGGTTTGTCGCCCGGATTGTAAAACACGTGGCCGTCGCCGATGCCCATGAACAGGCAGTCGCCGGGCATCAGGTGATGCACGGTCTCGCCGACCGTCATTTCCATTTCGCCTTCGAACAGCCAGACATGCTGGCTCATCCCGCGGCTGGCGGTATTGGGCGGAAAACTGACGCGTGCGCCGGCAGGAAAGCTGACCTCGACAAGATCGACGGGCGACTGCGTGCCGGCCGGCGAGACCGCCCGGCGGACATAGCCGGTTTCCGGATCGCGCCAGACCGGCTGATCATTGCGGCGGGCGAGCGGCGATACCTCCTTTTCCTCCTCCGCGAAGAAGGCGGAGAGCGACAGTCCGAGCGCGGCGCAGAGCCGGGCAAGCAACGAAGCTGTCGGGCTCGCCTCGGCCCGTTCGATGCGCGAGATCATCGCGCGGCTGACGGCCGAGGCGGTCGCCAGTTCATCCAGCGTCAGGCCCCGAGCAATCCGCAACTGCCTGATGCGCGCGCCAATAGCACTCTCGAGATCCAGATCCATCATCTTCACCAAAATTCTATTATAAGAGAAATACACGATCGAATGATGAAATCAAGCCGGGCGATCCTCTGATCACGGCAGCGAACCCCAATGCTTGGGGCATGCGGATATCCCTAACAAAACCCTGCTTTTCCGCTTTGCGGCGCGGGGCGGCGCTGCTATATGGCGCGCATGAGCACCAATTCCACCACTCCGCTTTCGCATATCCGCAACTTCTCGATCGTGGCCCATATCGACCACGGCAAATCGACGCTGGCCGACCGCCTGATCCAGACGACGGGCGGCCTTGCCGAGCGCGAGATGTCGGAGCAGGTGCTGGACAATATGGAGATCGAGCGCGAGCGCGGCATCACCATCAAGGCCCAGACCGTGCGCCTGCACTACAAGGCGAACAACGGCGAGACCTATATTCTCAACCTGATCGACACGCCTGGACACGTCGACTTCGCCTATGAAGTCTCGCGCTCGCTGTCGGCCTGCGAAGGCTCGCTGCTGGTGGTCGACGCATCGCAGGGCGTCGAGGCGCAGACGCTCGCCAACGTCTATCAGGCGATCGACAACAATCACGAGCTCGTCACCGTTCTCAACAAGATCGACCTGCCGGCGGCCGAACCGGACCGCATCAAGGAACAGATCGAGGAAGTGATCGGCATCGACGCCTCCGACGCCGTGCTGATCTCGGCCAAGACCGGCCTCGGCATTCCCGACGTTCTCGAAGCCATCGTCCACAAACTGCCGGCGCCGAAGAGCGCAGGCGGGGAAAAGGCACCGCTGAAGGCGCTTCTGGTCGATAGCTGGTACGACACCTATCTCGGCGTCATGGTTCTCGTGCGCATCATCGACGGCACGCTGACCAAGGGCCAGACCATCCGTATGATGGGCACGGATGCAAAGTATCAGATCGAACGCGTCGGCGTGCTGACGCCGAAGATGGTCGCCGTCGACAGCCTCGGCCCTGGCGAGATCGGCTTCATCACCGCCTCGATCAAGGAAGTGGCCGACACCCGTGTCGGCGATACCATCACAGAAGACAAGCGCCCGACCGCCCAGCCGCTGCCGGGCTTCAAGCCGGCGCAGCCTGTGGTGTTCTGCGGCCTCTTCCCCGTCGATGCTGCTGACTTCGAAGACCTGCGCTCGGCCATGGGCAAGCTGCGCCTCAACGACGCCAGCTTCTCCTTCGAAATGGAATCCTCGGCCGCTCTCGGTTTCGGCTTCCGCTGCGGCTTCCTCGGCCTGCTGCATCTCGAAATCATCCAGGAACGCCTGGAGCGCGAATTCAATCTCGACCTGATCGCAACGGCTCCCTCGGTCGTCTATCAGCTCACCATGACCGACGGCACCGAGATCGAGCTGCACAACCCCGCCGACATGCCCGACGTCGTCAAGATTTCCGAATTCCGCGAACCCTGGATCAAGGCGACGATCCTGACGCCGGACGACTATCTCGGCTCGATCCTGAAGCTCTGCCAGGACCGCCGCGGCATCCAGACCGAGCTGACCTATGTCGGCAACCGCGCCATGATCACCTACGACCTGCCGCTCAACGAAGTGGTCTTCGACTTCTACGATCGCCTGAAGTCGATCTCCAAGGGCTATGCCTCCTTCGACTACAGCCTGACCGACTATCGCGAGAGCGATCTCGTCAAGATGTCGATCCTCGTCAATGCCGAGCCGGTGGATGCGCTCTCCATGCTGGTGCACCGCTCCGCCGCCGAAAAGCGCGGCCGAGTCATGTGCGAAAAGCTGAAGGACCTGATCCCGCAGCACATGTTCCAGATCCCAATCCAGGCCGCCATCGGCGGCCGCATCATCGCCCGCGAGACGGTGAAGGCGCTACGCAAGGACGTAACCGCCAAGTGCTACGGCGGCGACGCCACCCGCAAGCGCAAGCTGCTCGACAAGCAGAAGGAAGGCAAGAAGCGCATGCGGCAGTTCGGCAAGGTCGAAATCCCGCAGGAAGCGTTTATTGCTGCGCTGAAGATGGGGGATGAGTAAAGCTCTTCTGAATGGCGGATCGCACGTGTATAGATTGGGCATAATTTGAGGAACGCCTCACGGCCCAAACGACCCGCATAGCCGCCATTTTGTCTCTGGACGAGAAACTGCTTTCGGATGCCCGCGAACTGAAAATCAATATCGCGCGCGCTGCTGAAGACGGCATAGCGCGCGCCGTTAAGCCGAGCGCGAGCGCCTATGGCTGCAGGAAAACGCCGAGGCTATCGAACAAGCCAACAGCTACGTTGAAAAGCATGGCCTGCCGTTCGGAAAGTATCGGCAGTTCTGACGGCACGGTTTCGCAGCTAGAATTTATGCCTGCTCCCCATACTCCTTGATCAGTTCCTCATACTCATTCATCTCCGGAAGCGCGGCATAGCTGTGAACCGCTGGGGTTGTCGCCCAGGGCAATTTTTCTCTTGTCCAGGTCTCGACAAAAGGTGTGAACCAACTGGGATCGTCAAGCATGGTCGGGCGCAGGTTCACGAACCAGTCGAACCCTTCCAGGCGGGTGAACATCCAGCTCATGCAGTAGGGGCAGAAGTAATGCCTCAAATTTTCGTCGCGCATCCCGCCGATGACGGGCTCGCCTTGGGTGACTTCGAAGCCTTCGCTCGGGATCGCGACGCTCAGCGAATAGGCGCTGGAGGACATGCGCTGGCAGCCGGTGCAATGGCAGGCCATGGTCAAGAGCGGTTTGGCGCTGATCTTCAGTCGCACCTCCCCACAACGGCATCCGCCTTCCCAGGGTAATTCTGGCTGGGTCATGATCTCGCCTCCTCCGGTTTCCATGAAATCTAGCGGCCTTGACGCCGTTGTCAAAGCCATCGTCAACGACGCTCGACAGTCATAATCTGACATTGCCTGCCGCTTGTTTTCACGACACCATGGCAGTGTTCGGAGATCTCTCGATGTTGAAATCACGATCGATGGCCATCGCTTTCGCACTTATCGGCATGACAGCCGTCGCTCACGCCGATGATCACAGCCGGCTCTACCGCGCGCAGGCAATCGTCACCGGCACTGGCGCCGTCAATCGCGAACTCGGCTTCAAGGATTGCCTGGGTCGCGTGCTCGTCAGGGTTAGCGGCGATCAGCGTGTGACGACGGAGAATGCCTTTCAAGCGATGCTGCCGCGTGCCGGCTCCTTCGTCGCGACCTACAGCTACCACGATCGCCTGGAAGGTATCCCGATTCATGACGAGCAAGGCACCCACGACCGGCCGCAGGACCTCACTTGCATCTACATGCCCGATACGATCGATCAATTGCTGTCCACACTCGGGCGCAAGCCATGGCTGTCACCACGCCCGAAACTCGCGATTTTCCTGGTCGTGCGCGATGCGCGACGCGGTTTCGTGCTGAGCCGCGACAGTGACGAAAGCCCTTATATGATCGACGCTTTCGAAGCGGCCGCCAGACCGTTTGCCATGGCAATCATTGTGCCCAACAAGGCAATGCTGGTCAGCCGGGGCCTCACTGCAACCGCTTTGGCGGGGACGGCACAGCAAGAACTCGATACCTTGGCCAAGACCATCGGCGGCGATGTCGCCTTGGCGGGTTCGCTCGTTTGGAGCGACAGGGATCTCGGCTGGGTCGCCGATTGGTCGATGACGGAAAATGGAAAAATCCATCACTGGCGAATCCGCGGCGTCAGCTTCGATGACGCGTTTCGCAACGCTATAGCCGGGGCGGCACAGATCGCTTCCGGCAATGGAGAGCCACAATAGATGCGCTGGTCGGTTGAACGGCTCTATCTCTTTGTTTTCACGCAATTCCAGATGGAAAACCGCTACTCACTTTTCTTGGAAAAAGACGCATCCCGCAGCTTCGCCTCAATACCAATCGTCCGCACCCAGCCCCGCGCGATCGTCAGGCCGGCGATCTCAGCCGCCGGCGCATGCTGCGCGGCGATCTCGGCATAGCGCTCCAGCCAGCCGGGCTCATTGCGCTCGATCGACGTCTTGAACTCCGCCCGCCAGCCTTCGACGACGGCGGTATTGGCCTCGAAATGGAACTGCGTGCCGTAGGTGGCGCGGCCGATGCGGAAAGCCTGGTTGCCGGTCACCGCATTGGTCGCCAGGCGCACGGCGCCGGCCGGCAGCGAAAATGTGTCTGAATGCCATTGGAAGATGGTGAAATCCTCTCCAAGTTCGGACAGAAGCGGATCGCCCCTGCCTTCCTCGGTGATGCCGACCGTTTTCCAGCCGAATTCCTGGGCTGTCCCGATCAGGTTTTCGGCTTCATAAGCACGGGCGAGAAGCTGGCAGCCGAGGCAGATGCCGAGCACGGCCTTGTCGGCCTCTTCGAACCTGCGCATGAGCCTTGCCAGCTCCGGCAGATAGGGATGGGTCTCGTCGTCGCGGGCATTCTGCTCGCCGCCGAGCACCACCAGCGCATCATATGCCGCTGCATCCCTCGGAAGCCCCTCGCCGTCCCACGCGCGGAACCATTCGATCTCGGCTCCCGCTTCTTCCAGCGCGATGCCGAGGGCGCCAAGCGGCGTGTTCTTCATGTTTTCGACGACTGCGACCCGCATTCTCATGTTCCCCGAAATAATTCCGGCAAAGATGAGCATGAGCGGATCGACGGCGCAAGAGCCTGCCTTGCGGCCGATTAAAGTTGAGCCTAAATGTCAGCAAACAACAAGGAACCCGACGATGACCGACAAGCCGCGGATCACCATTCTCTATTGCACACAATGCAACTGGCTGCTGCGCGCCGGCTGGATGGCGCAGGAGCTGCTGCAAACCTTTAGCGACAGCGTAGGCGAAGTGGCGCTGATCCCCGGCACCGGCGGCAACTTCGAAATCCGTATCGACGGCGAGCTGCTATGGGAGCGCAAGCGCGACGGCGGCTTTCCCGGCCCGAAGGAGCTGAAGCAGCGGGTGCGCGATATCATCGATCCCGACCGCGATCTCGGCCATACGGACCGCGGATCGCTGGAGAGCTGACCGTAGCGCTCCCCGGCGCACCTTAGTGGCGCGCCGGCCGACATTGCACCGGCTGACATATCGAGAAGGCGCGGCCTGCCGGCGCGCCTTCTCTCCGTCACTTATCTTTCCTGCCGAGGCTGACCGTGCTGGTAGTTTGCCTGACGATAGAACCCGGCTGCTGCTTTACAGCGACGATCTTGCCCTTCTTGGGTTTTCGTGCTTCGCGATTACTTCTCAATTGACCCTTTGCCATTTTGGGCTCCTTGCTTCGCCGCGACCCTGTAGAAGCGGCGACACTTTAGGGACTGCCCAAGTCGCGAGAAAAGCAAGCGATTTATTTTCGCTTGCTCATATAGACAGGGCCTGCTGGATGCGCTCCGCGCTGAAACCGGCGCCAAAGGCGCTCCCGCTCACTCAATAATAGGGGGAGCGGCAGGTCTGAAAGCCGTGGTGAAGGGTGGTGTAGAGATTGGTGCCGGGATTGTAGGTCCGGTAATGTTCGGAGCACCACATCTGATGGCGGGTGCGATCGTTGACCGGCGCAGGATAGTTGGTTCTCGGCGGGACATTATTGCGCGGCTGGATGTAGACCCGCGGATTATCGAAGCGATTCCTCCTGTCGAGGCTTGGCGGCGTATAGGGAATGGGATAGCCAGGCGGACGATACCATTGCTGCGAGCCGAAGCCGAAACAGCCGCGATAATCGCAAACCGTAGGGCCGACAACGGGAGGCGGGAGGCCAATCTTCGGGCTGTTCGAGGCCGCATTGGCCAAATCCGGCAGCGACAGCAACAGGAAGCTGACGACGCAGCCGATTGCGATCTTGCCGAACACGGTCATGATGAACTCCTATTGCCGGTCGGTGGCGGCCCAACACCTCTTTTCCGATGGCTCCCATTATATTTGGGCTTGCACCCGAGGCAAAACCAGGGTCGCCAGGACAGATATCGGCCGCCATCGATCGGTTGATCCTTTTCCCCGCTTGTTCCATAAGAGGCGCAACCTTTCCGAGGAGATTGCACGTGAGCAGCTTGAAATTTGGAACCAGCGGCCTTCGCGGCCTGTCCGTCGATCTCATGGGGCGGGCGTCTGCCCTTTATGCCACGGCCTATGCCCGCCACCTGTTGAAAAGCGGCCATGCGCAGCCCGGCGATCTCATCCTGGTCGGCCGTGATTTTCGTGAGTCCAGCCCGGCGATCTCGGCCACCTGCATCGGCGCGCTGAAACGCGCCGGCCTGACGCCGGTCGATTGCGGCACGCTGCCGACCCCGGCGCTGGCGCTTTACGGGCTGGAGCTGAAGGCGGCTTCGCTGATGATCACCGGCTCGCATATTCCGGCCGACCGCAACGGCATCAAATTCTACCGACCTGACGGCGAGATCGACAAGCAGGACGAGCTGGCGATCAGCGCGGAAGCTGCCGCGATCGGCGACGCCGACCTCGACGAAACGCCCGGCGTCGGCGAAGACCGGTCCGCGGCGACCGAGGCGCTGTTCTTCGAGCGCAATATCGCCCTGCTACCCGCCAACAGCCTTACCGGCCTCACCATCGGCGTCTATCAGCACAGCACAGTGGCGCGCGACCTGCTCGGCCTGGTGCTCGCGCATTATGGTGCACGCGTCGTGCCCCTCGGCCGTTCCGAAAGCTTCATCCCGGTCGACACCGAAGCCGTCTCCGCCGAAACCATCCGCCTGCTGAAGGGCTGGGCGCCCGAGCATGGGCTGGATGCGATCGTCTCCGCCGATGGCGATGGCGACCGGCCGCTGGTTTCCGATGAAACCGGCGAACCGCTGCGCGGCGATCTGCTCGGCCTCATCGCCGCGAATTTCCTCGGCGCGGAAGTCGTGGTGACGCCCGTCACCTCCAATTCCGGCATTGAAGCCGCCGGTTCCTATGCCGTCACCCGCACCCGCGTCGGCTCGCCCTATGTCATCACCGGTATGGACGAGGCCTTAGCGGCCGGTAAAGGCAATGTCATGGGATTCGAGGCCAATGGCGGCACGCTGACGGCAAGCCGCTTCATCATCGAAGGCGAGCCGGTGCGCGCGCTTCCGACGCGCGACAGCTTCCTGCCGATCCTCGCGACGCTCTATGCCGCTGCGCGCGCAAAACAGCCGCTGTCGGCCGTTGCCGCCAACTACCGCCTGCCCTTTGCCGCCGCCGACCGGCTGGAGAATTTCCCGGTCGAAACCAGCGCGGCGCTGATGGCGTATCTGCGCGCCTCCGACGCCAATCTCGCCGGCTTCCTGGCGCCGGTCGCCGGGGTTGCATCAAAGAGCGATATCGACGGGCTACGGGTGACGCTGACCGATGGCCGAATCATCCATTTCCGCCCCTCCGGCAATGCGCCGGAGATGCGCTGCTATGTCGAAGCAGCAGATGAAAACGAAGCAAAGGCCTTGCTGAAACAGGGACTTGACCTCATCCGCGCTTGGGCGGCGGCCCGGGGTTAACCCGGGCTTCAACCGCTTTTTTTGAGATTGCCACGAAAACTTCAAAAACCCTGTTGACACCGGAGAGCCACCCCCTTACATGCGTGTCCGTCGCCCAGATGGCGGAATTGGTAGACGCGCCAGCTTCAGGTGCTGGTACCCGAAAGGGTGTGGAGGTTCGAGTCCTCTTCTGGGCACCATTCCATTTTGATCACTGCCAAGATCAAAGAGTTAGATTTCCTGAAAAGTTGGGCGTTTAGTGCCTTTGACATAGGATCGTAGCGATGCGCTTGCGGCCTGCCGTGCGGTGGCTTCGAAGGGTACTCCTCAATCCTGCACCTGGGACCATAGCCAATCCTGGAGCTTGTCGACCGCTTCCGACCTCCGATATCGCGGTTTCACGAGATAGAAGCCAGCCCGCGCGCGAAGCACACCGTTGATGATCTGCCTGAGCCTGCCCGCTTCGATGTCCGTCGATACGAAAGCGCGGGTGGCCATGGCTATGCCCTGCCCTGCGATGGCAGCTTCGATCGCGTGCGAGGTCTGCGAGAAGCTGATGCCTCGAAACAGCGCCGGATCGCCGCCGCCAAGAAACCTGTCGATATACTCCGGCCAGAAATTATGGGCGTCGTGAAGAAGGGTATAGCGCGTAAGTTCTTCTGCATTCCGTGGTTCACTGCCTTCGGAAACAAGGCCCGGATTGCAGACCGGAATGATTTCCTGCTCGAATAACAACTCGGCGGCAAGACCAGGGCCAAAGGGTGGTGCCCCGTATCGAATCGCTAGATCAACGCCGTCTGTCTGGAAGCTGGAGATACGATCTGTGGCTAGGATGTGCAGGTCGAGGCCAGGATGCTTCGCCGTAAAGTCCGGCAGGCGGGGGATCAGCCATTTCGAGGCGAAGGTTGGCGTCGTGCTGACCGTCAGTTTGACCGGTTGCGGCTTCAGATTCGCCGTCGCTGCGGACAGCAGTTCGAACGCACGTCGAACGTCGGCAACGTAGGTCCGTCCTTCACCCGTCAGAGCCAATGATTTTGGCAGACGCTCGAACAACGCCACCCCAAGTTCCGCCTCCAGTCCTCGTATGTGCTGAGCAACAGCTCCTTGCGTCACGCCGAGTTCCTCCGCCGCGAGCCGGAAGTTGAGGTGTCGGGCTGCAACTTCGAAGGCCTTGAGGGCGTTAAGGGACGGAAGATTTCCGATGGGCATGAACATTCGATAGTTTTTCTACAGGGAAATTTGAGGAAAACTGGTTCGCTCTCGCTTAAAGCCCATGGTATTCGAATGCATGAGGCCCGGCAACCGGGATGAAATCGAAGAAGGATGTCGGCTATGGCAGTAGAAAAGGTGGCAATTGTCACGGCTGGCGGCAGTGGCATGGGCGCCGAGGCGGCGAAGCGCCTGGCGGCCGATGGCTACAAAGTTGCGATCCTGTCCTCGTCCGGCAAGGGCGAGGCGCTCGCCAAGGAACTAGGCGGCATCGGCATTACCGGATCGAATCAATCCAACGACGATCTCAAGCGCTTGGTCGACGCCACTGTGGAGAAGTGGGGTCGGATCGACGCCCTCGTCAACAGCGCGGGCCACGGTCCCCGCGCGCCGATCACCGAGATTACGGACGAACAATGGCATACTGGCCTCGACGTCTATTTGATGAACGTCATCCGTCCCGTTCGGCTGGTAACGCCGATCATGCAGGCGCAGAAGTCGGGCGCGATCGTGAATATCTCGACCGCCTGGGTGTTCGAACCGTCTTCGATGTTCCCCACGTCGGCAGTCTTCCGCGCGGGGCTGGCGTCCTACACCAAGATTTACGCTGATACCTATGCGGGCGACGGCATCCGCATCAACAATGTGCTGCCGGGCTGGATCGATAGCCTGCCCGCGACGGAGGAGCGCCGCGACAGCGTTCCGATGAAGCGCTACGGCACAAGCGCCGAAGTGGCCGCGACGATCTCCTTTCTCGTGTCGGACGGAGCAGGCTACATTACGGGACAGAACCTCAAGGTCGACGGTGGCCTTACCCGGTCTGTCTGACCTGAACGGCTCAAGCGTCGAGGAGAACAGGAATGTCAGGTTACTGGATCGTCAAGGGCGGCGAAATTCAAGACGCCGAGGCACTCAAGACCTACGGCGAAATGTTTGCCGCGATCGCCAAGCGCTACCGTGTCGAGATCATCGCCGGCCGAGGAGCGGTCGAGACCGTCGAAGGGAAGCATGCCCCGCGCCAGTTGATCCTGCGCTTCGACAGCTATGAGGCCGCCAAGGCCTGCTATCATGATCCCGAGTATCAGGCCTCCCTCGAGTTCGCCGCTCGCGCCTATTCCCGTGAACTGTCCATCCTCGAAGGGTCTGACGAGGTAACCCGGTGAATCTCTCCGGGATCGATGCGGCTGCTTGGGCAGAACTTGAAGTCTCAGCGACCGGTTCGCAGTCCGGCTTTCGCTACGTGAACCTGTGTTCGGTGGATGCTTTCGGCCGACCGCAGGCCCGTATGGTCGTGCTGCGGCGGGCGGACGGAGCACGGCGTCTGATGGAAATTCACACGGATATCAGAAGCGCCAAGTGGCAAGAAATATGCGCCAAACCTGCGGTCACGATCCTCGGCTTTAGTGAGCAGTCACGATTGCAGCTTCGCTTTCAGGGGTCAGCGGAACTTCATGGACCGGGGAGTGAACTTGCGAACGAGGCTTGGGATCGCCTTTCGCCTTGGACACGTAGCACCTACTCGGGCGGGCCGCCGGGTGAAAATGTCGGCGAGATATCGCCGACCGGGGAGACAAACGGGGACGCTGAAGGGCGAGCCTTCTTTGGCGTGCTGATATTTCAAGCCGAAACAATGGACTGGTTCCAGTTGCGGCAGGCCGAGAACCGCCGCGCCGTCTTCCGTTACGATGATCGGGGAGTTCCCGCGGACGCCAGATGGATCAATCCCTGAACGGGCCTGTCCTCAAACATCACCGCTATTCGCTCGGCTTAGCACCCACTCACTTGCGATTATGTCCCTTGCCCGTCGTCGAGACACAGCGCTGAACCTTGCAGCTCGGTTCGTCCGACGTCGGCACCGAGGCGCTCGACATGGTGCCGCGGTTTATGCAGGCGGCGGAGCTTGAGACGTAGCGATCGTACATCATCAGTTGGTTGACGCTGTGCGAGGGGTATCGCAGGACGATTTCGCCTTCTTCGACGATCTTGTTGTGAAGAGCCGAACAGGTCATGTTGTGGGTGTCATAGCGAGACATTGCCATTGCACTGGAGGCGGACAGCGTCAGTGCCACGAGCAAAATGATCTTTTTCATGGGGATTCCTCTTGTAGGGGACAGGCGTCGCTATCGGAAGGAACCCCATTATTCCGCATCTACTCAATCGTTTTCGTGACATTGCCATGCGTTGCCGGCAATGCAGCCAATCACGGCTGCGGCAATCACGACCCTGGACATCCTGCCTATAGAGCCGGACTGAGCCGCACGATCGCGGCGAACCGTTCCCAATTCTTGCCCGCCTTCGGCGTCCAGGCGGCTTCGGCGATGGCCGGCAATCTGGGGAAGACGAGGCGGTTGAAATAGGCGCGGGTGAGAAAATTCTCGAGCCAGATGCAGGCCTGCACGCCTTTCATCCGATCCTTCAATTCCTCGGGGAATTCACCTTCCGCCTCATAGGCGTAGGTATGTGCCGGTGGCACGGTGCCGGCCCAGCTTGCACCCGGCTCCTGCCAGGCTTCCGCCTGCACCATATCGAGATAATAGGCCTGTCCGGGCGTCATCACCACATCGTAGCCTTCGCGCGCAAGCTCGATGCCGACCTCCGGTTTCTCCCAGGCCATCAGCAGCGTGCCTTCCGTGCCGACGCCGCCGCCATGGGCGACTTCGTTCCAGCCGGCAAGCTTGCGGCCGCGTGCCGTCAGCATCGTCTTCACCCGCTTCAGGAAATAGGATTGCAGCGCAAAAGTGCCGGATATGCCTTCCTGCTCCATCAGCTTGCGGGCGAGCGGCGAGGCGAGCCAGGAGCCATTAGCCACTTCGTCGCCGCCGATATGGATATACTCGGAGGGGAACAGGTCGACCATTTCGTCGAACACTTTACCGAGGAATTCATAGGTCGGCTCGACCGCAGGGTTGAGGGCGTTGTTGGGATAGCCCTGGACGGAATGATAGCTCTCCGGCGCCTCCTGCCCGTCGGCCAGATCCGGCAGGGCGACCAGGGCGGCCGTGCTATGGCCGGGAATATCAATCTCCGGCACGACCTCGACGCCGAGCGCCAGGGCATGGGCGACGATCTCCCGGACGTCTGCCTGCGAATAGAAGCCGTCCACCGGCTCAGCGCCATTGCCGAGCTGCGGCAGCAAAGGTTCGTCCGGGCCGCGCAGCACGCCGGTCGAGGTGAGCTGCGGATAGGCCTTGATCTCCAGCCGCCAGGCCTCGTCGTCGGTCAAATGCCAATGGAAGATGTTGAGTTTCAGCCAGGCGAGGATATCGATCAGCCGCTTTACGTTTTCCTTAGGATGAAACTGCCGGGAGACGTCGAGATGGCAGCCGCGCCAGCCGTAACGCGGCTGGTCGGAGATCGTGCCGGTGATCGGAAAGCGGAATTTGCCGGGTTCACGCCGCGCGCCATCCAGGAGCTGCGCCAATGTCGTCAGGCCATAGAGGCGGCCGGCGTCGGCGGAATAGGCAAGCGTGATCTCGTCGGCCGAGAAAGTGAGCTCATAGGCTTCCTTGGCGAGAGCCGGCCGCTCGACGAAGCGCAGGCGCCTCCCCTGCGGCGCGGTAATGAGGCTGAACGGCGCGTGATTGACCGGGAACAGGCGCTGGGAGAGCGCCAACGCCGTCGCAACGGCCTTCAGGCTGCCACCATCGGTTCCCTTGACGGGATAGATGGCGACGGGAAAGGTCTCGCCCGGCTTGACATCGATCGCTGCCGGCCAGGGCTGGATGGCGAAAGGAAGATCGAGCTTGCCTTCCGGCAACAGCACAGGCGGCGGCGCACTGACGCGCCCTTCGAGCAGGAGGTCAGTAACGGATACCGGAACGTGGGTACCATCGGACAGTGTCAGATAGGCGGACTTGGCGCCATCGGTGCAATGTTTCGCGGTGCGGTTCAGGCCGCTGACGCTGAAGGTCCAGCTTTCGCCTGATGCAAGCGACAGGCCGGCGGGCGGGGCGAATTCATGGAAATTGGCGTTGCGGCGAAGGAACACGGCATTGTCGCAGGCCTTGGAATCGATGACGCGCGTCAACGACGTATAGACCAGCCGGAAACCGGTCAGCGGCGCATTCGACAGATTGACCAGCGTAAACGTCAGGCGGCCATTCGGTCCGCCCTCGGGAGACCAGGTGTTTTCGAGATGATTGGAAGCCGGCTGCATATCTATTCTCTCCTTAACGACAAGCGTTCAATAATGATCGGACTGTGAAAATGTATGGGCGAGCTCGGCCTGTCCCGCGGTCAAGCCGCAATCGACCGGCAGGCAAACGCCGGTGATGGCAGCGGCCATCGAACCGGCGAGAAAGGCCACGGCATTGGCGACATCGGCGGGATCGACGACGCGCTGCAGCGGATACCAGCGGCGGGCCTCTTCAAAGACATTGGCGTTGGCGGTCGCACGCGCCTCCCAGGCCTGCGTGCGCACCGTGCCCGGCGCGACCGCATTGGCGCGGATGCCGAACTTGCCGTATTCGACCGCCACCAGGCGGGTGAAATGCAGCAGTCCGGCCTTGGCGGCGCTATAGGCGGGGTGGCCGAAAACGGCCATTCCGTTGACGGAAGCGATATTGATCAGCGATCCCTTCGATGCCTTCAGCATATGCTCGACGGCGCGGAAACACAGGAAGGCAGCTTCGAGATTGAGAGCATTGTCGGCGCGCCAGATATCCGGCGTCGTATCGTGCAGGCTGACGGCGCGGGCCGCACCGGCATTGTTGACCAGGGTCCTGACCACGCCCAGTCCGGCCGCAACCTTTGCCATCTCAGCGGTATCGGTCTCGCTGGTGACATCGGTTTTCAGGGCTACGAAGCGTTCCGTCGGCCCCAGCTCTTCCGCAGTCTTTTGGACGGCCGCAGCATCGATATCGACCAACAGGACGATATCGTGATCATCCGCAAGACGCCGGGCAATGGCGCGCCCGATATCGCCGGCAGCTCCGGTGACGATGGCGACGGATTGAGTCATGCTTCTGCCCCTGATAAATCCTAGTTGTTTAGTCCCCGAGAAGCTGGCGGTCGTCGCCGTCGCGATGGGTCACGAGTTGCTGCTTGATGCGGCGCAGCGTTACCGTCGCCTGCGGCTGAATGCGGTACGCCACAAGGCTTGCAATGATATCCACGACCGCGAGGTAGGCGATGCGCGTCGACGTCGGGCGATAGATATTGTTGCCCTCAGGCAAATCCACCGGCACGGTGATATCTGCGGCCAGCGCCACCGGACTGTGGCTCTGCGTCAGCGCAATGGTCGGCACCTTGGCCTCGCGGGCGAGCTTAAAGGCCCGCACCAGCTCGGCATTGCGGCCGGACAGCGACGAACCGATCAGCACATCCGCGGGCTTGGCGGCGGCGGCCATCATCAACTGCATGCTGTGATCGGAACTGGCGGTGACGCGCAGGCCGAGGCGGAAAAGCCTGTTCTGCAGCTCACTGGCGATCATCGAAGAATTGCCGCCGGAGCCGAAGGCGTAGATCATCTCCGCGCCGGCAAGCCTGTTCGACGCCTGCTCGATGGCAGGGATATCCAGCCCGCGATGCAGCAGGAACAGCGCATTCTGCGCCTTGGTGATGATGTCCTGGGCGACATCCGCCGGTTCGATGCTTTTCGGCTCGGGCTTGATATAGCGCATGCCGACATAGGCGGTGCGGGCAAGCTGCACCTTGAAATCGGAAAAGCTCTCGCAGCCGAGGCGGCGGCAGAAGCGGGTGACGGTCGGCGGCGAAACATCCGCCTTGCCGGCAAGCTCGATGATGGAAGCATTGACCGCGAATTCGAAGTCGTTGAGGACGATGTCGACAATACGGTTTTCCGACTGCGACAGCCGCCCCCTTTCCTCCTGCATGGTCGTGAAAATATCCACGGACTTCCCCCTTAACGCATGGTCTTTTTCGAAGCCATGCTGCCTCCCCCGAAGTCTTGCCGCTTCAGCCTTCCGGCGTCTTATACGCGATGCAATCGATCTCCACCTTGCAGTCCACCATCATCGACGACTGCACGCAGGCGCGCGCCGGCGGATGCGCGCCGAAGTAGTCCTGGTAGATCTTGTTGAAGCTCCAGAAGTCACGGGGATCGTCGAGCCAGACGCCGACGCGGACGACATGCTCGACGCCGTAGCCGGCTTCATGGAGAATATCGATGAGATTGCCGATCGCCTTGTGGGTCTGGGCGATGATACCGCCGTCGATGATCTCGCCGTCTTCCATGGCGACCTGGCCCGAGACATGGAGCCAGCCATTGGCTTCGACCGCACGCGCAAAGGGCAGCGGCTTGCCGCCCGCACCCGTCTGGCCAGTCCCATAACGCTTGATGGACATTTTCGAATCCTGCAAATTATTTTCTTATTGCGTTGACAAATGACCATAGAAAGCGGAATTTGACCAGTGAAAATCGTAGTTTATGAAAAGAATTTCAATTTCGGCGGACACAATGCGCGATCCTTTTAAAAATCCCTTCCCTGCCGACGATGCTGCCCGACACGCAATCTGGGAGATGCTGGTGCCGCGCGACATCGGCGCCTTTCTTGCCGCCGACTGGTCGCTGGTTGCGGAGGATTTCGTCGAAGATGGCTTTATCGGTATCGATGGCCGCCGTGAGGTCAGCCCCGACAAATGGCGCCTCGCCTTCCCCAATCTTGCTGCCTACCGCGACGAATGGTTGCGGCAGGCACGCGATTTCGCCGGCCAATCGCTTGCGGAGGACCCGCGCACGGCAATCTTTACCACGACCACGCTGGAAGACATCGAGATCGAAGGCGAGACGGCGCTGGTGCGCAAGAAATTCGACGGCAGCTTGAAGAAGAAAGACGGCAGCGTCGATGTGCTGAAATGGCAGACGCTTTATTATTGCCGTCTGCATGAAGGCCGCTGGAAGATTTCCGGCTTTACCGGTTACCTGCCGAACCCAATGGAATAGAGGCGACGGCGTTGCGCATTTTCACCGCGGTGCTCGCGACCGAGACGAACACATTCTCCCCGATCTGCGTCGATCGACGCGCTTTCGAGGCTTCCCTCTATGCGCCGCCCGGCGAACATCCGGAGACGCCGACGCTCTGTTCGGCACCGATCACCGTCGGCCGGCAAGTGGCCGCGGAAAAAGGCTGGGAATTGATCGAGGGCACCGCCGCCTGGGCCGACCCGGCCGGCTTGGTGAACCGGACGGCTTATGAAGGACTGCGTGACGAAATTCTCGACCAGCTTCGCGCCGCCATGCCGGTCGACGCCGTCGTGCTCGGCCTGCATGGGGCGATGGTTGCCGCCGGCTACGAGGACCCAGAAGGCGATTTTCTCACCCGGGTCCGTAAGATCGTCGGGCCGGACATTCTTGTCTGCGCCGAACTCGATCCGCACAGCCATTTGACTAAAAAGCGGCTCGCGGCGGCGAATTTCTTCGTCTACTTCAAGGAATTCCCGCACACGGACTTCGTCGATCGCGCCGAAGACCTCTGGCGCATCGCTGTCGATACGCTGGAGGGCCGAGTCAAAGCGGTCATGTCGGTCTTCGATTGCCGGATGATCGACGTCTACCCCACCTCGCGCGAGCCGATGCGCTCCTTTGTCGACAAGATCATGACGATCGAGAAAGATGCCGACATCCTGTCGATCTCGGTGATCCACGGCTTCATGGCCGGCGACGTGCCGGAAATGGGCACGAAGCTGCTGGTCGTTACCGATAATAAGCCGGACAAAGGTTCTGCTCTCGCTCGCGAGCTGGGCTTGGAGCTCTTTTCCAAGCGCGGCACCTTCATGATGCCGCAGATCGATGAAAAGCTCGCGGTGGCCCAAGCCATGGCCGCACATTCAGGTCCGGTCGTCATTGCCGATGTCTGGGACAATCCCGGCGGCGGCACGGCGGGCGATGCGACCGTCATCCTGGAAGAATTGCTTGCCCACGGCGCCCGCGAGACGGCAATCGGCACGATCTGGGATCCGATGGCAGTGCAAATCTGCATGGCGGCCGGCGAAGGCGCGGAAATTCCGCTGCGCTTTGGAGCAAAATCGGCGCCTGGCACCGGCAATCCGATCGACGGCATCGTCAAGGTCGTGCGGCTCGTTGCCAATGCCGAAATGCGTTTCGGCGAAAGTTTCGCGCCCTTTGGTGATGCCGCGCATATCGAACTCAACGGCATCGACATCATCCTCAATTCGACGCGCGCCCAAAGCTTCGATCCCAGCCTTTTCTCGGTGATGGGGATTGATCCCACCCGCAAGAAAATCCTGGTGATCAAGTCGACCAACCACTTCTATGCGTCATTCTCCAAGATCGCGTCGGAAATCCTTTATTGTTCGGCCGGAACGCCCTATCCGAACAATCCGGCGCGCACGCCCTATCGCCGCGCGCCGAAGGATATCTGGCCGATGGTTGCCGACCCGCATGCGGCAAAAGAGGGAGCTGCCTGATATGGCGCATCACATCGTCTCCGAGATCAGCCCCAGGTCGGGCGATCGCATCGACGCGCTCTCGACGCCGCGGCCGATCATCGACGAAGACCGCATGGCGGCGAATATCGCCCGCGTGCAGTCCTATATGGACGCACACGGGCTGAATTTCCGGCCGCATATCAAGACCCACAAGATCCCCGCGCTCGCGAGCGCCCAGGTGACGGCGGGCGCAAAGGGGATCAACTGCCAGAAGATCACCGAGGCCGAAGTGTTCGCCGATGCCGGCTTCGAAGATATCCTTATCACCTTCAACATCATCGGGCCGGAAAAGCTTACCCGCCTCTCCACGCTGAACGATCGCATCGCGGGGCTGAAGGTCGTCGCCGACAGCAAGGCGACGGTCGACGGCCTGTCCGCTCATTTCGCGGCGCGGAAGCCCCTTACCGTCCTGGTGGAATGCGATACCGGCGGTGGGCGTTGCGGCGTGCAATCGCCTGAAGAGGCTGCGGCTCTGGCCAGAGATATCGCCGGCAAGCCGGGCCTGACTTTCGGCGGTTTGATGACCTATCCGAAACCGAACAGCGCTGCGGCCATCCAGACCTTCCTGGCCGAGACCATCTCGCTCTTGAAGCGTGACGGCATCGACTGCCCCATCGTCAGCAGCGGCGGCACGCCGAGCCTCTACCAGGCGCATCTGGTGACCGCAGCCACGGAGCACCGCGCCGGCACCTATATCTACAACGATCGCTCGATGGTGCGCGCGGGTCATTGCGGCGAGGAGGATTGCGCCATGCATATCCTCGCCACCGTCGTCTCGCGCCCAACGCCGGACCGCGCCGTGATCGACGCCGGTTCCAAGGCGCTGACCTCCGATCTCCTCGGCTTTTCGGACTACGGCACAGTGGTCGGCTACCCCGAAGCTATCATCACGAATCTCTCGGAAGAGCACGGGGTGATCGATCTTTCGAAATGCGGCGGGCCTCGTCCGGCGATCGGCGACAAAATCCGCATCATTCCCAACCACACCTGCGTCGTCTCCAACCTATACGACCGCATGGTGTTTCACCGCGACGGCATCGTCACCCGCGTCGAAGATGTCGCGGCTCGCGGGCTGGTCTGGTAGGGCGTGATCACCTCTTCTCCCCTCGGGGAGAAGGTGCCTGAAGGGCGGATGAGGGGGCGCGCTTGAGCACCCCTCAAGCGCGCCAAGCGCAGCCTTCTTCCTACCGGTGCGAAGGTGTGCTCAACAGCTCCATATCGACATCCGTCAACTCCACCTTGCGCTCGAAAGCCACACCGTTCTCGTCGAAAAGATGGCAGTCGGCCAGGTGAATGCCGGTGACCAACGGCACGTCCGTGCGGATGGCGACGCTTCCCGGCAGAGTGGCGCAAAAATTCTCGCCGCTGTACCGTTCCAGCGCCGCGTAGGCGACCGTCTGCGCCCCCAGCCGCTCGATTACGGTTGGCATGACTGTCAGGGATATATCGCCGCCGCCGAGCTGCACATGCTCCGGCCTGATGCCAAGCGTCAGCTCCTTGCCGACGGCGCCGTCTCGCGGGGTCACCGGCAGCAACGCCGTCTGGCCTTTGTAATCCACCTCGACACCTGCCTCGCTGACGCCCTTGCAGGTCACGGGTAGGAAATTCATCTTGGGATTACCGATGAAGCTGGCGACGAATTTATTTGCCGGCTTATGATAGAGCTCCAGCGGTTCGCCGGTCTGGGCGATCTCGCCGGCATTGAGAACGACGATCCGGTCGGCCATGGTCATGGCTTCGACCTGATCGTGGGTCACATAGATCATCGTCGCCTGCAATTGCTGGTGCAGCTTGGCAAGCTCGATGCGCATGTCGGCGCGCAGGGCCGCGTCGAGGTTCGACAGGGGCTCGTCGAACAGGAAGATCTTCGGCTCTCGGACGATCGCCCGGCCGATGGCGACGCGCTGCCGCTGGCCACCCGACAGCATGCCCGGCTTTTGCTGCAGGCGCTGATCGAGATGCAATATGCGAGCGGCGTGCTCCACCCTGGCCTTGAGCTTGTCTTCCGCCATCTTCTCGACGCGCAAGGGAAAGGCGATATTCTCGAACACCGTCATATGCGGATAAAGAGCGTAGGACTGGAACACCATGGCGATGCCCCGCTTGACCGGCGGCAGATCGTTGACGCGCGCGCCGTCGATGATGATGTCGCCGCTGGTGACGTCGTCGAGACCGGCGATCATTCGAAGCAGGGTCGACTTGCCGCAACCGGAAGGGCCGACGAAAACGACGAACTCGCCGTTCATCACGTCAAGCTCGACGCCTTTGATGACTTCGAAGTGGCCGTAGAATTTCTTGACCTGGTTAAGGTGAAGCTGTCCCAAATTCTGTCTCCGCTCGGCACATTGTAGAGGAGGCATGGCCCCAAAAAAAGCGGCCGCGCGCTAGATGCGCGCGGCCTCGTTGCTGGGAGTTATTTATACTGCTCAAGATCGGCAGCCGCCTTCTTCAAGGCATCCGCCGGTTGGGCCTTACCCGTCACGACCGACTGGACCATCTCGATCATGACGTTCTGGAAGCCCTTATAGTCCTTGAACAGCGGCTCGGGACCACCGTAGCTGATGCCGTCGATAAACGGCTTCCAGAAGGGATCTTTCTTCTCGAACTCGTCGACCATCGGGGATGGACGCAGAGGCGTGAGGCCAGCGCCGCCCTGCAGTTCGTATTCGCCCTGGGGACCCGGAGAGGTGATGAACTTGGCAAATTCGATCGCCTTGTCCTCGACGCCAGTGCCCTTGAAAACAGCAAGACTATCGGTGATGAGCAGCGTGCCCTGCCCCTTGGCGGAAGGGCCGAGGGGCAGCGGTGCGACGCCCCAGTTGATCTTCGTTTCCTTGAGACGATAGGCGGCGCCCGAGCCCGCCTGGATCATACCGACTTTGCCATCCAGGAAGATGGCGCGCACTTCGTTTTGTTCGTAAGCCGTCGGTCCTTCGACGGAGTAAGGCGTGATGTCCTTATAGGCTTGAAGGGCGGCCAGCACTTCCGGGCTGTCGAGGACGATCTTGTCGCCGTCGATCACCTTGCCGTTGTTGGTGTAGACCCAGTGCAGGAACTGGTGCATGGTGTTGTCGAAGGTCTTGGCCGACAGGCCATAGCCGGGAATGCCGGTCTTTTCCTTGATCGCCTTGGCATCGGCGATTTCCTCGGCCCAGGTGGTCGGCGGCTTTTCCGGATCGAGACCCGCCTTCTTGAAGAGGTCCTTGTTCCAATAGAGCGCCTTGGTCGAGAAGGCGATCGGCACACCCCACTGCTGGCCGCCGGAGGTCACGGTATCGACGATATTCGGATAGTAGCTCTTCTTCTCCTCGTCCGTCATCGGGATGGGAACGATAAGATCGTTCTCGGCAAACTGCTTCAGCGTGCGCGAACCGACATAGGCCATGGCGACCGGCGTGCCGGCTGCGGCGAGCGTCGTCGCTTTGTCCTGGCACTGCTCCCAGCCGACGACCTCGGGCTTGACGGCCCAGCCCGGATTCTTGTCTTCCCATTGCTTGATATATTTCACATGGATCGGATCGATGCTGTCGCCGCAATAGATCCAGCTAATTTCCTTGTCGGCGGCTTGGGCATTCACCGCGCCAAGCGCGGTGGAGCCGAGCAAAGCAAGGGCAAGCAGCCCTGTTTTGAAATGGAATGTCACGTTTAAGCTCCCGTTCTCTGGTGATTTTGCGTGTTTTATTGCTTCACCGCGCCGGCGGTCAGACCGCTGACGAGATAACGTTGCAGGAAAAAGATCACGACCAGCGCCGGCGCGATGCCGACGAAGCTTGCAGCCATGAGTTCGTTCCAGACAACCTCTTGCCTGCCGAAATAAGCGAACAACCCAACCGGCAGCGGCATGTATTCGGTCTT
Source organism: Rhizobium leucaenae USDA 9039 (assembly GCF_000426285.1). Classification (GTDB taxonomy): domain Bacteria; phylum Pseudomonadota; class Alphaproteobacteria; order Rhizobiales; family Rhizobiaceae; genus Rhizobium; species Rhizobium leucaenae. The sequence goes on along the minus strand of NZ_AUFB01000003.1, from coordinate 12,423 downwards.
TGAATTGAATGTGAGCGCATAGATGAACTGCTGCGCATAGGCTTCGATGAAGGAGGAAATCGCCACCACGACAATACCCGGCATGGCGATCGGCAGGATGACGCGGCGCAGCGTATAGAGCTGGCTTGCGCCGTCGACATAAGCAGCCTCGTCGAGCTCCCGGGGGATGCGCCTCATATAGGTGTGCAGCAGCCAGATGCCGGTCGGGATGATGAAGGCGACCCCCGGCACGATCATGGCGAAATAGGTGTTGAGCACGCCGAAGGAGCGCATGAGCCGGAATAGCGGGATCAGCAGGACCGCGCCGGAGAACATCTTGACGGCAAGAAAAGCGCCTAGCAGCAGTCCGGAGCCCCTGAACTCGAAACGCGCGAAGGCATAGGCCGCTGGGACCACCAGGATCAGGACGATAATGGTAATCGTGCCGGAAATCAGAAACGAGTTGAAGATGTACCAGCCGAAGCCCGGCACGCTGGTCCACATCGTCCGATAGGCCGCCAATGACCCGTTTTCGGGAATAAAGCGGTAGGGCGAGGAAAAAAGCTGACTGAGGGGCTTCAGCGAGACAAGGAACCCTTCGATGAAGGGCGCCAGAACGAAGGTGAGGAACAGCAGGATACCGACATAGATGCCGATGAGCTCGTACCACCTGTAGCGATTGATCATCGACGGATGGCTCATCGCTTGTCCCCCGTTGCAAAGCGGCTTGTGAGGCGGAAATAGGCAAGGCAGAAGAGCGACAGGAAGATGCAGATCAACACCGCGCGAGCAGCACCTTCACCGTATTTGTAGGACCCGATCGCCGTCTTATAGGTGTCGATGATCATCGTCGTCGTTTCCCCGTTCGGGCCGCCGCGGGTCAGGATCCAGATGATATCGAAGGAGTTGAATGTCGAAATCAGCGACAACATCGACATGGTGACCAGGGAGGGCACCAGAAGTGGCAGCGTAATGCGGCGAAAACGGTAGGCCCGTCCGGCACCATCTGTCCAGGCGGCCTCGTACAGATCCTGCGGAATCGACTGCATGGCAGCCAGCATATAGAGCGTCACCATCGGCACGCCGATCCAGACGTCGGTTATGATCGTCGCCCAGAAGGCGGTGCTGCCATAGGCCAAGAAGGCCACCGGGCCATCGACCAGACCAAAGCGCTGCAGCAGGCCGGAAATCATGCCGAACTGGCCATTATACATCCAGCCCCACATGAAGATGCCGATCGCCATCGGCACGATCCAGGGCGGCATGGTCAGCACCCGAAAAAGCGAGCGGCCGGGAACCGCCGAATTCAGCATCAGCGCCCCGAAAGTGCCGATGATCATCTTGATCGACACGGAAAAGAACGTCCAGATGAAGGTGCGGACGATCACCGAGGCAAATGTCTCGTTGAAAATCTTCGCATAATTTTCGAAGCCGACCCAGTTCGTCAGCTTCTTCAGCGAGGCGTCGGTGAAGGACAGGATGACGGTATCGACCAGCGGATAGGCGACGATGACGACGACGTAGAGAACGGCCGGAAGAAGCAGGAGCCAGGCGAAGATGACCGTGCTGCGTTGAACACCCATCTTGCGCCTCCCTCTATGCGGCTCGCGAGTGCAGCGCTTCGTCGAACTGGTCCCATATGGGCCTGAGATCGACGACAGTCCTTTTCATGCGTGCCTCGTCCATCGACAAAGCGAGAATTCCAGCCTCCAAGGCGTTGAGCGTCGAGACCGGCAGGGCTGCGCCCATCTTCACATGGGCGATGAGATCGGCTGCCATCTGCTCGTCGGCGCCATAATGCTGCGACAGTTCGGTCGCGGCATATTTGTTTTCGATGACTTTCTTGCCGGTCAGCATCTCATGCACATCGAGATAACCGCGGATGAAATCGCCCTCGGCCATGCCGCGCGAGCCCATGACGGCGAAGCGACGAAACTGGTCCGGCACGTTGAGATTGGTGTGAAAATTCATGCCGACACCATTGGCATATTCGATGATCGCCACCTGGTAGTCGATGATGTCGCCGTCGCTGTCGAAGACGCGGTTCGACCCCATCCATCCGCTCGGCTTGCGATGGAAGATTTCGAGGTCGTTGATCCCCTCACGCGCGGGGTCGTTGGCGGGGACGAAACTCTTGCGGCCGCCGAAGCTTGCGACCCGCTCCGGTCTGGAACCGACCACGCCGTTATAGAGATCGAGGTCGTGGCAGCATTTTTCCAGCATGAAACTGCCGGAATAGCGCTCATAGCGTCGCCAATCGCGCATGAAGAAAGCGCCGTGGTAAGGCTCGATATGCTCGGCCGCCTCGATGGAGACGATCTGACCGAGCGTTCCAGCTGCCTGAACCGCCCGTAGATCTCGATAGAGCGGCGAATAGCGCAGCACCAGGCCGACCATCAGGCGTTCGTGACCGAATTTCGCCATCAAATGAGCCAGTTCGATGCTCTGCTCGATGGTGGAGACGATCGGTTTTTCGCAGAAGATCTTCAGGCCGGCCTCAAGGCCGAGGCGAATATGATCGAGATGCATGTGGTTCGGCGAGCCAATCATCAGCAGATCGAGCTTTTCACCCGCGATCAGGTCCTTCGGGGAAGCATAGGCCTTGCCGGCCGAAATGCCCTTTTCGGTGAGACCCTGCAGGCCCGCCGGCTCGGGATCCACATAGCCCGCGATCTCGAAGCTGTCGTCAATGGCTTTGAAAACATAACCCAGATATCCCAGACGGAATCCGAGTCCGATGATCCCCACTCGCATACTGGTATCGTTCCCGCTGCGTAATTTATTTTCGTCAGCTTGAGCGAAATTTTCGCATCCGTCAACGAGCTTCCGGAAAATACTCGTGTTGATGAAATTCATTTTCAGATTGGCGTATAGAAATACGCAGCCGCTGCGACGCGGAACCGTCTAGGGTCGATCTTGATGCCGGTTATTTTCGACAACGGCGGAGCTTATCGGTTCGGACCGTTGTATTGCCAATACTGATAGTTCGGCTTGCCGGTGCCTTCGGAGATGACGCCGTTTTGTTCGCAGATATAACCGAGGCGCGGCATGTTGTGATAGAAGATGCCCTCGTGGAAACCGCGGATCCGCACCGTCGTCGTGCGGCACTCAAATTTTTCGTCGGCAGCCATCTTCGGTTCGGTCACGCCCGGAAGGTCCTTATAGGGATAGACGGGGCGGACATAGGGCTTGGGAAGCAGCGGATTGTCGGCAAAAGCCGGCACGGGCACGAGGCTGGCGAGAAGCAATGCGGCAATGACGAGTTTCAGTTTGGTCCACATGGATTTCTAGGATCCTTCCGCCACGCGGGCGCTACAACAGACGCCTTCTATCTTAGATATAATAATGCCCGCGCTGCCCGCCAACAAATGCACGTGAAAATGACGGGGGCTCGGGGCATGTCCGCAACCTGCCATTCGTTCACAGCAAATTACGTCGATGAAAACGCTTTTACTTGAGCATACACCATAGGCGTGCAATCTAAGTTTGCGAAAAGTAAGAAGCCTGCTATATACTAAACCGGCTGTCGCTCCAGTTTATTGTCGTCGGGATTTCTGTTTGTGGGAGTAAAGGTGATTCTCGAGCGAACCAATCGGATCATCGCATGTGCGGAAGTACCCAGTGTCGACAGTCTGGCACCGCAGGTTCGTATCTACGTCATCAATCTCGATCGTTCGCCCGAACGCTGGGAAAGATTGCGCGGGCAGGCCGCTCAATATGGCCTGAGCGTCACGCGAATTCCTGCTGTCGATGGCAGCACGATTCCGGAACGCGACCGCGTCGACTTCCAGCCGCGGCAATTCATCTATCACAACGGGCGTAAATTGCTGGCCGGCGAATATGGTTGCTATCGCAGCCATCTGCTCGCCCTGCAGCAATTCGTCGCAAGCGGCGACAAGATGGCCATCATCATGGAGGATGATGTCGAACTCAACCAGAGATTGATACCGCGTGCGCTCGCCGCCATGGACAGCGTTTGCGGCGCACGCCTGGTGAAGCTCGTCAATCATCGCCTGGTCGGCTTCAAGCCGATATCCGAAACGGCCGAATACGACATTGTCGGCCGCTGCATGCATGGGCCGCAGGGATCGGCCGCGTGCTACATCGTCAGCAGAAAGGCGGCGAAGAAGCTGCTGGTCGCGCTGAAGCCGATGCTTCTTCCTTACGATGTCGCCCTCGAGCGCGGCTGGTCGACCGGGGTCGAAACCTTCGCCACCCTTGAAAATCTGGCGGATTTCAGCCCATTCCGTGCCGATACGACGATCGGCAAGCGCGTACATTACCGTGCCGTGAAGCGGCCTTTTCTGCTGCGGGCAACAGCGCATTGGTTCCGCGTCTGCGATCAGCTTCGCCGCTGGATCTATACCGTGAAGGCCAAGCCTCAATCGATTGTCGGAAGCGCCGAACAACGCTGAGGCGGTTCAGCTTCCAGGAAACCGCAGAACTGCTGCGTCTTTCGGCGTTCCCGCCGAAACCGCTTTGCTTTTCGAAGGTTGCGGCCCTGCGACGCTGTCGAAATCCGGTTGATCGATGGTTAGATCCACCTCGCGCTCGCGGAAAACGAGGTCCACCACTTCGCCGTTGGGCACGTAGCCGGATACCAGCTTCTGCAGCAGGGTTCTTGCCTGCGGAATGTCGTTTTCATCCAGCGCTGCCTCAAGGGACGCGAGCCTCTTTGACAGCTCCGCCCAGGGCAGGAAATCCTCCTTGGCTCGCATGATGCGCGGATGGGATGTCGCCTGCGGGTTGTCGCCGATCAGGAGCTCTTCATAGAGTTTTTCGCCAGGCCTGAGGCCGGTGATCTCCAGCTCAATATCGCCCTCCGGCTCGTCTTTGTCCCTGACGGTCAGACCGGACAACTCCACCATGCGGCGGGCAAGATCGGCGATGCGGACCGGTTCGCCCATATCGAGCAGGAAGACGTCGCCGCCGCCGGACATGGCGCCGGCCTGGATGACGAGCTGCGACGCCTCAGGAATCGTCATGAAATAGCGAGTAATATCGGGATGCGTCAGCGTGATCGGACCGCCATCCCGGATCTGCTGGCGAAAGAGCGGCACGACCGAACCCGATGAACCCAGCACGTTGCCGAACCGAACCATAGCAAAATTCGTGCCGCCGGCACCCGGTTTGCGGTCCGCGTCCATGGCCTGCAGCACCATTTCCGCCAACCGCTTGCTTGCGCCCATGATGTTGGTCGGACGCACGGCCTTGTCGGTGCTGATCAGAACGAAATCCTCGACGCCGCAATCACGCGCCACCTCGGCCGTTGTCAGCGTTCCCAGGACATTGTTGCGAATGCCTTCGACAGGATTGTACTCGACGAGAGGCACATGCTTGTAGGCAGCAGCGTGGTAGACGGTTTTCGGCCGCCAAGCCTCCATGATCTGCCTGAGCCGCCGGCCGTCGCGGATGGAAGCCAGAAAAGGGATGATGCGGATATCACCGTCGCCGGCCGTCGCCGCTGATTTCTCCAGCTCACCGTGGATGGCGTAGAGCCCGAATTCATTCTGCTCGACCAGCAGCAGGCAGGACGGGCCGTTTTTTAGAATCTGGCGGCAGAGCTCACTGCCGATCGAGCCTCCGGCGCCGGTGACCATAACCACCTTGCCGCGGATATTTTTCTCGATGAGCGCGCGATCGGGCGCGATCACGTTGCGGCCGAGCAGATCTTCGATATCGAGTTCGCGCAGGTCGGAGACCGCGACGCGTCCCTGGGCGAGCGCCGTCAGATCAGGCATGGTTCGCACGGTGACGCGCGCCTTGCGCATGCTCTCGAGAATTTCGTTGCGGCGCTGACGCGTCGCGTTCGGCAGTGCAAGCAGCACGTCCCTGATCTCGCTCGATACGCTCAAGGCAGACAGGTCGGCGGGATCATAAATGGGCAGGCCGCCCATGATGCTGCCCTGCAGATGCTTGTCATCGTCGAGATAGCCGACGACATTCAGCTCGGCGCTGTTGGCGAGCGCACCGGCGAGCTGCCGGCCGGAAGAGCCGGCGCCGTAGATCAGCACTTTGGCGAGCTGATTGCGATTCAACAGCCGCTGATAGGCATTGCCGAGCCAATAACGCGTCCACATACGCGACAGGCCGATGGCGATCAACAGCAGCAGTGGCTGCAGGATGCCGACCGTACGGGGCACGCCGGGTACGCTGATCGCGGTAAAAATGGTCATGAAGGCGAGCGCATAGATCGACACTGCCTTGACGACGGTCATGAAGGCCGACATGCCCGCATAGCGGAAAATGGCGCGATAGAGGCCAAGGACGATGAAGATCGGTATGGCAACGAGAAGCGAAACGATCGCCGGCAGCCATTCCACGCCCTCCAGAATGACCCAGTCATCCAGGCGCAGACAATAGGCGAACCAGACGGTCAGTACGCAAAGGCTGGCATCGACGATCAGCGCCAGCGCACGTTTGGTCGAGCGCGGCAGCGCCAGGAACGGCAGGACGAGCTTATCCGCGGGCACCATGGGTCAGTTTTCCCTGGCGCCGGTCAACGGAACAGCAGACCGCTTCTCTCGCATAAATTGTCCCACCACCTATTGCACAGCACAGTAAGATTGTCTTTATGCCTTCATTAGCAAAATGCAATCACTCTCTGCATCAATTCACTTTTAGAACAGCGGACGCGCAATTGCATCCCCGATCTTGAAAGAACCACCGGACGCAAGGTGGCGACGGAGATCACTTCCCGAGATAGCCGCGGACAACCGGATGCCGGAACAGACCGGCGAGGATGGCAAAGGCGGCGCCAAGACTCATGCCGAACAGGGCGCCGGCGATCAATCCGGCCACCATCATCACCTTTCGGCTCGGTCCATTCGCCGTCAGCGGCGGTTCGGCCTCGGAGATAACACGGACATTGTTCTGCGACAGGTCCTGCGCGTCGCTCGTCTGGCCGGAACGCTTCAGCAGCGCCTCGTAAACCTCACGTGCGGCAGCCGCCTTGCGCTGCAATTCGTTCAATCCGACCAGTTTGCCCGACGTATTGACCTGCGAGGCCTTCTGCACCGCCAATTCCTTGGCGATATCCTGCTCGGCCTTCTGCGCCTGCTCGTAATCGGCACGGGCCGAGGTCGTCTGGCGCTGCAGCTCGCTGCGAATTTCCGCCGCGAGGCTGTCTAGCGAGGATTTGGCGGCAAGCAGGCGCGGATGACGGGCACCGAGCTGGCTTTGCAGGCTGCCGACATTGGCGGCGAGCGTCGCATATTGCTGGCGAAGACTGCTGAGCGCTGTGGACGTTGCCGTCGCATTCGCCGAAGGGCCGTTTGAGACGACATCCTCGAAACTCAGCTTATTGGCCGCCTCGGCCCGCGCCTTGGCTTCGATCGTCTTTTGCTGCGCAGTCACCAGCATGTCGTTCAGCGCGGTCAGGCGCTTGTCGGAGATCAGGTTGCCTTCGACGGCGACCATATCGTTATCGGCGCGGTAGACTTCGACCGCCTTTTCGGCAGCAAGCACCTGCTGGCGCAAATCTTCGAGCCGGCTGTCCAGCGCGGTATTGCTGGTCCGGTAGCTATTCGCCGCCGCCTTGTTCTCTTCCTCCATGAAGGAGGTAACAAGCTGGTTGGCGATTTTGGCTGATTTCTGCGGATCGCGCGTCGTCACCTTCAGCGACACGACATAAGTGCTGGCCTCGCGAGCGATCTGCACCGCCTTTGCGAGCGCTGCCGTCGCCACGTATTTTGCAGCATCGCCGGTGGCGCCGCCGCTGAATTGCGGGTCCTGATCGAGCTTCAACGCATCGACGACCCGGCCCAGCACCTTGCCGGAGGAAAGGATTTGGGTCTGGCTGTCGATCATCGTCAGGATCAGCTCCGGCGCAATGGGAGCGGCCTGCGGGGAATCAGAGCCTCCCACTTGCCGAGGATCGAAATAGAGACTGGTTTCGGCCGTGAATTTCTGCGGCAGCAGCGGGATGATGGCGGCGCCGAGCACCGCCCCGACGCCGGCAAGCGCAAGAACCAGCAGCTTCTTCGCCCAGATCGATCGGACAGCCGAGCGCAAATCGAGGAGCGGCGTATCGGCCGCAGGCGTCCGCGCAGGCAAGACCGTTTGCGGTTCGGCAGTCACAGCCGGCTCAGTGGCCAAGGGGGCTGCGATAATGACCGGCTCCACGATCGGCAGTGGCGCGGCTTCAGATTTGCGCTCGAGTTCGCGAAGAATTTTATCTCGGGCGGAGTTTGGCGGGGCGGAGCTTGCCGGCGTCACCGGACCGGCCGGTTCTTCGGCGGCAACAGGCCGAAGCTCATGAACAAAGTCCCTCGGCCGCAGCACAGGACTGCGCGAGCGCAAGCCTTCGCGCCGTGCTTCCGACGGCTCGGTGCTGTGCCAACCCGGAAGTTGGCTCGATCGCTTGCTTCGTTCCAATGAGCTCATGACAGACTTTCATGGGTCCGCCCGCAGGTCCTGCGCAGCAGATGCCCGGAGTTTAGAAATGTTTGGCTAACGGAACATTAAGGACGTTCCCAGGAAGTCTCGTGACAAGACGCCGGAGAGAGCCGGCCAAGCCGATCTCTTCATCAATATTCAACCGGGAAGTTCATATGAAACGGGCACACCAGCGACGAGGAAGAACAGGAGCTTGCAATGACCGGACTGGCAAAGAAGCTGCTGCGCCAATCGCTCGCTGTAGCGGTTCTGCTCGCCTCGGCGGCTGAGACCGATCCCAGCTTTGCCGCATCGCAGCTCTGCTATCGGGGCGTCAATCTTTCCGGGGCCGAATATGGCGACCGCACCGGCGTGCTCGGCACCAACTACACCTATCCGTCTGAGGATACGGTGCGCTATTTTGCCAAAAAGGGCATGAATGTCGTCCGCCTGCCCTTCCGCTGGGAGCGGCTGCAGCCGGTACTTGGGCAGCCGCTCGACGGCGCGGAGCTGCAGCGGCTCAGGGATGCCGTCGACCTTATTCAGGAGCATGGCATGGCCGTCGTCCTGGATCCGCATAATTTCGGCTATTACGACAAGGACCAACTCACGCAGGCGCCTGCGACCGATCTCGCTTTCGGTGATTTCTGGGCGCGCCTCGCCGTTGAGTTCGCCAATCAAAAGGGCGTGGTCTTCGGCCTGATGAACGAGCCCCATGACATCAAGGCTCCGGATTGGCTGGAGGCCGCCAATACCGCCATTCGCAGCATTCGCACGGTCGGTGCCCGCAACCTTGTCCTCGTACCCGGCACGAACTGGACCGGCGCATCGAGCTGGGCTGCCGACAAGCTCGGCGGTGGCGCCAACGATGCCGTCATGCTCGGCGTCAAGGATCCGCTCGATTTCTACGCATTCGAGTTTCACCAGTATCTCGATGCCGACAGTTCCGGTACGCATCCCGTCTGTGATGGCAGCGACCAGGCCAAACAAGGATTGACCGACGTGACCGCCTGGCTGCGCAAAAACGGCAAGCGCGGCTTTCTCGGTGAATTCGGCGTTGCAGCAAATCAACCCTGCCTCGACGGGCTGAAGCAGGTCTTCGACGTCATGGCTGATAATAGCGACGTCTGGCTCGGCTGGACCTATTGGGCCGCCGGCGACTGGTGGCCATCGCAGGAGCCGTTGAACGTGCAGCCGCGCGGCGGCAAGGACCGGCCGCAGATGAAGACGATCACCACTGCCGTCGGCGGGAAAACGGCGCTTGCCGTGGCCTGCGCCAGCGTCAAGCCAGAGGGCTGATCGGCGGAAGCGAGCGGGCGGATAGCGCTTTGTGCCGAATCACGGCGCTGCTATGGTTGGCCCGGCCGATGGATGCGGCAGCCCTGGACATTTCATGAAAAGCCTCACGGACAAGCAGCGCATCGACTACCCGATCCTGGCGATCACGCTGTTTTCTGTCCTCTACAATTGCATCCTCGCCTATATCAACCACAACATCACGCCGCTTGCCGTCTCGCATGTCGTGCTCTGCGAAGGCATGATGATGCTCTCCAGCGTCGCCTACCTTTTGAAAAAGGGCATCTACGAGGAGGATCTGCCGATCTTCCTCTATCTGATATTCACGCTGATCATCACGATCTACATCACCGTGATGAACCGCATGCCTTTCATCGATCAGTTCCGCAACGTGCTGATCATCGTTGCCTTCGCCGGCATCGGCAGTTGGGCGAGCGAGCGGACGGTGAAGCTTGCTTTCCGCATCGGCTGCTTTTTCGTGCTGCTGTTTCTGGTCTGCGAGATCGTCAGCACACCCTTCTATGTCAGCCTGTTCCATCCCGGCGAATATTTCGAGAATACCCGCGGCATCAAGCAGGCAAGCTTCAACAGTACCGGCCTGTTCGCCAACGCGCTCGGTTTTGAAGGCCGCTTCTCGTTCGGTCTCATCGACCATCGTTCCTCGTCGATCTTCCTGGAGCAGGTGTCGCTCGCCAATTTCTGCGGCGTCATCGTCATTTATCTGCTCTCGTTCTGGCCGAAGCTCGGCAAGATCGAGAAGGCGCTCTTCGTGTCGACGGTGCTGCTGATCCTGCTTACCAACGACACGCGCACGATGCTGATCTTTTCCTTTATCAGCATCATCGGCTATTTCGTCTTCCCGAAGATCCCGAAGGCCTTCGATCTCATCCTGATGCCGCTGATAATTTTGATCGGCTTCTTCGTGCACTTCATGAAGCCGGACGAAGTGGGCGACAATTTCACCGGCCGCATCGGCGTTACGATCAAGAAGATGTTGGACCTCGATTTCCAGGCGATCCTCGGCCTGGATATTGCACGCATCGGCGAATTTGCCGACAGCGGTTACGTCTATCTCATCTACGGTTCGACGATTTTCGGCTTGATCATGTTCTGGCTGTTCGTTTGTCTTTTTCCCGGCGGCGAGACGCCGGCGCAAAGACGTTGCGGTCATTCACTCTCTCTTTTCATTTTTCTGAATATGATGATCGGCGGCACGGCGATCTTTTCCATCAAGATCGCCGGCCTGCTTTGGTTGCTGGTCGGGTACATGCGCGCTTCTGACAAGCCGCGCACTGCCCGGACACAGCCGGCAAATATGGATGGCAGCAGAGTGCCCGGCTGACCTTGCCTTGCGTCGGCCGAGGCCGCATGAGGATCGGGATGCTTGTACAGTTGCAGTATCTACGCGCCATTGCCGCGCTGATGGTCGTCTATTTTCATTCAGTGCTGCAGGTGCCGAAGGTCAATTCCGGCTTCGACTGGCAGTTCCGTCTCTTCGGCGAGACCGGTGTCGATATTTTCTTCGTGCTCAGCGGTTTCGTCATGTGGCTGACTACGACGGGCCGCGAAGTGCGCCCGCTCGATTTCTATCGCCGCCGCATCCAGCGCATCGTACCGCTCTATTGGCTGGCAACGTTGTTTTCCGCCACCGTCGCTCTCGTTGCGCCATCGATCCTGAAATCGACGGTGTTCGACATTCCCCATCTTGCCGCATCGCTTCTGTTCCTGCCTTGGCGCAATCCCGCCGATCCCAGCCTCATCGCTCCCGTCGTCGTGCCCGGCTGGACGCTCAACTACGAAATGTTCTTCTATTTCGTCTTCGGCCTGTTGCTGCTCGTGCGTGAAAAATGGCGGCTCTATGCCCTTTTCGGCACGATGACGGCGATCATCCTCGCCTGCCGCCTGTTTCCGGTGGAAACCACGGCAACGACGGTCTATGGCGACCCGATCATCTACGAATTCCTGGCGGGCGTCGTTCTCGCCAAGCTTTATCTCGAAAAAGCGCTGCTGCCGCAGGCGGTCGCCTGGCCGGCTCTCGCGGTCGGATTCGCCTTCCTGCTGATCAATGAGACGCTCTGCGATGCCAGCATGCGCTCTTATATGTGGGGAATTCCGGCTGTCGTCATTCTCTACTCCGCCGTCTCGATCGATTTCTCAAAGCTGCCCGTCATCGGCTGGCTGAGCTATCTCGGCGATGCCTCGTATAGCATCTACATCACCCATGCCTTCACGCTGGCATTTCTGCGCGTCGTCTGTGGCGTGCTGAGGATCGATATCATGGCGCATGGCCCGGTCTTCGTCAGTTGCTGCATCGTCTGCTCGGCGATCGGGGGGGCGATTGTCCATGAGCTGACGACACCCAGCCGCTGGGGGAAGTGGAGAAAGAAGCAGACGGCCATTGCCTGATCGGTTTCCCGTCGATCTGCGACAGCTTTCCTTCAGAACGACGGGGATACGCGGCTGAAAGGCGCAATAGGAACGGAATTTTTCGCCACCTATCATAATCTCTGTCGCGAGGAATGGGCGAGGAGCTTTCCCGTGCCTTTCGATTGCTATAAGCGAGCGGTCAACAGATGAGCCGCCTTACGAGGGAAGAGATATGAAGAGCTATGTTCTACGGGTATCGTGCCAATCGACGCGTGGGATCGTTGCGGCGATAGCGAATTATCTGGCCGATCAAGGCTGCAACATCGTCGATTCCAGCCAGTTCGACGATCTCGATACCGGCAAGTTCTTCATGCGGGTCTCCTTCATCTCCGAAGAAGGGATCAA